>CAWJIL010000005.1:0-470304 GCA_963842925.1 uncultured delta proteobacterium
AAAAAAGGTTTGAACGCTCATTCAATTTTTCAATAACCAGAGTATGCGATCATAAGAAATGGCGTAATGAAATAAAGTGGTTGCCGCTAACACCCATCCAGCAGAAACGCGCTGACTGGCGACAAGAGCGATAGTCGCGACAGTGAAAATCGCGAGTTCCAGCAAAAGCCGAAAGATCCCGGCGTGGGAACCGGTGCCTGGCCTGAACGACTGGGGTCGTGGGGACAGCAAAGGTTCCCCACAAAACAGCGGCGACCAAAGGCAGGCCAATTGCCCAAAGCCAGCGTGCCGTACCCTCATGCTGGGTCCAGCCCCAGTACCCCATGGCACCCAGTGCCACCAATTCCAATAAAAATCGAAGCGCTAAATTGAGTGGATGGGATCCCATTATTATCTCCTCTTTGTCCAATTTATAGCGCACATATTAATAATTCACGCCATTTAAGGCCGAATAATGGCTGGCGCTGTCTTTTCCGGCATTTCTGTTTCGGATAATGTCCCGCACCTTCAATCAACACCAACTCAGCGGACATCTTCTCTACAAATAAATGAGGACTTCCCGCAATCGGATCAGGCCAATCTGGGTCTTTAGTACCCATAACAACCAATGTTGGCGCGGTAACTTGCTCTAACCGTTCTTCGGCTTCTGTTTTAGGTGCAAAGGCTAATGCTCTAAGTGCTTCAAATCTACCATGTTCACGCAGCGTGATTTTTAGATCATTGATGTAAGCATCGAAATCAGCGGGCTGGGCGGTGAGATACAAGGTTTTGTAAAACATACCCCACAACGGCACTTTCCAGGGGCCGCGTAGCAACACATTTTCGGTCAGCTTACTCATAAAGTTGGGTTCAGGGGTGCGAACAAAGGCACAATTAGGGTTAGGGAACGGATGGATTTTGGGTCTTCAGCTCAGGCCCACACAGCCGCACCTGACGAAAACGAAGTGCCGATCACATGGGCCGGGCCAGCCTCAAAATGTGCAATTAAAGCGAAAAATATCTTGCCCTGATGCAGGTAGGGTATATTCGTCCCAATCCACACTTTAACCTTCTCCATGACCGCGTAAGTCGGCAGTCACAACCCGATATCCAGCATCTGTTAATGCCGGAGCTAAATAGCGATATTCACTGCGTAAAGCCCCCATACCCGGTAACAAGATGACCAACTTACCTCAGCGTGGTTGTCGTCATAGGCGATTATGCCTTCTGGTCGTGTGAAATACTCTCTTTTTAAACTGACAGTTCATTTGCTTTTCCTCAAGTCTTCGCTGGTAGCGTGGAACACCTCGGCCACTGGACGGTCAATCACCGTTGAAACTTGAAAATTCACTGCCAATACATCATTCTTTAGGTGAATTTGATGTAAGCTGCAGCTTGCTAACTCGTGATCTTTTGCCAGTGTAACATATTTGATGGTCAATCAGCATATTTATCCAAATATTTTATTAGAAGGGAATCAAAACTACCCGTGTCTGGTCTGCGCTCCGCCACCAGGCGAATGTCCCCGCAATTCCGAGGACACATACCAGGGATACCATCAGATAGCTGTGCAAGCCAAGCGGTCCTGACTGGGGTCCGCTGAATTGACTGAGCAGGCTGGGCACGGCCCAGGGGAACCATTTCCCCAGCCCATCACGGCCGCGATCTGGGCGAAGGCCATAGTGAGAAAGGCCCAACCCAGCGGAGGTAAATAACCGCGTCCGGCGCTTGCGATCAAAGCCACAGCCGGCATCAGCATGACGGTCAGGAAGGCGATCAGCAGCACGACCCAAAAGACCTCCATGCCAGTGCCGGAGACACCCCGGAATATCGACGGCAGCCCCAACGCCTAATGCCACTAGGAAAATATAGATTGTGAGTGCCATAATCCAGAGCGCAGTCAATACGAACTGGCGCCAACGATGGTCCGCGCGGGGTAGGCAGCGCCAAGAGTTCCTTGGCGGTGTGATCGACGAACTCGCGTCCAAAGACCCAGGCTGTGATAATCGCAAACAGGATCAAGCCTGCCACCCCAGTCCCCATTTTCAGCATCTCGAAAAGGGAAGGCCAATCGGCTACTCCCCCGGTCAATTGCGCCTTGACACTGATGATCCCCATCTCTTTGGCCTTTTCGGGGTCTTTCAAAATAAGCATGAATAATCCGCTGACCAGAGGCAGGATCAGGAATCCTGCAGTTGTAAAGAACGGCCGCCTGGAGCGGCGGGCTTTCAACGCCTCTGCCCAAAGTGCAGAGAAAAAATTGGTCATTGCTTTGCTCCTGTCAGGCGCAGGAAATATTCTTCGAGATTTTCCTGCTCAACGGCCAGCCTGGTTGGGGGCGCCCCTGCATTGACAAGGATAGTTGCCACTTCGTCCGGTGCGCGAATGGCCCTCTCTTCGCTCAAGAAAAGTGTGTTTTCGCCAATCGTCACGGTGTAACCTGCCCGGGCCAGCGCCCTTTGAGCGGTTTCAAGTCGCGCACTTTGATTTCGAGTTGCAGCGACCGTAATGTTTCCAGTTTCTCCGTATCCAGTTCCTCGATCAAGCGCCCATTGTGGATGATGCCGATGCGCGTGGCCAGGCGGTCCACTTCCGTCAGGATGTGACTCGACATGAACACGGTCACGCTTTTTCGCGGGCCAGGCTTTTCAGCAGTTCCCGGATCTCGACCACGCCCGCCGGGTCGAGTCCGCTGGCGGGTTCGTCCAGGATGAGCAGCTCGGGTTCATGCAACAAAGCGCGCGCCAGCCCCAGGCGCAAGAGATTGCCCGTCGAAAGCGCCTCAGCTTTTCGGTCCGCGTAGGATGCGATCCCCAGCCTCTCGATGACACGGGCTGTGGCGCTCCTGTCTGAAATTTGCTGTAGCCGCCGGGCAATTTCCAGGTTTTCCCTGACGGTCAATGGTCTTGCAGTATGCCCCGCAAAATAAAACATCCGCCACCGCCGCCACCTCCACCACCACCACCATCGTCACCCCCATCATCGTCGTTACCATCATCACTACTTCCATCACAACCGTGTGCCTTTGAGCATTTCTCTGAAAAACCACTCACAAGGCCCTCGCTATCATATGCTTTTAGGGCAATGACATAATTGATTGAGTTATCTAAGCCCTTGAGGGTATAATGTGGGTTGGTGTTGCTTGATAATTCTTCGTCGAATCTTTGTGTATCAGCTACGCCCCTTAGTTTTAAAACAACCTTCCGGACAGTGATGGAATCTAACCCATCACTTATTGGGGCATAATGAACTTCATATCCTTCAAGATCTGGTTCGCCGTTGGCTTCCCATCTCAAATTTAGATCTTTTTCTTGTGTATATGCTACGGGTATATCTAAAAATAAAAAACCGACAAATATGGAAGAAACAAATATCGATATCTTCCATATCGCTTTTGTCTTCTTTTCTAATCCAAATATTTTTAGCACAATATTCATTACATGAAATATAAGCATATAGAGGTTAACATACTAATATATTGGTATAATTTCTGATAAAAGACTGTTTGCTCATAATTTTCGCAATTGATGGAATGGATTCTATTTTTATCATTCTTCTTTATTAGACAGGATCGACAGAATTTTCCAGGATCTATTTTATTCTTTCTCTCTTTCCGGACGAAAGAGAGAAAACACAATCCGTCTCGTGAAAAACAATTAATGGATAGGAATAATTTGCGAAATGCACTATTTATTACCTATGAATAAATATATATAATACAGCATGTTGCTATTCGATAATTTCACCAAGTAGTTCGAGATCGGCGAGATCCTTGTGGCGCCCGATAGCGCGTTTGTTCTTAATGAATGCCTTCTTGGATAGATACCAGACGTTTAGATTACCAAACTTCCCTTCTTCCCTAAAATCCCATATTTCGTCACTCTCGAGTCCATCAAGGATGGATATAAGATCGATACGCACCGGGGGGAAACCGAGTTGAATAATCTTGCCCGATAATAAATCAGCCTCTGAAATATCCAGGTTACCAAAACCAAATTTCGTAAGGGCCCTTAAGAGGTTTTTTACGTTTTCTTCATTTGGTTTTATCCAAAAGTCAATATCGCCTGTTGCTCTTGGATGACCATGATATGCAAGTGAATAAGCTCCTACAATAACATATTCTACCTGGTATTTGTTTAATGCTGATACAAAATCAACAAAATCGGGATGGGTTTTCATATTTAGACAATGTTTACAGTTTTTGATATTCTTGGGATGTCATCAAACCCCAAAATCAGATAATATTGTTCCCTTAGAAACTCAACAGCACTCAAGCGCTCCTCCGGTGTCTTTTCTTGCCAGTAAGCGATGGCACTATCAACGTCATCTTTATCTACGATCGATATGTGTCTTCTTTTCTTTTTCATATTGGTACTTATTTGATCACCGGAATGAATGCAGATTACTTTTTTATTTTAGCCACGGACACACACGGACTGACGCAGACAATCATCGATCGACTTGATCGATGATTTATCATCATGCCCTGCGGGCAATTTGATACGTTTATCATTCTTAAGATATGTTTTGGAATATTTGATTTTTCTATCATTCATAGGTTTATATCAATGACATTGGTAGAGTTCGCGACAGCGAGGATTGGTTATCTTCGATCAGGTCGATCGAAGATAAAGAAATAAATGTCTGCGTACGTCTGCGAGTGTCTGCGGCTAAATATTATTTAATCTCTTTTACATCTTCCACCAGTTGCGGAGAAAGATGCAGATATCTCGTGGTGACGCGTTTGGTGTCTATGTCGTCTAACACCATCTGAACTTGCTCCGGCGTGATGCCCACCATTTCAGCGACTTCTTTGACAGGAACAGCATTGTTTTTGGCATACAGGCACAGATCCATTTTGTCGTAAGGCAGAGAAAAATAGAACTCATCCTGACCCTGGGCCAGAGAATAGGTGTCCGTGGTGGGGGGGCGTTTGCGAACAGCTTCCGGTATACCCAGGTATTCGGCCAACTGGTACACTTGGGTTTTATACAAATGGGCAATGGGTTTGACATCGGCGGCACCGTCTCCCAGTTTTACGAAGAAACCTTGATCGTATTCGAGACGGTTCGGCGTTCCTGTCACCGCATAATTAAGCCGGTCGGCGTGGTAGTATTCCAACATCTTGCGGGTGCGTTGTTTGAAATTCGTGGCGGCCACGATCTCAAGATAGGCTTTCAACTGCAAGCGTTTCTGTATGATCTTGCCGTCCGGTGTTTCAGCCACGATGGAAAATAGATTGAAGCCCTTTTTCTGCATAACATTGGGAATGACGATTTTGGATTTCCAGTCTTGGCCATATTCAGGGATGGCCATACGCACGGCTTCGTCGTAGCGGCGGTAAAAGCCAACCGCTTCTAAAATGTCGGAAATGTCTTCATGGATGCTCGAGGCTTCGAAGTGGTCGGCCACGGACTGACTCAGGTCAAGGGTGTCGTCGGATGACTGGCGCTCGGGCATGAGGAGCACCATGACGCGCTCCTTGCCGATGGCTTTTATGGCGAGACCGGTGGTGACGCTGGAGTCGATGCCACCGGAAAGGGCTACCACGAGGCCTCTGCGTTTGAGTTGTTTGGAGAGTATCTCGCGTAGACCGGTTGCAGATTCGATCGACTTCCTGCTCTGCATCGATTTTAAAACATCGTTTGAAAATTGCATATAAGTAAGATCCTTTTTTATTTTGCCGCAGACAAACGCAGACTATCATCGATCGACCTGATCGATGATTAATCATCATGTCCTTCGGACAATTCTAAAACTAATCTTTTTATATCTGCCTTCTTATTTTGGAAATTAACCAATAATCCTACTTTTAACCCGGTTGCCTTTAAATAGTTCAACAGTTGTGCTTGATGAAGCTTTGATAATTTTTCAACTGCTTTGAGTTCAATAATGACCTTGTCTTCAACCAGTAGGTCAGCAATATACTCTCCAGCTAATTTATCCTTGTAATATATTTTAATTGGAACTTGGCTTTTAGCGTTTAATCCTCTTTCGTTTAGTTCGATAAGCAATGCGTTTTCATACACCTTTTCTAAAAAACCTGGCCCAAGTATTTTGTTCACTTCAAAAATTGCGCCGTTGATTTTGTATGTAATGTCGTTTAAGTTCATTCTAATTATTTTTAACGCAGAGGCTATTTTCTTTTGCTGCAGACACACGCCGACAATCATCAATAGTTATCATCCTCTAGGCAATCATCTTCCCAACAATATCCTTTGCATCGAAGTAAATATATAAATGAGATAAATACAATTATAAAGTTTTTTGTGTATCCCGAAAGGGAGATTGATTTTCTTGATCGAGTCTCAGCGATCAAGAAAAAGATGAAAATACTCTGCGTTCGTCTGCGTCTGTCTGCGGTAAAATATAAATTTTTTAACCATAGACCTTCATATCCTTCGGTTCTTCAATTGGATAGGCAGGGAAGTTTTCGATGAAGTGGTGGTGCAGAAGCTGGGTCGAGAGGATGCCGACGACGGCCATATTCTCTCTCTCACTCAATAACTGCCCTCCCCCTTTCTGACACTTAGCCTTCAATCGCGTTACTTTCTTTTCGTCAAAATAACCATAGTCCTTCAACTTTTCCTCCGAAAGCATCTCATCCACGTAGCCGAGGGGCTCCTCACCAAAGAAGCATCGGCTGATGGGCGCTCGGTAGGGCTGTTTGGGCCTGTCGATAAGCACCTGGGGAATGGTGCCTTGCGCAGCCTTTTTCAGAATGTACTTTTCGGTTAGACCGTTCATCTTGAATTTTGCCGGCACTTTTGTGGCGAACTCCATAACCCGATGATCTAAATAAGGATATCGGCCTTCGACAGAATTGGCCATTGCCATCCTATCCCCTTGAGAAGACAGGAGATAGTTGGAGAGAAACAGCGAGCTCTCTGTATACTGAGCCTGCGATATTGGGTGCCAGGACTTGTATTCATCCGGCAATGTGGCGGTATATCTTTCTATGAAATCTCCTATACCTGGCATCCGACTTCTGTATTCATCAGAAAAGAAGTGCTGTATTTGTGATGTATTCTGCCAGCGCAGAAGATGCGAGTAAACAGGAGATTCTGTGCTTTCCAAGTTTTTCTTGAAGAATTTTTCCACAAATATATTTGATCGTGTGTCATCACGATCGAAAATATAGGGGTACAGTTTTGCCAGGAGTGCGGGTCGCATGGTGGAGTTGGGTTGTTTGGCCCAAAAACGCCGCACCCGGTCTTCTTTAAAGATGTTGTATCCGGCGAACATCTCATCCGCACCCTCACCGGTGAGCACCACCTTGAAATTGGTCTCCCGCACCAGTTTCGAGAGTTGAAACAAAGGTGCCGGCGCAGTCCTGAAAATGGGTGTTTCCGTGTGCCAGATGATTTTGGGAAAAGCATTTCCGATATCGGCTTCAGAGCATTCAATGTCGTGGTGTTCCGTATTTAGAGAATCGATGGCCGTCTTCTGAAAGGATGCCTCATCATATCTTTTGTCCGTAAACATCACGGAAAAGGTGCTGAGGCGATTATTATAGTTTTGTTTGACCAGGGAACTGATATAGGTGCTGTCGATACCGCCGCTCAAATATGCGCCTACCGGCACGTCTGCCCGCAGACGAATGCGGGTCGCATCCAAAATCAACGAACTGAATTGCTCCACCCAATCCGACAGGGCCCGTTCTTCTGTTTCTGCCTGGTCGAATGACAGACACCAGTAGGGTCTGATATCAAGTTTATCTTTTGAAACTTGCGCAAAATGTCCGGGGGGAATTTGATGGATATTTTTGAATGCCGTCCCTGAAGCAGCAGGTGTCCAGGATGTAAATATTTCCGACATTACACGCGGATCCAATCGGCGTGGAATCTGCGTGTCTGCAAACAGTGATTTGATCTCGGATCCAAAGATCATCCGGTTGTTTGCCAAATGATAGAATAAGGGCCGGATTCCAACCCTGTCTCTACCCAGCAGCAGGGTCTCTTTTTGGGTATCCCAGATGGCAAAGGCAAACTGGCCGTTCAGCATCTGGAACATCTTTGTTCCATGCTCTTCGTAAAGATGGACCAGCACTTCCGTATCCGAATGGGTACTGAATTGATGTCCCTTGTTAACAAGGTCGTTTCTCAATTCTGGATAGTTGAAAATCTCTCCATTGAAAACGATCCAGATGGATTTGTCTTCGTTGTGGATGGGTTGGTCCCCGCCGCTCAGGTCGATGATGCTTAGTCTGGCGTGAGCCAGGCCGGCAGGGCCGTTCAGATACATGCCAGAAGCATCAGGCCCGCGGTGACGGACCAGTCCGATCATCTTTTTGAGAAGATCTTGTTTGTCTTCGGGTTCGTTGAAATTTATGATACCGGCAATTCCACACATATCTAGATCAATTTTGAATTTTTAGTTTTAAGCTATGGAACGGGGACATCAGCCAAGAACACTTTTTTGCCGCAGACACTCGCAGACTTACGCAGACAATCATCGATCGACTTGATCGATGATATATCATCATGCCCTGCGGGCAATTTAATACGTTTATCATTCTTAAGGTATGTTTTGGAATATTTGATTTTTCTATCATTCATAGGTTTATGTCAATGTTATTGGTAGAGTTCGCGATAGCGATGATTGGTTTTCTTCGATCAGGTCGATCGAAGAAAAAGGAATAAATGTCTGCGTACGTCTGCGAGTGTCTGCGGTTAAATATTATTTAATCTTTTATCACTCCAATATAATTTTCTGTATAATTTGAGAGTTAGGTAATTCATAGGCTTATTGAAAAACTTGGCTTTAAACAATATACCTGTTGCCCTTCATTAAAAATTAAAAACTCAAAGATAAAAATTAATAATTGCCCTATATATAGCTCCGCCTGGTCAATTACATTGACAAAATAAAACGCTAAGAAGAATACTATAAGCAACTTAGATACCAAGTTGATATTTTTTCTTGTTCTTTTGATGTACCAAAAAGACAAAACACAATATGTTGTATTTTTTATTAGAAACAGATGAAATTTATACCATATTTTGGCACTAAAATACAGAAATAAAATCGTTTCATAATTCTATTTGTCGCGACGCCATCGCAATAAAACGTCTATGATAGATTATAAACTGCCTACATAAGAATGATATTACATATCTGATCGAATTAGGCCAGATAATCGGCAAGGTGACAATCGGTGCGTAAATTTTTCTTGACGTTCGGCATATACCGTAATAACATAGTATAAACGCTTCTTCTGGAGACATGACCATGATAAAACAGCTTAAGAAAGTGGGAAACAGCAATGCCGTTATCCTGGACAAGGCCATAATGGAACTGGTCGGACTGGAAGAAAACGACGAATTACAGCTGTCAGTCCACCAGGGATCAATAATTCTTACGCCGACAGACCCAAAACCGGTTGATATGATTCGGTTTGAAGCCTGCTTAAATCGTGTTGTAATGGAGCGTCGTGAGGTTCTCAGACGTCTTGCACAATAATGAATTCAATTCGTTTTCTCTCTTTGAAGCAGGTACTGGCTATCCACAAAAGAATGGTTATGGAATTTGGCGGCGATACATCCGTTCGCGATTCCGGCCTGCTTGAATCTGCCGTCATGATGCCTTGTGCACGGTTTGAGGGTAAATTTCTCCATGATGGTATTCCAGCCATGGCTGCTGCATATTTATTTCACATATGTAAAAACCATGCCTTTGTAGACGGTAATAAAAGAACAGCCCTTGCAACCGCTGAGGTATTCTTGTTGCTCAATAATATGAAATTGACGGCAACGAATGATGCACTTGAAAAAGTAACTATTGGTGTTGCTGAAGGATCGTCCAGTAAGACAGATGTAACGACTTTTTTATCTAAATCCATAAAACCAAAAACTCGCTCGATTTGAGCGGATTTTTGGTTTTATCATAACCAGCCCCTGCGCCAACCCCCCGAGGATAATCCACGTCTGATCGATTACGATTTGAAACAATATTCACTACTCTTTACCCCAACCGGCGGGCGTCAGTAGAGTTATCACCATAGTTTAGGCCGCCTTTTTTCGATTGGCAAGGATGTGTTCCTCACGACCAAAATGCCGATCATCCGGTGTAACGAATCGAACTGTGCAGATGCTGGGTATTGTACCAGAAGACAAACCTATCCAGCCATGGCTGTGCTTGTTCAATAGATTGAAGAACCTCGCAGGAAGCTACGAGGAATGTTCTGCCGTGCGGCAGAACCTGCGCGGAATGCACTCGCTATTGTGGTCCAAATCATGGGTTAAGATCTTTTTTTGCCTTTCGCATCGGAACGATTAAGTCGTGTTTCATAAGATCATCCCACGATTTTATTCCCAATTTGAGCGATTGTCGAGGTTGCCGTAGCAACAAGGAAGATGTTTTCCCGCGATAGTGAACTATGCGGGATGGTATCTGACGCTGTAGATGCGGTAAGATCGGCAAGCCCAACGGGTTTCAAATCTTAGGAATTAAAATGAATCAAATCCTTTGAAATTATTTTTTTAATTCCATATTCTTAAAATTTGAAACGCTCATTACCAATATGACCAGTTTCCGGTGATATAGACATAGATGCCCAAGGTTAGGTTTGTGGTGGCATGGGCAACAATACAGGAAAGTACATCTTTTCTTAAAATCCAGAGAAAGGCCATCAAAAGCCCGTACACAATTGCCGATGGCCATTCAATCATCTGATGCCCAAATGCAAAGATTATGCTGGAAAATATGATGGCAAAAAGGTTCCAGTCACCGGGTCTAAAATCGTTCAAATTTTTTTCATAAAAAACGGTTTCGTAGGCATTGACCTTATTGATTTTCCGCTCGATGTACCATTGATGGGCCAAACGAAACACATACACCCGCATCAATAATTCTTCAAAAACAGGCACCAGAAGGGTTGATGCCAAGAGCCTCATAAAAAAAGAGACATTGTCAGATGCCATATTTCCCGGCGTTACAAATGGAGACAATAACGCCACCCAGAGGATGGTTCCGGCCAACCCGAAAATGATGCCAACTCCAATCGAATGAAGGTAATTGCCCGGTCCCCGAAAAGGAACATACCGACGCCAGCCCCAGAATAAAATGCCTGAAACAACCACAATTCTAAGAGCATAGTTTATCCCGACATCCAAGCCGCTAAACAGATTTGCAATCGTCACGTAAGCGACATACGGCAGTATGTAAGGCAGTAACAATTTATAGTTTGAATGCGGATTATGGTGCGTTTTTGTTTCCAATTTATCCCTTTCGGCTATAATAAATCCTAAATTTGAAAATCGATATTCGAAACAAATTCAAATATCCACTGCTGTCCCGTTAAGATTTAGCAAATAGCACTTAACACTATGAATTAATATTAAATATTAACGAAATTAAAGGGAATCGATTTGAAATTGCTCTAAGTCTATTTTCGTGGTTCTTTCGCAGTATATACTGCGAAAGGAGGCCATCTGTGAATAGAGGGCAAACAATATTTTCTCAAGTAATCGATTTCCTGCCACAAAACAAATTTAGACAATGCGTCAACCGTTATAACGGTAATTACCTAGTTCGCTCTTTTACATGTTACGATCAGTTTCTATGCATGGCTTTCGCACAGTTGACCTATCGTGAAAGCCTTCGTGATATCGAGTGCTGTCTTCGTGCCATGCGAGAGAAGCTTTACCATATCGGGATAAGGGGTAAAGTCTCTCGAAATACATTGGCAAAAGCAAACGAAAATCGAGATTGGCGGATATATAGCGATTTTGCTCAAGTGCTGATCCACGAAGCCCGGCAGTTATATTTCGATGAAGATTTCGGTCTTGAACTGATAGAGACTGTTTACGCCTTGGATTCATCGACAATTGATCTATGCTTATCGGTTTTCCCATAAGCTCGATTTCGTAAAACAAAAGGTGCGGTGAAGCTGCACACGCTGTTAGATCTGAAAGGTGACATCCCAACTTTCATTTGGATCACGTACGGTAAGGTTCATGATGTAAATGTTCTTGATAACCTCGCTCCGGAACCAGGTGCAATTTATGTCATGGATCGGGCCTATTTAGATTTTCGGCGATTGTACCAACTCCATCAGTGCTCGGCTATCTTTGTAACTCGTTCGAAAGCAAACACAGGCCTGCGAAGGTTGTATTCACACAAAGTCGACAAGAGCACTGGTGTTAGATATGACCAAACTGTTTTGCTTACTGGTTATTATAGCAAGAAAGATTATCCAGATAAGCTTCTCCGGATAAAATATTTCGATGCTGATAAAGGTAGATCATTTGTCTTTCTTACAAATCAGTTTACCTTGCCACCCGTAATAATTGCTGAGCTTTATCGTTATCGGTGGCGAGTTGAGATTTTTTTCAAGTGGATCAAACAGCATTTGCGAATCAAAAAATTCTTTGGAACATCTGAGAATGCCGTAAAAATGCAAATCTGGATTGCGGTATCGATCTATGTTTTGGTTGCCATAATGAAAAAACGGTTGAAAATCGATTTGACTCTTTACACAATTCTACAGATTTTAAGCATTACTTTGTTTGAGAAAATGCCCATTTTACAGGCACTCACAACCAATGATTACATAAACATATTTATTAGCGGACATATCAACCGGATGAAATCCCTTCGGTCTACGTGCAATTTTATCGGGCAGGCTTGCCTCGGCGAAGCTTAAGCGAAGACGGATCGGCCAAACAAAAAGAAATAAATATCTGCGATCGCCTGCGGCTAAATTTAATTGGCTCCAAACAATTTACTTTTTGCCTTTCATTAAAAATTAAAAACTCAAAATTAAAAATTGAAGTGATTTATCGCTTCAGGTAAATCGGATTACGGGGAGTGAATGTGACGGTGAGGGATACGCGATTTTCGGTATATTCATCTTCGTTCTCGTCGGAGGCCACGTTTCGGTAGGCATAGTCGATTCTGGCAGTCATATAATCGATGCGGTTGAAGATGAGGCCAACACCGGCCGTTGTTGTCTTGTCTTTTCTTTCCGGATTTACATCGATGTAATGATCCAGGCGATAACCGCCGTTTACTTCATAAGAGATGTCGCGCAAAAACTCATGATTGAAAACAGCTGTGGCATCATAATAAATGCGTAAACCCAAATCATCCTGGTCAAAGGAAGGTTGCTCGTATCCGCTGGCCCCCATGATGTTGAGAGCAGCCCTTCTGAATTGCCATGTCCGGCTGATATCCCCATTGACCTGCAAGCGCTTATCATCTTCCAAACCTTCGGTTTCCTCTTCACGGTTTATTATCAGGTAACCCACACTGACATTGATGTTCGCGATATCTTCCCTTTCATAGGAAAAACCGATATTGGGGTAGTGAACCTCGTAGTTCGCATCTTCACCATCCGTATAATCCATGAATGTGTAGTTGTAACCCACAAAGCCGCTAAAGGTTCGGGATAAGCGCTGAATCAGACGAATCGATCCAAAGTAATTTTTATAATCATCCGACGGTTCAATATCATCATCACCATTATCGTAATCGGTTTGACTGAATGAAAGGTTCGTTTCCGTTCCAAAGTTTCGAAAGGGGTAGTATGTGATCGAGGCCGTGGGGTTGTGTTCCACAGAATCATCTTCGGTGTCATCGTCGCTTTCAAGAATCCGGTAGTTGTATTCCAGGGTAATTACATCCGAGGGCCCGAACTGATTGGTCATGCCGATGGTGGCGGTGTTTGTGTAATAGGTCTCCCGTCCCTGACGATCCTCGGCATCAGGATCATCATCTTCTGCTCCGGGATCTTCAGTGTAGAGAAACGCATCGTTGATGTAGAGCCGGGTGTTACGGGTGGCCTGTTTCCATAACCCCAGGGCGGCTGTGTGGCGCAGGGTATTGGAGTCTTGATTATCCCGATACCAGGCATAGGCGGGGTCGTAGCTTAAATCCATGCCTTGTGTTTGACCGAAGATGGAAAGGGTAAAGCCTGGTGACACGGTGGTGATGATGTCATCTTGTTCGTCTTCGTGTTCCCTTTCGAAGTTGTCCGTGTATTCTGTGGTTAGAGTCAGTCTGGGGTGAAAGGTAACTTGATATGCGACCGAATACGATGTTGGCAAAAGTATAGTCAGAAAACACAGGATAGAGCAGATTGTTTTACTGTTCATTTTTTTCACCACAGAGACATTCACCCGTCTGCTAATAGGTATGAGGTCATTTTTTTCACCAATGAGAGCAAGTTTTCTTATTTAACCGCAGACACACGCAGACTTTCGCAGACAATCATCGATCGACCTGATCGATGATTAACTCTCATGCCCTTCGGGCAAATTTAATACCATTCTTTGAATATCTGCTTTATTTTTATTAAAATTTACCAATATTCCAACAGAAATCCCAGTTGCTTTTAGATAGTTCAGTATTTGAGCTTTATGTGCGTTTGATAAAGCATCAACTGTTTTTACTTCAACAATCACACTCTTTTCTATAATCAGATCAGCAATATATTCGCCAACACCCTTGCCTTTATACTCTACTTTTATTGGCACTTGGCTTTCGGTAATCAATCCCCTGTTTCTAAGTTCAATTACTAAAGCATTTTCATATACCTTTTCCAGAAAACCTGGGCCAAGTATTTTATTAACTTCAAATATTGCACCGTTGATTTTGTAAGTAATATCGTTGATAGTCATTGCTTGATTGACTGTAAGGGTTTATATTTATTTTGCCGCAGGCACACGCAGACTTTTTCACATAATCATCGATCGACCTGATCGATGATTACCATCAATGCCCTACGAGCAGTAATCTTTTTATCATTCCAAAAAAACTTTCTGTATAATTTGAAATATTTGTAATTCATAGGCCTATTCAAAGATTTTGTAATTTCGCGATAGCGATGATTTGTTTTCTTCGATCAGGTCGATCGATGAAAAGGTATAAATGTCTGCGATAGTCTGCGTAAGTCTGCGGTTAAATTATAGCTCCCTGCCCCTTCCCCTTTTGCTACGGAACAATAATCGTGTCATCGGGTTGAAGTTTGATATTCTGGCTGAAATCTTTGCCTTTGATGATGTCCTTGTAGTTGACACGGAATATCTTTTCTTTACCGTCTTCGTTACGCATGAGGATGATTTCTTTTTTGGAAGCCCACTCGGTAAAGCCACCGGCCAGAGCAAAGGCCTGCAACACGGTCAAGCCCTTGACAAGGGGGTATTCACCGGTGTTGACCACCTCTCCCAGGATGTAAAAACGTTTGCTGCCGGAGTACCGTGACGGTAACCGTTACGACGGGGTTGTCCACGTAATCTTTGAGTTTCTCTTCGATGACCTGCTTCACCTGCATGGGTGTTCGGCCCTTGGCCTGGATATCGTTTATCAGCGGAAAGGTAATCATACCATCCAGACGGACGAGAATTTCCTCCCGGGTAAAATCGACTTCTTTCCAGGTGGTAATTTCGAGTATGTCACCGCTGCCGATGAGGTAGGTTTCCTTAGCTTCCTCTTGAGCGAAGCATGGGTGTGTGGTAACAAATATGAAACCGATGGACAGGACTATGGTTGTATAAGTGATGTATTTTTTCATTGGTTTTCCTTTTTATATTTTATATTAGCCGCAGACACACGCAGACGTTCGCAGACAATCATCGATCGACTTGATCGATGATTATTCATCATGCCCTGCGGGCAATTTAAATCCTTTAATAATTACATAGAAAAGCTTTTGATAAATATGATATTTTCTCAGCATATTAAATTTATCTACCAAGAAGTTAATTGGTTTCGCGATAGCGATGATTGGTTTTCTTCGATTATGTCGATCGAAGAAAAAATATAAATTGTCTGCGATGGTCTGCGTAAGTCTGCGGTAAAAAAATGCTAAGCTCTACGCTGTCAGCCGTTAGCTATCTCAATTCAAAATTAAAAACTCAAAATTAAAAATTGATCTAAATGTATCCTTTATGCCCAAGATACAGCAGCACTTCCTGGGCGGCTTCTTCGGGGGTGATGTTGGTGGTGTCGATTTTTACTTCCGGTGATTCAGGCACCTCATAGGGATCGTCAACACCGGTGAATCCCTTGATCAAGCCTGCCCTGGCCTTGGCATACATGCCTTTGCGGTCCCGTTTTTCACATTCTTCGAGGGGTGTTGCCACGTGCACTTCGATAAATCCCCCGTATTCTTCAATGATTTTTCTGATCTCCTGTCTTGTGGCCGTGTACGGCGCAATGGGAGCGCAGATGGCAATGCCTCTGTTTTTCGTAATTTCACTGGCTACAAACCCGATGCGCCGCACATTGATATCCCGGTCTTCCTTTGAAAAACTCAACTGGCTGGACAGGTTGCGACGCACAATGTCCCCGTCCAGGAGCGTGACCGGTCGTTCGCCGATCTCCTGAAATCTTGCGTAAAGCACCTTGGCGATGGTGGATTTTCCGGAGCCGGAAAGCCCGGTCATAAAGATGGTGACCCCCTGTTTTATGGGGGGGGGATAGGCTTTGTGAAGTTCGGCCATGACTTCCGGAAAGGTGGCCCAATCCGGTATTTTTTTGCCACTGCGGATGCGCTGGCGGATATCGCTGCCGGAAAGGGAAACCGTTTGGGCGCCTTCAGGCACCTGATCCATGGTCTTGTATTCGTCTTCGAAAGGCAGATAGACCAGTTCCTCAAAGGGCACGATGGTCATACCGATTTCCTGACTGAATGCTTCGGCCAGTTTCTGGGCTTCATTTTTCTCGTAGAACAGTTCTCCATTGCCATCTTTTCCCGGGCTGGCGTGCCCTCTTCCCACGATGAAATGGGTGCAGCCGTAATTTTTGGCAATAATGGCATGCAGAAGCGCCTCCCGGGGTCCGGCCATGCGCATGGCAAAGGGCAGCAGATTCAACACCCAACTGTTGGGTGGATAATGATCGGCAATGGAGCGGTAGCACCGAACCCGGGTGAAATGATCAAAATCACCTGTTTTGGTCATACCCACTACCGGGTGAATCAGGATGTTGGCCTTGGCATGGCGCATGGCCCGGATGGTCATTTCAAAGTGGGGGCGATGAATGGGGTTTCGCGTCTGGAAGCAGACGACCCGCTGCCAGTTAAGCTTTTCAAAAAGCTGCCGTATCTCGGCAGGGGTCAAACGCAGTTGATTGAAGTCCGAATGGATCGGCAGACTCAGGACATCGATCCGCCCACCCACATAATAGGTTTTGGTTGTATTGAAAATATGCGCAACGCCATCGTGTTTTTTGTCCCGCGTGCCATATATCAGTTCAGCCTCTTTTTCCTTGTCCACCGGCCACAGGTCCTCGATGTGCAGGATGGCCAGCAAAAATCCTTCGGGATCTCTTAGGGAAACGGATTGGCCGACTTCCAGGGTGCCGGCCTTGGTCTCTGATATATCCAGGCAGATGGGTATGGGCCACAAGGTGTTGTCCTGCAGACGCATGCGGTCCAGAACAGACTCGTAATCTGTCCGGCACATAAAGCCTGTCAGCGGGCTGAAAGCGCCCGTGGCCAGCATCTCGAGATCGCACAGCTGGCGATCGTTCAGTGTAATGTCCGGCAGGCTCTGGGCCACTTCTTTGAGCTTGGTTGCGCGTTGTTGGTCCACAAGCAGGTTGATGAGTTTGCCGCCGTGAGGGGTTGGTTTATTGGGTTTGTTGAGTTCATTGGGTTTGTTGGGTTTGTTGGGTTCATTGGGTTCTTTGAGTTCCTTGGGTTAATGGAGATCGTGAAAACAATTTTGAATTTTGAATTTTTAGTTTTTAATTATCTCGTCTGATCGCTTTTGAGGCGTTGTTTTGACGATTTCAGTTTGGATTCTACTAATTTCTTCAGCGTTTTTTAAGTGCCTATCTTCTTTGGTTTTTCATTAAAAATTCAAACTTAAGAATTAAAAATTGCTACTATATCAGATCTCTATCGACCATTATGCTTTTTCCTCCAAAACATTTCGAATAAAACCGGACTGCATTATGTTCTTGTAGTAATTGAAATCGGCAATTCTTAGCAGTGCACTTGGCTATAAACAGCGTTAATTTTCTTCTATTTCCGATAAAGATACAAATTCCTTTCGTAACACCTGGTTCAAGAGGCCTTCGCCGACAGTATTTAATACAACCAAATGAATTTCTTTTCGAAGAATCCGGGATAGGTCTGAGCAAGAACCGATCCCTTTTTGCGCTGAACTGATCACAGTTGATTTTTTCCGGAGTCCAAGACGATGCCCAGATCAATATCACTGGTCGAAGTGTGTTTACCAGCCGCATAGGAACCATATAAATAGACTGCGACAACGTCCGTATTGTCCCTTAAAATAATCTGTGATATGATTTTGAAATAGTACTCATTTATATCTATACCCAGCTGATAAGAGCAATTCTGAATTTTAAATCTTGAGTTTATAATTATCTCGTCTAATCGCTTTTAAATCCTCGTTTTGACGAGTTCAGTATCGACACAATTTAACGTTGATGCTGGGAGACCATGGCGATGGAAGCCATAAGGCTGTCTATCGTTTTGAGGTTTATGCAATATAACATTCAGCTTACAGTCTCCAGTGAACCTAATTCAAAATTAAAAATTAAAAATTCAGAATTAATAATTGCCCTACCTAGATCCTTTACTAAACAGTACAATCTTCACCGTCCGAAGCATGATCATGATATCCATAAGGATGGACATGTTCTTGATATAGAAGAGATCGTAATTCAATTTTTCGATGGCATCTTCCACAGAAGCGCCATATCCATAACTGACCTGGGCCCAACCGGTGATACCCGGTTTAACCGTGAAACGTTCACGGTAATAGGGAATCGCTTTTTCCAGTTCTTCAATAAAATATTCTCTCTCGGGTCGCGGCCCTACAAAGCTCATATCGCCTCTGATTACATTCCAGAGTTGCGGTAGCTCATCGAGACGTAACTTGCGGATGATCATTCCAACGCGTGTAATCCGGGGGTCATCATCTTCGGCCCAGACAGGTCCTGTTGTGGCTCTCTGCATCGATCACCATGGATCGAAATTTGTGGACATTGTAGGGTTTTCGGTTCTGTCCTATACGTTCCTGAGAAAAAATGACCGGGCCCTTGGAATCCAATTTGATCATTAAAGCAATCAAAATAAACAAGGGAAAGAGCAGGACCAGCATGATTATGCGAAGAAAATGTCACTGCTTCTTTTAAAAATCGTCTTGCCCATGATGTCTGAAACCCCTGTGAAAATATCAGCCAGGCGGGATTGATCTGCTCTACGATGAGTTTGCCGGTAAGCATTTCGTAGAATGCCACTCCTTCCAGCACCTCGATACCACCCACCCGGCAACGAAGGAGTTCTTCCACAGGGAAATTGCCCCGTTTTTCCTCGATGGCCATAATTATTTTATCAATTTCCAGGGTCTTTCCAATTTCACAGAGACCTTGATAGCTTTTTTGGGCTATCGTGCCGTTGACTTGGATGTTCATATTATTATTTATACAACTATTTTCACAATTGTACTCTACAACCACCACTTCAATGGAATACCCACAGTCTTTCTTTTCTTGTACTTCATCGATGATATTTTTTGCAAGTTCTCCGGAACCGATGATAATTATCTTCTGATTAAACAGCCCCTGGTTTAGAACCACGGTATAACCAATCCGCCACGTAACAACAAACACTATCGTAAATATTGTACTGATCATGAAGATACCCCTGCCAATAACAAGCTGGGGAAAAAGAATATATATAAGGGCCAGAAAAATGGCTGCACCACCCAACGCCTGAAAAAGACGAATGCCAAGTTCCAGGAACGAATCCGTCACTTTCATGTCGTACAAATCATTGTAATAAAGACCCATAAAACAAAACAGTGCCACCAACAGCGCCTTGAGCCACAGTAATTCGTCAATAACGAACGAATTATAGCCAATAACAATCCAACTGGCTAACAGGACAGATGCAAAAATGACCAGCCCTTCACCAATAATGAAGAATACGTTTCGGATTGGATAGTATTGTTTAAAAACTCTAAGCATGTTTAGTATTTTCTTTTGCCGCAGACTAGCGCAGACAATCATCGATCGACCTGATCGATGACCATCAATCATGCCCTTCAGGCATTTTCATTACGATCATAAATAACTGTTTTATCTTTATTAACTATTTACATATAATTTTAGTTTTATAGTAATGTTGGTCTGTCCTATTGAATAAAAAGCATAAATTGCTTTAAAGTGATATTTCGTGATAGCGAAGTTTGGTTTTGTTTGGCCAAGTCGGCCAAACAAAAATTAATAATGTCTGCGAGTGTCTGCGGCTAATAAAATCCACTTTTCATCCAAGTTTTTTCCGATAGTATTTACTGTATTTACCGTATTTGCCGTATCCATAATAAGTGGACGATCGCATGTCGAACCAGTTCATCACGCATCCGATGATTTTTTCTTTACCCAGGGTCTCCACCAGTTCCTCAACAATCTCCCGGGGTGTGCTGCCGTATTTTACGACAATGATAATTGCATCCACCTGCCTGGCAATGGCCCCGGTTTCTGCTGTCAGTTGCGGCGGTGGCGAGTCGATGATGATATACCGGTCGCTATAGCGCTTTTTAACCTCTTCCAAAAGCTGGGACATTTTTTTGGAGGAAAGCAGCTCGGCCGGGTTGTGGGGTGGTTTGCCGCCAGGCAAAACAGTTAATTTTTTGATATCGGTCTTTAGCAGCACATCCGAAAGCGTTCTGTCTTCGGCTAAATATTCCGCAAGTCCGTTTGTTTCATCACACCCCAGATATTTGTGAACACTTGGCTTGCGGATATCACCGTCCATCAAAAGAACGTGCTCGTTGATGTTCTGGGCAATGCTCACGGCCAGATTTGTTGACACAAAAGACTTGCCTTCACCAGGCAATGCACTTGTAACCAGAATTGATCTGGGTGGCTTACCCTTGGCAGGGAAGAGAATGTTGCCCCTTAAAATCTTGAACATTTCTGATTCGAGTGACTGAGGATCCAGATAAGTCACCAGATTTTTGTTCACATTTTCCTTGATGACAATGGTCGCTGTAAGATCCACAGGGTCTTTTTTCTTTCCCTTGTCTTTGTAAAAATCAGCCACAGAGCCTTTGCTCGATTCTACGGCTGGTTTATTATCTTTTTGCGACTTTTCCAGTGCATCGTAAATTTTACCCAACGTTAACCTCGCTATTTTTTTTACCACAGGCTCACCCGGGGAACCTCCATGACATTCTTTTCGCAGGATCTACATGGATTTTACAGGATTTATTTTCTTTACCACTTTCCAGATGAAAGTCAGAAACTCAATCCACCTTCGGTCGAATCATATCCCAATTACATTCATTGCTATCCGATATAAGCGTTTCTTTATACTATTCTATAAGTTACATAAATATCAGTGTGAAAAATAATTATTATCGCCTAGGCGAATAAGTTTAATGCGGATTTCATCTGGAAATCTCATAAATATCATGTCGATCCTGTTAATCCTGTCAGATAAAATTGCGGTCAATCAGTACAATCTCACAGACTGCTTTCCAGCATCATAGCGATACAGCCTCAAGCTTCCTATCCTCTCAGCCTATATGTCCACAAATCGCCTTACAAACGCAATTGTCTCATCAAAACCTTTGAAAGACAGCACAGCAAATCCGGCTAAAAGAGCAAAGGATAGCCCGGTAAATAAAATCGATAACACTTGGTTAAGCATCCGCATCCTTTTTTCTTTGGCATGGATAAGCTTGGGAACTGTGCACAAAACAGGCAACGCCAACACGCTTTCAAGATCTTCCGGTTTTCGAAACGAGTTGTCCAGATATTCCAGTAAGAAGATAATGCCACCACCAATGCCAAAACCAGCACCAATGAAAAGAAGAAACAACTTTTTCATGTCCGCGTTGATGGGAACTTCTGGCAATCTGGCGTGATCGACAATACGAAACTGCTCTCCTTTTTGTTTCTTTTCCATGTTCACTGAGATATCCGACTCCAGTTTCCTGCTCAGTATAGAATTGTAAGACGCTTGGATATTTTGATAGTCTCTTCTCAAACTCAGAAGTTCCTGCTCACGCTTGGGTGTGTTCTCCACCCTGATCTGATAAAATTTTATCTGTGATGCTGTTTCTGCGATTTCCGCTTCCAGGACCTGAATACCCCTCTGCACTTCTAATCGCTGCTGCATGTATTCAGCTATCACCGGGTTAATCGTCTCAACCGGTTCGATTGGAGAGCTTGCGCTTCATTTGTATGTGTTTTCAGATTCATTGGCTTTCCAATTCGGCAATTGTTTTTTCTAAATTGACCACATCCGGATGCTTGTCTGTATAGCGTGTCTTCAGATCGGCAAGTTGCTGTTTCAATCGATCCATCTCTGAAGGAGGGATGGGAACAGCTTGGATGCCAGCAATCGGTGTCCCTCCTTGTTCCTTGAAATTCTGAATCTGATTTTCGATGAGCAAAAGCTGGGCTTTGTCTTCCCGCAAGACTTGTTGTCTGTCGGTCAATTGTTCTTGAAGCCGGTCTGAGTATTCTCAGATTGGTCTCCAATTGTTCGGGAAGTTCACCCATATATCGGCTTCGGTACTGTTTCAGGACTTCCTCGACCTCCTCGAGTTTTAGCCGCATGTTATTTAGTTCGTCATCCAGAAAATCACTGGTTCCAAAAGCTTGCGCCTCTCTTACTTTTAGGTTTTCATCGATAAAATACCTAGCCAAACCATTGGCCACCTTCATTACCTTTTCCGGTTCCCCTCCCCGGTAGGAAATGGAAAAGGCATCTGCGCCCCTTCTGTCTCTTGTAATATCGATGGAAATTTTTCTCCGAAGGCTTTCGATTTTTTCTTCCATAAAGACGTTTTCGTATTGGGGTTCGGCAAATAACCTAAAGTCTTTAATAATTTTTTCTAAATTGGTACGACTCATGATTTGCTGGGACAGGGTATTAAGCCGTGAACTGGTATCACTATCAACAATGGCCTGGACATAATTTTCCGGAACCCGCTGGGCCTGAATCAGAATCAGTGTCCTGGCCTCGTAAACTTTTGTAAGTGTGGTCGTGTAAAAGATACCGGCAATCATGGATACGATAAATGGCAAAATAATGTACCAGCGGCGTCTGAGGATAATTTCGATGATCTGGTCAGGAGTAATGATGTCTTTTGCTTTTTTCATGGAAGCCTTTTATTTTTCTAACAAGATTTTTTATTTTGTTTTATTCACCACAGAGACACAGAGACAACAGAGTACACAGAGAATTTTATCTTTTCTCCAATCGGGAGATACCGATTGGAAAAATACGCAACTCTGAAACATTTATTTAAATCATCAATTCTGACGGTCTCGTAAAACGTCTAATTCTGCGTTGTGCCGCATTTAATAATCATTCAACGTTCGATAAATACGTCTCATAATTACTAAATTTAGAGCCTTGGTTTAAACTTATTCGAACCGTCTAATCTCAATTTTACGGGGTCGCCAAGTCTTCAACAAAGTAATATTATGTCTTATTCTCTGTAGATCCTGTGCTAAAATTTAAAAACTCAAAATTGACCATCTAGGCCAAGCCATACTGCTTAATCTTGTTCAGCATGGACTTATAGCTGATATTCAGCATGGCGGATGCTTTTTTTCGATTCCAGTTGGTTGCTTCCAGGGCTTTTCTCATAACATTTTTTTCAATTTTAGCCATAAAACTCGAACAGATTTCTTTCAAAGGTTTTTTTTCGATCTGTCTCAAACAATCCCTTACATCAGCAGTTGTACTACAAGCCTTGAGACTTTCAATCATTTTTTGATCTGTTTTCAATGATGATTGGGTATTTACCAGGTGCAAATCTTTTAAAAACTTGCCGTTATCACCGTTCATGACCGCCCTCTTGACAACCGTTTCAAGCTCTTTGGTATTCCCGGGCCAATGGTAATCCATAAATATGTCAATGGTTTCACTGGGCAGTTCAAAAAAACTCCGACCAAGCATTTTACAATAACTGTAAGAAAAATAGTCTGCCAGCAAGGGAATGTCCTCCTTGCGCTGC
The DNA here is from genome assembly GCA_963842925.1 of uncultured delta proteobacterium. Taxonomy (GTDB): domain Bacteria; phylum Desulfobacterota; class Desulfobacteria; order Desulfobacterales; family B30-G6; genus B30-G6. The sequence continues at coordinate 23,934 of CAWJIL010000005.1, forward strand.
CGCAGGGGTGACATTTTAAAATTGATAACATTCAAACGATAAAAAAGATCCTTTCGCAGTCTATTCTTTGAAAGCAGACAATCAGAGCCGACACTGGTGGTTGAAATGATCCGAATATTGTTTTTCCCTCTTGGTGAAAAGCCGTGAAGTGCGTCATGCTCGCTATCCACAATGTGAAGCAGCTCTGACTGAATGGAATCAGGCAGACAACCCAGATCATCGATGAAAATAGTTGATATCACTTCATTCGGAAATTGTGGAATGCTGCTGTTCGTTTTGTTTTGAATCTTCTGTCCAATAAGCTCTAACAAATTCAAGCGTGGACTTCCTGTTGGAATTTCCTGTGCCGAAATTTTAACAAAAAGATCCTTGCTTTCAGACAGGCGATGAATAGCCCTTGCAATCATTTCCTTACCGGTGCCCTTTTCCCCCTCTATCAAAACGCTTTCCCGGGACATATTCATAACAGGAAGAATCTCTTTAATTTTTACAATATCCGGGCTGTTCCCAACGATAAAAGGGTAATCCTTGTCGTAAGGCACATCCTTGTTTTTCTCTAATGCATGGGCAATTGATTTGTTGAACGCGTTCAATTTCAAGTTGCCGTCGAACATTCGGATGTTGCTGACACCACTTATTTGGAGATACTTCTTGATTTCAATGTCCTGGGTCATCAACAAAGATGGCAAGTTGCAGTGGGTGGCCTTGTGGGCATTGATAAAGCGCAAAATACCCTTTCGAGGAAAAGAACCGACCACGATCAGGTCCGGATTCAGTTGCTCCAGATTGTCAAAACAGGAAACCACCCTATCAAAACAAAATGCCAGATCAGATTTCGCCGAAAAAACAGATCGAAGAAAATCTCGCTGAACATGATCTTTTTCAAGAATGACGATCTTTTTTTGTTCCGTTCTCGACATAAAATCGTTCCACGACTTTATCATACGCGGCAATGCCGCCCAATTTATTTTTTTGTTATTATTAATCTTGGTTGTCTTTGGAAAAGCAAATATCATGCCTTTAGCAATTATTTTTAATGATATTCAGGAATGTTTGTAGGTGAATGTCGCTATACTATGTAGATGTATACCATTTTTTAGAATTTTTTTTCATTGCTCTATAGCATACTTGGCCTAAATATTCAATGTGAGTATGGTATGAATTGACTATATTTACAAGCCTATGTAATATACTGCCCTATTTGAGCGTTCATTATGCTTGCAATTATGTAATAAATGTTATACTAATAAATCTCTTTTATCAATTTGCATGATATCAAATATAGGAATTTAACAACGTGGACAGGAAATACCGACTTCTGGTCATCGATGACAACGAGGAGATCCTCACCTCCCTGAAAAGTTTTCTTTCTAAAAAGGAGTATGATGTTGTATCGGCATCAAACGGTTTGGATGCATTGAAGCTCATTGAAGCGGCTACCGATGATTTTGATCTCGTGATTACCGACCTTGTTATGCCAAATATCAGCGGAGTAGCTGTTACCGCCATTATCAAAAAGCAAAACCCAAAAATGCCTGTCATAGCCATAACCGGTTATGGTGAACAGCCAGAAGCGCTTGCAAAAGAAGTTCACGCTGATATTGTTATGGAAAAACCATTTAAATTAGATGAACTGGAAAGTCATATTTCCAGGTTATTAATAAAATAAAATCGTAGGATCGGTTTTATCTGGCGCGGTGTTGTCACTATTTTTTTCAAATAGCAAATATCATTTTTAAACAGAGGTGCCGGGGCTTTTATTGGTCATGCACGATATACCATCACTTGAACCCTGGAACCCTTGGATCCTCGAACCCTTTTATATCAACTCTATTGGAATATGTTCCTGTTATACCATAGAGCCAATTGAACATCAGAAGGTAAATGTAAGATTATGTCTCGTCCAATAATCGGTGTAAGCGAAAATATCGTTAAAATTCGAGAAGTCATCAATCACATTGCCGATACCGGCCTGAATACGGTTATTTGTGGGGAAAGCGGTGTGGGTAAAGAGGTGATAGCCCAAAGCCTCTATCAAAAATCATCCAGAAACGGAAAACCCTTTATAAAGGTTAACTGTGCTGCTTTGCCGGATGGGTTGCTGGAAAGCGAGTTGTTTGGATATGAAAAAGGTGCTTTTACCGGCGCTGATCGAAAAACAAGGGGCAAGTTCGAGCTGGCCAACAAAGGCGTTCTCATGCTTGACGAAATCGGGGACATGTCTCTGTCCCTGCAGGCAAAGTTACTGCATGTCCTCCAGGGTGGTGCCTTTGCCCCCCTGGGATCTGAAAAAGAGTTCAAGACAGACACCTGGGTCATCGCTGCTACCAATCACGAACTGGAAAAGGAAATTTCCGAAGGTAAATTCAGGGAAGATCTCTATTATCGGCTCAATATCATTAAAATTTATATCCAGCCATTGCGCGAACGTCCCGAAGACATTCCGCACCTGATCGATTACTATTTAAAAGAATACTCGCTTCTCTTCAATTCCGACAAAATTATCCAGCCAAGTGATACCGTAATTGATGAACTGACAAGATACCCTTGGCCGGGAAATGTAAGGGAACTTCAAAACATCCTCAAACGTATGCTCGTTCTCGGTGATGCTGAAAAGATTCTTGACGAAATGAACAGCAGAAACAGTATGACGGGCACCTCATCAGATGGATCAACATCTGATACACAAGGCATGGGTTATAAAGGGATACTTGATTTCAATGGCAAGGATTCACCTGACGAGCCCTCTTTCTCACTTAAAACGATTCGGAAAACAGCCCTGGACCGGGTTGAGAAGGAGGTTATTTCCCATGTACTGGGAAAAACAGGCTGGAACCGCAGCAAAGCCACCAAGATCCTGAAAATAAGCTATAAAACGCTGCTGTATAAAATCAGTGATCTGGGGATAACACCACCCGCCAAAGCAGATTAGCTGATAGCTGATAGGTCATAGATGATAGCGGTTTGGATTTTGAAATAAACCTGCAACGCGGTTTTATCTAACGCGATTTCGTTACTACAATAAGACCGACTATAAGCAATGCGCCGATAGTAATCTCCTGTCTCCCATCTTCCTATTACCTATGAGCTTTCCGCTATGACCTATCACCTATGAGCTACAGGCTATGAGCTATTTGCTATGAGCTATTTGCTATCAGCTACAACATATTGCTGTACCAGCTCAAAAAGCTCATCAATATAAAACGGTTTGGCCAGAAACGCATCGGCCCCCAATTCTTTGGCAACTTTTTCGTTCTGGTAATGGTGAGACATGATGATGCAGATTTTTTCGGGGAACGTTTCTTTGATGTTCTTTAAAAGATCAAACCCGTTCATGATGGGGATTTCGGCATCAGATATAATGACATGCGCGTTATCAGGCGATTGAATATAATCCCAGGCGTCGCTGCCATTGTCAAATGCCAGAACCTCCCTGTTGACGCAGAATTCCAGCACGTCCACGGCAAACTCCCTGACCAGTTTATCTTTATCGACCACGATGATTTTTACATTTTGGATCATTATAAACTCGCTTCGCGATTTTATTATAGACGGCTTTGTTGCTTTTTTTCACCACAGAGACACGGAGATCACAGAGAAAATCTTTTTTCTTCGATCGGGAGGTGCCGATCGAAGAAAACCATTCTGCCCTTCGGGCGCTCTCATAACCTATTTAATTACAACCGGATTCCAATTTGAAATAATTAACGAAGATAAATGACAATGGTTAATGAGCTTTTGCCACGAAGTGGCAGATCGTTTTTAGCATGCTGGCATCTCCCGGCATGCTAAATGTATAAATCCTCTGTGCTCTCCGTGTCTCTGTGGTAAATATTCTTTTTTATCAACCCGATACGAATACCAGAGGCATCCTGGCATCCAAACATTCATCTCTCAATTTCTTTTCAGGTAGCCCAAAACCTGCTTGAGGTTTCCAGGCGACGCTACCAGAAGGTGCTCGGGTATCCTCCCGCCATCAAGATATTCGTTTAAATGAAAATCACTGCCATCCATCTTGCTGATCTTGCCGCCGGCAGCCTCGATGATCACCCTCGTGGCAGCCAGATCCTGGTATGACTCATTGGCAATGACTGCAGCGTCTGCCCTACCCTTGGCCACATAGCATATGTGGGCGGCCGTACAACCCAGATCCCGTATTTTACCAGGAAATTTGCAACTGTAATGCCGATGGAATCTTGAAAAGGTCAACAGCAGGCTTTCGTCATCTACATTTCCCTTGGTATTGACATTGATCTTTTTATCACCCCAGAACGCGTTCTTGTCTGCCTGGGCATGAAACAAATCCCCTGTTGCCGGCATGTAAAACACACCTAAAATAGGCCAAAAATTATCAAGAAGCGACAACGACATGCCCCATATGGGTATACCGGCCTGAAAGTTGTCCACCCCATCGATGGGGTCAAAGATCCATAGGTAACGTTTTTTGCCATGGGAATATCCATTACCGATGTGGCTGCTGTTGAAAACCTGATGATCAGGGAATCGATGGTTTAACTGCTTCTGGAATAAAGTCGATAATCTCAGTTCGGCTTCAGTGACAAGGCTTTGGTCAAAAACGGATTGCGATCTGCCCTTGCCATAATATTTAAGCGCTTCTTTTCCTGCCTCTTCGACCAGCTCCAATGAAAATGCTTTCATCTCCTCTAATCCAGCCCTATTTTTATTCACCATATGGACTCCCATGAGAAATCAATGTTTAACTTTTAGTTTTGACGGTTTCGTAAAAAGTCCAACTTCTGCGTTGTGCTGCATTTCGTAACCATTCAACGTACGATACGTACGCCTCATGTTTACAAAATTTGCATGCCTTGAATTTGAACTTTTTTCGAAACCGTCTAATTCGGATTTTTTACAAGTTCCTCAGTGTCAATTTCGTAATTAGTGTCCGTCCAGAAATAGGGATTTTCGCGTTCTGACAAGGCGGGCGTCAGATTTAACCCGGAAGAATAGCGAGCTATTTTGAGGAGTAAAATCATGGCGCCCAACACCGGCAGGGCGTGAAAAGACCATTTGTGGACGGACACTAATTATCTTAGCGGCAAAGCCGCGTCAGATAAAATCGTCATACGATTTTATTTTTATAAAGAAATTAACCAGTTTTGTCAAACCTAAGTTGAGCGATTATCGATCCCAAGGAGTTGATATTCAAAAAATTAAAACACACATCTTAGATCCTCAACTTTCGGGATTCAGAAAACGCGAAATGAATAATCCCCTGGCGCTTTGTGAACTCGCCGCAAGGGCTCCTAACATCAGCGCTGGCCATAGGGTCAAACAGGCCTATCTATTGAATGACCGTGCTTTCATATTGGATTGTTCATTGTCATGCGCTTATGTAAGGTGCCCTAATTGGCTCAAACAGCACAAATCGCCATTGGATCACCCATTTCGCTCACTCTGTGGTGAAACCCGAAAGTTGGGTTAGGTCAAAACAAGAAGGGCCCTAAAAGGTTATAATACCTTCTAGGGCCCATTCAGGGATGCGCTTATTAACATTCGTATGAAGGCCGCTTTTTAACAGGTCAGCAGAGAATTTTCGTTCAGTTCAGGTTCCGGTGAGCAAGCCCTTTCAATTAAGCGCAAATTCTGTGTTACACAATATATGGTATGTGTCAAGAAGAAAAACATCCATATAGGCAAAAAATCGTGAATGGATTAAGATTTTTTAGTGTACCCGTCTGCGTACCAGCCACCACCTTTTAGAGTAAACGTGCAGGAGGACATGATTTTTTTGGCGTTTTTATGGCACTTGGGGCATTTGATTTCTTTGGTACCCATTTTGACAAATTTTTCGGTCACGGTGCCTTCCCGGCATTTGAACTCATACATCGGCATTTTCTTCACCCTCATATGTTAAATTCTTGGTCGTATAATATATATCCGTTTATATTTGTCAATACCCTATAAGCTATCTCAAAAAAGTTTTTTGGCCCAATTTCTGTGTTGGTCCCTTGTTTCAACTCCTCGGAATACTACAGTATGCACCCCAAGGGCCCTTCCTGCGGGGCGCCTGCGGGTTGAAACTCGGTCCCGCCTTAAACTTGAACCAAAACCTTTTTTTTGAACTGGCTTATAGTAAAATCGCCGTACGATTTTATTTGGAGCGACATTGTCGCTTTTAATTTCGATTTTCTTTAAAAGCTATCATTTTTTTAGCCTGACATCATCGATGTAAATAGTTCTCGCACGCGGTAATCGGACGGCAAAGATACCCACGCCCTGGATTTGCTGCATATCCATCTGGCGATTCTCAGGGGCTGTCTTTACATGATGCAAAGGGATTGTAATGGTTTGCCAGCCTTTCAAAATTGAAAACGATCGATTGAATCTGTCCGCATACTTCTGCTGCCCCTGGGTGTGCTGCCTATCATGAATTCGGCAGGTAATTTTCAGTTCATCATTATCCGGGTTAAAAACGCTGAATTGAAAAAAGCGATACCCTTCCCAGTCACCCGGAAAATACTTCAACGCCACACCCGAATAGGTATCCGTGTTCATCATCACTTGTAACGATGCCGATCCGATCTTTTTAACCCTGCGGCTGACTTCAGCTGCTGCTCCACCGGTCCAGCGGTCGATTTCTGATGATATTTCAAAACCGGACAATAAGGGAAACTGTTGTTTAGCCTGTCTCTCATCTATATAGGCACGCACGGCTGGGACCAATTGCATCAATACCAGAAAACACACCAGCAGCTGCACAACATGGCGCCGTAAATTGGAGAATGACTTCCGGGACGGTAGCAAGAAGAACAGACCCACCAGGGCACCAATGATGTTTCGGATAACATCACCCATATCTGGGATGCGTGCAACCATGCCGATCTGAAGCATTTCGATAAGTATACCCAAAATGAGTGTTATCGCGAGAATGATAATTACTTGATGTTGAAAACTCGAAGGCAAATTTATGGTACTCACAATGAATAAAGTCAGCAGGGCAAAGAAAATAATATGTCCCATATTCCACAAGTATTTTAACGATCGGGCAGAATCATAACCTGGTCCACTGATAAAAAACAGTAAGAACAGCGATAACAATATCAGAATGAGGAAAATGCGCTTGATTGGATTCATTGGCGTTAATACACGGTCAATTGCACAGAGATTGCATTGTTTTTACAGTTATGATAATTTTTCATTCATATAAGAAGTCGGCTAAGGCTTTCTCATCAACGTTTCGATATTCATTGCGCTTGGAAAAGGATCTTGACTTAAAATGAATAAAATCGTTTGGACCCATATACTTTTCGCTCTGTTACTTTTTTCTTACCTACTTGGCTGTGGTGGTGGTGGCGGCAGTGACGGTGGATCGACGACTGCACTTACAAACAATGATCTCGATCTGTTTCTCTACGACGACAGCCGAACATTGATCGATGCCTCTGAAGGCGAAGGATCGACAGAAACGGTGCATGCCTTAGATGCCGGTGAATATTATATTGGTGTAAAATCCTATTCAGGAGCAAGTAACTATATTTTGTCCATTGGAAAAACAGAACAATCCATCCAAAACAATATCGAGGGAGACTTTGTTCCCGGAGATATTATCATCGCTTTTAAAGATGATAGAGCCATCGTATCACAGAAAGACGCCTTTACCAATACGGTCACTGCATTTGGGATGACTCGCATAGGCGGTGCATCTGGACGTGCACAGCTATATCATTTCGATCGTCAAAATACCAAACACGTCATGGATATGATCGGCATCAACCAATCGGATCATACCCTCCAAGGCACTATCATCGCCACGAACAACTCAATTATCGACAGCGATGTCAATGATCCCCTTGCCCCTTATGACTCCAATGACACAATCGAAAACTCCCAACTCATTCCGAACCCGGTGGTCCTTGGCGGCTACGTCAACACCGCCTTTTCCGGTTATATTGGACGCTCTTATATCAGTGGGGACCCAGAAGATTATTATCGTGTGTCCCTCACCGACAATCAGAGCATCAATCTGTTTATTGCCAATGCCTCTTCAAGCTCATCATCAGCTGACAAGCCAACAGAGGAAGCCATGCACATGGACGAGGAGCTTGCGCAACTAAAACGGGATACCTTACGTATCATCGGAGAACTAAACAAACGCGATGACATTCTGTATGCCGAGCCCAATTATTATCGTAGGGCGTATTTTACGCCCAACGACGCCTACTACAACAACCAGTGGCACTACCCTCTGATTAATCTGGAGCAGGCTTGGGAAATTACCCAAGGACAAAACACGGTCATTGTGGCTGTAATCGACACTGGAATACTTTCCCAACACCCGGACATCCAGGGGCAGTTGGTGACAGATGGATACGACTTTATAAAGAATACGAGCTATTCCCTGGATGGGGACGGGTATGATTCCAATCCCGAAGACCCCGGTGACCAGTCACAGGGGAGAAGCTCTTTTCATGGCACGCATGTGGCTGGCACAATTGCTGCGGCCACCAACAACGTCACTGGTGTGGCAGGTGTGGCAAGCAACGTTAAAATTATGGCGCTTCGCACTCTTGGCAGAGGCGGCGTCGGCACCTCCTTTGATGTCAATCAGGCCATTCTCTATGCGGCGGGTCGGCCTAATGATACCGGTGCATTACCCACACAGAAAGCCGATATTATCAATATGAGTCTTGGCGGTGGAGGCTATTCTGCAAACGATCAAGACATTATCGATGCTGCCCGGGCCGAGGGTGTCATCATCATAGCCGCAGCTGGAAATGAAGCCACCAGTTCCCCCAGCTATCCCGCAGCCTATGATGGGGTTGTTTCTGTGAGTGCCGTGGACGCCAATAAAGATCTGACACCCTATTCCAACTACGGCTCGACCATCGATGTCGCAGCACCCGGCGGGGACACATCCAAAGACACGGACGGGGACGGTTATCCAGATGGTGTGCTCAGCACCAGTGGAGACGACACTTCGGGAGATAGCATCGATTTTGTATACAGCTTTTACCAGGGAACCTCCATGGCATGCCCGCACATGGCCGGTGTTGCCGCCCTGATGAAATCTGTCAAACCTGATCTGAGTCCATCAGATCTCGACATATTGCTTTTAAGTGGCAACATTACTGAAGATATCGGCGCCTCAGGACCGGACACTGATTTTGGCAACGGTCTCATCGATGCTTACAAGGCTGTCTCTGAAGCTCAGGGAGGTAACATTCCCGCACTGCTATTTGTGAGCCCCGGATCGCTAAATTTTGGCAGTGCCACTGAAAATCTGACACTGACCGCCGCGAAAGAGGGTGACGGTGCCCTATCCCTGCTTTCCGTAACGGACAATGCAGATTGGCTGACAGTAACACCCGATGGTGTCGATGCAGATAATCTTGGCACATATACCGTCAGTGCTGACCGAACAAACCTTTCGGATGGCCCCTATTACGCCACGATCATCTTCGAATCTGATTCCAATACTGTGGAAGTCGGTGTGACCATGTATCAAGGTGATATATCCGCCATCGGAAATCTGGGTTTTCACTATATTCTGCTTCTGGATACCTTAGACGATAACACACCAGTGGACCAGCTGGGAGTTTCGCCGTTGAATGGTCTTTATCCTTACAGCTTTACCAGTGTCGCCGATGGCACCTATAGCATTTATGCCGGTACCGACTCCGATAACGATGGCTATATCGGAGATGCCGGTGAAGCCATAGGCGCCTATATATCTTTGGATCAACCCGTGGAAATCAATGTCGACAGCAATTTAAGTAATCTAGATTTTACAAGCTCATTCAATGTCAACCTGCCGAATAGTATGTTCAATAAAGATTTCGGAATAAAACGACTGGGAATGGAATAGGCGATGCAGAAGAAACAATCTCGATGTATGCGAATATTAGTGGTCACCCTCTTTGGTTTGATTTCGGGGTGTTGGTTTAACACCCACAACCAAGCCTGTAATGCACTAAATCTTGCAGAACCGATACGCAGCGGTGCTCACGGTAGCGCTTCGCAGAAAAGTGCCAATGCCACTTGGATCAGCGACCCTGAAGCCCTGCAACATGTTTTTACCGCTATAGATAGATATCACCTGGGCAATAATGACAATGTGGCACCGGATATCGATTGGCGTTGTTACGGTGTGCTGTTTATCGAGATGGGGCAAAAACCAAGCGGTGGATACGCGATTGACTTCACTCCCTCTCTTTCTCGTGTAGTCGGCAAGCAGGCTCTTATCCATATTTCCTGGAATACTCCTGAGGAAGGTGTTTTATTGACCCAGGCCGTGACAAGCCCTTTTCTGCTGCTAAAAATTTACCGAGTCGATATCACTACGATCGTTGTGCTAGACCAGGATGAACAACCCCTGTTTGAAATCCCAATAGAATAGTGTTACTTTTATATGGCTGAGCTGAGTCTTTTTTTGCGAAGAGATGTGCCGAGATCTTGATGAAGAAGATTTCGCAATAAATGTAGGCATGCCAGTGGTTCTGTCGAGGCTTTTTGCGAACCCTATATCTGCACTATATCGTTGCATCTCGAGACAAAAAGAACTCTGTTCAGGCTATAGTCGATGCGGGGTAATTCCATGAAAAATCAAGATAATGTACCTCTTTATAGCAGCCGGATCACAAACACGTATGTAGAATATCTTCAGAAGTTCTATCCGGATCTCAATGTCGATGATATATTAGAATATTCTGGAATGACCCGATACGAAGTTGAAGATCCAGGTCATTGGTTTACCCAAAAGCAGGCAGATCGTTTTCATGAACAAGTTGTTGAAGCGTCGGGAAATCCCGATATAGCGAAAGCGGCTGGAAAGTATACAGCATCCTCTGAAAGAATTGGCGCATTAAAACAATATTCTTTAGGATTAATGACTCTTATCAACTGTTTATCAAATGGTTGAAAAATTTTACTCGCGTTATGTCCAGAGGGGCAACAGCAAAAGCGAAAATTAGGTCCCAATAAAGTCGAAATAACTGTAACACCCAACATCAAAGGACAAAAGAAAAACCATACCAATGTTAAAACAGGAACGGAACTTTTGAATCAATAGCACAATCATTTGCAGGTCAATTTCACCAATATCAATGAAACACACTGTTTTCACAAAGGGGATAAATACTGCCGGTATGTCATTGCATGGGATAAAACACCTTCTCTAATGCTAAACTGATTAGGAAATTATCTACTTCTTGGTGTAACGGTATCAGTCCCTTTTCTCTTTTTTCTCCTGTCTTTCAACACCTGGGCTCATTCTCACTTTTAGTCTTATATCTCAACGCTGTTATCTGTCAATTTATTCCGATAGAATTGAAAAGAAGGAATTATACAATTCCATCAGAGCACAGGGAAATGCAGCCAAAGAGTTGGTCAACGAAATCAATATCCGCCATAACAATTCCTTGTTGATCCAGGAAATTGGCCAGGTAACTTCAACGATCGTTGATATCGACCTATTGATCAAGAACGTGATTGATAGCATCATGCAACATCTCAGTTACGATCGCGCAATGATACTGCTGGCTGATAAAACACGTTACAAGCTACATTACCATACCGGTATTGGCTATGATAAAGAAATCGAAAATTATCTTATATCCGCGAAGTTCAATATGGCCGTCAATGGTCAGCAGAAACATCATCATAAATGCATTCAATTCGCAACAGCCATGCCTCGATGAATCAGATGGACGGTTCAGACAAAAGAGAGTCTGTAAATATTGAACTTTTCAAAAAGATGGGAACCTATTCGATCATTTGTGTTCCCATTATTTTTGAAAAAGAGAGTCTTGGCATACTGGTGGTTGAAAATATTGAAGTAAAAAAACAACTAACACAGAGCGACATGACCCTCCTGATCGGCGTGGCCTCACAAATTGCCGTCGGCATCAATAATGTCCGATCCTTTCAAAAATTGCGGGCCATCAAAGAAGAACTTCAGCGCTCACATGGTGATTTAGAAATTCGTGTGGAAGAGACGAACTGCCGAACTCGAGAAACTGAACCGTGCGTTGAGTATGGAGATTGCTGAAAGACTCAAATCTGAAAACAGACTCAAAACGATTATCAAGGAAAAAGACATCCTAATCAAGGAAGTACATCACCGCGTTAAGAATAATATGCAAGTGATATCGAGCCTTCTGGACATGAGTAAAAGCCGTGCCAAACATCCTGAAACCGTGGATTTATTATCAGAAGCACAGGCAAAAATATTTACCATGTCGCTAATACACTCCCAACTTTACCAAAGCGACCGCTTTGACGAAATCAACATGGGAAGATTCATTCGGAGTTTAGTTGATCATCTATCTCAAATGCATCGCGGTGAAGAAAATATAATTCTTAAGATTGAAGCAGCGGATATCTATTTATCTGTAACCCAGGCCATCCCTTGTGGCTTGGCCATTAATGAAATTATTTCCAACGCCTATAAACACGCTTTTGATGGAAAGGAAAATGGTAACATCGCTATTTCCCTCCAAAAAAAACAAGATCAAAAACTTCATTTAAACCTCAAAGATAATGGTATCGGAATTCCTGATCATGTCAATATCGACAACACCGAAACCTTGGGCATCAAACTTATCCGAAATCTTGTTTTACTCCAATTAAAGGGAGATCTGCAGGTTTACAAAAGCGACGGCACTGAAATTGATATCGAGTTTCGAATAATAAAATCATAAATTCGTGAAGTGACAAAGTCACGGCAACGTTGCAAAAGTCGGAGGGCTTCAGAGTCAAGGCGCCTGAGGGTGAAGTCGTAGTTTTTTACTTCGAACCCTCAGTAACGCAGGATCTGAAGTTCTCCGGCTTTCCCGCAGGGTAAACAACATGGCAAAAAAAGACACCATCCTTAGAATTCACCTGGGAAAATATCCAGGCAGTGGCACTATTGCTACGGCATTGCATATAATAATTCATTGTCAAACTTTGCCAGGTTGTTTATGCAACTATAGGGTTTATCGGGCTAATAACGCAGCCCCAATAGCACCAACAACCTGAGCCGATTCAGCTATCAGAATTTTTTGTTTCAGTCTTCTTTCAAGCGCTTTTACCAGACCCGAATTTTTTGCAACACCACCGGTCATCATCACTGGTGACACGATCTTGACACGTTTGGCCATTGACGCGACCCTGGCGCCGATGGCATCATGGATCCCGGCAACGATATTTTCCCTTCTTTCACCCCTGGCAATTAGCGAGATCACCTCTGATTCCGCAAAAACCGTGCACAGGCTGCTTATTTGAGATGGTGTTTGCGATTTCAACGACATTGCACCAAAGTGTTCCAGCTCAATTTCAAGCGCCCGTGCCATTACCTCCAAAAAACGGCCGGTTCCTGCGGCACATTTGTCATTCATGGCAAAGTCCAATACGCGACCCTTGTCATTCAGCAGAATCACTTTGCTATCCTGACCGCCAATATCGATCACGGAACGAATATCAGGATTGATATAGAACGCACCTGCTGCATGACAGGTAATTTCGGTAATCGCTTTGTCCGCAAATGATACACTGTTTCGGCCATAGCCCGTCGACACGATTCCCTGAATGTCATTCCGACCGAGTTTCATACTTTCCAATACCTGGTCAAAAACCATTCCGGCCGTTTTTTTTGCGTCATACCCTGTTGAACCTATCTTCCACAACTTCAACTCACCATCTACCACAACGGCGGCTTTCGTGGTAATCGAACCCACATCGATCCCTATTGTTAGCATTTTTTATTCCCCTAATAGAATCGCCATGCGATTCTATTGAAGCTATCATTTACAGAAAAGATCAGCGGCGAAGCCGCATAAAAATTTATAATGATTGGAAAATAATTATAAATTTTCCATGAACGCATCGATACGTGTCTCTATCTGACTCTCGGAAAAATTCCTTTCATCCACCATATCCGCTTCGATCAGCAATGTGGGAATGCCGCTTTCTTTTTGTATAATATTTTGAATATCGTACTGACCCAAAGAGTATGGTTTGCAACTTCGGTTGGAATGCAGCACAAAGCCGTTAACGTCATATTTATCAATCATCTGTAGAATACTTTTAGCCATGGCGTCGACACCAATATTTAGGTAGATGCGTGTATAACTCTCGGCCATACTGTCCAGGAAATTATCTTCATCAATGTACTTCATGGAAGCGCACCAGGCCGATGTGTACGTATCGGCAACCAGACAGGCATCATGGGAGGCGAACTTGTCCGACAACCATCGTGTCCGAAACCAAACCGGAAGGTTATCCCACAACAAACGGTAACGTTCATTCGGTACCGCTGATATGTTGTTGGCGATCCTTTCTTTCATCTCATTTATCAGGTTCTTATAGTAATCGATGGTAATCTGTTTTCCACGGAGGGTCACAATAAGTGCCAGATGGAAAAAAGCATCAAAGGCGCTCATGGGTGAAGGTTTATGCACACAGCTGTCCAACACCGCCTGCCAAAGACGCTGGCCTTCGAGTGAGATTTTACCGACCTCTTTGAGACGATCGTAATCAAAAGATCTGCCACATGCGTCTGTCAAAAATTGGGCATATTCATCAAACTGTTTTCGAACATATTTTCTGGCTTCATCTGAAAATTCTGTGTGGCAAAAAGGGGTATCTAAAATAAACAGCGGCACATTGAATAATCGTGCTTGAATTTCATACCATTTAAGAACGGTTCCGCAAATATTAGTGCTGCAAACCAGCATATCAGGCTTGGGCAGGCCACCGATAGGCCCGCCATTGATGGGGGCACAAGCAATATCCGCCATGGCATAGGAACAAAGATCCCTTGAATAGCCCATCTCTTCTGCTTTTTCACACAGATCGACACCCATTTTGGAAGCCCCGACCATGGCGCCGTGATTTTCCGGGTAAACCGGAATAACATCCATGGCGATCAATGGTTCGACGGGCCCGCCACTGGTAATCCAGGCAACTTTTTTCCCGGCTTCCGCGGCTGTCTTTGCCTCAATATAATATTGAGTCATGATATCTTTCATCTGCTTGACAGATTTGATCTTGCGTTTTTCTCTCTCCAGATCCTCTATTTTTTCCTTTTCGGTCATCCCAGTCCTCTTCTTTAAATTAACCATTTATCAACAAATTAATCGATATACCTTTAAAGTAAACCTTGCTCTACATGCTGAGTGGCTAGGATGCTTGGAAGCTTGGATGCTGCTAACTGTTTTTAGCTCCCTCCCTCCCCGGGCCCTTATATCCTTGTACGCTGCGAAGCGAGGATGCCTGGAAGCTGGGATGCTGCTGCCCGCACTTAGCTCTCAGCCACCCTCGAATCCTTGGATCCTCGACCCCTCGAACCCTTTCTTTTACAGCATTTCAATGAATGCTTCACAGCGGGTCTTGAACTGGCCCTCCGAGAGCATTTGATCTTCAATTTCAAACAACATGCTCGGTATGTCCGCATTGTCGAGCATCTCTTTCATGTAGGGATAATCAAATGCATGGGGATCGCAAAATTTGAGGTATAGAAATATAACGCCATCCACATTTCCTTCTCTGGCAAGACGCAGCACATGGTCTCCTCTTGAATAGAGAGCAGAATGCTTGGCTGGGCAAACAACCCGTTCCGCGTATCGATCCGCAATGGCCACTATCATATCATCCTGTATGGCAACCTGCCCGTGAACATAGCGTGACCCTGTGCAAAAATCATCCGAGACAATGAATCCGCCGGATGATTCTATAATATCGAAAATATCAGGCATATTGCACAAACCGCCGGCAAGTAATATCCGTTTTCCCTCTGAAGGTACCTTGAAATCCAAGACCCTGAAATACGCCAAAAGATCTTCAAGCATATCCAATACCTCATGCCGATCCATGATCATACAGCCCTTGATGATGGCGTTAAAATCGGATCCTGAGAGCAGCAACGGCTGTTGGCACTTTAAACCATATAGATCATCAAGAATCTCTCGAATCCGATTGATCGTCCTAACGGATAATCGGATCTGTTCATCGCTTATATCTGTCTTCATTTCTCTTTCGAGATCACGTTTGAATTTTCGCATCACATCGATCATATACTCTCGCGCGTTTTGTGTATTGAGCTTCACAGGCAGCACCACATCGATATGAAAGTCGAATCCCAGATTCATACGCCACATGTCAGATAAACGCATGATGGAATCACAGGTATGTGGAAACACCGTCCCCTTTAGAAAATCAAGACCCCCTGAAAGGGCATCTTCAAGGGCACCACGTACAAGACTGCAACTGTAAGCCTGAAGATGGGCATCTGCCAGTGAAATCTGTTTCTTTGCTCCAAACAGTCTGAAAGGTAGCGCACCCGTTGCCAAAATAATCTCTTCGGGCGCATATGAGCAAAAATAACCGATAACATCCTTCTGCTTTTTCTTTTTCCAATGCCGTGCATACGCCCCCGGATCCTTGGCAGCTTTTTGGAACTTCTCTATGATCAACACAATTTCTTTGTTCATGAACGCTCCCTCTAAATCCCATTTCTGTTGTGCATAGCTTCTGTTCTGACTCAAATTTGTCCTGGCGAAGCAAAGGCCCTGCTCTCAATTTCAATTGTAGCCCGCTTTCTGTCTCAGTTTTCGAAAGTGTTTAAATCATCAGCCATAAAAAAGCAAGTTATTAGAAGCCATCATTCCGGATTGACAGCAAAGCCGCGACAGATAAGATCGTTTTTGATCCGAGCACTTGAGAACGAAAACAATCCTATGCTACGATATAGCTAAATAACAGCTAATATTTCTTGACCACCCATATGAGAAGTGTTAGTTTTTAAATTATGCGGTCTCGTAAAAAGTCCAACTTCTGCGTTGTGCTGCATTTCGTAATCATTCAACGTACGATACGTATGCCTCATGATTACAAAACTTGCACGCCTTGAATTTGAACTTTTTTCAAAACCGTCTGATTCTGACTTTTTACCATTTCATCAATGTTGATTATAACTTTTTTGGGAATCAATGTACGGTATTCTTTGCCGTTATTGATAAATAACATGATAAATTATGACGTCGGGGAATAAATAAATGGCCAGTCAGAATGCCGAAAACGATATGCCAAGAGCCAAGGTCAAGTTTGAAATTTACGGCGAAGAGATGATCGAAAAAAAAGTCAAATCCAGTGGCAACAGTGGCCGGGTTTATCTACCCCCGAACTGGGTGGGTCACCAAGTCAAGATCATTCGGATTGATTAACCTATTTGTCTGAAAAGGATCTTTTTGTGAAAAACATCACAATCAGAAAAATGGTAAAAGAAGACGTCGTTGAAATCAGTGCAATTTACGGTGGCATTATTCAAAAACCCGTCCATCCTGATTTCAATGATCTCATTGAACAGCATGCCCAAAGAGACAAAGATATCTGTCTGGTTGCGGAACTTGACGGGCAGATTGTGGGCTTCATGATCAGCTATATTCTAACGCTGGGGTTTGGCATCGAAAAGAGTGCCTGGATCGCCACATTAGGCGTAAAACCTGAATACATGGGGCAAGATATTGGGAAAAATCTGGCCATAAAAATATTTGAATACTATAAATCCGAAGGCATCGAAAACGTGTATACCTCCGTCAGGTGGGACTCCCCTGACCTGTTGTCTTTCTTCAAAACCATGGGATTTGACCGCAGCAATTTTATTAACCTGCGCAAATCCATATAAAAATAAATTCGCTGCGCGAATTTATCGGTCGCGGCGCTGCCGCTCTTACTTCCGCATCAATGATGATTCTCTCAAGATTCCAAGTTCGCGGTTGTTTAAGTTAAAAAACCACCTTTCAAATTATGCTTATAGCTTAACGTAACCTAAGTTGAACGATTGTCGAGGTTGCCGTAGCTACAAGGAAGATGCTGTTCCGCTATAGTGAACTATGCGGTATGGCATCTGACGCCGTAGATGCGGTAAGATCGGCACTCGTTCATCTTAGGTTAAATAGAATCGCCATCGGCAGAACATGTCCGGGGGATGTGGGTCGGGCGGGGCAAATTGACATTCCACCCTGATGTCAGGGTCAATTTCGTGTGCAAATCCTTCAAATTCACCTCGATGCATTTCCTTGCAGACAAATTCATCCAGACCACGACGCAAGCGTGCTTCCTGAGTGGGACAGGAAGGGACGGTAATAACAACCTCATCAGGGTTTTCTTCAATATGATACCCCACGAGAATGCACCAGGGGAAAAGTCTCAGCGCCTTTACAAACCCTTTTAGACCTTTTTCCTTGATCTGAAATCGTTTTAAAAGATCCTTGGAAGCCAATCCAGAGACACGACGCCAGACTTTTTCGTTGATTCTCTCTGCAGTCGGTTGATCAAATGTCTCCCCGACATTGATAAACCAGAATGCATCCATCACCCGATAATGCCACAATAAAAATTCCGTGTAGCGCAGCAACTCCTCACGGTTCATCTCCTCAATACGCTGAAGGTCCATGGGCACACCTTTTATCATTAGGTCGGATCAATTCACCTGGTGGAATATTCAGAAAATGGTGCTTAAAATTTAGTATCGGATGTAATAACAGACCATTAACTATTCTATGCCGTGCTATTTATGCAACAGTGGGCTTGTCATAGTTCGGACAGTATCTGACCCCTATCCTCCATGAATGCCTTGTAGAGCCTATAATACGCGGTTTCTTCGTATTCAATCTCTTGAATGGGAAACGCATCGAAACTTAAAATCACAGCACCTGGGCAGGCAAGCAAAATGGGTGAATGCGTGGCGATAACAAACTGGGCATGCCCCTGTGTGCTCATTTGTTTCAGAACGGAGAGAAGCTCCAACTGGCTTTTGGGAGAAAGGGCGGTCTCGGGCTCATCCAGTAGATATAGTCCCTTGATTTTGTATCGCGCCTTAAACAAGGACATTAACGATTGCCCGTGTGACTGGGACATGAGGGATTTCCCCCCAAAATATGACAGCATGGCAGGATCCATTGAAGCCCATTCATCCAGATTCCGTGCAAAATTTCGAAAGATGTCGGAAGCAAAAAAAGATCCCGGCACGCGACCATTCTGCCAATCCAATGAAATATATCGATGGAGTTCCTTTTCGTATGGATTGTTGTTATAGCGTGAACGACTATGACCCCGCCAGATGTGAAAGCCACATCGGTGTGATGTAGCCTCGAGCAGGGTCGATTTCCCGGTACCGTTCTCACCCACCAAAAACGTTAGATTGGAATGAAAAACGATCTCATCCGTGTTACGGAAAATATCCAGATTAAAAGGATAGACATCTTTGTTGGGGTATTTATCGGGTGAAAATGATACGCGTTTCAGGTGCATGTGAAGTCCTCATTAGTAGATACCCGGGTCCAAAGGGCCCGGCACTGATTCAACCCCATAAGGGTTAATGTTATACACATTCATCGTGTGATAAATTCTAAATTCGAATATCGAAATACGAAACAAATCCAAATATCAAATGCTCAAATATTTCAAACAGAATGCTTAAACTTGTATCTCCAAGGTCTTGCTTTGATCATTCGCAATTTGGATCATTCGGTATTGCCCTTCGACATTGCTCAGGGCGGTGAGCCTGTCGAACCGTTTAGGATTTCAAATTTCGTGCTTCGGATTTAAGTAACTACCACCATTGGCATAGCCAAATATCTCTGACCTGGCCCAAACGACCAGTTTTTAAACGCCGAAATAAATAGAGCGGCTCTGCCGCGATTGATAAATTCGCGAAGCGAATTTATTTATGCTTTACAATCATTTCTTTTTCAACCATTAATAAAATTGTTTCACGAATTTATTGATGGAGGAAATCGTTCATGACACTGGCGGACGACATATTGAACGGTGATCTAATGGCCGCGGGACGCCTGATGCGAGACATGGATACGCTCACGCCCGAATCCTGTGAGGCATTGAAGCGCCTATACCCCCACACGGGTCATGCACATATTGTGGGTGTTACCGGTCCGTCCGGTGCTGGAAAATCCACTCTGATAGCTGGATTGATCTCTCACTTTATAAAACAGGATAAATCCCTCGGCATCTTGCTGGTGGACCCCTCAAGTCCTTTCACGGCAGGCGCCGTATTAGGTGATCGCATCCGCATGCAGCGTCATGCCATGGAGGATGGTGTCTTCATCCACAGCATTGCAACACACGGAAATACAGGGGGCCTGTCTGCATCAGTCCCGGGAATTGTCGCTGTTATGGATGCCATGGGAAAAGATATTATCCTCATTGAAACGGTGGGTGCCGGGCAGGATGAGGTGGACATAATGCACCTGGCCCATACCAATATTGTCGTTGTCACACCCGCCATGGGAGATTACCTGCAATCTATCAAGGCCGGCATCCTGGAAACAGCCCACATTTTTGTACTCAACAAATCTGATCTGCCGGAAGCGACAAGCACCCTGCAGATGTTGCAGATGATTGCCCGGGCAAAGAACCCTGCAGGCAAAACCTGGGTTTCTCCCGTTGTCCAAGCCCAGGCAATTCACCACCAAGGTATTTCTGAATTAGCAGATCAGATTGATCGGCATGCCGTATTTTCAATCCAAAGGGAGTCTCACATAAATTCAAGCTCCCATTTACGCGGTCTGCTGATGCTGATACTAAGAGAGCAGCTACTGGAAAATATCAGATTAGAGCTTACCAACGATAACAAATGGGACGACTTGTTAAACCGGATGCAGGAAAAGAAGATTGACCCCTATAGTGCGGCAGAAGAAGTTCTAAACGCGATCATCCCGCAGAACGCGCCCTGACGCTGGCAACAAAATTACCCAACTGCACCTTAATTCTTTTTCGAAAATACTGTTTAAAGGAGATATTGGATGAGCACCCAGCAAACAACACCATGGTCAATGTCCAGAGACGCTACAAAATTGATGGATGTTGCACTTGGCAAGGCGCCTGCCGATTTGGCAGTTATCAATGCAACGCTACTGAACGTATACACGGGCGAGTTGCTGAAAAATCAATCCATCAGTGTCACTGACAAATGGATAGCCTATGTCGGTGAAAACGCACAAGATGCCATCGGATCTGAAACCATCGTCATTGATGCCGCCGGCAAAACTGTTATTCCCGGACTGATCGACGGCCACACCCATCTTGGATGGATGTGTACCATCGACGAATATTTACGCTATATCATCCCGGGTGGCACAACCACCATAGTCACAGAGACACTGGAGCCTTATCCGGTGGGCGGGCTTGATGCTGTTCAGGAATTCCTGACCTCTCTGGAAGAACAACCTATAAAATTTCTTGCCACGGCACCTGCCATGGCATCCATCAGCCGGAATGCCGGCCATATGCCGATACAAGATTTGAAGCATCTTTTTTCAACCAAGAATGTTGTGGGATTAGGTGAGTCATATTGGCAGAATGTTTTACAGCAACCAGAGATCCTGCTCCCGCGTTTTGCCGAAACATTAAAATCAGGTAAAATCCTGGAAGGACATTCTGCCGGCGCCAGTGATAAAAAACTGAATGCCTATATTGCCACAGGCATTACATCCTGTCACGAACCCATAAAGGCCGATGAAGTCATACAGCGTTTACGACTGGGTATTCACGTCATGGCACGGGAAGGCAGTATTCGTAGAGACCTGAAAGAAATCGCAAAGATATGCAAAACCCAGGTGGATCTCAGAAGGTTAATTCTGGTTACGGACGGAATTCATCCGGACGATCTGTTGGAAAAAGGATATATGGAGTATGTCGTTCAAAAAGCCATCGCGTACGGTTTCGATCCCGTCGCCGCTGTTCAGATGGCCACACTGAATGTAGCCGAGCATTTTGCCGTGGATCATTGGGTCGGCGGTATTGCGCCTGGCAGGTTTGCCGATATGCTCGTCATACCGGACATCTCCACCATTCAACCCATGATGGTCATTAGCAATGGCCGAATCGTCTTTGACAACGACGCCCTTTTAGTCCCGGCGCGACCGCATGCCTTTTCCGACAAGAGTCGGCATAGCATTCACCTATCAAGACAAATTCAGTCTACGGATTTTACGCTTGCGTCTGTATCGGAATCTGGTATCACGTCTGTCCGCGCCATGGAACTGATTACCGATCTCGTTACAAAAGAAATTCATCTGTCCTTGCCTGCCGTTAATGGCACTATCAAGAGTGACACTGGCCAGAATCTCCTGAAAATCGCCGCCATCGATCGATGTCAAAACCAGGATAAAGCCTTTGTGGGGCTCATCAAAGGATTCGGTCTCAAATCGGGCGCTTTTGCCAGCAGTGCCGCATGGGACACTTCCGATATTGTCGTTATCGGCGCCAATGATCAAGATATGGCGTTTGCCGTCAATCGTATACATACCTTGCAGGGGGGCTATGTTTTATGTGATAATGACCACATTGTGGCCGAAGTCCCCATGCCGATCTGGGGCTTGATGTCGGATCTCCGTATACCGGAACTGGTAACACGGATATCGACACTGAAAAAAGCTCTGAAGGAACGTGGTGTTCCGTTCCCGGACCCGCTGTTGACCATTATCACACTCACGGGTGCTGCCATACCCTTTTTCCGAATATGCGAAGAAGGCTATGTGGATCTGAAAAATGGCACCACCTATGGTCTTCATGTTTAGAAGCTATCTTAAAAGGAAGTTATTTCTCTATGAAAGAAGCAACAACGACCAATCAATCAATACCAGACCAACAACAACCCCCATGGCTGAAAAAATGGATGGTTGCCACGCGTCCGTTTGCTTTGCCGGCATCAACCATGTCGGTTATATTTGGCACCGTTCTTGCCATCACCATCGCTAATGCAAGGTTTAACCTGCTTCACTTTATTGCCGCATTTTTCGGCATGGCGTTTCTGCACACCGGCAGCAACCTGCTCAACGATGTATTTGACTTTAAAAAAGGTATCGACAGAAATGTCAATCCTGTCAGCGGTGCCGTGGTTCGGGGCTGGATTACACCTTCTCAGGCTTTGCGGGCAGGGTTGTTTTTCCTTCTCATCGGAAGCCTCATCGGCCTGTTTATTGTGAGCCGGGTGGGCAAACCCATACTCTGGATCGGCATAATGGGTGTTGCGGTGGGTGGATTCTACACATGGGGTCCCATGCCTTTGAAATTCAATGCACTTGGAGATCTGGCTGTTTTTCTGAATTTTGGTGTGCTCGGTTCCCTGGGCGCCTGGACGGTTCAGACCGGCTCCCTTTCCTGGACACCGGTTCTCTGGGCCATACCCATGTCCATCTTCGTCGTCGGCATCCTGCATGCCAATAATTGGCGCGACATCCAGAGTGATAAAGCCGGTGGCATACAAACCATGGCCAGTGTTCTGGGAGATTCGGCTTCCCAAGGCTACTATACCTTTCTGCTCCTCTCTCCCTTTGCCATCATTCTATTATACCTGCTCTTATCCATCATCAATGGTCTGCAACCGGAAATGCCCCTGACGTTTTTGATCACTTTTATTGCCATTCCAAAAGCGATCAAGCTTATCAAAAAAGGAAAGCGTCGAAAAAATCCACAAATGCCCCTTGATTTCATTGCACTGGATGGGGAAACAGCTCAACTGAATCTTTTATTTGGCATTCTTTGCACAGTTGCACTGGGGCTTTATGCTTTCCTGTAACAACTTGACCATCGAACATTGAACCTTGGATGTTCGATATTGGACGTTCATCTTAAAAAATAAAAACACGAGAGTTTTCATTGTTTTTTTCGTGTTTTCGACCTTTCGTGTTTTCGTGATAAAAGATCTTTTTCTTTTCCGGTTTATCCGGGTTGGGTATTTATGAAATTAACCATCGCAACCACCTTTTTAGCCATCCTTCTGTTCGTCCCCTTATTCATCACAAGGGGGTTGGGACCTTTCGACTTCTGGTGGTGGCTCTCTGGCAACCTGATCATTCTTATCTCCATCGCCGCATTCTCTGATTCCGCCTGGCGTTCTTCCATACGCCAGGATATTGCCGAAAACATCCGTTTCAAAATCGGCATGGGAATCCTGTCCGCACTATTTTTGTACCTGGTTTTTGTTATCGGAAATTTCCTTTCAAGAAATATCTTTAGCTTTGCGGGCAGTGGTATCCAGGATGTCTATGCATTCAAGATGGGTGCATCCAAGTTTCGCATCGCCGTTCTGATGATTTTCATTATCGGACCCGGGGAAGAGGTTTTCTGGCGGGGTTTTCTTCAGGGCAGTCTTCAAAATAAGACCGGCAAATATCTGGGTTTTATTCTGGCAACCAGCATCTATACACTTGTTCACCTGGGCAGCGGCAATGTCATGCTCGTGCTGGCGGCCGGTGTGTGTGGTCTGTTCTGGGGATACCTCTATCTCAGGTACGGTTCCATCACGCTGAACATGGTCAGTCATACCCTATGGGATGTGACTGTTTTTTTGTGGCTGCCGTTTAACACATGAGGGTTTGAGGGGTATCGTGTTCATTGCGTTTGTTGTGTTTCTTGGGTTCATTGGGTTGATGAAATAGAAACGAGTTGAAGGCACTGTACTGACGGCCTTAAGCAACACAATGAACAAAACGGCTAAGTTTGTATGGTTCGAGGGTGGCTGAGGGCTCTTAGCAAATGGCACCTAACAGCCTAACAGTCTAAACCCCTAAAAGGCTGTCAAGGGGTCCAGTGAGATGCTTAAACCTACGTTGATGATATATTCAGGATATAGACTTTTACCTCATATTGTTTGCCACCAGCTCGGCGATATCCTGTGTCTTGATTTCCTCGTCTTTATCCAGTTCTTTCATGCCGTCTTCAAGCATGGTTAAGCAGAAGGGGCAGCTCACCGCCACATTTTCTGCCTGCTGACCAACAATTTCTTCGGCGCGTTCCAGATTGATTCTCTTACCGATGGTCTCTTCCATCCACATTCTTCCCCCACCCGCACCGCAACAAAAACTCTCCCGACCGTGTCGATTGAGTTCTTGGAACCCTTCTTTTGATAGGGTTTTCAAAATTGATCTGGGTTGATCATAAATTGAATTGTAGCGTCCCAAATAACAGGGGTCATGGTAAGTCAAAGACCCACCCAATGACCTGTTTAAGCTAATTCTGCCCTCTTCCACAAGTTGAGCGATAATTTCAGAATGATGGATCACGTGATAATTTCCGCCCATTTGGGGGTACTCGTGCTTGAGTGTATTGAGACAATGGGGGCAGGCCGCAATAATTTTTTTAACCTTGTATTTGTTCAAGGTTTCGATGTTTTCCTGCGCCATCATCTGGTATAGCATTTCATTGCCCACACGTCTGGCAAAGTCGCCGGTGCATTTTTCTTCCACCCCCAGAATGGCAAAGTCAACGTCGGCTTTTTGCAGGATCTTGACCAGACTGGTGGAGACTTTTTTGGTACGATCGTCGAATGAACCGGCACAACCAACCCAGAGTAAATAGTCTACATCGGGGTCATCCGCCATTATTTTAACATCCAAGCCGTTTGTCCAATCCGCACGTTTATCATACCCAATTCCCCAGGGATTGCCATTGCGCTCGAGCCCTTTGAGGGCCGTGTTCAACTCTTTGGGATACGTCTCCGCCATCAAGGTCTGTCCCTGCCTCATGGCCATTATACGGGGAACATGTTCGATGGTCACCGGGCAAACTTCTTCGCAGGCACGACAGGTGGTGCAGGCCCAAAGCGTATCTTGGGCAATCACATCACCAACAAGCTGTTTTTTGCTGTTTAGCGCGGCCATCTCCGCCTTAACTTTTTCTGTTTGGTCGGCATCGTCATTTTGTTTGATCGTGGCTGACAACGTTGCTCTTTTGATAAGGTTGTCCGCGTTATCAAAGAGTTCAAATTTCAGCTTGTCGTTGAAGTCATGCAGGTTTAGCGGTTTGTCAGTGATATACGTGGGGCAGACTTCTTTACAGCGGCCGCATTCGGTACAGGTGTAAAGATCCAATCCCTGTTTCCAGTTGAGCTGATGGATATGGTTGAGCCCTAAGGATTCGTCCTCCCAGGCCGCTTCGTCTTCCAAATCCAAAAGTCTGGTCTTTTGATGGGGATATCCCAGTTTTTTAAAAAAAACATTGGGAAGTGCGGTGATAACATGAAAGTGTTTTCCCAGGGGTAAAAAATTGAGAAAAGTCAGCTGAGTGATGATATGCAACCAGAACATACAGACCATGACAGTGCCAATGGCATTGGCACTCATGTTGGATATTACAGCCCCTGCCCCCACGGAAACAGGCGTCCACAGAAACTCGGAACCATACTGGGGGTTATTGAAAAAGTGGAGTTGCATCAGGTTGTTATGTTGCATTATCAAGAGATAGCGGGCACCATCATATAGGAGATCGGAAATCATCAAAACACCAATCATTCCCAATACAAAATAGGCTTCCCAGGTATTGTGCAGTCGTGGTGGTTTTATAACAGCTCTGCGGATGATGGCGTAAATAACCATCAGCAGGACAAT
The DNA here is from genome assembly GCA_963842925.1 of uncultured delta proteobacterium. Classification (GTDB taxonomy): domain Bacteria; phylum Desulfobacterota; class Desulfobacteria; order Desulfobacterales; family B30-G6; genus B30-G6. The sequence goes on from CAWJIL010000005.1 coordinate 50,285, forward strand.
GCCTTCCATGATGTCTTTCAGGGCAATATATAGGTAGCCCAGCAAATAATGATCACCCAAAAAAGGCAGTTGATACCCGGGTATAAATCCTTCGCCATATAGTGTCAGACTGCGAAGCAACAGGATACAGAATCCCCAGAAGATCAAGGCGTGCATCAACCCCGAAGCCCGTTCTTTTTTCCTTCCCACCAGGCGCTTCTGTCCTATTGCAATAACCACTAAATTCTTAAGTCGCGTCTTGATATGATTGACTCTGCCGGCCGGTTCGAGGGCCCTCAGCAGTCGGATTTTATTATCCATTGTGCGACCGAAAATCGCCAGCCCGACAATGAGCAGAATAGACATGAAGAGGGGATTCATAGCTGCCTTCGTGTTTTGGTGTTTTGTGTTTGGTGTTTGGTGTTTGGTGTTTCGCGTTCGGTGTTTCGTGTCAAAAAATATCACGAAAACACGAAATACCGAAAACACGAAATTATTAAGACCTCGCAGCAAGCCGCACGGCAGGATCGGTGGGAAATATCCACGCTGTTACGGTTCAAGGGTTTTTCGTGACTTCGTGCTTTCGTGTTTTCGTGATAAATTATTTATCTTTTGCTTAAGGAGTCTAAATTATGTCTTACTCCCGCACACTTGGCCGGGCTAAACGCTGAGTTTTTTTATCTCTTCCCGCAGAATGGGTACCACCTCAAACAGGTCTCCGACAATACCATAGTCAGCCACGTTAAAGATGGGGGCTTCAGGATCTTTGTTGACCGCCAGGATCACTTTTGAACCGTTCATTCCGGCAAGATGCTGAATCGCTCCGGAAATACCGATGGCCATATAAAGGGATGGCGCAACGATTTTGCCGGTTTGCCCGACTTGTTTATTATGAGCCATGAAACCCGCATCGACCATGGCACGGGAAGAACCAAAACCGGCTTTTAGGTCCTTGGCCAGTTCTTTTACAAGATCGACACCTGCTTGATCTTTTGCGCCTCGTCCTACAGAGATAACGATGTTGGCATCGGCAAGATCGACTTCACCGCTTGCATCCGACACGAGTTCCTTGATTACGGCTTTTAAATCAGGCGACGGAGGAGAGAGTTTGACTACGTTTTCAGTTCCCGTGATATCTTGTACCGCCTCGAACGCGCCTGCTCTGACAACCGCCACCAGTTTATCGGTGTTGATTTTAACGCGCTGAATCACTTTATTGGTGATGGCAGGCCTCACAACTTCGATCTCATCCCCCTCCAGCATCACGTCGGTAATTTCGGTAGCACAGGCGGCATCCAGTTGAGCTGCAACCCTGGGCGCGACGGCTTTGCCGCTTTCTGAAAAACCGAACCAAATCATATCGGCGTCAAATTTTCTGGCAGCGTCGACGACACAGGAGGCATAAGGTCCTGCTGAAAACAGCTCCATCCCCGGGTCATCCGCGATGTATTGTGTGTCGGATCCCATATTTGCCAGATCGGAGGATAGCGATTCAATATTGCTGCCAATCGCAACCACTGCGGTTTCTACTCCAATGGCTTTGGCTTTTGATAGAAGTTCGCTTGTGCTGATCTTCAGATCACCTTGTTTGATATCTGCAACAACGAGTACTTTCGACATAATATTTTTTCCTTATCGATATTCGATGTAATGATATGTTACATGTTTATTTAACCCGAGAGCTTGAAAAACTAAAGAACCTTAGCCTCATTGGCCAATAGATCTACCACCTGGGCTGTAATATCAGCTGGCTCGCCTTCAAATTTTTGCCCACCTTTGCGTGATTTTGAAGCCATGAATTCAACAATCTCCGATTTGGGTGCTGCTGCGCCAATATCATCTGCCGAAATTCCCAATGCCGTCAGATCCATCACTTCGATTTTCTTTTTCTTTGCCATCATAATACCGCGCATCTGGGGCAGTCGCGGTTCATTGATACTCACATCAACAGTGATGAGAGCGGGTAATTCTAATTCAATGATTTCGGTCCCGGCATCACCGGATCTGGATACTTTAATGTGCTGTTCATCCAGTACTTCAATGGCCACGACGTTACTGACGCACGGCAATCCTAAATACTCCGCTAAAATAATTCCGGTTTGTCCGCTATCCGTATCCTGCGCTTGTTTTCCGGTTATGACGAGATCATAGTCCCCCTTCTCATAAACCTTTTGCAGTACCCTGGCATAAATCGAAGAATCGGCTTTATCCAAGGCCGAATCTTCGATATGAATACCGTTTTCAATGCCCATGGCATAGCACCTGCGGATCATGTCGGTGTTGTCTCCCCCACCGACGCTCACCAATGTGGTTTCCGCTCCGTTATTTTCTTTCAGTTGGACAGCGGCTTCCACCGCACTTTCATCCCAGGCGTTGATAACATATTGCATTCCGTCCTCACTAATGGCGCCATCTTCCACGCGCATGGTCAATTCAACGTCAACTACTTTTTTTACTGTTGTGAGAATCTTCAATGTATCCTCCTATTGATTAAACTCTTAAGAAACTCTAATGCTGATTTATGGGGTTACTATAACAAAGAAAAATAATCACGAAAACACTTTTAAGCTGTAAGCCATAAGCCATAAGCAGCTTACAGATTAAGGCTTATAGCTTATGGCCTATCGAATGCAAGGGCTTCGGTTAAAACAAAAGCCGCCTGGAGATACGATGTAGGACAGAGGGGAAAGCATTCTTTGCAATCATTGCATTCCTTGGAAGCTATTTCCGGAATAAAACTGATCTCTTTTCTTATACCTCTGTCAACGAATCCTACAGCGTTCTTCTTCTTGACCTCGGCACAGTATCTTACACACAGACCACAATGAATACAAAACGAGGCTTCTTTTTCAAAACGGTTTTTATCTGCGCCATATTCTTGAGCCAAGGCCTGCAGCACCGGTGAATCTGGCGCATGCGCCAGCAATAACTCTAAAATCGTTTTGCGTATTCTATCTATCTTCTCAGATCGGGTGCGGACAATCAGTTTATCCTCTACCGGATAAACACAGGAAACAACAAGTTTGGTCCACCCGTGAGTTTCAACTTCTACGATACAAATTCGGCAACCCCCAAATGGTTCCAGTTTTTCATGGTGACAGAGAGTGGGAATAAATATCCCGGCACCTTGGGCTGCATCCAAGATGGTCATCCCCTGCGTTGATTTGACTTCCTTACCATCGATTTGTAAAAGGATTTCGCTCATTTTTCTTTGCTCTTTCTGGTTATAACTCTTTCTTCTTCAGGAATAGGCTCTGGAACGGGCTCGCCTGATATCTTTGTCACCGCACCAAAACGAGAGGGACAGACCTCAAAGCAGGTTCCGCAGTTTGTGCACTTCTTCTGATCGATGATATGGATCTTTTTCTTGCCCCCGTCAATCGCCTCTGCAGGGCATTTTTTGGCACAAATTCCACAGGCCTGACACTTGCCCGGATCAATATAGAAAGCAATCAGTTCCTTGCAGGACAAGGCCGGACATCGCTTTTCCTTGATATGTGCTTCATACTCGTCCCTGAAGTAACGTATGGTGCTTAAAAACGGATTGGGGGCGCTCTTACCTAAGGCACAAAGAGAGGCTTCAACGGCTGTCTCAGACAACGCTTCCAAAAGCGCAATGTCTCCTTCTTTTCCCTTCCCCTGGGTGATATTCGTGAGAATCTTATGCATCTGTCGCAGACCTTCCCGACAGGGGACACATTTGCCACAGGATTCATCTGTGAGAAAGTTGATGAAGTATCTGGCAACATCCACCATGCAGGTGTCTTCATCCATGACAATCATGCCACCGGAGCCCATCATTGAGCCCGCCTTAGTGAGTTCATCAAAACCGACTTCCAAATCCAGCTGGTCTTCGGGGATACATCCGCCTGATGGACCTCCAGTCTGCACTGCCTTGAACTTTTTTCCGTCCGGGATACCGCCGCCGATCTTGTAGATAATGTCTCTAAGGGTGATACCCATGGGGACTTCCACAAGTCCGGTGTTGGTTATCTTGCCAACCAGAGAGAATATTTTTGTGCCTTTGCTGCCCTGGGTGCCAATCTCTGTAAACCAGTCAGCACCCTTATTGATAATAAATGGCACATTTGCCCATGTTTCAACATTGTTCAACACGCTGGGTCTTTCCCAAAGCCCTTTGACATTGGAACGAACATATTTGGGTCTGGGTTCTCCAACCCTTCCTTCCAATGCCGTCATTAGCGCTGTTGATTCGCCACAAACAAAAGCGCCGGCTCCCTGGTGGACAAAAACATTGAAATCATAGCCTGAACCAAGAATATTTTTCCCGAGCAGTCCATAGGCTTCAGCCTGTTTAATGGCAAGATTTATATTCTTCACTGCCAGAGGGTATTCCTGCCGAACGTAAATATAACCCTCCTTAGCGCCTATGGCATAGCCACCGATGATCAAACCCTCAAGAATGGAATGCGGATTTCCTTCAAGCAGTGCTCGGTCCATGAACGCCCCTGGGTCACCCTCGTCGGCATTGACAATCACATATTTTACAGGTTCAGGGGCATTGCGGGATCCTTCCCACTTTCTCCCCGCTGGAAAACCGGCGCCACCCCTGCCCCTGAGATTTGATTTTTTGACTTCCGCCAATACATCTACATCGGTCATCTGTAAAAGAGCTTTGGCCAATGCCGAATACCCTTCTATGGCCAGATAGTCGTCGATATTCTTGGAATCAATTTTAATGTTATTGCAGAGAAGCGTTCTTTGCTGATTTTTATAAAAGGTGATATCGGATTCATGAATGGCGCGTTCGCCTGTGACCGGATCTTCATAGAGCAGATGTTCAACGACCTTTTTCTTCTTTATGGTCTGTGAGATAATCTCGGGCACATCCTCAGCCCTTACCTGGAGATAGCATATCTCCTCGGGATAAATCACCACAACAGGTCCTCTCTCACAAAACCCGGGGCACCCGGTCCCTTTTGTGTCGACTTCAGCCTGCAAGCCTTCTTTTTCAATCTCCGCTCTAAAGGCCGCTATAACTTCATCTGCTCCTGATGCGATACAACCGGCACCGGCACATATGGATATGCAAGGCTTGTTTGGATCTCTTTTGTGTAATATTTCCTGTCTGAAGTTCTCTAATTCTTCAGGCGAGTTCAACCGCGCCATAATTTTCCCTTTCTCATTAATAAGCTTTCAATACCTCTGCTGTTTTGATTGGAGACATCTTACCATGAACTTTCCCATCCACTTCCAACACAGGTCCTAAAGCACAGCAGCCAAGACAGTTGACCGTTTCCAGACTGAACTTTAAAGCCAGGTCTGTTTCCCCGGATTTAATACCGGTTGTCTCCTCCACCGTATCGAGGATACGCGTAGCGCCGCGAACATGGCAGGCAGTACCCACACAAATATGAATCTCATGACGTCCCTTGGGAACCAGACTGAAAGCTTTGTAAAAAGTTGCGATATGCTGTATCCGGCTAGCAGGAACGTCGAGTCTTTCCCCGACCCTTTCCAAGGCCTCCTTGGGAAGCCAGTGGTTTTCGCTTTGAATATCCAGCAGTATTTGAATCAAAGAACTTGCTTCAGCCTGGTGCTTGTCAATAACCTGATCGATTCTATCCATATCCATAAGCGTTTTCCTAACCTTATTATTTCACAAACCTGGTAAGCCGGTTTGAGCTAAACATAAATCCCGGCTCCGGGAAATACATTAAAAAGATTTAATCACGAAAACACGAAAGAACGAAACCACGAAAAAGATCCAATTAAATTTCGTGTTTTCCGGTTTTCGTGTTTTCGTGATAATTTTTTTCCCATTAAGTCTGTCAGCATTAACCCTAAGTTTCTAAAGCCAGCTCATAACAGTTACGCGTTGAATTGTACCTCACCAACCCGTGTATGGATGAACGAATCATATGCTTTGACACATCCGATGGATTCAAGGCCAACTTCTCAGAAATGGCCCCGGTTGAGAGGGGTTTCTCCTTTAAGAGCAACAATATCTGGCTCATGGCCAGTTTTTCTGAAAATATTTCATCGAATAGCCGCTGGGTCTCATTGCTTTCGAAAAAGTCTTTGTACGCTTCTTCCGATTTCACGGGTACTCGCAGCTTTTCTCTTTCAAGCAGTTTGATGTAGGGAATCAATTTTCTAGCTGCTTCGAGATTAAGCTTCAATTTGTTCCGGTCTATTCCTTCACCTTCGCCCAGCGGCCCCAAGGCTTTCACCTTTTCTGTAAAATCATCAGTAACTTCCGCCAGAAGATTCCCGTCGGCGCCGGACATAAATTCGATCCTAAGTCTTTCCGGGTTCAGACCGATGTGTTCCATTATTTTTTTGCAGATATATGTATTGCTCAATGCATCGTAATTTCCATGCGTGATATAATTGCATTCATTCAAACGGCAACCACCGATAAATACCCCGTCTTGCCCATTTAAGAAAGCCCTGAGAATAAACTCCAGATCGACCCTCCCGGAACACATGACGCGGATAAGCCTGATTTCACTCGTATATTGCAGTCTGGAAACTCCAGCCAGGTCAGCAGCACCGTATGCTCACCAATGGCATACAAAACCGAGAATCTTTGGTTTGAACTCAAATTCATTCGTCATTCGTATATTTCCCTTTAGTAATTTTTCCGTGCTTCAATTGCTATGGCTTTCAAATGCCAGTATGTGATTTGCTATTTTTCTTCATGACTATTGTCATTGCCTTGTCCGCATGGCTCGGGTGATAAATTTCCAGATTGTCATACAGCCTCAGCCATGGCATCGATCTGGCTCAAAAGTTCTTCATCGGTAAAGTGTTTTAGGGCAATGGCATTGGTCGGGCACTTTGCGTTACATACCCCGTCCCCTTTACAAAGAATCGGGTTGACCCAGGCTTTTTTACCTTTGGGCGTATCGATAAATTCTATGGCATCATAGGTACAAGCCGTAATACATGCCCCACATGAGACACAATCGTTCTCTTTGACCTCACAGACAGAACCCGAAGCAATAACGGTATCTTTTGAAAGAAGGGTTAAAACCCGACCAACAGCACCATAAGCCTGATTAATTGTTTCCGGTATGTGTTTGGGATAGTGAGCCGTCCCACAAAGGAAAACGCCGTCCGCAGAAAACTCAACCGGTTTTAATTTAACGTGGGCTTCCTTGAAGAAGCCGTCCGGGCTTAACGTAACCTTGAACAATCCGGCCACTTCTTTTGTTGACGAGGCGGGAATAACAGCAGCAGCCAAAGAAAGAACATCGGCATCCAGTTCAAGTCGTTGCCCCAAAATGGGATCAGGCACGGTTACTCTTATTACGGAGCGACCGCCCTCTTCAACAGCTTCCACCTGGGGTTTGTCATCCGGATCATAGTGGATAAACCGTACCTCTTTATCTGACGCTTCCCGATAATAATCCTCCCTGAATCCGTACGTTCTCATATCTCGAAAGAGAACATAGATATCCATCCTGGGGTTTATTTCTTTCAGTTTCAAGGCGTTTTTTATTGCATGACTACAACATACCCTGCTGCAATAATTCCTGTCCTCATTTCTGCAGCCAACACATTGGATCATCACCAGACTCTCGGCATTAACTACTTTTTCTTCTCCATTGGCTATCTGCTCTCCCAACTCAGTGTGTGTGAAAACCTGATCGTTTTCTCCATAAAGGTATTCGGTAGGTTTATATTCATCAGCACCGATGGCGATGATGGCGGCACCGTGCTGTATTTTTTTGATTTTGCCCTCAGTCTCCACCGTGGTGGTGAAATTCCCCACATAACCGGCAACCTCGGTAATGGTGGCGTCATGGGATACATGAATCAAGGGGTTGTTATAAACCGCATGTATCACATCGTTTAGATATGCCCAAACATCCATTCCTTCCAGTGTGGTGGGGATTCTACGTGCCATTCCCCCCAGATTTTTATCCTTTTCCACCAAATGAACTTCATGCCCCTGCTTGGCGATAGAGAGCGCACAGGTCATACCGGCTATACCTCCCCCCACCACCAGGGCCCGCTTGTTTACAGGCAGATCGAATTCCTGTAATGGCTCTAAATAGCGCGCCCGTGCCACCGACATCCGGACGATATCTTTTGCCTTTTCAGTGGCCGCTTCCTTTTGCTTGGAATGAACCCAGGAGCAGTGTTCCCTAATATTGGCCATGTCACAGTAGTATTGATTCAGTCCTGCTTCTCGAAGGGTGTCCCGGAATAAGGGTTCAAGTGTTCTTGGGGAACAGGCGGCGATAACCACCCGATTGAGTCCTTTCTCCTTGGCGAGAGTTGTTATTTCCTCGGCAGAATTTGTAGCACAGGAAAATAATTGTTCCTGAGCATAAACAACATCGGGTAGGGTCAAGGCATATTCAACGGTGGAAGGTACATTTACCACACTGCCGATGTTCGCGCCACAATGACACACAAAGACACCTATCTTCGGCAACTCTTTGGAGACATCCCTTTCAATTGGATATTTCCTTTCCTTGGCCAGTTTCCCGCGTCGGTAGTCAAGGGATTCGCCACATTGGGCACCAGCCCCACTGGCGGTAAAAACCGACTCGGGAATATCGGTGGGTCCCTGGAAAGCCCCACTTGCAAATATGCCGGGCCGGGTGGTTTCTATGGGATTGGCATGGGTTGATTTAGAGAATCCGTGTGAGTTGAGTTCGATCCCGAATCTATCTGCAAGCGCCTCATAATCTGCAGGTGGATTCAATCCAACGGACAATACCACCATATCGAATTCGTCTTCTTTAACACCTTCGTCGGGGGTCGCATATCTTACGACCACATTTTTAGTTTCCGGGATCTCTCTTACAATGGAGGCATAGCTTCTGATAAACCGGACATCGGGAAGTTGTTCCGCCCTTTGGTAGTACCGCTCAAAATCCTTACCATGAGACCGGATATCGTTATGGAATATGGTGCACGCTGTTTCCGGTTCATGATCTTTTGTCAAAATCACCTGTTTCTGGGTATAGGTGCAGCATACGCCTGAACAATAGCTATTCTCATTCGGGGTTACCCGTCTGGAACCGACACATTGAATCCAGGCTATTTTTTGGGGATGTTTCTGATCGGAAGTGCGCAGCACATTGCCTTCGTATGGACCGGTGGAAGACAGCAGTCGTTCATAGTCCATACTGGTGACCACATTGTCCATCTTTCCGTAACAATATTCATCTTTCACTTTGGGATCAAAAGGTTCGATGCCGGTTGACAGAATAATGGCCCCGACTTTCACTTCTACCTTCTTGGTGGTCTGGCTGAAATCAATCGCCCCGGTCTTACAAACGCTTCTGCAGATATCACATTTTTTCTCTTTAAGAAAAAGACAGCTTTCATCAATATAGGTAATAAGGGGGATGGCTTGGGAGAAGTATACATGAACGGCTTTATTTTTCGATATTTCCTGGTTAAAGTGATCAGGGTATTCCACCGGGCAATATTCTACGCAGGTGGTGCAGCCTGTACATTTTTCCTCAATAATATATCGGGGTTTCCGGGTCAGGGTTACGCTAAAATCCCCTGATTCCCCCTCTACACCGTCAACTTCAGTATATGTCAAAACCTCTATATTTGGATGCCGGCCGACCTCGACCAGTTTGGGCGAGAGAATTCACATGGAACAGTCATTGGTGGGAAAGGTCTTGTCGAGTTGGGCCATATGCCCGCCAATACTCGGTCCTTTCTCCACCAGATAGACCTTAAAGCCGGAGGTGGCAAGGTCAAGAGAGGCTTGAATACCGCTGACCCCTCCTCCGACAACCAGCACGTCTCCAAAATTACTGTCTCCAAGGCTTCCGGATATCTGTTGAACGATTTTTTTTGGCAATACTTCGTTTTCCACTTTTCTATCACCTCGTCTGGTTTCTAAATCATGTTCGTCTGGTAATGGTAGTTTTTGGTTCAGGGCAAGGCCAGAACCTTTTTGCAACCACAGGCATAGTCAAGCTATTCCGAGGATTGCAAAATGGTGATAACGCCGCCCTGTGCCAAAAGATGCCGTTACCAGACGAACATTAAATTACTTCTTGGATGATCTCCGTGATATCCCTGATCTCCAAAATATCTTCATACTCCAGGTTAAGACGGCTTTCCTCAAAATTGGTGATGCAGTATGGACAGGCGGTAACCAGTACGTCAGCTCCAGTCGCTTTTGCCTGTTCCAACCTGAGGTCAGAGAATCTTTCTCCCTTTGGTGTATCCATCCAAATCCTCCCCCCACCGCCACCGCAACAAAGACTGTCTTTGCGGGCGTCAGTCATTTCAATCAGTTGTAAGCCCGTTATTTTCTCTAAAACGTCCCGGGGTTCATCATATATGTCATTATGTCTTCCCAGGTAGCACGGGTCGTGATACGTAACTTTCTTCTCATATTCCCCGGCAAGTTCAAGCCTGCCTTCATTCATCAGTGTGATGAGATACTGGGAGATGTGAACCACTTCAAAGTTTACCATAAATTCGGGATACTCGTTTTTTAAGGTGTGGTAGCAATGGGGGGAAGAGACAAGGATTTTCTTCACACCGCTATCGATGAATGTCTTGATGTTATCCTTGGCCAGACTTTTGAAAACATCCTCACTACCGGTCTTGCGAATGCTTTCTCCACAGCATTTTTCCCTGTCACCCAAAATGCCAAAAGCCACCCCTGCCTTGTTGAGGATATTGACGGTGGCAACAGCCACTTTTTTCATTCTTGGGTCATAACTGAGATAACAGCCCACAAAGTATAAAACCTCCATGCCTTCAGCAAAGGTCTTTACGGACAGTCCCTTGGCCCAATCCGCGCGTTTTTTTCCTTCTCCCTGCAAGGGGTTGCCTTCGGATATGAGACTGGCTCTGGCGGTGCGGGCAGAACGTACAGAAGCAGGGAAAACTTCGTATTCCGTGGCAACCCTGCGTAGGGATACACCGAGCTCTATCTGTTTAACACCCCTGGGGCAACGATCAGGGCATCTTCCACAGGTGGTGCATCGCCAGATATCCTCGCCGTCTATCTCCGTCAAACCAAAGGTGGCCTCCCGGATTATCCTGCGCATGCTGAATTGTCTCACCCTGTTCCATGGACAAACAACATCGCACAATCCGCATTGAAAACATAACTTGAAAGCATCTCCGCCAGCCTCTTTTATCTCATCGAGTACTTCTTTGAAGGGGGCTACAGTCTCCACGTTCGCTATTTTCCCTTTAATTTTCTTGAAACCCAATCCGGTTGGCCCGGAAAAGAATAATTTTTTTTATCACGAAATCACGAAAGGTCGAAAACACGATCGATTGAACCCTATTCCTTTTCAGACATCCGGGATACGGCATCCAATATCTTGTCCATGCCATATTTGTTTGCCAGCGATTCCAACCCTATCTCGAGTTCTTCCTTTTCCTCCTGCTCTTCAGCTTCCTCCTCTCTTTCCTCCAAAACCAGTGCATCATGTATGCACCATTTTACACACAGAGGTTCATCTTCGCCTTCGCACATATCGCATTTCAGGGGAAGACCGGAATCCGGTTCTTTGAACTCGTCCCGGGAGGGACACGAAGCCCGACAGAAGGCACACTCGTCGTACTCTTTTCCATCAATGGTATATTTGTCTCTGCCGGCACATTCGGCGGGTGTGTACTCACCTGCATATACAGGGATATATATATCGGTGAGTGGTTCACGAATCACCCGAATACGAGACCTCGCCGGATTGTTGCTGCTATATTTCGGTGTGGCGTGAAAGGAGGAGCAGATCATCTCACATGCCCGGCAACCATTGCATTTATCAACATCGATTTTGATTGTTTTAATCGTTTTCTTTTTTTTTTCTTCCGTCAAGGTTCACACCCTCCACTCTATTTTTTCTCTTATTCTACCGAATCCTCAATGCAAGAAGCATCCTCACCTTCCGTCAAGATCCCCCGCTGAAAAAAATCTTCGCTCACGTAAACCAATTCTAAATCATGTAGGGATTCCTTGGTCGGAATACCGTCATTGTTCCATCCCTTGAGTTTGTAATACGAATCCAAAAGTTCCTTCTCAAGTTCGGGTATCCTTTTCTTCCAGTGGTTTTCTGGCGGCTTCTCGTCTTTTCTGCGCATGCCTCTTCTTATGTTGATGGCCCTGACTAAGGTGCGATAGCGCTTGGTTGCTTGTGTCAGCTTTTCTTCATCCATATCAATCCCGACACCGGCTGAGATAAATTTCGGATAATTATGTATGTGGTAAGGCGCCTTCAGATGAAATGATGACAGGCCTGCGCACATGCCGAGGGCGTCATCGATGTAGTGCATTCTCTCCATCCAATCGACAATATCACATGTCATTTCAACCGTGGGGTAGTAAGGCATTGCGTTTTCTCCACGCGGTTCCCAGTCCAGGAAATACTGCTTAAACTTATCGTCAGGAACCTGGATCCAATCCTTTACAAACTTTTCCCTGTGCTCCCTTTTGGGAAAAGGTGCCTGGGGAAACTGCCCTTCAATTTGGGTGATGTTTATCTTCTCGCCGGTACAGTACATGAGGAAATAAATGGGATTCAGCATGCCTAACTTGAGCGGCAGCTGTTCATGTTTTTTGATGTTATTATGCGCATATTTTTCCGCACCCTTACCGATTTCTTTGGCCGCCCAATGCGTACCATTGGCTAATACATCGCCGATTCCTTCCCGTCGGACAATTTTGTCAAGCAGATAATAAAATCTTCCCTCGTTGTCTTCCGGCATTTCGGGAAAATCATCATCGCTTAGAATGCCGTTCTCCAGGAGCTCAAGGGCAAAAGCCATCACCTGCGGGGCTGAGTATCCATCCACGCCATATTCCGTGGCACGCTGAGCAATTTTAAAACCAAAATCCAGGTTTGAATAGGCCGCCATGGTATACGTCAGTTTGGTAAAACATTTCATCATGAATGTTGATTGCCCAGGGGGTGTAATGGTTGCCCCACATTTCATTGGACAATTATAGCAACTGATCAGCCGCGTGCGCATACTGTTCATGGTATCCATCCACTCCTGTGCGATTTCTTCGGTCCAGAAATCTCTTCTGCGCACACGTGAATTTCCCCAGGAAAAATTTTCTGTGTGCCATTTTTCATCATGGATGGCCATCTCTTGCGGTGATCCCAGTACGGACAAAATGGGTATGACGCCCGGAATGGGGTTGTCTTCACGCCATTTAATATATTCCATCACTTCGTTGCAAAGCCCCAGATATTCTTCAGGATGGGCAACATTGAGGTCGTTTGTTCCGCGAACAACGATCGCCTTTACGCCTTTGTCTCCCATGACAGCCCCCATGCCGCCGCGACTGGCACTGGATCGGCCCTGCTCGATGGAGGCATAAAAAACCCTGTTTTCACCTGCCAAACCGATGGCCGACACCTGGGCCTTGGGCTGCTTCAACTCCTGCCGAAGCAGTTCTGCTGTTTCATTGGCACCTTTGCCCTGCAAATGAGAGGCATCACGTATTTCTACTTTGTCATTGTGTATCCACAAATAGACAAGATTTGGGGACTTTCCGCGAAGGATCACTTTATCATAACCGGCATATTTCAATTCCGGTGCCCAGAACCCCCCCATCATTGAAAAAGCCATTAACTTCGTCTGGGGAGAAATGGTTGTAAGAATGGTACGGTTGCAACCGATTGCCTGGGTGCCGCATAAAAGACCGGCGCCAAATATGAGTAAATTCTCAGGGGAAAAGGCTTCAACTTCAGGGGGAACCCTGTCCCACAAGATCTTGGCGTTCGTACCAAGCCCCCCCAGGTAAAGCTCGGTATCTTTCGGGTCTGTTGGAACGCGTTCAATATTTCCCCGGGTAAGATCAACTTCTAAATTAAACCCTGTCTCTGCGTACCTCATTTTTCTTTTTCCCTTCCATATGGCTATAAACTAGCTATATTATGATTATATTAAAGCTTTTTAAGCGCTTCCCCTGAATTTGTCAAGAAAAATATCATTTTACGTGGGGCAGAATTAATGGATTAAATATTTATCGCCAAAGAGGCTTTCCATATGCTAACATCTTATAAATGAACCAAAACAGCGAGCGCATTCCCTGTGGGTTCTGCCGTTCGACAGTGCTTCGCATGCTGCGAGGTTCTTCAATAGCCTTTCGACATAGGAACATGGATAATAGATGAGGCAGTTACCATCTCTGAGGGTTCAATTTACGGATAGTGGAAAATAGATATATGAAAATTTTAACTGTTTCAGATCATATTGAACCGATCCTCAATGATTCGTTTGACACGGACCATTTTTCGGGAATCGATTTGATAATCTCCTGCGGAGATCTGCCACCGGAATACCTGACACTTATATCCAATCGGGTTCAGGCACCGCTCTTTTTCGTAAAAGGCAATCATGATATCCGCTATGATCTCAAACCCCCCGAAGGGTGCGTTAACATCCATGGAAGGCTGGTTCAGTTTCACGGCATCAAAATTCTGGGGCTTGAAGGATCCCGATGGTACAATGGGGGACCCAATCAATACACCGAGCGCCAAATGCGTCGGATGATTCGCAAATTAAAAATGGGGCTCTGGTGGAAAGGTGGTGTTGACTTGGTTGTCTCTCACGCCCCGCCAAGGCATGTACACGACGCAGAAGATCGCTGTCACAAGGGATTTAAAAGCTTTAACTGGCTTATCAATCGCTATAAGCCAAAGTATTTCATCCACGGCCATATCCATGCACGCTTTGACAATTTTTCAGACAGAGTAACAAACATCCATAACACAAAGGTCGTTAACAGCTATGGCTATACGATTCTTGAAATCCATATTTAAAAAAAAATGTTCGCCGGAGCTCTCAGGCAATCCTCCGGCAGCAACACCTGAGGATACCAAGAGCTTCAGGGAAAACCAGCTCAATGAAGGCGCTTTTGACTCGATCAAGCGCGAGAGCTGTTCTGTTCCACTAAAACAGATCACGGGGAGTGTGGGACGTTATCAGGACTTCGACAATCACTTTCGGATTAAAAAGCATATCCCCTCGGAGCGACTGGAGAATATCAAGGCTTCCATGCGCAGGGGAAAACAGCTGCCACCCGTGAAACTATATCAGATCAAAGATGAGTTTTATGTTCTAGACGGCAATCATCGCGTTTCTGCGGCCAAAGAATTCGGTCATGACACGATTCTGGCGGATATTGTCGAATTCATTCCGTCAAAAAATACTCTCGAAAACATTCTATATCACCAAAGATCTGTTTTTATTGAAAATACAGGCTTATCCCAGGCTATTGACCTGTCTGAATTAGGCCAATATGCTTATCTTGAGAAACAAATCAAAAAGCACCAGGATTATCTCTGGCGGATTACAGGCAATAAAATCTCCACAAAAGATTCAGCACAAGACTGGTACAAAACCATTTACAGCCCACTCATCACCATCATAGAAAAAGGGCAGCTCATCCGACACTTTCGAAATCGAACCTTGTCAGACTTGTATGCCTATATCTCTTTTCACCAATGGGAAAGAAACCTATCGCGTAAATACGGAATCGGGATTGACAAACTGATTCCCAAAGACATGGAGGCGTTTAGAAATAAAATGGCGGATATGAAAGAACAACAGTATCCTGAAATGCAACGGGACATTACTGCCTTTGTCTTGATCATTGTCAAGGCAAAAAGTGAATATCGTATCATGGACAAATTATTTGTTCACAACGAGGTAAGAGAACTTCACTCGGTTCATGGGGATGTGGATATTATCGCCAAGATCGTCCTGAGAAGGGACTTGCTCTCATCGGATGCCGAGATTATCGGACAATTCGTTCATGACCATATCAGAGGCATCTCCGGTGTAAGCAGCACCCAGACACTGATTCCAGGATACTCTAAAATGAAGCAGTAAGTACGATGAGCGATAAGCCCTTAGCGGTAAGCTGTAAACAGCTTATGGCTTAAAGCCTATCGCCTATCAGTTATCTTTTTCGAAATAATTCATTTCTGTTGTGGCTGTTTTTGTGATGGGCCTGTGAAAAATAAATACCTGAAAACACACCACCTAAAAGTGCAATTAATGGTATTGTTTTGGGAATTGGATAGACCCACAATCCTACGCCTACCCATGCACTGTTCCATATGACCTGAATCATCTTGTGAAAGCTCTTAAACAGCCTGGCCTGGTCTTTTCTATTTTTTCGGGACGCATTTCTGAGAAACCACACCCAGAAACCAATACCAACAGCAAATATCAAGGAGCCTATCCAAAGTCTAAATGAATACATATTCCCTCTGATCAATATCCTTTAATTTCTTTGTGCCTTTACAATATCCATTCATCAGAATCGTTACCACCCTATGTTATGGCCATTGGGAAGACCTATAATAAATTTTCATAGCGCTCAGCAACACTTCAAGCAACAAATAAAAAAAGGGCTTGCAAGATACTGATATTATTGCAAGCCCCTTGGGTTTAACTGGAGGCGGCAACCAGATTCGAACTGGTGAATAGCGGTTTTGCAGACCGCTGCCTTACCACTTGGCTATGCCGCCAAAAAAAATGGAGCGGGAAACGGGATTTGAACCCGCGACTTCGACCTTGGCAAGGTCGCACTCTACCACTGAGTTATTCCCGCTCATTTGGTCTGCGTTTTCTAACGGGATATAGATCGTTTGTCAATAAAAAATAAATCTGCTTCACAGATTTATGAAACGCGACAATGTCGCTTAATAAACCATGAATATTGACTACTGTTTCAATAGATGCCGGGCCCGGATAAAATAATCTGCTCCCGACCAGATGGTAAATATGAGCGCACCCCATAGAAAAAATGTGCCGATGGCATTCATACTGATTGTGAAATAATCATAATGGAAAAATAAAGGAATGATGGCCGCTATTTGAAAACCTGTTTTATACTTTCCCAACCAGGATGCGGACACATCTCCACCCGTTTCGGCAATAATGTTTCTAAGGCCTGTAACAGCCAGTTCCCGCCCGATGATAATGCAAACCATCCATGCCGGCACCCATCCGTGGTATACCAGCATGATAAAGGAAGAAGACACCAGCAGTTTATCCGCCACTGGGTCCATGATCTTGCCAAAACTGGAAACCAAGCCGCGCTGACGCGCGAGATAGCCATCCAGATAGTCTGTTATGGCGGCGGCACTGAAAAAGAGTCCGGCAATAAATGTGCAGAACCGATTCGGAAAATACATTAAAACAATAATAATCGGTATTATTCCTATCCGGTACAATGTCAAGGTGTTGGGTTTGGTCAAGGTCTCCTTTATTTTTTCATTGAATGGCATGATATCTTTAGACTTTCAACGTGATGTTCATATCACGTTTCTTTGTGGGAATGAATAAATTTTGCTTTGCATTCCTGACTGCAAAAGAACAGTTCCTCACCTTTATACTGCAGTCCGATACTGTCTCCTTTTGGAAAATAGACGCCACAAACCGGGTCCTGGATCATGACATCATCGATTTCACCTGCAGTAGTGGATGAAACCTCATCTGGCGGTGACGATCCAGTCATCAACCAGTTTTTCATTACCCGGTAGCAGAAATATCCCACGACCAGAAAAGCCAGCAGTTTCATTGAATTTCCATGACCTTTTGTTCTGAATTCTGCAAACTAGCCAGGAGCGATCGCATATCTTTTCCCAACAAGGGATGCATCATGGACGGCTCTATATCACAAATAGGTTTTAATACAAAGCGCCTTTTATGCATTCGGGGATGTGGAATTTCCAATGTGTCGGTTTGGATCACCTGGTCATCAAAGAAAATGATATCAAGATCGAGAACACGCGGCCCAAATCGTACGGTACTGGTTTTGCGACCCATTGCCTTCTCGACGCCCTTTATCCTTTCCAACAGATCAAACGGATTCAGGGTTGTTTTGATCTCTACCACCAGATTGACAAACCAGTCCTGATCTTTATAATCGACGGGGCTCGTTCGATAAAAAGAAGAAGATCGGACAAGAACCGATCGGCCATCTGCCAGCAGCTCGCTAATACCTTTTTTACAGTTTTCGATTTTGTCTCCCAGGTTCGACCCAACCGAAACAAATGCCCGATGCATGTTCATCCGTAACTTAGTTGCTTTGTTCATTGTGTTCTTTGGGTTTATTGTGTTGCTTATGGCCGTCGGCTTAGCATTTTGAGTGCGTTTCTGTTTTATTAACCCAATGAACCCAAGAAACGCAATGAACGCTATTCCCCTCGAACCCTTGTATCACCCTCGGACCCTTGAACCCTTCTATGCCGGGACGATGGACAGCCTTTTAGGGGTTTAGGCTGAAGACTGTTAGGTGCCCTTAGCAGATAGCCTTCAGCCACCCTCGAACCCTTGTATCACCCTCGGCCCCTTGAACCCTACTTACACACCTTCCCATGCCTCTTTCCAAAGTACGCCATGGTAAATCACCCGCGCATCCCCTTCCAGATGGATCCGGGTGAACCCACCTTCCTCATATGTGTAGTATACACGAAGCATCACATTGCTGCGTGTTCTGACATTCACGGGTGACGTCCACTGATGTTTCAAGCACATCACCAAAGAGGCAGCCACACAGCCGGTGCCACAAGCAAGGGTTTCATTTTCCACACCACGCTCATAGGTTCGAACAACAATGGTATTGTCCCCCACAGGTTCTACGAAATTTACATTCGTGCCTGCGGGTGAGAAAGCCTCATGATATCGAACGGCACATCCCAATTCAAAGACATCCATGCTCTCCACATCCTCGGTGCTTATCACAACATGTGGCACACCGGTGTTGATAAAATCGTAAGAAAGCTTTGCCCCTTTCACAAGGAGCGTTCCGTTCTCTCTTAGATCCGTGGGATCGGTCATACCGATTTTTACCCGGTCATTAATAATTTCTGCGGTCACAAGCCCCACATCGGTTTCAAAAGAAAGTTCCGGCCCAGTAATCCCGGTCAAAAAAGCAAAACGGCTGGCACAACGAGCACCATTCCCACACATCTCCGCCCGGCTGCCGTCCGAATTATAAAACCGCCATTTAAAATCCGCCCGGGAGCTTTTCTCAACGAGAAGCAATCCATCTGCCCCGACGGACATCTTTCTCCGGCAGGCACCCACAACCAGCTGATTCAGATATCGATCATCCACGATGTCGTCACGATTATCGATCAGAATAAAATCGTTACCGCTGCCACTCATCTTGTAGAAGGGTATTTTTTCCATTTCTTACCTACTTTATGCATTAGGTCCCAAATTTTAATATGTTTATGTTTCTGACAAAAAATTTAAAAGCAATCACAAAAGCACGAAAATTGGAAAACACAAAATATTTTATGGTTTTCTTCGTGCTTTCGACCTTTCGTGCTTTCGTGATAAAGAATCTTTTCTAACTTCTGCCTATCAGACTTTAGTTGTCCATTAAAAAATCCGGTATGGTTTCAAGGCGTATAAGATCTTCATAGCTCTGGCGTCTGTTCGTAACGCTGTACGTATCTTCTTTAACCATGACTTCGGGAACCTTTAGCCGTGAGCAGTAGTTTGACGACATGACAAAGCCATAGGCACCCGCACTCATGACGGCCAGAAGATCACCCGTTTGTACATCAGCCAAATCCCGATCAAGGGCTAAAAAGTCTCCCGACTCACAAATAGGTCCCACCACATCCGCCTTGATGGGTTTTCCCTCATTTTTCACCACAGGTTGGATGGCATGAAACGCCTGGTACAAGGAGGGTCGGATCAGATCGTTCATACCGGCATCCGTTATGACGAATTCTTTGTTCTGGCCGGTTTTTCGATACAAAACACTGGTAACGAGGATACCTGCGTTACCGACAATAACCCGCCCTGGTTCTAAAATTAACTTATATTCCGTGGGTTTCAATATTTTTTGGATGGCTCCGGCATACTCGTTCGGTTCAGGCGGAGACTCCCCCTGATATGTTATACCCAGGCCTCCGCCCATATCAAGATAGGAGATCTCAATGCCTTTACGCCTGAGATCACCCACAAGAGACAGAATGTTACCAAGGGCATCTTCGAAGGGTTTGGCTTCTGATATCTGGGAACCGATATGACAATCGATCCCCAGGATCTTCACATGTTGTCTTGTGGAAGCCATCTCATAGGCCTTGATGGCTGTTTCCGTGTCGATACCAAATTTACTTTTTTTCAAGCCTGTGGAAATATACGGATGTGTTTTGGGATCCACATCCGGATTGACCCGAATGGCAATGGGAGCGATGGTGTCCAGCAGAGTCGCACGCATGTCAATGAGAGCCAATTCTTCAAGAGATTCTACGTTAAACATGAGGATGCCTTCCCGCAGGGCAAAATCAATTTCGTCGACACGTTTGCCCACACCGGAATAGACAATCCGATTTGCCGGGAAACCGGCTTTCAGACCCTTGTAGAGTTCTCCTCCGGAGACGATATCAAGACCTGCGCCCAGATCTGCCAAAAGCGTCAATATAGCGAGATTTGAATTGGCCTTGGCCGAATAGCAGATCAGTCTTTCAAGCCCATCGAAAGCACTGTCAAATATGAGAAAATGCCGTTTGATTGTGGCGTGGCTATAAAGATAAAACGGTGTTCCCACATTCTCAGCAATATCTTTTATGGAAACATTCTCACAAAACAGGGCATCTTCTCGATAACTGAAATGGTGCATTATTTTATCCTTATAAATTCGTTTTACGAATTTATGATAGGCGACGGTGTCGCTTTAATATATTGGGAATCAATCAATACGCAACATGGACGATATTTGAGTCCTCTCCGTCGTGATTTCCCGTGTCATATAAAACGATTTTGTAGTAGTAACCAAAGCCTGTGTCGATGGTATCCTGAAACTGCATGGTTCCGGATCGAGCCGGGATCTTGCTCAATAGTGTAAATGTCCGTGGGCAGTCCTGACAGGGTGCGTTCTTTAAAGACTCCTTTAAACGAAACACTTTCACGCCTGCGATGCCCGGGTTGTCACCCGGCTGCATTGACGGAACAGACCAGGTCAGATTGAGCTGCTCACCGGCCACCTGGTATTGCAGATCACTCACAGCAGGGGGTTTCGCATACACAGGAGGGACAGGCAATCCCTTGATACCGCAGCCCGAAAACGTTAAAAGCAGGGCTATCAGGAACGCAATGGCAAAAGATGTAGAAGCTATCTTAAAAATGTCCTTTGGTTCAAACCCTGTGTTGGGCCCGCCTTGACTTTGAACGAAAAACCTATTTTTAAGATGGCTTCTAATTGATCGAACCATAAGCTTATTTCGCATCCATCATCTCTTTGTCTGCTTTTGCGATCTGCTCGACCACATTTTTTTTGGCTGTTCCGCCAAAAGATGTCCGCCTCTCTATCATCTGATCCATGGCAATGAATGAAAAAACATCGCCGTCGATCAGTGATGAAAAGTTTTTCAGCTCTTTCAAAGAAAGTTCATTGAGTTCTTTTCCTTGCTGAATGGCAATACCAACGGCTTTTCCAACACATCCATGGGCCTCTCGAAAGGTCATGCCCTTACCCACCAGATAATCCGCTAAATCGGTTGCATTGAGAAACCCAACCGATGCAGCCTGCAACATGCGTTCTTTGTTGACGTGTATGTTCGGCAGCATCCGGATATAGATTTCAATGCAGTCACACAGCGTATCAACCGATCGAAAAAGCGGCATTTTATCTTCCTGCATGTCCCTGTTGTAGGCCAAAGGAAGGGATTTCATCAATGTCAGTACGCTCAGCAAATCACCAAAGACACCACCTGTTTTGCCCCGAACCAGCTCCGGAACATCAGGGTTTTTTTTCTGTGGCATGATACTGCTGCCCGTAGCAAAAGCATCCGGTATCTCGATAAAGTTGAACTCAGAAGTGGACCACAGGATGATTTCTTCGGACAGTCTGCTGAAATGAACCATACAGATACTGGCATGGGCAAGATATTCCAGTATGAAATCTCTATCTGAAACCGCATCCATGCTGTTATTGGACACACTGCTGAATTCCAATAGACGGGCGGTGTAATGACGATCTATGGGGTAGGTCGTTCCCGCAAGCGCTGCAGCTCCCAATGGCATGACATCGATGCGCTCCAAAGCATCCCGGAATCGTTCACGGTCACGCTTGAACATTTCATAATAAGCCATGAGATGGTGGCTAAACAACACTGGCTGCGCATGCTGCAAATGTGTGTAGCCCGGCATTATTACGTCAATGTGGACCCTGGCCATGTCTACCAGCGTACGACAAAGTGTTGTCAGGTGCGAAATCGTTTGGCGGGTCTTGTCACGCAGGAACATGCGTACATCCAGGGCAACCTGGTCATTCCGGCTTCTGGCGGTATGTAGTTTCTGGGCAACCTTACCCACTTCCTGGAGGAGCCGTGTCTCGATGTGCATGTGAATATCTTCCAGAGCGTCATCAAAGAGAAAATCCCCGTGAGCGATCTCCCGTTTGACAACACCGAGTCCTTGAACAAGGGTCAAGGCTTCATCCTCTGTTATGATACCCGCTTTGGCCAGGGTTTTGCAGTGAGCAATACTCCCTTCAATGTCATAGGGGTACAAACGGCTGTCAATGTCTATTGAAGACGTAAAGTGCTCGACACTTCGACTGGTTTTTTCAGAAAACCTGCCATCCCAGAGTTTTTCGGACATTTTCCATGCCTTTCAATCTGTCACATATCATAGATACCAGGGGAAGGATTCGTCTCCGATTCCCCTGTACCGGTTTGTTATACCTATAGTTAACTCGTTGCTTCCTTAAGCGCACCATCCAAGCAGTCCACCAACGCATCGATATCCGTCGTCTGCACAATAAGCGGTGGCGCAAACCGCAGGATCGACGCCTGAATACAGTTAATCAGAAAACCTTTCGCCAGGCAGGCTTTCACCACGGCATCACCCTTTATCTTCAGCTCCATTCCGATGAGAAGTCCATACCCCCGGACATCTTCAATAAGCGTGTGCTTCTCCTGAAGTGACTGCAATTTCTTTGTAAAATAGGAACCCATCTGCGCAGCATGTGCAACAATTTTTTCCGCTTCCATGGTCTTTACAACCGCAAGCGCGGCAGAGGTAACAATCGGAGTCCCACCAAAAGTGGTGGCATGCGCTCCGGGCGAGAATGCCGATGCAATCTCTTCCCTGGCAAGCATCGCACCGATAGGCAGACCGTTTCCCAGAGCTTTTGCCAGTGTCATGACATCAGGCACCATACCAAAATGCTCATATGCAAACAGCTTCCCCGTCCGCCCCATGCCTGTCTGTATTTCATCGAACACCAGCAGTGTTCCCGTGTCATCGCATATTTTTCGAACTGCTTCCAGATAGTCCGGAGATGGGCACCGAACGCCGCCCTCCCCCTGTACAGGTTCCAGCATGACCGCTGCGGTAGATGAACCCATTTTCTGTTTCAAAGCATCCAAGTCATCAAAGGGTACAAAGTCAAACCCACCCAGAACAGGGTCGAACCCTTGTTTGATCTTGTCTTGGCCGGTGGCGGAAAGTGCCGCCATGGTCCGGCCGTGAAATGACTGCGTCATTGAAATAACACGATATCTTTCTTTTTCACCACGGTCATGGAAATACTTGCGGCACAATTTGATGGCTGCCTCGTTGGCCTCCGCGCCACTATTGCAGAAGAAAACACGGTCCGCAAAACTGTGTCCCGTCAACCATTCGGCAAGCGCTGTCTGGGGTAATGTGTAGTACAGATTAGAAACATGCCATAGCGACTCCGCCTGCCTTTGCAATGCCTCGGAAACAACCGGGTGTGCGTGACCCAAATTGCATACCGCAATGCCCGCAATGAAATCCTTATAAGCTCGCCCTTCCATATCCCAGACATCACACCCCTTACCCTTCACCAGAACAATGGGAAACCGAGTGTAGGTGTTCATCATAACGGCGTCGGCCTTACTTCGTAGCTCCTGACTTGTCATCTCTTTTCCAACCTCAATTGATAATTATCTGCAAACATCACCAAATCCGGACAAACCGGAAAATAAAAACCCTTTTATCACGAAATCACGAAAATACGAAACCACGAAAAAGGCCATGAACATGTTCGTGTTTTTCAGATTTACCCTTTACGGATACGTCGTGCGTGTCTTTGCGATTGTTTTTATTTTCTTGTCACAAAAACACATATTTTACAGTTACAGTACGAAGTCTTGCACGGATAGGAGGCTTTCATAGGCAAGGCATCGCAGGGTGAAGGCGTAATTGTTTACTCCGAACCCTTAGTAACGCCGCATATGAAAACCCCTGCCCCGAGCTTGCAAAAGTCGGAGGCTTTCATAGGCAAGGCATCTAAGGGTGAAGGCGTAATTGTTTACTCCGAACCCTTAGTAACGCAGCATATGAAAGCCTCCGGCCTTGCAAGCTATTTTCTGGGGTGTGCCTTGTCATACGCCTCCATCAACCTGTCGATGCTGACATGTGTATACTTCTGTGTCGTAGACAGACTCTTATGACCCAGTAACTCCTGTACGACCCGCAGGTCAGCACCGGCATCCAGCATATGCGTGGCAAATGTGTGCCGAAATGCATGCGGTGATACGGGAATGGCTATCCCGCACTCACGGGTAATCTTATCAAGTATGCGGGCAATCGAACGTACTGAAAGCCGGGTATTGAATTTGTTCAAAAAAAGCGGGCCTTCCCCCCCAAGTTTCGTCGGAGATTGGGCCACAGGGTCCTTCCATTTAATCTGCTCTCGATAAGTCTCGATGGCAGAAAGCGCGGTTATTCCGATGGGGACCATTCGTTGATGACCGCCCTTGCCCTTTACCCGAATGACATGTTCATGAAAATCAATATTCTGAACATCGAGCCCAGCCAACTCCGACACCCGGATACCGGTTGAGTATAGTGTTTCAAACATGGCGAGATTGCGCAAGCCCAGCAGCGTATCTGTCTTGACCGAAGCCAAGAGCCTGAACATGTCATCAATGGGCAGATATGTAGGAATGGGTTGATTCTGCTTGGGTGTCTGAACCGCATCCGAAGGATTGACATCGATATACCCATGTTTGACAAGGTAACCATAAAATGACCTAACCGCCGATAGTTTTCGGGCAATGGTCGACTTTTTGCAATGCTGGTGCAGATACCCGAGATACCCCCTGATGGCAATCCCTGTAACAGCACTGGCCGGCAGAGTGCCTGAATGGGACCTGCTTTGCAATGCCGTATCAGAAAGCCCGACACGGCTGATAATGTCTGCAAATTCAATCAGATCGCTCCGGTAGGAACGGCAGGTGTTCTCTGAATATCCTTTAGCCGTGGAAAGCACCGCAATAAACGATTGGATCATGTCTTTCATGGATGGATTCGACCTTTTAGGCCACCCGGCGCGATTTCTTTTTCAGTCGTGAGATGCGACGGCGGTAAATGGCTACCATTTTAGCATTTTTTTCTTTCAAGGCTGCTTCACGCATTTTTTTGAAATTTTTTATCTGGATCTTAACAGATGCTTTGGTTGCAGAAATCTTCTTAACGACTGTATCTTCGATTCCTTTGGCTTGCTTGATGGCTGCCAGCAGTTCTGCCTTGTGCATGCCATGCACACCGGTTATCTCCGGCAATTCAAGGGCGACTTCCCGGAGTTCTTTTACGGTCATTTTGTCCAAGGGTTTTTTTAAGTTTTCCAATGTTTCTTCAGTCATTTTCTTCCTGGCTCCTTTCATAGGCTGATGCTAAACCGGGCATCACCGGTTTTGATGAATTGAAGAACCTCGCAGCAAGTTAGGACTTAGCACTCTCTGTTTGGGTTCATTAATCGATTTTTTCAAACAATGTCAATAGTGATAAATTCGCGCAGCGAATTTATTTATCTATCAATTTGAGAAAAGGCTTAAATAAATCAATGGGTATTGGAAAAATGGTGGTGGTGTTGCTTTCCGTTGCCATCTCGTTTACGGTCTGAAGATATCGAAGCTGAAGTCCGATGGGATTTTTACCCAATATTTCACTTGCTTCACCAAGTTTTGTCGCAGCCTGGAATTCGCCCTCGGCATTGATAACTTTGGCCCGTCGATCCCTCTCGGCTTCCGCCTGGCGAGCCATGGCGCGTTGCATTTCCTGGGGCAGATCTATATGCTTCAACTCAACCGTCGCAACCTTGATCCCCCATGGGTCCGTGTGGGTGTCCAGGATCTCCTGAAGTTCTGAATTGATTTTTTCTCTTTCCGATAGCAGCTCGTCCAGCTCCGCCTGTCCACAAACACTTCGGATCGTTGTCTGCGCTAACTGGGACATTGCATAGTTGAAATCTTCCACCTCGATGATGGCCTTGGTGGAATCGATAACCCGAAAGTAAATAACGGCATTCACTTTGACGGAAACGTTATCTTTGGTAATGACATCCTGAGGATCCACATCCATAACCACGAGTCTCAGGCTGACCCTCACCATTTTATCGATCACCGGGATCAGAATGATCAGCCCAGGACCCTTGGCCGTGATAACCCGCCCCAGTCTGAAAATTACCGCCCGTTCATATTCGTTCAAGATTTTTAAAGAGGCTGATAAAAAAAAGATGACCAGTACGATAATGGCAATGCTTGTTATGGATAGCATGATGATTCTCCTATGGTTGTGTGGACGGTTAATTTCTTGACTTCAGTCCCTGGATCTTTGGATCCAGGTATGCTGGGACGCTAGGATGCCAGGAAGCTGGGATGCCGCTGTCCGCTTACAGCCATCAGCCACCCTCGAACCCTTGTATCACCCTTGGACCCTCGAACCCTCTATTTAATGCGTTCAACATTCAGTACCAGATTCTCAATAGACACCACGCGAACCTGCACACCTTCTTCAATAGGTTCTTTGGCCCGTGCATACCAAAGCTCTCCGTGAATCAGGACTTTTCCCTCCGGGTCAATACGATTTTTTACCACGCCTGTTTCCTTGACCAAGCCACCCCCCCCGGTTCGCGGACGCGACATCTGTGCTTTAAAAGCCAGACTGGCCAAGGTAACAAAAAAAGCAGAAACAATTAGCAGCGTTGGAATCAATACCTGCCATGACAGCTGTGACTGGGGGCCATTACCTTCAAACATCATGAGGGAGCCCAAAAGCAGCGACACCACACCGGCAATACTCAAAAGCCCGTAGCTGACGACTTTTATTTCCAAAATGAAAAAAACAATGGAAAGGAGAACCAACAGAATGCCTGCGGTGTTTACTGGAAGCGTCTGAAAGGAAAAAAAGGCCAGAATGATAGCGATGCCTCCGACCACACCGGGGAAAATCGCACCCGGATGCGACAGTTCAAAATAGAGACCGGCCAGTCCAATCATCATGAGAATATAAGCAATGTTTGGATCACTGATGGTTTTGAGTATTTTTGTGCGGATATTCTCCTTGAGCCGGGTTCTCAGGGCACCTGATAATTGCAACTCACCCTTGCCCTCTATATTAAGTCCGTCAAGCTGTCGAACAAGATCATCCATGTCTGCTGCGACAATATCGATAATATTCTTTTCAAGGGCTTCGTTTTCGGTTACCGACAAACTCTCGCGAACAGCCTTTTCCGCCCATTCCGCGTTGCGACCTCTTTTCTCCGCAATGCTCTTCACATAGGCCACCATGTCATTGGTAACTTTTTCCGACATGACACCACCGATCTCCTTGCCACCAGTTGCCACCGGGTGTGCCGCACCAATGTTGGTACTTGGTGCCATGGCCGCTATGTCGGCCGCCATGGTTATCATGACACCTGCCGAAGCTGCTCTGGCGCCACTTGGCGAAACAAATACGACAACGGGTGTTTTTGCAGCATATATGGACATGACAATTTCGCGCATGGCGTCCGCCAGACCGCCTGGTGTGTCGAGTTCGATAACAACACACGCGGCATTCTGATCATCGGCACGGGCTATGCCACGCGTGACAAAATCGCCGATTCCGGGTCCAATGGCGTCGGAAACCGGTATGATAATGATCTCACCACTGCCGGCGAATGAAGTTCCGGCAAACAGCAGTACCAGCATCAAGGAAAAGCGAACACCGTGGTATATTTTCATACGACTCTCCTTCCCAAGCCGGATAAACCGGAAAAGATAAAAATATTTTTATCACGAAAGGTCGAAACCACGAAAAAACCTTTGAAATTTTCGTGTTTTTCAGTTTTCGTGTTTTCGTGATTGTTTTTATTTTTTGCCACAAAATACACGAATACGTTTAAGGGCCTAATTTGAGTGTTTCAATTTTTTGTCGCCGATCGCTCCATTTAGAGACCCAGGTGCTGCATAATCTGCTGCATGTCATTCCAGACATCGCGTTTGCTTCCAGGATTCCGCAATAGATAGGCAGGATGATAGGTCGGCATAACATGAATCCCATGATACATATGAAACCGACCCCTGAGTTTGGAAATCGGTGCTTGTACCTTGAGAAGCGTCTGTGCTGCAAACTTCCCGAGGGCACATATACATTCAGGCTCGATGGCCCTGATTTGGCGTTCAAGAAACGGCACACAGGTGGATATCTCTTGTGGTTCGGGATTGCGATTGTTTGGCGGACGGCACTTGACAATATTACAGATAAAGACATCGTCCCGGGAGAGATGCATGGCTTCCAGAATCCGATTTAAAAGTTTGCCTGCCGCCCCCACAAATGGCTTGCCCTGTTTGTCCTCTTCATATCCAGGCCCCTCTCCCACAAACACAAGTCTGGCTTGCCCGCACCCGGCACCAAAAACAATCTTTGTCCGTTTGCTCGAAAGACCACAGCGTCGGCAGTCTTTCAAATCTCTCTCGATGTCGTCCAAAGACTCCGGTCGATCCGATCCACGGCCACCCCAGTTACATACCATATCATGATGGGAATCATCACATTCAAATCCTTGACAACCCGCATCGGCCATGAACTGAAGGGTGTTGTGGACATCGTTGAGTACGGATGCAAGAGATTGGCTTTTTATCTCTCCTTTTACACGATGGGTCTTTTCAATCATTTTCCACTCCGGGTATATGCTTTAAGCGATAAGCAATAAGCGGTAAGCCTTAAGCTGCTTAAAACTTGATGAACTCGTTAAAAGTCCAATTTAGACGGTTTTGTAAAAAGTTCAAATTCAAGGCGTGCACATTTTGCTATCATGAGGCGTACTTACTGTACGTTGAATGATGGCTAAATGCAGCACAACGCCGAAGTTGGGCTTTTTACGAAACCGTCAAGCTTAGTGCTTCAACTTTCTGTTTTCACCATCAATCGAGCGAAATGGGTGATCCAATGGCGATTTGCGCTGTCTGAGTCGCTTAGGGCTCCTTACATCCTTTCAACAATTCGATCCAGCAGTCTGTTGGCAAGACCTTCTTTGTCCATCATGGGCAAGGCTTCCTGGTTGCCATCGCGGTAATACAGCGATACCCTGTTGGTATCCGATCCAAAAGCGGAGTCCTCGCCCTTGACGATATTGCCCACAATCATGTCCAGATTTTTTTTGCGCAGCTTCTTGGTTGCATTCTGATCAAGCGCTTCTGTCTCGGCCGCAAACCCCACCAGAAATCGGTCTCCTTTCCTTTGACCGATCTCCGCCAAAATATCCTGGTTTCTGACAAGATTCAGCACCATTTCATTTTTTTCTTTTTTCATCTTTTCTGCTGTGCTTTCCTTGGGTCGGTAGTCGCTGACCGCAGCCGATTTTACAATGATATCCACCGCCTCGAAATGTTCGAAGACAGCCGATGCCATCTGGGCTGCTGTCTGGATCCGAATCACCTTTACATCGGAAGGATCTTGAAGACTGGTGGGTCCGGATATCAGTGTCACTAGCGCACCTCTACGTTGTGCCGCTCTGGCAATGGCATACCCCATTTTCCCGGATGAAGGGTTACTGAGGAAGCGAACCGGGTCCATGGGTTCCTGTGTGGGGCCTGCCGTCACCATAACCCGCTTGCCTGACAGGTCTTGCGGACACATGACCTTGATCAGCCCTTCCAAAATCTGTTCAGGGTCAGGCAATCTTCCAGGCCCAGTAACACCACAGGCCAAATCACCGGAATCGGGTTTAAGGATGACATGACCATCCTTCTCGAGCAAGGACAGGTTGCGTTGAACCGCCTGGCTCTGATACATATCCGTATTCATGGATGGACAGATCAAGATGGGCGCCGTTACTGCCAGCACGAATGTCGTCAATGCGTCATCAGCAATACCGCCGGCCATTTTACCGATGATGTTGGCAGTGGCAGGGGCAATAATCACGGCAGCAGCATCCTTGGCCCATTCTATGTGCCCGATGCTGGCATTCGCTCCTTCTTGGAAAAGGTGTGTACAGACCGCCTTTCCCGAAAGCGCTTCAAGTGTCAATGGCCCGACGAACCGGCATGCATTTCTGGTCATGAGCACGCGCACATCTGCTCCCTGTTTCGTCAATAAGCGAAGCAACTCAACACTTTTGTAAGCCGCAATGCCGCCGCTGATACCCAGTATGATATTTTTTTTCTCAAGTATTTCTGTCATCTCTGATCCCCAAAATAAATTGGTACCCAATTTTATTTAACGCGACCTTGTCGCTCTTGTTACCAAGCAATAATAAACCTGGACAATAAAATCATTTCAGCAAACCGGATGGGGCGGCATCTTTCTTGGGTGTCACCCATATTTCGACCTGTGTCTTGTAGCCGTATCGTTTATCCATCAAGGTTATCACACACCAGCGGTTTCCTTTCTCAAATTGAAGTATCGATCGAGGTCCTTTGAACATGCTGACAACCGTCCAGTTGTCTTTTATCATGTTCGTCCTAAAAAATTCAATTAACGCAGCGAGTTTAAGTTTTCCACTCAAGGAAAGAACCCCGGCTGAAATGCTGGAGGTTTCAAACACGGATGACATCTTGCGGTTCATCTGCATGGCCTTGGGAATAAGGATATCGTCAAAATCATGATAAACCCCTGCAACCACCTTGCCCGGTTGTGAAGCACCTCCTCGCCTGGAAGCATTGTCAATCGGTTTCAAAACACCGCAGCCTGATAAAATAAAAATCAACGAAGCAACGACAAATGCATTCAACCGCCCCTTTACGTGCGGTTTATCACCCTTTGGGCCGCTTAGAATACCTTGCCGGCTGACATCATCCCAAACCAATTTTAAAATCCTATCCACACAGATGTTCCTAATTGCTTTCAATTAAAATCTGTTTATATTACCTTATTGGTGGAAAACTGTCAAAATCAAACCTGAACTAAGTGATTTTCCCAAAGAGATGTGCCCAGATCCTGATGGAGGAGGGTTCGCAAAAAACGCAGGCACACCCGTGGATCTGTAGAGGCTTTTTGCGAACCCTCAAACCACAAGAGATGGGTGCAGATCAAAATAAAAATCGCTCCGTTCAGCTTAAACAAAGGATGATAAAAATGGATACACAATCAGCGATAATAGGATTCTCTCAAAGTGAAAAAATCAAGGCAGGTCTTATATGGACGTCCCAGACCACTGAAATGGCTATGGGCTTGCCGGATCAGAACAAACCAGGTGCCGAGCAGATCATTACGGCACTCGTAAGCATGGTTGCCAATGAAATCCACCTGGGCATGAAAATAGCACCCAGTGAGCACTGGGAAGCCGCCCTCAAACACATCAACAACGCCATAGTCATGCTCAATTCCAAGGTACTCCATGACGTCCCATTTCATCTCTCCAAGGCCTTGAGCCATGTGACAAGCATCGGGCAGACAGCCATGACCCGCTTAAGAGAGGATGGCCTGGTGTAAATCATCAAACGTACCGTAAATATGATAAGTCTGATCGATTCCGGCGCATTGCCGACACATATAGGCAACCAAAATATCCTTCATCAAGATCGGACATTCATAGCAGCAAGTTAGGAGGAATGTTTTGCTGAACGGCAGAATTTAGGGGAATGTGCTTGCTGTTTGGGTTCATGAAATATTCGGGATAGTCTGTACAGGACGCCACCCTTTCAACCCAAGCATCAGAGAAAATAAGGCCAGGAGTGTGATGGAGGCCGATACCATACCTGTAAGCCAGATGCCTCCAAAAAGCCATATGTGTCCCCCCATCAGAGCGCCGATAACCCTGCCTGTGCCAGCTGCTGCAAAAAAGGCTGCCATCATTGTGGCACGATGGGCCGGAAGAATTTCAGTGCACAGAGACATACTCGTCACGATCATAAATTCAAATGTTAGAAAAACCAAAAAAATCCCCACCAGTGCAAACGACAGACTCTGCCCATAAAAAGGCATCAAAGCATAGTTGACAATGGTTAGCACCAAGCCGGAAAAAATGGACTTGCGCAGACCGATCCGGTCGGAAATCAAGACCGTAAGCCCTTCCCCGCACAATTCAGCCAAACCAATGGCGCCGGTGCCAATACCAAGAACAACGATGCTGACCTGAAAGGATTGTTCCAGCCAGGCCCCATAAACAACGAACAGGTTATCATTGGCAACACTAATGAAGAACGCATAGCCCAAAGCCCCTATAGCGGATCTGTTTGCCATCAACTGCGGCCATGCGCTCCATAAGGTCTTTTTCTCTACAGTATATTCTTTGACCTTTTTGTCATGGGGGAAAAACAAGACCAGGGCAACAATGCCCATCAGACCGAGTCCGCCCAGCACATAAAAGGGCGCCTGCCAATCAAGTCGATTCATGAGGATGGCCACACAGGGTATGCCAATCAGCGTACTGCCAGCCCAGCTGGTTTCCAGAAATCCGATGACCATCCCCCGCTTACGATATGGAATCTGTCGGCTCACATACGCTTGAATGGCCGGATCGAAAACACTCTTTCCCAGACCTGCCAGAAACAAGGCGGCCATGACTGAATAATAGAATGGAAAAAAACCTGCCGCCAGCATACCCAGGGAAAGCATACCCATACCAGCCAGCATCATCCGGCGATATCCAAAACGATCGGCAAGCGGACCAAATCCGATCCCTATAATGGCTGTTGCCTGATTGACGGCAATGAGAGAGGTGATGGCTGTCAGGGGCACCCCCAGACCACGGCTCAGAACCGGGGCAAAGGGATAAGCAAACCGCCTTGCCGTGTTCAAAAGCAGTCGGCACAAAATGGCGATGATCATACGCCATGCCATGTTACGCGGGTGTATGGGCGGGGGTGATATTGTGTGATGAAACGGTTTTTTTAGCATGAGTTGACGAAGTGCCGTATGCGAGACCTTTCATTCTCTGGTTTCCTTCAATAAGTTGGATTGTCT
Organism: uncultured delta proteobacterium; assembly: GCA_963842925.1. GTDB lineage: Bacteria > Desulfobacterota > Desulfobacteria > Desulfobacterales > B30-G6 > B30-G6. The sequence continues at coordinate 83,360 of CAWJIL010000005.1, forward strand.
GTCGACCCATTTATCCACCTCGGCAGCGTCGTCATGATGAATGGTTGCCAGTTCATTCAACGCTTCCCGAATTTTCTTGGCGCCATTTTCAAATACCATCCATACGGATTCATGCTCTTTTTTCAGGTCACGTTTGTTAAACTGTCCGGATGTTTTAATAATATAGTGGGACACCAGCTCTCGTATGGAATCCCAGCTGTCCCTGCGTGTCTGGTTCTCAAGAGGTGTCAAGGTCTCCAGCTGCTTGAGTTGCCGTTTTCTAAATCGACGATAAAACAATTTCTTGACATAAAAAATCCACGCTAAGAATATCACACCAGAGACAAGACCGCTCGAAACAAGCATCATACCCTCATCCACAGAGGCAAAAACGTTCATGTTCTTCAAACCAATTTGTGCCAAAACACCACATAAAACGGAGAATACAAATCCCGTCAGCAGATTACGAATCTTATACTTCTGAAACCGTTTCTGATAAGCCAGGAGTGCTTCCATTAAATGAGACAGTCTTTCTGCATGGGTTTCCACATAAGTTGCCAGATGGTCGAGTCTATGACGTGGTGCCATCAATATGGCATTTTTTAATTCCGAACGCTGATTTTCTAGATATTTTAAAAAACCCAGATCCCTTTCGAAACTGTTGGGTGATTCCTTTACCGCACCCGGAGAATACGTCAGATGGATGGAAGGGATATCCTTGCGACCCGTAATTTGTGACAGATTCCAGCACAAGGTTCCGTATACCTGCAATAAATCCACAAGGGAAACACATTCATCTATTCTATTCAGTACAAATAATACGCGATCTTCAAATGTTCGGCTAGGCAGCGTATCTCTCAAGCTGGTATGCGCTTCACGGACCGTACCTGCTTTGTGCGAATCGAAAAGCACCAGAACAAGATCCGCTATCTGTGCCAAATCACCGATGACATTCTGATAATCATAACCACGATCTCGTTCTGTAATACTGTCTAACATGCCGGGGGTATCGATCACCGATAGGTTTCTTAAGAATGGCGCATTGACTTTTTTTAGACGAAAATGTGAAAAAAAACGCTGGCCATGCTTCTTCATAGACCCGAATGGATATTCAGGGTCGTTCAGCAGAAATTTACCATCCCGTTCTTCTGTTACGCGGATAGGGCCATCAGGCGATGTGGAAGGGTCATAGGTAATGACCGTAAAAGAATCATCCGTGGGTGCCTGCCCTGTGGCCTGAATTTCGCCACCAAGAAAATCATTGATCAGGGTTGATTTTCCAGATGAATAGTTACCGATGACCAGCACAAGAGGTTTCCATTTGATATTTGTTTCCAGCGGAGCTTCGCTATATCCGTATTTTATAGCAACGGGTGTTAAATGATTCTCGACCATGGTCAGCAATTCAGTTCGAAGCCGATTGATAAAACTTTCACGATTCATGCGCTGCTCCAACTCTTCTCAGGGATGTAGGCATCTCTTGCATTCTTTTGAAACGCACCACAAAGAAAGCGATTAATTTGGATTTAAAAATACCAGAGCCCTAACCCCTTGTCAATGAAAGGCTTTTCCATCAATCATCGGGTGAGATAGATGGCGTTCAAAGTCTTGACCTGCGGGATGTTAGATGATAAGTATATTTGATAATAAATCTTTCTTTTCAGATGATATTTCCTGTGTTTCAAAAGGAGGAAGTCGAATGGGTGGCAACACGATTCAGTGCCCAAAATGCGGAAATGAGAATGACACATCAGCTGTAGAATGTGACAAATGTGGCGTAACCCTTTCCCTGGTCTTGAAAAAAGCAATAAGAGACAATGCGATCGCCCCTGCCCCCGTTCAGGAAGCAGGGTCCCCAAACCCTGCTGTTTGTCCAAAATGCGGTCATGATGTCCGGCCTTCTGCGGCAGAATGTATCAAGTGCGGTATTATTTTTTCTAAATATTATGAATTTCAAGAAAGACTCCAAAAAGAAGAACAGGAAAAAGCCGAAGCGGAAGCTATTAAATTAGAGCAGGAAAAAAAAGAAGCCGAGGATATTAAAAAAGCGGAAGCCCTTCAAAAAGAGCGGGAAAAAGAAGAACGGAAAAAGGCCGAAGCCCTCAAGAAGCAGCAGGAACAAAAAGAAAAAGAGGAAAATGAAAAGGCCGAGGCCTTGAAAAAAGAACAGGCCGAGAAAGAAGAAAAAGAAAAAGCCGAAGCCCTCATAAAGGAGCAAGCAGAGACAGAGGAAAAGGAAAAAGCCGAAACGCTCAAAAGGGAGCAGGAAGAGAAAGAGGAAAGTGAAAAGGCCGAAGCTGCTGAAAAAGAAAACCAGACCGTCGGGCTGTTAGAGGAGGAAATCGCATCGTTGAAAATGGATGCCGCCTCATTGATGATGGACACTGAAACGCTGAAGAAGGCCGAACAAGAAGCACTTAAAAAAAATGAGGCCGCCCAGAAACAGATCGCGCTTTTGACCCAGGAAACGGATGCACTGAAACTGGAGACCGAATCCATCAAAAAGCAAAAGGACGCTCTCGAGGAAGCTGAATTCAGAAGGAAAGAAGCGCAGGAAGCAGAAAGGAAAGCAGAGGAAGAACAAGCCGAAGCATTACGAAAAGAAAGAGAAGACAAGCAAAAAAGGACGGATACCATCTTGAAAACACTGGTGCCCAAACCCAACTTTGAAGAATTGTTGAAGAAATACGAAGGTGAAGAGATCGGCATCAACTTTGACGATCCGGCCGAAATAAAAAGAGGCCAACTGGCCAAAGTAAATACAGATCATTTCAGCGTGCTGGTGATGGAGAATGAGCTTTTATACAGCTATCCTTTCGGCAATATACTGTCAATTGTGGAGGCTGTCGACGGTGTCCCGGTTGATATATCCGGGGAAACCGACAATTATCCAATCATTGTCCGTGTTCTTCATCTCATGGTGAAAAAGAAATGGAGTTTTATATAAATTCAAACAGGATAAAATCGATTTACGATTTTATCATATGAAAATATTACTGATTTATCCCTATTTTCTCGACAAGAGAATCCATGCGTACGACATCAGTGTACCCCCCATCGGCATCTATTATGTGGGAGCGCTACTAAAAGAAAATGGATATGATGTCCACATCTACAACTGGCACGACGCAAATCAAACGCCAAATATCTTTTCCGATGTAATCAACAAAGAACGCCCGGACATCATTGGATTTTCCATTCTCCACGCCAATCGATGGGGCGGCATCGACATTGCAAAAATCGCTAAAAACCTGAATCCTGACATTAAAATTGTTTTTGGCGGCATCGGGGCCACTTTTTTGTGGGATCATCTGCTGACCCATTACCATGACATCGATTATATCGTTCTTGGAGAGGGGGAAATTCCCTTTTTACAGCTTGTCAAAATGCTGGGTGCCGGCACTAATGAAAAAATCCCCCATATTCCCGGCATCGCCTTTCGCAGTCAAGGGCAGCCGCAGAAAACAGACCCAGCCAAACCCGTTGAAAATCTGGATCAATTCCCGAACCCTGCCCGATACTTTCAATTCCAACATGTGGCCTTTACCAGAGGTTGTCCGGGCAACTGTGCTTTCTGCGGCTCCCCTCTTTTCTGGGGCCCGCGAGTTCGCACCCATTCTCCCGGTTATTTCGTGGATCAACTGGAATTGCTTACCCAAAAGGGCATTAATTTTTTCTACTTTTCAGATGACACCTTCACATATAAAAAGCAGTGGGTACAAGCCATCTGCCAGGAAATTATCCACAGACAGCTCCATATCACTTGGGTTGCCATCGCACGCGTCAATCATATCCAGGCCGACATCCTTGGATGGATGCGAAAAGCCGGTTGCATCCAAATCAGTTTCGGCATCGAGAGTGGCTCCGAAAAGATTCGTAAAAAACTGAACAAACACCTCAAAACCGCTCAAATCAAAAAAGCCTTCGACCTCGTTAAACATTACGGTATCATGCCGCGTGCCTATTTCATTTATGGTTCCCCGGGGGAATCTGAAGAGACCATTCAAGCCAGCATCGATTTGATTCAGATCATCAAGCCCCTCAGCATCATCACCTATATTCTCGATATTTTTCCGGGTACGCGTATTTATCAGGAGCTCCTTGAAGAGGGCCGTATCACGGAAGATATCTGGCAGAAACGCATAGAGGACCTGCTGTATTTTGAAATCGACAACCGCCTGGATCCAAAAGATATCCGTGCTTATGGAAATACCATCCGACAGGCCTTTTATCAGAACCTGCCGTTGTTTGTCCAAGATATCGATCTCATCAGAGATCCGGCATTCAACCGGCTGCATGCTGATTTTTATTCCCGGCTCGGTATGACTTTCAGCCATGGGGATTATGCGAAGATCGACGCCATCCCCGGTAAAGCATCGATCTCCAAGGCGCTTTTTCAGAAATCCCTGACCTGTTTCCCGGACCACCGAAGCTTCCTGGGTCTCGGTCTGCTCTACCAACAGGAGGGCGCTTTTGAAAAATCGATTGGGATATTGAATCAGGGGCTCGCCCACTTTGACGACAGTATGGATTTAAACGTGTGCCAGGGCATCAATTATATGAATCTAAAGAATTATGATAGAGCACTGAGCTATTTTCTTGACTACAAAGATCAAGCGCATGTAGGTCCATACATCACCAAGTGCTATGAAGCGCAAAAAACAAGGCTATAGACTGTTAGGCTGTTAGCGACCTACAGTCTAACAGTCTACAGCCTATGGACCTAAGGATATTATATCGCATTATGCACCTCACCCCGTTCCAACCACCGGCTTACCTAAAACCAGCTGCCGTCCAGACCTTGCTTGCCAGTCTGAAAATACGTACCTGGGGTAAAAAAACCTTGCTTCACCAGGAAAAACAGATTGTTCTGGAAACCCAGAAAGGTATCAGGCTGCTGGGCGTCTATTCACCCCAACCCAAGGAAAATCACAGGGGTCTTGTCATCATGCTTCATGGATGGGAGGGAAGCTCGCATTCAACCTATATGGTGACCTGTGGCGATTACCTTTTTAGGAACGGCTTCTCTGTGTTTCGTCTTAATTTGAGAGATCACGGCAACAGTCATCACCTGAACAAAGGGTTATTTTATGCGACCTTGTTGGACGAGGTAAGGGATGCTGTCCACCAGGCTTCCAATTTTGGCCGGGGAGCTCCCGTGTATCTGGTGGGCTTTTCTCTTGGAGGGAATTTTGCCATTCGTATCGCTGCCAGATACGCTGGTCAAGACAACTGTAAACTGAACCAAGTAGTGAGTATCAGCCCGGTACTGGATCCGGACAAGGCAACCGACAGGATTGACGGCAATCCTTTGATCCTGAGCTATTTTTTGAAAAAATGGCGCCGGTCACTCAATTTGAAACAGAACCTGCACCCGGACCTATATGATTTTTCCGATATATTGAAGATGAAAACCCTGCGGGAAATGACAGCCCGGCTCTTGGAAAGACATACGGACTACCCCGGTACCCGCGAATACTTCCAGGCCTACAGCATTCAGCCTGAACTCACCCAAGAGGTTGCCCTGCCCTTGACCATCCTGACGGCTAAAGACGATCCCATTATCCCCATTGAAGAATTCCAACAGCTCAAGCCGAGCACAAGCACCCATGTCATTATGCTCGAGCATGGGGGGCACAATGGATTTATTGAGGGTTTTTTTCAACCGGCCTGGTATGACCGATTTCTGTTGAAGCAGTTTGAAAACGATATTTCAAACACATAGCGTTATGGCCCATAATTTTAATGGGTGCCAATATATGCAGGCAGGGATGCTAGAATGCAGTGAGCAATTAACAGCTTGAAGCAGTAAGCTGCTTAACGCTCATAGCTTACAGCTTAATGCTATAGCATTATTATTTCTCCCCACGTCTCACCGTTTCCTTGATCCGTTGAATATGCCCGCGCCCAAGCCCTTTCACCTCGCATCCAAGTTCAAAGTATTGCCGAATCTGGTCGTCATCTAATATGCCGAAACAGTCTATGATCGCCACGGGTCGGCTGGTCATCGCCAGGATGTCCCCGGGTGAAAGCTTGCTGTACTGCCGGTGCCTCACCGCCAGGATAACGGCGTCAACCTCCCCTAAAGCATCCTTGAGTTCACTGTGCATGCGAAGCGCTGTCAATCCCTCCTGGTTCCGGAAGAACCGGGCCCAGGAATGACCAGGTGCCGGATAGGTGTCCTGCTTCTCGAGTTCCCACCAGTGCTTCACATAGGGATCGTGGACGACGATTTCTCCTCCCATTTCAGTCAGCTTGCGTGCGATGAGCTCCGATCCGCTGTAGCGCGTGTCACCGACATCTTCCCTGTATGAAGCTCCAAGAAGAGCGATCTTGGAAGCTGCCACGATCTTTCCCATATTTCGAAGGGCATCGCGTGTCAGTTCGGCAACATGCAGCGCACGGGTATCGTTGATGTCGATGGCCATGGGCGTAATTTTGAAAATGTCGTCATCAAAACCCATCAGGCGATTGTACGCCCACACCCCCAGCCCTCCGTCCTTGGGCAAACAGTAGCCACCGATACCGGGTCCAGGAAATATGATATTTGAATGGGTCGGTCGCACTTTGATGGCCTGAATAACCTTTGTAAGATCCACATGGTTTCTTTCGGCAAACAGGCTCCATTCATCGAGGAACGCCAGGAGGGTGGCACGATATGAATTTTCAACAATCTTGCAAGTCTCGCTTTCGATGGGGCTGTCGAGAACCGTCAACGGGTACTGATCCACATTGATCACACGTGATAAAAACATTGTTACACGTTCACGGGCCGCATGATTGATGCCACTGCATACACGCCAGAAATCACGGATGGATGCCACATAGTTGCGCCCGGGCATGACCCGTTCAAAAGAATGGGCCAGAAGGGGTTCCCTATCCTTCAAGCCACGACCGGCAAAGGCCTTTTTTATGATGGGATAGGCAACATATTCGGTGGTCCCGGGCGGCACGGTGGTCTCTATCAGGACCAGGCACTCAGGGGTGATCCGCTGACCGATGGTCTTAAGACTCTCCTCCAGGGCATGAATGTCAGCGTAGCCCTGTTTGACATCTCCAAGGGTCTCCTTGTGATAATCACACTGCACATCCACAACAACAATATCCGCAAGACCCAGTACGTCATATGAAAAAGATGCCACCAGATTTTTTCGTCGTTTGACGCATCGCTCGATCAAAGGGGCCACCTCCGGGTCCTCGGCTTCCACCGGGGCTATGCCACGATTCAGATAGGGAATTTTCCAGAACGATCGAACCGAAGGCCGCTGCATGCCGATAACGAAGTAATAGGGTTCCCCAGTGTCCGGGTTGACGGAGTCCGCCACCACGCCCGCCATGACAGCACCGACAAACCCGACACCCATGACCACGACAACTTCCCGATGCATTTTTCGATTCTCTTCCACAAGTGCTTTCAGGCGCTCAAACTCCGCCGGGTATTCGTCCGCCTGCGGAAGGGGAAAGATCTCCCCGTTCGGGCAAACCGACACATCCCTGTCTTCAATACTTTGGTTCTCCTTCATGTTTTTTTCCTGCATTCATCTCCTCCTATATTGGCTTTGTTTCCATGAGCCCATCAACTGTTTCTTGATATAGATTGCCGATTGGTAAACACCATGCGGGGTCCGCAGAAAACACCATCCTCCAGGGTCACGCCTTTATATACGGATACATTGTTCTGTATTTTACATCCCTTTCCAAGCCTGTCAGGGTTTGTTTTCATCCCCCGACGGCTTTGGTTTCAATATGACTTCACCGTTCTTGATCATTCCGAGCTCTTTTCTGGCGATACTTTCGATATATTCGGGGTCGTTCTTAAGCCGTTCAATCATACGATACATTGTCAGGTTCTCTCGCTTCAACCTGGCATTTTCCTGAAGTAGACGATCCCTTTCACTCTTTAGTTTGAACAAATCGGCAAGCCCGCTATCGCTGAACATGATAAAGACCAGCAGAGAGAACAGCAACACGATCACAATGGACAGCAAAATTTTCTGTCTGTCACTCATTCTGTCACTCATTTCGATCCTTGATGCTGGGGCTTGTGTGTCCGCCAATCATTTTGGCCAGATCATAAACCTCCGGGCTTTTTACCAGAAAAGCACATACTGCATAGGAAGCGATTCCCACCAGAATTGTTCCCAGGACAGCGCCAAACAGTTTACCAAAGCCAGCATGGCCCTGGGGAATAAGAATCATTGCCATGAAAAAAACAGCCAGACCCATGACACTGGAGCAGAAAAGCGTTTTCCAAACAGATAGCAGGATTTCATGCCAGTCAATCAAACCAACCTTTTTCCTGAGAGCCCTTATCAGCAGGTAAAGATTGACCATTGAGGCCAGAGATGTTGCCAGTGCCAGACCCCCATGTTGAAGTGGCCACATGAGTGTAACACCCAGGATCATATTTATTAAGATCGATATGGCCGCCATCTTCACAGGCGTCCGGGTATCCTGCAAGGCGTAGAAGAGTGTTACGACGATCCGGACGGCTGCAAAAGCCCAAAGTCCAATTCCATAATAGAAAAGTGCCGAAGCCGTGAGAACTGTGGTTTGCGTGTCAAAAGCCCCGCGTTTAAACAGCAGCCCGATAATCGGCTCTCTCAACAGTATCAGTCCGACCATGGAAGGGATGGTGATGAAAAACACCAGCCGCAGGGCATACCCAAAGGTTTCGCTCAGAGCCTTGTTGTCCTGGGCAGCGGCATATCTTGAAAAACTGGGAAGAACAGCCGTTGCCACTGCAATGGCAAAAATCCCCAATGGGAACTGAACCAGACGGTCGGCGTAATAGAGGTAGGAAACACTTCCATCGGGCAGGAGCGATGCCAGCAGGGTGCCAACAAGAATATTGATCTGATAGACAGCAGCGCCAAACACAGCCGGAAGCATCAACCTACCGATACGCTTCAGTCCGGGATGAAACATCGCTGCGGTTTCCCAGAGCACAACACCCTTGCGCAGTAGAAAGGGAATCTGCAGCAGCAGCTGCAGTAACCCACCAAGCAACACACCAATGGCCAAACCATAGACCGGATATTGGAGGTGGGGTGAAATAAAAAGAACCGCCACAATCATGGCAAGGTTCAGCAGGACAGGCGCCAGTGCCGGTGCGGCAAAATGCCCCAGGGCATTTAGAATACCCATGCAGAGTGCGACCAGACCAATAAAAAAGATATAGGGGAACATGAACCGGGTCAAGGTTATGGTCAGGGCCAGTTTTTCAGGCGATGCCATAAATCCAGGCGCCATGATGCGAACGATCAACGGTGCCAGGAAAATACCCACAACGGCCGCAGCTGCCAGGAGAATTGAGATGAGACGCACGGCTGATCTAGCAAATGCAAAGGCAGCCGATTCACCGTCCTTGGTCAGATATTCCGTAAAAACAGGAACAAAGGCGATGGTCAAAGACCCTTCCGCAAAAAGTCTTCGCAGCAGATTTGGAATCCTGAAGGCCACAAAAAAGGCATCCGATGCCATACCGGCCCCAAAATATCCGGCAATGACAATATCCCTTAACAGACCTAAAATACGGCTTAGAAGGGTTGCACCGCTCACCACCCCGGCTGCCTTTGTAAGCTTTGAATTCACCTGCCTCCCTGTTATTGAAAAAAATATATTGACTTAGATCTGTTAAATTTATATTTAAGTAAATTTATATCATAAACAACGAATCAAAAGGAGTATGAAACATTGGCAAATCATAAATCCGCACTCAAACGTGCAAAACAGTCCGAAACAAAACGCTTGCGCAATAAAGCGGTAAAAACCAGGGTAAAGCATACAGTAAAGGCTGTTTATCAAGCGACTGAGGGAGAAACCCCCGAAACTGCTTCAACACACCTGAAATCCGCTATATCTATTATCGATAAAGCTGCCAAAAAAGGTGTTATTCATAAAAAAACAGCCGCACGAAAAATATCAAGGCTGTCAAAGATGGTTAACCAGGCTAGCTGATCCAATCTGGTTCCTAATTTCTGTAAAAAAAATATCTTGCGCCACCCGCGGAGTGTTTTCCGGGCGGCGCTTTTATTTATGGAGAATACACTCGCTATTGCGGTTCATTATACGGTTTGCGGGACAGCCGTGTTAAAAATCATCCGTCAGACGGTAAAACGATATTTCCGCAATCCTTTCGGCAAGATCTTTTAATGCCTTCCTCTTGTTCTGTTCGTTGGTTTCTTTGTCTCCCGAGACCACTGCATAGGTATCGTTCCTGGTGATGCCCCTGGCAAACCAGATCCGCTCGTTTCCGGGTGTTTTCAATTTCAGATCGATGGTCATGGAAACACTGCGCTCGAGAGCCGTCAAGGCACCTCTTCTGGCAACGGTTTCCGTCCGAATTCCAACCACCGCACCAGAAAGAATCGCCTCTGCCGCCTCTCTGTCAACCAGGACACCCCGATATTTCCGTATAAATTCATTTTTCAGTTCATTGGTGATGACAACATCGATACCCGGCTCAGTTGTCTTGTTGTCAAGCAGTTGTATAAAAAGCTTTTCAATACCCTGGGGTAGTTCTTCATCGCCTGCAAACTTGTAGCCGCAGGACGTAAACGACAATAGGCAAGCAAGCAAGATAACCACCCCAATCATTATTCCAACAAATCCATTCCGGGCAGAGGCCGGCAAACAAGCTATGTACAAATTCCACATGAATAGCTAGATCTTTCCATCATTTTATTTTTATCTGCTGTATCGCAGCGGATAAAATTTAGACAACAATATTGACAAGTTTTTTCTTGACGACAATCACCTTTCTGATGGGCTTGTCTTTCACAAATTTCAATGCGCGTTCATCCGACAGGGCTTTCTCCTTGATGGTTTCATCGGCTGCATCGCTTGTGATTGTAAAACGGCTTCTGACCTTTCCATTTACCTGGACCACAATTATCAGGTCATCCTTTGCCAGCGCATCTTCACGGTATTCAGGCCAGGGTGTCAGCAGGACACTCTCGGCATGTCCTATTTCAGCCCAGATCTCCTCAGAAAAATGAGGAACAATGGGTGCCAGCAAGACCACGGCTGATTCGATGGCAAACCGTGCCACACCCGGCCATTCTGGTGTGGACGACGCTTTATCGGCACTATATAGGGTGTTCACCAATTCCATAACCGCGCTGATGGCCGTATTAAAATGAAAACGGTCTTCGATATCCCTGGTGACACGTTGAATGGTTTCGTGGGTCTTCCGGTAGAGGTCCTTGACATCACCGGAAAGGTGATCCAGGCTCCCCGTGTAAGGTGTCGCATCCTTGATGGTGGCCATGTGCTTCGCGGCAAATCGCCATACCCGGTTCAGAAATCTGAAACCACCTTCCACGCCCTGCTCGCTCCATTCCAGGTCGCGTTCCGGAGGGGCGGCAAAAAGACAGAAGAGTCGCGTCGTATCCGCACCATATTTATTTAGGAGAATGTTCGGATCGATGACATTTTTTTTTGATTTGGACATTTTCTCGACCCGTCCAATCGTTACTGTTTTTTCACACTGGGTACAGACATCCTCTCCATTGTCCCCATGGGCAACCTCTTCTGGCAACAAAAACCCATGCTCCGGGCACACGGCCGTCTCCTTGCAAACCATGCCTTGTGTCAATAAGCAGGTAAAAGGTTCCTTGTATGTAACAAGCCCCATATCATTCAAGACGCGTGTATAGAACCGCGAATACAGCAAGTGCAAAATGGCATGCTCCACCCCGCCAATATACTGATCCACCGGCATCCAGTAATCAACAGCCTCTTTATCAAACATGCCCTCGTGATAGTGGGGGCTGCAGTAGCGTTCGAAATACCAGGAAGATTCGACAAAGGTATCCATGGTATCTGTTTCACGACGTGCTTCAGGGTCACCGCAACGAGGACATGTGGTACGGGCAAATGTATCCAGTTCCGGAAGAGGAGACTGCCCCCCTTCCAGAAGATTGACATCCTCAGGCAGGATAATCGGAAGGTCTGCCTCGGCTACCGGCACAATACCGCAGGTCTTGCAATGTACCATGGGAATCGGGGCACCCCAGTACCGCTGTCTGGAAATACCCCAATCCCGAAGCCTGTAGCTGACGGTTCTTTTTCCCATATGATTGGCTTCGAGAAAGTCGGCGATGGCTTTCTGGGCCCGGGTGTTGGCCATACCGTTAAAATCTCCGGAATTAACCATATTGCCAGGGCCTGTATAAGCCTCTGTCATGGTTGTACCGTCAAGATTCTGTCCATCGGGGGCTACCACGACAGTAATGTCGAGCCCATATTTTCTTGCAAAGTCGAAATCCCTCTGATCATGCGCTGGAACGCACATGACAGCCCCGGTTCCGTATTCCATAAGTGCAAAGTTTGCTGTATATATCGGTATTTTCCTGCCACTCAAGGGGTTAATACAATTTACACCGATAAAAACCCCCTCTTTTTCATAATTTTCAACCGTTTTGGCAGACCGGTCCTGCATGGACATGCGTTCCACAAATGCCTGGACACGTGCTTCCTCCGCTGTCCCCCTGGAAAGTGCCAGAACAAGTGGATGCTCCGGTGCCAGACACATGAAGGTTGCACCAAAAACCGTATCCTGGCGGGTTGTAAAAACGGAAATAGTCTCTTTCCGACCTCCGGCAGGGTCTTCAACGGCAAACACGATTTCAGCACCGATACTCTTGCCGATCCAGTTTTTCTGCATGGTCGTGACCTTGTCGGGCCAGCCCGGCAGTTGGTCGCTGTAAACAAGCAGGTCTTCGGCATAATCGGTGATCTTGAAAAACCATTGTGAAAGATTTTTCTGACGAACCGGTTTTCCGCATCGCCAGCACATACCGGCCTCCACCTGTTCGTTGGCCAGTACTGTCTGACAGGGCTCACACCAGTTGACATAGGATTCTTTCCGGTAGGCCAGGCCTTTTTCGACCATTTTCAAAAACAACCACTGTTCCCACCGATAGTATTCAGGCCTGCAGGTCGCCAGTTCTCTGTCCCAATCATAAGAAAAGCCGATCCGTTTAAGCTGGGTGCGCATGTTATCAATATTCTGGTAGGTCCACGTGGCCGGATGGCTGTTATGGGCAATGGCAGCGTTCTCCGCCGGCATCCCGAAAGCATCCCAACCCATGGGATGCAGCACATTGAATCCACGCATTCTTTTATACCGGGCAACCACATCACCGATGGTATAGTTTCTGACATGACCCATATGGATATTACCGGATGGGTAGGGAAACATTTCCAACAGGTAATACTTTTCTTTTTGTGGATCTGCATCCGCTTTAAAAAGTCCGCTGCGTTCCCACAAATCTTGCCATCTGGATTCTAGGGCCTTGGGTTTATATTTTTTTTCCATCAGAAAAAGAAACCTCCGAAAAACAATGACAATAAAAATCACGGGCAGGCTCACACAGCCTGTCTCTTTATCAGGATGTTGTTCCTCATGCCACAATATCTTCTAAATATCAAGATGCATCTCCCTGAAGTTAACAGTGACCAAAGACAATAAAATCTTGTAACGATTAGAATTTGTGACTTCCCACTGCCGGGCGCTTGGGATAGAAATCGATTGACTTGATCATGCCAATCCCATAATACACTCCAAAGAAGTGTTCTGGAGTAACAAGCCTGCAGGGTCACCTGCACAGAAAATAGAACTTAGAACTCAGAAGTCAGAAAACAGATAAGGACAACCGTACATGACCAGCAAAATCCTCATTAATGCCGTCGATTCCGAAGAAGTCAGAATCGCAAAAGTTATCGATAACAAACTCGAGGAATTCCACATCGAGAGTGCCGCCAGAGAAATTACCCATGGCAATATTTATAAAGGGATTATCACTCGAATTGAACCGAGTCTTCAGGCAGCTTTTGTGGACTACGGCACCGAACGCAATGGTTTCCTCCAGAAACAGGAAATTCACAGCGATTATTTTCAGGAAACACCCTCCGGTGAAACGTCCTCCATCAAACATATTATCAAGCGGGGCCAGGAAATCCTGGTACAGGTGACCAAAGACCCAAGAATGAAGAAGGGCGCCATGCTTTCCACCTTTATATCCTTACCCGGCAGACATATCGTCCTCATGCCGGGTTCTAAAACCAAGGGTATTTCTCGAAAAATAGAGGACGAAGCGGAAAGACAGCGCCTCAAAGAAATTATTGCCTATCTCAAGGTCCCCGAAGGCTTTGGTATTATTATTCGCACGGCAGGCGAGAACTGCACCAAAACCCTGGCTTCCAAAGACCTGCGATATCTTCTGCGGCTCTGGAAAAATATCATGAACAAAGGCATGAAGGCAAGCGCCCCTGCCCTGCTTTACAAAGAACGAAATCTTGCCGTCAGATCCATTCGGGATCACTTTACACCGGAGGTATCGGAAATACTTATCGATGACGAAGACGTGTTTCATGAAATAAAAAGCTTTGTTCAGATCATTTCCCAGCGTCATCTCAATATTGTCAAACTGCACAAAGGTGCATCGCCTATTTTTTCAAAATTTCAACTGGAGGATCAGATTGCGTCGATTTTTGATAATCGTGTCAAACTCAAATCCGGCGGCTCCATCGTCATTGACCAGACAGAAGCCCTTGTTGCCATCGATGTCAATTCAGGAAAGGCAACCCATCAGAAAACCGTCGAGAAAACAGCCTTGACGACCAATCTCGAAGCTGCGGAAGAAATTGCCAGACAACTCAAGCTCCGGGACCTCGGGGGGCTGGTGGTCATCGATTTTATCGACATGAAAAACACCAAGAATCGGGCCGAGGTGGAACGGACACTGCGGCACCACATCAAGACGGGTAAGGCCAAGGCCAATCTGGGCCGAATTTCAAAGTTCGGACTTCTCGAGATGTCCAGACAGCGCATTCAGCCTTCCATTGAATTTGGCAGTTATGTAACCTGCGATCGATGTCAAGGGAAAGGACTCGTGGCATCCAAAGAAACCCTGGGTGTGCGGTTTTTACGGAAATTGCAGATCGAGACCCTCAAGCCGGATATCAAAAACATCACCTGTATCCTGCCCTTGGATGTGGCCGATTATGTCCTCAACAGTAAACGCAAGGAAATACTCGATCTGGAAGCACGGCGGCAACTTTCAATACGGATTGTCGGAGATAGGCAGATGCACCCAGGTGAGAGCAAATTTGAAGCCTAAATGAAATCTTGAAACGATTTTATTGGAAACCCTCACTTTCGGAGGAACAAGCATATGATTGATCGCTACACACGCAAGGAAATGGGAGACCTCTGGACGGATCAAACAAAATATCAAACATGGCTCAAAGTGGAAATCCATGCCTGTGAAGCCCTGGCAACCATCGACAGAATCCCTAAAAAGTCTCTGGCCGTTATCAAGCGCAAAGCAAATTTTTCCGTAGAAAGAATCGAGGAAATCGAAGCCG
This sequence comes from uncultured delta proteobacterium, assembly GCA_963842925.1. Taxonomy (GTDB): domain Bacteria; phylum Desulfobacterota; class Desulfobacteria; order Desulfobacterales; family B30-G6; genus B30-G6. The sequence goes on from CAWJIL010000005.1 coordinate 98,714, forward strand.
AAACCAAACATGATGTCATCGCATTTCTCACCAGTGTTGCCGAAAATGTGGGGCCGGACTCTCGCTATATCCACATGGGGCTGACCTCTTCGGACGTACTCGATACCAGTTTTGCCTATCTGCTGCGCAAAGCCGGTCTTATGATATTGAAAGATGTCGACAAACTGATGTCGGTGATAAAGAAAAGAGCTTTCCAGCATAAAGAGACTGTCATGATCGGCCGTTCCCACGGTATTCATGCAGAACCGATTACCTTTGGTCTTAAATTGGCCGTCTGGCATGATGAAATGAGACGCAATAAAGAACGGCTCGCGCATGCCATCGAAAGTATCAGCTGTGGGAAAATATCCGGAGCCGTGGGCACCTTTGCCAACACCCCTCCTCTGGTAGAAGCCTACGTCTGTAAAAAAATGGGTTTAACACCGGCGCCAGCATCCACGCAAATCGTCCAGCGGGACCGCCATGCAGAGTTTTTCAGCGTGCTGGCCATCATGGCCTCCACCATTGAAAAAATGGCCTTGGAAATCAGGCACCTGCAGCGAACTGAAGTTCTGGAAGCGGAGGAATACTTTTCCAAGGGGCAAAAAGGATCATCGGCCATGCCGCATAAAAGAAATCCCATCGGGTCGGAAAATCTCTGCGGTCTTGCAAGAATCGTACGAAACAATGCTATCTCAGCCTTTGAAAACATCCCCTTGTGGCATGAACGTGACATCAGCCACTCTTCGGTTGAACGTGTTATCGGCCCCGACAGCACCATTCTGATGGACTACATGTTGCACCGCATGACCAACATGTTGAACAAACTTCTGGTTTACCCGGAAAACATGCTGGCAAATCTTGATAAATTCAAGGGGCTCATTTTTTCACAACAGGTTCTTGTGGCCCTTGCAGAAGCAGGGATAACGCGTGAAGATGCCTACAGGATCGTCCAGGAGCAGGCCATGCTTGTGTGGCAGGGAAAAGGGTCATTCAAGGACCTGATTATGGAAGAATCCACCATACGAGAATGCCTGGGCGAAGAAAAAATTAAAGAAATATTTGACGTGGGCTATCATTTAAAGTATATCAGCGCCATTTTCAATCGGGTTTTCAACTGAGGGATTTCTCCTGATTCGTAAATGCAAGCTTAATTGGGAAAGATCGTTAACTATGCGATATAGCGTCTTAACATACATGATGTTGGTGGTCATCGTGACGCTCTCCGGCTGCGTCGGTGTAAAGAATCAGGAAACCACAGGGCAACTGCCTGGTTCGGGAAATATCGTAAATTATCAAGATGCAATGGAAACCTGGACACAGGAAGGTCGCATCTACGATGGATTAGTGGCACGGCTGATTTCAAATGTAACGTTTAAATCGGCTGTTTTTCGGCAAGCCTACACACAAGAATATTCGCGCTTATACAAAATAGAGGGTATGGAATACGATACCTTGGTGAGGCAGGAGCAGAAAGATGCCGTCGATTACCACGACTTTGTGATGGCTGCTTATGTTCCCGAAAAAAAATGGGATGATTTTTCAAAAGAAACATCCATGTGGAAAATTTACATCACGCGAGACCATGTGGAACAGATTCGACCCCTGGAAATCCGCAAACTGAAAAAAAAGGATCCAAAAATAGATTATTTTTACCCTTATATAAGCACCTGGAAATCGATATACCATATCAGATTTCCAGCGTTTGACCCAAAAACAGACAGTCAGCTCATGGGTGAGCCATATGATGTGCTGACACTTGTCATGAAAAGTGTCATTGGGTCTATTGAATTCACATGGGAAACCAATCAAAAACAATAAAGGGAGGTTAACTTGTTCTTTTTAACAGAAAACATAGCCTATGCAATGGGACCGGCAGGTGGTGAGGGCGGTGGTGGTTTTTCAACATTCATTCCACTCATCCTGATGTTTGTCATCTTTTATTTTCTTTTAATTCGTCCGCAGCAGAAGAAAACCAAAGAACACCGTCAAATGATATCCAGCTTAAAAAAGGGCGATCGCATTGTCACCAGTGGTGGTCTGCATGGACGAATCACCGGTCTGTCGGATACGACCCTGACGGTGGAAATTGCCGACAAGGTTCGTGTCAAAGTAACCCGGGGTAGTGTGGGTGCATTGAGCCAGGCCTCAGGACAACCCCAGCCCCAGGCCCAGGTAAAAGACAAGAACAAAACGGATCCAGATAAATCAAAATAGTGTTCCGGTGGCACCAGACTGCACCAGCTCAGTTTTATGATCAGACCGGAGATTCCGGCTACACCGGATACATGTGCATCTATATAAAAGGTGGTGCAGAAAAAGATTCCCTGCTATATCCGGCCGGGAATCTTGTATTTTAAATTGAAAGGAAACGGATTTGAAAAAACTCTCATGGAGACCCATAGCTGTTCTCGTCGTTATCCTGACGGCAATCGTATATGTTTTGCCATCGGTATGGCCGGGTGTGTGGCCCCATAAAAAAATAAACCTTGGGCTTGACCTCCAGGGGGGCATGCATCTGGTACTGGAGGTCGATACAAACAAGGCCGTGGAAGATGCGATTGAGCGCATTGCCCAGGAGCTCCGATCCAGCCTTCGCAAAGACCGTGTGAGAGTCCTGGCGCTGGATCGTGTTCTTGGGACACAGATCTCCACCCGTATCACCGGAAAAACGTCTATCGATCAATTTTACAAAACCCTGGACACTGATTTCAAGGAGATGCGCATTCGTTCCGAATCGGAAACCGACGGGACCCTCACGGTTGTCTTAGACCTGCCAGACCAGGAAGCAGATCAGATCAAGAAACTTGCCACGGATCAGGCCCTGGAGACTATTCGCAACAGGATTGACCAGTTCGGCGTGAGTGAGCCCGACATCCGTAATCAGGGTAGGAACCGGATTCTCATCCAACTGCCGGGTATCAAAGATACCAAGCGCGCCAAAAAGTTGATCGGAAGAACCGCCCTCCTGGAATTTAAACTCCTGGATGAAACCAATGACATCGGAGCCGCTCTGCAAGGCAACGTGCCGCCTGAGAGCGAGATCCTCTACGAGGACAACCAGGATCCGACCACCAACCGCACCACCAAAACACCTTACCTTGTGAAAAAACGAACCCTGCTGACCGGTGCCCAGCTCATAGATGCCCGGCTTCAAATCGACTCACAGTACAATGACCCCTATGTGTCCATTGAGTTTGACAAGAAAGGTGGCAGAATATTTGAAAGCATCACGGAACAGAACGTTAAAAAACGACTGGCCATCATTCTGGATGACAAGGTATATTCCGCTCCGGTCATCCAGGAAAAAATATCGGGTGGATCCGCCCGTATTACCGGGCAGTTCACAGCGGAACAGGCCCATGACCTTGCCATTGCCCTGCGGGCAGGTGCGCTTCCTGCGCCTGTAAATATCCTTGAAGAAAGAACCGTGGGCCCTTCCCTCGGTGCCGACTCCATACGCAAGGGTCTCATGTCCATGTGTGTCGGCGGTATCCTGGTCATGCTGTTTATGATCATTTACTATAAAGGATCGGGTTTTATCGCCGACCTGGCGCTGATGCTCAACATCGTCATCATCGCGGGCGGTCTGGCTGCTTTTCAGGCAACCCTGACCTTGCCAGGCATCGCCGGTATCATCCTCACCATCGGCATGGCCGTTGATGCCAATGTGTTGATATTTGAACGTATCCGAGAAGAGATGAATCTGGGCAAGACACCCCGGGCTGCCGTTGATGCCGGTTACAAAAGAGCCACTCTCACCATTCTGGATGCCAATGTGACGACCCTGATAGCGGCACTTGTCCTCTTTCAATTCGGTACAGGACCGGTGAAAGGATTTGCCGTCACACTGAGTCTGGGTGTACTGGCAAGTCTGTTTACGGCACTTATTTTATCGCGACTTATTTTTGACTATCTGCTGATCAACCGAAAAATGAAAAACGTCAGCATTTAATTCCTCCTGTTGAGATTCACCGATACCGTGTCGTACAGCATTGGGGAGAAAGTGACCCTAACGAAAATATAAGGATGCAACTATGCAGTTCATAAAACCAGATATCAATATCAACTTTATCGCAAGAAGATATATTGCCTTTGCCGTATCCGCAGCCATGATTCTGATGACAATCATCTCGCTGATCATTCATCACGGCCCCAAATTCGGCATCGACTTTGCCGGAGGGACGCTCATCCAGATAAAATTTGACGCCCCAACCCAGATAGCGGACATAAAAACCGGGCTCGATAATCTGGACATCGGTATATCCTCTGTCCAGGAATTCGGGGATGTCACCGACCATGAATTTCTTGTCAGGGCTGAGAGCTCTGCGTCTATCTCAGAGGATGTATCCCTGAAAATAGAAGAGGTTCTGAAATCAGCAACCGGCAGCAATGTCGAAATTCGCCGTGTTGAGATGGTGGGTCCCCAGGTCGGCAAGGATTTACGAGAAAAAGCCCTGTTGGCCATGTTTTTCGCACTGCTTTTTATCACCATCTATATTTCAGGCAGATTCGAACTCAAGTGGATGCTCAGCGGCGTCATGGCAGGCGCCTTGATGCTTGCCGTCTATATCCTGCAACTGTTTTCGGTCAGTATACCGGTCCTCATGGCAGGCGCCTTGCTGGTCACGCTCGTCCTATTTTGGTTTCTGGAACTGAAATATGCCATGGGCGCTGTTGTAGCGCTGATCCATGATGTCATGATTACCATCGGTCTGTTTTCCATATTCGACAAAGAGTTTACCCTGCCCATTATCGCGGCACTGCTGACAATTATTGGATACTCACTCAACGACACCATTATCGTCTTTGACAGAATACGGGAAAACCTTCGAAAACATCATAAACAAAGACTCGATTTCATATTGAATAAAAGTATCAATGAGACCCTCGGCAGAACCATTCTTACCTCTCTGACAACCCTCATTGTTCTGTTCACTTTATTCATTTTCGGCGGTAGTATCATTCATGATTTTGCCTTTGCCATGATTGTTGGCGTATTGGTCGGGACATATTCTTCCATATTTGTCGCCAGTCCGATTCTTCTGGCCTGGCAAAAACGTCAACGAGCGTAGTATCCCCATGTGACGCCATCGAAGGTATCGGTACTGTCACACCCAGAGGAGCGCCCGGCTTATGGAAAATCTGTTCCCATGGTTTCAATTGAAAAGCACACCGGGTGTCGGCAACCTGCTTTACAAACGACTCATTGATGTTTTTCATTCGCCTGAAAACGCCATACATGCAACGCGTAGGGAGTTGCTGCAGGTGGAGGGGGTATCGGACCGGCTTATCACCGCTATCAAACGGCATACAATACCTGAAGCTTTCAAAATAGAACTTGAAGAAGTGCAGCAAAAGGGTATCAAGATCCTGACCCTCACCGATGACAACTACCCTGCCCTGCTGCTTGAAATACCGGATCCACCCCCATACCTGTATGCTTATGGTTGTATTCCAGCGACGAAGAAAAATATATCCATCGTGGGATCTCGAAATGCCACCCAATACGGACTTGACACAACCCAGCGTCTTGGCCGCGACCTGGCTTCCCTTGGCATGACCATCGTCAGCGGTATGGCCCGCGGCATCGACACAGCCGCCCATGAGGGTGCCCTGATGACCCGTGGCAAGACCATCGCCGTCCTGGGCAGCGGACTCGAAAGAATTTACCCGAAAGAAAATGAAAGACTCTTTCACCGTATTGCGGAAACCGGTGCGGTAATTTCAGAATTTCCCCTCAGGGCCGAGCCGGAAGCCCACCACTTCCCCATGCGCAACAGGATCATCAGTGGTCTGTCGCTGGGAACCGTCATTGTGGAGGCAACATTACGCAGTGGGTCGCTGATCACTGCCCGCCTGGCCGCAGAACAAAACAGGGAGGTGTTTGCTGTGCCCGGAAGTATCAATTCCTTCAAAAGCACAGGAACCCACACACTCATAAAACAGGGGGCCAAACTGGTGGAACAGGCCGGGGACATCATGGAAGAGATATCGCACTGGTTTGACCCTTCAGTGTCGGAAGACAACACTGTCGTGGAAGTGAATACAACACCCGAACCGCCCCTTTCAGCCTTGGAAACATCTGTGCTGCGTGAATTGGAACATTATCCAATTCACATCGACGATCTGATCCGAAAACTGGGCCTGGAGGCTTCGGATTTGTCCAGCACCCTGCTAAGCCTTGAATTGAAAGGTATCGTACAGCAGGAACCGGGCAAGTTTTTTTATATTCATGCCCAACCCGAACAAACTGGAAAAGAGAAAGATCTTTTATCACGAAATCACGAAAGGTCGAAACCAAGAAAAAGACAATGAACAATTTCGTGTTTTCGTGATTGCTTTTATTTTTTTTGCCACAAAATACACAATTTTTCAGTTAAGGAACTAACAACAGAAAAAATGAGGAGCTCCATGGGTTCAAAACCACTGGTTATTGTAGAATCACCGACAAAAGTTAAGACCATCAAAAAGTACCTGGGAAAAGATTACAATGTTGCCGCAACCGTCGGACATATAAAGGATCTACCCGTAAAGGAGTTGGGGATAGATATCGATAATGGATTCAAACCGCAATATCGACTCATACCCGGCAAACAAAAAGTGACCAAAGCGCTGAAAAAAGCAGCTGGGGACACCAATGAAATCTATCTGGCACCCGACCCGGACCGGGAAGGCGAAGCGATCGCCTTCCATGCCTCAGAGGTTCTGAAAAAAAAGGGTAGAGTATTTCACCGGGTTCTGTTTCACGAATTGACCCGCAATGCCATTCTTGAAGCGATTCAGAAACCAGAAGAACTCAATCAAAACAAATATGAAGCGCAGAAGGCACGCCGAATCCTGGATCGTCTGGTGGGGTATCAGATATCCCCTCTTTTATGGCGTAAGGTCAAGGGCGGTTTGAGCGCCGGACGGGTTCAATCGGTGGCTGTGCGAATTATCTGTGAAAGAGAAAAGCAGATTCAGGTCTTTGAACCCGAAGAATACTGGTCCATTACGGCACACCTGAAAGGAGACAGCCCCCCGCCTTTTGAAGCCAAACTGGCCAAACAGGACAAACAGAAAATCAAGATAAGAAATGAAGCGGAAGCATCCGCTATCGTGGAGACGCTGAAAAAGACGCCTTTTCTGGTGGAATCCGTTGCCAACAAGACCAAAAAGCGAAACCCTTTGCCGCCTTTCATCACGAGCAAGCTGCAACAGGAATCCATCCGAAAACTCAGATTTTCAGCCAAAAAGACCATGATGCTGGCGCAACAGCTTTACGAAGGCATCGAACTCGAAGGTGGTGAACCCGTAGGCCTCATCACATACATGCGTACGGATTCCACACGCATAGCCAATGAGGCGGCCGAAGAAGCGCTGACGTTTATTCGGGAAACCTATGGCACGGATTACAGCATGGAAAAGCCCCGGTTCTTTAAAAACCGGAAAAAAGCTCAGGATGCGCACGAAGCCATCAGACCGACATCTGTCTCCCATACACCCGACCGGGTTAAAGCCTTTCTAACCAGGGATCAATATCTTCTGTATCGGCTTATATGGAATCGCTTTGTTGCCTCCCAGATGAAGCCGGCGCTCATTGACACCCTTTCCATCGGTATCAGATCAGGTGCCTACCTCTTTACAACAGCCGGTTCGAACATAATATTTCCTGGCTTTATGGCGGTTTACATTTCAGTTGAGGATGAAATCAAAACCGAAAAAGAAAAGAAAAAGGACCAACTCCCCACACTGTCAGAGGGTATGGTGCTGCACCTGGAGCAACTGAATCCCAAACAGCACTTCACCATGCCGCCGCCAAGATTTTCCGAGGCTTCACTGGTAAAAGAACTCGAAGAAAACGGTATCGGCAGGCCAAGTACCTATGCTGCGATTCTTTCAACCATTCGTGAAAAAAAATACGTCGACCTGATAAAGGGTTATTTTAAACCGAGCGAACTAGGAATGATCGTCAACGAACTTCTGGTGGGCAGTTTTGACGATATTTTTAACGTTGCTTTTACAGCCAGAATGGAAACCTACCTTGATCAGATCGAAGCATCGGAATCGGTTCTCGAGAATATTCTCGAACGCTTTTATTCGCATTTTAATCAGGAAATTGAAGCTGCTAAAGAGGGAATGCCGAGTTTAAAAGGTGTTGGGTTTTCAACAGAACTTACCTGTCCGCAGTGTCAGAATGAACTTAGAATCAAGGTGGGTCGGAATGGACATTTTCTGGCCTGCAGCGGTTATCCCGAGTGCACCTATTCCCGTGATTACACCCGGGATGAGAAGGGCAATATTCATCCGGTGGAACTCGAAGCAGATGAAATTACCGACAGGGTGTGTGAAAAATGTGGCCAGCCCATGGTTATTAAGCCGGGACGTTTCGGCAAATTTTATGCCTGTACCGGATATCCGGCATGCAAAAACACCTATTCGGTAAATTCCATCACCCCCGGAAAAGAAACCGGTGTCGACTGCCCGGAAAAAGACTGTGATGGAAAACTTGTGGAAAAGCAGTCCAAACGCGGTAAAATATTTTACGGCTGCAGCAAATATCCGGAATGTAATTTTGCCACATGGGACAAACCCGTCAATAAAACCTGTCCGGTGTGCAACGCTGTGTTTCTGGTGGAAAAATCAACCAAAAAGAAAGGATCCTTCCTGGCATGCCTCACGGAAGGGTGTGGATACACGGAGCAACTCTAAACCAAGAGCAGGTTGTTAGGCTATTAGACTGTTAGACTATTAGCGCCTAAATGCCTATCAGCCTAACAGCCTGCACTTAAAAAAGCCCTTGACATCCAAACATTTTGTTGCCATTATAATTTTTTATAACTTATAGGACGCGTAAATTGAAGAATATTTTTGCCATTAATATACTTATTATCAGCATTCTAGTCCTCGTCGTGGGTCTAATCGGCCTCGGCGGGGTGACAGGGTTGTTAATGGCTTAAATTAATTCATCAAAAAAAATTAATCCGTTACCAGCCCTGAGCCGGTAACGGATTTTTTTTTGCAGAAAGGACTTATTATGGAGCTCACCGGCGCTCAAATTTTGATCAAGGTTTTTGAAGAGGAAAAAGTCGATACGATCTTTGGATTTCCCGGCGGTATGGTTATCGATATATACGACACACTTGAAGACACCCGCATCAAACATATTCTCGTTCGGCATGAGCAGGGGGCTGTTCATGCGGCGGACGGCTATGCCAGAGCCAGTGGCAAGGTCGGTGTCTGCCTGGTCACATCCGGCCCGGGCGCAACCAATACCGTCACAGGCATTGCATCCGCCCACATGGACTCCATACCGCTGGTGGTCATCACCGGCCAGGTTCCCACCCATCTCATTGGAAACGATGCTTTTCAGGAAGTTGATATCGTGGGCATCACACGCTCCTGCACCAAACATAATTTCCTGGTAAAAGACGTGAAAGACCTCGCCAGGGTTGTAAAAGAAGCTTTTTATCTGGCCAGGTCCGGCAGGCCGGGCCCGGTGCTCATTGATATCCCCAAAAATGTGAGCAACACAAAAGCTCCGTATGAGCCGGGTCAGCAGGTCAATATCAAATCCTACAATCCCACCTACAAACCAAACATGAAACAGCTTAGAAAGGTGGTCGATCTCATCGCTTCGGCTGAAAGACCGGTTATTTTCGCGGGCGGAGGAATCATTCTTTCCGGGGCTGCCAAAGCATTGACAACATTTGCCAGAACCATGCAGATTCCCGTGACAGGTTCTTTAATGGGGCTGGGTGGGTTTCCGGGCTCTGACCCCTTGTGGCTGGGTATGATCGGAATGCATGGCACCTACCGCGCCAACATGTCCACGAGTTTCTGTGATCTCCTCATAGGCATAGGTGTTCGCTTCGATGACCGTGTCACCGGTAAAACCGATGCCTTTGCTTCCCAGGCCAAGATCGTTCACGTGGATATCGACCCGACGTCGATCCGAAAAAACGTGCCGGTAACCATACCCATTGTCGGGGATTGCCGCAGCACACTGGAAAGCCTGAACGCCCTCATTAAACCCCTGGACAAAGACACCTTGACGGAGAAACGAAAACCCTGGATGGATCAGATACAAACCTGGAAGGAGCAGAACACACTCGCCTATAAACAGACCGATACGATCAAACCCCAGTATGTTGTGGAAAAATTGTATGAACTGACCCGGGGCGAAGCCATCATTACTACAGAAGTCGGCCAGAACCAGATGTGGGCAGCCCAGTATTATCATTTTGACAAACCCAACCATTTCATTACATCCGGAGGACTGGGATGTATGGGTTTTGGTTTTCCTGCAGCCATAGGCGCCCAGATTGCCCGCCCGGATAAAACCGTGGTGGATGTGGCCGGGGATGGAAGTATCCAGATGAATATCCAGGAAATGGCCACCGCTCTGCAGTATCAGCTGCCTGTCAAAATCGTCATTTTGAATAATGGTTATCTCGGCATGGTAAGACAATGGCAGGAACTGTTTTACGGCAAACGTTATGCCAGCACCTGCATGAAATGTGGTCCGGATTTTGTGAAGCTTGCAGAGGCATACGGCGCTCTTGGTCTGCGGGCCACAAAACCCGAGGAAGTTATACCGGTTCTGGAAAAAGGATTGTCGTCCCCCTTTACCGTCATCATGGATTTCGTGGTGGCAAAAGAGGAATGTGTGTATCCCATGGTTCCGGCCGGCGCTCCGATTACCGAAATGTTGCTCGCATAACAAAATTGTTCCACGATTTTATCTGACGCGACCTTGTCGCTTATATGCCAAAGGAATGGAAATAATTTTCAAATCAATAAAGGGTCAAACACATGAACGAAGAAAAACATATTCTGACCATGCTGGTGGACAATGAGCCCGGTGTCTTATCGAGAGTCGTAGGACTTTTCAGCGCCAGGGGATACAATATCGAAAGCCTGGTGGTAGCCCCTACCATCGATCCGCTGGTATCGAGAATTACGCTGGTAACCAATGCAAACCTGCCGGAGATCGAACAGATTGAAAAGCAGCTCAGGAAACTGATCAACGTTGTGAAACTGAGAGATCTTTCCGGTAAAAATGCTGTCAAACGTGAGATGGCCCTGATCTGCGTGAAGGCCAAGCCTGAAAACCGTGCCGAGGTTCTGCGCATTGTCAGCATTTTCCGGTGTAAGGTCGTGGACACCGGTCTGGAGCACTACATTATCGAAGTTTCAGGAAACGAGGATAAAATCAATGCCTTTATCAACCTTTTAAAACCCATGGGGATCAAAAAAATTGCCAGGACAGGGGCACTGGCGCTGTTCAGGGAGCCGAATTAGAACTGCAGGGTTCGAGGGTGATACAAGGGTTGGAGGGTAGCTGACAGCTATAGGCGAACAGCAGCATCCCAGCATAAAAGGGTTCGAGGGTCCGAGGGTGATACAAGGGTTCGAGGGTAGCTGACAGCCAATAGCGAAGGACGCCTAACAGCCTATAGTCTAAACAGCTAAAAGGCTATTAAGAGTCCGAGGGTGATACAAGGGTTCGAGGGTAGCTGACAGCTATAAGCGAACAGCAGCATTCCAGCTTCCAAGCATCCTGGCATCCGAGCATACATGAATTCGAGGGTTTGTTTTATGGGTCAGTGGTTATAACGGCTGCTGCATAAAAGGATGGTATGGGTAACGGAAAGCTGATAGCAGCCTCATAGCTTTCCGGTATCCAAGCCTCCTATCATTATGAACTCAATAAACCCAACGAACTCAATAAACACAATGAACTCAAAAAACACAATAAACCACTAATAAAGGAGTCATTCATGACAACGATCAATTTTGGCGGTGTTGAAGAAAATGTCATCACTTCGGAAGAATTTACACTGGAAAAAGCACGAACCATACTTGAAAATGAAACCATCGCAGTCCTGGGATATGGTGTTCAAGGACCGGGGCAGGCAATGAATATGAGGGATAACGGATTGAAGGTCATCATTGGGCAGCGTCAGGGGACATCCTCCTGGGACCGTGCGGTTTCCGATGGTTTTGTTCCGGGTGAAACTCTTTTTCCCATTGAAGAGGCAACCCATCGCGCCACACTGGTGCAGTTTCTGCTCTCTGATGCCGGGCAGGTCGCCACCTGGCCGATGGTTAAAAAGGGCCTGAATGAAGGTGATGCGCTTTATTTTTCACATGGATTTTCCATCGCCTTCAAAGAACAGACCCATATCATTCCTCCTGAAAATGTGGATGTTATCCTGGTGGCGCCTAAAGGATCCGGAAGGAGTGTACGCAACAATTTCCTGGAAGGAAGCGGTATCAATTCGAGTTATGCGATCCATCAGGACTTTACCGGGCGAGCATCAGACCGCGTCCTTGCAACCGGTATTGCCATCGGATCCGGATACCTCTTCCCCACAACCTTTCAGAATGAAGTTTATAGTGATCTCACCGGTGAACGTGGTGTGCTTATGGGCTGTCTCGCCGGTGTCATGGAAGCCCAATACCAGACCCTGCGAAAAAATGGTCACAGCCCCAGCGAAGCCTTCAACGAAACCGTAGAGGAGTTGACCCAGAGTCTGATCCGCCTGGTAGCTGAAAATGGTATGGACTGGATGTTTGCCAACTGCAGCACCACTGCCCAGAGAGGGGCCCTTGATTGGGCCCCCAAATTCCGTGATGCGGTGGCACCTGTTTTTACGGAATTATACGAAAGTGTTGTTTCTGGAAAAGAAGTTGCAAGAACACTCGACAAAAACAGCCAGCCCGATTATCGGGAAAAACTCCAGGAAGAACTCGATGTGATCAAGAATTCCGAAATGTGGCAGGCCGGTGCGGCTGTTCGCTCGCTAAGACCTGAAAACCGTGAACTACGATAGCGAACGCATTCCCCGTAGGTTCTGCTGTTCGGAAATGCTTCGCATGCTGCGGGGAATCTGCAATTCTTCAAGTAGGGAAAAAACCAATGGAACAGATATTCTTGTATGACACAACCTTGAGAGATGGGACACAGGGGGAAAACATCAGTTTTTCCGCTGATGAAAAAGTCAAAATAGCCGAACGTCTGGATGGCCTGGGCATTCACTATATCGAGGGTGGATGGCCGGGATCCAATCCAAAGGATATTCAGTTTTTTGATATGGCCAGGAGAGTCAAATTCAAACAAGCCCGGCTGGCGGCTTTCGGCGCTACGCGTAAAGCCGGTATTTCACCTGAAGATGATGCAAACCTGAAAGCATTACTTGGTACCCATGCCCCTGTGATGACCATATTTGGAAAATCCTGGGATCTCCACGTGGAAAAGGTCATGGAGAATACCCTCTCCGAAAATCTGGCCATGATATCCGAGTCCGTTGAATACCTCAAGAGCCAACAAAAAGAAGTCATTTACGATGCCGAGCATTTTTTCGACGGATTCAAAGAAAATGATGCATATGCCTACCAGACGATTTCAGCAGCGATCAAGGCCGGTGCTGACACAATTGTTTTTTGTGACACGAACGGCGGTTCGCTACCCTTCGAGGTCGAGAGAATCATTCAGGAGATATTTGAGCGAATCAAAAAAGACAGTGCGCTTTCCGCTGATGACCTGAGACCGAAATTCGGCATCCACACCCATAACGATTGCGGACTTGCGGTGGCCAATTCCATAAGCGCCATCCAATTGGGACTGACCATGGTACAGGGTACCATCAACGGTTATGGCGAACGCTGTGGGAATGCCGATCTCACATCCATCATACCCATTCTCAGTGAAAAAATGGATGTACCCTGCATCCCCAGAGAAAATCTTTCCCAGTTGCGCTCCCTGTCCAGCTACGTGTCTGAAACAGCCAACCTTGTACCCTTGAAATCCAGACCCTTTGTGGGGAAAAGCGCCTTTGCGCACAAAGGTGGGATTCATGTAAACGCCATCATGAAAATACCCAGGGCCTATGAGCACATGCCCCCGGAACTGGTGGGCAATACCCAGCGGGTACTTATCTCCGACCTTTCAGGCAAGAGCAACATCGAATACAAGGCAGCGGAATTTGGTTTGAAACTGGGTGGAAACGGTTTTGACAGCAAACACATTGTTTCACGGATAAAAGAACTGGAGCAGGATGGCTATCAGTTCGATGTGGCTGACGGGTCCTTTAAAATTCTGGCTGAAAAATTGACCGAACAGTTTACCCCCCTGTTCGACCTGGAATCCTTCCGGGTAACCATCGAAAAAGACAAGGATCAGCCCTGCAGCGCGCATGCCACGATCAAGATTTCCGTGGATGGAAACCAGGAAATAACGGCAGCAGAGGGTTATGGTCCGGTGAGTGCCCTGGATAATGCCTTGCGAAAAGCCCTGGACAAATTTTACCCGGATCTGGACATGATGCAGTTGGTGGACTTTAAGGTTCGTGTGATTGACGGCCGGGTCGGTACCGCCGCAAAGGTACGTGTTCTCATCGAATCCAGGGATCAGGACCACCTGTGGAGTACCATCGGCGTATCCGAGGATATCATTGAAGCCAGCTGGCAGGCACTTGCAGACAGTTTTCAATACAAACTGGCCTATGAGGACAAGATCAGGAGAAAACCATGAACACCCTATTCCCGATAAAAGGAATCCCAACCGCAGGAAAGGCTTCGGGCCAATCCCTGCGGTCTATCCTCGCTGGATAAACCCAATAAGAAGAGGATCGGTTATGATCTTTTTCGTGATTTCGTCCTTTCGTGTTTTCGTGATAAAAGTACTTTTATTATTCCGGCCTGACCGGGACAGGAGATGACCCATGACCGACATCATTAAAATATTCGACACAACCCTGCGCGACGGTGAACAATCCCCCGGAGCGAGCATGAATACCGGCGAAAAACTGCGACTGGCGGTTCAGTTGGAAAACCTTGGTATCGATGTATTGGAAGCCGGGTTCCCGGCAGCATCCGAAGGTGATTTCGAGGCGGTTTCAGCCATAGCCGGACGACTCAAACATGTGGAAGTCGCTGCTCTGGCGCGCACATCCAAAGAGGACATCGATCGTGCCTGGCAGGCCATCCAGCATGCTGCCAAGCCCAGACTCCACCTTTTTATTGCCACATCCGATATCCATCTGGAATACAAACTGCGCATGAACCGTGACCAGGTCCTTCAGTCCGCCATAGATGCCGTCACTTACGCCAGAACCCTCACCGACAACATCGAGTTCTCTGCCGAGGACGGCTCACGCAGTGACCGGGACTATCTCTGCAAGGTATTTGAAGCCGCCATCGAGGCCGGCGCCAGCACTGTAAATCTGCCGGACACGGTCGGTTATGCCGTCCCGGACGAATTTGCAGAACTCGTCAGGTATGTCATGAATCATATCCCCAACATTCACAAAGCAAGACTCAGTGTTCACTGCCATAACGACCTGGGACTGGCAACGGCCAACACCCTGGCTGCCATCAATGCGGGCGCTCGTCAAGCCGAGGTTACCATCAACGGAATTGGTGAAAGAGCCGGTAATACATCCCTTGAAGAAGTGGTCATGGCCATCAAGACCCGACCTAATTTCTACACCATGTCCACCGGTGTCAACACCGAACTGATCTATCCCACCAGCCGCCTGGTGAGCATGATCACCGGCATGAATGTCCAGCCGAACAAGGCTATCGTGGGCGCCAATGCCTTTGCCCACGAAGCGGGTATCCACCAGGACGGACTCCTCAAAAACCGCATGACGTATGAGATTATGAAGCCGGAAACCATCGGACTCAGTAAAAATCGTCTGGTTCTCGGCAAACACTCCGGTCGTCACGCCCTTTACACCCACCTGAAAGAACTGGGATACGAACTTTCGGAAACAGAACTGAAAATCGTATTTCAACATTTCAAGGAGTTAGCCGACAAAAAGAAACACGTTGTTGATGAGGATCTGGAAGCCCTGGTCACAGAAGAGATCCTGCGTACCGAGCAGGTTTTCAAACTGGAATACCTGCATGTCAACAGCGGGACCACCATCATGCCCATGGCCAGTGTCAAACTGTCCATTAATGGCCGCTCCGTCACAGGGGCGGGCTACGGCAACGGCCCCATCGACTCGGCTTACAACACCATCGCCAAGCTCACGGGAACCGCATCTGAACTTCGCAGGTTTTCGGTCAGTGCTTTAACGGGCGGCACGGACGCCCAAGGCGAGGTTACCGTACGACTGAGGGAAAACGGGCTGGTGGCACTTGGCAGAGGGTCGGATGCCGACATCATTATCGCCAGCGCCAAGGCCTATATCAATGGATTGAACAGGTTGGAGTATTTGAAGGAAAATCCGGTCAAGACTTCGCAGTCCTTATAGACTGTTAGGTTATTAGGCTATTAGACTGTTAGACTGTTAGACTGAAGACTGTAAGCGCCTAAATGCCTAACAGCCTTCAGCCTAACTACCTGATCTACAGTCCCAGCAATCCCTTCCGGACGCGTTTTTGAGCATTTTCACCGACATTCGTGCGGTAATACATCTTCATGAATTCAGAACCTGGAATCGTACCCTTCATCATACCCTGGTAGGTATACATGAAACCTTTGCCCGGCACATACGTCGATTCCGCTGTTAAACCAGGCGCCATGTCCTTGTCCATCCAGGACACATAGCGGTCGATATCGGCCTGGTGGGCAGTCACCAGTTCAGGAGGATTGCACTTTCCCATGGCTTCCAGAACCCCTTCCTGTAGTTTCTCGACAGTTGCCTTATTGGTGAGATAGTGGGTCACCAAGTGCTTCACCTGCTCGGAGTTGATCACTTCATCGGCATCCTGGGTCGGGTTTTCCAGATAGAGTCCTTGAACAAAAACCTTAACCACCACGAGTGCCTTACGGTAGGCGACCCCGTTCAGTTTCAGTGTTTTACCCTCGATCACTTTTTCTCCTGGAAAGGTCACCCCCAGGATTTCCATGTCCCCGGCAAAACCCACGGACCCAGCCCCCACCAAAAAAACCAGCATTGTCACCAGAACCAAAATTCTTCTCATCATCATGTGCTCCTTTTAAAATTATTGGATTGTCAAAAGCCTATGTATCTTCATTCCAAACGGATAAACCAGAAAAGATAAAGATCATTTATCACGAAAACACGAAAGGTCGAAAGCACGAAAAAACAATGAAAATTTTCGTGCTTTTCAAATTTCGTGTTTTTGTGATCGATTTATTTCTTTTCCCATAAATAATACAATCGTTACGGTTAGAAAACATATTTGAGTAATTATCTTCGATAGAACTTTATAGCGGCAAGGCCGCGTCAAATAAATTCGCACTGCGAATTTATTTGCGTGTCCACACCTGTGTTCTCCCGATCAGAGACACACCGATAAACCCCCTTACCTTCAAGGTATTATCTTCATTCAATTTCATCTTACAGGAATAGGTCTTGCCGTTGTCGGGATCATAAATCTTCCCGTCTGCCCACTTATTCTTACCTTTGTAGACAAAGCCGTTCACAATATTCAACCCGATAATGGGGTTGCCCTGTTTGGCTTCGTCAGGATTGTTGGTATCCAGCTTTTCTGAGCCATCATCATTTTTCGGTTCCTTGAGCCAGACAATTTTGCCATTGT
Organism: uncultured delta proteobacterium; assembly: GCA_963842925.1. GTDB lineage: Bacteria > Desulfobacterota > Desulfobacteria > Desulfobacterales > B30-G6 > B30-G6. Next base: position 116,198 of record CAWJIL010000005.1, read on the forward strand.
AGACATTATCCGCCTTGTAAACCTGTACCAATGCCTTACTGTCCTTTGTGTACCACTCACCGACAATGGCATCCGCCTCTTCTGCCATGGCCCTTCCCCCGATTACCAGCAACAGGCAGATCAACCCGAACATAATTCGCTTCATCTTTGCATCCTTTTCCTAAATCGTTATACGTTTTTGTTGAAAGCACCGACAATGTCCATGATACTGTCAAGTTTCCTTTTTTCAGCAGAACGCTCCATGCCCGCCACTATCTCCATGGTGGCCCGGGGATTGACAAAATTGGCCGTCCCCACCTGGACTGCCGTGGCCCCCACAATCAGAAATTCCAGGGCATCTTGAGCCGTCATAATTCCCCCCACACCAATCACCGGGATCTTGACCTTTTCGGCAACCTGCCAGACCATACGCAAGGCAATAGGCTTGATGGCCGGACCGGAAAGACCGCCGGTAATATTGGCCAGTTTTGGACGGCAGGTTTCGATATCCACGGCCATTCCGGTAAGGGTGTTAATCAAGGATAGCGAGTCAGCACCCGCATCCGCCACCCGACCGGCAATTTCCACAATATCAGTGACATTTGGGGACAGTTTCACCATAACATGCTTGCGGGTTTTTTTCCTTACGGCCTGCACAACCCGATGGGCGGATGCAGGATCGGCCCCAAAGGCGATACCCCCATGCTTGACATTGGGACAGGAAATATTGACTTCCACACCGGCAATACCGTCTGTTTCTTCCACGCGTAAGGACAGGGCTGCGTATTCGTCCATGTCTCTGCCATAAATATTGGCAATGACCGGTGTCTGAAATTTTTTCAGGAAGGGAAGTTTTTCGGATATGAATGCATCGATACCGACGTTTTCCAGCCCGATGGCATTCAGCATACCACCTGCAGTTTCCACGATTCTCGGGGGTGGGTTTCCTTTAGAAGGTTTCAATGACAGACCCTTGACAATGATACCCCCCAGGTGGTTCAAATCAACAAATTCATTGTACTCACTGCCGTAACCAAATGTGCCCGATGCCGTCATCACCGGGTTCTTGAGCAGGAGTCCACCACCGATATCTACCTGAAGCTTCTCAGTCATTTTCCAATCGGATCCAATTTCCAATAATATCGTGTAACAATTTTTTGACTATACTGCTTTTTGATTTATTTGTCCATCAATTGCGAACCGGTCTGGATTCTCGATTATAACTATGCTATATTTGCAGCAATATTTAGAACCTATCTAGTGTCCAGCCACAAATGGTCTTTTCACGCCCTGCCGGTGTTGGGCGCCATGATTTAACGCCTCAAAATAGCGCGCTATTCCTCCGGGTTAAATCTGACGCCCGCCTTGTCAGAACGCGAAAATCCCTATTTCTGGACGGACACTATCTAAAAAATGGATGACACCACCATGAAAGCCAAGCGATCGACCGTTATAAACAGAATGACAGAATCCAAGGCTTTTTTTTTCATTTTCAAGCTGCCTGCCCTTCTGATCACCCCCGTACTGGGGTTTATCATAGAATTTTTCTATGAACTTCCTTTTATGCTGGTTTGTCTCCTGGATGGTCGTTTCAGAAAATAAAATCGCTGCGCGATTTTATTGGACGCGACTGTGTCGCTTGTATTTCTCAGGGTTTACCCGCCGGTTGCAGGCAACCGAGAATAGTGCCAAAAGCGAATGCTTTATCGACTCAACTTTCGGTTTTCTCCATTGATCGAGCGAAATGGGTTGTCCAATGGCGATTTGCGCTGTTTGAGCCAATTAGGGCTCCTTACATCAGCGCATGACAATGAACAATCCAATATGAAAACATGGTCATTTTGCAATCAACCCTGCTTAATCATATGCCCTGCGCGGATGTTAGGAGCCCTTGCGGCGAGTTCGCAAAGCGCCAGGGGATTATTCATTTCGCGTTCGCTGAACCCAGAAAGTTGAGTTACTAATGAATAAAAACCTGAATACCATACCCTTTACACAGTTGGAAGGTGTCAACCTGGTGGCAGGTACTGTTTACGAAGGGGGTGACACCGGAAATCTCTCCGATGACCCGCTTACCAAATTGTTGAAAGGCGGCAATTCCGGTGGTTTTCGTTATTGTGGATCTTTGGATAGTTTGAATTATCTCATCATAACCATCACCATTGATAACCGACAATGGACAGACACAATCGACACCGAATCCGGAACGGTTATCTGTTATGGAGACAACAGGTCCCCTGACCATGGTATCCATGACACACCCAAGCATGGAAATTTAATTCTGAAAAATCTATTCCAAAGCCTCCACAGCAGTCTAGACCCCAGAAGCCATATTCCCCCGATTTTTCTCTTCAGCAAGCATCCCAACAAGGCCAGCCCCCGATCGGTTCGATTCCTTGGCGTGTGTGCACCTGGATCACCCGGCTTAAAACCGCCGAATGATCTCGCCCGTCAGCAGAAGCATTTGGAATCCCGGCGTTTTTGGAACTACCGTGCGACATTCACGCTTCTGGATATCCCAGTGATCAAAAGAACCTGGATCGACGATCTGGAAACGGGCAGAAAAGATTCGTCACATCGGCCCATTGTCTGGAAGATGTGGCTTAAAAGCGGACTTTATCGATCCCTCCAACAGGGGCTTCCCTATCATGTTCGATCCTCAGACATGCAACTGCCCAGGAATGATCTCCGCAAAGCCATGCTTCTCAAACTTTACCGCTATTTTTCTTCGAAGTCGTATAAATTCCTGCACTTCGCCGCGGACATCTATGCCCTGACCGATCCCAAAATTGTCCTGGGACGTGTCAGACGCCATTCATCTGACGGATCATATAATATCACGGGTAAATTTCGCCTGGGCATCGAGACTGATCCGGTTCACCTGGGATTTCTCGTGGAAGCCAAGTGCTATAATCCCGGTATCGGGACCCGCAAACGCAAATCCATCGGCGTAAAGGAGATATTGAAAATGCTCAGCAGGTTGGAGGGGCGGCAGTTTGGCGTACTGGTGACAACGTCGGTTGTGACGCAACAGGCATATGAAGCAATCAAGGAACAGAACCATGCCGTGGTATGTATTTCCGGTACCGACATCATCAATATCTTGATGTCAAATGGCATTAACAGTGTCAGACAACTGACCGATTGGCTTTCCGAGAATCACCCCACCGGCAGTTAATCCTTATTTCCTGAGTTTTTGGCTTTGGATCCTAACGATACGTTCCTCTGTTTCGAATACCGTCGTTGATGCGTGTCTTGACCCGATCCCGGAGGGTTTTCGATTTGATATGGATGACCTTGCGTCCATAACTGATATTCTTTCCCATAATGTCAGGATAATTTTTAAAATTGGATCTCAGCTTGATGCTGCTGGATTGCACCTTCCGCAGTATATCGATCTCTTTGCCCACCACCTTGCCCTGACCGTTCTTCACTGCAGATAGAAATTCTCGCCGATCATTCGTACATGCTGCGTGGGTAACCACCCTCCCCAGTTGATACAAACTGTGGCCGTCGCTTCCGCCACTGATAGCCTTGTTGAGATTGAAGCCCAGAAGCGCCGATTTCAAATTCCATTTGTTCACATTTTCCGAGTTGATGACTTCAACCCCATCCACCTGTTGGAAAAGTTCGTTTAAGCATTTCTTTTCGAAATGCTGGTTGGTGGCAATGCCGGTATAAATGCCGCAGAATGGGTGTGGAAAGATGGTGACAGCGCCCAATTTTTTTGCACGACCGATAATGTCTAGCATTGAGATATCGATTGAACTCATCACCTCTCTACCCATGTGGGGTACGACACTCTGGTCGTAAAACTGGCAGAGGCTTTCAATATCATAAAAATAGACCAGCAGATGGGTTCCCTCACGCGATGTCACCTCAATGCCTGGAATCGACAACACACTTTTACAGGCATCTATTTCAACAGCCCCCTGGATAGCGTTGTGGTCCGTGATCGCCACACCAATGCCCAACACCTCCGCATATTGATAAATTTCGTCAACACGATTTCGGCCGTCTGAGTATATGGAATGAAAATGCATGTCCACGACCGTGTTCTGTCTGATCAGATTTTTAAGATCTGGCTTTTCGAATACAATTCTATTGATTTGATCGCCCATTAACCTTCCGAGCCCGAATAACCCGTTTGGAGCACAGTGTGAATGCCGTATAGCGGAAGAAAAGAAGCCGTTTTTTTATCACGAAAACACAAAAGGTCCAAAATGACCTTGAAATATTTCGTGTTTTCATGTTTTCGTGTTTTCGTGATTATTTTTTACACCCCGCAAATTAACCATGCTTATCAATACGGAACTGAAAGTCGAATATTTAAAGCGGGTTGATATTTTCATTGATTATAATCGTGCAAGATGAAACCTTAAGCATGCTTTTATGTATTGTCCAATTTCGAGACCTAAAACCATGGATCTGAAAATCAAAAACGCCATCGAGTCCGCAGTCAAGAATGAGCCCCTGGCCCGCACCTTTAATATCAAACTAGTGGAATTGGATACGGGAAGGTCTGCGGTCGAAATGGTTTATGATCCCGGCATGATGAGCAATATTTATGACCGGGCCCATGGCGGCGCTATTTTTGCGTTGATCGACGAGGCCTTTGAAACAGCCTGCCAGACCCATGGGACCATTGCCGTTGCGCTGAATGTCAACGTTACCTATATTGTCAGTCCAATGGATAAAACAAGACTTCGGGCCGAAGCCCGCGAAATAAGCTGTACCCAAAAAACAGCCACCTATGACATCAAAGTATACGGGCCCGGCAGAGAGCTCATCGCCACCTGCCAGGCCCTTGCATTTCGAACCGGAAAACCCATACCCTTCCTTTAAATTAGATTCTTATCCCAATTTGTTGGGAGAAAGGGTTCAAGGAATCCCTGAATCCTGAGTATGGATCAACTTTTTTGGAGATGATCCAAAAATTATTACATATTTACGATAGTGCTTGCACGAGTCGGAGGCTTTCATAGACAAGGCATCTGAGGGTGAAGTCGTAGTGATTTACTTCGAGCACTCAGTAACGCAGTATATGGAAGTCTCCGGCTCGCCCTTCGGGTGAAAGTTGATGAGAAATATTCTCATCAACTTTCATGCAAGCTTTTATTTTGTGAAGGTGACCACCACAAACCCCTCCCGGGCCCGCCGAATCAGGAATTGTACCTCATCACCATCATCGATTTTCTTTACCTGATTGGTGTATTCCCGAACGGATGAGACCTGTTCGTGATTGACTTCCTTGATGAGATCACCACGGCGGATGCCTTCATCTTCTGCTTTGCTGCCGGGTTTGATAGCAATAACCAGAACACCTTTTTCATCGCCTTCAAAGCCGAATCGTCCGGCGTCCTCATCAGATAAATCCATGAGCTGAATCCCAAGATCGTCATTACTTTCTTGGCCCGGTCCCTTGGCAATCATTTTGTCGTCATCACGTTTTGCCAGCTCCACCTGAACGGTTTTTTGTTTACCGTTGCGCAGAAGTTTGATGCTGGTTTTCTTGCCGATCTCTGTATTGGCAATAATGCTGGAAAGTTCCCGTGCAGATGTCACGGTCTTGCCGCCGATTTCAATGATAATATCATTCGCTTTAATACCGCCCTTGTCAGCCGGATCATCCTCGAAAACCTGGGTGATCAGAACCCCCCCATTGCTCTCGACACCATAATACTGCTTTAATTCTGCAGAAAGGTCCTGTATGCCGACCCCCAACCATCCCCGGGTGACTTCCCCGGATGATTTGAGCTGGTCGATAATATCCTTGGCCATATTAACCGGTATGGCAAATCCAATTCCCTGACCACTGGCAACGATGGCCGTGTTAATTCCCACGACTTCTCCCTGCATGTTAATCAACGGCCCCCCGCTGTTGCCGGGGTTGATGGATGCGTCGGTCTGAATAAAATCCTCGTAGGGTCCGAACCCGATAATCCGGCCTTTGGCGCTGACGATACCTGCTGTCACGGTTTGTTCCAGCCCAAAAGGACTACCGATGGCAACCACCCAGTTGCCTACAATGGCCTTATCCGAATCCCCCATCTTGATGGGGGAGAGATCTGTATTGGCCGAAATTTTGATCAAAGCCAGGTCGGTTTTAGGATCCCGGCCTACAAGTTCTGCGTCAAACTCTTTTTCATCGGCCAGCTTGACCTTGATATGATCTGCATTTTCCACCACATGGTTGTTGGTCACAATATACCCTTCCTTGTCGATGATAAACCCTGACCCAAGACTCCGCTGTTTGAAATCCCGCTGGGGCTGATTATCCTGAAAGGGTCCCCAGAATTCTTCAAAGGGGTTTTTCTGGCCGTTCGGGGGCGCGCCAAAGAAATGTTTAAAAACCCTGCCCCCACCCTTGACCGTGGTGACGGTTCTAATATTGACCACACTCGGCTTGGCATCCTTGGCGAGCTGGCTGAAATTGTTGGGCACCATAACGACGCCCGCTTCCTGGCTTGTTGCAGATACAGCTGGTATGAAACCTGCCAGCAACCCTACAGCAACGGCAACCATCAAATACCTGAGTATGTTTTTATTCCTGATCATATTCGTATCTCCTTTATTTGGCGTGTATAATTAAACTTGATTTGACCCTACAATAATACAGTAAGCTAACCAAAACATGACCGATATATTACCATTTGGTAATCTTTTTGGATTGGATTTATAGGAATCAAGCGCTGATAAGCAGCCAAACATATCTTAAAACCTGGTAAATACGCTAAAGCGGAAATAAGACCTTGAAGGTACTCCCCTTTCCTGTTTCACTTTTCACAACAATTTGTCCCTGGTGTGCCTGGGCAATGGCTTTGGCCAGGCTGAGTCCCAGGCCTGCCCCGGTTGTGGAACGGCTTGGGTCGCAGCGATAAAACCGTTCAAAGATATGTGATAGCTCTGTGTTTGAAATTCCCACACCCGTATCGGCAACCTTCAAAGCAAGCTCATGTCTGTCCTTTATATGAACGGACACATCCACGCGCCCGCCTGCCTGTGTATATTTAATGGCGTTGTCCACCAGGTTGGCCACCATGCGCTGCAGCAGAGACATATCCCCTTTTAAGCATACAGTCTCTATTTCTTCACACACCAGATCAACATCCTTGTCTGCCGCCATGGGTTGAAACAGGTCGCAGGCATCTTTCACGATTTGTGTTACATCCACATCCGTTTTTACCAATTCACCGACACCTGCTTCTGTCTGGGATATCATCAACATGGTGTTGATCATGTCTAACAGACGATCACACTCCTCAATATTGCTGGCAGCCATCTGCTCGAATTCCAGCATGCTCTTTCCGGTGGTGAGGGCAATCTCAGCAGTCCCCCGTATGCGTGTGAGGGGGCTCTTTAAATCGTGGGCTACGTTGTCACTGATTTCCTGGATACCTTCCACCAGGTTCTGTATCCGGTCCAGCATGGCATTAAAGGTGGTTGCCAGCTGATCGATTTCATCGCCCCGGGTGTTGACAGGTACACGTTCTTGGAGAGATCCGGCTGTAATACTGCGTGCCGTGTGTGTCACAGCCTGAACACCGGATACGGCCCTGCGGGCCAAAAACCATCCAAAACCGGCTGACAGCAGCACCAACATAGCCAGTGTGGCAATAACAATTTTCCTGAATGCCTCCACAAAGTCGGCCACATTTTCCAGGGATTGACCCAACTGGAGAATTACGCCGGCACCGATGTTGCTGTAAAGAATTCGCACCTGCTCGGTCCGGTCTACGATGGTAAGGGTTTCATAAATTTGAGCGTTGCCATGCAGGGCCTGCTCGATATTGACCCGTGTCACCCCGATGTCCTGCCAGTAGGTCATGTTGGAGGAGGAAAATGAAATTCCCGTCGGGTAGAAAAGCCGATAAAAAATCTTTTTCTCGCCAGAAGCCTGAGATTCCAGGTCCGCAAATCGCTTGACAGCCTCAACACCATCCGTTGCCATAATAGTGGAAAAAATGCCTGCCTGCCGGTACAGATCCCTGTCTGTCTGGTCCCTGAACATGGATGTCATGAGAAGATAGAAAAAAATAAAGGCAACACAGGCCGACAGCGAGAAAACACCGGCGTACCACAGTGTCAGTCGGAATGCCAGGGTATGGCGGACCTTAAGACCCTTTTTTGAGTACATATCCCACACCCCGGACGGTATGAATCAGTTTGTTTTCAGATGTCTTGTCGATTTTATCTCGCAGCTTGCAGATCCTCGCCTCAACCACGTTGGTCTGGGGATCAAAGTTATAATTCCAGACATGTTCCATGATCATGGTCTTTGAAACCACCCTTTCAGCGTTGCGCATTAGATATTCCAGCAAAGAATATTCAAGCGGCTGCAGGTCGACCTTCTCACCGTCACGTATGATCTCGCGGCTAAGAAGATTCATGGAAAGCCCCTTATATTCAAGGCTGGTGGGCTCTCTGGCACCGCTCGCACGGCGAATCAAAGCTTGGATCCGGGCCAAAAGCTCGGAAAATGCAAAGGGTTTGGTCAGATAATCGTCTCCCCCGGACTGCAGTCCTTTCACACGATCGTCAATCTTGTTTTTGGCGCTCAGAATGATAACAGGTGTTTCAACATGGTTCTTTCGCATCTCCTGGATAATACTCAAACCATCCTTTTTGGGGAGCATGATATCAATAATGGCGGTATCATAGGGTTCTGTCAGCGCCAAATGAAGCCCGTCTTCACCGTTAAAGGCCAGATCAACGGCAAATCCATCCGCAGTCAGTCCCTTTTCAATGAAAGAGGAAATTTTACGGTCATCTTCTATCAGCAGAATGCGCATGTTAAAAAACCAGGATTTGAGGGTTCGAGGATTTTAGGGTTCGAGGGTAGAAGAACCGCAAGATCCTGTAATCAGATGCATAACACAAAACATGGTATAATTCCACGGTCCCGTATTCATTGAACTTACTTGACAAGATAAGAATTACCTGCGAAAAATCAAATTTTGAATGAACACCCCCGCAACAAGCTGCGGGATATTAGACCCGAAGACGATATAACATCTTAGGCGCTGTCATGGCCAAAGTGTGCCATTTTTGTGTAAGGAGCCAATAATGACGATCCAACAACAAATCAAGAAAGATCTCATGGGTGCCATGAAGGCCAGGGATGAAGAAAAGAAAAGTACCTTGCGGGTCATTATGGGGGAATTCGCAAGAGCCGATGCAAAAGAACTTTCCGATGACGAGGTAATCAAAGTTCTGAAGAAACTGATCAAATCAGAAAAGGAAACCCTGTCTCAACAGGGTTCTGATGAAGACACGGTCTTTGTGCGGATCATTGAAACCTATCTGCCACAAATGGCCTCAGAAGAAGAGATTATTGCCTGGGTCAATGACAACATAGACCTTTCACAATTCAAGAGCAAGATGCAGGCCATGGGCCCCATCATGAAGCACTTTGGCGCCCAGGCGGATGGAAATACAGTAAAAAGTATACTGCAGAAGCTATAGAGGCTTCGAGCTCAACCTTTTTCCTTTAAAAGTTCTTCCGCAATATTGATATCATACACCTGCCCCGGGTTGAAAGCCTTGCCGCCGTACATTTTGCTGGCCTGAATAATGGCTTCGTGGGCCACCCAGCCATGTTCTTCCCAAAGCTCGGGTATGTCCTGGTTCCACAGCCGAAACTGGATTTCACTGCCGAATTTTCGAATATACATCCGCACACGCTTATTCTTCAGTTGTGGGTGGTAATAGATTCCTCTGTCGTCTTTCATGGTTATATTCCTTGATTGGGTCTTGCTAGTGTAAATGAAATTTGAGTTGCTTTGTTCATTGTGTTCTTTGGGTTTGTTGCGTTGCTTAAAGTCATCGGCATATAGCTTTAAACTCATTTTTGTTTCATCAACCCAATGAACCCAAGAAACGCAATAAACGCAATAAACCCTATCCCCCTCGAACCCTTTTATGCTGGGATGCTAGGATGCTTGGAAGCCAGGATGCTGCTCTCTGCTTTAGGCCGTCAGCTACCCTCAAACCCTTGTATCACCCTCGGACCCTTGAACCCTTTTATGCTGGGACGATGGACAGCCTTTTAGGGGTTTAGGCTGAAGACTGTTAGGTGCCCTTAGCAGATAGCCTTCAGCAACCCTCGAACCCTTGTATCACCCTCGGACCCTCGAACCCTTTTATGCTGGGACGATGGACAGCCTTTTAGGGGTTTAGGCTGAAGACTGTTAGGTGCCCTTAGCAGATAGCCTTCAGCTACCCTCGAACCCTTGTATCACCCTCGGACCCTCGAACCCTATAGTATCACTTGCTCTCTGATCCACGCCAAATACGGTTCATACCCGTCCGTCACCGGTAAACAAACCATACAGGGGCAATCGTAGCTATGCATGGCTTTCACTTTTTTCTTCAGCGCCGGTATGTTTTTCTCCGTGGTCTTGGCTATTAAAATGGCCTCCTGATCTTCCTGGATCTTACCTTCCCAGCGATATATAGCGTTCATGTGATCGATGATATTTACACAGGCCACCAGCTTTGATTTCACCAGGGCCATACCGATCTGCTTTGCCTCCACCTTGTCACTGGTGGTGATATAAACCAGATATATTGTCGTCATTGGATGCCCTTTTTCATGTTAATATATCCGTTCCTCTCCCGGCTGCGTGATAAGGTAAATATAGTCAGCAATAAGCCATAAGCGAGAAGCCGTAAGCTTTAAGCTGCTTACCGCTTAGGGCTTCTCGTTTACAGCTTAAAGCTAACTATAGCATTTTATTTGACAGATCAATGCCGAATCATTAACTTCAGCACGTATTTTTGTTTTGAGTCTTATTATCCATAAATCAATAGAGCATCCCATGCCCCCTACGGCTATAAAACCCATTCTCTGTCCAACCTGCCGCAAACTCATCAGCATTGATGAGGCCCGCTGCCCCTATTGCGGCACCGCAAAACCCGGGTCCTGGATGCACAACAATCCTGTTTCACGTCTTTTCAATAATCCGGCGCAATTCATCAAGGGTATCATATACGTCAATGTAGGTATGTTTGCTCTTACCATTCTCATCAGCTTTCAGTCTCTCCGACTATCCATGGGGAATCCCCTGCATTTTCTATCACCCAACTTATTGAGTTTGAGGCTGTTAGGGGCCACCGGGACATTTGCCATCGACAACTTGCACCGTTGGTGGACGCTTCTATCGGCCAGTTATCTTCACGGAGGCATCCTGCACATCCTGTTCAATATGATGGCGTTCCGCCAGATATCGGTACTCATTATTCGTGAATACGGTATTCACCGGATGTTCAGCATCTACACCCTTGGCGGTATATTCGGATTCTGGATTTCCTATCTGAGAGGAACACCAGACACGATCGGCTCATCAGCAGCCATCTGCAGCCTCATCGGAGCCGCCCTTTACTATGGCAAGAGCCGCGGCGGCGTTTACGGGCAGGCCATCTATCGTCAAGTCGGCGGTTGGGTGCTGATAATCTTTCTGTTCGGTTTTATGATCCCGGGCATTGATAACTGGGGACACGGCGGTGGCATTGCCGGGGGCATTCTTCTCGGACTTTTGTTCGGCTACCATGAAAGAAAAAAAGAAACCCGGCTGCACAGGACCCTGGCACGCCTGTGTGTCCTGGCAACAGCAATCGTTCTTTTTTGGGCCATTGGATCAAGTGTCTATTACCTGACACATGCATGACGGTAACTACTTGGACCTCTTAGAAATTCTAAATCCGAATTATTTAGAATTTAGGGCTTTGAATTTAAAAAGGATGGATTCTTTGAACGAAACGGAAGGTCATTTTATATTAAGACGCTGCATCCTAAAAACCCTGTATGACTTTTTCAGAGCATGCCCTTTTGGACTTGCCGAGCTACGCACCATCGATGAGACCTGCCGGTCTGATCCTGAGGAACTCAACTGGAACATCGTCTATCTTGAAAAATGTGGTTATGTGGAACTGGACAAATCCATGGACTGCCCACCGTATGTTTCCTGCACGGCCGGCATTACCGCAAAAGGCATCGACCTTGTGGAAAATAATGAGAAATTTAACTATAAATTCAATATTTTACCATAAGCGCTTGTGATTGTTGATTTTACTTTTCTATTGACACTCCCGGCATACTATTTTATACACCTTGCAATCAGGTTTTGGGCAAACAATACGTGATGTGCCAGCCCATTGTGCATCCTGTTGCGGGACGACAGATGAATCACTTTGAACGCAGAAAACACAAACGATTCAAGGCTGCCCAAGGGGCTTATGCGGTGTTGGGCCCGGAGACCTCCAAGCTCGGTCAGATCAAAGACATCAGCATGGGCGGACTCGCTTTCAAGTACCTTGCAGACGAAGCCCGACCGAATAGTGCCGGCGACCTGGATATCGTCATTCGTCAAAACAACTATTGTATAAAAAATATCCCCATTCAAACCGTCTCCGACTTTGAACTTGCCAGGGAAAGTGCCTTCAGCACGGTACGGTTAAGACGACAGGGAGTTCAGTTTGGCAAACTGACATCAGACCAGATGTCACAACTGGAATTTGTCCTGAAAAACCATACCTCATGGATCGAAGAACCTTCTTAAAAACATTCAGCTGTTTACTCCTGGCACAGGGACTGCCCCTCACAAGGATCGTCAGGGCCTCTGATGCTCCTGTCTCACCCATGAAAAATCCCCAGGGAGTCGTTCTTCCAAAAAATGACTGGCCGGTACTGCAGAGCACCTTGGCCCGATTTTCCCGTATTCAGTCCATCGTGGGATTCGGCAATTTCTGTATCCTGGGTTTTGACGATAGCCTGCGGGTTGCCAGAGACTATGCAAAGGTCGGTGCATTTACACAACAGGAGCTTGGGTTTATAGATAAAGTATTCCACACTGATGCCAGACGCTATGGTTTTCTAGGAGATAAAATATTTTACAATATATCGGACACCATTACTGCATCAAAGATTAAAAAAATACCTGGAACCGGCAACTATCTTTTCGTAGGTCTCCCCCAACAGATCTATCACCAGATATCACGCGATATCGGCGATCGGGTTGTGGTTACAGCCGGTATCCGAGGCATGGCCAAGCAATTTTACCTGTACCTGAGAAAAGTCAAGAAAACCAGCGGCAATTTATCGTTGGCCTCCCAGTCCATAGCTCCCCCGGGTTATTCTTATCATGGGGTCAGTGATTTTGATGTGGGACAGGTTGGTTTTGGGGCTGCCAATTTTACCACCCGTTTCAGCCATACCACCGTATATAAAAAGATGATTCAACTGGATTACGTTGTCTTTCGTTACCCGCAGAACAACCAACTGGGTGTCCAGTTCGAGCCCTGGCATATCCAGGTTGTTTAGCCCAGCGCTAAAGCGTCCCTTCGTGCCCGGCTTTCGCCGGAATGACGACTCGCGGCATGCGAAGCACTGCCGAACGGCAGAACCCGCGGGGAATTGAACCCGAAGGCAAATTAAAAGGCCCGGCCATGGAAAATTCTAAATTCGAATTTAGCCATCTAATTCGTGTCCGTCCAGAAATAGGGGTTTTCGCGTTCTGACAAGGTGGGCGTCAGATTTAACCCGGAGGCGCCCGCAGGAAGTGCCCTTGGGGTGAATAGCGGGCTATTTTGAGGCGTTAAATCATGGCGACCAACACCGGCAGGGCGTGAAAAGACCATTTGTGGATGGACACTCATTAAGAAAAGGCAGCTTGTATATGGCCAGAGGCGACCAATTAGGAAGACAATGGAAAATCATCAGGCGTTTGATCGCCTCCACGCAGGGAAAATCCGTTCAGGATCTGGCCTCCGAACTCTCCTGTCATGCCAGAACCGTCTACAGAGACCTGGAGGCCCTTCAGGTCGCGGGATTTCCCGTCTATACAGAGCGCAAGAACCAAAAAAATTACTGGTCCCTGATGGCGTCCGCAAAACATCAAATTCCCATTCCTTTTAACATTACTGAGCTCATGGCCCTCTATTTCAGCAGTGATATGCTGAAGATGCTGAAAAACACGCTCTTTTACGATTCTCTAGAGTCTCTTTTTAAGAAAATCAAAGCTACCCTGCCACCTGAATATATGACCTATCTGCGGCATGTTGAATCCAGTCTGAAGGTTGACCTGAAGCCAACCAAAGACTACAGCCGCTTTAGAGACATCATCGACCAGATTAACGAAGCAATTCTCAACCGGCAGCACGTCCACATAACGTATTATGTCATGAGCCGTCAAAAGACCTCCCAACGGGTCGTCGCGCCCTACAAACTCTGGTTTTTCGATGGCACGTTTTACATGCTCGGCTTTTGCCGTCTCAGGAAGGACATACGACTGTTTGCCGTTGACAGGATCCAAAAGATGGTATTAACAGACACTACCTTTGAAACACCGGAGGATTTTAATATGGAAAATCTTCTGCGTGCTAGCTTCGGCGTCTTTTTTGGCGAGCCGGTTCAGGTGGTCATCCATTTTTCTCCGAGAATTGCCGGTTATATTGCTGAAAAAATTTGGCATGAAAGTCAAGTTGTGGAAAAACAGAAGGATGGATCCCTGATTTTCAAGGCACAAATCGCCGGGACTGAAGAAATCAAGTTCTGGATCCTGGGCTGGGGAAAGGATGCTGTGGTACTGGAACCCGACTCTCTTCGAGAAGAGATCCGCATGGAAGCCCAGGGTATTTTGAAAGAATACGGAGCAGAATGATATCACTCAATTCAAAACTGCCTGATGTGGGTGTCACCATCTTCACGGTCATGTCTCAACTGGCCAACGATTACCAGGCTATCAACCTGTCTCAGGGATTCCCGGATTTTGATGCCGCCCCCGATCTGATTGAGCGCGTGGCTGAACACATGAGAGCAGGTGAAAACCAGTATGCCCCCATGCAGGGGGTAGCTGCACTGCGTCGGAAAATTGCCGGAAAAGTACGGCATCTCTATCAATACGACTACGATCCGGATACGGAAATCACCGTCACCTCCGGAGCCACGGAGGCACTTTACGCCGCCATTACTGCGGTGGTTCACACAGGCGATGAAGTCATCATTTTCGAACCGGCTTACGATGCCTATGCACCGGTGATAAGGCTGAACAATGGCATCCCTGTTTTCCTGCAGATGAAGCCGCCTGACTATCGAATCGACTGGGATGAGGTTGCGGATAGTCTCTCTGAGAAAACACGCCTCATTATCCTGAACTCTCCCCACAACCCCACTGGCAGCATTCTTAATAAATCGGATATGGCTGCCCTGGACACAATCCTGACGAATACGAAAACCCTGATTCTGAGTGACGAGGTATATGAACATATTGTTTTTGACCAACACACCCATGAAAGCATCATTTGTTATCCCAGCCTGGCCGCCAGAAGTTATGTGGTAAGTTCTTTTGGCAAGACCTATCACACCACGGGCTGGAAAATTGGCTATTGTCTGGCACCGGCTGCACTTTCCAGGGAGTTCCAGCGTGTACACCAGTTTCTTACATTTTCTTCCAACACCCCTATTCAACTGGCCTATGCCGACATCCTAGACCGGGAGGATCTGTATCATGGTCTGGCCTCTTTTTATCAGGAGAAAAGAGATGCTTTTTTAAGCTATATGGATGGTTCGCGCTTCAGCCCCGTCCCCTGCAGCGGAACCTATTTTCAGATGATGCAATACAATGCCATTTCAAATTTGCCGGATATTGAATTCGCCCGCTGGATGACCATCAAACACGGGGTTGCGTCCATACCGGTATCCGTTTTTTATCACACCAAAACAGATCACAACGTGGTGCGCTTCTGCTTTGCAAAAAAAGTAGAGACACTGGAAAGGGCTGCTGAAAAATTATGCCGAATCTAATCGTTACTTTCATCCAGACTGAGTTGGTTTGGGAAGATATTCAAACCAACCTGGAAATGCTGGATAAAAAATTCGAGGCCATTGAAAACCCCACTGACCTCATCCTCCTGCCTGAAATGTTTTCCACCGGATTCAGTATGAGTCCTGTCGGACTAGCTGAAACCATGCAGGGAGGTGCCGTGACCTGGATGATGAAAAAAGCGGCGGAAAAATCCGCAGACATTGCAGGGAGCCTCATGATCGAAGAAGGCGGACACTATTTTAATCGTCTGGTCTGGGCAAAACCGGATGGTCGGATGCTCACCTATGACAAGAAACATCTTTTTCGGATGAGTGGAGAAGAAAAAGTGTATAACGCCGGTACCCATCTATTGACGGTTGAATTGAAGGGGTGGCGTATCAGACCTTTTATCTGCTATGATCTTCGTTTCCCGGCCTGGATGAGAAATTCCGGCAATCCCTACGACCTGGCCATCGTTACGGCAAATTGGCCGGCATCCCGGGAAATCCACTGGCAGACCCTTTTACGGGCCAGAGCCATCGAAAACCAGTCATATGTCATAGGAGTCAATCGGGTCGGCGTGGACGGCAATCAGGTGGAGTACAACGGCTATTCATGTGTTATCGATTATCAAGGAAATGTCCATTTTCAAGAAGTGAAACAATCCCACACGCAAACAGCGAGTCTTTCTCTATCAACCCTTCAGAATTACCGAAAAACATTTCCGGTCTTGATGGACAGGGACACGGAACTCGACCAGCTTTTCCATGAATCAGATGAAACTTTCTGATATCCGTCTGCAGGAGGATCTTGAACGTCGCATTGTTCATGGGATCGCCTGTGAGTGGGAAAATGCGCTCTGGGTACTGTCTCCTGATGACCGCCAGCACATGAGACAGCCCTTTTTCAGTCTGAGGACATTAAAAAGCCGGCTGGGTTACTGGTCAAGGTCAAAAAATGAAATTGCCATCAGTCGAACGTTTGCCTTGGATTATCCGTGGGACGATGTACGGGATGTTTTAACTCATGAAATGGCTCACCAGTATGCCGATCAGATTCTCAAGACCTCAGAGACGTCTCCCCACGGACCTGATTTTTTAAAGGCGTGCCATCGCCTGAGAGCCAATCCAAAAGCATCCGGCAGTTATAAACCGCTGCATGACCAGATACACAGCCTGTCCATCAGCAATCAGGACCGGGTTCTGCTCCGTGTAAAAAAACTCATGTCCCTCGCGAAAAGCAGCAACCGCCACGAAGCCGAAGCCGCCATGACCAAAGCCCATGAACTGATGAGGAAATACAACGTCGAACTGCAGAACCGATCGTCCCAACGCAATTTTGTCAGCATGTTTATTGGATTTCCGGCTTTGCGGCACCACCGGGAAGAATATCACTTGGCAAACCTTTTACAGAAATACTATTTTGTCCAGGGGCTCTGGGTATCATCCTATGTCCTCGCAAAAGAAAAAATGGGGCGTGTTTTTGAAATCAGCGGAATTCCGGAAAATGTCAAAATTGCTTCCTATGTCTACGATTTCGTAAAAAATACCATCGATATGCACTGGCGCCACTACAACCGCCAAGGAATGTTGAACCGATATCGCAAGACAGACTTTGCTGTTGGATTAATCGAAGGTTTCTGCAATAAACTGGCTGCTCAGAAACAAACACCATCACACAGGGGAAAGACAACAGCCTTGATAAGCTTGGAAGACCCTATGCTCAAGGTCTACATGTCGCAAAAATATCCCCGCACCAGAACATTCCAGAGAGCAGCTTCGAGCCAGGATGACCAGGTGCTCAAACACGGGTTTGAGATCGGTAAGGATCTGGTCATATCGAAAGGCATTGAGGTTAAGAAGAACGGCCATAAGTTTTTAGCTGAATAAATAGGCTGTTAGGCTTTAGACTATTAGGCTGTTAGCCGCAAACCGAAGTGGGTGAGATGCTGTTTGTTAAATGCTAAGGTCAGGGATGGTTGGCATTCCACTGGAGACTGTAGGCAAGACCTAACAGTCTAACAGCCTAAACACCTACAGCCTATGCAGATGAGGAAATATCATGAATAAACCCCTGATCATCGGTGTCATGGGGGGCGGTAATGCCGGCGCCAAGGAAATGGAAGATGCTTATACTCTGGGAGCCCTTATTGCCAGGCAAGCCTGGATTCTTTTAAATGGGGGAAGAAATACAGGGGTCATGACATCTTCGGCCAGAGGTGCCAGTGACCAGGGAGGTTTGACCATCGGCATACTCCCGGGAAGCAGCCCCCATGAGGCTTCCGAATATATCCGCATACCTATCGTCACCGGACTTGGCAATGCCAGGAACTGCATTAATGTTCTATCCAGCGATGTGGTGGTCGCCTGCCCAGGCGGTATGGGAACCTTGTCTGAAATAGCCCTGGCATTGAAATGTGGCAAACCGGTCATTCTCCTGAATTATGAGGAAGATAAACGATTTGAACCATTTCAACATACAGGGCACCTGTTCTATGCCGGTTCTCCCCAAGAGGTCATTGAGCACATTCAGAAATATATTTCTGGAAAGACATAGGGTGTCAGGCTGTAGACTATTAGACTGTTAGGCTAAGCTAAGCACTGAGCTCATAGCTCACAGGCAATAGGTCATAGCAGGCTATGAGGCTGGGAGAATGTAACACGCTGTAGCAGTAAGCAGTAAGCGATAAGCGATAAGCGACTTACAGCATATTGCTTACTGCTTACAGCTTATTTTGGTTTGGGTAGGTCTATCTGCTTGGGATCCATTTCTTTCGTGGCATACTCAAAATAGGCGCCGCTGCCCACAAGAAGATCGAAGAGATCCGGATCGATCTTTTGGTTTTCTTTCATGAATCGAATAATCTTGATTACCTCGGAAAGCTTCATGGGTTCACGATAGGGTCTGTCACGGGCAGTCAAAGCTTCGAAAATATCGACAATAGCCAAAATGCGGGTCTGTAGCGGAAGCTCTTTTTCCGCAAGCCCCAATGGATAACCCGATCCATCCAACTTTTCATGATGCCCACCGGCGAACTCCGGAACTTTCTCCAGTTTTATTGGAAAAGACAACTGCGTCAGGATCTTGAGTGTCATGGTGGCATGATTCTCAACGACTTTCCGTTCTTCATCCGTGAGATTGCCATAGCGTATACTCAGATTCTTGATTTCATCCTCGGTCAGGTATGGTTGTTTTGTCTTTTGAAAAGTGTATTCTTTTTTTCCAATATCATGAAGGCGTGAGAGCCGTTCTTCGGTCATCGGCTGATCGGCGCTGTTACAGCCTTTGATGAATTCAAGTTCTTCTATCAAAATTTTTAAATTTTCAGATAGCGCTCTGTCGGCCACCTTCAGTTTTCTCAGATCCACCTGATTTTTTTGCAGCAACTTCAGCTTCGTCTCCAGGTGTGCATTGACTATCTCAGACGCAATCAAGGCAAATCGGGTCTCGACCAAATTGACACGATCAAAAATTGTTTCAAGTTTACTTGCCTTGTTGACGATGTTTTCAGGGGTCGTCACCTTACCCACATCATGCATCCATGCCGCCATACGCAGTTCTTCCAACTCATCCTTGGTAAATTGGGTATCCCTGAATGCGCCGGTCTTGTCTTGGTTGATTTTATCGGCCAGCATCATACTCAGTTTAACAACGCGATTGATATGGCCCCCGGTATAAGGAGATTTTTCATCGATGGCGGTGGCAATGCTTCGGATAAAGGCATAAAAGAGATTGTTCAGGTTTTCGATCAACTGGGCATTGGTCAGGGCTACTGCTGCCTGGGACGCCAGGGCGGCTATCAGATCAACGTACTCTTCGGAAAAAGAAATGGGTTCACCGCTTCTCCTGTGTTTGGCATTCAACAACTGCAACACCCCAATGGTCTCATTTTCATGATTCTTGAGGGGCATGACGAGCATAGATTTGGTGTGATAGCCGGAAATTACGTCATATTCCCGAGGTCCTGGGAAGCGTTTTCCTTCCGGCCCGTAAAGATCCTTCACATTTATGGTCTCACCGGTCAGAGCAACGGCAGAGGATACATTGGCATGATTGGGTTCACCATTGATAAACAACGGTACATTGGGCAACTCGGCATCCACACCGCTCGTACCACCTATTTTGATCTGCATGGAATCATTTTGGACGATTTCAAATGTCAGGTCCTGATTGTCTTTGTCCAATAAATAGAGGGTGCCGGCGTCGGCATTGGTAAGGGTCCTGGCTTCGATGACAATCCGTTCTAGAAGTTTTTTGGTATCCTTTTCCGCAGACAGGGAAAGCCCGATCTGGGTAAGGGTTCGATACCAGTGTTCGTTTCTGATGAGCGTCTCATCCGCAAGCTTCCGCTCGGTTATATCTTCTATAATTCCATCATAATACTGTACTTCATCATGCTCGTCTTTGACAGCGACAGCCGATACCGCCCCGATAAAACGTGTTCCGTTTTTCCGTTTGAGATGCAGTTCGATGTTCTTGGCAAAACCTCTTTTTGCCAGTCCCTCACTGAATTTCAAACGCTGAGATGGCTCTTCATAGAGATCGGAAACATTCAGTGTGATAAACTCATCCCGTGAATCATAACCAAACATTTGCACGATAGCAGGATTGGCTTCAATAAACCGTCCCGCTGCACCCACGGTGTTGCGGTACACACCTACATTCAAATTATCGGTCAGGGATTTATATTTAGTTTCACTGTCGTGAAAGGCAGCTTCAATTCGATTTCGATTTTCTATTTCCAGATCCAGTTGGTTGTGCTTCCGCATAAGCTCGGCAGTTTGATCCCGGATCTCAGCTTCCATTTCATTGTATGCTTTGACCAGTTCTTCCTTGGCCTTTTTTTTCTCATCTCTGGACCGTTTTTTTCCAATGGCACCCTTAATGACGCTGGACAACATTTCCAGATCAAATGGTTTGTCCAGAAAATCGTATACACCTTTCCGCAAAGAAGTGACGGCCGATTGTGTTGAGGCATGACCGGTCATAACGATTACATTGGTTTCAAGCTCTTGATCTTTGATGAAGTCCATAACTTCATAGCCATCCATCCCAGGCATCATCAGATCGAGCAATGCAATGTCGAATTTCCTTTTTGCCAGCTGTTTCACGGCGTCTTCCCCGCCGCTTACAGCTGAGGCATGAAAGCCCTGTTTGCCGAGAAACTCCTCCAGAAGCCCCCCGAAATTGACATCATCATCCACAATCAATATTTCAGGTAATGACAATATTATTTCTCCTGCTTGATTTGCGACAAAAGGGCGTCTGCCAAAAGCAGGTCGTCATTTGTCGTTATTTTAAGATTATTCCCTGTGCTCAGCACGATGTTTACCGACAACCCCATCCGCTCCAACAAAGCGGCGTCATCCGTGGCCTCGACACCTGCTTTGGCAGCTGCCTCATGGGCATCACGAATGAGTTGGTAATGAAAGGCCTGAGGCGTCTGAGCCGTCCACAGGCTCTCCCGGTTGATCGTAGTTTGTATCAGGCTGTCACAGTCCACCGTTTTAAGGGTGTCCTGCAATGGAACACCCAAGATACATGCACCTGATATCTTGGCCTTGTTAATACAGCGCGAGATCATCTCAGGCCGTATCAAAGGACGCACACCATCATGAATTACCACGATAGCATCCCTGTCGTCAATGGATAGAATGCCGTTGAACACAGAATCCTGCCGCCGTTTACCCCCGGCGAGAACCTTGACCGGTGTATCGATACGCAAACCTGAAAGGATTTGCTCCCGACAGTACTGGATATCCTTTTCCGGCACCACCAGTACAATCTTATCCACCTCCGGACATTTACTAAAGGCCATGACTGTATGGCACAGCACCGGTCTCCCTTGCAGCAAAAGATACTGTTTGGGTATGGTCCGATTCATCCGGACACCTTTTCCAGCACTGACAATGATGGCATATGTATGCATTATCTTAGGTATTTCAATTCTCCCGGCAGCGGCACATCCTTTCCCATGGTGTCTTCTCCGTAATTGGCACCAGCAAGGATTTCGATGTCCTTCAATGCCCGAACATCACCTTCAAACAGCACGTCAGAAATGTTTTCCTTTTGAATTTTGCCACCGGCCCACTGGATATCAAGAACACTGCTGGCGTCAAAACGATCTTCGCCAACACACAACTCAACTTCGCCACCGTAGTACTGTACGATCTTGGCAACCAAAAGACTGGGTCTCATATGAAATCCAAGGGCCATTGGGACACCTACCCGGATACTCGACCGTTCGATATTTTCATTCAAGATTTCTTTGGCCAGATCGATACCGGTCGTCAGAAAGTGGCAGACAAAGAAAAGGCCATAGTTGATGGTTCTGTCCAGCAATTTTTCCGGGTTGACAAGATCAGACAACCTCCCCTGAACCTTCTTATAGATATCTTTATATCCGGCATCATGGAGATGTCTCTCATAAAGATGCAGCAGACGACCAATCATCTGCAGCAGATGAAATACGACCGAGAAAAAGCTTCGCAGCTGTTTGAGTTTTCGATTTCCAAATCGATAGCCACCATGAATCACATACGTATCAAAAGACGATTGAAGATTGTGAACCAGCATTTCAAAACGCCGAATTTCAACTTCGTTTATTTTTTCAGGAACAAGCGCCCGCATCTCATTTAGATTGTAATGTTCATAAAACACGAACTCATCAAATGAATGTGCAATTCTCAACAACTCACCCGATATTTTTACAATATTTTTCTTTTGAACATCCTTGGATTCATCATCGATGTCATAGTTCAATATTTCCTGGGTCGTAATGGTCGGGAAATCTTCTTTTTTAAAGGAGGATGCTGGAAACGGAATCTGAAGC
This sequence comes from uncultured delta proteobacterium, assembly GCA_963842925.1. Classification (GTDB taxonomy): domain Bacteria; phylum Desulfobacterota; class Desulfobacteria; order Desulfobacterales; family B30-G6; genus B30-G6. Next base: position 138,812 of record CAWJIL010000005.1, read on the forward strand.
AGACGCGCCTCCTGTATGATAACCGGTGCCAATTTGATCAGCGAACGCGTCAAAAAACGGGATGTGCTGGCACCTTCATCCTTAAATTCCTCAGTCCCTGGCAAATCATAAAAAATCATTCGGTTCTGAATGTGTAACTGTGAATAAGCACCCAGACTCAAGTGGCGAATGGTGGCGGCGAGTTCTCTGTAAAAATACCAGGCTTTGCTGTTTTTTGCGCCATGAAAATCGAGAAAGTCCTCCAATACTTGAGAAACACCGATAAGCCGGGAGTAGAGATTCTTGGTAAAATGAGACGTATCCACATCACATGTCGCAATGTAAAGACAGCACTTGATATAGTCGTGGGAAAATATGCGTACTTTTTCGAGAAAAGAAAGGTTAGTTTCGATAGATTCCATAAATAAACTTGCTCTTGTTTTAGGTTTTAGGTGTTACGTTTTAGGTTGTATATAGCTTAGCGCTAATGGATGGGATTCTCTAACAGTAACATTCGGAACGATACAGTGACATCCACAATATCTGTTGACGACCGATATCCTGTAAACCGAACTTAAAACTTAAAACCTAAAACTTAAAACCGCAGATATTGGCCAAAGCAGCTCATAAGCCGAATTTTGTGCCCGAATCGGGTTTCCCTGATACGGGTAACGATCATTCATCTAGGATGGCAGTTGCCTGTCACCTCTTGCGACCTACCCGGAAGCTCGAACGGGCCGTTCTCAGGCGCTTCCCTATTTGGTCTTGCACCGGGTGGGGTTTACCAAGCTTCCCCGGTCACCCGGGGAACTGGTGCGCTCTTACCGCACCATTTCACCCTTACCTGGTGCTCTTTCAAGCACCGGGCGGTATACTTTCTGTTGCACTTTCCTTCGCGTCACCGCGACTCCACGTTATGGAGCACCCTGCCCTGTGGTGTTCGGACTTTCCTCCCGGTTAACCAGGTTAACCCAGCGATCGTTTGGTCTGCTTTGGCCAATTGTTAGATCAGGCTATTAGACGGTAGACTTTTAGGCTGTAGACTGCTAACAGCCTAATAGTCTAACAGTCTTCAGCCTATAGTTTAGAGCTATATATAATCCGCTGACATTGCGGACAGTGCATGAGCGATTCAAATCGTTGCAGCTCATTGTACATCTGGGGCGGTATATTCATATGACACCCTGCACACACGGCATTTTCAACTTTAGCTATGGCCGGATTTCCCATGCGATTCCGGACCGAATTGAAGGCTTTTAAAATGCCCGGGTTTACCGTCTCCAGGACTGTCTGAAAATCTGTCTGAAGACCGGCAAGTCTTGAACGATCTTCCTCGGCAGCCTTTACGATGCCTGCCTTTTCCCCAGCCACTCTAATTCTGGCAGCCTCAAACACCTGCTTCTTTTCACTTAGTTGTGTCTCGACAGTATCGCTCTGCTCTAAAATTTCCAACATCTGATCTTCTAACTTGGAATTGGCATTTTTAAGATCTTCGATCTCCTTCAGCAAGGCCTGATACTCCTTGTTGGTTTTGACGGATGTCAGCTTTTCTTTGCTTTTGGTAATTTTGGGAAGATTCATGTTGGCATCCGATTCCAACGAACGATATTTTTTCTGGTATTCTTCGCGTATGGACATTTTTTCATTTATCGCTGATTCAAAATCTTCCAGTTCCAGATCAAGGATGGCCATTTTCCCGTCCACTTTTCCAAGCCTCTTTTCAATTTCCTGGATATCTGAATCAATGGCCTGAAGCTTAACCAATATCGCTATTTGTTCCCGCATAGCCGTGCTCTCTCCTATTCCATTGTTGGCATTGGCATATCGTCTGAATACGGTATCGCCTGCCATGTATCATGAACCGCCCGGTCATAAAATCACAAAAGGGTCTTTTTCATATCCATACGATTCAACATCCAGAATCAACCCTTTGTCATGAAAGTGACGGTTCAGTTGTTCAGCAAATGTTTCGACTATCAGATGCTCTGATGCAAAATGGCCGATGTCGATAAGTGCTTTTCGGGCAAACTCAAAATTCCGTGCATCATGATATTTCAGATCACCACTGATGAACACATCTGCCCCGGCATCGAAAAAAGCACTGACCATACTGGAACCACTTCCTGAGCAAACAGCCACGGTTCTAACCTGTGTATCCAGATTCCCGGCTACCTTGACATGTTTAATATCCAGTGCCTGCTTGAGTTTGTTGACCAACGACGCCAGGGGTGTTGGTTGCACCAGATATCCTATCCTTCCAAAACCGGGCTTCCCTGGCCGCCCCTCGATGGACAATGATCTCGTATCGCTCAAACCAATCCTGGATGCCAAAACATCGTTTACACCATCCTGGACCCTGTCGAGATTGGTATGAGCGGCATAAATTGCCACCTGATGATCCAGAGCCTGCTTTATGATAAAACCCTCCAGCCTGCTGACATCTATGGTGGTGAGGGGCTTAAATATCAGGGGATGGTGGGTAATAACAAGATCGACATTTGCCTGACAAGCCGCCGCTATCACTTCGGGAATCGGATCAAGAGCCACCCAGATCTTTTCAACCTGCCAACCGGGGTCTCCCAACTGCATGCCGCAGTTGTCCCATTCCTCGGCAAACTCGCCGGGAACTATCTCTTCAACGGCATCCATAACCTCAGCCAGCTTACAGCTCATTCTGTCACCTATGTGGCATACCTTTCTGGGAGCTTGCACCTGTTAGGGCATAAAAAAAGGCGTGGTTCGGTTGAACTGCCACGCCCTTAGATCAACTTTTCCATTGTCTAGAAAAGTCAAGCATCCAATCACCCGACCCTGACAGGTCTTTTATAATTCATGACACTCACTTCCTGTTTTCTTTGGTGGGCCCACCTGGGATCGAACCAGGGACCTACCGGTTATGAGCCGGTGGCTCTGCCAGCTGAGCTATGGGCCCTTAATACCCGCGTAACAAACCCATTGAACGATTTTTTACAACGAGATGTTGTCGCTTCTATGCTGAAAACTTAACCTGCCCTTTTATCACGACCTTAAAAAAAAATCATTCCATAGAGGCTTCAAGGGATAAAGTAAGACCGTTAGTATCCGCCAAGATGGTTTTTGTCAAGGATTAGGTTTCAATGAAACTCTTTAATTTTCGACTTCTTGTGGGATGTCTCAGCTTTCGGAGCGCCTTGGCTTCGATCTGCCGGATTCTTTCCCTTGTAACGGTAAAATCCTGACCGACTTCTTCCAGAGTATGGTCCGCTTTTTCACCAATGCCGAAACGCATTCGCAACACTTTTTCCTCTCTGGGTGTCAGTGTCGCCAGCACCTTGCGGGTCTGTTCGGCCAGGTTCAAATTGACGGCCGCATCCGAGGGTAGAACAAATTTCTTGTCCTCGATAAAATCGCCCAGATGGCTGTCTTCTTCTTCTCCGATGGGTGTTTCAAGGGAGATGGGTTCTCTAGCGATCTTAAGCACCTTGCGAACCTTGTCCAGGGGAATTTCCATCTTTTCGGCTATCTCTTCGGGCTTCGGCTCTCTGCCAAGCTCCTGGACGAGGTATCGTGAAGTCCGTATAAGCTTGTTGATCGTCTCGATCATATGGACCGGAATACGGATCGTCCTGGCCTGATCGGCAATGGCCCGTGTGATCGCCTGCCGAATCCACCAGGTGGCGTAGGTCGAAAATTTGTATCCCCTTCGATATTCAAATTTATCGACCGCCTTCATAAGTCCGATATTACCTTCCTGTATCAGATCTAAAAACTGCAGCCCTCTGTTGGTATATTTCTTGGCAATACTGACCACCAGGCGTAAGTTGGCTTTTATGAGCTCACTTTTGGCAAGTTTCGCCCAAAAACGCCCTTCATTGACATTGGCGATGATTCGCTTCAGAGATCTGCCGTTGGTTTTTGTCGCATCCTCTTTTTCTTCGATTTCATCGCGTATTCTGGCCAGGCTTGAATAAAGGGTTCCCAGTTCATCCCGTGTAAGTGCACAATGCTTCTTTGCCCATTTGGTAAAAGTCGTTTTGTTTTTCAGGTTGGCCCGAAGATCCTTGATGGGCATACCAAAGCCTTCAGCACATAAGGTCGTCAGTCGGTGCATCGCATCGAACCAACCGTTGAGCCTTCTCATGTCTTCCTCCATCTGGTCGATTACCGAACCTTCCAGGCGCCATCCTTTCAGCGCTTCAAAAAGCTTTGTGTTTCTGCGGGAAATACACCGCCGAATCCTGCGCTGTTCCTCAGCCGGCAAGTTGTCTGACGTGAGCTGCTCCCTGAAAACTATATTTTCATCGTTGATTGATTTTATCTCAGTTACAGTGACCACAAAATTCGCGATTTGAACCACTTCATCGATAAACGTGTCGCCTTCGTCGATATCCCGCAGCACATGCTTAGGACGCAATTCTCCTTCTCTAATGTGCTCACCCAGTTTCAGAATATAGTCAACCCCCATGGTGGTTTCAAGGAGCGACTTCAGCACATCCTGTTCGCCGGCCTCAATTTTTTTGGCGATCTCAACCTCCCCTTCGCGGCTCAACAAGGTAACCAGGCCCATCTCACGGAGGTACATTTTTACTGGATCTGTGACTGTGCCGAAATCGGGTAGCGCCTTCTGAGCGGCTTTGGCGGTCTTCTTCTCTGTTGCTTTAAGCTTGACAACCTGCTTGGGAATGTTTTTCTTGTCGGTGATGGTGATTTTCATTTCATCAAACAGAATCAAGGTGTTGTCAATCTGTTCAGCTGATACCTTGCCGTCGGGTATTAATTTATTGATCTCTTCGTATGTCAGAAAACCCTTTTTTTTCCCCTTGTTAATGAGTGCTTTTAACTTCTTCTGGTTCTTGATGGCCAGGTCTTTCTTTGGTTTGGTCTCGGGGGACTTTGGTTGTGTTTTTTTCATCTTAGGCCTTGCCTTTTTCGTTAGAGCCTTTTGTTTTTTCTTGACCACGGATTTCGTCCCGGATGCGGTCTTTTCGGACTCAGGTTTGTCCGTTTCTGTCTTTTTGGTTTTAGGCTTAACAGTTGGCACTTTTTTGGTTTTTAACTTGGCCGTTTCTTTGGATGTCTTACGGGTTGTTTTCGAAGCAGAGATCTTTTTCACGGCACGTTTTCTTTTTTTCAACGAAAGCGCAGACTTTTTCCTGGGTTTTGCCGGGGCAGCTTTCTTGGTGGCTGCCTTTTTTGCTTTGACGGCCCCCTTTTTTGGTTTCTTGAGGGCTTCTTTGGTCGTACGCTTTTTTGCCTGTTCTTTTTTGGATGTGGCTTTTGGGGTTGTCTTTTTAAGGGTCTTTTCTTTGGGTTCTGTTTTTTTCACCATTGAATCCAGCCTCCTGCCATCTCTCTGTGGCCTGAATTGATGCGATTTTGGTATCAGGACGTCTTCATTTGGATAGTTCCTGCTTCTGCCGCTCATTTGAAACAGCAATGTTCTGTTTTTCCTGAAGCAATTTAATTAAAAGGTCCTGATTGTTATCTTTTTCTGCCTCTTTAATTTGCTCCATCAGGGAAACGCTGTAACGTAAAGGGCTGTTTTGGATAAATTTGGTAATAACCTTGCGACAGCCCTTCCGATTCCACATTTCTTCCTTTATAGATAACGAAGCTAATATATTCCTTTTTTCGTCCCCGTCAACAAGGGAGATCAAATTAGATATCTGGCGCTCCTTTTCATTTTTCATGGATAGTATCAGTTTCCCGAGTGTTTTTAAGGTTTCGCTGCCAAAGTGATCTAAAACATTGTCTTGAATGATATCGGGCAAAATTTCAGGGTATTGAAGCATCATAGAAATGATCTGCCGTTCCAGCCGGGAGCCGCTTGCCTCTTGTCTGCCCGTTTTCATCAAGGGCCGTTTGGCGTGAATATCTTGCTGAATGGGGTCTGTAGGTCGATTACGATGGGCTGCATCCGCTTTTTGCATCTCTGCCACGGCCGCATCGACCTTTTCCCGAATATCGTATTCTTTTACACCAAGACGCTCCCAAATCTCCTTGATATAACTGTTTCGAGCGCCCATATCTTGGATGGATGCCAGGGGTATTTTCAATTCCTCGATAATTTGCATTTTCCCTTCCACAGAAAGACCATATTTTTTCTGGGCCGACTCCATGATAAAGGAAATAACACTGTGTGATTTTTCAGCAAGCGTTTCAAAAGCCTCTAAGCCGTATTTTTGCATAAAAGAATCGGGATCATACCCCCTGGGCATCAGCATCACCCGGGCCTGCATGCCTTTTTCGATAAATATTCCCACACTTCTTAAAGAAGCCTGGATACCGGCATCATCCCCGTCAAATAAAAGAATCACCTTTTCTGCAAAACCCTTGAGCATATGGATGTGCTCAGTTGTCAGGGCTGTCCCCAGGGTTGCGCCCGCGTTTTCCACACCATATTGATGCAGTGCCAGCAGATCGAAATAACCTTCCACGATATAGACTGTCCGGGTTTCACGGCACTTGTTGCGCGCGAGGTGCAGTCCGTAAAGTAACTTGCTTTTACTGTATACCGGTGTCTCGGGAGAATTCAGATATTTCGGCAGCGATGCATCCAGAACCCGGCCACCGAATCCCACCACCTGTTTGTTGAGATTGTATATGGGGAAAACAATGCGTTCCCTAAAGCGATCGTAATATCCCGTACCCGACTTCCGGGGAATCACCAAGCCTGATTTCTCCATCAGGTTCATGGGCACGTGCTTGTTCTCAAGATAGTTTCGAAGTCCGTCCCAGGAATCACGTGCATAACCCAGTTGGAACCTGTCGATAATCGATGGTTCCATGGCTCTTTTTTTAAGATACGCCATGGCCTGTTTACCATAAGAATCATGCAGCAGATTCCAGTGATAGTATTCCATGGCCATACGGTTAATTGCGAGAAGCTTTTCTCTTTCACTGATCTGCTCACGCATGGCCTGAGACATTTTCCGTACCGGCAGGTCGATGCCGTAGCGTCTGGCAAGAAGTCTTACCGCTTCGGGAAAGGATACGCCGTCATGTCGTATGAGAAAATTAAAGACATTACCGCCGGTATTGCATCCAAAACAGTGGAAAATCTGTTTGGCTGGGCTAACAGTAAAGGAAGCGTCTTTTTCGGCATGAAAGGGGCAGAGGCCACTGTAATTTTTTCCTGTTTTTTTCAGCAGGACATAATCTGATACAACTTCAACGATATCTGCAGCGTTCTTGATTTCTTCAATTTTTTCTTCTGGAATAAAATTGGACAAAAAGACCGCCCCCCGTGGCATAAAAGTCATTGCTACTGGTGATATTGGCAGGATCTCATACCGTTTCCGGCAGAGAAATGTTTTCAATTTTTAAACCTTGATTAATAATTAATTTTTGATTTTATGTCAAGTGGAAGGTTTTATTGAGAGGCACCCATGGCCACGGAGATCGCCTCCGCCAGGTCCAGGCTTTTCGCATAAAGCGCTTTTCCTGTAATAACACCCATGACACCCAAAGACTCCAACGGAAGAAGATTGTGAATATCCTGGAGCGTCGAGACGCCACCCGAGGCAACAACGGGTATGGAGATGGTTTCAGCCAGCTTTCGGGTTTCTTCGATGTTGGGACCGGTCTGCATCCCATCTCTGTGAATATCCGTAAAATTAATCGCCGCCACACCCTGATCCTCAAACTGTGAAGCCAGATCCACCGCGTTTGTCCGCGTGTTCTCTGTCCAGCCCTCGATGGCCACCATGCCGTTTCGCGCGTCGATACCCACCACAATCCGGCCGGGAAACAGCCTGCAGGCATCCTTGACGAGCTGGGGATTGCGAATGGCTTCGGTACCGATAATGATACGGTATGCGCCCAACTGGAGATAGGTTTCAATGGTCTTGAGGTTTCGGATACCGCCCCCGACCTGAACATGTGCATTGACGCTGTCTACAATATCCTGGATGACTTTTGCATTTTTGGGTCGTTTCTGGATGGCGCCATCAAGATCGATAACATGGATGATGTCCACACCAAAGGCGTCCCATTTCTGCGCCATGACAGCGGGATGGTCGGAAAAGACAGTTTCGGCGTCCATCCGCCCCTGGGAAAGACGTACACATTTACCGTTCTTGATGTCTACAGCAGGAATAACAATCATGGTTTTGGTAATGTTGATATCAGATTTTCAAGGCCGTCTGCAGCCATTTCCCTGGCTGTGATCCAACGGGCTTTTCGTTTAATAAAGAGACCGAGCTTAAGAATATTCTCAGACAGTGACTGTTGCGTTTCTTCATAAATACCCCGCCACACAATTCGCCTGTCCAACACTCTCACCAGAAAAAGGCTGAAGGATACCGACGCCGGCGATTCAACAGAATAGCTGGTTCCCACACGTTCTTTGAAGTGAAAAAGGTACCCCACAAGTATTGCATCCGCCGCATGTGTTTCCCCGAATGTTGTGACAAGTTCGGTCATCCTGACGACCCCATTCTGGCCGGCTGGCAGGTTTGGATGCATTCCATCCGTCAGGTCAGGAAAAATAAACCGGTATGCTTTATCATTCATGAGCAGGCTTTTCAAGCTCTCCGTCATGAATTCTGCAACCCCCTCAGGTGTGTCCGCGACACCATGACGTCGATTGCAAAAAGAACAATCAATATGGATCTTGCCGTCATAAGCTGCATAAAGGTTTTGAAACGGCATGATCAGAATCGTTTCAACACCCTCCAAGGTTTTATCCGGCGAAAAGACTTTCTGGGGTGCCGCACAGGATACCAAGATGAAAAAACCCACTATAAAAAAAGCAGCACGCATGGTTTTTGCCTAAATCTGTGGAAAAATGCAGTTGTTTGAGAAAGCATCACCCTGGTGCCCCTACAGGGATCCTTTTGTGGAATGAACACCGACAATACGGTCATCCAGTGAAGTGGCAACATCAAGGGCTCTACCGACAGCTTTGAACACGGCCTCGATCATGTGATGTTCATTTTCTCCGTATCCCACATCAATGTGCAGGTTCATACCACCTCGTGTGGCAAAGGCCCTGAAAAATTCTTTGCCCAAGATGGAAAACGATTCTCCGGTCTTGGGTATATCCGATGGCAGGCGATAAACAAGAAAAGGCCGCTTGGACAAATCCACAGCGACAGATGCAATAGCCTCATCCATGGGGGTTACGGCATATCCATAACGTTTAATTCCTTCACGCTTGCCAAGTGCCTGGTTAAATAGATCACCCAGCACAAGACCGACATCTTCTATGGTATGATGAAAATCAACCTCGATATCCCCCTTGGCACGAATGTTCAGATCAAAAAAGCCGTGGGCCGCCAGGAGGGTTAACATATGATCAAAAAAGGGGATGCCTATGGCGATATCACCGTTGCCCGTACCATCAATATTCAGTTTAGCTTCAATAAGGGTTTCGGTGGTCTTCCTCGAAAGCTCACTTTGACGATTCATGATCTTGTTTTCCTTATGCTTTGATAACTTATTGATTTAATTGGTCCAATAAGACACATTCACGGTTGACAACTATACCATAATCGTATAGAAATCAAGACAAAGTTCATTTTCCCAGCCCATAAATAGGGGCCATCCCATGAATGCCATTGAATATTCAGGTCCTGAAAGACGCACCTTTGTCCGGATCATCTACAAACCCTCTCAAAGGGCTATCCTGAAAATAGCTTCCCATGAATTCGAAGTGCTTGATGTCAACGAATCAGGCATCCGTTTTGCCAATCCATCCGACAAGACGCTGGCAACCTTTGTTCGAGGCATACTGGTTTTGCTCAATGGCGATCATCTTGAAATCGATGGCAAAGTGGAATGGGTAAAAAACCCGGAAGTCGGCATGAGTCTTAACTTTGTGATTCCCCCGGAAGCCATCGAAAAAGAGCAGCGCTATATCATCCTTAACTGCGACTAAATTCGATTCGCGAATTTAGATGTCGCGACTGCGTCGCTTTTGATGCCCCTTATTTTTATTCCCTTGCATTTATAAACATCCCTATTTATCGCCTGCATTTCTACGAAGTAGAACCCCGGGTCCAAAGGGCCAAGCACTGCTTCAACCCTATAAGGGAATAATATTATACACCTTCAGCGTGTGATAAATTCGAAATCCGAATATCGAAATACCTCTGACCTGCCCAAAGGACCAAGTTTTATATGACGGAGTCAACGTTGCTCGTCTGGTGGTTGTCATGGGTATGTTCCGATAGACATTATTTGACGAAGCGTATTGGGAACGTCAATCTGACAAACGCTAAAAAAGCGGCAACGCCGCGTCATATAAAATCGTGTAACGATTTTATTGTGGCATTTAGTTCATAGCTTCTGGAGAATTTTTTTGCCATGTCATGCTTCAAATGGGTTCCCACACGGCCGGTATGCACAACATATGGGTCAGTCTGGGAATCTTTTCAATGTGGCCCGATAATTGCTTATTATATGCGTCAGTATGTGTTCCCGATGAGGCGCTCCATCACACCATAGGGGTGTCGCATGGCAAATGGATAAATTCTCCTTACATTTTACAAAATGTTCAGCTAAGGAAGGTAGGATATATGCTTCGATTGGGGTCAAATCTCTTTCAGATGAGAACGGTACGTGATGATGATATTCTTATTTCCAGACTGAGGCTGCTGATTGTCATGGCCAAGGCCTACCTGCAGGATACATCTCTGGGAAACTACAGTCTGCGCTCCATTATTCGCAATGCGGGCCAGGTCAGTTACTTTCTATCAGACTGGCACACGTATTTGAATCATCTTGAAAACGATCAAAACTCCCCAGTAAATTTTGGGACCGATCACATTTTTTACCAACGCATCAAATTATTGTCGGTCATGGTAAAATCTATCGCCCAGGGAAACCCGCTGGGAATTCACCGCAAAGCTGCTCTCAAGAGCAATGTCGAATACATTTCTGAAATACTCCCTTACCTCCAGCCGTTTCACCGAACCGCACTTTCTGTGGTTAAATAAACTTCCTTTGGCGGGTGATGGCAAACATCCGATGGTTTGTTTGAATTGGACAAAGTGATTTTTAGTACGATTTAAGTGAAGAATCTCGCATTAAACCTCGAGGAATGTTCGACTGCGCGGCAGTGCTTTGCATCGACCGTAGAAAATTCTGTCTAATCTTAAATCTATATTCGCTCGCTAGCGCCTCAGCAAGTTATGGGGAATGCACGCGCTGTCTCAGTTCAATGACTGCTCCAGATTCTTCCCGATAAATATCACGCCTGGTCCCTGGGATTTGAATTCCGACAATCTGCGCTGCAGCACTTCCTGACCAAATGGGTGGATGTTGTTCAATTCCGTGGTATTGATAAATATCTGATAATATCTGTTCTGATTGTCTGCCAAAGCATTGACAAGCTCGGACGCCGAACTGCCATCAAAGTCGCCGGTGAGCTTGACATGGAGGGTCTCGGTGGTCTTATGCGTAAACATATGAAAATTACTTGCCATGGTATTTCTCCTTTCAATGACCGCTATCCCGGATTTTTAAAACATTCCAAGCCATCTTAACGATGAAAAGAGGTGACATGCACATCTTATGGCGACAAGAATGCAAGAAGTGTGCACAACAAGACCATAAATTATTTTATTTAATGCAATGAAGGGCTTTTCAAACTGGAGAGCTTGTTTATCTCTTATTTACAGGAGTACAAAGTGGCACCTAACAAATATAAATCATGTGTGAGGATGAGCGGGGTATTGAACCGGGCACGCCATCTGTGTAATTAATTACATAGATATTGGAACAGCAGGGGGTGGTGTGAAATGGTTTACACAATTTATCGTTTCGATCTTTCAAGTTTGATGGTTACAAGATTGTGGGTGTCTGCACATTGAAGATGAATAATATCCCCATGCCACCAAGGTAAGGACCCACCAAATTGAAATGTCTGAAGACTTGGAAAAATATCATGATAGAACCAACCACATAAGCCAGCCGGGTTGTGACAGCTTATTTCAAAGGAGTCACCAACCTTGTGACCGGCGCCACATGTACCTTCCGAACCTGTAACCGTTGCAACAACTTTGTAACCCATCTTGGGATCTAATGCCATGGTGATATCCTCCTTCCCTTCAATTGTGTCAGGAATGGATCAAATCCTTTGAAAATATTCCTAAATCAAATATTCTTAATATTTAAAACACACATTTCAGATGAGAAAAAAAGCGCGTTAATGGTGGAGATGAGGGGGCTCGAACCCCTGACCTCAGCGTTGCGAACGCTGCGCTCTCCCAGCTGAGCTACATCCCCATTTTCATGCCCTGTTTTGCGTTTGTTTAAGTTATTTATACGATAGAGTCAAGCAAAATAGGATGTTGCGTAGCCTGAATATCATGCTTAGTATATCAATCTGAGTGGTTTATCGTTAAGAGACACATCGTCTAACGCTTTATTTGGAGAACATCGTGAGTTACCGGATCACCCTGCAAGACGCTTATAAAAACGATACATTGGACCAGGACAAAAGTCTGTCCCCCAAGGAGACCGTCCAGCGTTTCAGGGAAACGTTGAAAGGTGTTGACCTTGACATTCTCGAAAAAACCGAACGGATCGATAATGGTCGTCTGGGTATTCCGGTATTTTTTAGTCAATGTGGAAAAGACGCCCGGAATGTTATCGGTACAAAAAAACAGATGGGCAAAGGAGGCACCCCTCAACAGGCTGAAGCCAGTGCTGTTATGGAACTGGCAGAGCGTTTCAGTTTTTTCAGTTTTTGCAAAGATCCACAAAATTTTGTGACCGGCAAACTGGCGGATATAAAAGAAAGCACCCTGCCCTTTGCAGCAATTGCCAAATCGGTCCATGATGATTCAAAAGAACTGGATATCAGTCGTAAGATCTATGAAACACTTCCCATGAAATGGACCTGGGGTTTCAATCTCACCCGCAGCAAACCGGTTCTCATTCCCTTTGACTGGTTTTTCACCATCAATGAATTCAATGGGCCCTCTGCAGGCAATTGTGTGGAAGAAGCCATATCCCAGGGAATCTGCGAAGTCGTTGAAAGGCATGTCTCTTCTCTCATAAGCCAGGAAAAGATATCTGTTCCTGCCATCAGACCCGAGACCGCTACAGATCCTCTGGTAAAGAAAATGCTGGGGAAATATAAAGCCAACAACATTCATGTTTTTCTGTCTGATTTTTCCCTTGGCATGGGGATTCCCTCCATAGGGGTGCTGGCCTATGACCCCAGCACTTTTCCGGAAAAGAGCGAAATCGTCTGGACGGCCGGCACCACTCCCGATCCCCAAAAAGCATTGAGCCGTGCTCTCACCGAGACCGCCCAACTTGCAGGTGACTTCAACTCCGGTGCCAATTATGTGGCCAGTGGTCTTCCGAAATTCAGAAATCTGGATGCCGCGAAATTTATCACGAACGCGCAAAAACATGTCAGCATGGATGCATTACCGGACATTTCCAACCCCAACATCAAGGTAGAGGTCGAAAACAGTCTTGCCGTCTTGAAGCAGAAAGGCTTTGATGTATTGGTGATCAACACGACCCATTCCCTGCTGGACATACCGGCATTCTATACCATTATACCGGGAGCCCATTTTCGTGAAAGGGCCGCCGGGACAAGTGTGGGCATGTTTTCCGCTAAACTCATCACAGAAAACAATCCGCCTGACAAGGCCTATGCCAGGCTGCTGGAGATCGATGGGATGCTTCCCGATAAATATTATATCCATTTTTACATGGGTACCAGCCTGCTGTCCATGGGACAACCGGAAAAAGCCCTGCCCTTCCTTGAAAACGCCCAGCAGTTGAATCCACCGGCCCAGGATATCCCGAGTATCTGTTCATACCTGGGGGTGGCGCATAAGGAAATGGGTTCCTGGGAAAAAGCCCTTGAAATCCTCAAACAGGGAGAAACATATGACAGGGAACGCACCGACATTTACAATCTCATGGGGTTTTGTCATTTCAAACTGAAACAACATGAACAGGCCATAGAAAATTTTGCCAGGGTTTTGGAACTGAACCCGAGCTCTGCCATAGACTATGCCAATATCGGCTCCAATTACCGGGAAATGGGTGAGAAAGACAAAGCCATTTATTTTTATAAAGTGGCCCTTTCAATAGACCCGTCCATCGAATTTGCCAGGGAAAACCTGGAAAGGTTGAAGCATGCCAAATAAATCGACTGACAATCCTCATGGAAATGAACGTTTCCTAAGCACGTCACTTCTTGCAGCGATCGAAGCCGGAGAAGCGATTCAGAAGATCTACCACACCGGTTTTCAGGTGGAATATAAAAAGGATCATTCCCCGCTGACTTTGGCAGACAAAACCGCCCACGACATCATTGTCCGCCATCTACAGGGATCCGGCATACCGATCCTCAGCGAAGAAGGCAAGGCCATCTCGTTTCAGGAGCGAAAAACCTGGAAAAGCCTATGGATAGTGGACCCTCTGGATGGCACCAAAGAATTTGTCAAAAGGAACGGAGAGTTCACGGTCAACATCGCCCTGGTAAAAGAGGGCACAGCCATCATGGGGGTCGTTTATGCACCGGACAGGGATCTGCTTTATTTTGCCATGCAGAACCTGGGTGCCTATAAAATTGCCGACCCGGAAATTATCCGCGACTATCAGGATGGAATAGAAACCGGCCGCATCACCCTGAAAGATATTTTGAAAAACGCCCGGAAGCTCCCCCTGCCCGACCAAAAAGAAGGACCCTACACCATCGTGGGAAGCCGTTCGCATGCAACACCGGATCTGGAGAAGTTCGTAGCGGATAAAAGAAAGGCTTTCGGGGAGGTTGACTTTATCCCGGCCGGCAGTTCGTTGAAAATATGCCTTGTTGCCGAAGGCCAGGCCCATATATATCCCAGGCTCGCGCCGACGATGGAATGGGACACGGCCGCAGGGCATGCCGTCGCAATATATTCCGGCGCCCGGATTTATGAATACGAATCAGGTGACACCCTCAAGTACAACAAAGAGAATCTGCTCAATCCATGGTTTATTGTGGAACGTAAGCTGTAAGCGTTAAGCAAAAAGCTTTAAGCTGTTAATAGTTGTCTGCAGCATTATGGCTGACGCCTTTGAACTGCTTATCGCTTATAGCTTATGGCTTGATCAAAGGTCGAACAAAATGAGCGAAATAAGACTAACACTACCCATCACCGGCATGACATGTGCCAACTGTGCCATGAATATCGAGCGCAACGTGGCCAAGCTGAATGGCGTGGATGGGGTCAACGTCAATTTTGCATCGGAGCACGCCTCGGTTCAGTTCGATCCCAGACAAATCAGTCTCCAGGATATTCTATCCAAGATTGAGAGCATTGGATTTTCAATCCCCAGGGCCGACATTGATTTCCCTGTCACGGGTATGACATGCGCCAACTGTGCTGCCAACATAGAACGCGCTTTAAATAAAAAAGTCCTGGGTGTTACCAGGGCATCCGTCAATCTGGCCACCGATCGAGCGTTTGTGGGATATATCCCGGGAATTGTTACACCGGATGATATTTATGCTGCGGTAACCAAGGCCGGTTATGGTGTCATTCCGCCCGAAGATGCCGGAGAAGAGGATGCGGAGCAGGCTGCTCGAAATGCTGAAATTAAAAATCAAACCCGAAAATTTCTCATTGGCGTGATCTTCACCCTGCCCCTCTTCATCCTCAGCATGGCACGGGATTTTCATCTGACAGGCCCCTGGAGTCATGCAGTCTGGGTCAACTGGCTTTTCCTGGCCCTGGCCACACCGGTACAGTTTTATACCGGCTGGGACTACTACGTGGGGGGCTTTAAGAGCCTTAAAAACAAAAGCGCCAACATGGACGTTCTGGTAGCCATGGGTTCGTCCGTGGCCTATGTCTATTCACTGGCACTGCTCCTGTTTTCCTCTTTGGGGAATCACGTCTATTTTGAAACATCTGCTGTCATCATCACCCTTATTAAGCTGGGAAAACTGCTTGAGTCCCGCACCAAGGGGAAAACCGGTGGTGCCATTCGCAAACTCATGGGGCTACGGCCCAAGACCGCCACCATCATTGAAGATGGTGCCGAAAAGGAAATTCCCCTGACGCGTGTCAAAAAAGGTGATCGGGTCCTGGTTCGCCCGGGGGAACAGATGCCGGTGGACGGTACCATCCAGACAGGTGCTTCAGCCGTGGATGAATCCATGTTGAGCGGTGAGCCCTTACCGGTGGATAAAAATATCGGAGACACCGTCATTGGCGGTACCATCAATGGCCAAGGCATGCTGCAATTTACAGCAACCCGCGTGGGCAAGGAAACCGCCCTGGCTCAGATCATCAAACTGGTCCAAGACGCCCAGGGAAGCAAAGCACCCATCCAGGCATTGGCTGACAAAGTAGCCGCCATCTTTGTCCCCACCATTATCATCATCGCCTTTCTGGTCTTTTTTCTCTGGTGGTGGGCAGGTGGCGCATTCGTACCGGCCATGATTCGAATGGTGGCAGTTCTGGTGATTGCCTGCCCCTGTGCTCTTGGTCTGGCCACACCAACGGCTATCATGGCGGGGACTGGAAAAGGCGCTGAAAACAATATTCTTTTTAAGGACAGCGCTGCCCTGGAGACTGCATCCAGTCTCGACACCATTCTGCTGGATAAAACCGGCACCATTACAATGGGCAAACCAGCAGTGGTGGATGTGCTGCCATTCGAACCTTTGTGCAACACACCCGAGGCCTTGCTCAAGCTCGCTGCATCGGTGGAAAAAGGCTCTGAGCACCCGCTGGGAAAAGCGATTGTAAAGGAAGCTGGAAATAGATCCATTGAACTGGCGTCCCCCGAAAACTTCCAAGCTTCCGGTGGGATGGGTGTTGAGGCCGACATTGATGGGAAAAGAATCAAAGTTGGAAAACCCAAATGGTTTGTCAATGGCGATACTGCAGAATCAATGGATCCGGCGGCAACAGCTGACAGGATCCATAAACTACAGTCTGAAGGAAAAACCGTCATGGTGGTGGTTGCCGACAAACAGATCTACGGCCTCATTACCGTGGCCGACACCATCAAGCCTGAATCCAGGACAGCCATCAAAACCTTACAGGATATGCACATCAATGTGGGCATGCTTACAGGTGACAACCAGCAGACGGCCCAGGTAATTGCGAATCAATGCGGGATCCATGATGTGTATGCGGAAGTACGACCTGATGAAAAAGCATCCATTGTAGAAACAGTTCAGAACAAAGGCCACAAGGTCGGCATGGTGGGGGATGGCATCAACGATGCCCCTGCTTTAGCCACGGCAGATGTAGGCATGGCCATCGGCAGCGGTACGGACGTGGCTATGGAAACCGCCGGTATTATCCTCTCCGGCAACAGCCTCACCGGTGTTTCCAGAGCCATTCACCTCAGCAAGGCCACCATGCGAACAATCCGCCAGAACCTGTTCTGGGCCTTTTTCTATAACCTCGCCCTGATACCTATCGCCGCCGGTATCCTCTATCCGTTCGAGACCGCACCTGGTTTTCTGCGGGAATTGCACCCCATCATGGCGGCACTGGCCATGTCTGTCAGTAGTGTAACGGTTGTAACAAACAGCTTGAGACTTTACAGGACAAAGATCAGATAAAAATTATTATGATGAATAGGCTTGCAATACCGAAAAACGGAATTATTATATCCACTCACTCTGCCGAACCGCGGCAGGGTGTTTTTTTATCCGCCTTCGCAGAATACCACGGGCATGCCCGTGGGGATCCATATAGCGAACACCATTTTAAACGCTATAAACACTCAGGAGAATAAAATGACAGACATTTCAAAAACGACACTTTACAGTGGCGGCCACAAGGGAGCCGAGGCAGCGTTCGGCAAACTTGCCGAGGCCTGGAACATGAATGAGGTAACCGTATCATTTGAAGGGCACAATGCCGTGCGTACCCGTGGTGTTTTGGTATTGAACTCTGAAGAGCTTCAAAAAGGCGATGTCAGCATGGAAATCGTATCCAAGCGCATGAACCGGACCTACTCACGTGGGAATAAAATCAGAAAAGTCATCCAGTCCATTTTTCACATGGTCAACAGCGGTTATCATGTTATTGCTGTCGGCTGGATACAGGCTGACAACACTGTCAAGGGGGGAACCGGCTGGGGAGTCGAATTGGCAAAGCTATTTAACCGGCCGCTGAGCGTCTATGACCAGGAGCGAAAGGAATGGTTTTCCTGGGAAAACAGCCAATGGGTCGAGAACACCCCGGTTATTACATCCGATACCTTTGCCGGCACCGGAACCCGCTTCCTTTCCGAGGACGGTCAAAAGGCCCTTTATGATCTTTTTGTGCGTTCTTTTGGTCCGGTGGAGAACAACTAGCAGCTATAAGCGCTAAGCTTTATGCCATATGCCTGTTTACCGCTTATAGCTTAATGCTTACTGCTTACTGCTCCAAAAATTCATCGGCAAAGGTCTTGTAATCAAGAGCACCAAAGGAAGTGGTCCGGTAGAACACCACGGGCTTTCCTACTTCGGCGGAGTCGGCAATGGTGGTGTTTGAACGAATGACAGTGCGATACATGAATTTTTTTGTGCGCTGGTCATTCCTGAGTCTGGCCAATGTGTTGTGGCTTACGCGGGTCCGCCGGTCGAACATGGTGGCAAGAATTCCCGACACCTTCAGATCGGGATTGATTTCACCTTGGATCGCCTCGATGGTGTCAAACAGCTCCGATAGTGCATCAAACGCATAGGGGTGGGTCTGACATGGTACGATCACGGACCGGGCACATGCAAATACGTTTACAGTCAGCAGCGACAGACTCGGGGGCGTATCTATAATCATCATATCATACGCTCCTCTCAGGGGTTCGATGGCTTGCTTCAGCCGGTTTTCACGACCGACAACGTTCACCAGTTCCACTTCCGCACCGGCTAGGTCAACATGGGAAGGGATCAGATCCAGGCCTTTCCATTTTGTTTGAACAACCGCATCACCGGCAGCGACCGATTCTGGCTGGCATAACATATCATAGGCTGTCGCGTGTACCGCATCCAAGTCGACGCCCAAGCCCCGGGTTGCGTTAGCCTGGGGATCCATGTCAACCACCAAAACCGTTTTCCCTTTCAAAGACATGGCTGCAGCCAGATTAATGGCTGTAACTGTTTTTCCTACACCCCCTTTTTCATTGGCTACGGCAATGATTGCGGCTGATTTATCCTGCATGTTTTCCTCCTCTGGTCAGCGTTAGGTCTTGTATATAGAACCTATCTCAAAATTATTTTTTGTTCCAATCTCTGTTCATAACCGATTCGACATCTTCCCTGAGCCGCTCAATCTGCTCTAGATAATCCCTGGCGGTTTCCCCAATTCTTTGCAAGCTTTCTTGGATGCGTTCCTTATCTATGTGCTCTTCTTTGACCATCTCAATCCATTTTGAAGCGTCCGTAAAATAAACCTGAAAACGTTCCCGCAGATCATCATTGAGTTCATGAACCATGGCATCCGTCAATCGAAACAGGTATTGGAACTTGACATTCTCCTGATAATCCCTGAACTGAAGGCTGATGGATCGCACCGTCTCCAGCTTCATCCGTCTGAAACCATCCTCCAAGGCTTTTTGTTTTCTGCGTTTTTGTCGAAGCTCTGTTTTTTTCAGCAGTTTTTGAAATACCTTCATGGCCGAATAAAGTCCCAGGCGCATAACCGCCTCTGTTTTTATTCTGGCAGAATAACGCATGGTCGTTTCCACCGAAGGCAGACTCAGCTTGTCTCTCAATTTGAGAGCATTCAGGTCCGCCAAAACCATCCTCTTTCCAAGACTGTCGGCCTGAGGTGCGCCCGTATCTGCCATGGATGCCTGGTAATCAGACATGGCCTCCTCCACCATAGAAGCATACGGCGTTGCAACCGATTCAAGGTGAGACTTGATTTTCCCCTCTTCCTCCCGAATAAATTTGACAATTCTGGGATGAATCGTTTCAGTTAGATAGCTATCAACCGCGGCCTTGAAATCCTGGAAAACCATGTAAAGCATCTCCGTAAAGCGTGATGAATCGAAGCTTGATTCGTAGGTTTCAAGGTTGAGTTGAAAATTTCTAATAAAGGCAACCATATCTTTTACCACCGTACCGTTTCGGGCATCAAAAAACCTGTCAATGGTCTGCTTTAGATTCTGTTTAATATGCCGGGATGCCCCCTCCAAAGTATTTTTCACCAGCGACGCAATCTGTGTCATCTGCTGTTGGTGGTAAGTCATTTTATTGATGAGCGATGCTGCCCCTTCTGCATCCCCGCCCAAAACCTCCTGGTGAATGTCAGCCCAGTGAACCAGAGACTCGGACACAATACTCAGACGTTCAATATTGTTTTTCACCAGTAGAGAATAGTGTTCTTCTCCCAACTTGGCAGAAAAATCAGTGCTAAACCTTTGTGTCTCAGCATCTGAAAAAGCAATAAAAGAAGTCTCAGACTCCCATTGTGAAAACCGCTTTTCATCCTTTTGCGACATGGATTTATAGGATGTCTTGAATAGATTATAGAGGGATGAAAATATGTAAATATCCGGATCGGGAATAATGACCGACAAGTCTTGCCTTGTGCGATCCACCAGTGAATTCAGCCCTTCCAAGGTTTCATGTTCACTGAAATCGCTATTGAGAACAAAAAGGATATTTTCAAGTATCCCCATGTTTCTGATAATGGAGAGAAAACGCATGTCTGCCTGGCGTAATCCTGTACGACTGCTGATGACATAAATGATGAGGTGGGTTTTCAACAGGTAATCCTGGATCATGGACAGATGGAGCGGGTTTGGTGAATCACTCCCTTGACAGTCTGCGATTTCAATGTCCTTACCCATCTCCCCATCATTGATCTCCAGAAGCACATCCTTCAGATAGACTGCCAGATGGTCGCTGCCCACAAATGTCTTCTGCTCGCCAAACAGGTCATCCTCGTATACCTTGGCAAGGTCGTCCGAAGTGATAATATTTTTTACCAGATCATATCCCTTTAAATAGGAATCGATAAGAATACTATTGGTGTTGCGCATACCATTTGCCAGCAGGAGATTGGATTGAATGTTCTGAAGAGCTGTGGCCAATGCATGCCGGTCACTTTCCCTGCGAATATCAAATTGGGTCTCTTCCGACTCCCATGCATGTGTGGGAAATAGCATCAAAGCCCGGGACATCTCTTCGTTCACATCATCCCAGGATTTGAAATAGAGCTTTGCCTTCAGATAGGGGCCCTTCCGAATTCTCGTGACAATCGATGTTACCACACCGGCTCCCCGATTGAGGTAGTCAGCCTTGAACAGTGAGTTGACAAATGTGCTTTTGCCGGATTTGATGGCACCCACCACGGCAACCCGAATGATTTCCTCATCCAGCTGCTTCTTGATTGCCTGACATATCGTTTCCCATTCTTTGAATGAGGCCAAACCAACACCCGGCAACTCTCTTGCGGAAACTAGATAGGTGGAAATACCTGTGCAAAGCTGCTTTAGCTCGTCTTTAACTGTGTAAAATGAGGTCATCATCATGCTGGTCCCAGCTAATCCCGATTTATTTCAATACAAACCCGGCAAACCTAATAAATGCAAAGGATCCAATTAATCCAAGGCATGCAATATAATCAAGAAACAAATAAGTCCTATTTACATGGAGTGAAACCGATTGTCAAAGGGAATGGCTTGTAAAATCTATGGGTTTGTGGTATGCAGTAAAAATAAAGAAATGATTATCTAAAGGGGAAATAATATTCATGTCAGAAAAACATCCGGAATGCCCGCTCTACAATCCTTTAAACTGTAAAGAGTATTATAATCCAAAACTCTGTGCATTTGTAAGGAAAGATAAAGTTTGTCTCAAGAAGAAGAAACCAAAGACAAAGCCGAAGAAAAAGGTCGAATCGTCAGCGTAAATTCAACAAACCTCCCCCCACAAACCGATCCATCAGGTCAAACTTATCCGGTAGGAGGGTTTTTTCTTCAAGCATGACCGGGTGTGTCAGACAGGAGCATCGGGTCGATTCCCAGCAATCTCACCGCAGCATGCCATCGTTCATCGATCTTGGATTCAAAGATAATTTCATCATCAACAGGGCTTGTCAGCCACGCATTCTGCATTATTTCGGCCGCCAGTTGCCCTTGCCCCCATCCAGCGCAACCAAGTGCGATCAGGAAGCTTTGCGGCCCTTCACCCTTTGCGATGGCCTCAATAAGATCCATGGTGTTGCTCATGGCCAGTGTCGGTGTAATCATGAGACACCCCTCCCAAGAGAAGGGTTCGCCATGAAGGATAAATATTTCATTCTCGTGAACCGGCCCACCGATATGAAGCGGTATCATGGCTGTCGAGTCCGTATATTCAATGTTTAATTCTCTAAAGATGGAACCGGCTGTGAGGGAAGGTATTACACGGTTGATAACGATGCCCAGGGACCCGTCCTCTGTATCCTCAGACATACATGTTACGGTATGAGAAAAATTGAAATCCAGCATGGATGGCATGGCGATCAGAAACTGTCCCTTCAATGAGTCCATGTTTGCTTTGTTCCATGTAAGCTGTGAAATAATTTTATATCAAACAATTCTGAAATACTCAGGATAGAACCGAACTTTCCTGAAGGCTATTCGACGTTCCATCTCGCGCTGCTGTTCCAAGCGCCGGCATGCAATGCCACTACGCCGATCATTTTCTATAAAACAGCTGACCTTTCTTCGATCATCAGAATCTCTTTTTTCAGGCGGATCGATGTATTGCGTTCGATAACGTTCCCTATCAAATGGTTCGTTTTCAGCCATGGGTATAACTCACCTTGTAAAATTTAACCTAAAATGAGCATTTCAAATTAGGTTTAGCATTTTTAAGAAATAATATCACCCGTGTCTATTTTTATCAAGCTTGTATTCTCGTTTGACGGGAAAACACAAATCCTATATGGTTGCTGACCGAGTATTGATAGTGATTCCCAGAACCCTATTATCTTGCGATAAATAAAGGAAAACAGATGAAAATTATCGAAGACGCCATTAAAAGAGGAGCAGACAACCTCTCGGAGTTTGAATCGAAACAAGTACTTTCAAGCTATGGAATTCCTGTCACCAGAGAAACAATAGCAACAACCATGGAAGAAACTGTCTCAGCCGCAAATTCCATTGGATATCCGGTTGTATTGAAGGCGTCTGGTGAAAATCTACAGCACAAGACTGAACGCAACCTGATTCGGCTCGACCTCAAAGATGCGTCCCAGGTCAGACAGGCCTACACAGAACTTTTGGAGGAAAGCACCATCCCAGTCACAGAAGTGCTGATACAACAGATGATCAGGGGCAATCGCGAACTTTTGGCGGGTCTTAAGCGAGACAGCCAGTTTGGCCCATGTGTGGTGTTCGGGCTCGGCGGTATACTCGCGGAAATACTGGAAGATGTGTCGATCCGGGTGGCGCCCATCACTAGCTTCGATGCCATGGACATGATGGAAAATATAAGGGGAAAAAAAATCCTGGGACCCTTCAGAGGAAAACCGCCGGTCGACCGGAACGCCCTGGCAGAACTTCTGATCGCCCTCGGCAGGATCGGACTGGAAAATAAGGCTGTCGGCGAAATTGATATCAATCCCATCAAATTGATCGAGGGGCAACCCGTGGCGGTTGATGCACTGGTTGTGCTGGAAAAAACATCATAGACCCGACCTCATAGTGACAGGCAAAAGATAGGTTCCGGAATAGCTGTGTTGCAGTAGAGGAAGATAATCCAATGAAGAAAAGCGGCCTGAATGTTGAAACAAGTGATTTTGAGCGTCAAATCGTGTTGGATGGCGCCGCTAATTTTCGAGATATTGGTGGGTATCCGACCAGCCAACACAAGCGGGTTAAAGGGCGCCAGGTTTTTCGCTCGGGAAATCTTGCATCATTAACGGATAAGGACCACCGGATACTGGAGAAGATCGGCATCCAGTCTGTTTGTGACTTTCGCTCAACAGAGGAAATAGCGCGTCAGCCAAACCGTCTGCCTGATAAAAATGCTCTCCAGTGCCTGCATCTTCCTATTGTGAACAAAAACATGGAACCCACCGAGGCGATTACCAGGATTATGAAAGGCGACATCGGCTGGTTTACGCCGGATTTCATGGTGAATGCGTACATAGAAAAAATCGAAGCCTTCCATGATATCTGGTATCTCTTTTTTAAATACTTATGCCAAAGATCTTTTCGCCCTCTTCTGTTTCACTGTACAGCCGGAAAAGACCGTACCGGCGTATGTGCTGCCTTGATTCTATTAACCTTGGGCGTATCTGAAAAATGGGTGATTCATGACCACGCCCTTTCGAATGTTTACAATGCAAAGCAAACACAAAACATTAAAGATAACCTGCAAAAAATGGGGGTAGACCCTGAAAAGTTGATAGATTACCTGACCGCCCCCAAAACTGCCATCGTGGCCGTAATAGAGCACATCAACAAAAAATATGGATCTGCCCGAGACTATCTCGTCAATAAGGCAAATGTGAAAGCGGCCTGGATTGAACGACTTGAAGAAGACTTGCTGGAATAAAATAAAAGGGTTCAAGGGTGACTGTGGGCTATAAGCTGTAAGCTGTAAGCAAAAAGCAGCTTAAAGCTTACCGCTTATTGCTTATCACTAAATCCGAATATCGAAATACGAAACAAATCTAAATATCATTGGTCCAAAAGACCCGGTTTTAAATGATGGAACAAAAGCCATGAGAACCGACATCAGAGATAAACCGACCCTGTCGCATGACGACATCGCAGGGCTGAATTTTATCAAGTACCCATCCAGATATTTTTTCCGCAACCACTTCAGGGAAGGCCTCCGCTCCCGTTTGATTCAGGTCCTGGAACAATCAGATGTCGCCCTCGAAACCAGAGGCATCCTTCAACAGGGTATTCGCATCTTTCCGATAGCACAACCAGTGGCCATGCTCCGAATTTTCAAGAATAAATTCTCTTCACTCCGTGACATCCGGAAAGAAATAGACAATTACAAAATTCTTCAGCAACGGCTGCCGGAATCTCATTATGCCGTGTCATCGGAATTTATGGTTGACTATACATGGGGGCATCATAAAACTATTCTGCTATGTGGTCTCCAGGAGTATGTTCAGGGAGAATCTGTCGACCCATGGCATGCGAATGCATTACTGAAAATCGAAGGTATCGTGAAGGGTTCTCCTGCAGGAACGCTGAAGACCGCTTTTGAAAACCTGGCCTCCTTTGTAAACTGCATCAAAGATATCATCATGAAAACAGGCGCCATTCCAGACCTTGCCGGTGTGGGCAACCTCATCATGACGCCTTTGGGCATTGTCAAGCTCGTTGATATCAACAATATCTCGAATCTATCCATGGATCATCACATTCCAGTAGACGATAAAGGGTATCCGGTTTCCGACAAATCAGTTCAGGCACTTTTTCAGATAGAAACGCGAATTCTCGGTCGTCCAAAGGATACTGTCGACACCTTATACGGTTTTTTCCTCGATCCCCAGCGCATGAAAGAGGTCAGAGAACTCGAAACAACCTTCCATGAGATAACAGCCCATTCCGGGAATTATCCATCTGTAAAGTTGGGATTATAAGGCTTGACAAGACTTGCCGTCCATTATACTTAGATTATCTAAATATTATAAAATCTAAATATTATCTTCTTGACTCAGACTTGGTGGGAGCTTCCCCTATGAAGAAAAATGATGCACGCCGACTGGCCCGCTACATAATGACAACGGGTAAACTTATTCGGGATCGAATCGTCATATTACACAATCCCAATTTCGGAACCGGGAAAAGCAAACAGGTGTTGAAAGAGTTGTCTCTTTCACAGATTCAGACCATCATGACCATCTACAGTTGCGGCCAGGTATCCATGACCGCACTTTCAAAACAGATGGGGGTATCTCCCCCCTCTTCCTCGGCCATGGTCGATCGATTAGTGGAAAAGGGCATTCTGATTAGAAAACACAGCCAGAAAGACCGGCGAAAAGTGATGGTTCAAATCGCCCCGTCATTTAAAACCCATATACAAATGATTGAAGAAACCATCCTTCTCCGTTTTGTGGATTTAGTAGAAAAACTGGGTCAGGAGACGACGGTCATGTGGTGCGATGTGCTGGAAAAAGTCAAGGCGGTCCTGGAAAAAGAACAATAGTCCGATTATAATGCATACCATCAAATAGTAAATATATCGTGGGTTGGGCCCCATTGGCATATTGGAGTAGAAAAATGGAATCTAAACAGTCGAAAAAAGCACCGGTTCGGGCAAAACAAATCTTCATCCGAATCATCATTTGTCTGATCGTCTTACTGTTCGGGCTTCTGGCCATGAACAGGCTGTCGACCTTGAAAAAACCACCCGTGGAAGTCAAACGCACGGAGCAGGCCTTGCAAGTCGAGGGGACCATTGTCAAAACAGAAGATATCAGCGTCATTTTAAGCGGATACGGTGAAATAAAAGCACTCAATACCGTTTCCATCTCCCCGGAAATTTCCGGTCGTGTTGTACATGTCCATCCACGTCTTGATTCCGGTGAAATCATACCTCGGGACGCCACTCTCTTTAAAATCGATTCCAGGATATATGCCGCCACGCTGCAGGAAGCAAACGCTTCTCTCCAGCAATTGAAAAGTACGGTTTTGAGACTGGAAAAACAATTAGACCTGGACAAAAAACGCCAGAAAACCATCGAGCGCAACCAAGACCTGGCCCAGCTGGAGTTCAAACGTATTCAGGAACTCTATGAAACTAACGATGTCGGCACCCGCTCGGGTGTGGACAAGGCTGAACAGTCCTACAACACAGCCGTGGACCAGGCCGACCAGATGTCCAGGGCGCTGGCCCTCTACCCGCTTCAAATCCAGGAAGTCAAAAGCACTATAGAAGCTGCAAAAGCCAGAGTTGCCATCGCAAAGGTAAACATGCTCCGTTGCCGGGTGACATCGCCATTTACCGGACGCGTCAAAAACGCCTCCATCGAAATCGGTCAATATGTAACACCCGGGCAAGCCGTTGTAAGCATGGCAGATGACACCCTTCTGGAGGTACAGGTGTCCCTGGATGCCAGAGACGCGCGTCAATGGCTCCTGTTTGGCACCACACCGACGGAAAGCGCGACAGCCTGGTTTTCAAAACCGACCCCCGTGGTCTGCAAACTCCGCTGGACGGAAAATCCCGAAGCCCAACTCTGGACCGGCATTATGAACAGAGTCGTCCAGTTCGATCCCCAGACCCGAACGCTGACGGTTGCCGTAAAACTGGATACCCCTGGTCCACAATTGAGCGAAACCAGCCCATTTCCACTGGTAGAAGGCATGTTTTGCATGGTGGATATCCCCGGGAAAACTTTGCGGAATGTCGTTCGTTTACCCCGCTGGTCTGTAAGCTTCGAGAACACAGTTTACATGGCGACTGATGAGAGCCGTCTGAAAACAGTACCTGTGACAGTCATCTACGCTAAAGGAGAAAATGTATTTGTTTCCCAGGGATTGACCCCGGGCCAGACAGTTGTCACCACCAGATTGAACGATCCCCTTGAAAATGCACTGTTGGCAGTAAGCGTGAAATAGATACACCTAACTGGAAGCTGTAAGCCGTAAGCTGTAAGCTATAAGCGGCTACCAGCTTACAGCTTACAGCTTATAGCTTATAGCTAATTAGAGGAAATCCTGCATGAAATATATCCTGGCTGCATTTGTAAGAAATATTGTTTTCGCAAACATCCTCCTCCTGCTTATCTTTATTGCAGGTGGATTTGCTCTCAAATCGATGGTGCGGGAAAATTTTCCTGAATTTTCCCTTGATATGATCACCATAACCGTGCCCTTTCCGGGCGCCGATCCCGAAGAAATTGAAGAGGGAATCTCCCGGAAACTGGAGGAAGCCATCGAAGGCATCGAGGGTATCAAGCTCTATACAACCTATTCGAGCGAAAATTCCGGTACAGCCCTCATTGAAATACACGAAGACTATGATGTGGACAAAGTCCTGGACCGCATCAGAACCGACATCGATGCGATTTCAACCTTTCCCATTGATGCGGAGAAACCGATTATCACGGAACTGTTGTTAAAAGACCCCGTTGTACTGCTGTATCTCTCGGGCGCCATGTCGGAGCGTCGTATCAAGGAATACGCTGAACGAATTAAAGATGAGCTACAGGAATTGGACAGTGTGTCCCAGATCGATATTTTTGGATCCAGACAATATGAAATTGCCGTGGAGGTTTCCGAGAAGCACCTTCGTGAATACGGTCTCACATTCTCATCGGTTTCAAATGCCATCCGTCAGAGCAATCTCAATCTGGCCGGCGGCACCATACGGACCACCGGTCAAGAGATCCGCATCCGAACCGTTGGCAGGAAATATACCGGCCAGGAGTTGGCCAAAATTGTGGTGCTGGCCGATGCGTCCGGTAATATCATCACCCTTGACCGTATTGCCACGATCCAGGATGGGTTTACAGAAGACCCCATCCAGGCCATCGTCAATGGAGAGCCATCAGTACTGATCGTTGTCAACAAAGCCAAAGAAGAAGACGCCCTGGCTATTTCCGCTGACCTGGAAACGTTTATCGGTCTAAAGAAGCAGCAACTCCCTCACGGTATTCATCTGGATATGCTTTACGACAACACTGAAATTTTGAGGGCCAGAATCAATCTTTTGGTAAAAAACGGTTTGATCGGCCTGATGGTGGTCTTTCTGCTGTTGTGGATTTTTTTAAACGCGCGGCTATCCTTCTGGGCAGGGCTTGGAATTCCAGTATCCATATCAGGCGCCCTGGCTGTTTTATGGGCCGTGGGCGGAACCATCAATCTTATTTCTCTGTTTGGCCTTATTATGGTGCTGGGTATCGTTGTCGACGATGCCATTGTCGTGGGTGAAGCCATTTATGTTCACCGCAAACGCGGCAAACCACCTGTATTAGCAGCCGTGGACGGCGTGAGGGAAGTCGGTCTTCCC
The DNA here is from genome assembly GCA_963842925.1 of uncultured delta proteobacterium. Taxonomy (GTDB): domain Bacteria; phylum Desulfobacterota; class Desulfobacteria; order Desulfobacterales; family B30-G6; genus B30-G6. The sequence continues at coordinate 167,655 of CAWJIL010000005.1, forward strand.
GTGATTGCCGCCGTTATCACCAGCATCGTGGCATTCATACCCCTGGCATTCGTGGGCGGAATCATGGGAAAATTCATTGCCATTCTACCCGTGGTTGTTATTGCCTGTCTGGCTGTTTCCCTGGTGGAATGCCTGGTTCTTTTGCCTGCACACCTGGGCGATCTGCCCGATTTGAATACCAATGGACGGCAGATGAATCCCCTGACCCGCAGACTTGAAACATTTCACCGAATCACGCGTTCTGGTATGGAATGGTTTGTTGAGAAAATTTACATGCCATTTTTAAGCAAGGCATTGTACTGGCGCTATGTATCTCTGTGCGTGGCCATCAGCATCCTGTTCATCACCATCGGTCTTGTAAACAGCGGCTTTATTAAATTTTTGATGATGCCCGAAATCGACGGTTTTATTATCACCGCAACGGTGGAGTTTCCGGAAGGCTCGCCCTCAGCCACCACGCGAAACGCTGTGGAGCAGATCGATGCTGCCCTGTTGCGTCTGGCCGAAAAAACCCAAACCATCACGGGTGATCCAATGATCCGGTCAAGACTTGCCCTGGTGGGGCAAACCCTTGGTGAAATACCCAAGTCGGGGTCGAACCTCGGTGCCGTGCAAGTCATTCTGCTTGAGTCCGAAAAACGAGGCGTGCACACAAAAGACCTGATGGTAGCATGGGAAAATGAAATTGGCAGTATACCGGGTGTCAAGGCTCTGACCTTTGAGGGAATGGCCATGGGTCCTCCCGGCGCTCCCATCGAAATTTGGGTCCAGGGATATGATATGGATGTCATTCTGGCGGCCTCGCAAGAAATTATAGGCAGACTGCGACAATTCGATGGCGTTTACCAGATTCGATCCGATTTTTCGAAGGGCAAAAATGAGATGCGTCTCAAACTCAAGCCTGAAGCACGATCACTTGGGTTGACTGTCGATGATCTGGCCCGACAGGTCTACGCCGGTTATTACGGTGAAGAAGCCCTTCGTCTCCAAAGGGGAAGGGACAACATTCGTGTCAAGGTCCGGTATACAGCAGATGAAAGAATTCGTTTAGCAGACGTTGAAAACATCCGTATCCGTACACGAACCGGTTTTGAAATTCCACTTTATTCCGTTGCCGACATCTCTTTTGCACCGGGTTTTTCAACCATCCGGCGTACCAACGGCATGCGCCGTATTGCCGTGAGTGCAGGCGTTGACACCAACAAGGCCAATACCAGCGAAATCCTTTCTGAGCTTTCAAGCGGATTTTTCACCGAACTTAAAAGCCGTTACCCCGAAGTACGTATCGCCATACAGGGGGAGCAGAAAAAAATGCGGGAATCCTTCGGCAGTCTGTATATTGGCTTCCCTCTGGCCATGATAGGAATTTATATCATTATTGCAACCATGTTCAAGTCCTACACCCAGCCCTTTGTAATCATGTTTACCATACCCTTTGGCATTATAGGCGCGGTTGTTGGTCATCTGGTGTTGGGGTACGATCTTTCCATGATGAGCATCTTTGGAATGGTGGCCCTGACCGGTGTTGTTGTTAACGATGCCATTGTACTCATCGAACGCATCAACGAGAACATTGCTGAAGGTATGCCGTATTTTGAAGCCGTTCTAAAAGGGGGTGTACGGCGGTTTCGGGCAATTATCCTCACCTCCTTGAGTACCATCGGTGGTTTGATGCCCTTAATTCTGGAAACAGACCTTCAAGCCAGATTTCTCATCCCCATGGCATTGTCTCTCGCTTCCGGTGTCCTGTTCGCCACGGTACTGACACTTGTCCTAGTACCAAGTCTGCTGACGATTCTGAATGATTTCAGATTGCTCATCTACAGATTCAAACACGGTACATGGCCCGAACGCCTGGCAGTAGAACCGGCCAGAAATCGGTATGAAGATATGTTAAACATAGGAGACAAAAATTCATGAATACCAGCAGAACAGGGAAAATGATTTACTGTTTGACACTTGTCCTGATTCTGTTTCAAGGACTTGGTCACCATGCCGGTGCGAGTAGTGATGCATTGGAAAAGAATTCCACACCCCTGGATTGGCGCAGTATCACCGTGCTTGATATAGAAACGGCCCAGCAGTTTGCCATGGCTGACAATCCTTCCATTCAGGCAACAGAGATTCGCATTCAGCAGGCCAAGGAACGGATTTCCCAGGCACGTGCCGCTTACTGGCCCCGCCTGGACGCCACTGCCTCCGCATCCAGAATCTGGATGCCTGATAATGATTACCAGGACAATCTCTTTACTGCCAGGATGTTTGATCCCGGGGCCACCATCGACGATCCCCAGGACTATTACCGGGCCGGTCTCACCGCCACCTGGCTGCTGTTCGATGGGTTTGAGCGTCGATACAGAAACCGCCAGGCCCTGAATGCAAAATATCAGACGATATCGGCCAGGGACGACGCCCAACGTTTGCTGATGTCCTCGGTGTCGCTATCCTTTTTGAGCGCGGAACTGGCACGGGAAAACATCGATATTGCCAGGACCGAGGAAGCATTTTTCAAAGATCTTCTGGAAGAAGCCAAAAACAAGCGGGATATCGGTACGGGCTCATTGAGTGACGAACTCAACTTTCAAATTCAGGTCAACGCTGCCATTGCCGATCGGATTCAAGCCGAAGGGGCCTACAGAACGGCCCTTCACAGCCTGGCGGCTTTGCTGGGTCTTGCAGACGCCTCTCTGCCCACACACGTGGAACTGGCAGCCCTTGAAGAAGCATCCCCGGAAGAAATGCAAGTACCGGATACCGATCAGATGATTGCCTATGCCCTTGAACACCGGCCGGAAATTCTCCAGAGCCGGCTGGCGATTCAGAATGCGTCTCTCGAGAAAAAAAGGGCCTACTCAAATTACGCACCCACCCTAAATCTCACGGCATCCGTCAGGGGAGAACGGGAAGAGGATACCCGATTTGAGGGTGATGACTTCGGCAATACCATCGGTCTAAACATGACATTCAATTTATTTTCCGGAGGGCTGTACCGCGCCCAGGCACGTGAGGCCATGCAAAAAGAAATCGAAGCCAGAAAATTACTGGAAGCCCTTAAAATAAGCATCACTTCTGAAATCCGTAGCACCATTACGAATGTTATCACTTTTCAGACCCAACTGAAGCTGCAGCAATCCATTGCCAGGCTCAGTCTGGAGAACCGTGATCTTGTGGAAAAAGAATACAGGGCCGGTCAGGCTTCCCTGGTGCGCCTCAACGAATCACAACGGGCACTGACGACAACACAGAACCGAACTGCCCTGGCACTTGTGGCCCTCCGGCAGACATGGTGGGTTCTCATGTCCGAGACGGGAATGATAACTAAAGACGAAGCATTCAACTCTTTGAACAATATTAAACAGAAGGATATCCAATAAAAAAGGGGTCCTCAATGCCTAAGCAACCCGATACGCTGGATGAACTGCTGCAGATCCTCGGTGACATCTATGAAAACAGACTCCCCTTCAACCGGGTTCTCGGTCTGCGTATCATCAGTTTGGAACCCGACCTGGTTGAACTTGCCTTTGACATGACCGATTCCCTCATCGGAAATTATGTCCAGGGTTCCCTTCACGGTGGTGTGATCTCATCGGTTCTGGATACCGTTGGCGGTTTGACAGCCACGGCAGCCATGATTGAAAAAAAAGTGGGCCGCCCAAAAGAGGAGGTCGCACAAAATATCGCAAAAGTCGGCACCATCGATCTGCGGGTGGATTATCTGAGACCCGGAAAAGGCAGTTCTTTTACATCATCCGCATCCATCATGCGCATCGGGAAAAAAGTTGCCGTAACCCGGATGGAACTCCAGAACAACCACGGCCGGCTGATCGCCGTGGGGACAGGAACCTACCTGATTGCCTGAGACGTCATGTTATGCTTTGATATTTCCTTTACCATCGTATAGGTTAGGTCAACACTTGCTAAACCCTTTACCATTTGAGAAACAAGTCTGACACGTTTTCCTTGGGATAGTCAAAAGATGCAGATCGACTTTCACCATACCGCAACATATGTCACGGCAAGATCTGCCGGTTTTGGTCATCGCAAGGCCGACACGGTTGCCTACGCAGCCCAATATGTCGATGATGCCATCAACAGCGGCAGCATCAGGTTTCACAATGGGGCCATGTATACCCACATAAGCTCGGCCCACAAAATGCTCGATTACCGGAATTTTGAAAAACTGGCCAACCATCATGTATGGATCCCCTTTCACTTTCTGCCCGGCAACGGCGGTAAAAAGTCCGGTGAAAATCCTGCAGGAAAATTTATCGATAAAATCATCTGCCGCCCCGGCAGCCATATTGTTCGCGACATGGTTCGGGCATGTATCGAGGCCAGGCATAAGCGCTATGGGCTTCACCGCCTGGGAGTCACATTACATGTGCTGGCAGATTCGTGGGCTCATCAGGGGTTTGCCGGTGTCAACAGCTATGTGAACGATGTGCGTGCTCTGGACGAAGCCACTGCCTCGGGTTCTGAATTCATGACGCGAATGGAGCAGTTTTTCGGCACACCCTTTAACAAGGCTGCCAGCTCTTTTGTGGGTGATGTGATGCCGTTGGGACATGGTGCAGCATTGAGCTATCCAGACCTTCCTTTTTTAAAGTGGACCTACCACGACCATACCGGGAAAAGGGTCGTTCGCAACAATCCTGACGCATTCCTTTCGGCTGCAGAGGCTATGTGCAAGGCCATGCAGCGTTTTAGATCGGGTGATCCTGACATGGATGCGCCGGGCTTGACACACGATATGCGCAGCAAATTGCTAAGCCTGTTTCAAAACAACCGGGACGAAGACAAGACCGTGCGTCATTTGAAATGGCTTACACAAATTCAAAAGGGAAGCTTTGGATTTCCACCCGTCAAACTATCCTATAGAGCAAGAGGTGTGAACTCCTGGAAATACATAGCTCTTGGCACCCGAAAACTCTGGGATAAAAAACCCGATCTGTTTCAGTACGATCCCTCTTTTCTGGACAGTGACTGGAAGCTCTTTCACGATGCCTTGCTGGCACATCGCTTCAGCATCATTCACGATATTCTCCCCAGATATGGTATTTGCGCTGCTTAACCCGGACATGTAATGAAACGCGAGAGGACCCTAAGGATGCAAAAAGAACCCAATTATCAAGACCTGCTGGAAAGAATGCAAATTATCATCGAACACAGCAAGGAACTGTTCTACATCCACGATACAAATCACATCCTCTCCTATGTAAGTCCTACATCCAAAATGATCCTGGGATACACCCCTGAAGAAATGATGGTCAACTGGACAAAATTTTCCACAGACAACCCCCTCAATAAAAAAGGTTTAGAAATTACCGAACTGGCCATCCGAACCGGTAAACGCCAACCACCCTATCTCGTGGAAATCAGAAAAAAAGACGGATCACATAGCCTTCTCCAAGTTCATGAATCACCTATCAAAGACAAAACCGGCAAAGTTGTTGCGATTGTGGGTGCCCTGACGGATGTAACGGATAAAATACGTACTGAAGAAGCATTGCGAGCCGAAAGGGACAAGGCTCGATTGTATCTTGATATATCCAGTGTCATTTTTATCGCTCTCGATAAAAATGGCTCGGTAAAGCTCGTGAACAAAAAGGGATGCCAGATCCTGGGTTATCCCAAGGAAGAGATACTCGGGAAAAACTGGTTTGACCACTGGATCCCGGACAGGCTCAAAAAAGATACCCGTATGGTTTTCAAGCAGATGATGTCCGGAGAGATAGCCCCTTTCGAATATTTTGAAAATCCAATCCTGTCAGCCGATGGGAAAGAACGAACCATTGCATGGCGCAACACATATATCCAAGACAAAGATGGCAACATTACCGGCACCCTGAGTTCCGGAGAAGATGTCACCGAACGAAAGCTCGCGGAAAAAGCCCTGCAGGAGAGTGAAGCCAACTACCGCCAGCTTTTCCATCATGCACCGGCCGGAATTTATGAGTTTGACATGATAGAAAGACGCTTTCTAAGTGTCAATGATGTCATGTGTAAATACACCGGTTATTCGGAAACAGAGTTTATGAATCTGGATGCCATGGACCTGTTGAGTGAAGACAGTCTTTTGATACTGGGGAAACTCCTTGAGGAAGCTGCTTCAGGGGACAGGAACCCCGATCCGGTGGAATATCGTATCAAGGGAAAAAATAAGCGCGAGTTCTGGGTGTTGATCCATTCTCGGTTTTCCTATGATACAGATGGAAAGCCCTGGAAGGTAACCGGTGTTGCCCATGACATTACGGAAAGACGGCAGGCGGAAGAGGAAAAAAAACAGCTTGAAAAAAAGCTGATGCAGGCCCAGAAAATGGAGGCCCTGGGAACACTTTCCGGTGGTATTGCACATGACTTCAATAACCTCATGACCGGTATTCTGGGCAATACATCCCTCATGCTGTTTGACCTGGATGAAAGTCATATGCACTATGATCGCTTGAAACAGATCGAACAGCTTGTGAAACGCGGTGCCAGCCTTACCCGTCAACTTCTCGGTCTCTCGAAACAGGGCAAGTTTCATGCCCTGCCCATAAACCTCAACAAGTTGATTCGCGAGTCCGTGGAAATCTATGGTAGAACCAAAAAAGACATAGAAATCCATACAAAGTTACAGAAAGACGTCTGGACAGTCATTGCCGACAAGGGCCAGATCGAACAGGTACTGCTTAATCTATTCATCAATGCCTGGCAGGCCATGCCGCGGGGTGGCAACCTTTATGTTGAGACAAGCAACTGTTTTCTCCATAAAGCCAGTACCAGGACCCACAACATCCCTGTTGGTCAGTATGTTAAAATTGCGGTTACGGACACGGGCATCGGTATGGACAAAGCTACCCGGCAAAAGGTGTTTGATCCGTTTTTCACCACCAAAGAGATGGAAAGGGGCACGGGTTTAGGTCTGGCCTCTGTCTATGGCATCATACAAAACCACGATGGCATGATCACTGTCCACAGCGAACCTGACATGGGAACCACTTTTACATTCTACCTGCCGGCATCTGAAAAAGAGAGCCTGGAAGAACAAGCGTCAGCTCCACCTATCATTCGTGGTCAAGGAACAATTCTATTGATTGATGATGAAAAGATGGTTGCCGATACCGCAAAAAAAATGCTTGAGAAACTGGGATACCGTGTGACGACTGCAAGCTCCGGCAAAGACGCCCTTTCTGTGTATGCCGGCCAGCCGGATAGCTTCGACATGGTCATCCTGGATATGATCATGCCCGTCATGGGAGGACCCCAGACATTTGAACAGTTGAAACAGATCAACACCCATGTAAAGGTATTGTTGTCGAGTGGTTACAGTATCAGTGAACAGGTCAAAAACCTCTTGTCCCAAGGTTGTAAAGGGTTTATCCAGAAACCCTTCACCGTTCATGAGCTGTCACAGAAAGTTGACAATATCTTGGTGTAAGTCGGATAAACGACTGCCGTTCACGTCAGCATCATTCTTCAATTGACAGCGAGCACTGTTTTCCCTATATTTATATATTACGCTATCCGAACACCAAACTGAAACGGTGATATGAAAAAGAAGATTCTCATTCTGATCTGTCTTGCCGTACTGGCAGCCGCTGGTTCTTTTGCCTATCAACACATTTACCAGAATCAGGTAATCCTATTAAAAGACAAGCAGGCCATCATCACCAAAGAAGCCTGGGTTGTCGGTGACAGTGTATTCTACAAAACTGCGGATGACATTCATTTCATCAACATGGATCTCGTTGCAGATGTCAAACAACGCGGCATCTTCAACAAGGGATATGGTATTGTCGTCATTATCAAACACCATCTGATGCCATGGAAACACAAACCCCTGGAAAATAAAAAAGCCTTTAAAAAATGGACACCGGTGCTCGGCGGTGTCGTCATTGGAATCCTGCTTTGCATTACCATATACCTCCTGCTGAAAAAGGTGAAGGGCTCTATAAAAAAGAAAAAGGAACGGGCTGATACCGAGAATCCAATAGTTGATGAAAGGGTATATGAGGGCCAGGAACAGATTGTACATTTTTTTTTATCTATCTTCAAAGCCCAAAAAGGTGTAGATCCTTCTGCTGAAGCCACATTCCGGCCGGTGGATTCCCGCCGACCGGACAGTAATTTTATATATGAATTGCGAGTCAAGTGCGATGGTGACTGGGCAAGGAGACGCATGACCATCGGCCCCATCGGTGAAGACAGTGGAAGTAGAAGCACCTGTTATTATGTGATTTATGATGATCACATGGTGATCAAGGTATCACCCACCCCGCTGACTGATTTTGGCAGATATATCAAAAGCATCAACCGTGACAATCGTATCGCTAAAAAATTGTCCCCGAGGGAGTGCCTTGTACCTCGGATCTCTGTTATATTAAAAAAAATCCATCCGTTCCAGGAGGATTCCAAATTACCCATTGAGATAGTGGAGAAAAAATATATCCAATTGCTGGAGAGCGATACAGAGCTCCAGAACTACCTTAAAATCGGTGATGGATTTGCCTATTTCATGGATCTTTCCAGGTATTTTTTTCTGGGACATATCCTACACCGCATACACAATATTGAAGATACGTTTTCCAGCGAGATATCGATGCGACCCGGTCTTCTCTGGAACTCTGCTGAATTTGAGGCGCGTTATGGATCGCAGAATGTGGGTATCTGTGACGAACTCAATCCTGTCTACACATCCTTTTACAATCGTTGTTACGATCTTCTCCAGCAGCACCACATCGACAGCACCGTTTCCGAATTCAACATTAAGGAGTGGTTCCTGGTCTACCTGTCCGGCGGGAAACTTTCCATTGCAGATTTCGATACAAAACCGCATCTTGCTGCCGAGATGAATGCCAGCATTTTGAAACTTTTTATCGACAAACGGCAACCCATCCAAAACTATCAGCGCATGGTTCGTGCTTTTGTCATTGCAAAAAATCTGAAGCAGCATAATTCACAAATTTCAAGTATGGTCATCAATCTTCTCAACCTGCTTTTCTGGTTGAGTGAAAAAAAACTGGCCATGCGGGACCTGAAGCCAGACAACCTGCTCATAGCCGGGAACCCATCGAAATTTCCGCAATTTCTGGGATCTGCCAGCATGTATTCCATCGGTCTTATCGATGTCGAAACCACTGTATCCTATGACCTGTCTGAAGAGAAAAAGATCTGGCAGCCTCCGCTGGGCGGAACACCATCCTATTCAACCCCTACCCACCAGTTGAAAAACGATACCATCCAAAAGGTTTATAAGGATCTACCACTGATCCTTCACCTGCAGGACTGGTACGCTACCGTGGGCATGATCTACCAGACGGTTACCGGAGAACGCTTATTTGAAAAGACGGCTAAAAACCTGTTGACCCTGAAAAAAACCTTCAGAGAGCAATCCCGCAAGAATGATAATCCCCAGGCAGTACTGAAAGAAGCCAGCCATTCTTTCTGGAAAATGGCCTTGGCCGAGTTCACTATGAAAACACAGAAAAATGAAAAAAGATTACAATTTATCCGTCTGATCATTAGTCAAGAATCCAATACAATGCTTCTGGAAAGCTTTGCAAATACCCAAAAATGTATTTCAATATTCATCAAGAACCTGATTCTGACCCAAACAGCATTCAAAGGCGACAAGATCCAGAAGAGTCTCTATAGTGCCCCCCCTTTAAAGATTCATCATCTCATACTCAAATTTAAAAGGGGTAAATGGAAGCAACTCCCTGCTGAAAAAAAAGACATTGCGCTGAAAGTACTGGATGACCTGTTCTTCCTGAAAAAACAATCCGAACAACTCATCCTGACATCCAATCATTTAAAAAAATCAGTTTCAATTGTCTCCACCTTCGACCTGCTCAAAGCCATGCTAATTGTCGTACTTGTACACATGTATCAAAATTGTTGGGGGGTCGTTTCCCCGGACAAGTAGATACCAGAGTCAAAGGGCCCGGCACTGATTCAACCCTATAAGGGATTAATATTATACACATTCAACGTGTGATAAATTCGAAATCCGAATATCGAAATACGAAACAAATCCAAATATCAAATGCTCAAATGGTTGAAGAACCTCATGGCATGCGAAGCATCGACCGTATGGAATATAATAGAAGGGATTTTTTCGCTTTCGGTAAGGTTTGGGCTAAAGCAGTTCGAATCTGATGGGAAGTTGGATGACAATCGGCCCCTTGGGCGGTGGCGCAAAGGGCGATGCCTTTTTTAAGGCATCCATAGCAGCAGTATCGAGAATTCGGGAGCCAGAACTTTTGATAATGTTTTGTGATACAATCTTTCCGTCATTTCCGATGGTGAATATCATTTCAACGACACCCTGTTCGTTGCGCCGCTGCGCTCTTTTGGGGTACTGTTTTACCGTCTCAATCTGTTTCTGAACAAGGTGGGTGTAGGCCCTTTCGGTCATGACATGCTTTTCATCCAAAGTAGACACCGAAGCAGACAGCATCTCGGGCTCAGTCTGCCACTTGGCAATAGTTGTATCTTCAACTGCCGGGAGCTGCGGTGCTTGTTTTTTACCGGTCAAACTGTTGGGGTCGACAGACTTTGGAGGGACATATGGAAGTGCTTTCATGGGAAGGGGCAGCGCATGGCGTGCCTCCGTCTGAATCGGTTCATCCATATCCGTGAGTGGTTTCAACCGGGGCATGGGTTTGGGAATCCATCGCTGTGAAGGACTGGATGTCTGTTTCAATGTCAGTTCTATTCTGGAAACACGCCTGGGCCGATAGAAATGCGGCATCTGCATGATCAGCAACAGATGGACCCCCACCGAAAAGAAGATCAATCCCCGAAAAAGCCAGTTGGGTTTATGTTGAGATAGGCCTGTCATTCCTTTTCAGTCGCCAGGACAAGGCGGTCCGCTCCGGCGGCTTTGGCCACATCCATGACCCTTACAGCTTTGTTCAGCATCACTGATTTGTCAGCCTTAATGACCACCGGGACACCGGTCTCTTCCCCAAGTTTTCCTTTAATTATGGTAAAAAGCTCGTTCAATGGGACAGTACGGTTGTCCATAAATACCTTGCCCGAACTGTCGACATAAATGGTGATCTCTTTCTTGGTCTGTGGAGACGTGGCATTGGCCTGAGGTAATTTTATCTGAATCCCTTCATCCACCATAAAATTGGTTGTCAGCAAAAAATAGATCAGGAGCAAGAAAACAATATCGATAAGAGACGTCAGCGGTGCCTGCAACTGATAATAACTACGTTCTCTTTTTGGAAACAGCATAACGATTCCTTTTATTAGATACGATTCCAATTGACGATGTTTAGTCCGTCATCTAAAAACGGGTCCTATGGCCCGGGTCAGAGATATTTGGCTATGCCGATAGCGGTTGTTACTCAAACCCGAAGCACGAAATTCGAAATTCTAAACAATACCGAATGTTCCAAATTCGAATGATCAAAACAAGACCTTGGAGATATAAGTTCAAGCACTCTGTTTGAACCGAAATAGCGAGCGCATTTCCCGTAGATTGTTGCAAAGTTCTTCAATCATTTGAGCATTTGATATTTGGATTTGTTTCGTATTTCGATATTCGTATTTAGAATTTATCACACGCTTAATATGCACAATATTAGAGCCTATAGGCTTGAATCAGTGCCGGGCCCTTTGCCCCTTGATCCCTCTTTAGCCATTACCGCCTTTAAAAAAGTAATGGCACCCCGTTGCAGTCTTGCTTCAGATTGGTTGACTTTTGAAACCAGATAACTGTGGGCAATGATCGTTGGTAAGGCAACAGCCAGTCCCAGTGCGGTTGTGAGCATCGCTTCCCAGATGCCGCCGGCAAGAACAGCAGCGTTGACCTTTCCACCCATTTCCTGAATAACCATAAAGGCTTTGATCATCCCCACCACAGTCCCGAATAAACCCAGTAGAGGGGCAATGTTCCCGATGGTTGCCAGTGCCTGCAGATACCTGGACATACCCCTTACTTCTTCTTCGGTGGCATGAACAATAATCGCCTCCAGGGTTTCCTGGCTCTGGTCTTTTACCTCCAATGCCTGGGCCAGCACCTTAGCCATAGGAGAATCGCTCTCATCCACCAGGTTTCGCGCCTGTTTGTCGTCCCCATTCTTTACGGCGGCGGCAACTTTTTCGGCCAGCCCGCGCCCCTGCTTCCTCAAACGAATAAAGCGGATCAATCTTTCCAAAAAAATTGTCAGTGCAAATACCGAGCAGAGGAGTATCGGAATGACCAGCACACCTCCTTTATAAAGAAACCCCAGCATGTGTATTCCTCCAAATAGCTATGAGCGATAAGCAATAAGCTGTAAGCTGCTATCCGCCTAACGCTTCGTATTTCACCCGGACAAATTGATTTAAACACAGCATAAAATATGGCCTGTCAGGGAAAAAGAAAAAGATCTTTTTATCACGAAATCACGAAAGTACGAAAACACGAAATATATTTTGTTTTAAATTCCTATTCTGCTTCAGTATGCCATCATTGTAATATCATATTGGAATACAACCTTTTGTGTACTTTCGTGTTTTCTATTTTTCGTGTTTTCGTGATGATGCTCCTTCCCATGCAAATAGCCATAAACCATGAGCCCACAGTGTGCCTAATACCTAACACCTAAAACCTAAAACTTCTCCTCTATATCCGCCACACCATCAAAATCAAGATCCTTTTTCCGTCGGGTCATGATTTCCGATGTATCATAGTCTTCCCACACATCCGGCTGGCCATCGCCATTGGTGTCCACAGAAACTTTTGACAGTCGTTCGTCTTCATAATGATACCAGGTATCCACGCGGTCATCGGCATCGCTATCTTTTTCTGCCCGTTGATACCTACCCCGATCATCAAAATACCAGGTCATGTCCAATCGGCCGTCAGCATCACTGTCTTCCAGACTGTTCACGAGAAAACCCTTCTCACTAAAATTTTCACGCAATTCAACGCGGTCACCGTTCTTTTCCAGGGTCTCCCTGCGACGCAGGATATCATGCATGAAATAGGACCGCATATCGACATTTCCACTCCCATCAGTATCCAGCTCCGTCACCCGTGTCCAGGGGGGTCTGTCATAGGAATGGGTCGTCTCAAACCGCCCATCATAATCAAGATCCTTCAAGGTCTTTTTTATTCTGCCGGTATCATACCATGTTTTCGCATCGATTTCCCCGTCAGCATTGTTGTCCTTTTCCATAGATACCAGCTGGTTGTCTTTATATTTTAGGAAGGTATCCATTCTACCATCCATGGAAACATCTTTTTCAATACCTTCTGTTTGGCCACCGGCGTCGTAGAATATTCTGAGTTCTTCTTTGCCATCCTGATTTTCATCCACCGTCTGAACCAAAGGCCTTCCATTGCGATAGGTTACTGCCGTATCCCGATTACCGTCCAAGTCCGAATCTTCCTCGATTCGAATGATGTTACCGTTTTCAAAAAAAGCGATTTTCTCGTATTGTTCGTCCTGATCCAGATCCCATTGCTGCATATGGATCATGCCATTCCGATAAATTTCCAGCATGTCTAAATTGCCATTCTGATCGGTATCCATCTGACGCCTGGCCAGCGATCCGTCGGCATGGAAAAAGAACCGCTCTTCCAGCAGGCCGTCCCCATTGGCATCATTCCGGCGTTCCACAAGCACTCCGTTCTGATATAACTCAAGGGCATTGGTGACACCATCACCGTCAGGATCGTGGGCAATACGTGTAATCTGGCCTCTTTCAATATGATAAACCGTATCTATCTTTTGATCCGCGTTGGTATCCTCACGAATCTCCAATGGTTTACCGCTTGCATCCAGATGGATTTCCTGCTGGATATACCCTTGACCATCCAGGCGTTCCTGCCGAATTTTTCGTCCATCCTTGAAATAGCTCCTCATGTCGATGCCGGGTTCGGCATCCATGTCTTTTTCCAGACGCACAAGCTCACCATGGACATAGTACTGGAAAGTATCCATCACCCCATCGTGGTTATCATCGACTGCAAGGGACACCAGTCTACCCTGAGGATCAAATTCTGCTAGCTGATCGACAACACCGTCGTTGTTGGCATCTCTTTTCCTGATCAATTCACTTTCGGACGCAGCAACGGATGAACAGATGGCCAATAAACCTATAATGATAGCCAACAAACATTGGCACTTCCACCTGGTAAAACCATTGTTCATAAATAAAGCCTCTATCGATAAGCTATAAGCTGTAAGCCTTAAGCTGCTTATTGCTTATCGCTTAAAGCTTAAAGCTTTGTAAAACGCTCGACTTAGGTCCGATTTATATGCTCCGGGCTAGGCTGTCAATATATTTCAATTCGCAGAAAATCGTGCTATAAACGGCGCATGTCTTTGATTGTAAATGAAATATTTTACAGCATACAGGGAGAATCAATCCATGCAGGTCTCCCATGCGTTTTTGTCCGTCTCACTGGGTGTAACATGCGCTGCACCTATTGCGACACTGTTTATGCACATGATGAAGGACGCGCCATGCAGATATCGGAGATCCTGGACAGGATTGGGTCTTTCCATTGCAGCATGGTTGAAATTACAGGAGGTGAACCTCTTTTACAGGCTGAAACACCCGATCTCATTGCTGAGCTGCTCAGGAAACAGTATCGGGTTCTCATGGAAACCAACGGCAGCTTTGATATTCGTACGGCTGATCCCCGGTGTGTCAAGATCATGGATGTCAAGTGCCCGGGCAGTGGCGAACATGAAAAATGCGACTTTGGTAACTTCATGCATCTTGCTGAAAGAGATCAGATAAAATTCGTTATCGGCGACAGACAGGATTACGAATACGCTCGGGATATGCTGAACAGGGTACCAGCAAGCATCCCGAATGAAAATCGCCTTTTCTCACCCATCAGACAAAAATTAGCCCCTGCAAAACTTGCCGAATGGATCCTCCAAGACCACCTGCAAATCAGGCTTCATCTCCAGCTCCATAAGATTATTTGGCCTGATATCGAGAGAGGGGTGTAAGTGAGGGTACAAGGGTCCAAGGGTGATACAAGGGTTCGAGGGGTGACTGACAGCTAAAAGCGGACAGCAGCATCCCAGCTTCCAGGCCTCCTAACATCCCAGCATACAAGGGATAGAGGTAAGTAAACAGAATCGGTCGCTTACTAACAACTACCTGAGGTTAAACATGCACAAAAAAGATAGAAAAAAAGCCATCATTCTCTTGAGCGGAGGGCTCGATTCCACCACGGTCATGGCCATGGCAAAGCATGCCGGTTTTGACCTGTATGCTATGAGTTTCGATTATGGCCAGCGGCATCTCTTCGAACTGAAAGCCGCCGGGAAAATAGCCCGTGCATACGAAGTCAAGGTGCATCTGGTAGTAAAAACCGATTTAACGGGCATCGGGGGCTCTGCCCTGACCGATGCCATTTCAGTACCCAAAGACAGAGACATGGATGACGCTAAGAACGAGATACCTATCACCTATGTACCGGCCAGGAACACCATATTTCTTTCCTATGCCTTGGCCTGGTCCGAGGTGCTGAATGCACCGGATATCTTCATGGGTGTCAATGCCATTGACTACAGTGGATATCCGGACTGCCGGCCGGAATATATCCATGCCTTTGAACGGATGGCAAATTTGGCCACCAAAGCTGGCGTCGAAGGGGCGTTCAAGATAAAGATCCACACCCCGCTGATACAGATGACCAAGGCGGAAATCATCAAAAACGGATTCAAACTGGGTGTCGACTACGGGCTGACCCACTCGTGTTATGATCCAGATAGCCTAGGAAACGCCTGCGGCCGATGCGATAGCTGTCTTCTGAGGAAAAAGGGCTTTACAGATGCAGGGGTGGATGATCCGACAAATGTATATGAAGCCATAAGCTGTAAGCCGCTTAAAGCTTACTGTTACGCTTACAGCTGGTTACAGATACAAGGGGTTGAGGATCCAAGGGTTTAGGTTTGACAGCGGTAACGCAGATATCAACGATAAGCAGCTAACAGCCTACAGTCTAAACCCCTAATAGGCTATCCTATGACCTGTCAGCTATGACTAGGCCGTCCAGAAATAGGGATTTTCGCGTTCTGACAAGGCGGGCGTCAGACTGTAAGCCGGAGGAAAGCGCGCTATTTTAAGGCGTTAAATCTTAGCGCTCAACACCGACAGGAAATGAAATGACCATTTGTGGACTGTCAGCTATGAGCTAATTAATGGAGAACAACCATGATCATGATTCTACTTATACCGGCCATCTTGCTGCTGTTAGGACTTCTCTTCTTTGAAAAAAGGGAGAACCGCAAAGGCATGCTTCCAACCAAAACAGTGCTTTCCCTGCTTTTCATTGTCACTGCCATTTCTCAGACCCAATTCCTGCAGCCATATACGTTTTTTATCATCATCGGGTTGCTGTTCTGCCTGGGCGGGGATGTTTTTCTGGCCTTGCCCCAGGACAAAATGTTTTTATGGGGTCTTGTCTCTTTTCTGCTGGGACATGTCTGCTATGTGATCGGATTCTTCTGGATTTCCAACCCAGGTAACATGACACTCATAGGCGTCATCATTACCATGCTGCTCGGTGTTCCTATTTACATCTGGCTTAAACCGCACCTGGGCACCATGAAAAAACCGGTCATCGCCTATATCCTTGTCATCAGTTTCATGTTCATCGGCGCCTGGTCAGTCTTGGGCATGCCTCAGCAGCCGATTATGGCCCGGATGTTCATCTTCGTGGGGGCCGCCAGCTTCTACGTATCCGACATTTTTGTCGCCCGGGATCGCTTCTTAAAAAACGATTTTACAAATCGCCTTTTGGGCCTGCCGCTTTACTACCTGGCTCAGTTCATGATCGCATTCTCCATCGGCATGGTGCGTTGAGTGGATAGCCCGATCATTACTTCATTATTCGACATTCCTTGTTCGACATTCGATATTTTCTTCTTTAATTTCCACCGGATCGGTAGAACCTTTTCGAGTCCTCCACCAGAGGTGGAGGTTTTAGATCAGAATCGTTGATCTAGGGCGGAACCCAACCCACGCTTAATGCGCTCGCCCTTGCTGTTCAAGCTTTCATACCACATTGGGTAAAAAACCAAACATCCCCTCTTTTTGTGAAGTAAATTACATACCCTGGTAATTTACTTGCTGATCTTTAATGCTTAATTACCTGATAATATTATTTTTATGTATTTTTTTGCCTTTCTTGCACGGGTTTTGCATTACCATGCTTATATCCTGAAATAAAAGCCAAACATAGTCGCGAGACAGGAACAGAAAGCTATGGATCCAGTGGCGTGTGGAATGCCGAGTTTCTTTTAAAAGCATGGAGGGGAATGAATGCCAGTATCACCGGTTGATTTAAATGCTTGCGGCACTTGTAACTACCAACCGCTCATAAATATTCTCAGTTCCGATAACCCTTCGGTTTTTGGCAATATCAAGGGTAGGGCCACTGCAAATACCCACCTTTCAACAAATTTAATTAATACCATCAACAAGCTGAATCAGAACGCCTACGTACCCAGAGATAAGGTCACGAGTGATCCTGTTTTTGTAAATTTATGGCTTCAATATCCAAATGACATTATCAGAAAAATGGCTATGGAAATTGTGCACCGCCACGATTCTGAGGATATTAAAATGGAAAAAATTCAAAGATGGGTTGTAGACAATATTGAATATATGACGGATGAGGAACAATATGGCTACGCAGAATTATGGGTGCCTCCTGTAATGCTTTTGGCCACCCAGAAAGGGGATTGCGAAGATGGGGCCTTCCTGATTATGAGTCTTGGGCTCAACGCTGGTGTCGATCCCGCAAACCTGCGAATGTTTGGAGGATTTGTTGATGCAGGACAAGGGGCACCATCGGGTAGTCATGGATGGGTTGCCTATCGCCGTGAATCCGATAATGAATGGGTCGCCTTGGACTATTCGTACTATCCAGACCTCAGACCAATGGGTGACAGGATTGTCCTGAAGAACGATGATAAGTATGTTGATGACTATTTTTTTATTACAAACCAATATATTGTCGTTACTGAAAACACAAATCGAATCAGGGATCCGGAAATTTATTACTCGGATGGTCGTGTTATTCCCAATATACTTTTTCCTACAGGTTCCCTGCTGAGTTGGTATGCTTAACACCCTTACCAGCTGACCGGCACCCGTACGGTATTACCGGCTTTATTCTGGAACAACAGGTATCTGTTTTCGTTTCCAAAACTATATATTTCCCAGGTGATGCGTACATCCTGCCTGCAGTAGTCGATGATCTCCCGGATTTTTCCCTGTTTCCACCAGCGTAGGGCCTGGAGTCCATCGGCCGACTTTTTTGAGCCCAGGGTTACTTTGGCCAGATGGTCCAGGGACAATCGATAACCCAGCTGTTTGTGAATTTCTGCCAGCAAATCAAGGGTGGGAAGTTTTTCAAAATCAAAATCCGAATACGCACTGAGGACCTTGTAGTCAAAACGCCTGATATTGAATCCCACCACACAATCATATTGCTGGAGGTGTTCGATGAACCGCGGCATGTCCTTTTCCAGGTATTCGTGATACACTTGTTCCCTGGAATCGTAAAGCACTGCGCAACTGACCTTCATGAGATCCGCCCGATGCCACCCCCCTACTTCCTGGGCAGATCGTTGTGTCTCGAGATCAAAAACGCCCAGTCTCTTCATGGTCATCCCCCTGCCCTGTGATCGCTTGCCCGGCAAGGGTGCCAATGACTCTGTTTCTTTTGTGCCATGGTTTCCCCTGGATTTTCCCGGAACGATACCCGCTTTTTGACCCTTTTCCAATACCTGGGATTTCGCTTTCTTCATGGATGGTGTCATCCCGGCATTGCCCCGGGGGCACGATGAATCTGATGGCCAGTGGCTTTTCCGAGCTTTTGCTGTGTGCCCGGTTTGGTGGGCATGAAAACGACCGGTCGTATCCCCGGTATCACCTGGCAACTGCAGAAGTTCCTTTAAAACAAATATGGCCGATCCTTTGTCGATGGGACGGTTTCCGGATCCACACTTGGGGGAATGCACGCAGGAAGGGCAACCGCTTTCACAGGGACATGTCTGGATGGCTTTCAAGGTGACATCCAAAAGATCCCCGGCCCTGTAAAATGCCTGTCGACAGAGGCCTGCACCACCCGGAATCCCGTCGTAAATAAACACGGCGGCGGTTCCGATCTGCGGATGATACGGAATAGAAATCCCCCCGAGATCATTTCTGTCCGTCATGACGATCAAAGGAAACATCCCGATGGCAGCATGTTCCATGGCGTGTATGCCCCCCATAAAATGCAGGTATCGGGATTCGACCGCCTTTTGTATGTTGGAGGGAATCGCAAACCAGATGCCATCCGTTTCAAATGTCTGTTCGGGAAGATCCAGCGGCACCCGATTGATGTGTTTTCTGCCCCGTATGCGCCAGCGGTCAAATCCAGTCACCTGTTCCGTCACCTTGAGTTTGCCGGTGGACACCCGGGTACCTGCGACCTGTTTTTCATCGTAGGTTGCCATGATTTCGGTATGCTTGTGTGACCGGGCCCGGGTGTAATAATCCACCTTTGTCCGGCTTACGCTGACGGTGTTGGTTTCCAGGTCCAGCGTATCCACCAGATACGTTGCACCCTTGTGTAGGTATACAGCACCGGGATGGGTCTCTTTGAAAACCCGAAGACCGTCGATCTCACCCTTGTTTTCGCCGTCGGAACTGCCAATGATGCTATACGAATTACCGGCGCCACGCAGATGCACCTGGCGATGGGGGCTCTTCCGGCTCGAAAACCATTGATCTCCCTCCCCGCTCCTGAGAAGTTCGCCATCTGTTTCAAGTGTCTCTACCGCCGCCACCACTTCTTGTACCTGCATATAGGTTTCATTCTTTGACAGGGCTAACTCGTTGGCAGCACAGACGACATGCCTGGCAAGAATATTCGGGTTAAAAGGATTGACCACCGCCGCTTCGGGACTTCTCTGGATAAAATCTTCCGGGTTTCTCATGAAATATTGATCCAGGGCGTCTTCACCGGCAATCAGTATCATGGCCGATTCCTGGCCACTTCTTCCAACCCTACCTTCTCTCTGCCAGGTGGATACGATGGTTCCAGGATAGCCCACTAATAGACATAGGTCCAGATCACCGATGTCGATACCCAGCTCCAAAGCACTGGTGGAGATAACCGCCAGAAGCTCCCCTTTGCTCAGTCTGGACTCAATCTCCCGTCTTTCTTCCGCTAAAAATCCTGCCCGATAAGCACTGATCCGGTCTGCATATTTTCCGGCCTGGGTTCCAGCCCATATGGCGATCAACTCGGTCATTTTCCGTGACTGCGTGTAGACAATCGTTCTCAAATTTCGCTGCAGGGCTGCTTTCAAAAGCAAAATAGCCGTCTGGGCCGGACTGTCCACGGGATCGATAAACAGAATGTGCCGTTTCCCTTTGGGTGATCCACTATCGTGAACCGTTTGAACCTCAAGATCGGTGAGTTGTTCTGCCAGTTGGTTCGGATTGGCGACCGTTGCCGAATTAAAGATAAAAACAGGTGCTGAACCATAGTGCCGGCAAATCCGATGCAACCGTCTGAAAACCTGGGACATATGCGATCCCAAAAGACCCCGATAGGTGTGAACCTCGTCTACCACAATGATTTCGAGCCTCGAGAAAAATGAAGCCCAGCGCGGATGATGCGGCAGAAATGATAAATGGAGCATCTCCGGGTTGGTCATGATAACATTGGGTGGTCTCTCACGGATGCGCTTTCTATGCCATGTAGTTGTGTCCCCGTCATAGATGGCAGCCGTCGGTCTTCTACCTTCCAGGGAGGCGGTGAACGTATTCAGATTGAGGAGTTGATCCTGGGCAAGCGCCTTTAAGGGAAACATGAAAAGGGCTTTCGAGTCCGGACGCACCAAAAATTTCTCCATGACCATGAGATTGTAGATGAGGGTTTTACCACTGGCGGTTGGTGTCGCCACAACAACATGTTGGCCGGTTCGCACGATATCGATGGCCCGTGCCTGGTGGGCAAAAAGCTTTTTGATGTCAGCATCCTGGAGCATCTTCTCTATGGTTTCAGGCCAGGCATCTATGGGTTTTCCCCATGTCGGTGCTGTCTCTTGAAGGCATTTATGAAAAACAACCTGCCCTCCCAGACGTTTGGAGGCCTTCAAGGATTGGACATATTCTTCAATATCTTTTGATGGTTCCATAGGGGCGTTTCTTTCACAATAGACACCCGCACACATAAAAAATCTATAATAACTTGATCTTTCGAAAACGTGCGTTATAATAGTAACTTAACTATTCCATAAAATGAGCGTTTCAAGTTTCAAGAATATTGGATGCGAAACAACATCATCCTTGTAGTTGCGGCAAGCCCGACAATCGCTCAATTTAGG
The DNA here is from genome assembly GCA_963842925.1 of uncultured delta proteobacterium. GTDB lineage: Bacteria > Desulfobacterota > Desulfobacteria > Desulfobacterales > B30-G6 > B30-G6. Next base: position 188,993 of record CAWJIL010000005.1, read on the forward strand.
TATTACATGATCCCATAGCCATTTCAAGAGGATGTCACAAATCTTGCAGCACCCATTTTCAATCCAGCCAGTTCGAAGAGCATGCTATCTGTTGTTCTTTTTGTGCATGCATCCCCGTGAGGACATGCCAAGGAAACAAGCATCATGATACACCAGCTGTTAACCCTATTCCTGTTAATCATTCTGTCCGGATTTTTTTCATCGGCCGAAACAGCACTATTTTCCATCAGTAAAACCAAGGCCATCCATATATCCAAAGACGGAAAAAAAACCTCCTTTCTGATCAAAAAATTGAAGGAGAATCCCCATACGCTTCTGACAACCATTTTAATCGGGAACAACCTGGTCAATGTCGGTGCAGCAGCCTTTGCCACCACCCTTGCCATAAAAATATTTCCAAATTTTGCTGTGGGTATCGCCACCGGTGGCATGACTTTTCTGATACTGGTCTTTGGGGAGGTTTTCCCCAAATCCATTGCAACCAGGAATAATCTTCTCATCGCTAGAATGGCCATCTATCCGGTCTACTGGTTGTCACTGCTTTTTTTTCCTGTGATCAAATTTCTCAATTTCATTCCCTGGCTCACCGGCCGCATTAAAAAACCGAATACCGTCAGCGAAGAAGAACTGATAACCTTCGTGGAAGTGGTGGAAGAAGAAGGAGAGATCAAGGAAGAAGAAAAAGAGCTGATTCACAACATTTTCGAGTTTGACGATACCAATGCCTATGAAATCATGACGCCCAGGGCAGACATGTTTGTGGTGGCGGCAGATTTGCCCATAGACACGAAACAGATTATCGACTCCGGGTTTTCGAGAATTCCGGTCATAGAGAACTCCATCGACAAGATCATCGGCATTCTGAATATCAAAGATCTTTTCATGCACATGGCCAATGGTGAGCCACAGATGGATGTTCGAAAAATCATGCGGACACCCTATTTTATACCGGAAAACAAAAAACTGGACACCCTGCTCCACCAGTTTAAGAAAACAAAGAATCACATGGCCATCATTGTAGATGAACATGGTGGTGTGTCCGGTCTGATTACACTGGAAGATGCGCTGGAAGAAATCGTCGGGGAAATCGAAGACGAAACCGACAAAGATGAAAAGCACATTATTCCTTTAAAAAAAGGTGTATGGATCATTCTTGGAAAATCAGACATCGAAGATGTCAACGAAGCCACTGGAATGAACATCCCGGACACCATGGCCTACGATACCTTCTCTGGATACGTGCTGGACACCATCGGCAAAATACCCAAAGAAAAAGAGGAGTTTGCCATTGGTGACTACACCATTATCGTTGAAAAAAAGGACGGCAACCGGATCAGCAAGTATCTCGTAAAAAAAACGCTCTCTTGACACCTTGAACGGACTCTTTTAGCACCATGCTTTAACCTGAACTGAGCGATTTTTTCCATCGATATAAAAATCTTCTGGTTTGAATTTGCTCACGCACATATATACAGGCATGGGTTACGGATATTGATTGAGGGGATGGCACATGCTAAGCGAAAAAGAGAAGCTTGATAAACTGACCTACCTCGGAATTGAACTGAACCAGGTCCGTGACCTGGACATTCTGATGGAACGCGTTTTGGAATGCGCCAGAAGTTTTGTAAACGCAGATGCTGGATCGATCTATATCAGGAATAAAGATAAGGATACACTTCAATTCACTTATACCCAGAATGATACCTTGCAGGAACGCCTCCCACCAGGCGAGAAACTCATTTACGCCACCTTTACTCTGCCCATAAACAGAGAAAGCATGTCCGGATACGTGGCCACCACGGGCCAGCTTCTCAATATCCCGAATGTTTATGCCATTGAACCAACAGCGCCCTACCATTTTGGAAAACAATTTGATGAAGAATCGGGTTATCAATCCAGGTCTGTCATCACTGTTCCGCTGGAAACACGCCGGGGGGATATATTAGGCATCCTGCAGATTATCAACGCACAAGATGAAAACAAAAAAATTATTCCATTTACGGACAGCGACGAAAAACTCATGCTCCATTTTGCCAGCACAGCTGCTGTGGCTGTCGAACGCGCCCAGATGACGCGTTCCATTTTGCTTCGTATGATCCGCATGTCTGAAATGCGAGATCCAAAGGAGACCGGGGCACATGTCAACCGCGTGGGCGGTTATTCCGTTGAAATTTACGAGCAGTGGGCGAAAAAGCATAATCTGCCCAAGGAAGAATTTGACCGGAACCGGGACAGCCTCCGTATGGCCGCCATGCTGCACGATGTGGGAAAAATTGCTATTTCCGATGTCATTCTCAAGAAAACAAGCCGCTTAATTAAGGATGAATTTGAAACCATGAAGCAGCATACATTCCTGGGTGCCCGGTTATTTCTCAACTCCCAGTCAGATTTTGATGAGGCTGCCTTTGATGTTGCGTTGAACCACCATGAACGCTGGGATGGCCGTGGATACCCGGGTCATATTGATGTGGAGACAGGAAAAGCCCTGGCCGGGTTTATAAGCCCTGAAGGGAAACCCATGGGGAAAAAAGGAATTGAAATCCCCATCTTCGGAAGGATTGTCGCCCTGGCTGATGTGTATGATGCCCTTTCCTCCAAACGGGTATACAAGGAAGCCTGGGATGAACATGACGTTCTCAAAACCATTGAAAAAGAAGCCGGCGCCCAGTTCGATCCTGAACTAATTGAAATATTCTTCTCCAGACTCAATGTTCTGAGATCGATTCGAAACCGGTATAAGGATGATGCCTGAGCGGTAAGCTCTAAGCAGTAAGCCGTAAGCTATTCACCGTCGGCAGACTTATGGCTTTTAGCTTACGGCTTACTGCTTATTGCTTCACCCTCTCCACATATTGTCCTGTTCTGGTATCGATCTTGATGGCCTCCCCTTCCCCCACAAATGGCGGCACCTGAAGCTCATAGCCCGTTTCCACTGTCGCCGGTTTTGAATCACCAGAAGCCGTATCTCCTTTTGCCCAGGGGTCGGCCTGGGTAATGGTCAGTTCAACAAAATTCGGTAATGTCAGATCAATGGGACGCATGTCATAGAAGAGCATGTTGACGGTTGTGTTCTCCTTTAAAAAGTACTTTGCGTCCCCGACCTGTTCCGAATTCATAAACTCCTGTTCATAGTTAGACGTATTCATGAAGCAGTAGCTGTCGCCATCGAAATAGAGATACTCCATTTCATGCTCTTCCAGACTGGCTTCGTTGAATTTTTCCCCCGATCGAAATGTCCGGTCAAATTGAACACCGGTCAGCAGGTTTTTTAGTTTGCATTTATACAAGGCCTGTCCTTTGCCGGGTTTTACAAATTCGAACTGGACAATCATAAAGGGTTCTCCTTCTATTTCGAGTTTCAAACCCTTTCTCAAATCACCGCTTTCCAACATGATTCACCTCTCTATATTTTGATAAGCCATGAGCCATAAGCTCCAAACAGCAAGCTGTTAAGCAGCTCACTGCCTATGGCTTACACCTGAATCTTCTAAAAATAGTTGACTTTTTTAGCCGTCTCTAACATATTCACCATGATTTCGCAAACCTAGAAAAGGGAAACCCCATGATACTGATTATCGATTTTGGATCACAATTCAATCAACTGATAGCTCGCCGGGTCAGGGAGTGTCATGTTTACTGTCAGATTGAATCCCCCCGGATTGCCATCAAGGATATCAGATCCATGAAACCTGAAGGCATCATTTTATCCGGTGGGCCTTCCAGTATCTATGAAAAAAACAGCCCTCGTATCGATACGGACATTTTTAACTTGAAAATCCCCGTACTGGGTATCTGTTACGGCATGCAGTTCATGGTGGATGCCCTTGGCGGGGTCGTTAAAAGCACCCGAAAAAGGGAATATGGCTTTGCTGAGCTATCAATCAAAAAGCAGACAGGTCTCTTTAAAAACATGGACAGCAAGACCCAAACATGGATGAGCCATGGGGACTCGATTCAGAAGCTGCCCACAGGGTTTGTCACTACGGCCACCACCAGCAACACGCCCATTGCCGCAGCCCAAAATTATCGCAAGCGATTTTATGGCCTCCAGTTTCATCCGGAAGTGGAACATACACCCAAAGGCAAGTTGATGATTAAACATTTTCTGTTTGATGTATGTGGTTGCCGGCGGTCATGGACCATGAAATCCTTTGCAAAATCATCCATAGCGGAAATCAGAGAACAGGTCGGCAATCAAAAAGTTATCCTTGGGTTGAGCGGCGGGGTCGATTCCTCGGTGACAGCCCTTTTGATCCACAAGGCAGTTGGTAAAAGCCTGACCTGTATATTTGTAGACAACGGGCTTCTACGAAAAAACGAGGCGCCACAGCTCAAACAGCGTCTGAAACAGCATTTAAACATCAACATTAAATTTGTGAATGCCAAAACCAAATTCCTGAACGCCCTGGCCCGGGTCTCCGACCCGGAAAAAAAGAGAAAAATTATCGGCAGAGTCTTCATGGAAGTATTCGAAGCAGAGGCAAAAAAAATAAAAGGAGCTGAATTCCTGGCTCAAGGTACGCTCTATCCGGATGTGATTGAATCCGTATCCGCCTTTGGCGGTCCCACGTCGGTCATCAAATCCCATCATAACGTGGGCGGCCTCCCCAAAAAGATGAAGCTCAAGCTCGTGGAACCACTGAAGTTTCTTTTCAAGGATGAAGTCAGGGTTCTGGGCAAGACAATCGGGCTCCCCGACGACCTCGTCTGGCGCCAACCTTTCCCGGGCCCGGGTCTCGCTATCCGGATCATCGGTGAGATAACACGACCAAGGCTTACCATTCTAAGGGAGGTAGATTCTGTCTTGCTTGAAGAAATTCGGGCCGGCGGCTATTATAAAAAACTATGGCAATCCTTTGCAGTACTATTACCCTTGAAAAGCGTCGGAATCATGGGAGACAGCCGGACCTATGAACATATAGTCGCAATCCGTGCAGTCACCAGCAAAGATGCCATGACGGCAGACTGGGCCAAGTTGCCCCATGCATTTCTCGGCAAAATATCCAATCGGATCATCAATGAGGTTCGGGGCGTGAATCGGGTCGTATACGATATCAGTTCAAAGCCCCCGAGCACCATAGAATGGGAATAAGCAATGATTGAAGAAAATGAAAATTCCAGATTTCAATTCAACGCAGACGGGGATGAGCCTGAGCCCATTCTCCAGGATGAGCTCCGGGAACTCAAAATTGAAAAACTTGGCCAGCGTGTAACCCTGCTGACCATTCTCATTCCTTGCATGATCGGGGTCATTCTGGTTATCACCTATCTCGACATCAAAGACCGGGTCACGCAGACTTATGATACCGGGGCCATTGGTGTGCAGAAGCTTTCCAAGGATCTTGAATCAAAATTCTCCTCCCTTTCACTCGAACAGGCAAAAATTAAGGACATCCAGGCAAAAAAACTTCCAGAACTGGATAAATCAGCTGCGTTTCTAAAATCCAGGATAACAAAGCTTCAAGAATCAATGACCCAGATAAGCGCTTCGGCAATTAAGCGGGATGAACTGACGCGTGTAAACAAAACCCTGACGGATAAGCTTGCCCATATTCCACAGGATTTAAAGCCCGATTTTGAAGCACTTGCCTTGATGGATGACCAGATCAATAAGAATTACAAGCAAATATCATATGACATAAAGGTGTTGTCCGACAGCATGATTGAGATTGATACCAGGATGGATACCATCAGAAAAGAAATTGAGACACTCGGTGAAAATGCCATCAATAAGGATGATCTCGACCTGACACTCAAGCTCAAGGAGATCGGTTACCGGCAGGCGCTTTTAGATAAAACAACCCTATTGGAAAAAGAAATTCAGTCCCTTCGGAAAGAGATCAAAGATCTTCAGAAAAACAATCGCGGTTCATCGGGCGTGGCGCCCACGACACAAGCACCAGCGCCGGTTTCGCAAAAGCCGGTGTCTGAAGATGACACCGTGGAGCCTGCCACCGAAAATTCTGAAAATAGCTTGGAACCCCAACCCGCTACCACAGAATCGGGCGGTATTGTCGAGCAGACCATCGAATAATAAAATCGTTGCACGATTTTATCTGGCGCGACCTTGTCGCTTATTATTAACTCAACTTTCGGGTTTCACCACAAATCGAGCGAAATGGGTGATCCAATGGACCAGAAAAGACTCAATCAGCTATTGCATGACGTTGCCAATGGAAAGACTTCCATCGAAGATGCATCGGGTTTAATCAAGAAACTTCCCTACGAAGATATTGATTTCGCACATATCGATCACCACCGATCCCTTCGCAAAGGTTTTCCGGAAGTTATTTTCGGTCTGGGAAAAACAGCCCCGCAGATTATCGGTATTATGGAAAGGATGATTCCCCAGGAATCCATAATCCTGGTCACCCGGGTCGATGCTGAAAAAGCGGAGAAAATCGTCTCTACTTTTGCAGAGGCGGTATATGATCCGGAAGCCGGAATGATTCTCCTGGGAAAACAAGAATCTTCGCCCAATGCCAAGGGTGACATATTGGTCATATCCGCAGGCACATCCGACATTCCTGTTGCCAGAGAAGCCCATCTGACAGCTCAGGCCATGGGAAACAGCGTCGAAGCGCTTTACGATGTAGGTGTGGCCGGTATCCACCGCCTGTTCGCCCACCAGGATCTCATTCAAAAGGCTGCCGTCCTCATTGTCGTTGCAGGCATGGAGGGAGCACTTCCGAGCGTGGTGGCCGGGATGGTGTGCCGGCCGGTAATTGCCGTACCCACCAGTATCGGATACGGCACGAACCTCGGAGGCCTGACAGCGTTGTTTGCCATGTTGAACAGCTGCAGCTCCAATGTGGCTGTCGTCAATATCGACAACGGCTTCGGGGCGGGATATATGGCGGCCATTATCAACCGGGTATAATATCGCTCAGCGTTTTTATCGGAAATATCACAACCGCTAAAAATTGTGCATAATGGATTTTTGATGCATTTGTCGATGGTTCGCATTGAAAATGATGGAAAGATTCATTGGGTGACGTCTGCTTCAAATTCCTTTTCTTATAATGATCCCCAGTGTAGCAAAAAGGTCAAGATTAATCCAATTTTATAAGCAGATTTATTCCACAGTGGTTTCAAAGGTATGTAGAGTAGCCCCGGCCGATTGCTCAACCGAGGCCCTCGCCAGATCCGTACGTGGACGATTCGACCATACGGCTCCTCCGCTGATACGTCTCATGAAGTTCCCCAGATGTTTACATACACATTTGGCTTGGGAAACTCTTACCATTACCCTTAAAAGTCCCGGTGACATGTTCTCAGAAGTCATTGCTCCTTTCATGTTTCCCTTTTAAGGTTCGTATCAGCACGCTCCGCCTTTGCTCGGCCGGGTCCAGGTGCCTGCTGTTCCCCGGCGTCATCGCTCATATGCGGTGCTCCGACTTCCTGATCATCCTCGGCTTAAGCTCCGGTTCCCCTCGCTGTTGGCCTACCCCATTGCTGGCGCTTTGTTCTTGGCCGGACAACGCGCAGGCCAGCCGGCGCGTTCCCGTTGGAGATTGGTCACCGGCCCTCCATAAAGCCGGAATTGATGGGGAATGATCAGGATCTCCCAGTTTACCGGATCGTCCCTTCCATACGCGCCCCGGTCACGCACGCCGCCAGGTACGCCGCCCCCTCACCCCTACCTGCCGGTGACGGCGTTGCTGCCTTCAGACGTAACAAAGCCCTAGGCACCTGGAAAAAGACTTTTTCGACGCTGATCGTCGCAGCTCGCATGCCTGTGTGTCTACGCATCAACATGTCGGTTACCCGAAATGCTGCAAGACTCACTTACGGCCTGCCGGGCTAAGCTTTAGACGTGCGGGGCTCTCACCCGCTGGACGATTTACCGAATTTCAAGAGGTATCGCCACCTCCTTTCCATCGGACCAGCATTGACTGGCCGCTCCTGTTACACAATCATAACCTGAGGGATGCCACCGAGGATGATGTAATCACCGCTTGTAGGCGGCATTCAATTTTATGATAATTGTTTTGTAATTTCCACCAAAGAGCCTTTTCAAATAGTAGGTGAATAAGTTAAGTGGCACAGGTGAATTTCACCCCTACGCCACTTAACTTTTTTAAAATCACTCGCAGTGCGGCTTATTTTTCTCCCTAAAACAGAAATTATTATTAATTGGTAGTTTTTTGATTGACAATACCCAAGCCAATTCCTATATTCTGTTTAAACGATATGGAGGTTCTATGAAAAAATTTATCAAAGTAATGAAAGCCCTGTCAGACCCCAACCGCGTGAAAATGGTTAAGCTGCTGCAGCACAAAGTAATGTGTGTTTGTGAAATTCAATCCGCATTAGGACTGGCACAGTCCACCGCCAGTAAACATCTAAAAATACTGGAAGAAGCCGGTTTGATAACATACTATAAGGACAAGTTATGGGTGAATTATAGCATAGCCGACGGCACCGATAGCCCCTATGCAGCTAATTTATTAGGCAGTTTAAAACATTGGCTTGATGATGACCCGGGATTGGCTGATATCGTCGAAAAATTACCATCTATTCGTCGGGAGGATATCTGCGGGAGCTAATTTTTTTTACCCCTTATATATCGACATATGACGAATTATAGATAGCTCAATGGCTTTCCCAATGTGGTTTTCAAAAAGGAAAAGGAAAAAATGAAAGAACGTACCAAACTGTTATTGATTGTAGGGGTCTTTCTGGCTGCTTTTTATGTACCATGGAGCCATCCGATTATTCGACAATCCGGGCTGGAAGCCTTCATGATGCTGCAGGAATACGCCCGGGAACATGTTCTGACCTGTCTCATACCTGCTTTTTTTATTGCCGGGGCCATTGCCGTGTTCGTATCACAAGCATCGGTTCTTAAATATTTTGGCGCAAAGGCTAATAAAATTTTGTCATATTCTGTAGCCTCTGTTTCAGGGACCATCCTGGCGGTGTGTTCTTGCACGGTATTGCCGCTGTTCGCAGGTATTTACACCCGGGGGGCCGGAATCGGCCCGGCTACTGCGTTTCTTTATTCAGGACCCGCAATCAATGTACTGGCTATTTCGTTGACGGCAAAGATATTAGGCTGGCAACTGGGCTTGGCACGGGCTGTGGGTGCAGTAGTATTTGCTGTGATAACTGGTCTTCTGATGGCATTAATCTTTCGCAAGGATGATGCCTCACGTACCGAAGGGCAGATCTATGTGCCAGACCCCGACGCCACAGGTCGGACACTGTTTCAGGACACCTTATATATTTTGACGATGGTTTTGATCCTGATATTCGCCGCGTTCGCCAAACCGTCACCTGGATCAACCGGGTTATGGCCGGCCATCTTTGCCGCCAAATGGTATATTACAATTGCCCTTCTGATTATTTTGGGTTTTATGCTCAAGGCGTGGTTTACCAAAAATGAGTGCAAAAACTGGGTGGAGTCTTCTTGGGGCTTCATGAAACAGATTTTTCCCCTTCTTGGGGGCGGTGTGCTGGTGGCTGGTTTTATGTTAGGTCGCCCTGGACATCCTGCCTTGATTCCTGATCAATGGGTGCAGTCCCTTTTGGGCGGCAACTCTGTCTGGGCAAATTTGATTGCGTCACTTTCCGGTGCCTTAATGTATTTTGCAACCCTGACCGAGGTACCTATTCTCCAAGGTCTTTTAGGGGCTGGCATGGGTAAAGGACCGGCTCTGGCTCTCTTACTTGCGGGACCGGCCCTAAGTCTTCCCAATATGTTGGTAATCGGCAGTGTGATGGGAGTGAAAAAGACGGCGACTTTTTGTGCTATCATAGTCATCATGAGCACGATTGCAGGTATGCTGTATGGTTATATAGTTTCTTAACATGGATGCAACCGTCTTCAGGTTGCTTAAAACCTTCATAAAAAAAGGAGATGCGCAATGAGGATGTTAGCAGAGTTTTTCCCGGAATTTGCCGAAAAATTGGATGAAATGGATAAGCTTTATACCGATCAACGTAGTATTGATGAAAAAACGTACCAGTTCATTTGTTTTGCACTATCGATAAAGGGCCGATCAAAACCTTGTGTACTGAAACATTTCAAAGGAGCATTAGAGGCTGGTGCAACGGTTAAAGAACTGGCGTATATTATGGCCTTGGTCATGCGCGAAGCCGCTGGTGCCGATGACTGTTGGACTCACGATGTCATCGGAGATTGGAAGGAAATTATAGCAGGCAACATTTCTTGTGATTGCCAAAAATAGAACAACCAATATTGTATTAGATTAAGGAGTTTAAAATGGAAATAAAAGTTTTGGGACCTGGCTGTGCCAAATGCCAGAAAACCGAAGAATTGGTTAAGGAAGCTTTGACCGAATCAGGTGTAGAAGCAAGTGTAGAAAAAGTTACTGACATTATGAAGATCGCCGGATATGGCGTGATGGGCACACCGGCGGTGGTGGTAGATGGTGATGTAAAATCCGTTGGTAAGATTCCCAGTAAAGAAGATATCAAGTCTTGGATTGGAGAATAAAAGCACGGAAGCCATAACTTAAATCTGATCTGAGGGAGGTTAGGCTTTGTTACTTTCCGGTTATACAAAAAACATTTTCCGGCCAGAGTGCAACGCCAGCTTTGAGTCTGTGCGTTGTGTTGCACGATTAAACGAAGATGTGGGGGATGCACTGCCCTATCTTAATGCCGTATTGGGAGGGACCCAGTATTTGTTCGACCCACCGGAAGTGATGTTCCACCATAATGGTAGAATTATTAAAGTGGGTTCTCGGGAGATCGCCATCAATGCCCTAAAAGACGAACGGGAGGCTGATCGCATCCTAAAATGGCTGAGCACCGAAATCAACAAGTGCTGGGAGGATCGTGCCGCTATTAAACCCTGTTACACCGGGAAAACCAAGCCCAAGCTGATGGACATTTTGCGGCTTCTACCCAAGACCAATTGTAAAAAATACAGCCAGCCAACATGTATGGTTTTTGCCGCTCAGGTAATGGAGGGTGGCCTGAGTGCTGGACATTGCCCGGAATTGACCCGAGAGAACTTTGAAAGGCTATCATACTATTTAAAAAGTTTTGATTTTGAATAAATTTCATTGTGCAAGTAGGTAATATACCAAGAGTAAAAAAAATCTTTCTGATTTGTATTTTTACTTTCTATTTAATACCATGTTGGAGAAAAATAATTTATGATTAAAAACAAATGGTTATTTTTATTTCAAATCTTAATTTTCTGTGGAGCGGCGACAATTTTTGCTGATGACCTTAAACCTGCGGAAATACCTCCTGTTCCAACACCAGGCTTAGTAACGATGGTGGATTTGGGGGCACATAAATGTATCCCATGCAAGATGATGGCACCAATCATTCTGGAGCTTCAAGAAGAATACACAGGCCGTGCTTCTATCATTTTTATTGACGTTTGGGAACATCGTGATCAGGCACAGCGGTTTGGTATCCGGAGTATTCCAACTCAGATTTTTTATGACAAGCAAGGTAAGGAAATTAAGCGTCATGTTGGATTCTTAGATAAAAAAAGCATCGTGGCTATGTTTGACGAACTGGGTGTGCCTAAGGAAAACGGCAATTGATCAACGATTTGCTGCTAACAATCAATGCGTGGATGTCCAGCGGCTCGATTATCGCCGCAGTAGGTGCCTTTTCCTGGGGCATGGTTAGTGTGCTCTTCAGCCCCTGTCACCTTGCCTCCATACCGTTAATCGTGGCATATGTAGGCGGCCAAGAAAACGCCTTAAACCCCCGTAGGGCCGGCTGGTATGCCAGCGCCTTCACAATTGGGCTATTTATCACCATTGCTGCCGTGGGCATTGTGTGCGTGCTTTTGGGCCGCATGCTTGGCGATGTGGGCATTTGGTGGCAGGTGCTGGTCGGCGCCATATTGATCTGGGTGGCCTTGGGAATGCTGGGGGTTCAGGCTTGCTCCATGTCAGGCTCGTTGCTTTATCGACTCAAGCTGCGCGGGATCCATGGCGCTTTTGGTTTGGGTCTTGCCTATGGAATTTTATCTGGCTCTTGCACTTTCGGATTTATCGCCCCGATCCTGGCCATCGTCTCGGTACAGCAGAAAATCGTCACTGGCTCGCTGATGATGATCCTCTTTGCTTTAGGGCACTGCCTGCCCATTGCCGTAGCCGGCAGTTCCGCAGCCATGGTACGCAAACTCACCGAAAACAGTGTTTGGCAGGGAGCCGGGTTGTGGTTCCGGCGTAGCGCCGGCATAGTGATCGCCCTTTTGGGGATCTATTTTATCTCCAGCCCGTTCCTGACTGGCGCTTGATCACCTTATGTGTTCTGCTTGTCCCAGCTTTCGCCAGAGCGGGTTCCACCTCGTCCCAGTGGTTGCAGGCATTTCTTCCTGAAAGCGTTTTTGAATTCCAACCGGCGGTGGAAATTTTCGTAAAAATCAGTCTATAAAGGGTGGTACTGAGAGGAAACGCATGTATGTGTTGACAAGAAACACTGAAAGATTCGTTTTGATTCTGACATTGGTTTTAATTTTTTTCAATAATGTTCATGCTGGAAATCTCTATAATGTCGTCATCATTTCCATTGATGCACTCCATCCAGATGCACTCAGGAGAGCTGAAATCCCCACGCTTCAACAACTGATGGAGTCCGGTGCTTATACGCTTGACGGCCATAGCACGGACCCGCCAAAAACGCTGATTGCTCACACGGCGATGTTCACAGGAATGAATCCCGCTGAAAACGGTAAAAAGGGCAATTCCTGGCAACCCGGGCAGGCCAGGGTCGGCAGGCCCACAATCTTCGACAGCGCCCGCTCATATGGTTTTCGCACCGGATATTTTTACTCAAAACAAAAACTGGGCTATCTCATCAATGCTGCAGTAGATGCTCACGAATGGTCCCGGGAAAATTCCATCGGTCTTGCCGAAGCATTCATCAAAACCCCAGGCCCGCATTTTATGTTCCTGCACGTCAGCGGTCTGGATGAAGTCGGCCCTCAGTACGGGTGGCTGTCGCCGGAATATCTGGAGGAATTGTTCTATATCGATGACTATCTGTCCTCATTGGTGGATTCAATCAAAAACGAGAAAAATTTTTTGATCGTTATTACCAGCGATCACGCAGGTCATGACAAAATTCATGGCAGCCAACACCCGGAAGATTATCGTCTGCCTTTGATCATTTCTTCGGATACAGTTCCGGTTAGGAATTATCTTGGCATATCTTTTTCAGTGACCGATCTGAAAAAGATAATCGAAAAGCTGCTCCAGGAAGGGTCGTTTTAATTTGTCTCTAAATATACCAATAAAATCGATCACTACTTAATTTAAGTCACAGTTACAGCACCTTATTTCTCATAAAAATACAAAAAAAGACAAATCCCGCTGAGTTGGAATTGCCTCCTACCAATAACAAATCACCGATAAGTGCGTATTACCTCAAGCTAAATATTTCCTGTATTATGTCAACCGATTAATATCACGTTGACAATTAGGCTTTGTTACACAATTACAACCTGAAAGGCATCTCCAAGAATTTGGAGTGCTCTGCTGTTTTGGCATGTTCTAACGAGCTGAAAATTTATCGCTTAATTTTCTTTTTGGAACGCCGGTACTGCTGCCAGACCTTGGTTTCAAAATCAAACCCATGCTGTTTGATTAGCGCAATGCAGATCTCGACTACCGACGAGTCATATAATACCCCTTTATTTGATTCTATCTCGACCAACGCAGCCTCAATCCCTAATTCAGGTCGATATGGGCGAAAGGAAGCGATAGACTCCACCACATCCGCCACAGCCAATATCCGAGCTTCCAGCAGAATTTCTTTCCCTTTCAAATGGCGCGGATAGCCGCTGCCGTCAAGCCGCTCATGGTGCTGATAAATGGTTTCGGCTATTGGCCATGGGAACTGGATATCCTTAAGAATTTCGTATGCAGTGTATGGATGCATCTGGATGATTGCCAACTCGTGTTCTGAAATCGGGCCGGGTTTATTCAAAATCGCGGACGGAACATTAATCTTACCCAAATCGTGAATAGCGGCGGCCATGCGCAGGCCCTGGATACGTTCCCAATCAAAATCCATATGCGTGGCAATTGCGCGACAAAGTTTGGTCACCCGCCTTTGGTGACCGGCAGTAAAGGGATCGCGTTTCAAAATAGTGGTTGATATAGCGTGAATGATGGCGCCCATGTTTCTGCGCAGCCGATCATGACTTCGATTCAATGCCTGCTTTACGCGTCGGAACGCGCTGGCATCTGTATAGCGTTCAACATATCCACCGATGTCACCGGTTTCATCTGGATAGGCGCTTATGGTCACTATCCATGGTACATGCTGGCCTTTTTTGCAGTGGGGTTCATCATCGAACACCAGTTGATCGTCTACCGACAAAAGTTTCGTCAACGGGCAATCAGGCGAAAAACAAAGATGGCCGGGAAAGACGTCATGGCATTTATTGCCGATTAGATTTGAGGCCTCAATGCCGGACATAGTCGAAAAAGCGCGATTGCAAAATAGAATCTTGAAGTGTCGATCCGTTATTATCATTCCGTCGGATAGCGAATTTAAGATCAGCTTCCAGTCTAACTGGGATTGGGCAAGGCTGGTATTTGAGGTGTTCATCATCAGATAATGTCTTCGATCACATCTGTCCCAACGTTAGTAAAGGAGAATCATATAAGCATTTAGATTTATATTGCGAATTTTTTGGCCAGTTCGTTGTCAATGACATAAATGCAGATCTCTTTGGCGCCCTGTTGGGTGTACTTGCATTTTTCACACAAGTTGTTCATCAGAAAAGTGACATCTTCGCGGATGCGCCTGTCGTGGGATTTGAAAGAGACCTTGTTGAAGTCCTTGATCGCCTGACGAAAATTTTCGTTTTCCAGAAACGGCTCCAACACCTTTTCCTTTAAATTGAACACATAGCGTTCGTGCAGGGCCTGATAAAGCTCGGTTTCTGTTATCGGCATGCCCTCCAGCATGACTTCCTGGGTCAAGGTCTTGGAAGCATACGCTTTCTGGGTGTCCTCCCTGAACGCCAGACGGGTTTTTTCCTCCTGGTTCTCTCCTAGCAAGCGCCTTTCGATGCCCTCGAAGAACGCATCCGACACTTCGATACGCTCGCCGGTAAAGCGGCAGTTGGCCATGCTGCCGATCTCGAAATTGCTCGCGAAGAGATAGTTTTTCAGATCCCTGGCTATCTGCTCCTCGTTGTAATAGTAAAGAGATTCTTTGACTTCCTGCAGAATAGTGTAATCGTACATGTCCAACAATGAGATGAGAAAACGCTCGGGTATGGACTTGCTCAGGTCCCTGCGTGCCTTGGTGAAAAAAAGGCACAAGGTCGACATATCGATAAGTTTGTCTTCCTTGACGTATTTGGAGTAGAATTCATTGAATATCTTGATGGAATCACGCCCGGAAAAGCCCTTTGACCCTTCGGAAATCGATTCGGCGATAATCTTCCTGCGGCGCTTTGCGGTGAACCGCTTTCGATCTTCTTCGGTCAGCCAGGAAGGAATGTAACCCGTGTATATTTCCATTTTTAGAAGCTGCAGGTTTTCATCACAGTAGCGCGCATATTTCTTGGGGTCTCCGATCCATTCCAGCAGCGCCTCGGATTTGGTGTTCAAGCGTGTGGAGATTATGATACGTGCGAAGTTGTGCAGTACACGTGGCAGAAAGCTCTCGTCAATGTGCTTGCCGAAAATGTTCCGGTAGATGGCAACCTCGGTATTGAGGTCGAGTACATAAGGAATGTTGATATACTCGATGCGGTCTGAAAAGGACTGCAGGTTTTGAACATTTTTCTTGTCTTCGGGGTTCATCAGTGCCAACAGGAGCGAGTTGACGTTTTCCTCTATGTCTTCAACCTTGTGAACCCCTTCGCTGATAATGTTGTGGAGCTCGATCAGGCGTTCGACATTGTGGGATTTAATGTCCATCAGGGCGTAAATGCCGTTGTTGGTTTTGGCATAGCGCGAAAATATGTATTTTACCTGGTTGCTGTCGCGGAGCAGGTTGTTGATGCGATTCTGAAGCACGGGGTTGCCCATGATATTCTGCCGCATGGGGCGGTCGCCCGGATTGAACACACTGACCCCCTGGCCCAACCGTCGGTTGAACTGGTAGGGGCGAGCATATAGCATTTGAAAAACTTTCAAAGGGTTCTTGAGTTTTTTGAGCAGCGCCCAGTAAATCGAGCTGCAGATGGTGCAGGAAGGCTCTCTGAAAATCCATTCATACTCCTTTTCCGTGAAAAGTTTCCATTTGAACTCGTCGTTGGAGAGCAGGTCGTCCAGAAACTTCCGCCGGTAATGCTTGGGGATCATGACAATGGGATGGTCGTGGCTGGGACAAGGCACCTCGATAAACTCTCCGTCGGACGGCATTGTTTCACCTTGCTTCTGAGCATTGATTCCATCGAGGCTAAAACAGGTCGTATACGGGTCTTCATTATTCTCTGTATCCCTTTGTTCAAAGGAGTCTTGATCCATGACCTGAATCACCTTGTCATACAGTGGGACACTCTCATCTTCGGTCAATCGGCAAAGAAGATCTTGATCCAACCGCCAAATCGATTCGTACCGGAATCCTTCCTGGGTTTTAGTGTACTCCTCAAATTTCATCAGCAGGTTGTTTAAAAAAGTGCTTTTGCCACAACCCGGCGGCCCATCGAATATGTAGATTTTGTTCTGTTGCGTCCCGCTTCGCAGCCCTTTGACCTGCTCCATGAAACGGTTGGCGAACAGCCTGTCGGCAAAAAAAGGGTGGTCTGTCTTCTCGACGAACAACTCAGCGCAATCATAGTTCACAAAGTGGATCGATTCGGGGTCATCGGGATATTCATCCTCCTCTTCAACCACGTAGGTTTTGATCATGTCGTGAAAAACCTGAAACACGTTTCTCAGAACCAGGTGCGGTCTTTCCTCCATGGTCTTGAGAAAATCTTCGAAAGAAACCGGCGGGTTCTGATGACGGTCGCTGATGATGCGATCTAGGTTCTGCATGGCCGTTATGATCTGGTGATGGTTTTCTTTTTCGATTTCCGGTTTTTTCATAATCTTAGCATCTGGATTCGTCAATAGGGTCAGGTATGCTTATATAAACTGTTTGCTGAGTTTTCGATTCTCCATGGTGTAAACCACCCTGCGCCAGACAACCTCGGATGTGTCTTTTGCCGAGACGCCGCCGGTAGAACCGTCCGGCTGCTGACCGGTCTGTGACACCACCTCACTGGTTTCCAGTTTGACCGGGTTTCCCCACAAATACTCGATGCCCATCATGGTATTGGCAATGAATTCATTCACCAGGGGTTTGCCCTCGAAATGGTGAACCAGGTAGAGCTCCAGCTTGTTGCCGTTATCATTTTTAACCGTGATATGGGGCGGGTGATAGAGTGAATCCTGGATCATCTTCCGGTACTCTCCGGCATCACGGCTCTTGATATAATATTCCCAAACCATCTTGCGCTTGTTCAGTCTTTTGCCGGCCACAAAGAGGTTGTAGCGGTTTATGAACTCCTGGGTCAGAAATGAATGCACGAACATGGCGTCACAGTAATTCTGACGTACGGCAAATATAAATGCCCTTCCCTGTCTTGTATCGGCATCGAAATTTTCCCGCGCCTCGGCATCCAATAGACGCTGGAACTCATAATCGTAGCGTCCTTTGTCGGCCATTCCCTCGATCTCGTGGAAAAGCCTCATTCCTAAAGCGTACGGGTTCAAGCCAACCCGTGGCAGGGAAGTGACGGCTGCGTTGACCCGGGCGAAAGCCACTTCCTGTCCCTTTATGCGTTCATCTTTGAGGAACAACTGTTCGTGCCAGTAGCTGGCCCAACCTTCGTTCATGATCTTGGTTCGAATCTGGGGCTGGAAAAACAGGCTGGTATTGCGGACGACTTGAAGCACCATTTTCATCCACCTGTTTTTCTCCTTGTTTAAAAATTCGGAATGATCCAGCAAAAATTGGATCAAATCCTGCCTTTCCTTAGGTTTTTCCGACAGGCTTTTCTGAAACAGCGTCTCAAATTCGGGGTGCTTTTGTTCGATTTCCGAAAAGAAGATCTTTTCACCCAATTCGCCGCTTTCGCCGATGCAGCGATTGTAACGTTCGATCTCCTTGACATAATCATTGACCCGAACCTTGAGGACCGACTGCAGGAAAATGTCGAAATAGAAGTTCAGCCTTCTGCCCTGATGGTCGAGGACGGCGCTGTTCAGATGGGAAAGCGTTTCATGAAAGCCCACCAGATTATCGATGCCCCGCGCAAACTCGATGATATAATCCACCCACTTGTTCTTCTCGGCGCGCAGACGTGCTATCACCCGTTTGTCAGACAGCGCCTGTCCAGTAAAATCGTAATCCCAGGTGTGCTGAAAGTAGATATTGTTCTGGAAAAAATCGATATGCCCCAGCACGTGGTAGAAGATCATCACGTTTAGCCAGTCCGGATTGTTGTCGTTGTAGAAGGATATGGCCGGTCGTGTGTTGATCACGGTCTCATATGGGTTGCTCGGGTAGAGCTCGTACTTGCCCTTTTCCTGGAGCACCTGGACATCGTGCACCCAGTAGTCGTAAAGAGTCGGTATCATCAGCTTGGGTGATATTTCCAGAAGATCACGGTTGGTCACGATGTACTCCAGACTTTCGTCCTGAAACCGCAGTCCAACGGCCTGGGCTCTTTCCTTGCAGCCCTCCATGATCTTCTTGGTATGTTGGTCGATGAGTTCCATCAGGATATCAGCTTTTTGATCCCTTCGATCAGCCGCGGCTCGTCCGAATCTTCCCGTATGGTGTCGAGTCTTATGATCTGTGGTTTTTCAGTGAGCAGATTCGATTTTTCGAGATACTTCTGCACCTCGGTGCTGTGGTGGGTCGTGCCCGCATGTTCGGCAATCGTGATGCCGACACGGCTGGCATAGGTCAGCATTTTTTTCAACTCGGGCAGGGTCTCCTTGCCCTCGGCATCCCAATCATCTCCGTCCGTGCCATGAAAAACATAGATGTTGTAGTCTCTGGCCAGGTTTTCCGTTTCCACAATCTCGTTAACCAGCCGGTAGGCCGAAACCACCTTGGTGCCGCCCGCAACCTTGGAATTGTAATAGGTGTGGAAATCTTCCACCTCCCGGGCCGAGGTGTCGTGGAGAATGAAGCGCGAGTCAACCTGCCGGGCATACTGGTAAAGCAGCCAGCTGTAGATCAAGACGTGCTGGGTTACCACGAGTTCAGTCACCTTGCCCTGCATGGAACCCGAGTAGTCTCGCAGAAAAAAAATCAAGGCCTGCGATTCATAATCTTTCTCCTTGGACAGGATCCGGTAAACCCTATCCGAGGGTGTTATCAGAAAACCGGTTGGATCTATGGCCGACGGGTCGGGGATATTCCCTAGGTTGATATTCGTCTCCACGATTTCACGCAGGGTCGCCTTTTTGTCGAGCACTTGACCAAATCCTTTGTGTCTGTCCGTCAAATCATAGGTATAGCGAGTAAGTGAGCGCTTTTTACCCTTGTCTTTGAGATTGGGCAATTCGAACTTCTCGGTCAGGATCCTGCCCAGATCGTAAGCACTGGACTCCACTTCATGTGGCCCCTCTTCGCCTTCTCCCGGGCCTGTACCGCTTCCGGGTTCGGGTGTGTGCACCGGCTGCTCGCCGATCACGTCGCCTTCCTGACCGTCACCAAACCCGCCCGAAGATTCACCCTCTTTTTCCGGGAGTGCGAGCTTGTCATGAATAAATTTTTCCTCGACCGTCGTAGGCACCACAACGATCCGGTCTTTTCCGCTCTTGCCGGGTTTGATCATGCGCCCCACACGGATCTTCCTCGGAAAACCATCCTTGGCCCGCTGCTTGTCCTTTTCCATCAGTTCGTCGAGTGAACGCAGGCTGATATGGTATCCGCCCATGAAAATAAACATGTCCTGGAGCAACACCAGATCATGATAGTCATAAAATCCATGCACCTCACCTTGAATCATCGCGCCGCTGCCCGACTCTCCTTGCATATCGTGCGACCCCTCGTAGCGGATCTCCGCGAGAATCTTCTTCTCTTGCTCCTTTGTCAACCCGTGGGTTTTGAGTTCCGCATATATGTCGTGAAGTTCTTTATCCACTTTTTTTCCTATACTAAATGCCTCTCTATAGATAGCGGCGAAGCTGCCTTATCATAAAGGGGCACAGCAGCTTTATTTTTCGTCCTCTTGCGTACAGAAGTACTCTATGGTCTTCTGGGCACAGGTGCGGCAGTAGTCAAGTTTGTTGAGCATCGTATCGATCATGCGGTCGTAGAGCTTCTGGTTCTCTTCATTGGTGCGGTTGGCCAGGGCCCCGATCAGGCTGCCGGCGCCGGCAATATCAGATTTCAGTCGCACATCCGTCACGGCCTTGACCAGTTCCAGATTATCCATGAAGTCGTAATTCGGGTCTACGGATATTTTCTGCCCGTATATTTTACGGATGGAAGTGCGGAAAGACTCCCGCTGCTCTTTGGTTTTAAGCCCCAGGCGTTCCTCGACGCTCATAATATAGCGCTCGTCCACCTTCAATGCCTTGAGCTCCCCCGTCTGCGGGTCCTTGTACTTCCACATTCTATCAGGGCCCAGGTTTTCCGCATCGATGCCGATGATCATGTTCACGTAATTGATTACATCCTTACGAATTGCCAGCGGTTCATCCATGTAGGCATTGAACATTTCGGTCATAATGCGTTCGCGGTAGAGACCTTTGGCCGTTTTCAGATCGTCCAGGTACTTGGCCCTGTCGTTGGCGTCGGTTACATAATCTAGGATCACTCGCTCAATCGTCCGGTAGATATCGTAAGCAAACATGCACCGGCCTTCGTTGGTTTCAGAACTCTCGATGAGTAGCTGAATAGAGCGGCCCAGGTTACGCTGACCAAGCCCCTTCTGACCGAAGCGTTTGGTGATATCCGGGTTTTGGTTCAAGGTGTCGATGACCTCGGCAAGGGTTTTGATGCTCTTTTCACCGGCGACCTCCCCAGCGGCGAGCTTCATAGTTTCTATGGATGTTAGCTTTTCTGAACGCGGCAGACGAGTCATGACAACCGCTGTCGAAGCCGCATAATTCAGATTGGGATCCTGGTGCAGTTGCTCCCGTGTCAGGGTTGTTCTGGCTTCGCTGCCAATGGCGTAATTGGTCAGATCCTTTTGTAGCTTGTAATTGGTGTTGTGTGATATGTAAGATATCCTGCAACGGTCGACAATCGGCGCCTCTTCCTTTTCTTCCAGAAAGCGGTTGAATTCCGAGTTGTTGGAAGTGGCAACGATCAAAGAGTCGATGGGCCACTTGAATCCGTCGATCTCAATGTTGCGGTTTTGAATGACGCCGAGATAGACCTGAACCAGATCCTTTTTATTTTTGAATATCTCGTCGCTGAAATGAATCCCTCCGCCAGCCACACGGGCCAGGGCGCCGCGTCGCAGATCGAAACGGTAGGGATTATTGGTGTCGATGATGTGCAGCAGGCGCTGAATGGACTCCTCCCCCAGAAGGTCCACAGCGGATGATGTGATTTTGTCTTTGGCAGGGTATTTGCCGGTCACGGTACCCAAACTTTCCGTAAGTGGAACCGGAAAAATTTCGACCATCTGGAGCATTTTATCCATATCCCCATCGTTGAACTTGCGGATATCGTTCCAAATATAGCCGGAGCAGGCACCCATAGGCCGATAGTTTTCATAAAAGCGTTCGATCTCCTTGTCTTTGCATCCAAACACTTTGGCCAGATAGGCCCTGTTCTCATCCATGTTTTCGTAAAGGTTCATGGCCAGAATGACAGGGTCCTCGTATGTTTGCGATTCGATGGTTGAAATCCTGCCATAGCTACCCAGTTTGTCCATGCTGTTGAATCGGAAGGTGTATTTGCGGTTTCCGTCTTCGGACAGGAACTGCCGATATCGGTCACACACGAACTCGACAAAGAAAGTTTTGCCATTTCCCGGTTCGCCCACAAGCACATAGGCCATCTCCATGGAGGATCCGCATTCCGCCGCATCTTTGACGTAGGACACGAAACTGTTGATCTCTTCGTACATCCCGATGACGTGCTTCTTTCCGGTTCTGAATATACTGAAATCATATGTAGTTTTCCCATTGACGGTCACTTTGTCGATATCACTGTCGAGGATCATCCTGGCCACGCCTTGAAATGCGTTTTCAAAGCGTCTTTTACCGGCATTGACTTCGGACATGTGATGATGAAGGGCCGATTTCGTTTTTATAGCCATCTTTAACCTCCCCTGTGTTAAGGCATTCTGACAATGAGCGTAACTGTTCAATAAATAGGATGTCTATGGCAGGGAGTAAGTGCCCGTGGTCGGTGGTTTTGGATCTTCATAAATTCTGTTCCTGCAATTATTCGTTTTTCATCCATTTATATTAATATCCCCATCTTACAACTGTGCAATACCTTATGGCATCGATTTGCCGCTGAATGACGCCCCTATTCAAGCAATTGAATTGCTATGTTTTATTCAATCATCAGTTTTTAATCGTTATAAAATGGTATCTGTATTTCATAAACGCCGTTGTACAGATGTGCTTTAACTGGACAATCCCCTTTCTGAAAAATCTTCATAGCCGCTATATTCGAGAATAAAACTTCTGCCAAGAACCCCTTCAGACCCCTCTCTGTAGCCAACCGTATGAGCATTTTATAGAGAAATGAAGCGATTCCAAGGCGCTGATATTGCTCATCCACAATATAAACAACTTCCGCATAATGTTTGCCTGGGATTCTGATGTATCGTGCTTCGGCTATGATACGCCCTTGGCCTTCTTCGCCTAAAAGTCCAACGATGGAGATCGTCTGGTTCCAGTCAATGTTTACATATTCCTGCATTTTCGAATGGGGCATACTCCGGATGGCATGCAGGTAACGGAAATAGATGTCCGTATCTGAAAATCTATAAAAAAAATGCCGCATGCCCTCTTCATCGGAAGGCTTAATACCGCGAAACCTGATTTTGAGATTGTTCTTGGTTAAAAAAGTTGTCGCGATATTCGAAGGATAGAGGCGGGCGCTATTTAGAAGAAAAATTTGATCATCATACAATATCTTACTGTTCTTGGCTTTTTGTACAAGACTTGGACGGTCGTCCGGATGGGCAATGTCAATTAGAGCCTGTGCTCTTTCCCTAACGGTTCTGCCTTCTAAATAAGCCACACCGTATTCGGTGACAACCTCCACCACGGATTCAAATGCGTCAAAACGGTTTTGGTGACTGACGATGGAAGGCAATATATTCGGCTCGCCGTTTCGATCACGACTTGTCAGGGCAAAGATGGAGCGCCCCCCCTCCGACAGCTCGGCTCCTTTTGAGAAATCCATAACTTCGGCAGGGCCGGTAGCAATATTACCCTTACCAACAAATAGACCGATACGACCGTCCAAATCCACTTTTCTGGCTGAAATGATCATAATAAATTTTGGATTGCGGGCTATTATCATGGGGTTAAACACTTTACCGATACGTTGAAATTCAACCAAAGGATTGTTGTTCAGCCATGCCATTAAAATGGGAGTTCCGAGGGCATAAGACGTCAGCGCTTTTCCACGATAGGTTTCCTTGCGTTGGTTTGTGGCAGCCCCGCATTTCATAAGGTCCATGAGCGGGTCGGTGAAAAAGGGCGAATGAATTCCCAGATGGCGTTTTGTCGACAGGTGTACGGCCAAAGATTCGTACAGTGGTCCGATTGAAAAAGAAAGACAACTGCCATCATCAATCAGAGAAGCCACGTGCTGTGCTACTTGGTCCCAGGCACTATCAATCTCCCAGCGATTAAAATATATGGGAGGCTCCGTCGAACGTACCAAAAAATCAAATTCAGATGCCGGCACAAAGGTATCTCCAAATGTTCGCGGTATTTCTGTATTTATTTCACCCACGCAAATCGATGCTTGTTCCATGGCTTCTCGGGCAACATCAATAGCGATTCCAAAACTGCAAAATCCATTCTTGTCAGGCGGTGTAATTTGAAGAATGGCCACGTCGATAGGATTAAGAAAAGATTTGATCAATTTGGGTATTTTTACAAACCGGCTCGGTATCAAATCCACCCGCCCCTCTTTAATGGCCTCGTCCGCCACCCATCCAGAGAAGAAGGTTTTCAATCGAAAATTCTTGGATTGGAGGGCCTGTGGGAACAGGATATCTCCGAAACTAACCAGTTGAATCAGTTCGAGATCTTCTATCTGTTTGCCTTCAGCAGCCATAAGGTGTCGAACCATGGTTCGAGGTTCTGCGGCCGCGGTTCCCAGGAAGACACTCATGCCGGGTTTGATCCTGTCAATCACCGTTTCCGGAGATACGATCATGGCATTCCATTTGGTATTTGTACTTGTTTCCATATGATTATTTATCATCTAAAATTATTGTTTTGTCCATAGGGGGATAGCCTCATTTTTCATGGGGAAATCCCTATGTTGTGGGTGCTTTGGTGACTCGGATTATGGTGGGAATGAGAGGTTTCAGGAATTAAGATAAGAGACCGGGGAGGTTAAAAGAATAAGGACTCTCTTTTGATATGTCGGGAACTATATCCATCCGATGATGTTTGCTGTCTTAGAACTACCCGTTGGCATCCATTTTACTCCTTCCAGAGATCTATATCAATTACCCCGATTTTGGCGGCATAGCGGACCAATTCTATGGTGCTGTGTAGGTCCAATTTGTGCATGATACTAGCACGATGATTTTCAACGGTTTTGGGACTGATAAAAAGCCTTTCAGCAATATCACCGGTAGAAAGCCCTTCCACCACTAAAACCATGATCTCCTGTTCCCGGGGGGTCAAACTGTTATAGGCGGCATCCGTAAATTCCGCCCCTTTTTCGGCCAAGCCCGCAAGTTTTTTTACCACCTGCTTGGAAACGGATGTGTCCATGAAATATCCGCCGGTTAAAACAGTATGGATGCCCTGCTGAAGCTTTTCGGTTGCGGATTCCTTGACAATATACCCCCGAGCCCCGACTTGAAAAGCCCTGACAATATAGTCTATTTTCGAATGCATGCTGATAATTATCACCTGGGTCTGGGATGATGCATGCAGTATATCACCGATCAATTCGATGCCGCTTTGATCCGGCAAAGAGATATCCAACAACACCAAATCAGGCTTGATATTTTTGATCATCTTGAGAGCCTCGCGGCCGCTGCCGGCCTCCCCGATCACATCATATCCGGGATTGCGGCCGATAATTGACTTGAGTCCCTCTCTGAAAAGAGGGTGGTCATCAACGATCAAGATGGTCTTTTGTTTCGTCATCCTTATTCTCCTGATAGGGCAATTTAATCTCTATCTTGGTGCCCTTGTTGAGGCGTGATTGAATCTTCATCTTGCCTCTGAGCAGGTTCACCCTCTCTGCCATACTGCGAAGCCCCATGCGTTTCTCACTGTCCGCTGTGCGTTCCCGTTCTTTAACATCAAACCCTTTGCCGTCATCTTGGATGCGTAGAATGAGGTTGGGGAAAGACCCAACCAGCCTGACGATTGCGTTTTTGGCATGGGCATGTTTGCGGATGTTGTTCAGTCCTTCTTGAACCAGACGATAAAGATTGATCTCCGTATCAAACCCAAGTGCTAACCGATCGAGGCCGTGCGCCTGGAAGTCAACTCTCAATGTGTTTTTTTCAGCAAATTCTTCGCAATACATGGAAAGCCCTGCCACAAGCCCCATGTCACCCAGACCCGGGGGCCGCAAATCATATGTCAGATCTCGCACGGTCAGGATGGTACGATCAAGCAAACTGGAAAATTCCGTCACTTTTTGTCTGTTTTCCGGAGATGCGCTAGGTTGACTATCAAAAAACGTTTCGCTGATGATCTTCAGCGTGGAAAGATCCTGGGCCACACGATCGTGTAACTCCCGGGAAATCATTTGTCTTTCATTTTCGTGGGCCTCAATAAGTTGTTGTGACAGTGTGTGAATGCGTTCTTCGGACGCTTTGCGGTCCGTGATATCACGGAAGTGCTCAATCACCGCAACCACCTCTCCTTTTTCATCGAGCATTGGAATCAAGCGGATTTCCCTGATCTTTCCATCAATAGGATTTCTATCTTCAGTCTGCTTGATTTCCCCGCTGGCAAACACATCCATGGCGTGGCAGGGGTTGCAAGGATTTTTGCGGTCCCTGAGAACTTCATAACAAAAGGGCTGACCCTGACGCTTTTTTTCTGAAATGTAATCATGATTCTTCCAGTTCGACATTCTAACTCGAAAATCTTTATCGATGACAACAACCGCGTCCTGGATAGCATTAAATGTATTGGAAAGCAGGTTTTTTGCCTCACGCAAGTCTTTCTCCGCTCTTTTGCGCTCTTCTATTTCCTGCCTTAACTTTTCATTCAATTCAACCAGCTCGGCTGTGCGTTTTTCCACGCGGAATTCCAGCTCATCCCTAGCATTGCGAAGTGCTTGTTCGGCCCGCTTGCGGTCGGTAATATCCAAGGTTATCTCGGTTGCGCCCGTAACAAGCCCATCGTGGTCTTTAACCTGATGACCCTGTATATACCACCAGCGTCCGTCCGGGGTCATTTTTTCAACCTGTTGTGGCTGCTGGAAATCATGCGCTTTTATTACCGGACAATCTTCACAGGAGCTCCGGCGGTCGCCCCATACTTCATAACAGTACCGACCCAGGATATCTTCTCGTTTCATGTTTACGGATGCGCAGGCAGCTCTGTTGGCCCATAGGATTTTCATCTCGTTATCATGATAAACCACGTGCTCCAACAGACTGTCGAGAATGGCGGTCTTCTCTTGTTCGTTTTTTCTCAGATCATATTCCGCTCGCTTCTGCTTGGTAATATCCGTGAGTACTACCTGGGCCTGTTCCTGTCCGGACATGTCTCTGAGTGATTTGGCCTCCAGCAGGCAGGTTCGAACGGAACCATCCGGTTTTCCAACCCTGATTTCCTGTTTCTCGACAATTCCCGTTTCTATCACTCTTTCAAGCATCAGATGAACAGACACCTGGTCTTCAGTAGCCACAAGTGTTGAAAAGCGCTTTTTGAGAAGCGCATTCTCATGCTTTCCGAAAAGCTGCCGACCGGCACGATTGACCGCGGTAACCTTCTCGGTAAAATCGACCAGTAGGTACCCTGCAGGAGAGAGTTCCCAGAGATCCTGGTAGGCCCTGCGTGACATTTCGGTTTCGATCTGGCTTTTTTGGAGTTCCTCGCTTTGTATCTCCAGTTCAACCTGGTGGATACGCAGCTCATGGATGCGTGTTGCCATCTCGGAGATTGACATCCCCTTCGTGGACTTAAGGTCTCCGGCTACTTTTTCCTCCGCACGCCGCCGAAGCGATTGGAAAACGCTGGCCTTTTCGAAGCCGGGACCATTTTCGCCTGGCATTACCTACTCCTTTTTCTTCATATGTGTCATAGCAAGAAGGATACGGTCCAAGCCCCCCGGCCGTGGCACCGATGCCCACAACGGAAAACGCCACGGCATCGTTCCTGGAATTAGTCGAAAATATTTTTTTCTTTCGGGTGAATGCCATTTCCCCTCTACAAGCAAGAGGGTTTCAAAGACAGGAAAGTTATTTGAACTGCAAATGCGAGCGCATTCCCCGTGGCTTGTTGGCGCAAAACAGAAATCCCAGTTTAACGGGGCTGCGAGGTTTTTAATTTTTTTTTAACAATAACTTACTATTTGACAAGAAGTTGGCATTTGTCAAGGATTCTTTCTTCCGTCTGTATAAACAACGCTGCCGGTATGAAAATGCCTTTGACAGGAAATGAAGCAACTTGTCATTTCTGTTGGGAATGGGAAAAACTCCTTTATGGGATATTCCCCTATACAAAATGATATGCCGTCTCTATGGACAAATCCATGAAAGTCAGTATTAATTGACACATTGATCAGGATCATGAATCACGCAAAACAACATCTATTTTTCGTGTGAGATGGAATCAAACCAAACGAATAAAAGCACAACGTTCGATCTAACTTGCTTCATCAGAAGCATACAGCGTCTCGAGGGCAACGATGAGTGCTTTGCCAGAAACGATGGAAACTGCAACCATCTTGAATGTGCCTGGCGACAATGGTGTCTGGAAGAAACCAGAAAATCTCACCAACAATAAAGACGGACAAAATGAAAGAAGAAATTTTCCGCGATGGCATTACAGTGGCCATAAAAAAAAACCATAAACCTTACGGAAAGTATAATGTAAAGGACGTCACCTGCCGTAGATAAAACGGCAGCGATGCCATCTCCCATGGCAAATCATACAGGAACACCAACGAACATGAGTGACCATCCAACCAATCCCAGGGTTCTCATTGTAAGCCCTGAAATTACCTGTCTTCCAAAAGGTATGGGTGACCCAGTATCCGTATATAAATACAAAGGCAGTCGGCACGGGCTTGCCGACGTTTCAGCCACCTTGATAAACGCATTGTATGAACAGGGGGCAGATGTGCATATCGCCCTCCCCGATTACCGCCATATCTTTAACGGTCATTTGAGAACCTCAGTTGAAGAAAGTCTGCCTTATTTGGGAAGATGCGAACCGAATAACCGGATTCATCTAGCCCGTGACAAAGCCTTTTTTCATCTTAGCCGATCATATTCATACAATGGAACTGATAACATTAAATTTTCGCTGGCCTTTCAACGAGAGGTTATGAACAATATTGTCCCTATGGTTCAACCGGATCTTATTCACTGCAATGACTGGATGACCGGTTTGATTCCTGCCATGGCAAGGCAATCAGGCATCCCCTGTCTTTTTACGTTTCACAATATCCACACTGAAAAAACAACCCTTGCAGAAATTGAAGATAGAGGCATTGACGCTGCATTTTTTTGGGAAAATCTTTTTTTTGACCATTTTCCTTCCTCATATGAAAACAGCAGGCAGTCAACCCCTGTTGATTTTCTCACAAGTGGTATTTTTGCAGCACATTTTGTGAGCACCCTAAGTCCGACATTTTTAATGGAAATGGTCAACGGTCTGCACGACTTTATAAAAAAATCTTTTCAGCAAGAAGTATCAAATAAAATAAAGGCCGGATGCGCTGTCGGGATTTTAAACGCCCCGGATCCTTCTTATGATCCTTCCATAGATGACGCTCTGGTCTGTCAATATTCCGCTGTCGATCATCTATCGGGGAAAAAAGCCAATAAACGCGCCCTTCAGATAATCCTCAACCTGAATCAGGACACACAGGCACCCATTTTCTTTTTGCCTTCACACATGAATCCGGTTCAAAAGGGGTGTCAATTGTTAGCGGAAATCCTTTATAAAATAATCCACGATTACCGGAAACAGAAATTACAGATTGTTTTCATTGCATATGGAGAGTTGCAACGCCTATTTAAAGATATTGTCGGATTTCACAATTTGTCAGATCGTGTGTCCGTCTGCGGTATTAATGAGCGCTTGGCTCGTTTGGCCTATGGCGCATCGGATTTTGTTCTGATGCCCTATCGTTTTGATCCCAGTGGCCTTTTGCCGATGATCAGTTCGGCCTATGGAGCACTCCCGGTGGCATACGATACGGGTGGCATACACGATACGGTCAGCAATCTCGATACTGCCGCAAATAATGGAAACGGCTTCCTATTCAAGACATTAGATTCGAATGGATTGTATTGGGCCATTAATCAGGCGATGCAGTTCTATATGTTGCCTGTTCAAATAAGGGAGCGACAAATCAATCGCATAATGATGCAGAGCGCTTCAAAATTTAACCATCATGTCGCCGCCCAACGCTACATAGAACTTTATGAAAAAATATTGAAGCGGCCGCTCATTTGTAAAAATATGTATGCGCGAGATAAAGAAGCCAAGAAATACAGATTGAAAGCACACCCTGTACAAGATCATATCGACCCGATTTCCATTATGCCCTTCGATGGTTTTTTTGAACATTCTGAATTTGAAATTTATTATAAGAAAGGAGGCCCTCATGGAACAGCCGATCATCAATTATGAAACCCTGATTCGCATCACCAAGGCTATCTCCACGATTCGGGATCCGGAGGAGATTGTTCTGATTACCGTAGAGGCTGTATGAGAATCTACACCGCATCCCCTTGGGAGTTCGGTCTGAATGACGTAAATTTTATCCAAGCCGTTGCCCAGATGGTTGGCATGGCTATAGAACTGTGCCGGATTAATAAGGGCCTCAAGGACAGCATCGATATTTTGAAAACAATGCGGGACCCGAAAACCTTGAGGGATAAGAGACGAACTCCTTACGAAGGTGTCCCCAAAAGCTTTCCTAAAGAAATAAGGGTGTAAACCGGCAAATAAAAGGTGACATCATGTATCAATCTATCTTAGTGCCTTTAGACGGTTCCAAGCTTGCTGAAGCTATTCTACCGGAAGTAGAAGAACTTGCCGTGCTTTTGAAAACACGGCTGCACCTAATCAGAGTCAGCCGCATAAATGTACTGCATGGCGTTGATCCAACCAACGCACAAGTCAAGGTCATTCATCGTGCACAGGAATACTTGGAAAAAATTAAAGAACAGCTTTCCGCAAAAAATATTGACATTGAATTGCATTCGCCTTACGGAGATCCGGCTGAAAAAATCCTGGAAGTATGCCGGCGCCATGATATCGGACTGATCACCATGTCAACCCATGGCCGTAGCGGCATCGGTCGCTGGCTCCTCGGAAGTATCGCTGATAGAATCGTGCGTCACAGTGAAAAACCGGTTCTGCTCCTTCGTGCAGGCAACACGACGCCTGAAAGTTAAGGGTGTCATTAAAACTATATCTTCAGCCTTATCCCGACAGGCATATGTATCCCAAAAAAGGAGGCCAACCAGGTACAAAAAAATTCTGGTTCCATTGGGTGGATCAAAAAGGGCTGAAAAGATACTTCCCCATGTGGAAGATCTGGCAGTCCACTACAAAGCCAGGGTCATTTTTCTCATGGGGTATACTCTTTTCAGGACAGGTTGGATCGGCTTTCAACACGATCACGGATAGAGGCAATCAGTATCTCAAGCTCACTGTTATCTAATTTCATAAGGAACTCAAGGCCAGCGTCAGTTTTTAGGACTCTTTGCAGAACTGTAATCATTTCTTCTTTTGTCATCTTGATTTACCAAATATCATTCCAACAATTGTTTCCGCTATCTGCGGAGTTGGTTTCCAGGTGAACTTTCTTTTATATTTCTTTTTTGCAAAGTGATGCTTTGCATTCACGATCTTTTCAGTATGTTGATTATTCCCAATCGGCGGCAAACTATCATAAACCAACTCTATCATTTCATTTCTATCGGAGAAATCTAATCTACCGTTTGAATCGAAATTAAAGAACGACTCTTCAGTGTGCAAAATATCTACGGGTTTCCTGTTCTTCATCTGAACGGCGATTAGCGCATAGCGAACCTTTTGACCGGCGTATTTAGTCAGGCATTCTTTTGAATCCTGTCTAATCAACCGTTCGAATGCAGCATGCGATAGCTTATGGACAGAGTCATCCTCTTCAATGATAAATATCCGTGCACTAACGCCCATCGGTCTCACCTTTTAGGCATCTGTTTTATTGAACTTGATCAGTTCCCGTTTGCGATGGTAGCATTGTTTATGGCCTATGGTAAGGGCCAAACCATTATAATCTAAACAAGGGAGGTACACCATGAAAACAAACCAGGCTGTTAAAATTTTTCTCGACGATCACAAAACCAATTCAAAAAAAAATACGTATCGTAATTATTGAGCAACCCGTGTGATTCTCCTACTCTAAAGAAAACCTTCAGAAGCAGGGGTACCAAACATTGGCCCATATTCGAGAAAGACATCATCGATGAAATTATTTTTCGGACAGAACACCCCAGAAATAGATTAATGCTTGCCCCTGTCATGTTTCCCTCTTAAGGTTCGTATCAACACGCCCCGCCGTTGCTCAGCCGGGTCCAGGTGCCTGTGGTTCCCCGGCGTCATCGCTCATATGCGGTGCTCCGACTTCCTGATCATCTTCGGCCACAGCTCCGGTTCCCCTCGCTGCTGACCTACCCCATTGCTAGCGCTTTGTTCTTGGCCGGACAACGCGCAGGCCAGCTGGCGCGTTCCCGTTGGAGATTGGTCACCGGCCCTCCATACAGCCGGAATATTGATGGGGAACGATCAGGATCTCCCAGTTTACTGGATCGTCCCTTCCATACGCGCCCGGGTCAAGCACGCCGCCAGGTACGCCGTC
The DNA here is from genome assembly GCA_963842925.1 of uncultured delta proteobacterium. Lineage (GTDB taxonomy): Bacteria > Desulfobacterota > Desulfobacteria > Desulfobacterales > B30-G6 > B30-G6. The sequence goes on from CAWJIL010000005.1 coordinate 221,123, forward strand.
CCCTCACCCAAATTTACCGGTGACGGCATTGCTGCCTTCAGACGTAACAAAGCCCTCGGCACCTGGAAAAAGACTTTTTCGACGCTGGTCGTCGCAGCTCGCATGCCTGTGTACCTACGCATCAACAAGTCTGTTACCCGAAATGCTGCAAGGTTCACTTACGGCTTGCCGGGCTCAGCTTTAGCCGTGCGGGGCTCTCACCCGCTGGACGATTAACCGAATTTCAAGAGGTATCGCCACATCCTTTCCAACGGACCAACATTGACTGGTCGCTGCTGTTACAAAATATTCAATATCAGAGAATCAGCCAGATCGCAAAAAATCTTAACCCTTGCCAGAAACGACAATTCATACGTTTATTCTGATAGTCTTTTTATCAGTTGATTGTAAAACAATGCTCAAGATGGAGGGAAAAAAGATGAAACTCTACGGTGGCTACTCAATAAATGATTCTTAACCTGGTTGGCTGTTTCTTTCAGTTAAAGATTGTGGAACTAATCATTCAAGAAGCCTTTCAAATTGAAATCAATGATGCAATCTTCATATTTCTGGGTCCCCTGCTGGATCATTTGATGTAGGTGGATGGCTATCGCATTACGGGTCTGAAATCTCTTATTCAGTAAAAGCGCTTACCATAAAAGGCCGGACGCCTTCGTCATGTTTGATTTGTTTTTTAACAATTACTATGCTACCGTTTACAAAAGATAGCTACCAACAGGATGTGCCAAAACCCAATTTTTTTGCTGAACAATCCAGTACCGTTCTTCAGAGTTGAACCAGAGATTGAAGGTTCATCTTTTCATATATCGATCAACAGACAACTGAATCCTGAGATAAGTGAAATTGAAAGGAGGTACTATTATGGAAAAACGTTTCATTATTTTAATTGTTGCGCTTTTATTACCCCTATCGGCAATTTCTGCCCAGGCAGCGGTGGAACTCACCTACTGGACCCATGAAGACCCCAATCGAACCGAAATAGAAAACCGTTACATCAGTGAATTTGAAAAAGCCAATCCCGGTGTGGTGATTAAACGCGTCACCAACCCATCCAAGAAGATGGCCGAGAAAATTCTCACGGCGTTTGCAGCAAACCAGGGACCGGACATTTTCAATCTGCAGATTGAAGATGAGTACGCTTATATCATAAACCAACGTCTTGCGCCTGTGGACCCGAAGGCGGCAGGGTATGACAACGTGAAGTCAATTTATAACGCCTACATACCTAAAGTTCTTGACCCGGTCACCCACGAGAACTCTCTGTATGGGCTTCCATTGGAGTTGACCAACTGGTGTGTCTACATCAATGATCGCGTATTTAAATCGGCCGGACTCGACCCCGCACGCGATTATCCGAAAACGTGGGAAGATATGGTCGCGGTATCTGAAAAGATCGCCATACGGCAAGGTGAAATCATCCAGAGGAGAGGATTCGATTTCCGGTATCCATACTATCTGGTATCCATGGTTCCCATGGTCGAGCAGTTCGGTGGAAAGCTTATCAGCGACGACGGTAAACAGGCCATTGTCAATGACCAGGCGTGGATCAAATTTCTGACATTCATGCAAGCATGGGGCCCCAACGGCAAAAACCTCGGGTCACCCACTTACAAAAACGCCAGAAAACTTTTTAACAAAGACAACAATGACATGGGTATGTGTATGTCCGGTCTTTACCAGGCGGGGCGGATTCGAGCTGACAATCCGGAATTTTTCAACAGTGGCGAATGGCGCGTTGTTCCCTACCCAAAATTTAAAAACGCCGTCAATGACTCAGCTTGCGCCTATTATGGGCACTATCTGGTGGTCAATGCACAGAAACCGAAAAAGAACCAGTCGATGGCATGGAAGTTCATCGGCTACATGCTGCGTCACTCTGAGGAATACCTTTCCAAAGTGGGTCTTATCCAACCCACGGTCACGCTGATGGAGTCTTCGACATTCAAGGACATGCCCTACTCGGATGTGTTCAAAAAAGATATGGAAAGAGGCCATGTTGTCTATTACGGTGAAAACAGCGCCAAGATGCAAGAACATATTCGGGGGGCGGTGGAATCCGTTATGCTTTCCGGTGATTCACCGAAAGAAGCATTGAAAAATTTGAAACGCAAGGCTCAGGAAACACTCGAGGAATAAGTCGTTTTGTTTTCGTCCGGAAGAACAACTGATGAAAAAACTCCGATTTAAAGGGGGGATTGAAAGCCGCAAAAACCTATGGGGATGGGTATTTATTTTCCCATCCCTGGTTTTTTTCTCATTTTTCAGTTTCTATCCGATCTTGAACGCCCTTTACACAAGTCTGTTCAAGAAAAAACTGCTGTCTCTGAAGCCACCGAGATTTATTGGACTGGACAACTACATTTATCTGTTTCAGTCTCCTGATTTCTGGAATTCCATCCGGGCTACCATGGTATTTACACTGGGCACGTTCATACCCATGGTCATATTCAGCCTCATTTTCGCCCAGTTCATTGTATCCCGAAAGCGATTCCAGAAGTTTTTCCAGATGGCCTATTATTCGCCGGCCGTGTTGTCGTCTGTGGTGGTGGCGGCGATCTGGTTGCTCATATTCGATCCCCGGGGGTTAAGTAATCAACTTGTCAACTTCCTTATGAACACCCCCGGCGTCGACCACAAGTGGCTTGCCAATGCCAGCATGGTTCAGATTTCAACCATGCTGGTTTATTTCTGGAAATACGTGGGCTACTTCACCATTATCTTTATCGTCGGACTGACATCTATTCCAAAAAGCATTTATGAAGCGGCCAAAATTGACGGTGTGAATTCCTGGACAGGATTTTGGTATATTACCCTACCGTTGTTAAAACCCACAACCATACTCGTGTCCATCATGGCCATGCTCCAGTGCCTGAAAACGTTCAGCACCCAGTATCTTTTTACTCAGGGAGGGGCGCCCATGGGGCCCATCAACGTAGTAACCCTGAACCTGTATAACACAGCGATTCGTGATCACCGTATCGGCCTGGCAAGTGCCATGAGCATCATACTTTTCTGCATTATGCTTTTTTTTACATGGCTTCAATTCAAAACCGCGCGATCAGATGAGATCAGCTATTAAATAAAGGACAGGTCGTGCAACAATATCTGAAAAAGGTCCATAAAAAGAGCGTACGGTCCGTCGCTGTCAACACCTTTGTCTGGGTGTTTCTTATCATCGCAGCCATGTACATTCTCGCACCCCTTGTATTTATGTTCACGGCCTCTGTCATGCCCGCCGGTGATATTATGAAAATGCCCTATCGTTGGATTCCAAAAGGAATTTACTGGCAGAATTACTGGCAGGGTATCCGGGGGAACGACGGTAGTTTTATTTATCTTCGAAACATCCTCAACTCACTCATTGTAGCCTCCACCGTGACGGTGACGACTGTTTTTCTCTCAGCCGTCACCGGGTACGGTTTGGCGAAATTCCATTTTAAGGGGCGGCACATTGCTTTTATGATGATACTTGCCACGATGATGATTCCATTTGAAGTGATAATGATCCCTCTTTATTTAATCATTACCAAGATAGGATTTCAAAATTCATATGCCGGGTTGATCGCTCCCTTCCTGGTAACAGCATTCGGCATTTTTCTAATGCGCCAGTACTATATCACTTTTCCTGATGAAATACTCGATGCCGCGCGAATCGATGGCGCCAGCGAGCCGGAAATTTTTAGAAAAATCATCCTTCCCAACAGTGTTCCCGCGTTGGCAACCCTAGCGGTTCTCACGTTTAAAGGGCAGTGGGACAACCTTTTGTGGCCATTGCTCGTAGCCCAGAGTGAGGAGATGAAAACGATTCCTCTCTATATTGTTCGCTTCACAGCCGAAAAACACACCGACGAAGGCGCCATGATGGCTGTAGCAGCAATTGCGAGTATCCCTATTTTAATTCTGTTTTTCCGATTATCCCGTTATTTTATCAGCGGGGCAGTCGTATTTTCGGCGCGCAAAGAATAATCCACATGACACTATATATCTTTGACATGGGAGGGGTCGTGGCTAGTAATACGGATGTGTTTCCAGCGGTATACGACCATCTGGGTATGACAGCCGAACAGTTTCATGCCTTTGCCGGATCGAGTCTGGAAAGCCTCTTGGACAGTGCACTCACCGGTGATGAATTCTGGGCGCAGTTTTCTTCAAAATGCCATACACCTGTTAAAGAGGATCTGTTTGCCAGATATTTCAATCCTGGTCTTGATCAAGATGTCGTAGCCATAATTCTGCAGTTAAAAAACAGGGCCCGGGTTGTTTGTGGGACAAACGTCTTTGACTCCCATTACGAATATCTTTTGCCACGGGGATATTACGACCTATTCGACGCTGTTTATGCTTCCAATAAAATGGGCGTGTCTAAGCCTCACGCAAAATTTTATCGGTACATCCTCGACACCGAGGGGGTGAGACCGGAAGATGTGATATTCATAGATGATGACAAGACAAACGTCCGTGCCGCTGAAAAAGTGGGCATTCGATCGATTTTGTTTAAAGATTCCGAAAAGCTAAGATCTGAAATTGAAAAGCGCTAACCCGGGCATGGACCATGCGAAAGCCCTTATACGACGGTCTGTGAAGTTTCGAAATCAAAAATATGGGATTTTTCCATATCGATCAACACCTCGATCTTTTGGTCTATCTTAAATTGATCCTGGGGTGTATCCATTTTAGCGACAAAAGAATGCCGCCCACAAGCCAAATAAAGATGTGTTTCCGCTCCCAATGGTTCAATCACTTCCACCTTTGCCATTATTGAACATTTCATTGTCTCATTGTTCCCAAAGCGGCTGTCATACATATTCTCCGGGCGAACCCCGAAGATAATTTCTTTTCCTTCAAGATGTGGGATGTTCGGATGAAATATCTGCGGGATCTTCAACTTGAAGCTCCCGGCGTCAACAAAAAATTCTTCGTTCTCTCTGGTCAGCCGGGAATCGATAAAATTCATGGCCGGTGAACCGATAAATCCAGCCACAAATTTATTGACCGGATGCCTGTAAACCTCCAGTGGCATACCTGATTGCTGGAGAGCGCCGTTGTTCATAATAAATATCTGTTCTGCCATGGTCATCGCTTCGACCTGATCGTGGGTGACATAGATGATGGTTGCCTCCAACCGTCGATGCAACTTGCTGATCTCCGCTCTCATCGCGACGCGTAGCATGGCATCCAGGTTTGAAAGCGGCTCGTCAAACAGAAACACCTTGGGCTTTCTGACAATTGTCCGACCCACCGCCACTCGCTGTCTCTGCCCCCCGGAAAGCTGACGTGGTTTTCTGTGGAGGAGGTCTTCTATACCTAAAATATCGGCGGCTTCATGTACTCTGCGATCGATTTCATCTTTTTCCACATGTTGCAGATTCAAACTGAAAGCCATATTATTGTAAATATCCATGTGAGGATACAATGCATAGTTCTGAAAAACCATAGCAATATCTCTGTCCTTGGGCAGAACATCATTGACCAGCCTATCGCCGATGTAAATTTCTCCAGACGTCACCTCTTCCAACCCGGCAACGGAACGCAGAACAGTGGTTTTCCCACACCCGGAAGGCCCCACCAGTACGGCAAACTCTTTATCCTGGATCTGGAGGCTCAAATTGTTGACGGCTATCACATCACCGAAGCTTTTGTTAACATTTTTCAAGGTGACACCGGCCATTGAAGCACTCCTCTTCCTTCCAGAATATGGTATTCACAATAATTTTTTCATTTTAAATTAGAGCTTTAGATTATACTCGAAAAAACAATTTTGAATATTTCACATACCACTAACCAATTTCATCATAACAGTCCATACTGAAGAAAATACATCGGAACGTGTTTGGGTACAAACAGAACCTTTAAGCAATTCACTCGATCCCTTGAAACAGAGAGCACTCATTTTTTACTCTTGCCTCCCTACCCACCCTCTTCTACAGGCTTAAATTTCACACCCACAAGGGTTGCTAAGATCACCAAAGCTGTGGAAATAAATATCATCATGATGCCCAGAGCAGACAGCTGACCCCACAATCCGTCCTCGGCAAAACGGAAAATCTGGACGGCAAGCACTTCGGTACCCGGTCGCGAGAGCACCACAGAGAGGGTCAGTTCCCGGACAAACATGGTGGCCATGAGAATCCATCCGGAGACGATGCCTGGAATGAGCAGAGGGATGACGATGCGACGCATGGTAGTGAATGGGCCAGCTCCGCAGACCTGTGAAGATTCTTCCAAATGGCTGTGGACCTGGATGAATGCGCTGGCCAAGGGCCGGACGCCGTAAGGTAGGTATGTAGCGATATATCCAATGAGCAGGGCCCAGATAGTTGCGTATAAAGGAGTTCGTACAAAGAACCACATGAATCCCACACCGATGACGATTCCCGGAAAGGAAAAGGATAGAAAGGAGAGAGACTCAAGAATACCTGAAGCATGGGAGCGGATCTTGACGATGGCGTAGGCTACGAAGATAGACAGCGTTACCCCCAGAGTCGCACCCACCACACCGAGGAACACGCTGTTTTTCAAGGATAATAGTGAAATCGGGTCATGGATCACCTCGATCCAATGTTTCCAGCTCATCATGGAAAAAGCCTTGGCGCTGGGGATCATTGAATAGGGTACCAGTGATGTATAAAACAGCACCAGCACCGGCAGGATGATGAGGACCATGGACAGGATCCCCACAACGCCGAACAGAGGATATCTGGCCCCCTTGAGTTCGATGACGCTGGGCCGGTATCCACGACTGGAGATGGTGACGTATTTTTCCCCCTCCGAGGTCAGGTAGCGGTATATATAAATCAGTGTGATGGAGGTAGCCAGCACACTCATGCCGATGGCGGCTGCCTTGCCGAAATCGGCTGCAAAGCCGGTGGCGATGGACTGGTAGATGTGCGTGGCCAGAACATAGATCCGTCCGGGCATGCCGATAACCGATGGTACGGCAAAAGAGGCCAGGCTGCGAACCAGGGACAGAATAAAAGCAGCCAGGATCGCAGGCCTTAGAACGGGCAGGGTCACGCGGAACAGGGTACGCCAAGTGCTACCCCCGCAAACTTTGGAAGACTCCTCCAGGGCGATGTCAAAGGAAGCCATGGCCGGGGCAAGGATAAGATAGGCAATGGGCAGGTCCAGGAGCCCCTCCACAAGGATCATCCCCGGCAGGGAATAGATATTGATAGACAGATCCTCAAACCCGGGGATTTGCCGGAGAAACAAGTTGATGAGCCCATTGGACGGGTTCAACAGGAGCACCCAGCTGACGGAAAAAAGGATGTGCGGAATCATCATGGGGATGATGGAGATGATCCTGAACATGAATTTGAAAGGGATGTCCGTACGTGTGTTCAGATAAGCCAGAAGAAGTGCCAGACCCGTGGCCACCATGGAGGACCCGAGTACGAAAATGATCGTATTGATGATGATCCCGGCCAGTTCGGGGTCGGTGTATCCCAGAATATACTTTTCCAGGGTGAATTTTCCAAAAGCTCCCAGACCCGTAGAAAAACTCCCGAAGACCAGCATGACGACGGGGCACACGGTCAGAAAACCGACGATGGCGATGAGGATGGGCGTCAAGACCGATCGTTTGTTGACCATGTTTCTTTTCCTTTTTTACCTGGTAACCAGCAGGCAATGATCCGGGTCAACCGTAAAGTTGGCACTATCCCCCACCTCGATATCAGAGTCCGGCTCGGTCTTGATAAAGAGCTGTGAATCCTGAATGGTGATCTCGCCTTCGAATGCTTCACCGATAAAAACCAGTGAATCGATTTGTCCGTTGAAGACATTCTGTGCCTCACTTGCGTCGCCTCGTTTCAGGCGGATGAATTCAGGACGCAGGCAGAGTGTCGCCTTGTCACCGGGTTTCAGTTCTGTTTTCTTGCGGCAGGAAATGCTACCGATGGCACAGTCCACGGTGGTTACTGATCCCTCCTGGGATGTCACTGTAGCATCGATTAGGTTAGTGCGGCCGATGAAGTCGGCCACAAAGCGGTGGTCGGCCTTAAAATAAATATCCCGAGGCCGACCTGTTTCGACAATCTGTCCCTTGTTCATCACCGCAACGATGTCGGACAGAGACAAGGCCTCGATCCGATCATGGGTCACATAGATGGCGGTGATCTTAAGTTCGGTCAGAAATACACGCAGATCTTTTCGGGTTTCTTCCCTGAGTTTCGCATCCAAGTTGGAGAGTGGCTCGTCGAAAAGGATGACCTTGGGTTCGGCCACTAGTGCACGTGCCAAGGCAACACGCTGCTGCTGCCCACCGGAAAGCTTGGTTGCAGGCCGGTCCTCAAAACCTTCCAGCTGCACGAAGCGCAGGGTCTTTTCAACCTTGCTACGGATGACGTCCCTGGGCACTTTGCGGGTCTGAAGAGGGTAGGCCACGTTGTTAAAGACATTCATGTGCGGCCATATGGCATAAGTTTGAAAGACCATACCAAGACCCCGGTTCTCCGTGGGTACGAAAATATCCTTCTCGGTGGACAGGACCACTTCACCACCGATTTCGATTTCACCGGTGTCCGGGGCTTCCAGGCCGACGATGCAGCGCAAGAGGGTGGTCTTACCACACCCGCTAGGGCCCAAAAGGGTGAAAATCTGGTTAGCCGGGATAGACAAACTTACGTTATCCAGGGCCTTGATGGTCTTACCGCCGGAGTAATAATACTTGCTGACGTTTTTGATCTTGATTTCCATAAAATCGTTCCTGCGATTTTATTACAGTTCAAATATTTTCTTGAACATGGCTCCATAACTGCTGATTTCCTTGTCGGACAGGGTGCGGATGGGGATGACCTTGGCTTTGTCCATACCGTCGATAGGTGGAAATACACCGGGAGCTAAGAACATACTCACCTACTTCACTGGACAGCTTGCCCATGGCCTGTTTTGTCAGCCAGAAGTTCATGAACAGCTTTGCTGCGTTGGGGTTCTTGGCACTGGCTGAAAGAGCCATGCCGCGAGGTGTTCCCATGAGGGGTTGTTCGACCCTGGCCCAATCAAGGGGAGCCGGGGCTTTGGTGATGATGTACTTTGGCATTGAGATAGCGATGTGTTTTTCACCGCTCTCAACGGGTGCCGGTGTAGGTCCGAACGATTTGACGAGCATGGGTTTATTGGCCGCGAGTCCCTTGAGGAACTTCATCCACTCGGTCTCGGACTTGAAGACATTTTCCTTCAGACCCACCAGCCATGAAATGGTTGTGGCATGCGCTCCAGGGTTGGCCATGACGATTTTGTTTTTCCATTTAGGATCGGTGAGATCTTCATAACGCCTGGGAACATCGGCCGGTTTAACGAGTTCTTTGTTGTAGATTAGTCCCACATACTCAATACCGAAAGTCTGAATTGCGTCGTCCTTTTGGGTCCAGGCAGGGTATCCGGCAGCGGCAGGGGATGTGTAAGGCGCCAGGACACCTTGGGCCTTGAGCAGTTGCATGACCGGCAGTGGCGCTTGCAATACATCGGCCATGAGTTTTCCGGCCTGAAACTCGGTCAGTACCGTGGGCAGAAATTTGGAGGTGGAGATACGTGTATACGTGCCCTTGAGGCCGGTTTGCGCGTTGAACACATCCATGATGGGTTGGATAGCCGTCATGTTGGCGTAAAATGACACTTGACCTTCAGCTTTGGCCATTTGGAGAAGGTCGGAATCCGCAGCATACGCTGAGGATACCAGGATTAGAGCCGACAAAACAATCAATAATCTTTTCATGGGTAAACCTCCTTTGATATTTGAATTCCCCGTTTTTATGGAAGCGAAGCGAAGATACCATTCGCGGGGTCGAATATTTTCGCCTTAGTGCGGGCTACAGAGGCAGGAAATTTAATCCGGCACGGAACATGGGGGTAAACCAACCTAAAAGCTGGAAAACCTTTTGCCCAAGAGGCGATATTGTAACGTTTCATAATATTGTGTAATGGTCAAGTAAAAGCGGATACGGTTTTACTTGATCAAATCTGGAGTATTCACGAAAATTGAGATTATGAATTTAGTCAACGACCTGCGAAGGACTGACAGTATGATCAACTCTATATCTGTTTATGGCCAACTCTGGATGTTGACTCCTTTATACAGGTGTTGAAATTGCAGATTTCAGAATCTTTCGTGGATTCCCACCTGGATCGGCAACTATTGTGTACAAAAGATTGCATACAGAAATGGCAATGAGGTTATTGATGGCAATTATGGAGACTTGAACAATCTCAGGAAGTTGCTATGGGTGTTGACTGATTAAGCCTAACATACTATTTTCACGTCTGATAATGTACAAATCAATAGTCGGTAAGCGCCTTTCAGGGGTGTTGATTTCCATCTCATGTCAATAGTATCCGTATATTTTGGAGAAGTTTCAAATTAGCGACATCTCAGTTAATAATGCCTGAAGCAGTGTGAGAAATCGATGTCTTGGGGTTTCCCTGGCGCCCAAACTGATCAGGTGTTTGTGGTGACCTGGCAATCAATTAGCACGATACTGCCATTTCCCTTTCATGGTCGGTTCCTTTAAGGCTGTCTCCAGCAGCGCCAGAAAGCTTTCTCTTGGTATCTCCCTTGCCCCCAGACTGACCAGATGCCTTGTCGTGACCTGGCAATCAATCATGTGGAACCCATGCGAAGTCAAAAAATCCACAAGCGAGGCAAACGCGACTTTGGATGCATTGCTGACCGTGGTAAACATGGACTCACCAAAGAAACATTTGCCCAGGGAAACACCATAGAGCCCCCCCACCAGCACACCATCCAGCCAGGCTTCCACCGAGTGGGCAAAACCGGTTTCATGTAATCGGCAGTAGGCTTCGATCATGTCCCCCACGATCCAGGTGGATTCTTTCTGTGCCATCCGGGTCTCGGCACATTCGCTGATCACCCGGCGGAAGGCCCTGTCAATGGTGATATGGAACCGTGATTGCTTGAGGACTTTTTTCAGACTTCTGGATACCTTGAATTCATGGGGAAACAAAACCAGACGCGGGTCCGGGGACCACCACAGAATGGGTTCGCCGTCTGAAAACCATGGAAAGATGCCCTGATCATATGCCGACAGCAAACGCTCCAGACTCAGATCCCCACCCACCGCCAGCAACCCTTCCCGGGATGCTAAACGGGGATGAGGGAAAATGAGGGCTTCTGACAAGAGATAAACAGGCATTGTTTTGAGAGATTAGCTTGGTTAGGCTGTTAGACTATTAGGCCATTAGGCGTTCAACAGCCTAACACTCTAATAGTCTAATAGTCTTCAGCCTATAGAGTGGCTGCAGCAACGGCCTTTTGCTCTGCCGTCGTGTCGAAAGAAAGTTTATCGCCGTCCATTTCAATGCGGACATGACCACCCTTTTCCAGTTTTCCGAAAAGAATTTCATCGGACAGCATGTCCTTGATTTCGGTCTGCATCAATCTTGTGAGGGGTCTGGCGCCATACTGGGGGTCATGACCTTTTTGGGCCAGCCATTCCCTTGCCTCCGGGGAAATCTCAATCCGTACCTTGCGAGGGATCAACTGATCATTCAATTCTTTGACAAATTTATCCACAATCAGCCCCATGATTTCCTGAGTCAGGGAATTAAAGGAGACAATGGCGTCGAGCCGGTTTCTGAACTCCGGATTGAATATTTTTTCGATGGCCTTTTTACCCTTGAAAGCTGTATCGGATTTAGGATCCCCGAAGCCAATGGTCTGGGCGTTCATTTCACGGGTTCCGGCGTTGGAGGTCATGATCATGATGACGTTTCGAAAATCCGCCTTTTTCCCGTTGTTATCCGTTAGGGTGGCATGGTCCATCACCTGCAGCAGTATATTGAACAGATCCTGGTGGGCTTTTTCAATTTCATCGAGCAAAAGGACACAGTACGGATGTTTGCGAATACCATCCGTCAACAGACCCCCCTGGTCAAATCCAATATAACCCGGTGGTGCGCCAATCAACCGTGCAACAGCATGTTTCTCCATATACTCGCTCATATCGAATCGCATGAATTCGATACCCAGGCTTTTTGCTATCTGGATGGCAACCTCTGTCTTGCCGACACCTGTGGGGCCGGTAAACAGAAAGGAACCGATGGGATGACCGGGAAATCCCAACCCGGCCCTGGATCGCTTGATGGACGTTACCAGCGAAGCAATGGCCTGGTCCTGGCCGTAAACAAATTCTTTGAGACGACTTTCAAGCGTCGAGAGTTTGGTCCTGTCATTGGTTGAAACACTTCTGGTGGGAATGCGGGCCATTTTTGCAACGATTTTTTCGATATCCTGCGGATTGATTCGCTTCCGCCGGGTGGATCCGGAAAGCCTGATAAACGCGCCTGCCTCGTCGATAACATCGATGGCCTTATCAGGCAGATATCGATCATTCAGGTGCTTGGCAGCCAGTTCTGCTGCCGCCTTCAAGGCCGTGTCGCTGTAACGGATGTTATGATGTGCTTCATAGCGCGAACGCAGACCTTTCAGTATTTTCACTGTTTCGTCCACGGGTGGTTCCGCAATTTCGATTTTTTCAAAACGCCGGGAAAATGCGCGATCTTTATCAAAATGATTTTTGTATTCCTCATAAGTCGTTGAGCCAATACAGCGCAGGTCACCGGATCCGAGTACCGGTTTCAGAATGTTAGAAGCATCCATGGAACCGGAACTCGTGGCACCGGCACCCACAATGGTATGGATCTCATCAATAAAAAGAATGGCATTCGGAATGCTCGTGAGTCGTGAAATGACCCCTTTGAGTCGTTGCTCGAAATCACCTCTGAACTTTGTTCCGGCAAGGAGGGCACCCAGATCAAGGGCATAAATACGAATATCTTTCAGGATGTCCGGGACCTCTCTCGCTACGATCCGCTGAACCAGGCCCTCAGCCATCGCCGTCTTCCCGACACCGGGATCACCAACAAAGACCGGATTATTCTTTCGCCGCCTGCAGAGAACCTGCATGGTCCGTTCCAGTTCAAGCTGTCTGCCAATCAGCGGGTCCAGTTTCCCCTGAAGGGCTCTTTCCATGAGATCGATGGTAAAAAGCGCCAGGGGATCAGATTTCTTTTTTTTCTCTCTCTGGTCCGGCTTGGCAAACCCACTGTCTCCGGATTTTACAGATATGTTGTGAATATCGTGCGAAATGTAATTCAGGATATCGAAACGTGTGACACCTTCCGACTTTAAAAACTTATCGGCATGGGAATTCTTTTCCTGGAAAATGGATGCCAGGATATCCCCTACCGCCACCTCCTGTTTTTCGGCCGACCGGGCATGATTGACAGCCCGCTGAATGACCCGTTGAAAACCGATGGTCTGCTGTAGGACATACTCCGATCCTTCCGGGATGTGTTCCACACGCTCTGAAAAAAAATTCTCAAGCAACGCTTTAAGGTTATCTACATTCCCGCCACAGTTTTCAATGATATCAACACCATTGTCATCATGCAGTATGGCATAGAGTACGTGTTCCACACACACATATTCATGTCGCCGTTTTTTGGCTTCTTTGACAGCGAACCCCAGTGTTTCGCTGAGTTCTTTACTGATCATTTTATGCTTTCTCCATGGAGCATTTTAAAGGGAAGTCGCTTGATATTGCAAGCACTTCGACTGTCTCCACTTTGGTTTCCGCAATCTCGTATGGATAAACACCGCAAATTCCCACACCATTTCTATGGACATCCAGCATGATGCGTGTTGCATCTTCCATGGAACGTTTGAAAACAACCATCAGAATCTCGATAACAAACTCCATGGTGGTATAATCGTCATTATGGAGCAGCACCTGGTACAGGGGCGGCTCCTGAACACGTTCATGGGTCCTGGTTTGCTCATCGGCGGTGACATCGGTTTTGGGCATGTTCATTTGTGGTTGTTCCGGATAATAACTATCTATAATAATAATTTAATTGAGAAATTATTGCACAGTTACAACATCAATAAACCATTATAAGCATCAAGACCCTGCTTTGTAAAGAGGCATGCAGATCAGGTACCCAGTTCGATAAGCCGGGCATCCAGCTTGCCATTGCAAAGAGAAAGCTTTCCAATCGACACGGGGTGCCCTTGTCTTTGATGCCCTGCACTGCCCGGATTAAAAAAGAGAGTCTCGTGCTTATTCTCTATCAGGGGACGGTGTGTATGCCCGGTGATAATGACCTGATAGCCGTCTAATTCCCCTTGACCATGGATCCATTCAATATCATGAATTAGGAACAGCTTGGTTTTACCGATGACAAGAGATTTTGAAACGGGCAACTGATCTGCCCAACTCCCATAATCCATGTTGCCTCTAACCACCACCACCGGCGCTACAGATTCCAGGTGATCGATCACGTCCGGGTCCCCGACATCACCTGCATGGAGGATGAGATCCACACCTTTAAAGACGTTCATGACTTCCGGCCGCAACAGACCGTGTGTATCGGAGATGACACCGATGCTGCATGATTTTGATTCAATGTGCCCTAATTTTTGGATTTCTGTAGACATTATTTTGCAATCGTTAGCTTTCACACGTGATAACTTCAGCCTATTTCACTCAAAACCTGCAAATTTAGTTGCTTTTTTCATTGTGTTCTTTGGGTTTATTGTGTTGTTTATTGTTGTCAGTAAAAAGCCTTCAACATGTTTACGTTTCATCAACCCAATGAACCCAAGAAACTCAATAAGCTCAATGAACCCTATCACCCTCCAACCTTTTTATAGTCTTTTAGGGTTTTAGGCTGAAGACTATTAGGTTGCTTACCGCTTAGAGCTTATTGCTTATTGCTAACCATCACCCTCGAACCCTTTATGCTGCTGGGAGGCCAGGATGTTTGGAAGCTAGGATGCTGCCGTCCGCTTATCGCGGTAAGCTACCCTCGAACCTTCGTATCACCCTCGGACCCTTGGACCCTAAAAGGTCCTTTATTGCCCACAACATTTTTTATATTTTTTCCCGCTACCGCAGGGGCATGGTGCATTGCGCCCCACTTTTTTGTCGGATCGGACTGCCGGTTTTTTCTTGGGAGGTGATGTTTCACCACCGGAAAATACCAGCGGTGGCTCCTCTGGCTTGTGGAGTTCCTTGAGATCTTCAGGTTCTGCCAGCTGAATTCGATATAGAATCGAAAGCGTCTCCTCCTGAACCCTTGAGATCATATCCTGGAACATCTCAAACCCCTCTTTTTTATACAACAACAGGGGGTTCTGCTGTGCATACCCCCTGAGTCCTATGCCCTCTTTCAGATGATCCATACTGAGCAGATGGTCTTTCCATAACTGATCCACCGTCTGCAACAGGATATAACGTTCCAGGTTTCTGAATTCATCCGGACCGATAAGGGCTTCTTTTTCACGGTAGGCTGAAATGGCTGCCTCGTGAATCAACTCTGCAAGCCCCTCTCCTGTCAGACCATCGAGTGTATCTTCATCAGGTTTGCCGATTCTCAAATTGAACTGCTTAAAAACCGCTTCATCAATTCCTTTGAAATCCCATTCTTCGGGAAAGGTCTTTTCATCTGCAAACAATTCAGCGACCCCGGAAGCCTTGTCAAAGATAATATCCTCTATGGTTTCCTGCAGATTTTTTCCATCCAGCGCTTCACGCCGCTGCTTGTAAATGACTTCACGCTGTTGATTCATGACATCGTCATACTCGAGCAGATGTTTACGAATATCAAAGTTATGACCTTCAACCTTGGCCTGTGCATTCTCGATGGCACGACTGATCAGACCGTGCTCAATGGGCTCACCCTCCTCCATACCAAGCTTTTCCATGATACCGGTGATTCTCTCACCACCGAAAATGCGCAGGAGGTCATCTTCCAGGGAAAGAAAAAAACGGGAGGATCCCGGGTCCCCCTGACGACCGGATCGCCCCCGCAATTGGTTGTCAATTCGCCGGCTCTCATGACGCTCGGTCCCTAAAATATGAAGCCCCCCCAGATCGACAACACCATCTCCCAGCACGATATCCGTGCCACGACCCGCCATGTTGGTGGAAATCGTGACAGCTCCTTTTTGACCGGCCATGGAAATGATTTCCGCCTCTTTCTCGTGGTTCTTGGCATTCAGAACTACATGCTGAATACCTCTCTTTTTTAATTTTTTACTCAGCCCTTCGGAAACATCGATAGAGATGGTCCCCACCAGTACCGGCTGGCCTTCTTGGTTGAGCGCCACGATTTCATCCATGACCGCCTCGTATTTTTCCCGGCGTGTTTTGTATATAACATCTGGAAAATCTATTCGGATCATGTCCTGGTTGGTTGGAATGACCATGACATCGAGTTGATAGATCTTTTTGAATTCGGCCGCCTCTGTGTCCGCGGTACCAGTCATACCGGCAAGTTTATTGTACATTCTAAAATAATTCTGAAAAGTGACCGTGGCCAGTGTCTGATTCTCATTCTCGATTTTAACATTTTCCTTGGCTTCGAGTGCCTGGTGGAGGCCTTCGCTATAGCGTCTTCCCGGCATCAAACGGCCGGTGAATTCGTCAACAATGATGACTTCACCGTTTTTAACGATATAGTCTACATCTCTTTTGAACAGGGCGTGGGCTTTGACGGCCTGGTTGATGTGATGCAGAAGTTCGATGTGCTTGGGATCATACAGGTTATCGACATTCAGGACACCCTCTGCATTGGCAACCCCCTCTTCTGTGAGAACAGCGGTTCGTGCCTTCTCGTCAATGGTGAAGTCGCGCTCACGCTTCAACCTGGGTATGATGCTGTTAACCTGGTAATACAGGTGGGTTGATTTTTCGGCAGGACCGGAAATGATCAGGGGCGTCCGCGCCTCATCGATGAGGATACTATCCACTTCATCGACGATAACATAATTCAACTCGGGTTGCACCAGAGACTTGCGGTCAAACTTCATGTTATCCCTGAGATAATCAAACCCGAACTCATTGTTTGTTCCATAAGTAATGTCTGAGCCATAGGCAGTTTTACGCTCATTATCATCCAATCCATGAACGATGGTGCCCACAGACAGGCCAAGAAATTGATAAAGCTTTCCCATCCACTCGGTGTCTCGTTTTGCCAGATAGTCATTGACCGTAATAATATGGACGCCTTTTCCCGTCAAAGCATTCAAATAGGCCGGCAGTGTGGCCACCAGTGTTTTTCCCTCACCGGTTTTCATCTCGGCAATATTTCCATTATGAAGCACGATCCCGCCGATAAGCTGGACGTCAAAATGACGCATCCCCAATGCACGCACAGATGCCTCGCGAGCCGTGGCAAACGCTTCGGGCAGGATATCTTCCAGGGATTCGCCATTGGCCAGACGTTCCCTGAACCGTATCGTCTGCTGCGCCAGTTGACCATCGTCCATGGCCTGAACAGCCGGCTCTATACTGTTGATTTGATCCACAACAGGTTGTAGTTTCTTCAACTCCCTTTCATTTTTACTGCCGAATATCTTTGTCAAAAAATTCATAACCATGCGGAAGTGTTACCTCCAAAAATAAAATCGTAGCACGATTTTATCGAATGCGACCTTGTCGCTGCAGAAAGAAAAAAAATATTCCTCTCCCTGCAGCAAGCTACAGGGTATTTCGGAATTTCGCCTCAATCCCATGGGATTGAGGCGCCACAAATTGCCAAAAAAAAGAATCTGTACCCATAATTTGAATTCACCCCCGCTGCAAGCAGCGGGGGTGAATTCAAATTTAATACATAAAGATCACCAAGGCAATCCTAAAACCCATGTTGCGCACCAATTAATTGCATCTCGGGGAATTTTTGGATAAAGTGTCGGTCTGGAATCGATGGCAGCGCTGCAGCGATGCCATGACTAGTTTAGAATGTACTTGATTGGATTGACAGGGACGCCGTTGAGATGAACCTCATAATGAAGGTGGGAACCGGTGGTACGCCCGGTGTTGCCCATTTCTGCAATAATATCACCCCTATTGACCTGCTCACCCCGCTTTTTTAAAATCTCTTTGAGATGACCGTAACGGGTTATCATGCCATGGCCGTGATCAATATCGATGGATTTTCCCAAAAGGCCCCTTCTACCGGTAAATTTCACGATACCATCGGCAGGTGCTATTATCTGGGTGCCTTCTCTATTGGCGATATCGAGCCCTTTGTGAAGCTCCCTGCGGCCTGTAAAGGGGGATTTTCGGTAACCGAACCGAGACGTCATCCACCCCTTGACAGGTCGAATGGCGGGGGTAGATGCCAGAAGGTTCTTCTGGCTTTCAAGGGCCTCCAGGAGAGATGAAAAACCAGCCTTCTGGTTGGATGTTGCCAGATTCAGGCTGGTCACCTGTGCATGCATTTCCCTGATCAAGCCGGCCTGTCTTTTGGCCAAATCAACATTGGTTTCCAAGTCTTCCGGTATGGAACCGCCAACCCCAAACAAACTCTCCTGATTTTTCTCCTGATCAAGATTGGCAATGACCCGAATCTTTTTTTCGAAATTGTTGAGGGTCACCAGTTTTGATTTCAGCTTGTTGATTTCAGAAGTAAAGGTTTGAATCTGCGCATGTTGGCCGACAATGATCTCCTTTTGATCGTTGATCTTAATTTCATAGGCTTGATTGACAGAATCCACCGTTCTGAGCTGATGATAGTCATAGGCCAGATAGCCCACAAGCGCCAGAACAACAAATCCCATGGCAACGGAAACATAAATCAGGCTGATGGGCATTGAAATCTGATTGGCTCGTGAGCCGGTATTGCTCAGAATAAAAAAGGATAATTTTTTCATGACTACGCGCCCTGAACTCGACCAGGTGGAATCAGGGCCCCAAAAATTTAAATTATATTTACAAGCGCTTATTAAATATATTGCACCTATTGTATGTTAAGCATAAATTTTACCACGATTGAAACAGCGTGTCAAGCAGAGGCGCCTGTTTATGGACACTGACACGGCCAAGCAATAATCATCTTGCATATTTGCCTTAAATGTTTATAATAACAGCATGTTACATGAAGCACCAAGCTCAGGAAGGTGCTTCATGCAACATGTTCAGATCAGGCAATACCTAGCTTGAATTTAAGCGCTTTTAGCGTATTCAGCATGAGCATGGTAATGGTCATGGGACCGACACCCCCTGGAACCGGGGTGATAAAACCGGCAATTTCCTTGGCTTCGTCAAAGTCGACATCACCCTTCAAAATTGCGACCATTTTACCGGGGTTCTTCTGACTGGGTTTTTCGCCGACACGGTTCACGCCGACATCGATAACACAGGCACCGGGTTTGATCCATTCCGGTTTGACCAATCCAGGAACACCTGCAGCAACGATAAGAATATCCGCACGTAGACAATGTGCGGCAAGATCCTTGGTCCGCGTATGCACCACTGTAACGGTGGCGTTGGCACCCGGTCCTTTTTGAACCATCATGTTGGCGATGGGTTTACCAACAATATTGGATCGGCCGACAACCACCACCTCAGCACCACTGGTTTCAACACCGGCCCTTATAATCATCTCCTGGATACCATAAGGTGTACAGGGAGGAAATTTAACCTCATCCCCGCCAATCATTAAGCGACCGACGTTGACTGGATGAAATCCATCCACATCCTTGTCCGGATTAATGGCATTGAGCACTTTTTTTTCATTGATATGCTTGGGAAGCGGCAGCTGAACGAGAATACCGTTGATGGACTCGTCATTGTTATACTTGTCGATCAAATCCAATAGATCCGCTTCTGAAATATCAACCGACTGATTGTCCTGAATCTCCTTGAACCCTACCCTGTGGGCTGTTTTTATTTTCAGGGTCACATAGGATATGGACGCAGGACTCTCGCCCACAAGGATCGTGACGAGGCCTGGAACAACACCATGCTTTTCTTTTATTTCAGCTACCTCAGCTGTAATTTCTTCCAAAATTTCTTCGCGAATCTCTGTCCCCTTGATCAGCGTTGCGGTCATAATGACTCTCCTTTCCTAGATGAATAATTGATAGTAGAACGATTTTATTGTAAGAATCGGATCATGTCAACCATTGTCAAATTTGAACTGTTCACGTACCTATTTTAACGACAACAATTGTGTGTGTTGCAATAAAAAAATAAAAAAATCACGAAAACTGGAAAGCACAAAGGTTTTATGGTCTTTTTCGTGGTTTCGTGCTTTCGTGTTAAAGATTCTTTTTCTGTTCCCTGCCAAGTCCAGATGGAATTCGCTTTCCAAGGTCAGACCGGGTATGGCACCTGCATCAATCCAACAGTTTCATCGAGACCACACATGATGTTCATGTTTTGAACAGCCTGCCCTGCAGCGCCCTTTACCAGATTGTCGATGGCGGAAATCAGGATGACCCGTGCATGCTTTTCATCCAGTTTGAAACCAATCTCACAGAAATTGGTTCCGTTGACATGACGCGTTTCCGGCAGGTTTCCTTCCGGGCAGAGTCGCACAAAGGGACTCTGGCTATAAAAATCATCGAGACAAGCCCGAATATCATCCCCTGTCACCTGATTTTGTATACCTGCATACTGTGTCGTCAACATGCCCCTCGTCATGGGCACCAGGTGCGGAACAAAAGTGACACTCACGGATTCTCCTGCTTCACGACTCAAAATGGCGTCGATTTCCGGATTATGCCGATGTTCAGCGACTTTGTAGGCCTTGAATGAGTCGTTGACCTGACAGAAATGGGTACCAAGTGACAAGGACCGTCCCGCGCCACTGACCCCTGATTTAGCATCGATGATAATCGACCTCAGATCGATCAACCCGCTCCGCAAAAGTGGAATGGTCGGCAAAAGCGCGCTGGTAGGGTAACAGCCTGGATTACCAATCAATACGGCATCCTGGATAGCCCCTGAATAAATTTCACTCAAACCATAGACAGCATCATCCAGCAGCTCTTTTGCTGTATGACGTTGGTATACGGATTCGTATAAATCAGGGTCGTTAAATCGAAAGTCGGCTGAAAGATCGATGACCTTCTTGCCTTTGACTATCAGTTCAGGAATAATGGTCATGGGTATCTTATGCGGAAGCGCCATAAATATTACGTCACAGGCATCTTCCAGTCTCTCCATGGAAAGCGCTTCACATACCAGCGGCACGTGGCCTTGCATTGACGGGTACACCTGATCGAACCGGACACCGGCGTACTGGCGGGATGTCAGAATCGCCAAGTTCACATGAGGATGGCCGGATAGGATTCTCACGAGTTCTGCGCCGGCATAGCCGGTTGCCCCTATGATACCGACGGTTATTTTATTTCTTTTCTGATTCGTCATAAAGCTTCAAATCTATAAGATATTAGGAAAGTTGCGTTATGCTTAATCAATTAATTTAACATAGTCGAATTCTTCTTTGCAACCGATAATTGCGTCCCCGCCCGGAGCGGGTGCCCTCAAGAAAATCCCTCGGGAGAAGCTGATATATTGTTAGGTCTCCCCCAGCGCAGTGAGTTTCTAACCCTTCTTGATATCCGCAACCAGATCCTTGATAATCGACATCACATTGCGTCCCCGCTCCCGCGCGATATGATGTGCATCATCAACAAGACGATCGGCCTGTTGTTTTAATTCGGAAGGCGGCGGTATCACAATGGCATTTTTCTCATAATGCCAGGCCAGGAGTCGCATGGCCAGTTTTTGTTCCTGTTGTCTGATAAATCCGATCATTTTGACTTTCGACTGGTGTTTGCCCTGGCGGGCTTCATTATGCCCTTCGGGCGTCATTTGCGCTAGGCGCGTGATTTATCCTCCGGATGTCATTAACACTGCGTGTGATATTAGCTCTTGCGAGCGTAATTTGTTGCTGCTCGCTCTTCGCTCGGAACCAACCTAAAACCTAATACATAAAACCTAAAACAATCTCTATTTACGCGCAGCAAATGATAATTGTTTCTCTCAATATCTCATTTTTTACTTTAACTATACTATCCTAATCTGCTGCATATTTTCAATATTGAATCGGTCAAAATCGATCGGGATGGCTGTCCAGAAGATTTGAGATATCCATCTGCTTGGCCCAGCGTCTTCAATGCGTCGAGAAGCTCCTCCGCACGGAAGGTCACGGCCCTTTGCATCAGTTTATACACGGGATAGGCATTGTTCGGGTTCGGCGCAATCAGAAGATCGGTCCCGGCCACCCGTTTTTTTGATTCATTGGCTGCCGCTGCCTCACCCTCAAGCGATCGTTCCCATTCCGCCAACGCTTCTTTCAAAGCCGTGTCATGTTTTTGAATCAAGGGCATGACACGATCCCGGAAGGCATTGTAGGACATAGCCGCCTGCCAGACACCACCGGCAGATGTCGTCGCAAAATCTCTGATGACGATCAGCCGGCGGATTTGATTGACCGCTGCTGCCAAGAGCTGCAGTTCATGGTATCCGTTTGAAAGCAGCGAATCCATGTAAAACAACACATTTTTTACGTCTTTTTCCGACAAGGCATTGGTAAAGGCATAGATCGGGTCCTGTTTGGTTCGCTCCAGAGCAAGCGCAATATCTTCTGGGGTAATGCTTTTTCTGTCCCCTACATAGTCGATAAGCTTGTTGAGATTATTCTGAAATGTACGGATATCAAACCCGGTCATATCGCAAAGAGCCGTAAAAGCTGAAGGCTCCAGCATTTTATCGTGTTTTGAGAGCAGGCCCTGCATGCTTTCCCTGAGAACGGCCTCCTGAGCAACCCTGTCTGCTTGTCGATCACCGTGCGGCACAGAACAGTCAATCACCAGTCCGACCTTTTCCGTGACTTTGTATAGCCGCAGACGTTTATCCACAGCCGCTGTGGTCATGATCAAATAATGGTTGTCTAAAAATTTATCCGAAAGGGCCGTCATCAGTATGTCAGACGCATCGCCGGTTGTTACCTGCTTTTGCCGGGTGTTATCGGAAGAGACAGCCCCTTTTTGTGTTGCAGAAAAAAAAGAGCTGTCCAGCAGCGCCACCACCTTGCCACTGTCCAGCAGTGCATAGGTGTTCAAGCTCTGGACAGCGCTAAAAACATTCTCAGGGGATCCTTCCCAGGTTTCATAGCTGTATTGTCTGGCTGATACAGGCATGAGACTGTTCAACACAATTTGAAGGGTCGCCTTGGTCAGCACTTCTTCACCATAAAGCAGGTAAACCGGATAAGGAACCGACGCCTTAGCCTGTGTTAAGCGCTTAAAATGTCGTTGAACCTCGTTGTGTTTGATAAGCGTCAATTTACTTCTTTCCTAAGTTAGCGATTGTCGAGGTTGCCCTAGCTACAAGGAAGATGCTTTTCCGCTTCTTAAAATTTGAAACGCTCATCTTAGGTCTATGAAAATCAGATGATATATAAATAGGCCGATACCTATGACGATGGCGCTGTCAGCGACATTAAAAGCCGGCCAGTGGAAATCTTTGATATAAATATCGAGAAAGTCGATTACTTTTCCAATGCGGATTCTGTCCAGGATATTGCCGACGGCCCCCCCCATGATCAAAGACAGACCGAATTTCAGCAGCCCATGACCGGGCGGTGTCTTGGCATAGAGAAAGAGGATCAAGCCCATGGCTATAATCGATGCAATCACAAAAAAAAGATGTCGCAGCACCGAAGGGCTTCCGGACAGAAAACCAAAGGCGCCACCCGGGTTATAGATGTGTGTCAGATTGAAAAATCCCGGGATAACGGGAATCGTCTGGTATACCGGAACTGTCGACACAATCAGGGCTTTCACAAGCTGATCCACGATGCAGACAGTTCCGGCGATCATCAGCAGCCTGACATATCGGTTTCCTAAGATTGACAACAGGGGACTTTTCTTGCCTGTGCCCATATTCCAAAATTCCTTTTACTTTAACCAAATCCGGAAAAAAGTTATCACGAAAACACGAAACTTCGAAATCACGAAAAAGACCATGAAACTTTCATGCTTTCCAGATTTCGTGTTTTCGTGATTGATACGCTTTTTCCCAAGCTTTTAACTCTTTATAATTCTTAAGCATTTAGCTGAGGACTCACTTCATCTCACTCGAATCCTGGACCCCTGGAATCCTTGAATCCTTAATTTATGTCTAACTTCTCCAAGACATCCTTGCAGCGATCACAGATGGTGAGAAAACCCTCATGCGACCCGACAGAAGGACTGTGCGTCCAGCACCGCTCACACTTCTCACCCTGCGAAGGCGCCACTGCTATACTGAGCCCCTCTATTTCCTCACTCTGAAAAGCATGCTCACCCAGTGGCTCCTGGGTCAAATCCGCCTGGGATACAATGAGGATAAAACGCAGATCCGCTGCATATGGCTTCAATGTCCCATACGACTCCGGATCCACGGACAGGGTCACAGCCGCATCAAGGGGATGCCCGATCAACTTCCGGGTTCTGGCTTCCTCAAGGGCTTTGGTGACTTCGCCGCGAATATCGAGCAACAACTTCCAGTTTTGGGCCAATGCATCATTTTTCCATGCACCCTCCCCTTCAGGAAGACCCTGCAGATGAATACTCTCTCCATTTCCATTCCGGCCGGGCATATATTTCCAGATCTCCTCCGCCGTGAAAGGTAGAATCGGACTCATGAGCCGTCCCATGGCATCCAAAATGGCGTACATGACGGTCTGGGCGCTTCGTCTTGCCACAGAGGTCGGTGGAGATGTATAAAGACGGTCTTTCAGGATATCCAGATAAAAAGCCGACAGATCCAGGGTGCAAAAATTGTAAAGGGCATGGTAAATCACATGAAATTCATAGTTGTCGTAAGCCCCGCGCGTCTTTTCGATAATTTCATATAGCCGATGCAGTGCATATTGATCCACCTCCAACATGTCTTCATATGAAACCAGGTCTTTTTCAGGATCAAAGTCGTACAGGTTTCCGAGCATGAAACGACTGGTGTTGCGAATACGACGGTAGGCATCACTGAGCTGTCTCAAAATATTTTCAGAAATGCGAATATCGTCCCTGTAATCGGATGCCGCCACCCAGAGACGCAATATTTCCGCACCGTATTTGTCGATGACTTTTTTGGGTGCAATCACATTTCCGATGGATTTGGACATTTTGCGGCCATCGGCATCCACAACAAACCCATGGGTTAAAACAGATTTATAGGGTGCGCTACCCCGGGTGCCCACGGCAGTCAAGAGTGAGCTGTGAAACCATCCCCGGTGCTGATCACTTCCCTCCAGATAGAGATCTGCGGGCCATCTCAGGTAGTCACGATCTTCCAGCACGGCCGCATGACTCACACCGGAATCGAACCACACATCCAGAATATCGGTTTCCTTGACAAATGTTTGATTCCCACAGTTTTCACAGGCTGCGTCTGGGGGAAGTATCTGACTCGTATCCCTTTCAAACCAGGCATCAGCACCGTGTTCTTCGAACATTCGGAACACGTTGTCGATCATCTCCTGATTCAATAACAGTGTTTCACACTCGCTGCAATAAAAGGCCGCTATGGGAACCCCCCACGCACGCTGCCGGGAGATACACCAGTCCGGACGGTTTTCGATCATGCCGAATATCCGGTCTTTCCCCCAATGCGGTATCCAGGTAACATTATCAATGGCTTTCAGGGTTTTTTCCCTCAGATTGGTCTTATCCATTGAGATAAACCACTGGGGGGTTGCCCTGAATATCACGGGTTTTTTACACCGCCAGCAATGAGGATAGGAATGTTTGATCTTTTCACTGGCCAGCAATGCCCCGGCTTCGTTCAAGGTGTCATTGATCGCTTGGTTGGTGTCGAAGACAAATCCACCTTTAAAAAGGTCCACCTCATCGGTAAAACGACCATCATCGTCCACCGGGGAATAGGCGTCAATGCCGTATGCCAGGCCCACTTCGTAGTCTTCCCGACCATGGCCCGGGGCTGTGTGAACACAGCCGGTACCTGCTTCCAGGGTGACATGGCTGCCTAATATCAGCATGGATTCCCTGTCGTAAAGGGGATGCCGACATTTTTTCCGCTCCAGCATCGATGCCTCGATATCGGCAAGAATTGAATAGTCGGAAATACCAAACGTCTGCATACAGTTTTCCACCAGTTCCCTGGCAAGGATATATACCTTATCATTACCGACATCCACAGCCGCATAGACAAAATCGGGATGCAGGGCGATAGCCAGATTTGCCGGTATGGTCCAGGGTGTGGTTGTCCAGATGATGACCGATATTGTCTTGCCCTTGAGGACCGGTATTTCCGCATCCAATTTGTCGATCATGGGAAATTTAACAAAAATGGATGGAGAGGTCTCATCATGATATTCGATTTCAGCTTCGGCCAGGGCTGTCTGACAGCTGCAGCACCAGTGAATCGGTTTTTTACTTCGGAAAAGACCACCGTTAAGTCCAAACTTCAGGCATTCGGTGGCGATAATCGCTTCGTAACGATACTTCATGGTCAAGTACGGGTTCTCCCATTCGCCCATGACCCCCAGGCGCTTGAATTCTTCCCGTTGTATATCAATCCACTTTTCAGCATACGCCCGACACTTGCGACGGAAATCTGCCTGGGAAATCTCATTTTTCCTGTCACCCATTTCCTTGTCAACATTATGCTCGATGGGCAGGCCGTGACAATCCCATCCAGGCACGTAGTTGGCATTGAACCCGGACATCTGGCGTGAGCGGACAATAATGTCTTTCAGTATCTTGTTTAAGGCTGTGCCGATATGGATATTGCCGTTTGCATAAGGAGGACCGTCGTGCAGGATAAAGGGCTCCCGGTCGATGGAGACCTCACGGATTTTTTTATAAAGATCTTCGGCCTCCCACGCAGCAATCTGTTCCGGCTCACGAACCGCCAGATTTGCTTTCATGGGGAATTTCGTCTTTGGTAAATTTAAGGTTTGTTTGTAATCCATCCATACCCCCATAAAATCATTGTGTGATTTTATTTGACGCGGCTTTGCCGCTTTTTATTGGGTTTCACCCGATGGTTGGTCTTTGCCATCACCATCGGAGTATTTAACTTTAGGCAGGCTATCAGCTACCCGTGGGAGCCTTAGCCCCCTCTATTACCATGGATCCGACGGCCAGATACGTATATCCTTTTTTCACCAATATTTCAAAATCCGGGATCATGCGTCTGCCATCCAAAATGAGATACGGTGGGACCACCGTGTCTTCGATGGTCCGGGAAAGCCCTCGAAATTCTTCACAGTCCGAAGAAATGAACAGGGCATCTGATCCTTCAATGGCCGACCTGGCCGAGTCAACATATTGAATTTTTTCAAACAACACATTTCTGGAAGGATTGAATTCCAGCCTGGCAGCTTCATTGGCCAGGGGGTCATAAGCCCTTATGGAGGAAACACCTTTCCCCAGCAAGCGTTCTATGGCTTTGATGGACGAGGCATCACGCATGTCATTGGTGTTTTTCTTGAAAGCCAGACCCAGTACGGCAATGGTCTTGTTATTGAATTGGAAACCATTTTCGTTGATGGCACGATCCACCAGATAGATTTTCTGATTTTCATTGACCTCGAATGACGCCTCCAGCATTTTTGTGTCAACATTCACCCTACGCAACTGGTATATCAGGGAGGCAATATCCTTGCCAAAGCAGCTCCCCCCCGCGCCGTTACTGACAAACGAGCCCCAGGTGCTGATACGTTTATCCGCCGTAACGCCAAGCCGCAGGTCGTCGATCTTTATGTTCGGTATTTTCTCACCCAGCTTCGCACCGATGCCGTTCCAGAACGATATATAGGTCAGGAGCATGGTATTGGCCACATACTTGATGGCTTCGGCTGTCTCCGGGGATGTCTCGATATATTTTGTCTGCACATGGTGAACAAATTTGGAATAAACCCGCTGCAGAAGGATAAAATCCTGATCCTCATTACATCCCACGATGATTCTATCCGGTTTTCTGGCCTCAGGCACTGCTGTCCCCTCGGCAAGAAACTCAGGGTTGGAGGCCACACCGACATTTTCCACCTGGTTGCTATCCAGAACCGATTTCAGGTGGCTGGCCGTACCGATAGGTACGGTGCTTTTGTTGACAACCACGACCCGTCTCAGATCTTTCCGCTCGCGCAGGTTCTTTGCAATATCTTCAAGAGCGGCATCATAATAGGTCAGGTTGGTGGAGCCGTCCATATTGGGAGGCGTCGGGAGACACAGAAAAATGACATCCGTGCCCTCGATAATATCCGCCAGGGTCGTAGAAAAGAAAAGATGTTTACCATGAACTTTTCGGATGCTGTCTGCCAATCCGGGCTCATTGACATACTGAACGATTCGGTCTGTATCCCCACTGGAGAATGCCTCGATCTTCTTTTCATCGTTGTCATAGGCGATTACCTCATGACCGAATTCCGAACAGACCGCTGCATGCACGAGTCCGACATACCCTGTACCTGCCACAATAATTTTCATGAGTACCCCTTTTTGAGCGTTAAGTAATAAGCGGTAAGCCATAAGCTGCTAATAGCTTAATGCTTACAGCTTAAAGCTGATCTTCAACAAAACGATTTTTATATCCCAATTTCTTTGAATAGACAAGAAAAGATTGCTGTTTGCCCAGGGGTTGCCATATATGGTATACGTCATCATCACGAGATTCAATCATAACACAAAAAATGTCATAGCCTTTTTCGTGGTTTCGTACTTTCGTGATTTCGTGATAAAAGATCTTTTCTTTTCGGTTCATCCCGGTTAAAGGAATCCGCGTATTGAAAACACGCTTTTCAGCATCCATATCTGTCGTTTCCGGCCTTATCATGGCGCAGATAATTGCAACGCTACAGGTGTTCATTAGCAACCTGGCCCTGCATGAGAAAATGTTTTGGCTTGCCCAGACCGGTTATCAAACAGTTCCCAACCAAAAGATCCTGCCGACACTTAAAATGATATCCCCCGCCTTCAATGGCGGACTCTTTTTTACCCTCACTGTGGGGGTGGGTATTTCACTGCTATCCCTGGCGTGTGTCTGGTCCTGGAAGCACCTGTGCCATTTGAATAAGGCGTTTCTGTTTGTCTTTCTCGGTCTGTGGGCAACAGCCATAACAGCCCTTAACTGGCATGGATTCTTACCCATGCCGACCCTGCATGCCATTCTTATACCCGCTGTGGTGGCCACAGTTTTTCTGGTGTTAAACCCCAACGACCTGGAAAGACGCTCCCGGTTGACACTGTTGCTGCATTTTATCGTCATGTCGCTGTTG
This sequence comes from uncultured delta proteobacterium, assembly GCA_963842925.1. Classification (GTDB taxonomy): domain Bacteria; phylum Desulfobacterota; class Desulfobacteria; order Desulfobacterales; family B30-G6; genus B30-G6. Next base: position 250,163 of record CAWJIL010000005.1, read on the forward strand.
GCCTTGCTCTGGTCAACCCAGATGAACACGGCGCTCTATATCAATATTAGAGACAACCTTTTATTGTCGAATACCCCGGGCATACACCTCAACGACTTCTATTATCAGTATACCCTGTACCCGGCCGAAGTGTTTCGCAACCTGAATCAAAAACTGATCAAGACCTATCACCTCTCGGAAACAGAAGATTCCCGGATTCATCAACGCTTAAAAAGAAAGCTCGCCAGCTACGACTATTTGTTAATCAGTAAAAAGGGAAAGGCGGATGTAGAAATCGACGTCGAAAAAGAGCAGATACGATTGCTCGGAAATCGACAGGCGGTCATAGAAACGGATCTGGAGAACTTTTTTAAAAATACACGACAAATCCTGCAGGATTTGTCCAATAGCAATGATGCCTACATCCATTTTCGCACCGTAACATCCATATCATTGCTGGTGGGTTTTCCCCTGGCACTCTATTGGCTGTTCACCGGATTGCTGTCCCTGGGTTTCTCATTGTTCCTTGGCAGGCAGCTATCTACTATTGCCGGTATCGCTGTCTGCTGCCTGCTTGGTGTCCTGTTACTCTTTTTGATGCCCCAAGAAGAAATAAATAACCTAACAATTGACAGTCTTCCAGGAATGCTGATGTCAGAAGATTGGAAAGATACGGTTGCGGCACTTAAAAAGATCGATGCAGACAAAATCGATCTTTATCCATTCAATCTTACACAGGACCTGTTACAACATCCATCCATACCGGTTCGATACTGGCTGGCCAGAAGCCTTGCTGTTGGCAGGCATCCCGATGACGAAAAACACCTGATCACCCTCATGCAAGATCCCCACCCCAATGTAGTGTGTCAGGCAGTTTACAGCATCGGGAAAAGAAGATTTGGAAACGTCAGGGCGAGACTTCTGACAACAATCAAGAGGTCTGATCACTGGTATGTCCAGTTATACACATATAATGCACTGAGGAAACTGGGTTGGAAACAGAGCACATCAAACTAAAAACAGTGGGATTTTCCCTGGCGGCCGTTCTGATAATCGAGATGCTGGCCGCTCTCTTAAACAGCCAGCGAACAGCACCGATTCTCATCATCGGTGGTGCCCGAAGCCTCGAAATCACACTCCTGCTGGTGATCTGCTGCATCACTGAGCCAAACAGTATCAGAGCTCTGGGTATTCTTCCAAAGCACATCAGGTCTGGTCTGTTCAGGGGTTTTCTCTGGTCAACAGGGTTCGGTTTGGTGGTGGGTCTGGTGGCTGTCATTCTGATAACGGCTGGTCTGCACCCCACCGAGTTGATTGCCGCCAATCTTCCCTCAACCCAACCCGGTCTGTTTTTCTTCTTGGTGGTGGGGGGCATCATCAGTCCGGTGGCCGAAGAGATATTTTTCCGAGGCGTGCTCTATGGGTACCTCAGACGCTGGGGAATGTGGGCGGCGCTTCTGCTCAGTACGCTTGTCTTCGTCATGGCCCATGCCATCTTCCACCGCATCCCATTACCACAAATCGTTGGCGGCATCCTGTTTGCCGTGGCCTATGAAAAAGAAAAAAACCTCATGGTACCCGTAGCCATCCATGTTCTGGGGAATCTGGCAATTTTTGCGATAGCAATGATATAATTTGGATCATCTCCAAAAAAGTTGATACAAATGAAGGATTCAAGGAGTCCAGGGGCCCAGGATTCGAGTGAGATGAATTGGGAGAAGAACCAACTATTAGCGGTAAGCGGTAAGCCTTATGCTGCTTATCGCTTATTGCTTAAAGCTTAAAGCTCATTATACTTTATATTTCCCAAAATCCTTTTGAAACGTAAAAATATTTGATTGGATCATTGGATGGTATTGACAAAGCACCCCGTATCCTCACCAAACCCGGATTTGCCGTTCTTTTTCGGGGGTTCAGGGGGAATATATTCACCGGCCGGGTATGGTGCACCGTTTGAAACCCCCACGGCATCGAGATCAAACCCTGCACTAATTTGCGTGGGATAAGGATCATAGATGATCTCTTCCAAGCTGTCCAGAGAGGAACCATCACCCACCACATCCACAATTCTGACATGGGATATCCCGGAAAGGTTCACCGCCCCGGAAAGCACTGCGGGCTTATCCGAAAGGTCCTCGAGGTCAAAAGGGGTCCCATAGCCCTGCCGATATTTACCGGCCAGGCCGTCCACATCCGTGGGATCGATATTGCCGAATCCGGGAACAGGATCGACGGTCAGAGAAATGGCATCAAAACGGATAAAATCAATCCCGTTGGATGATACCTCTACATAGGCCAATTCCAGGTATTTGCCGTCGAAAGAGTTTTCAAAGACAGCAAAATCCCAACCCTCACCGTTTTCGATGGGCGGGTCAAATGTCAGCGTGAGCATGCCGCCGGTTCCCAGTGCGACGATGTCAAAGGAATTACCTTCCGCCTCACCCAGTGCATTTTCCGGCACCTGCCAGGTTTCATCCACATTCTTCCCCACCACATAATCGCTATACTCTGTGGCCCAGGATATCAACGCAGGGTCATCCATGGGTATGGCATGGGATCCGGTCTCGTCCGCAGCGGGTGGATACGGCCCCGCCCAAAGCAGCGCTACCGATACAAGCTGCATCACTATCAGAAAAAAGCCGAATATTATTTTTGATTTTATCATTTGGAAATGTATAAATTATAATGTTTCTGGGTTATTATTAACTCAGTGACTCAATAAGCAAAACCCGTCATGCCGGACTTGATAAGCCTGCCCTGGCAACTAGATAGCCTGGAGCATCCAGTACCCTCCTGGATTCCCGCCTTCGCGGGAATGACGCATTTAACATATTGAACTTTCTAAGTAATATGTTTGTTGTGTTCATAATATTTGGAAGCTGAGATACTGCTGCCCGCTACAAGCTCTCACCCACCCTCGAACCCTTGAATCCTTGAATCCTCGGACCCTGCTCTTAAAACCGCATCTCTGCCCCGGCATAAAAATTCCGACCCGGCATGGGATAATAACTTTCGCTGAATGAAGATGTTTCATATAGTTCATCCAGAAAGTTGTTTACACCGACAAAAACTTTGAAACTATTTTTAATGTAAGTCGCCTTGGCGTCAAACACCTGGTAAGCATCCAACTTCTCATAGCGGTCGTTGTCCACGTCGTTGCCATCATACCTCGAGCCAACGTATGTGCCGGTTGCAGAAAGGGTCAAACCATGCACGGCCTCCCACTCCACTCCCAAAGATCCCTTGTGACGGGGCACCAGCGGCACCGTCGCATTGTCCCCTTCAAACCTTGCCTCGGTATAACTGTAGTTGCCCCACATAAACAAAGATGCCCTGGGGTACCATTTTAGATCTGTTTCAATACCGTTTCGAACCGTGTTCCGATCATAATTACGGTTGATCTCACTGAAATAAATCTCGTCCTCGATAGTAATCCGGAACAGGGTGACGGCGGCCTCCATGCTGTCGTTGAATTGCATGCGTCCACCCGCTTCCACCTGGGTCCCTTCCTGAGGTTTCAGGCCGGGTTCGGCCTCGGCAAGCTCATCGACATTGGGAACCCTGAATTGGGTGGCATAGTTCGCATACACCATCAGCCCGGATGACAAGGTATATGTCAAACCCAGATCATAGACCGTATTCCGCCAGTCAGGGTGATCGGTGTCGCCATTTACCCAGCGCTGAACCGTCCCAAACGAAACCCGCTCATCCGTGCGGAATTTGCCATCGACCTGATTCACCCTGTAGCCCCACTGAAAGTTCGCCTTTTCGGATAGCGACCAGTGGTTGTTGGTAAAAAAGCCCAGCGAGGTCATCTGGCTGTTCTGTCTTGGCCCTCCGGGTTTTTCCTCCCGTACATAATCGGTGAAAGCGTAGTCCATACCGAGCTGAAAGGTATGCGCCCGTTGAAAAAGAGAATAGTTTTTGTCATAGACCAGTGTCATGGTCTCGGTTTTTTCCTCGATCTTGTCTGTCTGGTCGGATTTTGACAACAGGGGGCTGTATCCCACGATATATTCATTGTCCCGCCAGCGGTACCCCCCATTAAGCCTCAGGCTCCCCCAGTGATCTGTTTCCATATCGAACCCACCGGAAATCCGCTTGTCAATGGTTGTCCCGTCGTCTTTGGGATAATCTGTTTTGGTACGGTCTTTCCTTGAGTCCACATCCTGTTTTCCCACAGGTCCCGGCAGACCATATTCATCTTTATGATAGGCACCGGAAAGGTTCAAGGTAATGACGTCCGTGAGAAAATAGTCAAAAACGCCGGCCACGTCCTTTTTCATCAAGTCGCTGTTGTCCCGGTAACCCTCGGAATCATAATACCCGGCAGTGAGGTGAAACCCCAGGTCGTGAACGCTGCCGCTCACACCGGAGCGTACATCCTTGGTGTCATAACTGCCGTAAGCGGCATAGAGCCGTGTTTCCGTATGAGGGGTACCCTTCCGGGTCACGATGTTGATCACACCGCCAACCGCACCGCTGCCGTATAGAACCGATCCGGCTCCCCGGACAATTTCGATGCGCTCGATCATCTCCAGGGGAATCGCGGAAAAATCGACACCGGACATATCCGGCGAATTCATCCGTACGCCGTCCACCATGACAATGACATCGCTGGCCGCGGTTGCCCCCATACCACGCATGTCGATAACCGCCTGTTTGTCACTGCCAAAAAGACTGCGCATATTGATACCGGCCTCACGATTCAACAGATCCACAATATTCTTGCTGGGGGCCTGTTCGATGTCTTCCCGGGTAACCACGCTTATATTTCTGGGAACGGTATTGAGGGGCTCTTCCATGGCACTGGCGGTCACCACGATTTCATCCAACTCGAATCGCGACAGGGTTTCATCTGTTTCAGACACCGTACCCTCCTCTTCGCGTGTCTCTTGGGCGTATAACAAGGGAACCCATGCAAAGAGAAATAGGCCCATGAAGAGTATGCCAAGAAAGCTTTTTATTTTTCGATGTCGTATCATGGCTGTTATTGCAAATAGCGGTAAGCTGTGAGCCGTAAGCTCCAAGCGGTCGACCCACTTACAGCTTAGAGCTTATAACTTATCGCTTATCGCCATACTACCTGCCCATCAAGTGAATAAAGCAGGTGGAATTATTGCCGCCATTATCCTCATCATCGTCATCCTGTTCTTCACAATCGGCTACACCGCAGCCACACACGCCAGGATCGATCTTGTCCGGATCATCCGGACATCGGTCGATGGCAATGCTGTCAATGGCAAAATAGGTGGGCGTGTTGATGCCAAAATCACCGGTATCCGATGAAGATACGGAAAACTCGAGTGTCTTGACCTGACCGAGGCTGCTTAGATCCACCGCGGTCCAAGCGTCTATGATAAAATCCTGAGAATTATCATTAAAACGAAAATCGGCCAGGTATAACGCGATATCACCCGTAACCAAGGCATCCGTATCCTTTCCGGTAATGGTCAATAAATACCAGTCAGGATCATCTCCTGTGTCTCCGCCAAATTTTTTAGCAGGCCCTTCCCCATCCTGCATAGCTAGAAAAGCATAGGTGGTATTCGTAATATATGCCTCGGCAAGATTGACTTCATCGACAAAAGTGATGGTTGGAATAGTGCCGTTGAATCCCTCCGCGTAACAAACACCGTAATTGCTGGAACCATCAGCCCCCATGCCTGTTATAGCGCTGTATTGATTGGTAAATCCCGGTGTTGTGGTATCAGTGGTGTTGGAATAGGCAAACCCTTCCCAATAAGGCCCGAAAGTGTCGTCGAAAAAATTGTTAAACGTGACACCCGTGGTCGTGAACCCACCCGCATCATCCGAGCCATTGTAATAGGTTTCCGGATCGAGAGTTAAATCATCAAATGTTACGACTTCAGCATCTGCCGAAGGAACCACAATGATCAGCACCCCCATAAGGACCCACATCATTTTTTTCATGTTCATTTTCCCCGTTTCTAATTTATAATGCATTGCAAGAATGATGCTCCAGGCAGAACATCGACATCAAACGGGTCCGGCACAAAAAAACCCGGACCGATTGCATCGATCCGGGATTCCCCTTTTTTATCCACTGACCTGTCAATGGGTCCCTGACCGCGAGGACACCATCTGAGATTCAGGCAGGTCTTCTGACTCCCCCACCCTTTCAGCGGCCTTCCCATCCTTCATGGTAGAACAGTGGCTCGCAGAGACTGAAAGGGTTCCCTGTGATCAGGGAGGGGTTACAGCGGCGGGTCCGTCTCCGATTTTAACGGAGTTCCCTATTAAGCATTTAAAAATATCAAAGACATTTTTAAATTTGACTAGCACCTGAACCTTAAGAAGCTGATAATGAATATTGGGAGGTTCGTCAAGGTATTTTATTTTGGATCCTCTCCAATGAGTTGATCCAAATTAAGGATTCCAGAATTCCAGGGGTCCAGGATTCGAGTATGATGAAGTGGGTCATCAGCGAAATGCTTTAGAATTATAAAGAGTTAAAAGTTTGGGAAAAAGCGTATAAACTTTGTTTGGATCTATATACCGTAACAAAGCATTTTCCAAAGAGTATGTGAGGTTTCTTTATATTGCTTATGGATCAGTCTGTGAATTGGAAACGCAGACGATGATATCCGGTGATTTGGATTCTATGAAGAAAGAAAAGCTTCAGGAATTAAGAGAGGCGCTCGGGGATGTCGAGAGAATGCGAAAGCGATGATCAAATCCCTGGAAAACAAACACTTGAATCCTTGAATCCTGGATTCCTTGAACCCTTTCTCCTAACTATTTGGGCACAAATTTCCCCGGAACAAGGGTCACCCTGGGAACATCCCCCAGGGGGTTTTTGTCCACCAGAAGCGTACAGCCATAGGATCTCTCCAGGTTCTGGTATGTCAGAACCTCCCGGGGTGGGCCGATTTCGGCAACACGGCCTTTGTCGAGCAGCAGCAAGCGGTTACCATACATGGCAGCCAGATTCACATCATGCGATACCATGACAATAGTAATCTGCTTTTCCGCCTTTAATTTTTCCATCAGATCCATGATGCGGATCTGGTGAGAAAGATCAAGGGCTGCTGTTGGCTCATCCAGGAGAAGCACACTTGGTTCCTGGCAAATGGCCCTGGCGATAAACACCCGCTGGCACTCACCACCGCTCAATTGGTTCATTTTTCGATCGGCCAGATGGGCCAGACCCGTAAATGTGATGGCTTGCTGCGTCTTCTTCATATCTTCTTTGTTTTCCAGACCCAGCATCCCCTGATAAGGTGATCGCCCCATCAATACAACCTCTTTTACAGTAAATGGGAAATCAATGGGTATCGACTGGGGTACAAATGCGATTTGTCTTGCCAGGGTCTTGCGAGGGTAGGAACTAATCGGGCGCTCAAGAATATTTACCATGCCCTTGTCCGGATGCGCTATGCCCGCAATCAGTTTCATCAGGGTGGTTTTTCCGGAACCGTTAGGCCCGATGACAATAAAAAAATCACCTGGGGTCACCGAAAAGGTGATGTCCTGCAACACCGGCGTTCTGGCGTAGGAATACTGGATATTTTCCAGGGTGATGGCGTGTTTCATCGTCCGCTCCGCTTGAGAAGATAAATAAACAACGGTGCACCGATCAATGCGGTTATCACTCCTGCCGGCATTTCCCCGTGCTGGGGAAGTGCTCTTGCCAGCAAATCACAGACAACCATGTAGGCACCCCCTCCCAGAACACAGGCAGGCAACAGAACCCGATGATCAGGCCCCAGCATCAAGCGGAAAAGATGGGGAATGACGAGCCCGACAAATCCGATGAGCCCGCACTGGCTGACGCAGGCGCTCACCATCAAGGATGTGGTTATCAGCAGAATGACGGTGGCACGCTTGATATTCACCCCCATGCTCAGGGCCATCTCCTTGCCCATGAGCATGAGATTCATGGTGTTTGAAAACCAGAATATGATGGCGAAACAGGGGATCAAGGCCATGGCCAGAATTCCGGTATGTTTAAGATTCCCCAGAGAAAGATCCCCCATCAACCAGAAGATGATATTGTGCAGACGTGAGTCATGTGTCATGGAGACCAGGAACATGATCACGGCCGAACAAAAAGCGTTCACCATCACGCCGGATAGAAGCAGGGCATTTTTTTGTAGAATCGACTGCCCCGCGGAGATACCGATAATCAGCAGCAGCGTTGTGAGGCTGCCGGCAAATGATGTCAGGGTGATTCCGGGAAACTGTGAAAGCCCCAGCAATATCCCTAAAATAGCACCGATGGCCGAACCCCCGGATATGCCAAGAATATAGGGTTCTGCCAGGGGATTTCGCAAAAGTGCCTGAAAAACCAGCCCCCCAATAGAGAGCGCCGCCCCCACCAACGCAGCCAGCAGTACCCTGGGCAAACGGAGTTTCCATATGATGGTGAGGAGCATGGGATCTGCCTGATCCTGATCCCTTACAATGTGCCACAGGGATGTGAACCCACTCCCGGAAGACCCAATGGAAATACCCATTAGCATCGCCACCACCAGAACCATCAGCATCAGGACAGAAACCTTTGATAAACGATTTACAATATTGGAATGCTCTCTGGTCATGGGCCGTCCCTAAACATTTCAGGATGGACCAGTCGTACCATAATTTCTAGCGCATCCACGAGTCTGGGTGAAGGCCGATCAAAAAGGCTCGAATCTTTGAAATAAATTCGATTGTTCTTTACTGCCGGCAGATTCGTCCATTGGTACCAATCTTGTTTAATTTTTTCGAATACGGCTTTGCGGGCCATGGAGGTGATAACAATGATATCGGGTGACATGCCCAACACCTGCTCCTTGCTGTATCTGGGATACGGAATATTTCCCGCCGCCAGGTTCCGGGCGCCGGCCCGTAAGATCAGTTCATGGATAAAGGTGTTGGTCCCTACGGAAACAATGGGCGACACGCCGATTTGGAAAAACAAACCCGGCCGTTCGACGGTTTTTGCCACAATTTTTTCCACGACCTGAATCCGACGCCGCATGCCCTGCACAAGCTTTTCAGCCGTTTTGTCGGCTTGTAAAAGTCCGCCGATTCTGGACAGGGTATCCATGACACTCTCAAGATCCCTCGGATCCACGGCATATACCGCAATACCTAAAGATTCCAGACGTGATATAACTGCGATGGGATTGCCGTCCTTGATGGCCAGACATAAATCCGGGGCCAGGGATACGATGCGCTCCAGATCGAGATGGACATAAGAACCTACCTTGGGAAGCGTGTCGGCCGCTGCCGGGTAATCACTGTAGGTCGTTGCGCCCACCAGGCGATGCGCCTGCCCCAACGCAAAGACGATCTCTGTAATGTTTGGCGCCAGAGATACCACCCGCCGGGGATCCTTGGGCACAGCCATGCGCCGCCCCAGCAGGTCCGTAACATGGATGTTTTGCGCAAAAACCGGCAAGATAAAAAGCGTTGCCTGAACGATCAGAAAAAGAATCAAAAAAAAGGGGATTCTGTCTATTTTGGATTTGTGGTTCATGGTCTTTTTCGTAAATTCGAGCTTTCGTAGTTTTGTGATAAAAGGTCTTTTTCTTTTCCAGTTTCTCTGGATTGGATTGGGATGTCTGGTATTTTTGGACCGTTGTTAGTATAAAAAATGACAATAAGCAAACGCGAATAAATTCGTTTCACGAATTTGTATTGTGTAGCAGGCAGCATAACAACCTTCAACTTTTTCTTGAATATTTACCGGAAGCCCCTTAAAGTTATTGCATGAAACATCAGGCACATCCAAAACCGGAACTCTTGGCCCCTGCCGGAAATTTCGAAAAACTCGAGATCGCCGTTCATTTTGGTGCGGATGCTGTTTATCTGGCTGGAAAGGATTTCAGTCTGCGAAATTTTTCCGGGAATTTTACCATGGATGAAATGCGGGATGCTATCGCCTTTGCCCATGCAAACAAAGTCAGGGTGTATGTGGCCTGCAACATCTTCCCCCGCAATCAGGAGCAGGCAGGCATCGCTGACTTCTTGACATCCCTGGGGAATATGGACCCAGACGCCATCATTATTTCGGACCCCGGTATCCTGGTCATGGCCAGGCAACGAATGCCGCAGATACCCATACACCTCAGCACCCAGGCCAATATGACCAACTATAATGCCGCCCGTTTCTGGGAATCACAGGGCGTCACCAGGGTCAACGTGGCAAGAGAGTTAAGCCTTCCAGAGGTTGAAACCATCGCCCGGCAAACCACCCTCGAAGTGGAAGCCTTTATACACGGCGCCATGTGCATGGCCTATTCCGGCCGCTGTCTCTTGAGCAGTTTCATGGCCCTCCGTGACAGTAATCGTGGCATGTGCTGCCATCCCTGCCGGTTCCAATACGCTGTTGTGGAAGCCAAAAGACCGGGCCAGTATTATGAACTGTCGGAAGACAGCCGGGGAACCTATATCTTGAATTCCAGGGATCTCTGTATGATCGAACATATCCCTGAAATGATCGCTGCCGGCATTTCATCGATGAAAATCGAGGGCCGCATGAAGGGCATCAACTATCTGGCCTCCGTTGTTCGGATCTACCGCGAAGCCATCGATGCTTATGCCCTGGATGCGGAAGCCTACCAAGTCCGACCTGAATGGGTCATGGAACTCGCCAAGGTCACCCACCGGGAATACTGTACAGGGTTCTATCTGGGTGACCCGGAACAGGTGTCCCCCAATATAGATGGCAGGATCAGGGCCGGACTGTTATTTCTAGCCAAGGTTGTAAAAGCAAACGGAAACGGACAGATGGTGATCGATGTACGCAACCAGCTGTGCAGAAACGATAAAATCGAAATAATTTCCGCCGGGAGCCCTGTCCGAACAGACACCATTTTAAAAATTGTCAATGAAGACCACCAGGAAGTGGATGTGGTCAACCCCGGCAGTCATGCCGAAATTACTCTCGGAGGCGATGCTTCCCCCAACGACATCATCAGAAAGGTGACACCATGAAAGGCTATCTTCAAGTCTACACCGGTGATGGGAAAGGAAAAACAACGGCTGCCCTGGGACTATCCCTGCGAGCGGCAGGCGCTGGTCTGAAAGTCTTTATTGCCCAGTTTCTAAAACAGGGAGACTATAGCGAAACCAAAGCGCTGGAACGGTTTTCAGATGTCATTGTCCTGGAGCAATTCGGTCTGGGGCAGTTTGTCAAGGGGCAGCCCACCCAGGCGGAAATAAATGCCGCCCGGGACGGTCTTGAAAAAGCACGGATAGTGCTATCATCTGGGGACTACGACGTGGTTATCCTGGAAGAGGCCAACGTCGCCGTGGCGATCGGCCTTTTTTCCGTCAAAGATCTCATGGATATTATCCGGCAAAAACCCGAACATGTGGAACTGGTGATTACAGGAAGAGGTGCGGCACCGGAAGTGATAGAAAAAGCAGATCTTGTAACGGAAATGAAAGCTGTCAAACATTATTACGAAAAAGGGGTACAGGCACGAGTTGGGATCGAGAAATGAAAGCAATAAGCCATAAGCTGCTTATCGCTTAAAGCTTATGGCTTACTGTCTGTTTAAAAACCTATCGTGATGGCTCCATAGGGCCCGGCCGTGGTAAAATTGGCATCCAAATCATCCACATCCACATTAACGGCAAAGCTGCGGTATCCAGCATGGATGCCCATAAAGGGAAACGGGGTGTAGGAGATGTCCCCAAAAAATTCCACCACACTGTTGCCGCTGTAACCCATACCGGTCACCTGGAATCGTGCTTCGATGATATCGGCCAGTATGCCCACATGCAGGTTGGCGCCGAGCATGGGAATGGGGCCACTGATATCCACTTCTTCACTCTCACCGCCCCCCTCCACCTTGGCCGAGGTAATATCCATATACTTCACCTTTCCCACAAGACCCAGAGAAGTGCCGGCCAGAACATTTTCAAGATCGATGGCATCCCACTGGTAGGCAAAGTCCATGACCTTGTATTCGAGATTGCTGTCCACATTGGCACCATCCGGGAAGGTAGTACCACCAAACTCAATTTCCTGTTTCAACTTTTCACTGCCGCTGTAGTCGGCCTTGTAATATGTAAACAACAAATGGTGGTTACCAACACCCGCGAAGATGTCAACCATGGGGTATGATTCCTTATCCATCCCCAGATCATCTTCCAGGTCCAGATTGCTCCCGGAATCGTAGTTCATGTCCCCATCCAGGCCAGGCATCCAGTAGTATGCCCGGACACCCAGATCCATTGCGGCCGCAGGCAGCGCTGCAATCACGAGAAATATGGTCATACTCAATAGTATCAAATTTTTATACATACCGGCCCCTCCTTTATCGCACTGTCCACAAGTTTAACAAAGGTGGTGTGTCTAAATTATGGGTTCTAAAATTATAACAAAGAGACTGTTGGATGTCAAAATAAATTTACGAAGCAATAACCCACATTAAAGATCCCTTGGACATTCAATGTTATTACCGCTATGATTTCAAGTTGTTAAAATGTTTAGCACTGGCGTATTAATGAATATTTTCTTCACTATTTTAAAGATTAGACAGGGATCGGGATAAAAGATACTCTTGAGATAGGCTTATGCTAACCCGAGCAGTCGCCCTCCTTGATACACCAGAAAAGACATGATCCAGGCCACCGTTGTCGTATAGACGATACTGAAAAACATCCACCGCAGGGAGCGGGTCTCTCGCCTTATTGCGGCAACCGTGGCAAGACACGGGAGGTAAAGAAGCACAAAGATCATCATCGTAAAGGCCGACAGGGGTGTAACATCGGAGGCCAAAAGTGCTTTTTTAAGCGCATCGGGTTCCGCGGCATCGTCTGCGGCATACAGAACCCCAAGGGTACTGACCACGATCTCTTTGGCAACAAAACCGGTCAAAAGTGCCACCCCTCCTTTCCAGTCAATACCGAGGGGATGAAAAAAAGGTGCGATGGCGGTACCGATACGGCCCATATAAGACTTTTCCGCTTTTTCAGCAGCCTGGGCCATTCTCAACTGCTGAATCTCCTGGGCTTTTTTTTCCTGAATTGTTGCCATCAGCTCCATTTCCGGGGCCGGTTGAAAGGCCTGATAGATCTGTTCGATTCTTTGGATCTCTGCATCATAGTCCATGGTATAAGATACCTGCCGTGGAAAGGCTGTCAGACACCAAACCACCACCGATCCTACCAGAATAATTCCCCCCATTTTTCTTAAAAAAATCTTGCTGCGGTCCCACATATGAATCATGAGGCTCTTGAGCATCGGCACCCTGTACGGTGGCAGTTCCATAACAAACGGTGCATCAGCGCCTTTGAGCAACACAGAACGAAACAGCCTGCCGGTGGCTATGGAAAGGACAATCCCCAAAAGATAGATGAGAAAAATGACGGTCCCTGCACGCGGACCGAAAAACGCGCCTGCCAGAACAATATAAACAGGCAGTTTTGCAGAACACGACATAAAGGGTGTAATCAGAATGGTCAGGATGCGGTCTTTTTCACTTTCCAGAGTTCGGGCAGCCATGATCGCCGGAACATTACAGCCGAATCCCATCAGCATGGGGATAAAAGATTTTCCGTGCAGACCGATCAGATGCATGATCTTATCCATCAGAAAAGCGGCCCTGGACATATATCCCGTATCTTCGAAAATAGCGATACAGAAAAAAAGAATCAGGATGTTGGGCAAAAATACAATGACACTGCCGACACCAGCGATAACGCCTTCCAGGAGCAGGTCCTTTATCAGGGAATTGGGCAAAATACCGTCCACAAACATGGAAAAAACACCGATACCGGTCTTTATCCACTCCATGGGGTAGGCACCAAAGGTAAAAGTGGACTGAAACATGAGCCAGATAAACAGAATAAAGATTGGGAATCCCACAAATCTGTTCGTCAGGACCAGGTCGATGTTTCGGGAGATATCCACGCGCTGCTGAACCGCTGTGGTATGCACCTCCTTAACAATCCCGGCAATAAAACCATAGCGCTCGTCCGTGGTCAGAATTTCCGGCTCTTCATCAAACAGCCCCATTAGGGCATCCCGCTGGGACCGAACGGATTCAAATATCTGTTTTTCCTTGCTGCCTGCAAGCTGTTGAACCCTTTTTTTGACGATGGTATCATTTTCGATTAATTTGATGGCCGTCCATCTGGTATTGTAGGGAAGTATCGATCCAAGTTCGGTCGTCAGGACCGACCCCAGCTCCTTGATGGCTTTTTCAATGTCTGCCCGATACCGGACCCTTCTTTTTTGGGGTGTCGCACTGCCTGATTCAGCCAGTTCAATGGCGGTCTTTAACAGTGCATCGATGCCATCGTTTTTATTGCCCACTGTAAAAAGAACCGGCACATCCAGAAGTTCCGATAATTTTGCTGCATCTATTTTAATGCCCCGCGATCTTGCTACATCCGCCATGTTGAGGCAGAATACCACTTTGCAATCCAACTCTCGAATCTGAGTTGCCAGGTAAAGACTCCTTTCCAGGTTTGACGAGTCGATAATGACCACCACCACATCCGGAGATTCTTCAAGAATAAAATCCCTGGCGATAATCTCTTCAATGGAAAACGGTGTAAGACTGTAAGTACCCGGAAGATCGACAATTCTGAGTTCATACCCATCCTTCCGGATGGTGCCCTCCTTTTTCTCTACCGTTACACCGGGCCAGTTTCCAACCTTCTGCCGGGTTCCCGTAAGATGATTGAAAATGGAAGTTTTTCCGGCATTGGGGTTTCCGGAAAGAGCGATGGTGAGTGATTTTTTGGGCATGGCTGGCATCTTAGTCAAGGTCTCGGGGCTTCTTTAGTGTCCATCCACAAATGGTCTTTTCACGCCCTGCCGGTGTTGGGCGACATGATTTAACGCCTCAAAATAGCGCGCTATTCCTCCGGGTTAAATCTGACGCCCGCCTTGTCAGAACGCGAAAATCCCTATTTCCTGACGGACACGCTTTAACAAATTAACAACGCAACTTTCAGGTTTCACCACAGATAGAGCGAAATGGGTGATTCAATGGCGATTTGCGCTGTTTGAGCCAATTAGGGCACCTTACATCAGCGCATGACAATGAACAATCCAGAATGAAAACATGGTCATTCAATAGCTACACCTGTTTAACCATATGGCCAGCGCTGATGTTAGGAGCCCTTGCGGCGAGTTCGCAAAGCGCCAGGGGATTATTCATTTCGTGTTTCCTGAATCCCGAAAGTTGAGTTATCTATAATAAAATAGCAATTCTGTATTCCGACGCCTATATTCTGTTGTGGTTCAGAAATTTAATCCATTTTTTCCACCGTAATCTGGGAAGCTTCATTGACCCTCAGGGATAAATGATACCCTTTCACGATCAATTCAATGGGGTCTTTCAAAGGAGCGTATTTTTCCACATAGACCTCTGCGTTCCTGAGAAGACCCATTTCAAGAATTCTTCGACGAATAGGTCCGTTTCCACCGATCCGGATGATTTTTCCCGTTTCCCCTTCTTTCATATCACTGAGTAGCATTGACAATCCTCTTTCACCTATAATCAGCCTTTCAAAGTGTACGAATAGATACAATACCAAAAATAATGCCCCGGTGGATTGATGTCAATGATCAGAGACCACAAGCCTTCAAATAAAAAAATTGAACCTGACGCCTGTTCGATGGTATACATGACCCGAACATTTCATGAAACTTGACAAAGAATTCAGAAGTCAGGAGTCAGAATAGAGAATAGGGACCTACGGGAAACAACACCCGATATCAAACGCATCAACAAAAAAGGGGTTTATTTTGAGGTGGACTTTACAAAATACGGCCCTCATGGAAGTTATTATCCGGAAGACACGGTTCTGTCATTCTGGATATACCCCCGCCTGCGGAAATCGATGGCATAAATCCACTGGCCGGATTGAAACCTTGAAGCTGTAAGTCAATTTTCGGGTTTTACAAAGGTAGAGCGAAATGGGTGATCCAATGGCGATTTGCGCTGTTTGAGCCGCATAGGGCACCTTACATCAGCGCATGACAATGAACAATCCTATATGAAAGTACGGTCATTTAATAGCTATGCTTGTTTAACCATATGGCCGGCGCTGATGTTAGGAGTCCTTGCGGCGAGTTCGCAAAGCGCCAGGGGATTATTCATTTCGCGTTCGCTGAACCCCGAAAGTTGAGGCAATAAGCTGTAAGCAGCTTAACGCTTAATGAATACTGTCGAGAGCCGCTTTGATCTTTTCATCGATGCCCCGGGTAATCTCGCCTATTTCATCAATCAGGCTACCGGTTTGCAACAGATCGTGCGCCCTGGCCCGCTCCGCCCATTGTTGGTACGTATGGGCGTGGTCCTGATTATGTTTCAGCCAATGCTCGAGCATCTTGATCAATTTTTCCTCAAATGTTAGATCACTGGTTACATCGTGATGATGGTCATGGTGGTGTGTCATGGCAATTCCTTTTTTCTAATTTATCAAAGCTAATTTAATCGCTGAAAAAGCATAAGTCAAGCAACCTTCAATGAAAGCCAATAGAAAATATATCACCTTGCTGCTGTTGATCGTGTTCGGCATCAGCTGCGGTGTGCTGGCCGGTGCCTTTTTTGGGTTAACCCATGATCTTCCCCAAATCCAGGCATTGAAATCCTATGTCCCCTCTGCCATCACACGTATACATTCGGCCGACGGCATAATTCTATCTGAATTATTCATGGAAAAGAGAAGACCGGTTTCCCTGGATGATATTCCCTATTTTCTGAAAGCAGGTCTTGTTGCCACAGAAGACAGAAACTTCTACCGGCACAGTGGGATCGATCTCAAAGGCATCTTGCGGGCGCTGATCAGAGACATCCAAGCACGTCAATTTGTCGAAGGCGCCAGCACCATTACACAACAACTCGCCAAAACCCTTTTTCTGACCTCCAGTAAAACACTCCCCAGAAAAATCAAGGAAGCCATACTTGCATTCCAGATCGAGCGCCGATACACAAAAAACGAAATACTGGCACTTTATCTCAATCAGATTTATCTGGGCTCCGGTGCCTATGGTGTTGAATCGGCAGCCAGAATTTTTTTCGACAAATCAGTAAAAGACCTTAACCTGCCGGAGTGTGCCCTGATTGCAGCCATGCCAAAAGCACCATCCCGTTTTTCCCCCCTGGTGAACCGGGGGCTGGCCGAAAAACGGAGAAATATTGTTTTAAAACAGATGCTCGCCACCGGTATTATCCAGGAAGACGAATATCAGAATGCTCTGAAAACACCTGTGGCAACAGCTGGCAACAAGAATACCGCCTCAAAATCACCCGACTTTGTGGAATATGCTAAAAGAGAACTGGAAATACATATAGGACCCTACCAGTTATACAAAGGCGGTCTAAACATCTATTCGACACTCTCTTATGAAATGCAGTCTGCCGCCGAAAATGCCATCCAAAAAGGCCTGGCTGATCTGGAATCCCGCATGAAACGCCAGGGCGTGCCCGTGTACGCACTTCAAGCCGCCCTGATTGCCCTTCAGGTGGATTCTGGCGCAATTCTTGCCATGGTAGGGGGTAAAGATAATTATGAGGGTTCATACAATCGGGCCACCATGGCTAAAAGACAGCCGGGTTCCGCCTTTAAACCGATTATCTATGCCCTGGCTGTGGAAAACGGATTTTCGCAGAACCAGATGGTGCTCGATGCACCGGTTTCTTTTAAAAACAGCCCCTCTCAGGAACCCTGGCAGCCCCAGAATTTTTCCAGAACCTACTCCGGCGAGATAACCTTTCGGCATGCCCTGGCCAAATCAAAGAACATTCCGGCGGTACGACTGATTCAGATGCTGGGTCCGTCAGCGCTTGTTCAGTTTGCGCACAACATGGGGATTTCTTCTGGCTTGTCACCGGAACTGTCCCTGGCCCTGGGCACAGCAGAGGTAACCCTTCTGGACCTTACCCGCAGCTACTCGGTATTTCCGAACAAAGGCAGCACGGTAAAACCTTTCAGTATCATGGCGGTTGACGATTCAACGGGACGGACCATCTGGCATCCCAAGCCTGAGAAAAAGGTTGTCATGTCTGAGGCTGGGGCAGCCATTCTCACGGACATGTTAGTGGCGGTTGTCCAGGAAGGAACCGGCAGGAAAGCAAAAAAGCTTCACAGACCCGTGGCCGGGAAAACCGGTACCACAGATGATTTCAAGGATGCACTTTTTATCGGCTTTTCACCTGAAATTACCGTGGGTGTATGGGTCGGCCAGGATGGATCCGAGTCTTTGGGAAAAGGGGAAACCGGTGCAAAAGCAGCCCTCCCCATTTGGACGGCATTCATGTCGACGGTGCTGAAAGACCGGCCTTATCGGCACTTCGGCATTCCAGACAGTGTTTCCCAGGTCCACATGGACCCGCGTACAGGTGAGTTGACCACCGATGACACGCCCGGCGCGGTAAAGATTCTGGTGAGGAAGCCATAAACGATAAGCAATAAGCGGTAAGCGGTAAGCTTGCTTAGTGCTTACTGCTTACAGCTTACGGCTATATTGCTCAGTACCTCCACCCAAGCAGGCCCATCGCCACCCCATTGGCTATGATTGCTATGCCATACAACGAACTGATGGCAATCACTTTATTCTTGTTGGTTTTCATACCAATGACAAGCAGTGCCGCCACATAGAAATGAAAATAGCCGAATAAAAAGATAAGCCAGACACCCTTGAAGGACCTTTGCCACCATGGATATTCCCAGACCAGATGTCCGCCGGCATTCAACAGGCATTCCACGAATACGCAGAAAACCGAGTACCCGATGGCCCAGAACCAACGATTCGGTATACCCAAAATTTTATCTTCCTTGTTATCCAAGAGGGTGTTGTAGTAAATGATGCCGGAAATGGCGAACATGAACATAATTTCGATATTCCACCCCACCATGGTTCGCAAAGCCGTGTCTCCCGGTGCTGTCCAGAGCGCCGAACGCTGTGTAAGATGAAAAACCCAGCCATTCCAGGTTTCATTGATAAAATCCATACCGAAAACGGTGAGACCTGCGAAGACAGCATCCCAACAACCGGTCTGTCGGGCTTTTTTTATCTCTGATGTGTAGATGTAAAAAACGATTGCAAGCAAGGGTATCACGTACCATTCGAGCATGGAAAGATCTCGCAGTCCCACCAGTGCCTGCTGTGATGCGGGTGTCGGCATATTGAGGCATCTCCTATGTTTGGGGGGATTTTAGCGGTAAGCTATAAGCTGTAAGCAATAAGCGGTTAGCAAGCTTAGAGCTTACTGCTTATAGCTTAAAGCTTAAAGTTGCTATTCCAGAATGAGCAGACCGACCTGACAATGCCCTTTGAAACGTTTATCCGCATCCTTGGTGACATGGCGGATTTCCGTCTTGAGGGATTCCGTTGTACCCATGGATTCTGACAGGTAGTACTTCATGTTGATGACATCGCCTGCTTTGAGATGTTTCAACACTTCTGAATTCTCATCCACCAGGATACAAAGCCCATCGGCCGAGACATCTCGTATTTTGAACTGAAAAATGTAGGCAAGGTCTTTAACGGAAAATTGAACACTGTAATACCTGTCAGGCGCTATCCTCTGCTCGGAACGTCTGTCCTGATCATTATTTTGATGATTCTGTTCATTCATGGGGATGCTCTTTTTTCCGGTAAGATTTAGAAGATATGATCGCTAATATCAGAAAAATGATAAGAAAGCAACTTGATCTATTGCCAATCTCAAAAATAAGATTTTGTTTCCTCGCCAAAAAAAGCGCGGGATCTTGGTCGAGTCAAGGTGATCTCGCGTTTCAATCCGCAGAAATAGGATCACCAATTAACGTGCTGTTTCGGTTCAAGCAATAGTAGGGCACTGTGTGAATCGCATGGTTTTAAACCCCGTCTTCTTCTAACAGTTGTTCGACATCAATTTCAAGGGTATAAAAAAACTTGTGATTGACCGTTAAAAGAGATATCTTCTCCCATAACACATACACAATTCAATTCGAGGAAAAGGATGGAGTCAGTCAGAAGCAATCTACGCTATGAGTGGAAAAAATATCTGATCGCACTCTGGATGATATGCGTCACCGCTTTTGTGTTCCACATGGATATAAAAGTCAGACAACTGGTGACAAAGGTCCAGAACATGGAAGCAACCATGGGATCCATCGAAGGCGTTGTGAGTGGATCAGATTATACACTCGGAAGTATCGAAAAAAAAGTTGTCGCGCTTGAAAAATCGGTATCCATCATCAGTAGAAGGGTCAAACGTTTGAAATAACCGCGTCACCATACGCCGAAAGCACCCGACAACTTCTCATGAGCCCACCATCTCCAGATAAAATGACCCCCCGATCGATTTCAGGTGCTATTTTCGGTGCTGCGGCTTTTCTCATCTGGGGCATCAGCCCACTTTACTGGAAAACATTGATGGCAGTACCAGCCCTTGAAATTGTTTCCCACAGAGTGATCTGGTCCTTTCTGCTCCTCATGCCCTTGATTCTGATCAGAAAACGCTGGAAAGATTTCTTGCTGGCTTTAATGAACTGGCGCTCCATGGCCATCCTGGCAGCAACATCCCTGTTTGTCTCCTGTAATTGGCTTGTCTATATCTGGGCCATCAACAATGGGTTTCTCCTGCAAGCCAGCCTCGGCTACTACATCAACCCCCTCGTCAATGTGCTGCTGGGCACTCTGTTTTTGAAGGAACGTCTCAGATTTTTCCAGGGCCTTGCGGTACTGCTTGCCGGGGCAGGTGTGCTTTATCTTACTGTCGTCTATGGCCAGTTTCCCTGGATCGCATGCATTCTTGCATTTACGTTCGGATTATATGGATTGGTCCGCAAAGTTATTGCAGTGGGCTCACTGGTAGGGCTGACCATGGAAACCTTCCTGTTGACATTGCCCGCCCTGGGATATCTGATCTATCTGGGCATGAACGGCTCAGCCGCATTTTCTAAGGTGTCACTTCAGATCGACCTGCTTCTTGTGGGAACGTCGGTTGTCACCGCCCTGCCCCTGCTTTTGTTTGCCATGAGTGCCAGGAGAGTCAGACTGACGACGCTTGGCTTCCTACAATACATTGCACCCAGTTGCATGTTTGCAATGGCTGTCTTTATTTATCTGGAGCCCTTTAAATCGGAACAGCTTTTCAGCTTCGTCCTAATCTGGACAGCCCTTGTTGTCTACTCCATGGACTCCGTTGTTCATTATCGCAGGTCCGGAACAGCTAAATAGTGTCCGTCCAGAAATAGGGATTTTCGCGTTCTGACAAGGCGGGCGTCAGATTTAACCCGGAGGAATAGCGCGCTATTTTGAGGATTTAAATCATGTCGCCCAACACCGGCAGGGCGTGAATAGACCATTTGTGGATAGACACTAAATAGCATCGTAACCAGTTCTACCCCTATTGTGTAGAATCATTTGAAGCCTGCGTTTTGGATTTTTGGATTATGTGATTGTTGATACGCATCAATTGTTTTGTGGAGCGCCTTGACCGCCAGCTGGATACAGTGATGCTTTTTGACCGGAATGTCCTGCAGAACACGAAAAATGTCACCATCTTCAAGATTCCGTGCATCTTCGATTTTTTTTCCTTTGACCAGGTCCACGGCTGCCATAGCGGCGGATATGGCTCCGGCGCAACCCATCACCTGATACATGACATCCGTAACCTTTCCATGGGCCACTTTGAGATACACAGCCATGGTGTCACCGCAAGTGCCGGTCATTTCAGACACCTGGTCCGCATCCGAAAGACTACCCATATAGGGTTTTTCCAGGTAATATTGAATTGCTTTGTCAGAATACCCGGCGTTTGACAGCATTTCCCTGATTCCATTGGAGGCGCCGCTCGTTTCAATAATTTCCCCAGTCATCTTCAATTCCTTTTTAGTGAACACAATCGCCGATACCCTGATGCCCGCGGCATGTCTGATCCATGGTAAACACGGGCAACTTATCTTCTTTTATGAGTGAAAGATTTTCAGAAACGGTTCCTTCCACGGCCCGGTATGCCTGAACGCCGGCATCCACCAGCTTTCTTAACGCACCGCCGCCAATGCCGCCGACAACCACCGCATCCACGGGCGCCCCGCCGAGGGCTACCAAGGGCTGACATTTCCCATGCTCATGGCCCAGATCCTGATTGTCAAGGACATCCAATTCACCATTCTCGGAAGCCACAACAATAAAAAACGGCGCCGACCCAAAATGATTGTGCACCGTGCTTTCTAAGCCTTTATTTTCCTGTGTTGGAAAAGCGATCTTCATGTTTTTTCTCCTGTTTGAATTCATTTTTCAGCCGTAATAAATAGACACGATCAGCGGGTCTGTCAAGTTTGAGCGGTAAGCGGTAAGCTTTAAGCTTAAACACAACAATCTGATTTCGAAATAGATAGAACGAAATGGGTAATCCAATGACGATTTGCGCTGTTTGAGCCAATTAGGGCACCTTATAGCAGCGCATGACAATGAACAATCCTTTATCACGAAATCACGAAAGTACGAAAACACGAAAACACGAAACATATTTTGTTATAATTACTTGTTTTGCTATTGCATACGTTACGTTCTAATATTCAATTGGAATGAAACCCCCTGTGTACTTTCATGTTTTCTATTTTTCGTGTTTTCGTGATTATTTTTTCCCATGCAAGCTGTAAACGGAAAGCCGCTTACAACTTAAAGCTTACAGCTTATCGCTTAAAGTCCCTAAGCAAATATCATCTTTGTGCCTGCCATATTCAACAAAAATGCCTCCGGCATCTCCCTTTCAATATGCATGACAGCATCCCGGCCGGTACAATGAGCTGGAATAATGTAATGGGGATTGATCTCTTTTAATCCTGTTGTGGTGGGAGATATGACACCCTCAAAATCAGCCCCGGATAAATGAAATCCCCCCATGACCGCCCATACATCTGTCACCCCCGTAATATGTTGTGCATATTTAACTGTGTTCACGATACCGGCATGGGCACAGCCGGATATGATCACGAGACCTTTGTCCCTGATATTGAAAACAATACCCGAGTCATCGTGAAAGGGGTCTTGCTTCTCCTTGCCTTCAGCTTCGTAAAACATATCGGGCATCCCTTTTTCAAAATCAGTAAGCCGCGGTATTTCTCCCAGAAAAATCCCATCACCATCCAGGAACGGATAGGGTTCCAGGGTTTCGACAATATTCACACCGGCCTTTTCTGATTTCTCCCGGGATAATGATGGCACAATTACGCGAAAGTCCTCGGTAGTTTTTCGATATCTTGGTTTGACAAAAACGCCTGGATGTACCACCAGATCAAGATCCTTTTTCCCCACTGCTGCAACCAGGCTTTCAAGCCCTCCCAGGTGATCCAGGTGGCCGTGGGAGAGAACCAGAACTTCCACCTGAGAAAGATCAGCGTTCAAGGCTTTGGCATTCAAGGCGGCACCATCTTCTGAAAAACCAAAATCGAACAACATATGACGGGCTGTCCCATTTTTGGTGATGGTGATCCATGTGGAAAACCCGTGTTCTGCGCGAATACTCTTACGAAATTCATCTCCCTTTAATGGCCTGGCTCGCTGCACAACTTCGTTGCTGTCCTGGGCAACAAGGTCAATATAGTTGTCCTGCAGCGTCATTACTTCCACCTTGTCTACCGGGTTCAGCTGTGTCTTCATGACCACCTCCATATGGTTTGCTCGCAATGGTATCAAAAGCTCTCTATAAGCTATCTCAAAAATGTTTTCTTGGCCCCACTCCCGTGTTGGGGTCTCATTTCAAGTCCTCAAAAGACTGCTTGCCAAATCTCATGAAATTTTCAGGATGGGCCTTCAGGAGATAATCTTCTCCCCTGTAATCCGTTCAATCGCCTTCTGGATCTTCATGGCGGTCAGGATACGTTTTTCAGCAGCTATTTGCCCTTCTGGATGACCCGACAGCTGTTTTAGTTTTGATTTAAGGCGTTTTTCCAGAGGCATGATTTCTTTGCCGTAAGCCAGTTTGTCAGCCAGATAAATAACCTCCTTTTCCGTAATTTTCCCTTTATCTGCAAAAGACAGATCCATGTGGCACACCACAATGTCGGCAATATGTGGATATCCCATGCTTTTCAGAATTTCAGTCCCAAATTCGGCATGATTTCTCTTACCCTTTCCGATATCATGCAGATACCCGCAGGCTTCCATCAGATCGACGTTCACCTGACATCCAGCCCGCACAAGTTTTTTCCCGATATCCCGCGCAATCTTTGCGACCGTTCTGCTATGCTTTACAACGGGATGATTTTCGGGAAACCGGGTTGTCATCATGGCCATGCATTCGCTTTTCAATGGGATCTGAAGGTTTTCATATCGGGCAACTATCTGTCCGTATTGTTCGGACGTATCCATGTCCATCAGGATGCCCTGGTCAAATACCGGCACATCAAGGGACCCTTGGTCGTACTGTTTCAGAAACACTTTCAGACCACCTTTGCCTGACCAATGGGTAAGTTCCTCTGCGTATTGACGGGGAATCAAAGGCGGATGCCCTCTTTTACCAAGAAATGTGGGGTATATAATTTGTGACCTGTCTTTACTGTAGGGCTCCATCAGCAGCTGGAGAGTCTGTGGCCTTACCAGAGGAATATCAACCGGCAGAATAAAAAAGGCCTCGGAATCATGCTTCAGACCATCTAGCCCCACCTTGACCGAGTTGAACATTTCCGATTGATAATCGTGGTTAAGGCTCCAGGACACTGCCGGGTTTTCCAGCACGGCTATCACATCGTTGGCTTTATGTCCTAATACAATCCGTATATCACGAACACCAGCGTGTAATAAAGTTGCCACAACCTGCTCGATCACGGTTTTATCACCTAGTGGCAGGAGGGGCTTGAATTCTCCCATACGAGAAGATACGCCTGCAGCAAGGATAATGGCAGCGAAATTGGTGGCTATTGTACCCATGCGTCGAAGATACCATGGCCGTATAAGGTGTCAACAAGGGAATTAACCAACAACAACACGTGCCTCACGCATCAATGGATCTAAAAAGAATTGAAAAAAACCTCACCGCAAGCAAGGAGAAATCTTCAATCCTTTTTGTTGGGTTGATATTCTCCTGGCAATGTGCTTTTAAACATCGAGTGGATTCCGGCTCTCCGCTTCGCTGCGGCCGGAATGACACGTCGCTAAGCGACAATTGTCACACGATTTTATTAAGGGAAATCCATGAAAAGTATCCGCGTACAAGACGCCGCCGGCATGGTGCTCTGCCATGATATCACGGAAATCGTCCCAGGGAAATTCAAGGGACCTTCCTTTCGCAAAGGTCATGTTATCCAAAGTTCTGATATCGAGAAATTACTCGATCTTGGCAAACGATTTATTTATGTCTTTGAATTGACAAAAGACCAGGTACATGAAAATGAAGCCGCCAAGCGCATCGCTAAAGCAGCCACCGGTCCCGGCGTCTTTTTGAGCGAACCTGCCGAAGGGAAAGTCACCCTCTCAGCTGCAGCAGAAGGTCTGTTGAAAGTCCATGCGCCGGCGCTGACCCTGATCAACCAGATCGAGGACGTCATGTTTGCAACACTCCACAGCAACCAGCCGGTTGCGGACAAACAGCCGGTGGGGGGAACACGGATCATACCACTGGTAACCGAAGAAGCGCGTATCCAGCGTGTGGAAGCCGTCTGCAAAGAGCATTTTCCCATTCTGCAGGTAAAGCCCTTCGTGCCCCATCGAATAGGCTTGATCGTAACAGGCAGCGAAGTCTTTGAGGGTCGTATCGAAGATGGGTTTGGACCGGTGGTTGAAAATAAATTTAAAAACCTGGGCAGTCGTGTAGTGGGGTATGAAAAGGTATCAGATGATATTGACATGACCATAAAGACCATCCATGATTTTATCCACAAGGGTGTCGATATGATTGCCCTCACCGGCGGTATGTCGGTGGATCCGGATGACCAGACACCAGCCAGCATTCGCGCTGCCGGCGGAAAGGTCGTTGTCTACGGTGCCCCGGTCCTTCCGGGAGCCATGTTCATGCTGGCTTATATTCAGAATACCCCGGTGATTGGTCTCCCCGGGTGCGTCATGTATCACCAGACCTCAATTTTCGATCTTGTTGTGCCAAGACTCCTGGCCGGCGAATCCATAACAAGGGAAGATATCGTTGCCATGGGGCATGGTGGCTTCTGTTCCAATTGCGACACCTGCCGATTCCCTGTCTGCCCATTCGGCAAATGATTGTCTTAACCCCAGCGTTGCAAAAGCCGGAGAGATTCAGAGCCAAGGCGTCTGAGGGTGAAGTCGTAGTTTTTTACTTCGAACCCTCAGCAACGCAGGATCTGAAGTTCTCCGGCTTTCCCGTAGGGTAAACAACATGGCAAAATAGACACCATCCTTAGAATTCACCTGGGAGAAAATCCAGGGCATGGCGTTACCGCTACGATATTGTATATAATAACAACTCATTATGTATACTTTGCCATGTTGTTTATGCAACTATGGGGTTAACCATCCTGGAGCCTGATCAACGTCTGCGCTTTTTCAAAATCTTTCTTCGTATCAATGTCGTGGAAAAATGATGGCCGCGCCACTGGGACCCTGAGGATATGGTCTGGGTGATCTTCTAATATTCCCCTGGCACCGATATCCCCCTTTATGCTGTTAATTTTGCCATAAAACAGCGCGCTGAAAATTACCGGATTGCCTCTTTCCTTTTGTGAAAAAGGAACACAGATATTTTTTTCTGAAGCCCAAAAGCATTCCAGCAGATGATTTATAGTCGGCGAATCAATAAAAGGCTGATCGCCTAAAATAAACATGGCAGACGGATGGGTATCTCTAATTTCAAGGATGCCCGCCCGTAGTGAAGTACTTTGGCCTTTACTATAATTTTTATTGACAAGAATATTAAGACGAGGGTGTTTAACCTTCTCTGAGATCGTCTCCAGAATTTCCTGGTACGCATAGCCAAGAATCAAATAAATGCTTTCGAGTTGTGAATCCAGGCAGGCACGCAGTGTCCACTCAAGAACTGTTTTTCTCCCGAGTTTTAAAAGTTGCTTGGGTCTCCCGAATCTTGAAGACATGCCGGCCGCTAAAACAATACCGGCCGTCGGTTTTTTTTTACCCATAGGGACTCTCTTTGATAAAGTTTGCCAGATAAACAGGGCTACACCCATCCGTGTAAACCCCAAGAGCTAAGGCAATTTCTGATATTGGCTGAACAGGTTTGCTATTTCAATATTTTTTTGACGGCCTGATCTCTTTTCTGATATGAAAATATTTCACCATCTTAAATGGATAAACACATGATCTCTTTATGCCATGCGCTTGGGCTTACAAATAAAGGTGTGATCAGCCTTGTTGGTGCGGGCGGCAAAACAAGCTTGATGTTCGGGATAGCCCGCGAGCTATCATCATCGGGACTATCGGTGTTGACGACGACAACCACCAAAATTTTCACCCCCGCGACAGATCAGTCAACACACCTGATTGTATCCCATCTCCCAGATGAAATTTTAAGCAGGGCCAGGGATATGTTAAAGCATACCCCCCACATAACGGCAGTCTCCCATTGTATGAAAAGAACTGGAAAACTCAAGGGATTTTCACCTGAAACAATTGCGTTGTTCCAGAAATCAAATCTTTTTCGCTGGATAATTGTCGAAGCGGATGGTGCGGCCGGATTGCCCTTGAAAGCACCAGCATCACACGAACCGGTCATACCGGATTGTACTGACTGGGTCATCGGCATCATCGGCCTCAGTGCCCTGGGAAGACCCCTTGATAAACATACCGTATTTAGACCCGAGCTTGTTTCGAAAATTACCGGTTTATCAGAAGGTAGTAAAATTTTGGGTAAAACCATATGCGATATACTAGGCCACCGGCAGGGAATTTTTCAAGGAAGCCCCATGGGTGCCCAAAAAATTGTATTTCTTAACCAGGCTGACAACCCCCAAAAAGCGCAAGCCGGGCAATCCATCATTCGAAATCTAAGCAGGATAAAAGATAGGGGTATTTCACGTGTGGTTCTGGGGTGCACATCTGTAGAACCGCCGGTCCTTGAATACCATATGCTTCCTGAACCTTTATCATGAAAGACTTGAACTGGTATATCCAAGGTCTTGTTTTGATCATTCGAATTTGGATCATTCGGTATTGTTTAGAATTTCGAATTTCGTGCTTCGGATTTAAGTAACTACCACCCTCGGCCTAACCAAAGATCTCTGGCCTGGCCCAAAGGACCAGGTTTTAAATGACGGAATAAATTATCATGCATTTTGGCTTACCGGGATTACTCTCAAAATGGCCTCCAGTACTGAACCGCTGATGGCGCGCGCTTTATCGGAAATAGTATTACAGTAAGTCTTTTCTCCCCTTGGAATGCTTCCCTTTTGCCAACATCGCTCGATCTCGTTGACATTACCACAGAGAATGGCTTTGATGTTTTCCACTTCATGCCTGCCATCGTGCACAGCTTCACAGAATGAGACATTACGCCTCACCGCCAATGGCCTGGAACATTCCATCATAAGTATCTTTCGCATGTTTGCCCTATATAGCCGCCAGGCGACTGCGCTGGCGATTTCGCCGGCACCCTTGATACAAATGATCATATCTCTCATTCCAATACCCGAAGGATGTCAAAGCATTATACGCAATAAGCACAAAAAACCAGTTTATTTTGCATCACAAATGCTATCAAAGCTGAAATTAGAAAACAAACCAAGAATCGATTTTTTTTGTTCAACCCAAGTTGTGCGATTGTCGAGCTTGCTGCATATATAAGGAAGATGCAGATCCGCTATTGTGAACCATGCGGCATGGCATCTGACGCCGTAGATGCGGTAAAATCAGCAATACCAAAGAGTTCCAAATTTTAAGAATTAAAATGAATCTGCGGTATATTTGCATTAAATCGCTTCCAGAGCCGCTCCTACACCACTACCAAGCTTCATCGGATAACCGATATCGTGGAGTGACTTTTCCACCATTGCCAACTGCATGGCTACATAGGCAGGGTTGGCCGTTGGTCCCATATGACCTAGTCGGAACAGCTTTCCTTTGAGTTCGCGGAATCCACCGGAAATGGTTATCCGAAATTTATCATAAAGATGTCGTCGTAATTTGGCCTCGTCGACACCGTCCGGTGCCCTGACCGCCGTGGCGCCGGAACAACAAATATCTTCCGTGTCCGCCCAAAGTGAAAGCCCCATGCCTTTGACTCCGGCGCGAGCCATTCTGGCTGCTGCCTTGTGTCGAGCGATCATGTTATCCAGACCTTCCTCGAACACCTGGTTCAGGGTATCGTCAAGGGCAACAACCTCATTGGTAAACATGGTATAGGGAAAACTGCGCTTTTCTTTCTCACAGAGCCATTTCTCTTTAAAATCGAGCATACTCATGTAGGAGTACCTCACGGGTTTGGATTTTTTTTGCATCTTTTCCCAGGCTTTCTCACTAACGGCCACCGGTGCAAGCCCTGGGGACGAAGCCAGGCATTTTTGCGGACCAATACAACAGATGTCTATATCCCAGTCGTCGACATTCACCTCTGTCCCGCCGATGGATGAGACTGCGTCTACGATGGTTATTGCGCCGTATTTTTTAGCGATGAGGCAGAGCTCTTCGATGGGGTTGACAGTTCCAGAAGGCGTCTCACTGTGAACAACCGCCATAATCTTGATGTCGGGGTTTTCAGCGAATGCCTTCTCCACTTCGGCTGGATCGATAGCCTTGTTGTAATCGGTCCTCACTTCAACTATCTGGCCGCCAAAGGCTTCGATGTACGAGGCATAAAGGTGCCCGAATATTCCGGACACCAGATTGAGGCATTTATCGCCGGGTTCGATGGTACAGAGGGCCGCAGATTCTAACCCTAAGATCGCCTCGCCTTGCATGATAATGACATCTCCCGAGGTCTTGAAGAGTCGTTGCAATTTTTCGGTGCAGGCGTCAAAGATCTTTTCAAACTCGGGGTCGTGATGGTAAAGAATTTGCTGGGACAGTGCCCGGAGTGTCCGGGCACTGCCCTGAACAGGTCCAGAACTCATATTAAAAAGTGCATGTTCTCTCATGGATTTTTCTCCTTTTCGGGTTTGTTTGGCGTACGAAATAAATCGTTCCAATTTCTCAATTATCCCGTTAAATTCTATCCGATGGCGGCTATCGTTTTTTTTAACTCCGTTTTGTTAGCTCATGCCGGTTGGCAATGATTCAGTCTCTAAATAATTCGGCTCCGATTTTTCACCTTTTGAACCTTGCATATTCCAATTTGGCTATGGTACAAACTGTCATGCTAAAGCCTTCTTTGTTTATCATTCTAATAAACTGATATATATCACAATAAAGAATGTTTTGCTGCCTTTTTAATACAATGTTCGCTTATGTTCCAGAAAAGGAAAACATGTGGCGATAGAAAAAACTCAATACGATTGCGTCCTGAGCAACATTTCGCATTATTTTGGATCCAACCAGGTGCTTCACGATGTTTCTCTGTCCATACATAAGGGCGAATTTTTCGGTATCCTCGGCCCCAGCGGTTCTGGTAAGACCACGACCATGCGCATTATCGGTGGGTTTATCATTCCTGATGTTGGCGATGTCTACCTTCAGAATGAGCTGATGGGTCGCCGGCCTGCTTATCGCCGCAACACCACGATGGTTTTCCAGCACCTGGCCCTGTTTCCCCACATGACCGTTTTCAACAACCTGGCCTATGGTTTGAAGATCCGTAAAACACCAGCCAACGAAATCAAAACCCGGGTGGCGAATGCCTTGGAGGTCGTTCATTTAGAAGGCCTTGGGGAGCGGTATCCGAAACAACTCAGCGGTGGCCAGCAGCAGCGGGTCGCACTTGCGAGGGCTTTGATTCTTGAACCAAGTGTGGTTTTGTTTGACGAACCCCTGGGGTCCTTAGACCTTAAACTTCGTCGCGAGATGCAGATCGAAATAAAAAACATCCAGCGCCGTTTAGGCACCACATTTATTTATGTAACCCACGATCAACAGGAAGCCCTCAATTTGTGTGATCGAATCGCCATCATGAATCGGGGCAAGATTGAGCAGATTGGCACCGCCGAAAAAATTTATGAACGACCTCAAACCCGGTTTGTTGCCGATTTCATCGGTGACACAAATTTCTTGGACGGCAGGGTTTGCGAAGGTGATGGTAACACTTCCAGCATCAAAGCCGACGGATTGCTGTTCCATGCTGAAGACGCGGGCCGGTTTGAAGTGGGTGAGACAGCCACCCTCTGCATTCGTCCGGAGAGAATTATGATTGGCGAGCGGGCCCGGGAATGCAGCACAAAACACCCGGCTCACATCATTAATCTGATCTATTCAGGGCCCATGCGGCGTTGCATCGTCGAGTTGCCGAACAGTGCCAGACTGAAAGCGGATTTAGATGCCAAAGCAACCGCTGATTTTAGGGTTGGGGATGAAACGCAGATTGGTTGGATCGCCAAAGACGCAGCGCTGCTGCCCGCAAAGACCATACGTTGAAAAAACGCGTTGCTCGACAATATGGCTCATGCATACGCCCGGGATTCCATGGTATAAATCGCCGGTGACCGCAGGTATATACACTTACATCCGAATGGAAAGAGAGAGGGTAGCGACAACTTGGCTGGCTGATAAAATCCAAATCACCGCAAGAACACCTGCGGCGTCAAAAATACAAAGGAGACGATCATGACGCATCCAAAATGTTCCATCGCAACCAGGCTTACAGTATTTTTTTTATTCATAGCTATATTGCTCCCATCATGGGGTGTTTGGGCCGCTGAAGACAAAGAGCTCAACATCTGGACCTGGGGTATCTACTGCCCTGATTTTGCAACCCAATCCTTCGAAGAAGCGTATGGCATCAAGGTAAATTGCACGTTCTATCACGGCAATGAGGAGCTGTGGTCCAAGATTCAAGCCGGCCACGGGGGTCTCGACATCATTCAGCCCAGCAACCACATGATCAAACGGTTTGCCAAGGCCGGCCTTTTGGCACCTATCGAAAAAAGCAAGATCCCCAACTGGGAAGGTTTGTCAGAGGGATTCAAAAAAGCGGATTACAATATGGTCGACGGCAAACTATATAGCGTACCTTACACGTTTGGGGTTATGGGAATGGCCTATCGCAGCGACCTGGTCAAGGAAGCACCTAGCTCATGGGGCGCCCTCTGGGATGAACGCTACAAGGGCCGTATCGCATTTTCACGAAACCCGGTGGATGCCTGTTTTGCTGTTGGCAAATATCTCGGTATGGATATCACACAACTCGATGTCGACACCGACGCCAAACTGATCCCCATTAAAAAGAAGTTGAGCGCACAAAACCCACTGTTGCTAAAACGTATCGAAAGTCTGGAAGAAATGAAGAATCTCCTGGCTTCGGGTGAGATATGGCTCACGTCAGCTGACGATGGTATGATTCACAAGATGCAGCTCGATGGGCAGCCAGTGAAATTCGTGCTTCCCAAAGAAGGGGCCGCAGCCTGGATTGATCAGTTCTGCATCATGTCCGATGCCCCCCACCAGGATGCAGCCAATAAATGGATCAATCATATGCTGTCTCCAAAAATTGCCTCCCAGATGATTAAGAAGATGGGATATATGGTGGTCAACGCGGATGCTGCCAGCGCCTTACCAAAGGAGATGGCCGATATTATGACCTATTCCGATGAAGAGACAAAAAGGTTGGTACCCTATCCTACACTGAAGCCGGAAACATCTGAAAAGATGGTAAAAGCCTACCAGGATGTACGCGGCAACTGAGCCAATCCGCAGAGCGAGTGGGCTCAAGAAGCCCCCTCGAAGGGGGCTGGAATATCCAATATCGAATATCGATACCATGAATTTCAATCTGATTCGCTCGCTAACGCCGCTGCCTGCCAAAGGCTGCTGCACGGCAGAACCAACGGGGTTAGCGAGCACTGATTCGGTTCAAGATCAACAACAGGAATAAAAGAATGCAGGAATCCCCGGGCCAAACTAAAATAGTAGGGGCTTTATCGTGGCGGGATCGATTCGATGAATGGATTGTTCCGATTCTCACCATATGTCCGGCCGCCATCATGTTGATTTTATTTTTTCTGATTCCCATGTTTGTGGCCTTGCGTTACAGCCTGATGTCCAGCATGCCCTTCTTCGATCCCAACTTCCACTATACGCTCGACAACTATCTACGTGTGCTCGTTGAACCGATTTATCGAAATGCTTTTATCCGCACAGGTCTTTATGCCGCAACAGCAACGATCATCTCTCTGTTCATTTCGTATCCGGTAGCCTATTATCTTTCGCGTATAACCAAGCGCGGAAGCCTGCTGCTGCTGGCCCTTCTGATCCCATTCTGGACCAGTGTGATCCTGCGTGTCTTTGCCTGGAAAATCATTCTGGGTTCAAGTGGAATTCTCAATTGGGTGCTGATGTCAATAGGACTGACCGATGCCCCTATCCGGTTTTTATATTCGGGAACTGGTATTGTGTTCGGTCTGGTCTACACCTATACACCCTATATGGTCCTGCCGCTATATGCCAGTTTGGGCAAGGTGCCCAACAAATTATTGGAGGCATCTGAAGATCTTGGCGCCAACAAATTGCAGACCTTGATCAGAATAACACTTCCGCTGACCAGTTCCGGAACCGTGTCAGGGGTGGTTCTGGTACTGCTGGCAAGCTTCGGTGATGTGCTGTCATCCCAATTATTAGGCGGTGCCAATACCTTGATGATCTCTTCGGTGATTTTTGAAACATTTATGGGCGGAGCAAACTGGACCACCGGCAGTGCGCTATCGGTGGTTGTCTTCCTGGCCCTGTTGATGCTGGCAGCTGTTATCGCCCGCCTGGGAAAGGAGGCCGACTATGCGTAACTCCCGTTTGCGGGATTGGCTGGTTAAGGATTGGGGCGACAGGGCCTTTAGGATCTACTTCATCCTGTTTCTTTGTTATATTTTTTTACCTTTAGCGGTGCTTGTTCTCTATGCTTTCAACACATCGGAGTACCTGACCTGGCCCCTGAAGGGCCTGACCTTCCATTGGTTTCAGAAAGCCTTCGATGACTCCAGATTAATTTTAGCGCTTAAAAATTCGGTTATCATTGGGCTGGTGGCAACATTTTTCTCGACCCTCATCGGGGGCGGGCTTGCCTATGGGCTGGTCAGGTTCAAGTTCAGAGGCAAAGCTTTGATCGAGGGGCTCAACCTTCTGGCAATCATCACCTATGGTGTTGTTTCGGCAATCTCGGTCCTGCTCTGGTTTCGCTTCTTGGGTATCCCGGGTGGAATCTGGCCTACCATTTTAGGGCACACGACCTTTATTATGCCCTTTGCCGTCATGGTCATCCGCGACAGACTGCTGAACTTTGATCTCGAAATGGAAGAAGCTGCCATGGATCTTGGCGCAAGCAGGCTGCGAACATTTTTAGATGTCACATTGCCGCTAATTATTCCATCCGTCCTAGCCGCTGCGCTCTTCTGCTTTACGATCTCCATGGGGGAGTTTTTGCTGTCGTTCTTCCTGATCGGACACGAGTTGACACTGCCTGTGTATCTTTATAGCCTCATGCGCTTCACATTCACCCCGGCAGTCAATGCTGCAGCTGTTTTGATCATTTTATTCCCGACCCTTGCGGTGATTGTAATCGCTGTATTCTTCCGCCGTGAAGTAGAGGGCCTGTATTGACAGGCCAGATTACTTAAGATCAACCCGGATATTTCACTGCCCCTTGATTCGTTTGTTTGGAAAGAGGTGGTTAGCTGTTTTCGGAATCCGGCCGTTGCACTGGTTAAAGATGTGGACAAAGTGGGTGGCACAATCAAGATCGTCAAATTCTTGAGTCTTTTTAAGAAAACCCTGGAACCGGGTAACGGTGTCCATCAATAGAAAGCCTGCAATTACCGAATGAAACACTCATCTCGTCACTATAATTGATATATCAGGCAAATCTCTTTATTTTTCAGCCAATGAAATGTATGGCGGGTGAATGATATCAATTAGATGATAAAGGCAGGGTCTATGAATCTGAAATTTTATCGTCTTGATATGTACAGGCAAAGATGGGCATGTAATAGTTTTAAGGAAATGAAAAGATTGGTAAGTTTAGACCTTATAATTAGCTCCATTTTCGTGCAATAGTCTCTCAATGCATCTGAGGATGATTATGAGGTATATTAATTATTATGTTCTGAGGAGTACAACCTAAATGAAATATGATGGAATCATTTTTGATTTTAATGGCGTGCTTTGGTGGGATAGTCACCTACATGAATATGCCTGGAAGCAGTTTTCTGAATCGGTCGGGAGTAGGGCTTTTTCTAATGAAGAGATAAGGCTTCACGTTCTCGGACGAACCAACCTGCATTGTCTTAAATATCTACTGGGTCGTTCGGTAACAGGGGATGATCTTGAGCGATTGACACAGCAAAAAGAAACCATATACAGACAATTGTGTTTGAAACAGGAAACCGATTTCAAATTATCGCCTGGCGCAACCGAACTCTTAGACTATTTGGTTGCCCACGATATACCGCGTATAATAGCGACCGGTTCAGAAAAAACAAATCTTGATTTTTTTGCGGAGCACTTTCTATTAAGAGATTGGTTTGATTTAAAGCAGATAGTTTACGATGACGGCAGCAGACCAGGCAAGCCTGCACCGGATATGTATCTTGATGCGGCGATCAGACTTGAATTAGAGCCTGTTCAATGTATTGTAGTTGAAGATTCAGATTCAGGAATTGAGGCGGCCTGTGCAGCAGGCATCGGTTATATTATTGCACTGGGGCCTGCGGATACCCATCGCAGGTTAATTAAACTAAAAGGTGTAAATAGGGTTGTAGAAAGTCTTGAAGAATTTCCAAGGGAACTGTTATTTTAGATGATGTGGGGTTGACGCAGATTCTTGTATGGACATGGCTATTGACACAATGTGCTGCTTCTGCCATGCTCAAATTTTTAAAGTAAATTCCTATCTTTCACGTCACGTCTTATCTTGATGAAATAGTGCATTTCGTTAAGATGGTTCATCATGGACAGCGCATCCAAATAGTATGGTTCGCGCCGAGCCGAAAAAATAAGAACACAAGCTTTGGAAAGGAGAAAATCATGAAACGATTAATTATCTGTATGGTAATAATTTTCATTCTCACCTCAGCGGGCAGCGCCTTTGCTAAAGGTCGGCTGGTCGTCTATTGTTCCAACGAGCCTTTTGCCTGTCAGGCTGTGGCCGACGAATTTGCTAAGAAATATGATGTCAAGGTGCAAATGACGCGTGCCGGCTCCGGCTCTACCTATGCCAAGATCCTGGCTGAAAAAGATAATCCCAAAGGCGATGTATGGTATGCCGGGACGCTTGACCCACATTCACAAGCGGGTGTGAACGGATTGCTGGAGCCCTACGAGTCTTTCATGTTGGTGGAAATTGGCGAGGAATTCAAGAACCCGGCCACCAGCAAGATGCATCACAGCACCGGTGTGTACGCCGGTGTGCTCGGTTACTCGGTGAACACCGACGTTCTCAAGGAGAAGAACCTCCCCATGCCCCGTTCCTGGGAAGATCTGACCAAGCCTATGTACAAGGGAATGGTTCAGGTTGCCAGCCCCCAGAGCTCCGGCACGGCCTACACGGTTCTTGCCACCATGGTGCAGCTCAAGGGTGAGGAGGATGCCTACAAGTATCTGGCAAAACTGCACCAGAATGTTAATCAATACACCAAATCAGGCTCGGCACCCGGCAAGGCCGCCGCGCGTGGCGAGACCATGATCGGCATCGGATTTCTGCACGATCACGCACTCCAGAAAGCCAATGGCTTCCCCCTGGAACTTGTTGTGCCTTCCGAGGGTACCGGTTATGAGATCGGTGGTCTGAGTATTATAAAGGGTGCCCGAAACATGGAAAACGCCAAGAAATTCGTCGATTTCATGCTGAGTGCTGAAGGTCAGGAAGTGCCCCAGCGTGTAAAGATGTTCCAGGTTCCCACCAATCTAAACGCCAATGTTCCCAAAGAGGCCATACGGCTCGACGAGGTCAAGCTCATCGATTATGACTTTGTCACGTACGGTTCCGAAAAGATGCGCGCACATCTGATTGACCGTTGGGCAAAAGAGATCAAGTCGGTTCAACGATAGTCTATACCGAGTGAGTTTTTTCTGACAATGAACACAAAAAGAAACAACGCTCCAGGGGAGATCGGCCCACGAGTCGTTCTCTCCTGGATACTCCTCGCCACCGCAGCCTACTGCTTCCTACCCTGGGTAGCACTCGAATATGGTATCACTGATTTTACGATGGATGAGCTGCTGGACGCCTTGGGCTGGAATTACAACAAGGCCACCCTGGTGGTGCCATTATTGCTCCTAATCCTGGTGCCTTTCGCCTGGATCAAGCTACCCAGAAAAAAATCCGGATGGCTTTTCACCCTTATCTCAGGAGCGGTAATTGGCATGTTGCTCTTCAGCTTTATCGCCTCCAATACCTCCATGGGCCTGGCGGCCGGGGTGATTTTACTGTGCCTGGCGGCTTTGTTTGCCATCGGCATTTCCGAGCTCGGCTTCCAACGGGGGGACACATTTATCGCGGGTGCCGTTATTTTTGTGGTTTTGATGGTGGCCATGTTTATCTTTTTCCCGGTCTGGGAAATCTTCCGCAACGTGCTTTTCAATAAGGCCGGTGCGTTTGTGCCATTCCAGTTTTTCCAGATTGTCACGTCATTCGGCGTGGGACGCGTCATTTGGAACACCTTGAGGCTGGCCTTTACGGTCGGTGCGGCGACCACGGTGTGCGGGCTGATTTTCGCTCTCTATTCGGTCCGTGCCACCTCGCGTTTCAGATATCTGATACGGGTTTTTTACATACTGCCGATCATTACGCCACCTTTCGTAGTCGGTATGTCGCTGATTTTGCTCTTTGGACGGGCCGGCATGATTAGTGACGGGCTGATGTTCCTGTTCGGTCCCGCTGGTATTTTTACCCCGGAGGGGAGTCAGGGCATCTTCGAGCGCTCGGGCTATATCTATGGTTTTCTGGGGATTTTTCTGGCCCAGACGCTTTCATTGACGCCGGTCAGTTACATGGTCATCAGCGGTATGCTATCTTCCATCAATCCGGCCATGGAGGAAGCCTCACTAACCATGCGCGCCAGTCGTTGGACAACGCTGTGGAAAGTGACTTTTCCCCTGCTCAGGCCAGCCATTGCCAACGCCTTTTTGCTGGGGATGATCTCTTCCGCTGCGGATTTCGGCAATCCCCTTGTGCTCGGCGGGGAGTATGACGTGCTTTCCACGGAAATTTATTTTTCCATCGCCGGGGCACAGCTCGATTTTGCCAAGGCAGCCGCCCTCGGTCTTATACTTTTGTTCCTGTCCCTCTCAGTATTTTACATCCAAAAAAAATGGATCGGCAAAAAGTCCTATGTTACCGTCACCGGAGTGGAGACTTCGGGTAATGTAACCCCACTGCCTTCGTTTCTGCAGCGTGGTTTCACCCTATTTATTTCCTTCTGGTTCATCTTGGTGGGTAT
This sequence comes from uncultured delta proteobacterium, assembly GCA_963842925.1. Lineage (GTDB taxonomy): Bacteria > Desulfobacterota > Desulfobacteria > Desulfobacterales > B30-G6 > B30-G6. Next base: position 288,551 of record CAWJIL010000005.1, read on the forward strand.
CGTGTACATCAGTATATTCCTGGGCGGGTTTGTGACACAATGGGGCGCTGATTACTCCCTAACCCTGTCGCACCACATGGAACTGTGGTCCAAAGGCCTATCTTCCGGGGCCTGGCCATCCTTTTTGCACTCCCTGTCCTACTCGATTATAGCCGCCCCCCTGACAACATTCGTGGGCGTGCTTATCGCCTATATTCTCACACGGAAACAGTTTTTCGGTCGGGCTGTGATCGACTTCGGGACCGTGCTTATCTTTGCAGTTCCCGGCACCGTAATCGGAGTGGCTTATATCCTGGCTTTCAATACGGCCCCCATCGAGTTGACAGGAACGGCCGCCATCCTGATTATCACCATGGCCATCCGGGCCATGCCCGTGGGTATTCGGGGCGGTATGTCCGCATTGAGTCAGATTTCAACAAGTCTGGAAGAGGCATCCATATTGCAGCGGGCAGGAAGTTTGAAAACCATCCGGTCTGTACTCCTGCCCTTGTTGAAATCGACCATTGTCTCTTCCATGGCCTACAGTTTTATCCGTGCCATGACCACCGTCTCTGCGGTTATTTTCCTGGCCACGGCTGGAACGGATGTGGCCACCACCTACATCCTCTCGCGCGTCGAGAGCGGTGATACTGGTGTGGCCGTGGCTTATGGCTCCGTTCTCATTTTAACAATGTTGATTTTCACATTGCTGGTTCAACTCGTCACTGGACGCTCCAGAACCGACAAACAGGTAAAAATTATATGAGGCGCTCATGAGTGATTCATCCATTAAAATCGTTCTGAAAAATGTCTCCAAATACTTTGGCAAGGTGTGCGCCCTAAATGCCGTTGATATCGAATTTGCACCTGGTACCTTGACCACCTTACTCGGCCCATCCGGTTGCGGCAAAACAACCCTGCTAAGGCTTGTTTCCGGGCTTGAGCCCGTTTCTTCAGGAGAAATCTGGTTCGGTGACGAAAACGTCACCGATCTGTCAGCGACCCGCCGCGACATCGGCATGGTGTTTCAGTCTTATGCGCTTTTTCCTCATATGAGCGTGGGAAAGAATGTAGGCTATGGCCTGGGCGTTCTGAAGACAGCGCCAGATGAAACCCAAGAACGTGTACGTGAAGTGCTTGAAATGGTGGATATGGATGGCTATCAGGACCGCTATCCTGACGAACTTTCGGGTGGACAACAGCAACGCGTGGCTGTGGCCCGTGCCATGGTACTCCGCCCCAAGGTATTGTTGTTTGATGAACCCCTGAGCAACATCGACAGCAAGCTGCGCCGCAGTATGCGCGACGACATACGTCGGCTTCAGCAGGGGTCGAAAATCACGTCCATATATGTTACTCACGATCAGGCTGAAGCACTAGCCGTTTCTGATGAAATCATCATCATGCGCAAAGGCGCCATCGAGCAACAGGGACCGCCACAGTCACTTTATCATCACCCGGAGACGGCGTTCGTGGCCAACTTTATCGGTGAGTCCAATGTGGTGGCGGCCGAGTTGCGGGGTGAGGGAAAAACGAGACAACTGGTTCTTGGCGATGCTGAGATCAACATTGCCCAGGGAAAGCAGACCACTCAGCAAAATGGCCCGGTGAAACTCTCACTTCGACCCGAAGTAATAGAAATTGCACCCAAAGAGGAAACCTCACCCCAGGCTCTTTCAGGCCTGATCGTTCAGAGCGCCTATATGGGGCCGGTCATCGAATACTCCATTGAAACCAAAGTCGGGGTTTTATTCACCCGAGCCCCTGCCTATGCAGGGCAATTTCAGAAAAAAGAAGAAGTGTGCGTTCGTATCCGCCCGGAGGAAATCATCATCATCCCGAACGCGTAATTTTGTTCTATCTTATCGTCACAAAAGGGGCTCTCTATTCGAAACCTCCTCTTGATTGGGAAAGGCTGCGCGCAGTTCTTCAATATCCTCTGCTTCAAGCGACCATCCAACGGCTCCGAGATTTTCCCTTAGGTTTTTCTCGCTCCTCATGGTGGAAAGAGTAACCACGTTGTCTTGAGAGATCAGCCAGTTGATTAAGAGAATACTATACGCAATACCGATCGTTATCGCTTAACTTTTTTCATGAGAAAAGGGGCTAACCGCCGAGATACGCCTTCTTCACATCTTCGTTGCCCAGCAGATCTTCCGAAGGACCATGAAGCACCATGTTACCGTTTTCCAGGACATACCCGCGCTTGGCAAATTTTAATGCCAGGCGGGCGTTTTGCTCCACCAGCAGGATGGCCGTTCCCTCTGTCTGATTGATCTCTTTCAGAGAGCGAAATACGCGTTTCATCAACAGGGGCGACAATCCCATGGAGGGTTCGTCCAGAAGCATGAGACGGCGTCCGGCAACAAAAGCACGACCCACAGCCAGCATTTGCTGTTCACCACCGGACATGGTGCCTGCTTTTTGGGTCTTGCGTTCTTCAAGACGCGAAAAAATGGCGAAGACACGCTCGATGTCACGCTGGATTCCATCTTTGTCTTTACGGGCAAAAGCGGCCAGTTGCAGATTTTCAAGAACGGTCAAATTGCCGAACAGTCGTCGTCCTTCCGGCACGTGAGTGATACCCAAATCACTGACAACCTTTTCGGGTGGGTATTTCAACAGATTTTCACCGGCAAACGTCATGGTCGTGTCCACCCCCGAAGGAACCAAACGAGAAATAGCACGCAGGGTGGAGCTTTTTCCTGCACCGTTGGCGCCGATAATGGTCACAATTTCGCCATCGTTTATATGAAAATCAATGCCATGCAGGGCCTTGATTTTACCATATGCAACCTGGAGGTTTTTTACATCTAAGAGCATTAGAAGTCTATCTCCTTATCACCGATATAGGCCTCAATGACCTTGGGATTATTTTGAACTTCATCCGGTGTTCCTTCAACAATCACTTCACCAAACACCAGGGTCTGGACATTCTGGCAGAGCTCGCGCACCACCCGCAAACGATGTTCAATCAGAAAAATTGCCAAGTTGAATCGCTCATGGGCCTTGCGCACCACCATAATCATTTCCATCAGTTCTTCGGGCGTCATGCCCACCGTTGGTTCATCGAGCAGCAGCACCTTGGGCTCCGTGGCCAGGGCGCGTGCCATTTCAACCCGCCGTTGGGCACCATAAGGTAGGTTGGTCACCAGTTGATGGGCAAATTGGTCCACACCAAACAGTTCCAGATAATCCATGGCCTTGTCCGTAGACTCTTTTTCCTGGTTTCGTCGTTTGGGGCTATCCAAAAAGGCGCCAAAAAGGCCATAGCTGAGTTTTGAATAGCGGGCCATTTTTACATGATCCAGAACAGACATGTGGCGCCACAGGCGCATCTCCTGAAAGGTGCGCCCGATACCCAGCGCTGCGATCTGGTTTGGCCGTTGACCGACAATGTTGGTGCCGTTCAAGAGGACGTCACCTTCGGCAGGCTCATATATTCCCGTGAGCAGATTGAATATGGTTGTTTTACCGGCACCGTTGGGACCAATCAGGCCCGTAATCTGACCGGGATCCAGTTGCAGATTATAATTGGATACGGCTTGAAGGCCACCAAAATTATGACTCATTTGAATAACTTCGAGAAGCGGCATATTACGCCTCCTCCTTGGGGCCGAACACTGTGCGCACGTCCAGTTCTTTGAATGCGACCAGGCCCGTGGGTCTGTAGATCATCACCAGAATTAACAGCAGGGGGATGAAAATCCATTTTAATATTTCAAGCGGCCGTAGAACTTCTCCCAAAAGACTGATGGATACAGCCCCCACGATGGACCCATACACGGAATTGAGACCGCCAAAGTACACCATGGCCAGAACTTCAGCCAGTTTTTGAATACCGAACATGGCAGGGTTTATAAAGCGCAACACATGGGCCAGCAATCCGCCGGCCAGACCGGCCCAGAAGGCACCAAAAAGAAAGGCCACCATTTTTGTTTTGCGGGTATCCACGGTCATGGCATCGGCTGCCATTTCATCATCCCGTACGGCGTTCAAAGCTTTACCGAGTGTTGATGTGACAAAATTGTTGATGGCCCATATACCTATGATAACAACGATGAAGATGACCGGTAGGGTTGCCCAGTCGGGTTGTCCCATAATCCCTCTGGCACCGCCCAGGGACTGCATGTTTTCAAAAAAACTTTTCACAATAAACAAAAAAGCCAGACTGATAATCGCCAGATAGTCCCCCCGGGTCCTAAACGAGGGAATGGCAACAATCAATGCACCCATAGAAGCGCACAGTCCGCCAAAAATCAGGGCCAACGGGAAGGTCAGATACGCCATGGGAATACCCAGCAAAGCATCTCCCAAGACCTTGTCATTGACAAACAGTCCCACCGTGAAAAAAGAAGACATGTAAGCCCCAATGGCCATAAAGCCAGGGTGGGAGCAGGAAAACTCGCCCATATACCCATTGATAATGTTCAAACTGAGTGTGAGTAGAACGGCAATGAGAGTCAGTTTCAGGGAAATCAATCGATAGTCACTCAGCTCGGCCCAAAAATGAAAGGTGGCATAAATAAATCCCAAATGAACCAGGGCGGTGACGATCAATGGAAGTTGCTGCAATGCGCGTGCAATGGCATTCGCCGGTCCTGTCATTAAACGCACAACAATGGCAAACGGCAAGGCATAAATAATCACAAAGTAGAGCAGGGCCATGGGTATGTGTATCAGCGTAATAAATTCAAAAGACGCGTCCTTGAGAACCATGTTGATCATCCCGGCGATGACCTTGAACATCGTCACCAGACCGAAAAGGATGGGCATTTTGGGAAGTAGCAGAGCAGATGCCAATACCTTGCCGATGAGCATTTCCCAAAGCGTACAGGCCAGAAATCCCAGGAGGATAGCCAGCAAAGGGGCGTCGCTGAATATACGCATGATAGTGCCCTTTAAGCCGGATTGTTTTTTCGATTGTGTTGTAACGGCCATAGATAGAATCCTTGACTAACTTCTTCCGACAAAGCGGAATCAATGAAGATGGTTCTTCTCCCGATTGTTCAGGAGACAGGGTTCAAGGGTTCGAGGATTCCAGGGTGCGAGGGCAATATTTTGTCAAACGGTTACCTGCATATAACCGCTAAGCATCTCACGTTACCCCTTGAACTCTGGACCCTTTGTATGCTGGAATACTAGGATTTTCAGAACCTTGAATGCCGCTGTTTGTTAATAACTATCAGCTACCCTAGAACCCCTGTATCAACCTCGGATCCTCGAACCCTTGTTTTAGATCAATTTTCTTTCGTTCAAAAAAAATTATTTTATAACTTCATGATATGTCCAATTCCCGCACCATTTAAAGCCGCAGCTTTGCACTGTAAGCCTCTCCAAACAATCCATGCGGTTTGAAGATCAGAATCAGCAACACAATGGAATAAGCAATCAGATCACGCATGTTGGACCCGATATTAAAATCGAACATGCGGTTGATAATCTGGATGGCAGGCACGGTCATGATTTCGATAAAGCCCAGCATAAAACCGGCAATACAGGCCCCCATGATGGACCCTCGCCCGCCCAAAATCGCAGCCACAAATGCTTTCCAGCCAAAGCTGACACCCATGTATGGGTCTAATACCGGATAGGCCAAGCCAAATAGAATTCCTGCTGCTGCTGCCAAAGCAGATCCAATGGCAAAGGTCATGGCTGCAACACGATTAATGGATACACCCATCAAGGGAATCACCAGATAATCATACGCCATGGCACGCATAGCCATACCGTATTTGGTACGTGTCACGAACTGGTGCAGAGCCAGCATCAAGCTCAGAGAAACCAGTACAATCATGATTTTTTTGTTGGTTACAAAAACACCACCGATATTGTAGGTGGTTGATTGAATGAGTTGTGGAAATTTAAGCCGCGATCCCCCCAGAAAAAGGATGTTGGATGTTTCCAGAATAATCCCAATCATCAAACCTGTAATGGCGGCAGAAGCTCGCGGTGCATCTCGCAGAGGACGATACCCTACCCTTTCCACGATGATACCCACAAAACCGGTCAGGAACATGGATATCAAAATGGTCAAGACCAGAATAAACCACCCCGGTAATATTGCGGCGGCCCCGGTTCCTGCCAGTGCAAGCAGACCGGTGGCGATACCTAAACCGATATAGGCGCCTACCATGAAAATGTCCCCATGGGCAAAGTTGAACAGCATGAGAATACTGTAAACCATGGAGTAGCCTAAAGCGATGAGGGCATAAAAACTCCCCCACTGTAAGGCATTGATGAGGTTCTGCATGAGGAAATTGAAGGTCATGCGGTGCTCTCCCAAATAAAAATCCGCACATGACCGTTGGCTTTTAATCAGAAGCTATCTCAAAAATGTCTTTTAGTCCAAATCCTGTGTTGGGCTCTCGTTTCAACTCCTCGAAATACTGCAGTATTCCTGCGGCTTGGAACTCGGGCCCGCCTTGACTTTGAACAAAAATCCTATTTTTGAGATGGCTTCTTAAAACCAGCAGCGCGGGCAGATAATAGGTTCACCCACCTTGCACAGGCACGGTGGGTGTATGATTTTTGAAGAACCTCGCAGCAAGCTGCGAGGAATGTTCTGCCTTACGGCAGTGCTGCGCATCGAACCTAAGGAATTCTGTCTAATTTAGATTCGCTCGCTAACCCCGCAGTAAGCTACGGGGTTAGCGCTCGCTGTTGCGGTTCAACTACCTTATCGATTAAAATAAAATCGTAACTCGATTTTATTTTGGACATACGGATTTATGAAAGGCAAATTGACCGTCATCGTTGATCTGAACGATCACGGCACATTTTTTCGGATCACCATCAGGTGTGAATGTCATCCCACCGGTGATTCCCGGAAAGTCTTTAACACCGGCCAGGGCGTCCTTCACTTTCGTACGGTCAGTCTTGATATTTCCGGACAGACCACCGGTATCTTTGATGGCCTGGACCATCAGTCCAATGGTGTCCCAGGTCAGGGCGGCCACATCGTCAGGTGTCTTTCCATAGGCGGCAACATAGGCATCGATAAACGCTTTGGTGGCCCCTTTGGCACCCGCGGCAGCGTAATGCGTTGAAAAGTAAAGGCCTTTACAGTCATCCCCACAAAGCCCCATCAGGTCGCCACCACCCCAGGCATCTGCACCCAGAATATGTTTCGACCAACCCATCTCTTTGGCGGACCGAATGATAAGGGGAACTTCAGAATAATACTGGGGAACAAAAAGGACATCCGCCTTGGACATGACGATATTGGTCATCTGGGCGGAAAAATCCTTGTCACCGGTTGTAAATGATTCAAAGGCAACGATGGAACCGGATCCATGCAGTTTTTCAAAGGCTTCTTTGAAATTCTCAGCCAGTCCTTTTGGATAATCCGCGGCAATATCATAGATAACAGCGGCTTTTTTGGCCCCAAGCTCATCAGTAGCAAAATTGGCGGCTACCGGTCCCTGGAAGGGATCGAGAAAACAACCACGAAAAACATAGGGTCGATCCAGTGTGGTGTTCGGGTTGGTAGACCAAGGGCTGATCATGGGAGTGGCGTTGTTGTTGGCAACTTCACCGGCCGGAACAGCCTGACTTGAAGACTGAGGGCCTACGATACCGAGAACACCTTCTTCCGTAATAAGCTTTGAGTTGATTTTGACGGCTGATTCGGGTTTGTATTCGTTGTCTTCATAGATGAATTTCAGGCTGTATGCTTTCCCGCCAACATTGACGGTTGGATTATTTTTCAGAAACATTTCGGCTGCGTTTCTGGATGAACCACCCACATCCGGATTGTCACCGGTAAGTGGAATGTTGAATCCGATTTTGATTTCGTTGGCAGCCCATGCAGTGGGCGAAAGCAACAAAACAACCATTGCCATGGATAAAATGAAGAAGGCACCTCTTTTCATATCATTCTCCTTTTTTGAGTGGGATTAAGGTTCTGGGCAGAAAATTGAAGCCCAGGATTTACGAGAGTTGTAGTATGATTCAAAATAATTTTCATGTCAATAGCTAAGCGTTTGATTCGTGTCTATAAACCACCATGCTGATAGTAGATAACCGGGTCCAAAGGGCCATGCCATGATCCAACCCTATAGGGAATTATATTATACACATTCAGCGTGTGATTTTTTTCGAATTCCGAATATCGAAATAAAAAAAATCCAAATATCAAATGCGCAAATGTATAAAACAAGGTCTTGCCCGCCGCTTTCTGCATTACTTAAAAGTATTATTTCATAAATAGTAATGAAATTATTCATATTCATTATTGACTAACACAGCATGATGCTTATTTTCGTTCTAACAAACACCACACTCAATGCACGACAGCCACGGACTGGAGCCGGTTTCTCTATCCAGAACAGCTGTCATGCCCAAAAGGAGGAATTGAAAATGAGCAAAATAATTGGTATTGATCTGGGAACCACCAATTCCTGTGTCTCGATTATGGAAAGTAGCGAGGCCAAAGTGGTCAACAATCAGGAAGGCGGACGAACCACGCCCTCTGTCGTTGCAGTTACCGATAAGGGAGAACGACTGGTGGGACAGATCGCTAAACGTCAGGCCATCACCAATCCTGAAAACACTATTTTTGGCGTCAAGCGCCTCATTGGCCGGAAATTTGACTCTCCGGAGATTCAGGCGGATATTAAAAACCTACCCTTCAACATTCAGAAAGCTGCCAATGGAGATGTTCAGCTCAACATTCGCGGCAAGCAATACAGCCCTGCGGAAATTTCATCTTTTATCCTGGCAGATATCAAAAAGTCAGTGGAAGCGTTTTTGGGCGAAAAAATCATAGATGCCGTCATTACCGTACCAGCCTACTTTGATGACGGTCAGCGACAGGCTACCAAGGATGCCGGTAAAATCGCCGGTTTGAATGTATTGCGTATTGTCAACGAACCCACGGCTGCCTCTCTGGCCTATGGCATGGATAAAAAGTCCGAGGAAAAAATTGCCGTATTTGACCTGGGCGGCGGGACCTTCGATGTGTCCATACTTGAAATCGGTGATGGCGTGTTCGAAGTCAAAGCCACCAATGGTAACACCCATCTGGGGGGCGAGGATTTCGATCTCAGACTTATCGATTACATCGCCGATGAGTATAAAAAGGATCAGGGTATCGATATACGCAAGGACAAGATGGCGCTTCAACGCTTGAAAGAAGCCGCGGAAAAAGCCAAAATGGAACTGTCGAATTCCCTGGAAACAGATGTGAATCTCCCTTTTATCACGGCCGATGCCACGGGACCCAAACATTTGAATGTCAAGATCACCCGTGCCAAACTCGAAGCGCTTGTGGCGGATCTGTTGACCAACCTGGAGGGACCCTGCCGAGCTGCTCTAAAAGACGCCGGACTATCAACCGGTGAAGTGGACGAAGTGATTCTGGTTGGGGGCATGACCCGTATGCCTGCAGTCCAGGAACGGGTCAAAATGATATTCGGCAAGGAGCCCAACAAGGGTGTCAACCCGGATGAGGTCGTGGCTCTGGGAGCCTCTATTCAAGGTGCGGTACTCAAAGGGGACATCAAGGATGTTCTGCTCCTGGATGTTACACCCCTGTCACTCGGTATCGAAACCCTGGGGGGCGTGATGACCAAGCTCATCGAAAAAAACACCACCATCCCAGCCAAAAAGAGCCAGGTTTTTTCCACGGCGGAAGACAACCAGCCGGCAGTCAGCGTTCATGTGCTGCAGGGAGAGCGGGAAGTGGCCTCCGGCAACAAAACCCTGGGCCGTTTTGAATTGACGGGAATCTCACCAGCACCCAGGGGGGCACCCCAGATCGAAGTTTCTTTCGACATCGACGCCAATGGCATCGTAGAGGTTTCCGCCAAGGACCAGGCCACGGGAAAAGCGCAATCCATACGCATCACGGCATCTTCCGGTCTTACCCAGGAAGAGATCGATCGTCTGGTGAATGATGCGACATTGCATGCAGATGAGGATAAACAAAAGAAAATCCTTGTGGAAGCAAGAAACCAGGCAGATACCCTGATTTACCAGACCCAGAAATCCATGACGGAAATGGGGGCCCAACTGGATCCTTCCACAAAATCCAGCATGGAAGCAACCATCAACGATCTGAAGCAGGCCATGAACAACGAGGATGTGGATGAAATCAAACGTCTCACGGACGCCCTTACACAGGCAGCCCACCAGATGGCGACCACAGCCTATCAGCAGTCAGCCGATACCGGTACGCAATATGACAGTGCCACTCCCGGCAACGTTCCCGAGGATGATGTGGTGGATGCTGAATACCAGGAGGTAGCCTAATAAATTCGCTGTGCGATTTTATTTGACGCTCGCAGCCTAACAGCGGGCTTATAAAAAAACTCATTATAAGTAATAAAAACGGGGATCTTCAAAAGATCCCCGTTTTTATTAGATAGTAAAGCGACGCAGTCGCGTCAACTAAAATCGCAAAGCGATTTTAGCGTTTAATGGTGACAGTCTGCATCACCACCGGTTCCACGGGTTTGTCCATGGGCCCGGTTTGAACCGATCCGATTTTATTCACAACCTCCATGCCTTTTACAACCTTGCCAAAGACCGAATGCCGGTTGTCCAGGTGGGGTGTGGGCCCCAGTGTGACAAAAAACTGGCTTCCATTGGTCCCGGGTCCAGCGTTGGCCATGCTAAGGATTCCTTCGCTGTCGTGCTGCAATGATGAATCGAACTCGTCCTGAAAGCGATAGCCGGGCCCGCCGGTACCGGAGCCAAGGGGGCACCCACCCTGAATCATGAATCCTTCGATCACACGATGAAATGCCAGACCGTCATAAAAATTGCCCTGGCGGTCGGCTTCCTGTCGACCCTCAGCCAGATTGATAAAATTCCAAACAGTTTCCGGGCATTCCTTGGCATATAACTCGGCTTCAAACTCCCCAAGATTTGTTTGAAAGACAGCTGTAAGCCTGTCATGTTCTTCTTTGTAATCACTTTTCTGATAAGACATATCTCCTCCATATTCTGCCCTGCGGGCGATTTTGACATCCCTCGACTCCGTTGCACCTGGCGTGTCAGTGTCCTTTGGATGTCATTTGTTGTCATCAAGAACGTTATCCTGTATATCATGTGCAATGACGATACAATAGAAAAGTAGCCCTAAGCGATAAGCCGTAAGCGATGAGCTGCTTAGGGCTTACAGCTTATGGCTGAAGGACCTAAAATGCCCACAAGAGCCATCCAGGCATTAAAAAGAACACAGCTTCCCTTTGAGGTGATATCCTACACCCACAAGGTTAAAGGAGCAGCATATGCAGCCCAGGCCATTGGGTTCCCTCTTGAAAAAACCGTTAAAACCCTTATCGCAGATCTGGGTGGGAAACGGTTTGTGGCAGCCTTGCTGCCGGGCAACGCACAACTGGATTTAAAAAAACTGGCCCGTTTTTTTCGCACCAAGCACGCATCCATGGCGAACACCACCATGGCCGAGCGATTGACCGGCTATCGTGTGGGCGGCATCAGCCCCTTTGGCTTGAAACAGCCACTGGAATCCATTATTGACAGCCCCCTCATGAATTACCCGACAGTGGTCATCAACGGGGGCCGCAGAGGTGTGATGCTCAAAATGGCGCCGGGTGATATTCTGACTGCGCTCATGTGTCCCGTGGCAGAGATCGGGAGACAAACAAACTAGTGTCCATCCACAAATGGTCTTTTCACGTCCTGCCGGTGTTGGGCGCCATGATTTAACGCCTCAAAATAGCGCGCTATTCCTCCGGGTTAAATCTGACGCCCGCCTTGACAGAACGCGAAAATCCCTATTTCTGGACGGACACAAACTAAAGGGTAAGGCAGGGTTTGAAGGATAAGCCCGGAAGTTTGAACTGCAAGCTTTGAACTGCTGATAGCCTGCATCTCCGATTTCTGGGGTCAATACGCGAAATGGATAATCCCCTGGCGCTTTGCGAACTCGCCGCAAGGGCTCCTAACATCAGCGCTGGCCATAATGTTAAACAGGCAGGATTGACAAATGAACGTGTTTTCATATTGGATTGGCCAATCCATGCGCTGGTATAAGATGCCCTAAGCGGCTCAAACAGCGCAAATCGCCATTGAATCAACCATTTCGCTCTATCTAAGGTGAAGCCCGAAAGTTGCGTCACAGTTTATTGCTTAAAGCTTACGGTTTGTATCTCGATGGAACAGTCCCAATAAACCGATATACCTTGAAACATCGCAGCCATTGATTATATTAAAGCTAAGTTGAAAAATAAAAAATCATTCAGAGGAGTCATGATGATCGAACCAATGAAACCAATCAAAATGAAAACCATCCAGACTGGCACGAGCCCGGTTCGTTTAACCCAGACCGTTTCCGGCGCAGGGTGAGCCTCTAAACTGGCTCCAGGGGACCTGGACAAAGCACTCTGCGGACTTAAACTGCCGCAGGACCCCAATGTACTGGTTGGCCTTGATGGGGCAGACGATGCCGGTGTTTACCAGATATCGGCTGATCTGGCCATTATCCAGACCGTAGACTTCTTTACACCCATTGTGGACGATCCCTTCTGGTTCGGCCAGATAGCCGCTGCCAACGCCTTGAGCGATGTCTACGCCATGGGCGGGGAACCCAAAACCGCCATGAATCTGGTGGCATTTCCCTCCGATCAAATGGACATAAGGATCCTACGTGACATTCTTGAAGGCGGACTGGATAAAATGAAGGAAGCTGGTGTGGTTTTACTCGGCGGCCACAGCGTTCAAGACAAAGAACTGAAATATGGTCTATCGGTGACCGGCTTTGTACATCCGGATCATGTGATCCAAAACACGGGTTTAAAGCCGGGAGATCAACTGATCCTCACCAAACCCATTGGTACGGGCATCATCAACACGGCCATCAAGGGAGGCATCGCTTCCCGGGAGGTCATTGAATCGACCACACGCCTCATGGCCACATTGAACCGCGACGCCGGCAAGGTGATGAAGAAATACCCTGTGAGCGCCTGTACCGATATTACCGGATTTGGTCTTATAGGTCACCTGGCGGAGATGCTGTCAAACCCATCCATCGGGATTCGTCTTGAATCAAAAGCCATTCCTCTTATACCCGAAACCATTGAATATGCCAGGGCCGGCTCCATCCCTGGAGGCGCATTCAAAAACAAAGCCTTTCGATCGTCCCTGCTAAGCCCTGCCCCACACATCGACAGCGTGTTAATCGATATTCTTTTCGACCCGCAGACCTCGGGTGGCCTGCTCATGGGTATCGGCAAAGACAAGGCCGGAGATCTGCTGGAAAATTTAAAGGACGCCGGTGTAACAGGGTCTGCCATTATCGGCGAAGTGGTTTCTGAGCCCGCCGGAAAAATTGTCATCGAATAATTTCGTTTTGACAAAATAATTCTCGCAGGATAAGAAACGCATTCAGTTCTTGAACCGAAACAGTGAGCGCATTCCCCTAGCTCTGCTGAGAGGTTCTTCAATACGACTTAAAACAAACCGTCTGAAACTTCCCAAAAATTAAGGAGGGCATCATGGAGAGAAAAAAAAGTTTTTCAGGTATCGCTATCGCGGTTCTATTGATTCTTGCAACCGGTGTTTCCATGGCTTACGCGGCCGACCCTATTGTCATCGGTGTCCCCACATCTTTGGGTTTTTTGGAAGGCAAGGAGTCCATTAAAGCCGTAGAAATGGCCGTGGACGAGATCAATGCCGCGGGCGGCGTCAACGTGGGCGGGACCAAACGGCCGTTTGCCGTGGAATCCGTGGACATTCGGGATGCAGCCCCCGGTGTGCCAGTACCGGAAGCATTGCTGGGACTCGAAAAAATTATCCTGTCCAAGAAACCTGCAGCCCTGATTGTAGGGCCGTTCCGTTCCGAAGCCCTGATGGCGGGTATGGATATCATTGCCAAGTATAAAGTGCCGTTGCTGGGAACGATTGCCATGTCTCCTGGTTCCGAGGCAAAAATCAAAAAAGACCCTGAAAAATACAAATATGTTTTCCGGACCTGTCTCAATGCCGTACATCTCGTCAAATACCTGGCCGGCACCATGGCATCGATTAATAAAGAATTTGGATTCAACAAAGTGTACGTGCTGCATCAGGATGTTGCCTGGGCAAGGGCTACAGCAGGGTTTGTAAAGAAAATGTACTTTGACAAGGCCGGGTGGGATGTTCTCGAGGTGGAGGCGTTTCCCACTGGAACATCTGATTTTTCGTCCAGTCTCATGAAGGCAAGGGCCAAAGGCGCCCAAGTCATCATGCCCATTTTCGATATGCCTCAGAGTGGAACACTGGTCAAACAGTGGAATGCCATGAAGGTTCCGGCGGTTTTGGCAGGCTTTATTTCACCCCTGGCCGGTTCTGAAGCCTGGAATACATTCGATGGGAAGATCGCCGGCGCCATGAACACGATATTCGAACTCGGCAGCGCTCTGCCATCCGACATGCATGCGCCTTCCAAGGTATTCTATGATGCGTATAAGAAGGCATACGGCAAAGAGATTCAAGCAGGCCACGGTCCGGCCCCGGCCTATGAGTCGGTATATATCTTAAAGGAAGCCATCGAGAGAGCCAAAAGCGTAGATCCGGATGCAATTGTTGCAGAGTTGGAGAAAACCGACCGTATGGGTGTTATGGGCCGCGTCAAGTTTGACGAGGGACATCAGGCTATCTATGGGTTTGATCCAAAGGAGACCTGTGTTTCCACTGTGTTTCAATGGACGGAGGACGGCAAGCGCACGATTGTATTCCCCGCATCCATTGCAGAAGGCAAGATCCAACTGCCGGCCGGCCTGAAAGCGGTAAAGTGACATTTTCTGCACAGGGCGCTGCGTTCGCCCCTTGTCGGTGTGAAAGCCAGGCACCCCCCCATTGATTCGATTTAGGCGGGGAAGAAAACCCTATATCACGAAACCACGAAAGAACGAAGACATGGAATATAATGCTTTTTCGTGTTTTTCACTTGTCGTGTTTTCGTGATGGGTTCTTTTTTTTCAAACACTACCCTGGAGATGCGTGCCTCATGCTTATCGGTACATCCATATACGCCCTGATCAATACGGCCATCCTGGCCCTGATGGCCATTGGCTTCAACCTGACCTTCGGCATCAGCGGTGTGGCCAATTTTGCCTATGGGGCCTTTTATGTTTTTGCAGCTTACGGCATCTGGGGTATGCTGAACTTGCTGCACATTCCCTACCCCTTTGCCGTGTTGGTAGCCGTCTTGACCAACGTCCTTTTGGGAGCACTGGTTTATCGTTTTGTGCTGCTCCGGGTTAGAGGCCAGGCCCTTTCCGAGGTGATCGCCACCTTCGGCATCGGTCTGGCCATACTAGAGCTGTTCAGCTATTTCGGCTGGGTGGGGTTCGAATACACCCTGCCAGTATTCATGGACCGGAGCTTTATCATTGCGGGGACCTATGTCGATTTCCAGCGGCTGGCCATCGTGGGGTTCAGCGCCATCCTCATTTTCGGTTTATGGTGTTTTACCCACTATACCGCAACCGGCCTGGCATTTAGAGGCATTGCACAGGACGAGCGCACCGCCCTGACCTTCGGTATCGATTCGGATTGGATCGCCACTTTGAGCGTTTCCTTCGGCGCCGGCGTGGCAGCCCTGGCTGCGCTCTTTATCATCCCACTGGGCAGCATCTCCCCCGGTGAGGGCTACGACGTTTTG
The DNA here is from genome assembly GCA_963842925.1 of uncultured delta proteobacterium. Classification (GTDB taxonomy): domain Bacteria; phylum Desulfobacterota; class Desulfobacteria; order Desulfobacterales; family B30-G6; genus B30-G6. The sequence goes on from CAWJIL010000005.1 coordinate 304,143, forward strand.
ATCAAAGCCCTAGCGGTATGCATTATCGGCGGACTGGGTAGTACGGGCGGTGTGATCGCCGCCAGTTTTATTGTTGGATTTGCCGAAAGATTCACCGATACATACATCGGCTCTCACTGGACCATGATCGTCAGCCTGGCTGCCATTCTAATCGTCCTGACGATCAAACCATCCGGACTTTTCGGCAAACAAAAAGAACTGGAAGAAAGGATATAGCGGCAGTTGAAAAAACGAAAAGAACGAATTGACCGAGGTATAAAAGTGCGTTCATCGGATATCTTCGCGCTTTTGTCCTGGCGGGAGATGATCTATCTGGCGGCTCCCCGTCTACTGCCCGTCGTGATTTGTCTGACACTTCCCCTGCTGCTGGGTGCATACTGGCAGAAGGTGCTGTTGTCGGTTGCCGTTGTGGCCCTGTTGGCCATCAGTTGGGACATTCTGGCCCAAACAGGCATGGTGTCACTGGGCCAGGCGCTGTTTTTCGGCGTGGGCGCATACTGCTCTGGCGTAATGAACCACTATTGGGGTTTGAGCCCGCTGCTGGCCATACCCGTCGCTTCTTTCATGGGTGGGTTTATCTGCACGCTCTTGCTGCTTCCCGTATTGAGACTGCGGGGGATTTACTTTTCCATGGTGACCATGATCATCCCGCTGATCCTTGTGCGGGTCGTCGAAGCCACCAAGATCTTCGGCGGCACCGAGGGCTTGAGTGGTATGACACCGCTGCCCTCGGAATGGGTCGAACTGTATCTCATCATGGCAGTGCTGCTTGCCGTTCTTTTCAGCTTCAGGAGAATGATGGATTCCGATTACGGCTTGGTTCTCAAGGGCATCAACGACAATGACAGGTCCGTCATCAATGCGGGTATCAACATTTACTGGTTCAAAGCCCAGTCACTTTTTATCGCAGGTACGATCGGGGCGTTCTGCGGCGCTTTCATGACGCACGTATACATGTTCGTCGGCATGCCGGTATTTGCGCTGGATTATTCCATACTTCCCATCGCGGCCACTATCGTGGGTGGCCCGGGAACCTTGGCCGGCGCCACGTTGGGAGCCTTCATCCTGGTTCCCATGTCCGAGGCTCTGCGGGGATTCGGCGGCCTGCGTATCGTCCTGTACGGTGCCTTTCTGGTAATCTTCATCGTGGCCCTTCCCGAAGGGATTTTTCATTACATCCAGAGAAAGTATCACCAGTTCGAACGCTGGGTGGAGGTGGAGAAATGAATGCTGCACCGATTCTCGAAGTTTCCCGTCTGAGTAAAAATTTCGGGGGGGTCCGTGCTTTGAACAAAGTCAGCTTTGACCTCATGCCCGGTGAACTCCTGGGGGTGATCGGTCCTAATGGATCCGGAAAAACCACCCTGGTTAATCTGATCACCCGGTTTGTGAAAGCCACCTCCGGAAAGGTCTCGTTCAAGGGGAAAAAAATCAGCCATCTGCCACCGCACAAGATTGTTCGCTTAGGAATCGCCAGGACCTTTCAGATGGTCAAGCCTTTTTATAATCTGCCGGCATACAAGAACATGATCATCCCGCTCTACTCTCCGCGAATGAAGCAGATTGCCGGCGGAAGATACGGCGATCGGGACGCGGTCGCCCTGGACCTTTTGGAAGAAGTTGGATTTGAAAGAGATGCATTTGTGGCCTACAAGGTCGCCGGCGCTCTACCGCAAGGATATCTCAAACGTCTGGAACTGGCCAAGGCCATTGCCCTTCAACCTGATTTATTCATCCTGGATGAACTTTTTTCAGGCTTGAGCCTGGCCGAAGTGGCCAGCATCGTCCCCATCATTGAAAAAATCCGCATGGCCGGCAAGACGATTATCATGATCGAGCACAGACTCAAGGAGCTTTTTCGTATCGCCGACCGCGTGATTGTGATGAATTATGGTGAGAAAATAGCCGACGGTCCTTCGGAAACGGTAATGGAAGATGAAGCCGTAAAAAGCGCCTATCTTGGAACCGAGGCAAAATAGAGAGAATCATGATGCTTGAAATCGACAATCTAATGGTATTTTTTGAAAACGCCCTAGCCCTCAACGGATTGAGCCTTGAAGTGCGCGAGGGAGAAATCATCGGTCTGATCGGTTCCAACAGCGCCGGGAAGACAACCTTCATGAATACGGTTTCAGGGCTGATCATCGATATGCGCATCAAAGAAAAACGTAAAGGCGGCGAACGTATCAGCGTATATGGCAGTGTTACGTATGAGGGAGAGGACATCACCGAAACGCCTCCCAGTGAAAGGGTCAAGAAAGGGATTGTTCTTTCCCGGGAGCGCCACCCGGTATTTCCGGAAAGCAGTGTGGTGGAAAATTTTAAAATCGCCGGCTACCTGCGATCCAAATCCGAAACCCGCGAAACCATGGACTTTGTCTTTACGCTGTTTCCACCCTTGTCAAAACTGAAAACCCGTAAAGCCGGTTTTTTAAGCGGCGGCGAGCAGCAGATGCTCGCCATCGGCATGGCTCTGGTGGTCCGGCCGAAACTGCTGCTGCTGGATGAGCCTTTGCTGGGACTGAGCCCCATGATGCAGAAAGCCGTCGTAGACGCCATCGTCTCCCTCAACAAAGAAACAGGCATCACGGTACTGCTCAGTGAGCAGTTCGCAAGACCGGTGCTGCCCATCGTTGACCGGGCCTATGTCGTAGAAAACGGCATGCTCACCCTTTCCGGAACCGGCGCCGAACTGATGAATAATCCAGAAATCAAAGCCGCATATTTTGGGGTCTGATATATGAACGAAAACCACACCATACCCGCACTGTTTGCATCTGTGGCCGACAGGCGCCATGACCATGTCGCCGTTATCTATCTGGGCACCCGCTATAGCTATCGAAAGGTCGTCAAAATGGTGGACAGCTTTGCCGCCGCGTTGCTGGACAAGGGTCTTGAGCCTGAACAGCGTGTGATCATCTACGTGCCCAACAGTATTCAATGGGTGGTTGCCTGGCTTGGCGTTATGCGGGCTGGGGGTGTTTGCATACCCATCACACCGATCTACACGCCTAGCGATCTCGAGTATATCGCCAACGACAGTGACGCCGAGGCCATCGTATGTGCCGACACGAATTTCGGTTACGTCAAGAAGGTTTTGCCGGATACACGCATAAAACAGGTCGTTATCACCAAGATGACCGAAATGCTTCCGGCCTGGAAGCGGCTCTTCGGCTATCTTTTCGATATTGTTCCCCGGGGAAAAACCATCCTTGATGACCACACCTACGAAATGGGAAAGCTCATCGCCGCCGGTGCGAACAGTTCGAGAACGCTGCCGGAACTGCCTGCCGGTGCTGAAAATAATCTTGCTGAAATTCTTTATACGGGCGGCACCACCAAATTCCCCAAGGGCGTCCCCATTACCCACGGCCTTTTCCTGACTTCCGCGGACGAGCAAATCAGGGTGAGCGAACCGCTGCTCCCTGCCGAGGAGAATGTCATCATGGCCAACGCGCCTCTTTTTCACATACTGGGTCAGACGTGCAGCCTGGCGACACTGCTTGTGGGTGGCACACTGATGCTGCAGCCTAAGGTCAACCTGGACGCCACATTTGAATCGATCCAGCGTTTCGGTGCCAGGACCATGATCGGAGTTCCCACCCTCTATCGGATGATTCTCGAACACGATCGTCTGGAGCAGTACGATATGAGTTCCGTTGACTACTGGTACAGTGCCGGGGATGTACTGCCCGTTGAAGTGGGCAAACGCTGGAAAGAAACGTTTGGAAAAACCATCTTTCAGGGCTACGGTGCCACGGAAACCTGCGGTGGGGTAGCCATGTGTCCCACTGATGTCGATAATCCGCCCAAAAGCATCGGTCGCATTGTGGCCAGCAAATCGGTAAAAATCGTCGATCCTGCCTTTTTGAACCCGGTCGAACCTGGAAAGCCTGGGGAATTGCTTGTCTCTTCGGACCCCATGGTCGATCACTATATTAAAAAGCCGGAGGAAACCGCAGCCGCCTTTATCGAACTGGAAGGTCGGACATGGTATCGGACAGCCGATGTGGCATCCATGGACCCGGACGGCAACCTCTATTTCGTGGACCGGACCGTCGATACCATCAAACACAAGGGTTATCGGGTATCGGCTTCTGAAATAGAGGCCGTGCTCCAGGAACACCACGCCGTAATGGCAGCATGTGTGGTCGGTGTTCCGGACGAAAAAATGGGAGAGCGCATCAAGGCTTACGTTGTTCTCAAGGAGGATATCAAGGGTATTACCGGTTATGACCTGATCACCTGGTGTCGAAAAACACTGGTGAGCTATAAGATTCCCCAATACATCGAATTCAGGGACATGCTTCCGAAGTCCAAGGTCGGAAAACTCTTGAGACGCGAGATCAGGGATGAAGAAAGCCGGCGGGCTGAAACCTGATCGGAAGTGTCATGACTTGGGCCGGGCATCACCCAAAACATTCCTCCTCAGAGTTTCTTTTACAGAAACGATACTGTCGCCCGCACGCGCCAGCAGTATTCTAAGGTAATCGATATTTTTTTGAATCGATTCCGAATACAAATCTTTTTCCACACCATAACGCTGCTTGAAATGGGCACGCATGTTGGTGGAGATCCCGCTGAAATCATGGACGAGTCTCTGATTGGCGACATTTTTATAAAACCCTTCGGTTTTCTTCAACAGATCGAGTTCCGACGCAAAATCAGGAATCCCCGCTTCCTGAAACTCCTGAAACAGCAGCAGAAGTTTCTCGATATAATATCTGTCCGCAATTTGGGCCATCAGGTCGGCCGTGCCCACAATTTTCCCGAGAGTTTCAATTTCCGGAGATCTAAAGGGGATTTCTTTGGGAGGCAGGTTCAAAATAGTGCACATGATCAAATGGGAGCAATCATCGATCTGCTGGTTTGGAAAACCTTTTTGGGACAGGTATTTTTCCATGAACACAATGGACCGCTGTTCATGACCTACCGTGTATTTGGCCCCGGAACCCACCTTGTCGTCTTTGGTTTGAATCAAGCCCACATCGTGAAACAGTGATGCGTAGACACCCAACATCAAGTTGTCCACATGGAAGGTCATTCCAGCCAGTATGCAGCCATGAATGAGACGGGCCGCAGCTAGCACCACGGAATTGGTGTGTTCAAGATCATGGTATTTGGTATTGCTGGCCTGGTAACCCGGATATTTTCCCCTGAAAAGCATGACAATATCCCCATAGACCATCTCAAGCTTTGCTGGGTCATACCCATCAACTGTCAGCACAAGAATCTGTTTTATTTCAGTTAATGCAATCTCGGGATCGCTGACATCAATGAGATCATAGAGCACGGGTTCTTTTGTCATCACAAATATGCACCTTTTTCACTTTTGGGGTGAATGCTGCGGTCTCCTGTGTTATTGTGTCGGCTGCTTTTTAGACAAACGACGCTGCCGGTTGTTTTGGCAGGCAATGAAAATATGCCAATTAGATGGCACGACACAGCTAAAATCTCAAGTTTTTTATTAAATCTGGATCATTTCCAAAAAAGCTGATCCAAATTAAGGATTCAAGGATTCCAGGGGTCCAGGATTCGAGTGAGATGAAGTGGGTCATCAGCTAAATGCTTCAGAAATTAAGAGAGGATCTCGGGGATGTAGAGAGAAGACTAAAAGCGATAATCAAATCCCTGGAAAACAAACACTTGAATCCTTGAATCCTTGTAAGCTGGGATGCTAGGAGGCCTGGAAGCTGGGATGCTGCTGTCCGCTTGTAGCTTTCAGCCACCCTCGAACCCTTGTATCACCCTTGAACCCTTTCTCCCAACTAATTGGGAGAAGAACCATAAATCTATGAACGACAGCCTCTTTTCAACCGGGTCAGCCCGTACCCATGTCAAGAACTTGGAAAGATAGCCGATATCGTACAAGGGAGGAACCATGCTCAACCATATCATTCTGATAAAATTCAAAAAAGATGCACCCGAAAAAGATATCCAGGATCTTGAAAATCTTCTCGAGGAACTGCCCAATAAAATTCTGGAAATCCACAGCTTTGAGTTTGGAAGGGATATCATCCATTCCGACCGATCTTATGACTTTGCACTCGTATCCCTGTTTGCCAACATCGAATCACTGCAACGTTACCAGGTCCACCCGGAGCATCAAACCCTGCTGAATAAAATGCAATCCATCTCCGAGAGTATTTTTAGCGTTGATTTCATGGGAACGGATGCCAGTGATCTAAAGGAAAAAACCCCCGAACAAGGCATTGGTACCTGGTAGTACGGGAAGGGTTTGAGGGTTCGAGAGTGGCTTGAGCGATAAGCAATAAGCTCTAAGCGGTAAGCAACCTAATAGTCTTCAGCCTAAAACCCTAAAAGACTAAAAAAGGGTTGGAGGGAAATAGGGTTCATTGAGTTTGTTGCGTTTCTTGGGCTCATTGGGTTGATGAAACGGAGACGTGTTGAAGGCTCTATACCGACCGCTTTGAGCAACACAATAAACCCAAAGAACACAATGAACAAAGCAACTAATTTTTAGGGTTGGAGGGTAGCCGACAGCTATCAGCGGACAGCGGCCTCCCAGCTTCCAGGCATCCTATGTGTTGTGTCCCAGGAATATAGTTAAAAAATAACCGTAGCGAATTAAATACATTTGTGTCCATGATCGAAAAAATTACAAACATCAAAAAACAAGACCCGGGATTGAGATTCTCTGCAAAATCCATCCGAGTTTTGTAATTTAATTATAGGACACGATACTAGCGTTCCAGCATGCTATGGTTTGAGGGTTCAAGAAAAAAAGCAATAAGCTGTAAGCCATAAGCTGCTTATAGCTTATCGCTTATGGCTTAATTGCTACAGCTAACAAAAAAGAACAGGAGAGAATTTCATGACAGAAAACATCTATCGACAACTTCAAGAAAGACTCGATCAGTATTCCATGGGCTTTCCCGCAGCGAAATCGGGGATCGAAATCAAAATCCTGCGTTATCTTTTTTCCGAAGAAAATGCGCGTATGTTTTTAGCCTTGACGCATAGCCTGGCAACAGCATCTTCCATTGCAACCAAGCTGAACCGACCCGAAGCGGAAGTTTCAGCTCAACTTGAAGATATGACAGATAAAGGCTTGGTTTTTCGTGTTAAAAAGGAGAATTCTGTCAGGTATGCCGCCATCCCTTTTGTGCACGGTTTGTTTGAGTTCCAGGTTAAGGATATCGAGCCTGAGCTGGCCAAAATGGTGGAGGAGTATTTCGAAGAGGCTTTTGAAAAGAACATGATGAAAAATGCCGAATATTTTCTGCGAACCATTCCTGTCAATCAATCCATCGATATGACCCGTCAGGTGGCCACCTACGACGATGCCATTGAAATTCTAAAAACCAAACCCAGCATTGTGGTGACGGACTGTATCTGCCGGAAGAGCAAAACAGTGTTGGATGAAGGTTGTGGCAAAACCATGGAAGCCTGCTTCATGTTCGGGTCCATGGGCCAGTATTATCTTGACAAGAATATGGGCAGGGAGGTTTCTCTGGCCGAAGCCACCGCCATCATAAAAGACTGCCGGGACGCCGGTCTGGTCACCCAACCAGCCACATCCCAGAACCCTACCGGTATGTGTAACTGCTGCGGTGATTGCTGTGGTGTGCTCAAGGCATTGAACAAACATCCCAAACCCGCTGAGATGGTTTTTTCGAATCACCTGGCAGCAGTTGACAGTGATGAATGTACAGGGTGTGAACAGTGTCTGGAACGCTGCCAGATGAATGCTATCTTGATCTACGACGATGAACTGGCCCAGGTGAACCCGGACCGTTGTATCGGTTGTGGTCTGTGCGTGACCACCTGCCCGGTTGAGGCTATACAGCTGACACCAAAACCCGAGGCCACACTACGATTACCACCAGCCAACACGGGAGAGCAGATGTTCCTGATGGCACAAAAGAGGGGAATTCTTTAGCATTTGCACCATGGACCTAATAGGCAGTTGATTCAACTGGCCCATCTTTTAAAAAGGAATGGTAAAAATTAGGGTCCAAGGGTCCAAGAGAGAGTGCTGAGGACTCTCCCCCTTGTATGCTGGAAAGCTGGGATGCCGCTGTCCGCTTTCAGCTGTTAGCAACCCTCGAACCCTTGTATCACCCTCGGAACCTCGGACCCTTCTTTTCCAGCTGTGCTGGAAAAGTATTATTCCACCACCAACACCTTTGCCCCGCGAATTTTTCGCTCTTTGAGTTCCAGCAAGGCCTGATTGGCTTCTGCCAGTGAAAATTCCTGGACTTCAGGCCGGATACGCATGTCAGCAGCCAGCTCCAGGAAGGCCTCAACATCCTGTCGCGTCACATTGGCGACACTCTTGATCTCCTTTTCGAGCCACAAATGGCTAGGATAATCCATCTTGAGGAGATAGTTCTGATCCAAACCCTCCTTGCGTATGGCGTTGATCACCAGACGGCCCCCGGCTGCGAGGTTGCCCAGCGCTTCCACCACAGGTTTCCAGGCCGGGGTCGTATCGATGATGGCATCAAGCTTCACAGGCGCTGTGTCGTGGGTGTTTCCGGCCCAGACAGCACCCAGCTCCCTGGCAAAGGCCTGTTCGTTTTCACTTCGTGCAAATACATAGAGATTGGTATCCGGATAAAGATGGGATGCCAGTTTCATTACAAGATGGGCTGATGCGCCGAATCCGGTCAAACCAAGACGCTGACCGTTAAAAAGCTGTGTCAGATGCAATGACCGGTATCCAATGGCGCCCGCACACAAAAGGGGTGCTGCCTCCCTGTCTGAGAAAAAATCCGGAATCTTGTAAACAAAACGCTCCGAAACGGTCATGTATTCAGCATACCCGCCATGGGCGTCTCTTCCGGTCGCCTGGAAGTCTTGGCACAGGTTTTCATATCCTTTTCTGCAAAAACGGCAGACACCACAGGCGGAAAAAATCCAGGCAACCCCGACCCGATCACCCAGTTTATATCGATGTGCATCAGGACCCAGCCCATAAACCTGTCCCACGACCTGGTGTCCGGGAATCATAGGCAGCGTCGATGGCGGTGTCCGCCCCTCAATTTCATCCAGTTCGGTATGGCAGACACCACACGCAGACACTTTCACCAGCAGGTCGTCGCCATAGGGTGTAGGAGGCGTCATTTCGACGCATGTCAGGGGGGTTTTGTTTTCTAGGATATGGCCGACTTTTTCTAGTATCATGGCTTTCATGGGGTTCTATTTGCCTCCAAATAATCTGTATAATCTAAGGCCAATCACTCAATTTAGGCAAGAAAAACTTGACCTGACCGCCACGATTGATGATATTTATGGTCTTGATAAATTTTCAAATATCTCAAGGTGTCGGCAGTTACACATAATTAATAGGGAGAAATAGGATGAGCAAGACGACAAAAAACCTGATGGCAGCGTTTCAAGGTGAATCAGAGGCACGAAATAGGTATACATTCTTTGCCGAAATCGCCCGTAATGAGGGGTATCATTACATTGCAAAAATATTTGAGGAGACAGCCGAAAACGAAAAATTTCATGCCTTGGAAGAAATTAAGTTATTGTTAGGTGAAACCTCAACCCTTGAGAACTTGAAAGAGGCCGTGGGTGGCGAAAACTATGAATCCGAGGACATGTATCCGCGATTCGCTGAAGAAGCAGATCTGGAGGGTAACCAGGCCGCCGCGATTTTGTTTACACAAATTGCGAAAATTGAGAAACACCACAGGGATAGATTTAGAAAACTCCATGATCTGGTTGAACAAAAGGTGGTGTATAAACGTGACGAACCCATCAAGTGGAAGTGCAGCATCTGTGGTTATGTGTATGAGGGTACCGAACCCCCTTTCAAGTGTCCCTACTGCAAACATCCACAAGAATATTACGAACCTGCTAATCTGGATGTATAAGGAGACAACATGGCCAAATATCGATGTATTGTGTGTGAGTTCGTATATGATGAGGATAAAAACAATTCTCTTTGGATGGATGTCCCTGAGAATTATACCTGTCCGGTTTGCGGATCAGCAAAAAAATTGCACGAGAAAGTCGAAAAGGCAATATCTCCTTCTGTCGTGCCTAGCCAAGGGAAAAGTGATGTTGACTCAGACAAGGGGCCTGATGATTCTCTGCTACGCGCTTTTGACGACATTGAATCTTACATGGCAGATATTCATCAGATGGCGGAAACCGGTGAATCCATAACCGAACCCATGCGAACCCGTGTACCAACATTTTCGTGGGAAGAACTGTTGTTCAAGGGTGCTCAGCTGGCAACATTGCCTATAAACAAAGATGTGCATGTGGAAACCGAAACCATCATCGGACCCGGCGCAAAAAAACCTTTGGCAATTCAACTGCCCTTTTTTATAACACACATGTCTTTTGGCGCACTGAGTTCAGAGGCTAAAACAGCTTTGGCCAAGGGGTCTGCTGCGGTGAAAACTGCCATGTGCTCTGGCGAAGGGGGTATTCTACCAAGCTCCATAGACAATGCCTACAAATACATATTTGAGTACGTTCCCAATCGTTACAGCGTTACTGAGGATAATTTGAAAAGAGTCGGTGCTATTGAGATCAAATTCGGTCAATCGGCCAAACCAGGAATGGGTGGACATCTTCCCGGTGAAAAAGTTACCAATGAGATTGCTGATATCAGGGGTTTTTGTCCGGGTAAAAGTATAACAAGTCCTTCAAGCTTTGACGATATACAAAACCGGGCTGATCTGAAAAAAAAGATCGATTGGTTAAGAGAAGTATCCGAAGGACGTCCCATCGGTGTCAAATTTGCAGCAGGCAATATTGAGGCGGACCTGGAGGCTGCACTTTATGCTGAACCGGATTTCATTACAATTGACGGAAGAGCGGGAGCAACAGGAGCGGCTCCAAAATATGTAAAAGCCTCCACTAGCGTCCCCACTATTTTTGCTTTGTGTCGCGCCCGGAAATTTTTGGATGAGAACAGTGCCGGTAACATCAGTCTGATAATTACCGGAGGCATCCGCATATCAGCCGACATTGCAAAAGCGCTTGCTATAGGTGCTGATGCTGTTGCTATCGGTACAGCGGCCCTAATGGCTATCGGCTGCCAGCAGTACAGAATCTGCAACACAGGCAAATGCCCCATGGGTATCGCGACCCAGGATCCAACACTACGGCAAAATCTAAGTGTCAATAAGTCAGCCAGAAAGCTGGAGAATTTTATGAATGCCACCGCCAATGAGTTGAGAGATTTCGCAAGGCTTACAGGCAGACAAAGCATTCATGACCTGTCAGTGACTGATCTATGCACAGTGAACTCAGAAATATCCAATCATACGCCGATTGAACACGTATAAAGCTTTATGCTTCTGCAGTTTTGCAGTTTTTAGTGAAATCTGCTATAGCGTCAACACGTGTGTAGATATCAATTTTGAAGAAACACCGGATATTCCTTTTAAAAGATTCTTTAGGCAAGTTTCATGAATTATTCGGATACCAAGGAGGAAAGTATGTCATTACTCACAGACCGAATGATGCGGGCAGCAAAACTGGATGTAAGCCTTTATGAAGAAGTTGAAGCGGATAAAGGGGCTATGGGGCAAGCCATGACAGTTGTTATTCTTTCCAGCGCCGCCGCAGGAATCGGAACTATCAATGTCGTCGGGTTAAAGGGGCTTATTCTCGGAACCATCGCTGCTCTTGGGGGCTGGTTTATCTGGGCGTATTTGACATACGCTATCGGGACCAAATTGTTAGCTGAGCCACAAACAAAGGCAGACTATGGGGAGTTACTGCGAACTATCGGTTTCTCCAGTTCTCCTGGCGTACTCCGTTTATTTGGTATCATCCCCATGCTGGGGAATATTCTAAATTTAATTTGCGGTATCTGGATGCTGGTAGCGATGGTCATTGCCGTAAGACAAGCACTTGACTATAAAAGCACCTGGCGGTCGGTCGCTGTTTGCCTTATTGGTTTTATTGTTCAGCTAATTGTTTTTGCATTGTTTTATCAATTAGTAGGTGGATCCGGAGCGCCACAGCCATAGTCTATACTTTATTCTCACATAACAAACATCTATAATTTTCCGGGATCTCAACAAATATAAATTTCTCAACGATGCCCCTTCGTTCTCAATGGAGAAGAAAGGCGGTTGAAATATATCATGCCGAAGATCACAGCTATTTATGGAAGCCCGCGACGAAAAGGCAACACCAGTCAACTGTTGAAACAAGCTGTCGCCGGTGCCAGAAAACATGGTGCCACGGTCGATGAATTCGTTCTGCGCGATAAAAAGATATCTCCCTGCTTAGAAATCTACGGCTGTACAAAAAGCGGCAGTTGCGTCATCAAAGACGATTTTCATCAGATACGCGACAGCATGTTGGGATCCGACGGTGTCATCCTGGCTTCACCGATATTTTTCTACACCGTCAGCGCCCACACCAAAATATTCATGGACAGATGTCAATCCCTGTGGGTTAAAAAATACTGGATCGAGGGCCTGCCTTTCAGCCGGTGGGAAACAAAACGAAAGGGTCTTTTCATTTCCGTAGGGGCCACCAAAGGCAAAAAACTATTTGATGGTGCATTGCTCACCGTCAAGTATTTTTTCGATGTCATTGATGCCAGCCTATGGAAATCCCTGCTTTATCGCGGGCTGGATTTTGAAAAAGACGTCCTTGAACACCCGGACTATCTCCGGGAGTCCTACGAAGCAGGAAAACAGTTAGCGATATCGCTGCAAGGTAAATAAGTTGTGCTAAGGGTGCTCTCAGGGGCTGTCAACAATAGAAGATTGAAAAACGGCCACCTAGCTCCAACATGGAATACTCATATCCAAAATACACAGCCCATAAAAACAGGCTTGTATTATTTGCCATATGTCCTATATTGGATGAATAATAGTCTACAGGAGGAATAACTATGAAAGAATTTGATGTAGCGTTGAAAGCAGTAGCGGATGGTCTGAGAACTATCGCACAGGGTATGGAGAAGATAGCGGAGAAACTGGAAGATAGTACACCCCAAAAACAGGCCAAGGCTAAGACTAAGGCAAAGCCAGCGCGTAAAAAAGCTGCCGCTAAACCAAAGAAAAAACCAGCAAAAAAGGCTGTTAAAGAAACCGCCGCCGATACTGTTTTTGCTGTGATCAAAAGATCAAAGAAGGGTGTCAACAATGCTAGCCTTGCTGAAAAGACAGGCTTCGACAAAAAGAAGATTGCCAATATCATTTTCAAACTAAGGAAGCAGGGCAAAATCAAGAGTATCGATAGAGGCGTCTATACAAAGGCATAGATAGCACCCACTCTTTTTTGCCGGATCACTTCCTGAAACTTGACGAAGATTTATTTGGCCTTTTTAAATATCCGAAATAGCCGGGCATCGTCCCGGCTATTTTATTCTTACGTTGAGCGATTATCGAGGTCGCCCAAGCTACAAGAAAGATGCTGTTTTGCTATCGTGAACCAGACGGCATGGCATCTGATGGCGTAGATGCGGTAAGATCGGCAATCCCAACGGGTTTCTCTATCAGTTCAAGACCTATAAACCTCCTCAAGCAGATCCTTGAACCACAGTGGTCTTTGGTAGAGAACATAGATGAGCATGAAAGCAGCGATTGGCACCGGAATAACGATATCAGCCAATGCCATGGCGATCAGAAAAATTAGGATCTTTGTAGTCGTTTTCATAGCACGGCCCCATTTTATTGGATAGAAATCAAGATGCCAGATCTAATAACTCCCAGCGCAGCTAAGCGCATAGCTGACAGGTCACAGGGTTAGCAGGCCTTGTATACTGGGAAGCTGGGATGCTGCAATCCACCGATAACTGTCAGCTACCCTCCAACCCTACAAACGTTGTTGCTTTGTTCATTGTGTTCTTTGGGTTTGTTGTGTTGCTTAAAGCGGTCGGTATAGAGCTTTCAACACGTCTCCGTTTCATCAACCCAATGAACCCAAGAAACACAACAAACTCAATGAACCCTATTCCCCTCCAACCCTTTTATAGTCTTTTAGAGTTTTAGGCTGAAGACTATTAGGTTGCTTACCGCTTAGAGCTTATTGCTTATCGCTCAAGCCACCCTCAGACCCTTGAACCCTTTATTTAATTCTTTTCAACCTCACACTTCAAGAGTTCTGGAAGAAACGGCAGACAGTTGAAAATTTTCTTTTCCAGCTCTATTGACTTGGCCCACAATCCCATAATTCTCTCACGGCTTTGCATGCCTTCCCCATATCTCTCCAGGATATAGGACAGACGATCCGCCAGAAGAACAATCTGGTCATGTAGTACCCGTTTGTCTGCGTAATTGACGATCTCCGCTTCCACGGGGTTGCCGGAAGCAACATAGGTATCCAGCTTGACATGCTGCCTAATGACACGCCCTACTTCCCTAAAACCTCTTTTCTGCAGAAACTCCCCACCGGTTTCGGCATGATTTTCGCGTGTACTGAAGCTTCTTGTTTTGGTAATGTCATGCAGCAGCGCCGATGCCCGTATCAGTTCAAGATTCAGGTCGATTCCCTGGCTACGCAGTTTTTCTGATAGACAAACAGCCACACGGCATACCTGCTCGGAGTGAGCGACAATATGATCCATCATGCCCATCTCTTGGATGAGCCCATAACATTCTTTTTGGGTCGGTATGTTCATAGCATCAATAGCTCTTTCGTGGTGCCCATATTCAGCTATGGGCTGTATACTACATGATATTTGCACTCAATGCCTATCGGTCTAACCCCAACCTGGACAAACCGGAATAAAAAGATCTTTTATCACGAAAGGTCGAAAGGTCGAAAACACGAAAAAGACCATGAAATTTTTCGTGGTTTTCAAATTTCGTGTTTTCGTGATTGATTTAATCCTCTTTGTCACAAAATACACAAATTCTCAGTTAAAGGCTTAGGCTATAGCCCAAATTCAAACCGCAGTGCCCCGTGAACCGTAAAATCCGGGGCTGTGCGTGTCAGGTCTTCGCTGAAAGCGAATTCAAATATCATATCATGAGACACCCATACAGCAAATCCCAAGGCGAGCTCAAGACTGTCCTGATCCATCTGTTCAATTCCAGTATGGTGAAATGGAGATGTAACAAAATTGAACTGGCCCATCAAGGACAAGGTTTCACTGACCCTGTATTCAATACCGGCCAAAAGGGTCATCATATCCTTTACATGGATATCGGCGCCGTGTGTTTCCGGGTCTGAAAGCAATACGATCCCCGGATTCAGATACAGAATAAAAGGTGAAATCCGATACTGATTCAGCAAGACCAGTGATTGGTCAAATCGACCGCTCCCAAAACCATGATCCTCGTCTCCCGTGGGTATCTTGACGGCTGCCAGCAGACTGCTGGAAAGTCCCTGATGGTGCCCGGCGCTGGTCAACTGCATTTTGACGGACACCACACTTTCCCCCAGGTGCAAACCACCCGAACGGGCATCAAACCAGTCCTCACCATCAACCGAAATATGGTAGCCGAATTCATCCACCGGGCCGTTTTCCCTGCCATAGTTGGGAAACCCAAAAAAATCGTGGTAGGTTTCCAAAGGGCCATCCAGAAATCCGTCATTCTGACTGATCCATGGCATAGCCAGGGTAATATTCAAACGGCTTGTAATGCCATATGTGAGAGACAGCTCAACCACCGTCATTTCCATATCCAGCAATGCAGACCATTCTTGGCTTGTTTCGTCGATATATATACTCGTGTAATCAACGGACAGGGATGTCATGAAGCGTCCTTTTTCAATCAACCGCGGTGATTCGGGCTCGGGTGTCAGGAACATGATATACAATGGGTAACGTTGTTGCGCACGCAGGGGTCCCATTTCTGTACAATGAACCATGTCGAGCCATTGGATAGACATCCACATCCAGAAAAGGATACAGACAACTGGTGAGACTTTTTTTGACATCATTTCCCAAAGAGGCTATAAACCAATTAAAATTCCGTAACAACTTTTATAACACTATTTAAAAAAAACTGATACCCGGGTTGAAATAGAACCCACATCAAAATCGGGAGAACACATGGACAAGAAAAAAAAAGCCATCCTGGGCTGGGCCCTTTACGATTGGGGGAACTCGGCATTTGCAACAACGGTCATGGCCGGTTTTTTTCCTATATTCTTCAAGCAGTACTGGAGCCACGGTGTTGATGTCAATATGAGCACTGCCCAGCTGGGTCTGGGGAATTCCCTGGCCAGCCTGCTGGTAGCCCTCATGGCACCGATTCTGGGCGCCATTGCCGACAAAGGGGGCGCAAGAAAAAAACTTTTGATTTTTTTTGCCTACCTGGGTGTGCTCATGACGGCGGCCCTCTTTACCATACAAAAAGGGGAATGGGCCCTGGCCATCTTTGTATATGCCATGGGTCTGATCGGTTTTGCCGGAGCCAATATCTTTTATGATTCCTTGCTGCCCGGCATCTCCAATAAAAAAAATATCGATATGGTCTCGGCCTTCGGTTTCTCCATGGGATATCTCGGTGGGGGTATTCTGTTCCTGGTGAATGTCCTCATGACCCTCATGCCTGACAAATTCGGTCTCCCGGATGCCGGCATGGCCGTCAGGGTTTCTTTTGTTTCGGTGGCCGCCTGGTGGGGATTTTTCACGATTTTCACCATCCTGTGGGTGCCTGAAGACCGTGAATCAATGCAGTCAAAAAGGGCCCTGGATGTCATTGCCGACGGTTTCCGCCAGTTCTTCAGCACACTGAGAAAAATCCGCCACTTAAAAACAGTTCTGACCTTTCTGCTGGCTTACTGGTTTTATATTGATGGTGTGGACACGATTATCAAAATGGCCGTTGATTATGGAATGTCCATCGGGTTTCAGTCCAATGACCTGATCAAAGCGCTTCTGATTACCCAGTTTGTGGGGTTTCCAGCTGCGCTTTTGTTTGGCAAACTCGGCCAGAAGTGGGGTGTCCGGAAATCCATCTATCTGGCCATCGGTATTTACATCTGTGTCACCATCTGGGGAACCATGATGAATGAAAAAAACGAGTTTTACATCCTGGCCATTGTCATTGGTCTTGTTCAGGGCGGAATCCAGGCCCTCAGTCGCTCCTACTATTCCAGGCTCATCCCCAAAAACAAGGCTGCAGAATTCTACGGGTTCTACAACATGCTCGGCAAGTTTGCCGCCATCCTCGGGCCTATGCTCATGGGCATTGTGGGCCTCCTTGCCCGGCGACTCCTGATGCCGTCCAACCCCACGCCGGAACAGATTGTCGCTGTAGGGCAGATGGCATCGCGTTGGGGCATCGGTTCCATTCTGCTGTTATTCATTACCGGAGCTGCCCTCTTCTACTTTGTGGATGAAGAAAAAGGCAAGGCTGAAATCGCCGTCCTGGCTGAGGAATAGTGTATGATCAACGCCTTCTTGTACATAGGTGCCACGCTGATATGGGGGTCTACCTGGCTGGTAATTAAACTGCAGTTGACCCAGGTGCCGCCGATTCTTTCGGTGGGATATCGTTTTTGTCTGGCGGCCCTGATTCTTTTCATCTTCTGTTTGATCAGACGCAAGAAGCTGGTATTCTCCCGCAAAGACCACTTCTTCATGGCGCTGCAGGGTGCGACGGTGTTTGGTCTGGGCTACTGTATGAGTTATCTGTCCACCGTATACCTCACCAGTGGTTTGGTGGCGGTTGTGTTCTCAAGCATCATGATATGGAACATTTTAAATCTCAAGCTCTTTATGTCCCAGCCAATCGACTTGAAAGCTTTTTCAGGCGGCATGATCGGCCTGACCGGGATATGCGTTTTGTTCTGGCAGGACCTGGTTGTCTTCAGCGCCACCCGCGGCATGATCGGTCTAATCCTGGCCCTTTTAGGGGCATATCTGGCATCCATCGGGAATGTCGTGGGTTCCAGAAATGCGAGGGCCGGCATACCCGTAACCCAGGCCAACACCTATGGCATGGCCTATGGAGGCCTGCTGACCCTCTGCATCCACTTTGGCTTTGGCGGTGAACTGATCATGGACTGGTCACCCGACTACCTGGGACCCGTGCTCTACCTGACCATCTTCGGCTCCATTCTGGCCTTTGGTTGCTATATGCTGCTCATTGGCCGCATCGGTGCCGACTACGCAGCCTATGTCATGCTGTTGATACCCGTGCTTGCCCTGTTCCTTTCGACCATTTTCGAGGGGTACCACTGGCACATGAACAATATTTCCGGGATCATTCTGGTATTGATGGGCAACCTGGTGATCCTGAGCAAACCTCGCACGGTCTTACGCTTGTTCCGGCGTTTGTTTCCGCTGGCAGCCTGATCCGGGCAGTTAGACTGGACAACCATGCTGATGATGCTGAAGAGCCCCACAGCATGCTACGAGCAATCGTATGATTACACTCACAAACATCCATAAATCCTATAAGACCGGTGCCAGTCAGCTCCATGTGCTCAAGGGCATCAATCTTGCGATTGCCAGGGGCGAGATGGTTGCGGTCATGGGATCATCCGGCTCGGGAAAATCGACCCTGCTTAATATCATAGGGTTGTTGGATTCCTATGATACCGGGCGCTATCAATTCGATGGCAAGCTCCTGAAAAACATGAATGAAACCCGTGCCGCCCGTTTCCGCAACAAGAATATCGGTTTTGTGTTCCAGTCTTTTCATCTGATACCATTCAAAACAGCTCTCGAAAATGTGGCATTGCCTCTATATTACCGGAACGTGAACCGAAAAAAGCGGCATCAAATAGCACTGGACTTTTTGGATAAATTCGGCATTGCAAACTGGGCAAACCACCTGCCGGCTGAACTGTCCGGCGGCCAAAAGCAGCGCACAGCCATCGCCCGCGCCATGATTGCCAATCCCTCCATTCTGCTGGCAGATGAACCCACGGGTGCATTGGACAGCCGCACATCCCAGGATGTGATGGAGGTTTTTAAACAGGTCAATGCCCAGGGTACAACCATTGTGGTCATCACCCATGAAAAAGATATCGCTGCAATGACCGATCGCATCGTAAACATCAAGGATGGCGCTATCGACAACACCGGATGAGCCGACATCCAAGGTTTTTATGCTTGTTGTGTTCCTTGAGTTCATTTAGTTGATTAACAGGGACAGGTTGAAGGCTGACTATCGTTTGCAAATAGCAACGCAATAAACACAACAAACCCAATGAACACAATAAACAAATTTGGATTCCAGACGTCAGATAAGACGATATAAAATGATAAGTAGTTAACGGTTTAATACCATCGTGAATCGATTTTAAGAAGAGACAAACCATGTTCTCTCCAGGCTCATTTCAAGACAAACTACAGGAAATTTTCCATAATCTCGGAAAAAACAAGTTACGGACGATTCTGACTGGATTTGCTGTTTCATGGGGAATTTTCATGCTCATTATTCTTCTGGGGTCGGGTTATGGCCTGGAAAACGGTGTCCGCAATGCATTTTCAGAAGACGCCATCAACAGCATATGGATCAGAAGCGGTCAGACATCCATGCCATACCAGGGATTAAACCAGGGTCGGCGCATACGATTCAAAAACGATGATTACGAAGATCTGAAGCAGTCCATCAAAGGACGGGAAGACATAACTGCGCGATATTTCCTGGGATCCAACACGACAGTTCGTTACAGATCCCTGGCAGGAAAATTCCCGGTTGTGGGAGTACATCCCGAGTACGCTGCCCTGGAAATGCTCAAGGCCGGCGACGGTCGTCTGCTGAATGCATCCGATCAGGCAGGTCGACGCAAGGTTGCCATCCTGGGTCCCAAAACCAAGCAGGAGCTCTTTTCATCCACTTCCGCCGTGGGCCAGTATGTGCAGATAAAAAATATCCCATTTCAAATCGTGGGCGTTTTTACGGATGAAGGCGATGAATGGGGGCTGGATCGTGTCTATATCCCCATCAGCACCATGCAGCACCTGTTCAACCGCAAGGACCGGATTCACAATCTTGCAATGACCATTGACACCAAGGCAGTGCAGTCTCCCCAGACGGTTGAAAACGACATCAGACAACGACTGGCTCAGCGCCACCGGTTCAATGTGAAGGACCGTCGTGCCGTGTTCATGCACAATACAATGGTATCATATCAAAAATATATGCGCCTTTTTGCCAACATACGACTATTTATATGGATTATCGGTATCGGGTCCATTGTGGCCGGGATTGTGGGTGTCAGCAATATCATGCTGATCACCGTAAAGGAACGGACCCGGGAAATCGGTATCCGCAAAGCCATCGGCGCATCACCCGGATCCATCATTGATCTAATTTTGACAGAAGCGGTTATCATCACATTTTTCTTTGGCTATCTCGGTCTTGTAGCCGGCATCGCTGCCCTGGAGATCATGGCCCACACGATTCAGGGTGTAGACTACTTTAAAAATCCTGAAGTGAACCTGAAAGTCGCCTTTGGCGCTGTCTTTTTACTGGTCCTGTCCGGTACACTGGCAGGACTTTTTCCGGCCCGGCGGGCTGCGAGCATACGACCCGTGGACGCGCTGCATGATGAATAGGGTGAAATAGAAGAAAGAGATTAAACCGATGAACATCGAACATCGGGATCGGGATCGGGATCGAAATCGGGATTGAAACCCAAATCGGGATCGAAATCGGAATCGGGATTGAAACCAAAATCTAAACCCAAATCGGGATCGAAACAGATTGGATCGAATCGCGGTGATGCTTAGCCGCCTGGGTGGGAGAGCTTATTGCGTCAAAGAGAAAAGCGAGGCATTTGGGCAGTCAGAATTCGATAGCGATACCGATTCCGATAGCGATTTCGATTCCGATAGATTTCGATAGCGATAGCGATACCGATAGCGATTTCGATAGCGATTTCGATCCTGATGAAAATAAAAACCAATGACAACAATAAGCGGAGCGACATCATTATTCGATGTTCATCTTTAAATTACTCTGTAAAAAATGAATAATGAGAAGCGAGCATCATTTGAGATATGATGATAAGAATTGAAATGGACATATGGCAGGAAATCCTGCATACGGTTCGACAAAACCGTCTCCGGTCGCTGCTGACGGCATTTGGTGTTTTCTGGGGCCTCTTTATGCTTGTCATCATGATCGGTGCCGGTAACGGTCTTCAGAAAGGCGCTTATTCCGAATTCAGCGGCTACGCCACCAACAGTGCTTTCATCTGGTCGCGGGTTACAACCAAACCCTACAAAGGATTTCCCATCGGCAGACGCTTTCGATTCACAAATGAAGACACCGAGATCATCCGGCACATGGTCCCGGGTATTGCCTCTCTTGCCCCCCGGGGTCGCAAACGTGGGGGAGACGGCGATAACAATGTCAGCCACAAGGACCGCACCGCAACCCTGACCATTTATGGAGATCACCCGGAAGTGCAGAATATCCGCTTGCTTCAGATTGTTTCCGGTCGTTTTCTAAATCGTCTGGACTTGGCCGAACATCGAAAAGTGGCTGTCATAGGGGAAGAAACCGTCAAACTTCTTTTTGAAAAGGATGCGTCTCCTCTAAGCGCAATCATCCGCATCAACAACATCAATTTTCAAGTCGTAGGTGTTTATCGCTTGCCAAACAAAAATGATGAGGACTATGAAGAGGAGGCCAAAGCTGTTTTCCTCCCTTTGCCGACCTTTCAACAGGTATTCAACTGGGGCGAAAAAATCGGGTGGTTTTCCATCACGTCCCTGCCCCATATCAAAGTCTCTGATGTGCGGGATGAGGTCATCCGAGTCCTGGCAGCGAGACATACTGTTGCACCGGAAGATGAACGCGCGTTTGGTTCCTGGAATATGGAGGACGAATTCAAGAAAATTGCCGATCTTTTTGCGGGCATCCGATTTATCGTTTGGTTTGTTGGTATCTTTACACTCATTGCAGGTATTATCGGCGTTTCCAATATTATGTTGATCGCCGTCAAAGAACGAACCCGGGAAATCGGGATCAAGCGCACCGTGGGAGCCACACCCTTTTCGGTAATCAGCCAGGTGTTGATGGAAGCACTGCTGCTTACCTCCATACCGGGATATTTGTCCCTGGTTTGTGGGGTCGCCGTATTGGAAGGCGTTGGCCGCTTGATGCAGATTCTGAAAATAGATGCCCAGATGTTTCAAGACCCCAGCATTGATTTTTCCGCTGCCCTGCTGGCTCTTGCCGTTCTGACCATCGCCGGTACTCTGGCGGGTCTGATACCGGCATATCGCGCTGTACAAGGTAAACCCGTGGAAGCATTACGATATGAATAGAAGCTAATCTCAAAAAAGTTTTTTGGCCCAATTTCTGTGTTGTTCCCTTGCTTCAACTCCTCGGAATACTCCAGTATACCTGCGGGTTGAAGCTCGGGTCCGCCTTGAACTTGAACCAAAACCCTTTTTTTGAGATGTCTTCTAGTAAAATCGCCGGCACGATTTTATTTGACGCGACCTTGTCGCTCCGGACCAAAAGACTTGTCCGCCGGTAGCCTGGCGGGTTAATCATAGGAAGATGGCCTTATGAAAAAAATATTCCGCATACTCTTATTCATGCTGTTTTTACTTATGTTTATAGGAACCTTGGTTTTTCTATATGTCAAGTCCAGACCCAAACCCGCTCCGGTAAAATTGGTTTCGCCGGTGGTGATGGATATCGTGAAAAAGACCGTGGTCACGGGAAGCATCGTAGCCCGGCGAGAGGTTGAGATAAAAGCGCAGCTTTCGGGCATTGTCGATGAAATCATGGTGGAAGCCGGTGATTCCGTAAAAAAAGACCAGGTCTTGGCGAGGATTTTCCTGATACCCAACCTGGTTCGTGTCAATGAAGCCGAGGCTCGGGTAAAAAAAGCACACATTGCACTGGAAGACACGAACAAAACCTTTGAGCGCGTAAAACGGCGATATGAAGCTTCCATAAAAGGGGGTAGTCTGTTAATCCAGAAACAATCGCCGAATCTGATCAAGCTGCATCTGGCCGAAAAGGATCTTAATCAAGCAAACTTGAGTCTTCAAGATGCCCAGAACACCTACGAGCGGGAAAAAGAGCTTATGGACAAGAAAATTATCCCTGAATCCTCGTTTCAGGATACACTTTTGCAGCTCTCAAAAGCCCGTGAGGAATATGACAAAGCAGAGACGTTTTATGAAATGGTCCGTACCGAAACCCTTGATATTACAGAGGAAGAATACCAGAAAGCCGAAATAGATCGCAAACAGGCCTTGGAAGAATTAGCGGCTGCACAGAGAAATCTGCAGTTGATCCAGGAAGGTGTAACGCCGGGTGCAAAAGATAAAAGCAATACATTGATCCGTGCCACCATCGATGGTGCGGTTCTTGAAGTACCGGTAAAGGAAGGCAGTCTTGTAGTGGAAACCAGCACCCAGTCATCAGGCACCACAATTGCTGTTGTTGCAGACATGACGGATATGATTTTCGAAGGAAATATAGATGAAACCGAAGTCGGCAAACTCCGCCTGGACATGCCCCTCATTCTCACCATTGGCGCCATTGAAAACCGGTCCTTTGAGGCCAGAATCGAGCATATCGCCCCTAAGGGAAAAGAAATCAGCGGTACCATCCAATTTGGATTGCGCGCCAAGGTTGTTCTGGAGGCAGACTACTTTATCCGCTCCGGCTACTCCGCCACCGCTGATATCGTACTGGAAAAACGCGAAAATGTCCTTGCAATCAACGAGGGTAATTTAATTTTCGAGAAAGACGCCGTTTTTGTGGAAGTGCAGACCGACTCACAACAATTAGAAATGCGGAAAATAGAAACCGGCCTGTCAGATGGTATCCATATTGAAGTACTATCCGGTCTTGCCTTTGAAGAACGTATAAAGGTGCAAGGTACACTATAGAAGGAGTAAAAGAATAAAAATGATTCAGCAAGGTTTAAATTGGACTGGTTACTTTATTGTTGTTGTGATCGTCATTTTCACATCTGAGTATGCTGAGGCAGTGGGAATGGCCACCGCCGGACCGCTGGTTAGCGACTATACCCAGTGGGATGTTGTTTTGCTTATAACGTACATCCTGCTGGCGCTGGTATTTTCGTTTCTCTGCAGCATAGCCGAAGCGGTTCTTTTGAGCACCACCCCATCCTATATCGCTGGTCTTCAGAACAAAACGCCCAAAATCGCCGCTCTGTTGAAGCAGTTGAAACAGGACAACGTTGATAAGTCGCTGGCCGCCATTTTAACCCTGAATACCATCGCCCATACGGTGGGAGCCCTCGGCTCCGGGTCCAAAGCGACAGTGGTTTTCGGAAATACATGGTTTGGCCTGTTCTCCGCCATCATGACCCTGATGATACTTTTTTTATCTGAAATTATTCCTAAAACCATCGGTGCAGTATATTGGAGATCATTGGCTGGTATCACCGCACGATTTGTTAAGGGTTTAATTTGGGTGCTGTACCCCTTGATCTGGATCTCAGAGGCTCTGACCCGATTCATTTCTCGTAACAAAAACATCCACGTGTTCAGCCGTGAGGAGTTTGTCGCCATGGCTGAATTCGGAGAGAGCAGTGGGAACATCGATCCACGGGAATCGCGGATCATTCGAAATCTGTTTCGGTTGAGTTCCCTGATGGCCAGCGATATCATGACCCCGCGGACCGTGATTTCCGCTCTGCCAAAGGATTCAACGGTCAATGAAGCTTTGGATACCAAACCTGTCGTGACGTTTTCGCGCCTCCCGATTTATGGAAAGGATTTGGACCATATCACCGGCTTCATACTCAAGGACGATCTTTTGCTTTCCAAAGCACGCGATTTCGGCGATGTGAAAATAGAAACATTGAAACGGGATATCTATACGGTGCCTGATTCCATGCCCCTATCGGAATTGCTTGAATTCTTGCTAGATGAGCGCCAACATATCGCACTGGTGGTTGGTGAATACGGTGGAACAAAGGGCTTGGTGACAATCGAAGATGTCGTCGAAACCCTCTTGGGTATGGAGATCGTTGATGAAATGGATCGCGTTGAAGACATGCGTGCGCTAGCCCGCCAACAATGGGAAAAGCGGGCCAAGGCGATTGAATTGCAGAGAGAAACCAATGATTAAAAGATGGTACGGATAAGGCTCACGCCCGCTTTTTACTCAGGCTTTCATCACAGGCCTTCATGCAGACACTGCAGTGAGACCTGCGACACGGTATGTGCGGCAGGCGTATGGATTCATGGCATAGGCCTGACTCTTTTTAGGCATCTGAAGGGCTAGGGACGGGCACGCCTTGATGCAGGCATTGCATTTGATACAGTAGTTTTTTCGGGATTTGGGTGTCGGCTCAATAATCGCCTCGGTGAGGAGGCAGGTCATTTTTATGCGGGACCCAAATTCGGGCGTAATGAGCATGGTATGCCGACCCACTGAACCCAGACCTGCCAGCTCGGCAGCATCTCTATAGGAAAACACGGCCTTCAAAAACCGCTGGTCCGTCGGAGCTACCGTCGGCATGGGCAGGGAACGATACCCCTGATCTTTAAGAAGCCCCGCCATTCCATGAACAGCGTTGGTCAGTCTTCCATTGATGTATTCGGTATGGGTAATGATGTAATCTTTGGTTCTAAACTAAAATAGTAGAGGCAGGCTTGAACCGCTGCCTCTACTATTTGATCACACCTTATTATCTGCCATGCAATAATTTACAACTACTCAAGTGCGTCATCTGATTCGATTTCAATTGGATAGCCATTTCCATCAAGTGGCCCGTCTTCGTCTCCCATATACAAAGCCACAGGAACAACCGTGTCATCGATATATAATATATCCTTAATATCTGCATTTAGAAAACAGTCTGTTCCGAGGAGTTCCTTAGGCGTGTCTACCGCCCAGTCATCAAAGCCACATTCCTCGTCTGTATTGAAATCGGCAACTTCAGCTGGATTATTAATGATGTATTCAACTGAGGTTATTACTATATCTAATTCTGTGGCAGTAACATCTCCACCATCTTTTGTAGCTGTAAGCTCATCCCCCAAAACAAAGTCTCCACTAACCATCACGCTTGCATCGGATTCCCCAGCACACGTTATTGAGTCAAACCATTCATCCTCAGTCTGCGAAAAGGTGGTTCCTGAAATAGTCATAACCAATTTTTCTGATTCTCCACCACCAAGGTCTATACATTCTGATCGCCAAGTACCATTCAAAGCAACCTGATCTCCTGATTCGCCAGTGATTGTAAGAGATTGAACGTCATCATCATCTCCACCGCCACCACCGTTATTGTCTCCACAACTTAGGATAAAGACTGAAAACAAACCAATAACAAACATAATCACAAAGCGTTTCGGGATTCTAATCTTCATGGCGATTTCCTCCTTTATAGATAATCTTTTGGGGTAATAAAATCCGACCATTGATCAAAACCAGTTTGCAAAAAACATTAACGGGTCGCTGAATTAATGAACTGCCCCGCAGCAAGCTAGGGGGTATCTATTGTCATGCCGGACGCGATAAGCCTGCCCCGGTAAGTAGTTGGCCGGGGGCATCCAGTTTATATTTCTGGATAGCGCTAAAGCTTCACTTCGTGCCCGGCTTTCGCCGGAATGACAACTCGCGGCATGCGAAGCACTGCCGAACGGCAGAACCCGCGGGGAATTGGACCCGAAAGCGATTAAATTAAAGTAACAGTTATCATCATTCGCGTCCAGAAATAAAATATAAAGAGACGGTTCAATGACAGAAGTACAAGAAGCCTATGGTACCTATTTCCAGTGCTTTTGCATCTTATCTAATTCATCAATAATTTCAGGTTCCAGAGGATCTGTTTGGTGTTCCATTGCCTTTAAGGTTTTTTCGCGCAATCTGTCGTTGAATCGTTTTGAACTGTCCTCCTGCCATTGATCGTACATGTCGCGATCAAACAGGTCGGAGTACCAAATGTTGCGAAAGTTCTCCATGGTGTGCGTTTCTTGAAGATAATTACCCCCAGGCCCTACTTTGTCAATGAGATCAAGAACAATTGTTTCCTCACTAACTTCAATGCCTCTCATGAACTGGTTGACCATGTGCAAGATTTCGTTGACCATCACCATAAAAGCGGGTGACACCAGCGACCCATGATCCATCCAACTGCTGCAGTCGTGGACCAGACTGGATCCGACTGCAGCCGCGGTAAGTGTCTGAAAGCTAGCTTCTATCCCAGCTTGGGGATCGTTAAATTTGGCATCTGTAGCACCTGCAGTCCCAAAGAAAGGCAAGCCGTAATACTGTGCCATTTCAGCCATAGCGCTGATCATCAAGCTCATCTCGGGGGCACCATAGGAGAATATCGTGGTACGCATATCCATAATGGTCGTTTGCGCACCGAAAATCATGGGAGCACCAGGTTTTGCATTTTGTCCCAGAACGAGTCCGCTTAACGATTCAGCACAACCCTGTACAATGGTTCCGGCAAAGCTTGCCGGTGCACTGCCACCGAGTTGCGGCGCAGATAAAATAATCAAGGGGATTTCATTTTCAACACTGAATAGAATCTTATCCACCGCTGGATCGAAAAAGGTAAGCGGTGAAATGAGTTCGGAATAATGAACATGGGAAGGTAATCCGTCAATGAGGCAGTAACCCTGCAGTGATCGGTGGTGAATTCTATGCGATCATTTGTTACTGGGTCAAGGTACTCCATGCAATCGAGGCTTGGTCCAAAAAAGGAACGATCACCTTCTAAAAATACCGACCTTTCATTGTTGCGGTTGCCAAGGATCAACCGGGAAGGCGCTTTGCGAATAGCCTCTTCAACCAACCAGCTGGGAATACGAACCCGGTCTCCCTGAACCTTTGCACCGACTCCGGAAAGGATCTCCAACCCTTTTGGGTGGGTCATTTTTATACCGGTTCTCTCAAGAACCTCTAGCGCTGCCAGGTGAATTTCTCTTTTTTGTTCATCATCAAGGACTTTGAGCTTGGGCCGAAAATTCAGTTTGGGTCTTGTGATCGCCATTTTGTTAATTCCCTTTTATCTAAATATCCGTTGTGGAATAATGGTCGGGGTCCTCAATCATCAACATCAAGATTTAAATCATGTGCGAAAAACAATGAGGGACCGATATTTTTTCAGCGTTTGACGGTTCAACAATGGGAAATAATCCCTGCCTGTCTCCATTCGCCTGATTAAACGTTTTAATTCCTTTGGAGTAGCTTATAGCAAGAGAACATCGACACTGAATTTTGAGAAAAATTCTTTTGAGAGAAAAGTACGGGTAGATTCTTTATGAAGCTCTCCCATGCACAATATTTGCAGGTTTGATTGCCTCAGAAGTGTGAGCCACCGCTTCATGGAAATCAGATTAGATTTCAGACTTTCTTTGATGGCAGTTTTTTCGTGCTTTGGTAGCTGGGCGAACAACTTCAAAGCGTTGATAGCTTCTTGATGATGAAATTGATGCTGGATACGCGCTGAATTCGTTGGTTCGGTGGGGCACCGCGGATATTCCTCAACATACCAGTCGTAAACTGATAAAAAAGAAGAAGAATGAGATAGCCGCCAATGGTGGCCAAGATAACCCGGGCCAGGGGTGAGTCCATTTAGGAAATGCCTCTATCCTGCGCATGCCGCGATCGCTATGGTAGATAGCACCGGCTCACGCATATTTTATCCGCCTTCGCAGAATACCACGGGCATGCCCGTGGATGAATGATGAAATTAAGTTAATTGCTACGGCGCGATATCACCCCATGGAAAAGGCTGATAACCGCATCTGGTACTAGGCAATACCAACGACTGTTGTCAATGTTCTTGGATCGCAAGGTAAGATAGGAATTTTGATTGTAAACCGGCTCCCCTCTCCCGCAACCGAATCAACACCGATTGATCCGCCATGCTGAGCGATAATCCTATTGGAAAGAAAGAGCCCCAGCCCAGTTCCCTCACGGCCTTTAGAAGAGAAAAAAAGTGAAAACAGATTGTCGCGGGTTTCGATGTCCATCCCGATACCGTTGTCACGGATGATAAAGAAAAGATGCTTTTTGTCATTTTTGACCGAAAATACTATTTTGTGCTTTTTGTCCTGGTCGTTCCTCCTGCAGGCATCAATGGCATTTTCGAGGATGTTGATGAGGGCGGAGTGGACAAATCCTGCATCAATATGAATTTTATCAACAGAGAAATCGAAATCTTTTACCAGAGCGATGTTCAATGTTTTGCTCTTGGGTTCAATGACCCTGATCACATCATTGGCAAAGACAAGAATATCAACCTCCTCGCGTCTCAGATTTCTCTCTTTTGCGTAGAATAGGATGTCGCTAACCATCCGTCGAATCCGTTCCACCATCATTTTGAGTATATCAGCACCTTCCTCCATTTTCATGAGATCGTTGGCCTTCAATCCTGATCCGAGAAGATAGAGACCACCATCCAGACCGGTCAGCAGCCCCTTGATCCCGTGCGAAATAGATCCCACCATAAGCCCCAGGTTTGAAAGGTTGTCCTGAAGTTCGATTTTTTCACGGATGAGTCGTTCAAGGTTTTCGGTGTATTCCTGGAGTTGCTTCCGAGTGATTATCTTTTCTTCGACCCTTTTTAGGGAGATTTCGAGCACATCCACGTTGATGGGCTTGGTAATGAAATCGGTGGCGCGGTGTTTCAGGCTCTTGATGGCCAGATCCATGTCACCATGGCCGGTGATCATGATAACTTCCGCTTCGGGATTTTCGCGTTTGATGCGTTTCAAAAGCTCGATACCATCCATGATGGGCATCTTGATGTCGGTCAGAACGATGGGGGGCCTCTCCGCCAGAAAGATTTTCCATGCTGTTTTGCCATTTGCTGCCATCAGCACCTGATATCCCATGTCCGACAACGTCATGCCCAGCACATCACGGATATCTGCTTCGTCGTCCACCAGGAGAATTTTTTTCTTGTCTTGGGATGTGTTCATTTTCTTCTCTTAGCGTTAGCTATAAGCTGTAAGCCATAAGGTGCTTAATGCTCACAGCTTATAGCATACTCCTCGAACCCTCTATTTTGGTCCCGGAAACGACACAATAAAGCAGGCGCCCTGGTTCTTGTTAGGCAACGCCATGATCTTTCCCCCGCAGTCTTTGACAATGCCGTAGCTGATGGAGAGACCTAAACCGGTCCCCGCACCCACTTCCTTGGTGGTAAAAAAAGGTTCGAATATTTTCTCCGCAACATGTTTGGGGATGCCGATACCTGTATCGCAGACCTCGGCGACAACCCGGTCTCCATCAAGATAGGTTCTGAGTGTAATCCGTTCTTCATGGTCGGCTCGGGTTACAACCGAAATTTTCTCCTCGATGGCGTCTCTGGCATTGAGCAGGAGATTAATGAATACCTGTTCGAGACGACTCGGATCGGCATGGATTTTGGGTAATTCTCGGCCCAAATCCTTTATGACCGCAATGCCCCTGACTTTCAATTGCTGACTGAAAATCTCAAATGCACTCGCCAGAACATCGTTGATGGAAATTTTTTCCAGTGCCATGTCTGATTTCCTGGCAAACTGCCGCATGTGGTTGATAATCCGGGCAGCCCGGTCGACATTGCTGTCCACTTTCATCAGCATGGTTTCGAGGATTTCTTTTTCGATAGATTCGTCACGGCTGATCTTCTTGATGAAAAAACTGCTGGCCGTCTTGATGACCGACAAGGGTTGATTCAGCTCATGGGCAACACCTGTGGCCATCTCGCCCAGGGTGGCCATTTTGCTGGCCTGGATCAGCTGTTGTTCCGCTTCCAGACGTTTGGTGATGTCACTTGTGGTGACCAGGAGCACCTCTCGCCCGGAATATTCGGAAAGAGAAATACGGATATCCACAAAAAGCTCTTTGCGGTCTTTGGCCAGATGCTTGGCCTGGTTTATGACGGCGGATGCCGTCAGCATGGTAGCGTAGTGTTTCCTTTCTTCTTCCCGGAACAGATCCAGGAATGACCTACCGATGATATTTTCCGCAGTGAACCCGTACACAGTCTCAACACTCATATTGCAGTCCAGAATATGGAGGGTGTTGATGTCGAGTACAAACACCGGGTTGGGTATATTGTTGAATATGTCACGGTATTTCTTTTCGGATCGCTCCAGGTCTACTTCGAGTTGCCGGTGTTTGGAAATGTCGTGTGAGATCTCCATGGCGGCGACAACCTCGCCTTTATCGTTGACAATGGGAGACGTCCGCACAATCCAGTGTTTGATGGTACCGTCTTTGTCGACGCCGGTCTCTTCCGTGGTGTATGATTCGCCATCCGCGAAGGTCCATTCAACGGGGCAGCGCTCACATTTTTCCGAACGGCCTTTGTAGGCGTGGTAACAGAAATCTCCGGGTTTGGGGTCGAACCGGGTTGAGAACTCCTTGTTGTAGCGCAGCAGCTTGAAATCACGATTCTGTACGGTAATGAGACAGGGTACCTGTTCGAACAAATTTATATATTCATCCCGCTGCTTGTTGAGGGCTGTTTCATGTTTGGCGATTTCAGATCCCATTTTATCGATGGCATCCCCTAGCTGACCCATTTCATCCTTCTGCGAAAGCTGGGATTTGTTGTCATAATGACCCTTTGCAATATCCTGGGTGCGGGTGATGAGTTTTTTGATGGGATGGTTGACAAATCTCAGCACGAAGAAAAAGATGATGGTGGATGTGAGCAGAAAAACGGAGATGGACATGTTGATGATGCCACGCTGAAGGTGGTACAGGGACGCATCTGTTTCCTCCAAAGAGACCACCAAATCCAGGGCTCCGAGAATTTTCTTGTTTCGTGGGTGAACGTGGCAATCATCCGTGGAACAGCCAGGTTCGTTGCGGATGGGGCTGACGATGCCGAGACGCCGATATCCTCCGTTGTCGTTTACTATACGCGTTCTTTCATCGAGGGCAAGTTCGGACAGCGGTGGCTCTGATTGGTGACAGAAGTTGCAGGCTTCGGACTTGATGTTCGTGGAGAGTCCCACCTCAGACGGTCGGTTCGAATACTTGACTTCCCCTTTCTTGTTATATATACGGATGTTCTCTATTTCGGGAAGCCGCCCGATATTCGTGATGATCTGGTTGATGTCATCCCTGGAATTGAGCATCATGGCGTAATGGGTTCCCAACTGGATTGTCGTGGTCAATCTGTCGGTTGTATCGACAATGTTCTGCATAGCCTTTTCTTTCTGATAGGCTATATTGAAATATGCCCAGATCGAGACAGACAGTATAAAGATCAAACCAACCGTGAGAATGAGTTTGAAAATGAGTCTGTTTCGGATTTTTTTTATCCAGTTGATCATGAGAAGATCTTCTTTTCGTATTTTTTCAGGCGACAGCCCGATTTGCTTTATCTTTAAACGAATTGGTTATTGCAAGGTTCAGCTTGAGACCCAGATCTTTGCCCGGCACCCCGAGCGCCATTCCCAGTAGCTGTGGCAGATAGAGGATCGTCATATCGATCAGCCTGCCGGACTTGCCGGAAATTTTTTTCTGATACGCTTCCAGGTTCATTTGACACATAGGACAGACCGTTACAATAGCGTCTGCGCCATCGGCAGCCCTCAATATTGATCCTGTCAGCTCCAAGGCCACCGCCATCTTTGTGTTCATGTGGGAAGCGCCACAGCATCGGCCGCCCATGCTCCAGGGGAATACCGATGCACCGGTGGCTTGGATAAGCGGTTCCATGGTGGTTGGCGCTTCCGGGTTGTCAAATTCGACATAGGGGCGGAGACACTGACATCCATAATAGGGTGCGATAGACATATTGGAAAGGGTTTGGGTTCGATTTTTACGTATGATACCGGGTCCGAGATCGGTGGTAAGAACATCGAGGAGATGGCGTACTTTCATGCGGCGGCCCAAATGGAGTCCTTCTTCCGCCAGTACCTTATTGATTCTGGCATAGGTATCCGGGTCTTTCCTGACTGTTTCCGTAACCCGCTTGAGATTGATGTAGCAGGCGCTGCAGGGTACGAGGATATCGCTTACGCCTTCCTCTTTCTCCGCGATGGCGATATTTCTAGCTGCGAGTGAAAGAGACAGCAGGAAACTGATCGGCTCGGCAGCACTTGCGCCACAGCATGTCCAGTCCTCAATCTCGACTAATTCGACACCCATCGAAGTCAACAGGGCCCGGGTGGACATATTATATTCATGGGCCGTTCCTTCCAGTGAGCAACCGGGGTAGTATAGGTACTTCATGCCTTCCTCATACGCTATTTATTTTGTATATCGTGATCAATCGCAACCCGAACAATAGACAATTATTGCGCCATTTGTCCGAAACCCATCATTCCAATATCCCTAATTTTCTTTTTCCAGCTCTTCCACTTTACGAAAAATTGCTTCGAGCGGGGCTTTTCCTTTAGAAGGAACCTGAATAGAGACTTTTCCCTTCTTCATCAGCTTCATGCCGAGTGCAGCAAAATGAAAGGGAATCAGGGGATTTTTCAATGCACTGAAATAAAGTGTCATGAACTCCATCTCCCTGACACGTCCATGCCGCCGAACACTTTCGATAAATTTTTTATAAAACAACGTACTTTGCCGGTAGCGAAACATGTTTTCCGAGGATGCAATTTGCTTGAGGGCGCTCATGGCATCGGTCAGGGGCAAGCCCCGGGGGCAACGTAGCGTACAGTAGTAGCATGAAGAACACAGGGTAAATGTCTTACTATTGAATATTGCAGCCTTTTCGCCCATGAGTACCATCCGCCACAACAGGCGAGGGGTTTTGTCCATGGCAAAAGAATTGGGGCAGGAGCCGGTGCACGTTCCACATTGAATACAGGATCGAATCATTTCACGCACAGGTGCCAATGCATCGGAGGACGCGATGGATTCCAGCGGTGCGGCACTTTTTTTTTGAACGGCTTGTTGATTCATATGAAATCCTCATAATTATTAAGCATTGCACTCGAATCCTGGAATCATGGACGCCTTGATTAAAGTGTGTCAAAAACGCCAGCTCAAATAAAATCGATTACGATTTAATTGCTGCGTCGATGGTAGCGAATAACTGCTGCCTGGGAAAACTGTCCAGTACTGATGCACCGTTCGGACAGACGGTGGCACAGGAACCGCAGCCCTGGCACATAACCGGGTTCACGGCTATTTTCCCTTCGTCGGCATTAAGGACGCGTGCCCCATAAGGACATGCATCGATACACCGTTCGCAGAGGCTGCAGAGGCTGTGACGAACGTTTGCGACGACTTTACCTGCCGGAAGTGATTTTCTGGACAGTATCCGAAGTGTTCGCTGTGCGGCTGCTTCAGCCGTTGCAATGGTTTCTGGTACTGAGCGTGGAGAAAGTGCCAGACCACAGGCAAAAACGCCTTCTTTCAGGGCATCGACCGGGCGCCATTTAAAATCGGCTTCCTGGAAAAAGCCATCCTGATCAATGGTTGTGCCGAAGGTTGCCGCCAGATCTGCCGGTAGGTCCGGCACAACGCCGGTGGCCAGCACCAGGAGATCGGTCTTTATGTCGAGAATTTTTCCGATGACCGGATCCAGCGCTTTGACGCGGAGAGATTCTCCGGTCGTGTCGACCTCCGGTTTTCTTTCAGGATTGTATTGAATAAAGATGATGCCGGCCTTTCGCGCTTCCGTGTAATAGGCTTCTATGAACCCGAATGCCATCATGTCCCTGTAGAGAATATAGATGTCGATATCGGGGTTTGCGGCCTTTAGCTGCAGTGCGTGCTTCAAAGAAGCCGAACAACAGACGCGGCTGCAGTAATTTCTCGGCTCTTCCCTAGATCCCACGCACTGAATCATGACGACCGTGCCTAGTTCCGACGGGTCGAGACGCTTTTCATCGAGCCGGGTCGAGAGTTCTTTTTGTGTGACAACGGCTTTGTTCTGGCCGTATCCGTATTCCATGGTCAATGCTTCTCGGCCACCTGTAGCCAAAACTGTTACACCGTGGGTTATGGAATGTGGCGCGCCTTTGCCATCTTCGATGGTGGTAAAAAATGTGCCGACGCTTCCAAAAGAAGAGAGTATGCTCGATTCCATGTGAGTCTCTATCAAAGGATGCTTTTCAATTTTTGACAGGGTCTTTTCAAGGACTGAAGCGGTGGACAGGCCTTCGATAGTCTGCTTCATCCAGTGAAGATTTCCTCCCAGGATCCCCGATTTCTCTATAAGATCGACATGAAAGCCATGATCGGCGATGGCCAGTGCCGCCGTCATACCGGCAATGCCGCCTCCCACCACGAGCGCCCTTTGATTGACATTGCAGGATGCGACCGGAAAAGGATCTGCGTATTTTACTCTGGCGACACCCATTTCCAAAGAGCTTAGAACAATCGATCCGATTTCCTTCTTGTCGGCATCAGGGTATCCAAAAATGGGTGTCCGGATATCGACCACGTCTATGAGGGAGGGATTTAGACCGACCTGCTTGCCTAACTCACGCAGTTTATGCGCATACGCATAGGGGCGGCAGGCGCCGATAAGCACACGGTTCGGCCGTTGGCTTTTTATCAGCTCCGGCAGGTCGTTCCAGCCGGTTTGCGTGCAGAGTTGCTGCAACAGCTCGACCTTGTTGACGTAGGGATCAGCCTTTAGTTGATGCAAGATCTCCTCCAGGTTGATTCCCTCTTTAAGCGCTTTACCACAGGTGCAAATCACCACGAGTATTCGGGGCTGTTCACGGGAAACATCAATCAGGGGTTTTTCCTCCGACGGTTCAGGCGCCAACCCGCCGCCCGATGCGTGGATGAGCCTGGACGCGGTGAGTGCCGCGGCCGAAGCCTGAATGACCGAATTGCTGATATCTTTTAACCCCGAATAGGCTCCGCCAACCACGATGCCATTGCGAGCCGTTCGGGTAAAAGAGAAGGGTTCTGTGGCGGCGAATCCCCAGGGATTGCTTTCTATCCCGATCATTTCACACAGTTCGGCGACACCCGCACTCGGTCTCTGACCGACGGAAAGAACCATCAGGTTTTGGATGGTTTCGTGGACGGTGCCATCCGGGTCCGTGTATCGGATCACCAGATCTTTGTCGTGGTTTTCTGAAATCGAGTGGATACGGCCACGTATAAAACGGACCCCGTGTTCAGTTTCCGCCTTGTCACGGTAGCGCTGAAACGGTTTTTCAAAGGTTCGCATATCCATATAGAATATGGATGCCTCGATTTCCTCAGGATTTTTTTCCTTGGCTATCAGCGCTTCTTTTATGGCATACATGCAGCATATGTTCGAACAGTAATCGGCATTCGTCTGAAGATCGCGTGACCCGACACACTGAATCCAACCGATTTTACGAATCGGTTTTCCGTCAGATGGGCGGCATAGTTGTCCCTGGGTGGGACCCAAGCCACTGGTTACTCTCTCGAACTCGATACTTGTCAAGACATTGGGGAAGATGCCATAGCCGTATGGGTTCTTTCCTTCCGAAGGATCATAGTAATCTGTTCCCCCGCAAAGAACCACGGCCCCTACCTCCCGGGGTGTGCCCATGGCCGCCGCCTGCTCTTCATAGATCTTCAAAATCATCGGTATCATCTTGTCCGGTTCAAAGGGCTTTATCAGATAGTCCAGCGCACCTATTTTCATGGCTTCGACGGCTGTTTCCACGGTGGCATAGGCCGTCATCATTATCACGGTGAGGTCGGGGAACAATTCCTTGGCCGACTGGAGGACTTCAACACCATCCATCCCCGGCATCTTGATGTCGGTCAACATCAGATGGTAGGTTTCCTGTCCGAGTTTTTGTATTGCCTCCTGACCGGATTCGGACATGTCAACCGAAAAGCCTTCTTCTTCGAGCCATTCTTTCAGGGAATCCCGGACGATGAGTTCGTCGTCCACCACGAGGATCTTAAATTTTCTTCGATCTTGATCCAAGAGCCGGATGGCTTCCGTGGGGCAGACTTTTTCACATTCGCCGCACTGCGTACATGCCGACGCATCGATAATATACGGATTGGGAACCGTATGGGGTACGGGGAGATAAATTGCTTTTCTGTTGTTCAAACCTTCGTTGAATTCATCTGGAACTTCCACAGGGCAGACATCGACGCAAAGTCCGCAGCCGATACATTTGACGGGATCCACCCGGTTGGGTTTCTGTTTTAGCAAGATCTGAAAATTGCCGGGCTCCCCTTTGACGGAAAGGAGTTCTGTCGAGAGGAGAATCTCTATATTTTTGTGGAACAGCCCCTTCCGGAGGCAATACTGTGAAGATGCATCTCTGTCCACCAGGGGGAGCATCTTACACATGCCACACCGATTTGTCGGAAACTGATAGTCGAGCTGGCTCAGAACACCGCCAATATGCGGGGACCTGTCGATAAGCGTCACGCCATAACCTGTTTCAGCCAGATCGAGAGCGGTCTTGATACCACTGATACCTGCTCCTACCACAAGGGCTTTACCGATTTTATTGGGCATTCCAAAATCTCCTTGGAAACTGACTGATGTCAAATTTTAATCATCGATAGATACGGGCTAAGAGTTAATGGTTCAAACCTACCACATGGGTGAATTCATCCTCACGAAATTCAGAGAGAGGCGGCTTTTCGTCTATATCTCGTCCGGCTTCGTAGTTGAACGCCTTTTGTGTTTTCTGGGAAATCGTCCGGAAGACCTCCATAACGGGTATGTCGTTCGGGCATGCATTGGAACACTGCCCGCATCCCACACATGCCGTACTCATATGGGCCAATCGGGTCAGATGGAAAAACAGCGTGTCCGTGGGCATTTTGATGATTCCCTTTCTTTTCGACCACTGCAGATACTGAGATGGCTCGTGGTCGAAGGCGTCCGTGCAAAAGACACATTCTTTACAGTAGCAGACCGGACACGCCACCCGGCAGTTGTAGCAGTTGACGCAATTGGCAAAGTATGTCGTCAGCTTTTCAATACTGTCGATATTCTGCTTTGTTTTTTTGAACATGGCATCTCGGTATGCGATACGTTCCGCTATGAGTGACGCGACAGTCGATTCCCGCCGGGAAGGCACATCTGAACCGGATAGATTCAGGTTCTCAAGAAGATCCTTGCCCTGTTCCGTTTGTGCCTGTACCAGCAGTTCATTGTCGATATCGACGCCGAGCAGACCGATCAAGACATCTGCATTTTGAGGGATCGGGTATTCACAGGCCTTGCACGCGTTGCTAATTTCGATGTCCCCCGTAGCTGTTCCTTTCCCGGAAAGTGCGTTCCGGTAAAATGTGCGCGTGGTTTCACCGAAATCATCTCCTGCAAGCTGAAAATAATCTCTATTCTGATAGGCACCCAGGCAGTCGATACCCACGAGGACAATTTCATCCGGGTTGGCCTGTTTCAGTTTTACGAGCTCGACAAACGATCGGATTTCGCAGGGTCGCATCACGGCGACGATTTTACCGCCGATGGGTTTTCGGGTCAGTTTTGCAGCCACTCTTCCTGCATTCATGGGGAAAACCGGCGCTATGGGGTCGATATTGGACAGGTTTTCAGGGTCGGTTACAAGTGTCGGCATGACCATATTTTTCATGGGGAGTTTTTGGGGGATCAAGATGGCACTGATAGTCTCCTGCCTAAGAATGGATTCAAAAAAAACCTGTAGAGACTTCAAGATGTTATTGTTTTGGACTGTTATTTTTGCCGCTGTTGCCATGCTTGTCTCCATATGATTCAAATTTATCACAAATCACTGGGATCCGTGTGGTAGAACATATCTGTTAGATCACCATTTTGTACTTTGCCTCATTGGGGCCCAGTTCTTTTATTCGGGCCACCAGTTTGCGCATAATGTCGGCGAACTGAATGCCGTCGCTGGCGCCGATCCAGGTCAAGCTCAAGCGTTCTTCCTCGAAACCGAACTGAGGCAGAATCTCTTTGAGAAGCTTGATTCGTCGACGAGCCTTGTAGTTGCCATTGATGTAATGGCAGTCTCCCGGGTGGCAGCCGCTGACCAGGACACCGTCCGCCCCTTCCAAAAAAGCCTTGATGATATACTGGGGGTCCACCATACCCGTACACATGACGCGGATCAGCCGGACATTTTTCGGATACGTCAACCGAGAAGTGCCTGCCAGATCAGCTGCGGTGTATGTGCACCAGTTACAGACAAACGCAATGATGGTCGGTTCAAAATCGGTCATATTTATCTCCACGATTTACATGCCCACTGCAGCGAGCGAATCCATAATGCCGTTCAATTCAGCAAAAATCTGTTTTGTTTTAAAGTGTTTGACCTGAGCGGCACCGCTGGGACAGACGCCGCTACAACTCCCGCAGCCTTTGCAAAGGGCTTCGTTGATGACGGAAACCCCCCGCCGTTCATCGAACTCGATGGCGGAATAAGGGCAAAGTCCGATACAGGTCTGGCATCCGGCACAGATGTTCGGGTCGATCCATGAAATGGTGGAAGGGATTTCGACTTTTCCACGGATGGACAGCGCAAGTGACTTAGCGGCAGCTCCGGATGCCTGGGCAACGGTGTCGGGAATGTCCTTGGGGGACTGGCATGTGCCGGCTATAAATACGCCGTCGGTTGCGGTGTTGAGCGGGCCCAGTTTAGGGTGCTCTTCCAGGAAGAATCCGTCCGCGCCCAGGTTGACGCCAAAGATCCGTCCAACATCGGCGGCGTCTTGTCGCGCTTCCATTGCTGCGCACAGGATAACCATGTCTACGGGGACTCGTATGCGGCTGCCCAGCAGGGTGTCTTCGGCAATGGCAATGAGTTTGCCTTTTTCATGCTCTGTCTGGGCGATATCGGTGATTTCGGCAACTTTTCCCCTGATGAAGGTTGTTCCTTCCTCCTGGCATCTCTTATAAAATTCTTCGTAGCCCTTTCCATAGCAACGCTGGTCGATATAAAAGTCGTATACTTTTGTGTCGGACCCCGCTTTTTCCTTGAGGAGATGAGAATACTTCAAAGCGTACATACAGCATACCCGTGAACAGTATTCATGATAGTTCACATCCCGGCTGCCAATACAATGGAGAATGGCGACGCTTTGGGGGATTTTCGTCAATTGGCCATTTTCGTCCCGGATCCGTATGTCCCCGCCGGTAGGTCCCGTGGCATTGCTCAACCGTTCGAACTCGAGGCTGGTGAAGACGTTGGGAAACTTGCCATAGCCGAACTGCCTCATGGGTGTCGGGTCCATTTGATCGTAACCGGTCGCCAGGATAATACTACCGACATTGACCTTGACATCTTCAGGCTGCATGGTGTGATCGATAGCTTTTGCCTCACATGCCTGGACGCATGCCATACATTCGCAACATACACCACAGTTGAGGCACCGTTCCGCCTCTTTTTGGGCTTCGGCTTCTGTGAAGCCGATATCGACCTCTTGAAAAGAGGTTCGTCTCCGTTCCGGTTCAATCTGCCGGGAACGGGCGCGCCCCGTTATCGGGAGATTGTCAGGGATCGGCCACCAGTTGTCTCCGGGTGACGCCGTGTCGGGTATCTGCTGGGCATGCTCGGCCAGATCGTCGCCGTTTACATACCGATGCATGGTTTCCACGGCCTTGTGGCCGGCACCGACGGCTTCGATGACCGTTGCCGGACCCGTAACGGCATCTCCGGCGGCAAACACATAGGGAATGCTTGTCTGGAAAGTTTTCGGGTTGACCTTGATGGTGTTACGAGAGGTCCACGCCAGGTTCGGCTCCTGAGCGGTCCATATGGTGTCGGTTTTTTGACCTATGGCGGGGATGACGGCATCGCAGGGAATTACGAATTCTGAGCCCTTGATGGGGATCGGACGTCGCCGCCCGCCGGCATCCATGGGACCCAGTTCGGTTTGCAGGCACTCGAACCCGGTCACAGACCCATTGCTGTTGTGAACCTTAAGCGGCGCGGTCAGGTAATGGAATTGAATGCCTTCCTGCCGTGCGCCTTGAATTTCTTCGGCGTATGCCGGCATTTCCCTTTCGGATCGCCGGTATACAATTGTTACTGCTTCCGCACCCAGCCTTTTGGCGGACCGGGCTGCATCGATGGCGACATTTCCACCACCGATGACCACCACCTGTTTGCCGGGTGCCTTGCAGGTCTTTAGATTAACATTTCTCAAAAACTGAAGGGCGTCGATGACCCCCTTTGTGTTTTCGAGGCCTGGAATGCCAAGAGAGATGGCGCTGTGTGCCCCGATGGCCACGAAGATGGCTGAATAGCCTTCATCCTTCAGACATTTCAGATTCAAATCGGCGCCCAATTTTAAACCTGTTTTTACGGTGATACCCAGATTCAGGATGGTATCGATCTCCCTGTCGAGAAGGTCAGGCGGCAGCCGGTAGTCTGGAATGCCGACACGAAGCATACCGCCTAGTTTTTCAAGGGCTTCATAAATTGTGACAGCATACCCTTTTAGGCGCATGTAATAGGCCACCGTTAAGCCTGCCGGTCCCGAACCGATCACGGCGATTCTTTTTTTTCGGTCTTCTATTTCAGGAGAGGGCAGGTCGCCGAGAAAGACCTGATCCGCGGCAAAGCGTTTCAGATCGCGAATAGCAATGGGGGTGTCGACCTCTGCCCTGCGACATGCTGATTCACAGGGGTGGGGGCAAACTCTGCCCAGAATACCCGGCAGGGGGAGTCGCTCCATGATGAGACGAATCGCTTCTTTATATTTGCCCTGGTTAATCAGCTGTACATACCCCTGAACGTTGACACCCGCAGGGCAGGCGATAACGCATGGGGCTCGGTCCTGTTTTTCGATATTGAAGGTGATGGGCACAGCTTGGGGAAAGGCCCTCCCGATGGCTTTGCGGGTTCCCAACTTTTCATCCCAGTCATTGGGAACGGTTACCGGGCAAACTTTTTCGCATTCCCCGCAACCTGTGCAGACACCTTCTTTTACATACCGGGGTTTTTTCCTTATGGTAACAGCATAATTACCGATGAAGCCGGAAACTTCCTTGACTTCGCTGTAGGTGAAGAGTTGGATGTTGGGATTCTGGGCGACTTCCACCATTTTAGGTGTTCCGATACAGGCGGCGCAATCGAGGGTCGGGAATGTTTTGTCGAACTGCAGCATATGCCCCCCGATGGTTGGGGTTTTTTCCACCAGATATGCGGTGGCTCCGGAATTTCCAATATCGAGCGCTGCCTGCATTCCCGCTATCCCCCCTCCGACAACGAGTATATCGGGGTTGACGCTGACTTCCCGTGTTGCCAACGCCTCATGATAGTTGACGCGGTTGATGGCTGCCGCCGCAAGTGTTTTGGCCTTTTTTGTGGCAGCGTCTTCGTCTTCCGTTACCCAGGACACCTGCTCACGGACGGAAGCCATTTGAAATTGATACGGGTTCAGACCCGCTCTCTGGCATGCGCCCTGAAATGTTTTTTCATGCAGACGCGGTGAACAGGAGGCCACGACAACGCGGTTCAACCCATATTCTTTGATGTCCTTTTCAATCATTTCCTGACCGGGATCTGAACACATAAACTTGTAATCTCTGGCCACAACAACGTTTTCTATCTGTCGGGCAAACGCAGCGACTTCTTCCACGCGTACCTTATAGGCGATGTTGATACCACAGTGGCATATATAAAAGCCGATTTTCATGGATGTTACGCCTCCGGAGAGATATTTAACTGGGTTGCATACGAAACGCTTGATTGGACATTTCCTGAACCACCATAAGCAGTTCGTCGGCCTCGACCGGCTTTTCCATAACGCTATCGATTAATTCAGAATTTTCACTTTGCCTGTAACCGTATAGCTTGCTGCATTTCAGAAACGTGTCTTTATCCAGGTCAGAGAGCATGATGACCGGTATCTGCCTGAGTGCTTCGTTCTGCTTCAGGTGTTGATATAGATGGATGCCGCTTTTTCCCGGCATCATCATGTTGAGGATGATAACGGTTGGATGCTCTGCAACAGCCTTTTTGAGCCCTTCTGTTATATTTCTCGCCGTAATCGGATGAAAGCCGCTGGCGTTCA
Source organism: uncultured delta proteobacterium (assembly GCA_963842925.1). Lineage (GTDB taxonomy): Bacteria > Desulfobacterota > Desulfobacteria > Desulfobacterales > B30-G6 > B30-G6. The sequence goes on from CAWJIL010000005.1 coordinate 346,850, forward strand.
GAAGATTTAAAAGAAAAATTCTTGTATCCGCCTCATCGTCCACCACAAGGATTTTTTTCACGATTTCTGCAGACACCCCAAAAGCCTCCCGGAAAAAATACTTTCGATGCTTGCGGTCTGTCAGAAAGAAATGCAGACAGTTCAACATCAGACCGTTGTTCTAATAATATTTACAATGAATTAGCACAGAGCGTGCCAAAGCCATGAAGATTTATAACATGCTGGAATTATTATTGTATAGCAGATATCTCCATGTAAGTTATTCCTTGTTGCATATACAAATATTGCAACAAATCGCAACATGCATGATGTAACAACTTGATAGTATAGCTTAAAGATTTAATGCAATATAATGCAACGCATGTGCAACATAGATGCAGCATTGGGTTGTTTTCAAGGCGCTGCATGCCATATAACAAAAGACAACAGCGTGTGTAGCCAAAAGCAACAGTGAAACAACTGACTGAAATTTATCCATAAAGATTCTTTTTCAGGATGATTTCCCCGTCAGGTGTAAAAAAAAGCAACACAAATTGAATCTGTTGGATCAGGCAGCCCGTGGTGTAATCAAGACATACTGAAAGATAAAATATAATGAAATCAATTGATAACAAGTTTTACTGATTCTCTAATGCTGATTGGTATTGTTCTTGCTCTTTATTAATATTGACGAAAGGCGTTTTGACGTATCGATTGCCGGAAAAGAAACAAGGGAGGGCCGAGCAATGAAAAAAGAAATCAACAGAAAAAAAGAGCATGAAAAAAAAATTGTACAGGGATTTAATGTGCTGGAGGATGAATGTATCTGGATGAAGGCAGGTGTGGTCAATTTTCGTAAATGTGACAACAATTTCGACTGCAGCAGCTGCCCCTTTGACAAAGGTATGCGTAAAGCAATGGGTATTGATAAAAAATTGAAAACAGAACAGGCGGCGCCCGACTGGGTAGAATTTCTGCAGAAAAAATATTATGGCGCTTCAAGGCCCTGTCGTCATGCGCTCACCGGTCGCATCGATGCCCCCAAGATATGCGCCATGAACTATGAGTGCTACCATTGCTCCTTTGATCAGATACTCGATGAAATGGATATTGTGAGGGCTCTCGAACCTCCGCAATACATTTCTGCATCAGGATATCAAATGGCCGATGGATACTACTATCACATGGGGCATAGCTGGTCGCGGTTCGAACATGGCGGTCGAATACGGATCGGTGTGGATGATTTTCTGGTGAAAGTTTTTGGCTCGGCAAGGTCATTGAACCTGCCGCCTTTGGGTGAGAAGATGCAGCAAAATAAGGTGGGATGGGCCTTTGCAAGAAATGGTCATGAGGCAGCGGTCCTGTCTCCTGTAACGGGTACGGTACTGGCCGTGAATCATAAGGCCAGGGAACATCCTGAGGTGATCCACGAGGATCCGTATAACACGGGGTGGCTTTTCATCCTGGAACCTGTGATGCCGAAACGAAATTTAAAAGGGCTCTATTTCGGCCGGGAAAGCGTCCAGTGGATGGAGAAAGAAAGCCAGCGGCTTCTGTCCCTGATGGGGCCGGAGTACAACGACCTGGCCGCCACCGGTGCTGAGCCCATCAGCGATGTGTATGGATCCTTTCCAAAGATCGGGTGGGATGTTCTGGTAAAAACGTTTCTTGGGACCGGGAGAAAATAAGAAAGAGGGTCCGAGAGGAATAAGGTTTGTTACGTTTCTTGGGTTCATGGGGTTGATGAAACGGAAATTGGATCAACTCTTTTGGAGAGGATCTTTTTCATGCAATTTTCAGTGCACGCAAAAGTCATGAAATTTTACGGTTAAAGTTTATCGCTTCCCGCATATACTGTGAACAGTACCGGCAGAAACCGAGTGGAATCCGGTCCAGTTCCGGCAGGCTTCCGGAAAAATGCATGAGGCACTCACGGCTTTCACAATGGGTCAGGTCGTACAGGTGACACAATTCATGCAGGGCGACTTTGGCAGCCCGTTCCAGTGTAATGGATGTGTCGCTTTTGGTATCCATGGTATTTTCTTTTAGTCGAAAGATGGATACGAGGGCAACTCGCCCCCCTTGTCTTGCCTCGCCGAACACATGTGTAAAGACCGGTACGAAGAGATCGATGTCCATAATACCGATTACTTTGTCGACAGAGTCAAATAATCCGGATTCCAGATGCTGCAGGATGGGACCGACATTATATTGAAGCCGTTGCATATCCAGTGCGTAGGAAGGGTTTTGCATGGGTTCCAAGAGAATTGCCTGCAGATCGAGATAGCCGGATATATGGGCGGCAATAACTTTGGGGGCAATATCGGAAATGTCTCCAATGGGGATGACGCCGATGCGTTGACGGTCCTTTCTCATTTCTTTATGGTTCTTAATCCGGCACGGTCGATTTTTTTGTGCAAGGTCACCCGATTGATGCCCAGGATCTTAGCAGCGTGTGTGATGTTCCACTCACACCCTTCCAATACCTCTAAGATATAATTCTGCTCCAGTTCTTTCAAGGAGGGCGTTTTTTTCCCGGGTACGCCTGCGGAAAGAAAAGAGAAGTCCCCAGTTTTGAGCGTCCGTGAATTGGAAAGGACAACAGCCCGTTCGATGGCATTTTCAAGCTCTCGGATATTTCCGGGCCAGGGGTACTGCTTTAATCGTGTTAGTGTGTTCTGCGAAACATGGTCTACATGTTTGGCTGTTTCCTGGCTGTATTTTTTGAGAAAATGCTCAACAAGCAAGGGAATGTCCGTTTTTCTGTCCCGGAGAGGGGGTATATGGAGATGAATGACATTGACACGGTAATAAAAGTCTTCCCTGAAACCGCCGGTGGAGACAGCATCTTCCAGGTTTTTCCGGGTGGCTGAAATGAGTCTGAAATCAATGTGGATAGGTTCGCTGCTTCCGATTCTGGTAATGGTTTTTTCTTCCAGCACACGCAAAAGATCGATCTGCATTTTTGGGCTGATTTCCCCGATTTCATCCAGAAACAAAGTTCCCCCGGACACAACTTCCAGAAATCCTCTCCGGGTGTGGGTGGCGCCCGTAAAAGAACCTTTCCTATGACCGAAAAGTTCGCTTTCAAGTAGTGTGTCGGGAATGGATCCACAGTTGATGGCGATAAAAGGATATTGCGAGCGTGTGCTTTTGGCGTGTATGGCCTTGGCAACCAGTTCTTTTCCGGTGCCGGTTTCTCCGGTCAGTAGGACGGAAGCATCGCTGGCTGCAATTTTCGGAATGAGTTCAAAAATCTCCATCATGGGAGAGGATTGGCCGATGATGTTGTCAAAACGGGAGATTTTTTCCAGGCGACCCTTGAGATAGTTGTATTCAGACGTCAGTTTTCTTTGCTGTATGATCTTTTCCATCACCAGGGACAGGTACTTTGGCTTGAACGGCTTCAGAAGATAATCGCTTGCGCCGGCCTTCATGGCATTGATGGCGGATTCGATGGATCCGTAGGCCGTGATGATAATGACAGCGGTGTCCGGGTATTCCAGCTTAATTTTTTCTAGTAGTTGGATCCCGTCCATGCCCGGCATTTTAATGTCCACAAACATGATGTCAAAGGGATATGCCTCTATCTTTTTCAAGGCCTCAAATCCGGAAGCGGCCGTGTCCACTTTGTAGCCGGCCTTTTCAAACCAGAAAAATAGAGACTCCCTGACGATATTTTCATCGTCAACAATCATGACGCTCATTTTTTCATCCATGGTGACCCTCCACCGATAGCACCGGAAAAGTTAAAATGAAGACCGTACCTTTATTTTCCCGACTTTCAGCGCGAATTTTCCCGCCGTGATTGTTTACGACCCCGTATACGATAGACAAGCCCAAGCCGGTGCCTTCACCTTCTTTTTTGGTTGTAAAGAAAGGATCAAAAATGTGATTGATCTGATCTTCGGGGATACCGTACCCGGTATCCCGAATCTCGATTTGAAGCGCCTGATTGTTTTTGACGAAACGCGATGTGATGTGGAGTTCTCCACCTTCGGGCATGGCTTCGATTGCATTGAATATCAAGTTCAGGAGAACCTGCTGAAGCCGGTTGGCATCCCCTTTGATCATGGCAATACCAGCATGGAAATCGGTTACCAGCCGGATATCTTGCAGCTCCATTTTGTGTTGTGTCAGACGGGTGACCGCCTCCAGGATATCATTGAAAACGATATTCTTGTAGGCGAGTGGATATTCACGGGAAAAGGAGAGCAGACCGGTGATGATATTGCCGCAACGCTCCAGTTCATCGGACATGATGGAGAGGAAGCCTTTGAATTTTTCCAGGTTTTCCGGTGTTGGGTTTCCTTCTGCCAGGATATCCTGCATCAGGTCAGTGAATGTCAGCAAGCCATGAATGGGGTTGTTGATTTCGTGAACACAGGAGGCGGCGAGTTTTCCCAGAGAAATCATGCGGTCTTCCTGCACCATTTTATTCAAATCCGCTTTCAGCTCCTTGACACGTTTTTCCAAACCGGTGGAGATGGCCTCCGTTATATCTCTTATAATTTCGATAATCTGAAATACTTCTCCATCCTGATTTTTTAAAGGATAGGTATCGATATTGCCGTATACGATGCCGTTCTTTTTGCCGGTGTATTCATGGACCACATGGGCGGACTTGCCGGTTCTCATGGTTTCGAGCATGGGGCACCGCATCATGGGAAATGAACTGGCGCAGGGTGCTTTCAAACCATAATAGGCCTCGTAGCAGTAGGCACCCAGCACATCCTCTCTTTTTTTGTTGACGATGTTCAAATAGGATTCATTCGCTTCCGTGATGGTGAAGTCGGTATTTAATACAACGATGGCTTCGTTGCTTTGTTGAATCAGAAAATCGGAAAACAATTTTTGGAGATTTGCGTGATATTCCGCCGATTTTAATTGTTGGTCCACGTTATAGAACAATCGGAAAAACTGACCGATATTATGTTCGAGGACACCCACACCTTTGGGTCGCAATTTGACAAGATCTAGAAGTACATCCCGGCTGTTGGTCAGCTCAATAATGCTGTTCAGATCTTTGAATTCAAAAAAATCCTTGAAATTGTCCGTAGTGTAGATGCCCATCTGTTTCGCCATGCGCAGGCCCTCGGCTTCCGGGTCAATATCACAAACACCGATAAGGTTGATGTCCAGGTATTTTAAATAATCTGTCTGCAGAAGCTCAAGAAAGAATTTGCACGCTTTGCCACCGCCGACAATGGCGATATTCAACGGCAGACGGGTGGGGATCTCATTGGCGATTTTATTCGTGGTAGGCATCATCCTCCTCCAGAGGGAAGAGATATTTCTATCGGACCCTTGTATGCTGGGATGCTAGTATGCTGGGAGGCTGGGATGCTGCTATCTGCTTTAAGCCGTCAGCCACCCTCAAACCCTATTAACCTGGTTGCTTTGTTGCCGCAGTTATCGAATATTATATCGTTTCATCTTTCGCCACAAGGTGGTGCGATCCATGTTTAAAGACCGGGCTGTTTCTGTTCGATTCCCGCCCTGCTGTTCTAGCGCCTGTATAATTTTTTGGCGTTCGTTGAAGACCGGAGTACCCGCACCAAGATCGGATAACACTGTTTGCGTATCCGATGCCGGGGTCGGGTACTGAACGTGCTCGGGCAGGTGTTCAGGTAGAATTTCTTGTTCCTGACTGATAATCAGGGCGTGCTCGAGAATGTTTTCAAGTTCCCTTACATTACCGGGATAGTCAAATTTGAGAAGTATTTCCAGGGTGGCTTTTGAAATATTTACCGGGTGACTGCCCCTGGCCGCACAAAGTCGTCTCAGTATATGCCTTAATAGCAAAGGTAGGTCTATCTTGCGGTCTCTCAGCGTCGGGAGTCTCAGTCGGAAAACATTCAGCCGATAAAAAAGGTCTTCCCGGAACAATCCGTCTTCAACCAGCTTGTCGATTTTTCTGTTACTGGCGGATAAAATTCTCACATCGACCTTACGGGTGTGGCGGCTCCCCAGTGGGTAAAACTCTCTGTCTTCCAATACCCGCAGCAGTTTAGCCTGAAGTGACAACGGCAGTTCACCGATTTCGTCCAGAAAAATAGAGCCGCCATCCGCTTCGTTGAACCGCCCGGGTTTGTCCCGATCAGCGCCGGTAAATGCGCCTTTGACGTATCCGAACATTTCCGATTCCAGCAGGTTGTCCGGAATGGCGGCGCAGTTGACCTTGACAAAGGGGCGGGATGCCCGTTGGCTGGAGGAGTGGATGACTTTTGCCAGAAGATCTTTGCCGGTTCCCGTGGGCCCTTCAATGAGAATGGTAGCGTTGGTTCCGGCAATGACGGATACGGTTTCAAACACTTTCTGCATCTCAGGACTTTTGCCGATCATATCATGAAAGGTGTACCGGTCACTGATGACCTGATCCAATTGGTGCTCGAGGGTCAGATCATGAAACGTGGCCAGTCCACCAACGATGGCGTCTTTTTCATTTTTCAGGGCAATAACATTGGCTCTGACAGGAATCTTTTCACCAGCGCTGGAAATTATTTCTCCCTGCCGGATGCTCTGCTTGATTCCTTTTTTGATGGATTCTTTTAGGAAAAAGAGGTCGTTGGTTTCGCCTTTCCCCAAAATGGTTGAACAGGATTTTCCAAGGGCCTGGCGGCGGTCATAACCGGATATTTTTTCGGCTTTGTGATTGAAAAAGGTTATGTAGCCACCCCGGTTGACCGTAAAAATTCCCACATCGAGATTGTCCAGAATTATTTTCAGACTGCGCTCCTCGTAATGGATGCGATCAATCAGATCAGCGATGGGGGAATGGTCCTGGAGAATCGTTAGGCAGCCTGCCAGTTGATAGCTTGCATCATAAATCGGGATGGCCATCCGGGTCAACAGGCGGGCAGTCTCATTCTCATGGATGATTTCCACGTCTGGCTCGTCCGTGACGGCATTGCTGTTCCCCTTTAAAAGGCAGGTGGTCATACACGGCACACCGGTGAAGATATCACGGCAATCTTTCTCTTTGACATCATTTTCTTTCAAACCCATGAGTGACTGGGCAGTCAGGTTCATGGACTTCACCTTCCGGTTGAGATCCACAGTAAAGGCCCCTACGCCGAGCTCATCAAGGATTGCCAGAGATTGATCGCTCCGTATGACATCTATTTTTTTTTGATCCAGGGGCATTTGCAAGCTCCATTAAATTGCTTCGCAACTTAATCTGACGCGACGATGTCGCTTTTATCAGCTGATAGCTGATAGGCGGTAGCTCATAAACTGCTATCCGCTATCAGCTATGAGCTACCAGCTGAGCTTAGCGGCAGGGTGATGATAAAAGTCGTACCCTGTCCCGGCCGGCTCTTGACGTCGATCCGGCCGTTGTGGTGATTGATAATACCATACACTGTCGAGAGCCCAAGCCCCACGCCGTAGCCTTCCTGTTTGGTGGTGAAAAAGGGCTCGAAGATGTGCGGCAGATTGTCTTCCGGGATTCCAAGGCCTGTGTCTGTTATGGTGATAACGGCATGTGATTTATCAGCATGATATTGACTGTCAATGTGAAGATCCCCCCCATCCGGCATGGCGTCGATGGCATTGAAGATCAGGTTGATGATGCACTGCTGCAGCTGGTTGGGATCTCCCTGGATGGCGGGAAAGTTCGGTTGAAAGGCGGTGGTCAAGGTAATGTTCTGCAACGCGAGTTTGTGTTGGCTCAATGATGTGCTTTTTTGGAGAAGTTCCTGAATTCGAACAGGGCCCATGGCCGGTGGTGATTTTCTGGAAAAGGCCAGGAGGTTTGAAACGATCTGTGAACACCGCTCTGTTTCAGATTCCACGAGTTCCAGATATTGTTTGAATTTATTTATTTTTTCCTCTTTCAGAGGGGGGTTCCCCAGGATTTTGGACATGAGCCGGGTGTAGTTGAGAATGCCTGAGAGCGGGTTATTGATTTCGTGAACCACGCTTGCTGCCAGCCTTCCGAGGGACATCATTTTATCCTGGTGGAGAATCTGGACCTGGTCCGCTGCCTGTCTTTCAAGGAATTTTGCGTAGTCCTGAAGTTTTTTGCGGGATGTGTAACGTTGTTTTGCGCGTTCCAGAGACAGGTGCAGGGCATGGTCGCTGATGGGCTTGGTGATAAAATCGGAAGCATCGAGTTGAAGGGCTTGGATGGCGAGGTCCATTTCCCCAAAAGCGGTACAGACGATCACCTCGATGTCCGGATCGCGTTTCTTGATCGCCTTTAAAACCTCTATGCCGTTCATGCCAGGCATCCGGATATCGGTGATAACAATCCGGGGGGACACACCACGACACAATTCAAGGCCTGAAGCGCCATCCATTGCGGTTGTTACCTGGTAGCCGTGATCTCTCAGAGTAAGAGACATGACATCCAGAATGTCTTTTTCATCATCGATGACAAGAATATGCCAGTCGGAATGACCAGACATGGTTCCCTTTCTCCGCATATTCCATGAAAGTTGGCAAGTGCTTTTTTCGGCCAAAACACCATCCCTAACATTTCATGAAATGTCCATTTTCGTTCGGCTTGAGCTGGATTGAGCAGTGGATAATAGCCTATTGCAAATCAAGGGTGCTGTCAAGAAAAGCGGGAGATAGTCCTGCCCTGGTTTGTCGGGGCTTAAGAGATAGATTTACGGTCTTTCGCATTAGGAGTACCCGTGAAGCATTTCATAAAATCGAAAATGAATACTCAGTCAAATGCCATTTCCGTTTTCCACACTTCCCAGACCTTGCCTACAAGGTCCGGCCCTGGTTTAAGGGTCATTTTCCCGGGTTTCCATCCTGATGGCGTTGCTTCCTTGCCTTTGCTCTCCCTTACCAGTTGGAAAGCCTGAACCTGCCGAAAGCTTTCCAGAACATTCCGACCAACCGGGGGTGTCAGCACCTCATAGCCCTGTACCACACCATCCGGATCAATTATGAACCGGCCACGGGTTTCAACGCCTGCATCTTCGTCGTATACACCGTAGACCTGTCCGACTTTGCCGCCGGCGTCAGACAGCATAGGAAAGGGCACGCCGCCATCAACCATTTTGGAAAGTTCGTGGTCGTTCCACATCTTGTGAACAAAAACGCTGTCGATGCTCATGGAGAGGATCTGAACGTCCAGTTTCTGAAATTCAGGGTATTTCTCGGCAACTGCCGAAATTTCTGTGGCTCAGACAAAAGTGAAATCACCCGGATAAAAACACAGGAGCACCCACTTGCCCAAATAATCTGAAAGTTTGGTGGAAATAAATTTGCCTGCCTGATATCCTGGCGCTGTGAAATCCGGTGCTTTTTTTCCGACTTTAATCATGGATGCAACCTCCCTGGTTTGTGTAGTGCTTTCTTGGGGTTCATCTGTTTCTATTTCCTGGCTTTCTCCCACGGGTCCTCCTGTAGGTCGTGCACAGCCCACTTCAACTTCTTCTTCCATATAAACCTCCTTTGCTGCCTATTTTGGGGCTTCTGCGACAAATAGCTTCCATGTAGAGTCCCTGCATATCCTAAGATGCGTATGCACATCAAGATACTTTTTAGGAATTGGGTACATACCGACAACGACGCTACCCATTATCAAATGACTCCAGAATTGGCACGATTCAGCAACACAACGAGATCACGATACCCGCCAATCCAAAATTCGGTTCGTGGCGGCGAATTGGCGTTTAAGAATCTGCGCTTCAAATTTATTACCAGTGTCCCTCAACGTTTGCATCATCGGCAAATGACAACTCACCTTTTTTAAAAGCTTCCAATGTGTCTCTCACCATCCCGGAAGCATCATTTGCCACTTTTACACCAGCCGCCGCCAGCGTTTTGAATGCGTTGGGTCCGCAGAAACCAGTCAGAAGAACATCCGCACCGCTGTCACCTACCATCACAGCTGCCTGGATCCCCGCGCCTTTGAACGCATTTACATTTTCTGAATTGTCCAGAACCTTAATTGTTTCATCGACAGAATCAACGATCAGGATGTATGCTGCACGACCGAATCTTGGATCGACCTGCGAATCGAGATCCTTTCCCTGAGATGTAATTGCAATTTTCATTTTTTCGCACTCCCATGATTTCATGATAAAAGATCTTTATCTTTTCCGGTTTATCCGGATTAGGCGTTCATTTGCCCCCCACCCCCGCCACACACCTGATCACTTTGAATCTCCTGCAGCTTGCCCGCAATCAAGTCTTCGACTACCGGCCTTATTTCAGTCCTCTCTGCGTCATGATAAACATCGATGCCAACCTGTTTGAACCCCATCAGCGGCCGCATGCCGATACCGCCCACCACAAGCGCTTTCACATTGCTGCTTGCCAGAAGGTTTACCGGTACCATACACCCCCCTTGAACATGCTCCTCGTTTTGCAAGATGCTGATTTTTTTTATTTCCCCATCTTCAACATCGATGAATGTAAAAACATCACAGTGGCCGAAATGCCCTGCCCTTGTGCCGTCCAGTCCACCTGTCCCATTTGATGGGACTGCTATTCTTCCATTTTTCATAATGACTATCCTCCTTTTAGGTTTTATTTAGTGTCCATCCACGGATGAGGGATTTTGCGTGAGTTCAAGGCGGGCGTCAGAGTTGAACCACAGGAATAGCAGGCTATTTTGAGGATTCAAGCCATGGCGCCCAACGCAGAAATCACACGAAAGAGCCAGTTGTGCTTGGACACTTGGGTTTACAAGTATTTTCTAACAGTTTCCCACATTTGCTTGATCGTTAGACTCAGTTCGCAATTTTGATCATACTCAAATATTGTTTTTCCCTGGACCATGGATTCGGTAAAATGATGGTCAAAAGGAATCTTTCCCACGATGGGAATGTTTCTCTCCTTTGCAAGTACCTCAACAGCCGTTGTCTGATCGAGATTCAAATCATATTTATTCACACATATCATGCATGGGACCTTGAAATAATCCGCAAGTTCCAGCACCCGTTGCATGTCATGCAGACCGGAAACAGTGGGCTCGGTCACAACGAGCATGGCCGTGGCACCCCCTACGGAAGCGATAACCGGGCATCCCACTCCCGGAGGCCCGTCCGTGATGATCAATTCCAGGTGGTGTGCCTCCGCCAATTTCCTTGCCTCCTGGCGGACAAGTGTGACCAGCTTTCCGGAATTTTCTTCTGCAATACCCAGCCTGGCATGCACCATGGCGCCGAAGCGGGTTTTGGAAATAAACCACTCACCACATTTCTTGATCGGAAAATCAATGGCCTGCTCCGGGCAGAGATCGACACAGACCCCACAGCCTTCACAATCGATTTCGTCTACCACGAAATGTTCGCTGATGGCATCAAACCGGCATAGTTCGATACACTGTCCGCATTGTGAACATTTTTCAGAATCGATGACGGCAACATTGCCACCCATAAAATCCGTACATTGTTGAACGTCCGGATCCATGAGCAGGTGAAGATCTGCCGCATCCACATCTGCATCACACAGCACACTGTTTTTAACAATTGAAGCAAAAGCAGCCATCAAGCTTGTTTTACCTGTTCCGCCTTTACCACTTAAAACCACCAGTTCTTTTATCAAGGTCCTACCCCTCTATCAGGTTTTTAATTTTACTGTGCAAGGCCAAAAATTTATCTTTCCACTCGGGCATCGCCTCGACCATCAGATGTCCTCGCGAATAGGTTTCCGCTATCCTGCGGTCAAAGGGTATCTCCATCATGATCGGCATTTTTTCCGCCTGCGCATACTGTCTAACATCTTCGTTGCCCATGTCGGAACGGTTGATGACAAGACCGCAGGGAATGTGAAGTAGTTTTACAGCCTCCACGGCAAGTTTCAGATCATGCAGACCAAAAGGAGTCGGTTCCGTTACCATCAAAACAAAGTCCGTATCTTTCATGGCCGCGATCACCGGGCAGGATGTGCCGGGAGGTGCATCGATGATGTTGATCTTATCCGGCTTTACAAATGATCTGACCTTTCTGATCAGCGGCGGCGACATGGCTTCGCCAACCCGGAGACGACCGTGGACGAAGTAAATGGAGTCGGAAAAACCCTCTTCAATCACGCCAAGCTCGCGGTCGGTTTCAGTGATCGCCCCTTCGGGACATACCACCATACAACCGCCACAGCTATGGCACAGTTCCGGAAATGTGAGAATGGTCTGGCCTGCAATAGCAATCACCTTGAACCGGCATATGTCGGAACATTTCCGGCACAAGGTACACTTATCCTTATCGATTTCAGGAACCGCCGTGAAAACGGTTTCCGTGCGCTCAATTTTCGGTTTTAAAAAAAGATGGGCGTTGGGCTCTTCCACATCACAATCCAGTAGCTGTACACCCGATCCGATGGAAACTGCCAGGTTGGTAGCTACTGTGGTTTTGCCTGTACCGCCTTTGCCGCTGGCAACACTGATAATCATAATTTTACCCCGAAAGACTGAATTTTTTTTAAATGTTCAAGCAGTTGATCCGCTTCTTGTTTACCTGGTTCAACAGGAAGCTGCATCAAAACTCCCAGCCCCTCGCTTGCTTCATGGAAATCGCCGGGTAAAAGCGAGCTTACAGCCGCACAGTTGAGCATGGGTTGACTGGCGATAATTGATTTTATTAATTCAAGTCCGGTCATATCGCCGAGATTTTCATCCGCAACCAGAAGATCAAACACGCTTTCTGAAACCGCAGAGAATGCCTTGCAACCCGACTCCAGGCATGTGGTTTGCGCACCGCTTTCATTCAACGCGGTTTTGAAAGCCGACATGGATAACTGATTTTCACTAACGATCAAAATGTGTATCATTCGCTCTTTTCCCTTACGGGTTGACTATTGGCTATTATTTATCCTGTGGCCTTTCATGCCATCACTTCTGCCCTGGCCAGATCCACCACCTTTTCTCTGGCCTGATCCTTGATTTCTACCCGGGCCACTGCCACGTCCTTTATTACCCGTCTTACAGCCTCCGCGACCCATTTCCGAGCGCGGTCCCTGTCCCTCGGGTCCTTTTCCATCACCTCTGGGCATCGTCTTCACCCCCTTTTTACCGTTATAAGAGCCTGTTTGGAACATATTGCACAAATGATTCTTGCCTTTGCAGAACTGCCATCTCCCCACCATCTTTCCCTGCTCACCCAAAATAATTCCAGGCTTCATTCTGTTGTCAAGAAAGCAGGTGACAGCATCATCGATCTCACCCGTAACCCAAGAATATATTTTAACGCCGTTAAAATTTAAGTATTGCAGAGAAGCGCGATCGATCCCACCGCAGATCAATGTGTCGACCTCCAGCTCCAACAACTGTTTCATTTTGGCGATGACCGACCACCCTTTGGTTGTCAGATTCTCCCGGGCAACTATGCTGGCATTGTTTGTTTCAAGCAGAACAAAGCCCTGCGTCTGATCAAAACGGGGAGAAATCTTTGTATGAAACACTGGAATAGCGATTTTCATATTGCCACCCTCACTTTCCAAGGCTGATCGATTGAAGTTTCATGATTTATGATTGCATAGTGCGTGCCACTTCGATAAATAACATGCAATTTCAATTTTTACATTTTTTTTCAATATGTTATGTTGTATTGGGTTGCAAATAGGATGATGACATGATTGCAATATTGCATTTTATTATTGCATTATATTGCATTTTTGCAATATAGTCTAAGTGCTCTAGCAATAAGATGGCTTTTCAGACGTTTAGGAGATCAGCACCTTTAAGTTGAAAGGAAACGCCTTGGACCGTACAAGAAAACTTTTTAGCAAAAGCACACGACAAAACACCTATTTTGAAACCATTCTCGATGCCATTGCCGACGGCGTATTCACCATTGACCTCGATTTCAACATCACCTATTTCAACTGCGCCGCCGAAACGATCACGGGTGTTTCAAAAGATCAGGCACTGGGCCAGAAATGCTTTGATGTCTTCCGGGCCAACATCTGCCAGACATCCTGTGCTCTGGATAAAACCATACACACAGGCACACAGGGCATCAATCTTCCCATCAACATTTTAAACAGTCAGGGTGAGCGCATATCCGCCAGTGTGAGCACCTCCGCGCTGATGGACGATCAAGGGAAAACAATTGGAGGTGTAGAGATTTTCAGGGACCTTTCCGCCATGGAGACATTGCGCAAGAAAATCGACAACCAGTACCGGTTTGAGGACATCATCAGTAAAAACCACGACATCCAGAAAATTTTTGACATCCTGCCGGACATTGCCACAAGCGGCAGTACCATCCTCCTCGAGGGGCCCAGCGGATCGGGCAAAGAACTTTTTGCACGGGCAATTCACAATATAGGCGGGCAACAGGGGGAATTCGTGGCCGTAAACTGTGCTGCTCTTCCGGATACCCTGTTGGAGTCCGAACTATTCGGTTATAAAAAAGGCGCCTTCAGCGAGGCCAAACAAGACAAGCCCGGGCGTTTTGCACGAGCAGCGGGCGGAACCCTGTTTCTGGATGAGATCGGCGATATCTCCACGGCGCTCCAGGTGAAACTGCTGCGGGTTCTGCAGGAAAAAGAATACGAACCGCTGGGGGCGACGTCTACCATGAAAACCGACGCGCGAATAATCACCTCCACCAACAGGACCCTGTCAGAACTCGTTGCCAGGGGGTCTTTTCGTGAAGATCTTTTCTACCGTCTCAATGTTATCAAAATTGAATTGCCGCCCCTTTCCAGCCGTCGTGAAGACATCCCCCTTCTGGTCCAGAACTTCATTCAGAAATTCAATGCACTCAAGGACAAAGAAATCAAAGGGATCTCTGATAATGCGCTCAATATCTTGATGCAATACAACTTTCCAGGGAACATTCGGGAGTTGGAAAACATTATCGAATTTGCCTTCGTGCTGTGTCGAGACGACATAATAAAAACAAAGCATCTCTCCAGAGACATTCAGAATGAGGCCATTAAAAGTGCCAGCGGGAAGCGTAGTCCTGCCCCCCCCCAACTCGATCAGGTCGAAAAAGATGCCATCGTTGCAGCCCTCAAGGGCCATTGGGGTCACCGTGGGAAAACAGCAGAATACCTGAAAATAGACAAATCAACGCTTTGGCGAAAAATGAAAAAATACGGCATTGAGTAAATCGTATGCACCCTTCCCTTTTTCAATCCTCACTCTATTACTGAGCAGTTTTTCTTAGAAGTGTGCCACGCTTATGAATTTGATTTTATTTTAATCTGGCGAGGAGTATCAACGTTAAATCTTTTCATCCGGTTCCACACGGTCACCCGGGACACACCCAGAAATTCGGCCGCTTTGGATTTGTTTCCCCCGGTTTTTTCAAGAGCCTCAATAAGTTCCCTTTTTTCGATCTCCTGCATATTGATACTCAGCGGTTTAACCGGTCTGGGCCGGTTACCCGCCGGCAAGAGCGTCGATGGGAAATGAACGGGTTGTATCATTGCCTCCTGGCAGGTGACAAACGCATATTCGAAGGCACTCTTGAGTTCCCGGACATTACCGGGCCAGGCATAATTCATGAGAGTCTCCATGGCGTCCTTGCTGATCCCCTGGATTTCTTTTCCACTTTTTAATTTCATCTTCCGAAAAAATGACTCCGCCAAGAATGGTATGTCTTCAACTCGCTCTCGGAGCAAGGGCAGGTGAATGGGTATGACATTGATCCGAAAATAAAAATCTTTTCTAAATAGACCCTGATCCACGAGCTGTGTCAAATTCTTGTTGGTAGCAGATATGATCCGAACATCCACAGGAATCGGCGTACTGTCCCCTACCCGTTCAATGGTTTTTTCTTCCAGAACACGTAGAAGTTTTACTTGGGTCGACAGGGGCAGGTCTCCAATTTCATCAAGAAATATATCACCCTCATGGGCGCTCTCAAATCGGCCCACCCGATCCTTGTAGGCACCGGTATAGGCTCCCCGGACATGGCCGAAAAGTTCGCTTTCAAGCAGCGATTCGGTCAGGCTGGCACAGTTGACCTTGACAAAGGGTTTATGATTGCGCTCGCCGATCTCGTGAATGGCCTTGCTCACCAGCTCTTTACCGGTACCGCTGTCACCATAAATAATCACCGGCGCATCGGATTGGGCTGCGTTCTCTATCAGGTCGAAGACCTGACGCATGGAGGCAGACACACCAATAAGACCGTGGAAGCCGTCCTTTGACCGGAGCACCTGTCGAAACGCCTCCAACTGGGTCTCTTTTTCAATAATTTCAGTAATATCTGTAATGGTTTCAACGGCCCCCATAATATTGCCGCTGGCATCGTTTAAAATGGATGCGTTTTTCACCGCGTGGATAAACGATCCATTTTTGTGCTTGATCATACATTTGGTTTTTTTGATGCCCCCGGTTTCAAACAAGACACACCAGTGGCTTCCATTCGAATTCAGGGCTTTTTTGCAGATATCACACTCGAGGATGGTGCATGACTTCCCGATGACCTCCGCACGGGTGTATCCGGTGATGGCCTCAAAAGCCCGGTTAACCGAAACAATGGCGCCGTTTGGATTGATGATCATGATACCGTCACGAATCGTGTTGACCACTGTTTTCCAATAATTGTCCAATTCTTTGTCGAGCATGAAATCCCCTGTTAAACCTTAACACGTGTAAAGACGCCTTGCTTTTACAGTTTAACACTTTCTTGTCAAGTGTTGTCTAAAGATATTGGCAAACGATGGTGTCTGCACGGCTTTTGCCATAATTCATAATAAAATTGGCCCTAATTAGCAAACTGGCCCTTTTCTTGCTTAACATATCCCCGAAAACAATCAGGAGTACCCAGGTATCCGGCAATGAAAGTGAATTACAGATTTGACTTTAGAGGATCAATTACCCCCATCACTCTTTTAAAAGTGACGCAGACGGTTATGGAAATGGCACCGGATGAGATCATAGAAATACAAGGCTCCGACCCAGATACAAAACAGGATCTCTTCAGGGTCCTTCCCGAGTCATCCTATGATCTTATTTCCATGGAGATAGCTGAGAATATGGGCTCCGAGGGTTTATACAGGATTCTTTTGAAGAAACGGGCCTAGCACCTAAGATGAAAGAGGAAGCGCAAATGACAGAAGAAACAATCAGAATTGAAGGCAAGAAAAAAAGTATTTTTATGGACAAGGTCAAAGAACTTCTTCCGGATGGAGGAAACCTGAACCTCTGCCTGACCTGTGGGGCCTGTTCTTCGGGCTGTCCGGCAACGGGTCTTGATGGCATGGATCCCAGAAAATTTTTACGCATGGCAGCTCTGGGACTGGATGACCAACTGCTGAAATCAGATTGGGTGTGGATGTGCAGCATGTGCCAGCGGTGTGTGTATGTCTGCCCCATGAAAATAGACATTCCCCAGCTGGTTTTTAACGTCAGGGCCGCCTGGCCCCGTGAAGAGCGGCCCAAGGGCATCCTGGGCTCCTGTGATATGGCTTTGAGAAATGACAGTTGCAGCGCCATGGGCGCAACCCCGGAAGACTTTCAATTCGTCGTAGAAGACGTGCTGGAAGAGTACCAGGAAGCCCAGCCCGAATTCAAAGACATGCAGGCACCCATCGACAAGGAGGGTGCGGAATTCTTTTTAAACCAGAATTCTAGAGAGCCCGTCACCGAACCGGATGAGCTCTTGCCGCTCTGGAAAATACTTCATCTCGTCGGTGCGGACTGGACATACGGGAGCAAAGGCTGGGGGGGTGAGAATTACTGCATGTTCCTGGCCGAAAATGAGAGTTGGGAGCATATCACCCGCACCTCTGCCAAACAGGCTGACGCGCTGGGGTGCACGACATTTCTCAATACAGAGTGAGGGCACGTTACCTTCTCAGTCCTGGCAGGACTGAAAAAATTCAACATCGAGCATAATTTTGTCGTCAAAAATATTTATGAGTACTACGCAAAATGGATCCGGGAGGGGAAACTGAAAGTCAACGCCGACTGGAACAAGGATCTCAAAATCAAATTTACGGTTCAGGATCCCTGCCAGATCGTCCGCAAAAGCTATGGCGACCCCATTGCCGAAGATCTGCGCTATGTGGTTAAATCCGTGGTGGGAGAAGAAAACTTCGTGGACATGACACCCAACAGGTCCAACAATTACTGCTGTGGCGGCGGCGGTGGCTTTCTCCAGTCCGGTTACAAGGAACAGCGCCTGGCTTACGGCAAACTAAAAGACGAGCAGATCAAGGCGACCGGCGCTGATTACTGCATTGCAGGATGCCACAACTGTCATGCACAGATTCACGAACTGAGTGAACATTATGGCGGCAACTATCCTGTTGTACACCTGTGGACCTTGATCTGCCTGTCTCTGGGCATTCTCGGACCCAACGAACGGGAATACCTGGGTGATGATCTCAAGGACGTCCTGGTCTTTCATCCTGAAACGGCTATGTAGCCGCTAACACCCAAAAGGACCGACAGCACGGTAAAAAAGGGAAAATTATTATGAGTTTTCAGAAACGTTTGTCAGCAGGCGAATTCGTTGTTTTGGCAGAGATGCACACCCCAAAAGGGGTCAATATCTCAAAGATGGTTCTCGATTCACGCCGAATCAAGGGCAGAATCGATGCTGTCATCATACCGGATATGGACAATGGTGTCATGAAAATGAGCGCACTTGCCGGAGGCGTGCTGATGCAGCAGCAGGGCCTGGAAGCCATCATTCATGTGTACACAAGAGATCGCAACAGCATGGCCCTCCAGGGGGATCTTCTGGCTGCACATGTCCTGGGCATCCAAAATCTCATTGTGGTTCACAGCGAAGACATGGCAAATGGCGACCACCGGGATGCACAAGCAGTTCACGAATTGGATGAACCTGGGTTGCTGCAAGCCATTCATACCCTCCAGTCAGGAAATGACCTGTCCGGATTCGAACTTGACGGCCACCCCAGTTTCACCACCGGATGTGCCATGGAATCATTCAAAAACGATGCAGATATGGAATTGGAATTGCAGCTGGCCCAGAAAAAAGTCGCCGCCGGTGCCCAGTTTGTCATAACCCCCCCCGTTTTCAATGTGGAATTATTTTCCGATTTTATGAAAAGAACAACCCCACTGGGTGTCCCCATTATCCCCACGGTCTTTTTGATCAAATCGGTAGCCATCGCCCGGTACATCGCCAACAGCGAACCGGAGGCACACCTGTCGGAAACCATGATCAAACGGATCAGAAAAGCATCGGATAGAGAGATGGAAGGCATCAAAATTGCGGGTGAAACGATCAAGGCTTTAAGTAAAATAGCCCAGGGCGTCAAGATCCAAACCCTTGGATGGGAACACCGCTTACCACAGATACTGGATGTGGCCGGGCTTTAAATTTAAAGGATTATCTCCAGATAGGTTGATCCCAATAAAGGGTTCAAAGAGTTAAGAATTGAAGGAATCAAGTGAAATGCAAATACAGAACAACATACCTTCACAGAATAGCGTACTCATCATAGGTGGCGGTATCGGTGGTATCCGGGCTGCCATGGATCTGGCCGAAGCCGGGCGTGATGTCATCCTCATCGACAAGGCCTATTCCATCGGCGGCCTTATGACGCAGTTGGATCGTACTTTCCCCACGAATAACTGCGACCTGTGCACCCTATCCCCGCACCTGTCCGAAACTGGACGTCAACAGCACATCGACATGATGGCCATGACGCAGCTGGTAAATGTGGAGGGGGAAGTCGGAAATTTTACGGCAACACTGACTCAGGCACCCAGACATATCGATCTGGAAAAATGTACAGCCTGCGGGGATTGTTATAGAAAGTTCCCGGAATGTGTCCGGTTCTCACCGGGTCTGGACCACCGGGCTCCCACCTGCATGCGCTACCCTCAGGCGACACCCCATGCCTATTCCATCGATCTGGGAAAATGCAACGACATCCAGGCCCTGACCCAGGTCTGTCAGGCCAATGCCATTATTCCGGATCAATCGGAAGAAACAAAGAAAATCAAGGTCGGGGCCATCATCTTGTCCCCTGGAGCGGCCGTGTTTGATCCGGCCGGGCTGGACAACTTTTCGTACGGTGTCCATCCCGATGTGGTGACCAGCCTCGAATATGAGCGTATTCTCTCGGCATCGGGCCCAACCCAGGGTGAGCTTGTGCGCCCATCCAACGGGGAGCAGCCCAAAAAAATCGCCTGGATTCAATGCGTGGGATCCCGGGGGCTCCAAAAAGGCGCCGCTTCCTACTGCTCCAGTGCCTGCTGTATGTTTTCCTTGAAAGAGACCATCGTCACCAAAGAACGGTTTCAACAATCCATCGAGACAACGATTTTCTATATGGACATGCGGACCTTCGGAAAAGATTATGAACAGTACCGCAACCGGGCCGAAAATGAATTCGGTGTTCAATTCGTCCGCAGCCGACCCCACAGTATTATTGAGGATACGGAAACCGGTGACCTTAAAATTACCTTTGCGACCGATAACGACAGCGTCCTGCAAAACGAAATCTTCGACATGGCTGTGCTGGCAACCGGCTTCCATGTCTCCGAAGATGTGCGCCGGATGGCTACCGGGCTGGGGATCGAACTGAACCGGCATGACTTTGCACAGACCGGTAGTTTCAGCCCTGTTTCCACCTCAAAACCCGGTATCTTTGTGTGCGGTCTTTTTGAGAGCCCCAAGGACATTCCCGAAACCATTGTTCAGGCCAGCGCAGCCGCCTGTATGGCTTCAAAGAGCCTGGAGAGCCCACCGAATCTCTTGGAAACGGACACCGAACCCGTATTGCAACGGGATGTCAGCCATGAAGAACCTAAAATAGGGGTGTTTATCTGTGACTGCGGGCTCAATATCGGCAGCATTATCGACACGCAGATACTCGCCGAATATGCCCGAAAACTGCCCCAGGTGGCTGTTTCGGAAATCGTCGGACATGGTTGCAGCAAGGAATCCCTGGATCGGATCGAAAAGGCCATTGTTGACCAAGGTCTCAATCGTGTGGTCATCGGCGGCTGCTCGCCCAGAACCCACGAAACCAAGTTTCAGGAGGTGTTGAAAAAAGCGGGTCTCAACAAATACCTTCTGGAAATCGCAAACATCCGGGAACAAGATACATGGGTACACGCCGACAATCCGTCAGCAGCAAGCGCCAAGGCCAAAAACCTTATCCATATGGCGGTAGCGAGTGTCAAACAGGCCCATCCCCTTGTAGATCACAGCCTGACCATGAACAAAGACATTCTGGTGGTTGGCGGTGGTGTCACCGGCATGAACACCGCCCTGACGCTGGCCGATCAGGGTTTCAAGGTATTTCTCGCCGAACAATCGGCGGAACTAGGCGGTCTCGCCAACAAGATCCGCAAAACCCTCCAGGGCGAAGACGTGCAGGCCTACATGAAAGCGCTGATCCAAAAAACGCTCAAGCATGACCGCATAGAAGTCATTACCGGTGCCATTATCGTGGACCACTCGGGCATGCCCGGGCTTTTTAAGACCGGGATGCAGATCGCACCCCAGATGTATTACCGCCAGATCAAACACGGTGTTACCATTCTGGCTACCGGGGCCCTGCAGAACCGTCCCCAGGAATATCTTCTGGGAGAACACCCGGCTGTCATGAATCAGATGGACATGGATGTGCTCATCGAAGATGATCCTGCAAGTATCGCCGCCCTGGAAAGTGTGGCCATGATTCAGTGTGTGGGTTCACGTTGTCCGGATAATGTAAACTGTTCCCGCATCTGCTGTCAGTCTGCCATCAAAAATGCGCTCAGGATACGCGAAATCAACCCGGAGGCAAGTATTTTTATTCTGTATCGTGACATGCGGACCTATGGTTTTTCAGAAGATTATTATCTCCAAGCCAGGAAAAAAGGTATCACTTTTGTTCGTTACGAAAAAGAAAATCCGCCCATAGTAACAGCACACAACGATAAGGTGGACGTCAATTTTACGGATCCGATTCTCGGGAGACCCATAAGCGTCCTTGCTGACAAGCTATGTTTGAGCACCGGCTTTTTGGCGGATGACGAGGCCACGGAAGATCTGGCCATGGTGTTTCGACTGCAGCGCACCCATGACGGATATTTCCTGGAAGATCACATCAAGCTGAGACCTTTGGATCTGTCGATCCCCGGGTTCTTCGTCGCCGGCACGGCTCACGCGCCCAAAAGTATCCGTGAGAGCATCGCCGATGCGCAAGCCGCTGCAGGTCGGGCACAGACGCTTCTTGCCCGGAACCGTATCGAACTGGGTGCCGCTGTTGCGCGTGTGGATCGGGACAAATGTGCCTCCTGTCTCGTTTGCGTCAGGGCTTGCCCATTTGATATCCCCTTTATCAATGCCGAAGGTTATTCGGAAATCGATCCGGCCAAATGCCATGGATGCGGTATCTGCGCTGCTGAGTGCCCGGCCAAGGCCATTCAGCTGATGCAGTTTGAAGACGATCAAATCCTGGCAAAACTAGACGGACTCTTTGAAAGGATGGTTGCATAATGAATCAGTTTGAACCGGTTATCGTCGCCTTCTGTTGTCATTACTGCGCATACACCGCAGCAGATATGGCCGGTAGCCAGCGCCTCAATTACCCGCCAAACGTCAAGATTGTCAGGGTACCCTGTTCAGGAAAGGTGGATGCCATCCACATCCTTAAGGCATTCGAAAAGGGTGCTGACGGCGTCTATGTCGCAGGTTGTCTGGAGGGAGACTGTCACTTCAAGAATGGCAACACAAAGGTCGCCCGACGCGTTGCCTACGTCAAACAGCTCCTGGATGAAATCGGCATCAACGGTCAACGACTCGAAATGTTTTACATGTCCGCAGGCATGGGAGAACGATTTTCACAAATCGCCAGGGACATGACCCAAAAAATTCGCGCGCTTGGGCCCAACCCGGCCATGCGGGCATCAACTAAAAAAGCAGAAAAAGCAGTTGCCTAATCTACCAAAAGGAGAATGAATCAGAATGATCACTGCTGAAAGAAAACCCCTGGAAGAAATTACAGATTTCGTGAAACCCCATAAACGAATTCTTCTCGTGGGCTGCAATGAGTGCGTTACCGTGTGCGCGGCCGGCGGACGAAAAGAGGTCGGGCTTCTGGCCTCTGCGCTGCAGCTCAAATTTATGAAAAAAGGTCAGACCCTGGACATCAAGGAAATGACGCTGGAAAGACAGTGTGACCCTGAGTACGTTGAAGAACTGGCCCCGTTTATCGGTCAGGCAGATGCGGTCCTTTCCATGGCATGCGGTTGTGGGGTTCAGGAAGTGGCCAGACGATTCAAGAATCTGCCGGTATATCCGGCCCTGAACACCCAATTCATGGGTGCTTCCGAGCGTCAGGGTGTCTGGGCCGAACGCTGCCAGGGTTGCGGAGACTGTCTCCTGGGTTTGACCGGCGGCATCTGCCCCATCGCACGCTGCTCCAAACGGCTTCTCAACGGTCCATGCGGCGGCTCAACGGGCGGAAAATGTGAGATCAGCCCGGAGGTTGACTGTGTCTGGCAGCTCATATGGGATCGATTGAAGGCCTTGGGAATGGAAGATAGATACGAGGATATTATGCCGGCCAAAGATTGGCAAACCAGCAGGGGCGGCGGCCCCCGAAAGATAATTAGAGAGGATTTGGCAGAATGAAAACCAAAAGCGTGCTGGAAAAAGTATTGGCATCGGGCAACCTGGCAGTTACCTCCGAGTGTGGTCCACCGCGAGGTGCAGTTCCTGAAAAGGTAAAAGAGAAAGCTGAAATGCTCAGAGGATACGTGGATGCGGTGAACATTACTGATAATCAGACCGCAATGGTGAGGATGTCGAGCTTTGCCGCATGCGTTATCGTTCGGCAGATGGGTCTTCATCCAATCCTGCAGTCCGTCACCAGGGATCGAAACCGTCTGGCTATTCAGAGTGATATTCTGGGGGCCTATTCTCACGAAATCGATAATATCCTGTGCCTGTCCGGAGATCATCCGCATTTTGGCGATCATCCCCAGGCCATGAATGTTCATGATATCGATTCGATTCAGTTTGTTCAGATGGTTAAAACCATGCGGGACGAGGGAAAATTTCAAGGCGGAGACGATATTCTGAATCCGCCCAAGATGTTTATCGGTGCAGCCGCGAACCCCTTTGCGGACCCCTTTGAACTTAGGGTGGCCCGCCTGGCAAAAAAGGTCAAGGCCGGGGCCGACTTCGTTCAGACCCAGTGTATTTACAACCTGGACAAGTTCGAACAATGGATGCAGGGTGTCAGGGATAGAGGACTTCATGAAAAAGTTTATATCCTGGCGGGAGTAACACCCATGAAATCTGCAGGTATGGCCCGCTACATGAAAAACAAGGTGCCCGGCATGGATGTTCCGGATGAGGTGGTCAACCGTATGGCAGGCGTCCCCAAAGAAAACCAGGCGGACGAGGGCATCAAGATCTGTGTAGAAACCATCCAGCGGCTGAAAGAGGTGGAAGGTGTCAGCGGGTTTCATATCATGGCCATCGAGTGGGAGCAGAAAGTCAGTGAGATCACGGAAAAAGCAGGATTGTATCCACGTCCTGTCGTTTAGGTTTAACGTTGGTGGCAATTTTAATACAAGGAATTTAACATACCATCGAATCATAACAAGATAGATCAAGGAGGCAGATAAATGAGCGATAAAAAACGCGTACTGGTAGTAGACGATGATCCGGATTTGGTCGAATCCGTATCCATGAAGCTTGAAAGTGAAAATTTCAATGTTGCTAAAGCCTACGATGGCCAAGAGGCCTGGGATAAAATCAAGGAGGAGCGGCCGGACCTGATTATCCTGGATGTCATGATGCCAAGAAAAAATGGCTATGAGCTATGTGATGAACTGAAAAACTCAAAGGAGTACAAGGACATCATCGTTGTGCTTCTGACAGCGGTCGCCGATGCGGTCACGTCCACAAGTTTTACGCATATGGACGGGAAAACAACCCTGGCCGATGATTTCATCCCCAAACCCATCGAATTGGACAGGCTCATGGAGATGGTCAAGGAGAATCTGGAATAAGATGGGAAGCAAGATCCGGGTCGATGGCATCAAATTCAGCCAGGAACTCATGCACATCACGATTTCATCGGGACCGGGAAAAAAAGATTTAAATACCCGTCTTCTGCGGTCCATGGCTGAAAATCGAATCAATTGCCCGATTCTTTTCTATTCGGCCATGGACCGTTGTTCTCAAGGTGCCGTTTGTATCACATTGGAAGATTCCCATCGACTCGAGCAAATGCTGGCCATGAACCCTGATCTGAAAGAAAACGTGCAGTATCTATCACCTGTGGGAGCCATATCTCTGTTCCCACACAAATTCAGTCTTAAATTGCTGGGATGCCTGATGCATGTATTTGGGAAAACAGGCCTGCCGATTTATGGGATGGCGGCTTCTTTATCCGCGCTGACACTGACCACCGATTTTCGCATGCTCGATGGCGCCATTGAGTCCCTCATGCCGTACATCAGCCTGCCCCCGAATCATGCACCCTTTAGACCCCAACTTCGTATAAAGGCAATATAGGAATTTATCTGTCGGGAGATTGTCGCGTGGAAACCATCGCCGTTTACTGGGAAAACAGGGCTAAGACATACGGGCTTCAGGTAGAGCGGGAGCTGTCACTGTTCCAGATTTCGACAACATTCAGCGAATTGGCGGAACTGGGTTCAATGCTGATGAACGACTCCGGCGGTATCCGCTTTAGTTGGGCTCTGGTCCAGACCTCGTCCCACCAGCGGTTGAAGATCTCTTTGCTGCTCAGCCAGGAATGGGCGCCCGCCATGCAGCTTCTTGTGGGACATTCCCAGGAAAACGGTAAGCATTTCGATGTCCAGATAGTATCACCGGTGGAACTGGTATACTTTCACGGACCCCATTTCGGGGACCGCTACGGCATCGCCGATACAGCCCTGGGAACCCTTCGTAGAAAGGGGTTACCGATTCTGGCGGCAGGATGCACAGGGGCCTCTGTCTATATTGTGGCCCCGGAACATTACTCGGAAAAAATTAAGCAGACCTTATCGGACAGTTTTGATACACCCAATGAATAAAAAAATCATCAACGAAATGGATTGGCGGGTACGGGTATTCGACTCCCTGTCGTTTCCCACACTGATCATGACACCTGATCGAAAGATCGTTACGGCCAACCAGGTATTCCTTGAAAAGTACCTCGTAGACGGTGACCAGGTTGTGGGCAAGTTCTGCCATGAAGTTTTTTACCGCAAGGAAACCTGCCCGAACGAAATCTGTCCTTTTAACAAAGTACTCACGGAAAAGACCGGCCAGACCATTATTCGCCGAACCTCTTCATTGACCGGAAAAATGTTCTGGGAAGACCGGGTTTTCTCTCCGATTCTGGACGATGACGGCAATGTCGCCTACATCATGGAAAGCGTGAGGGATATCACCCGGCTGAAAAATCTTGAATACACCCTCAAAGAAACCGAAGCATTTCTGACAAAAATCATTCATGGATCACCCGTTGCCATTGTCGTAGCGGATCGCTATGCCAACATTCTTCTCATGAACCCGGCGGCGGAGCATCTTTTCGGCTATACCCAACGGGAGGCCATCACCCGGGTTTCGGTAGAGAGCCTCTATCCGGGAGGTGCCGCCAAAAACATCATGAGACAACTGCGCGGCCGGAAAATGGGTGGCAAAGGAAAGCTTCTAAGCACGAATGCAACCATCTTGAATGCGGATGGCAAAGAAATCCCTGTGGAACTTAGTGCATCCATTATTTATGAGGATGATACAGAAATTGCCACGGTAGGTATCTACAAGGATCTGCGAACCATCATTGCCATGGAAGAAAAACTTAAAAAGGCTGCTGCTCAGATTGTTCAGTCTGAAAAAATGGCCTCCCTGGGAAAACTGGCCGCCGGAGTCGCCCATGAAATAAACAACCCCCTCACCGGAATTCTGATGTATGCACATATCGCCAAGGATGGCCTGGGTGAGAACGGCCCGGCCCAAAAAGAACTTGCCTATATCATCGAAGACGCCGAACGGTGCAGTGATATCGTAAAAAATCTCCTCACCTACAGCCGACAAACAACTAACTCCGAAAAAGGTATCCATCCCATTAATGCCTTGGTGGAAGAGAGTCTGGTCCTTATCCGGGATCAAAAGCTGTTTCTGAATATCACGCTGGTAAAACAATTTTCAAAAGATGACATGACCATCAAGGTCGATAAAAGTCAGATGAACCAGGTCATCATCAATCTGGTCATGAATGCTGTGGATGCCATGCATAAAAAAGGCACCCTCACACTTCGTACACACCAGGATAAAAAGAAAAATATGGTCCTGCTTGAAATATCAGACACGGGCAGTGGCATCCCAAAAGAGAACCTACCCCGCATATTTGACCCATTTTTCACCACCAAGGAACAGGGAAAGGGCACCGGGCTTGGGTTGAGCACTGTATACGGCATCGTGAAGGACAATCATGGGAATATTTCCGTCAAGGATACCGGCCACCAAGGAACGACTTTTTTACTGAAATTCCCCCAAAATAAAGACCTGCCTGAAAACAAAATCATGGGAACAATTTCATGAAACACCACGCGAAGGAAATCGAAAATGTCTGCACAAACAGAAACATTGAATGAATATGTACCCAAAATCCTGGTGGTCGATGATGAGAAGCGGATTCGGGACAGTTGTCACACCGTACTGACTGCTGAAGGTTACACGGTGGCCTGTGCTGAAAGTGGGAGCCAAGGGCTTGAAATGATCGGCCGGGAACATTTTGATATCATCCTGCTCGATCTCATGATGCCACAAATGTCCGGTCTGGACGTTCTTCCGGATATCAAAACGAACCATCCAGATACCGTCGTCATTGTTATCACCGGCTATTCTACGGTGGAGCACTCCATCGAGGCCATGAAAGCAGGGGCTTTTGACTTTATTCCCAAGCCCTTTTCTCCAAAGAAGCTCAAGGTTGTGATATCCAAAGCCCTTGAGTACACGCGGGCGCTCAAAGATATCGCCGAGGAAAAGTCGAGGATGCGGGGCTTGATCAACCGCCTTTCGGCCGGGGTGGTAGCTACAGACAACCGCAAACTGGTCGTACTGGCAAATCCGGCCTTTCGCAATATGATGAATTTCCACGGCAAGCATTTTATCGGTCGGCCTATTGAATCCATTATCCACAACCCCAAGCTGCTGGACATGATTGCCCAGGCTCTCACCATGGACACGGATGCGGCCGCTGAATTGACCGGGGAAATTCTGTTAAACAATGACAATAAAGAAAAGGAAGAAGTCGTTCTCAACGTTCGCTGCGCACCCATCAGAGACCGCATCGGATCATCCTTGGGAACCATTACCGTGCTGCACGATATCACCGTCCTCAAAAAAATAGATCAGATGAAATCTGACTTTGTATCTCTGGTATCCCATGAAATCCGAAGCCCCATGAATTCGGTTCTCATGCAACTCAAAGTCATCCTGGACGGTCTGGCAGGTGATACGACCCCCAAACAGCAGGAAATGCTGACCCGGGCTTCTCTAAAGATTCACAGTCTGGTGGATATGGCCTCTGATCTGCTGGATCTATCCAAAATAGAATCCGGTTTGATTACACTGGAAAAAGAGAGCATTCAATTCAATGAGCTTATAGAGGAGCAGGTGAAGTTTCATAGTGAAACCGCCGGGGCAAAACAGATCAATCTTCATTTTGCACCCTCTCCCAATCTTCCACCGGTTCAGGCAAACCCACAAAACATGGAAGAAGTCGTATCGAATCTTGTCACCAATGCCATCAACTACACCCCTGAAGGCGGTGATATCCGCCTGGCTGCAAATATCGAGAATGGATACCTTCGTATCGATGTGGCGGACACCGGCTGGGGCATACCGCCAGAAGATCTGGAACGGGTGTTTACCCGGTTCTATCGTGTAAAAAATGATAAAACCCGCTACATCACCGGCACCGGTTTGGGTCTCCCCATCATCAAAAGTATCGTAGAAGCCCACCACGGGACGATCCAGGTCAAAAGCACTCTGAACAAAGGAAGTGTTTTCAGTGTCTATATTCCGCACGTCAGGCCATAACTTAGTTCAATTCGGAATAAACTTTATGCGTTGGTTTTCAGGCATAATTCTGAACGCTATTGAAGCCTACCCTATACGTCTACAATGACTTTACCCATTGCCTGACCGCTGGAAAGACGGTCATGGGCTTTGCCGGCTTCCTCGAGAGAAAAGCGTTGTTCATCCAGCACTGGCTGTAAACCGCCGGCATCAACGATATCCTTGAAAATTTCCTCTATTTTTCGAATGCGAAATCGCTTTTCCCTGAACATGTCACAAAAGGTGCATTTGTTGCGGGTGCATCCCAAGGTTGTCTGTATCAGTAAACTGTTTGCCTCCATCCAGGGCCGGTAAATTTTTCCTTCGTAGTACATATCGGTCTCCTTAATTGTTTATCTTACAAATCATCCAAAACCGCCTCTATTGTGCTCACAATCTTTTCCGATTTTTGAGGACTCAGGGCATCGGGGTGGGGCGAGGTGAACCGGCCGGAATCGTTGTCGAAATACTGACCGGTACCGCGGTTGGAGAGAGCTTAAGGGATGTCATGATGATGATGCGTGATTGGGGCCGGAAACATTTTGGCCTGTAGCTTGTACTAAAAACCTTTCTAATTGAATTTTAGCTGATAAAGGTGGCCGTTGATTAACAATTCAAAGGATCTTCAATCGGCCATTTGAGGGCATGAAGGCTTCCGGATGATTATGTCAACTTCCCGATATCTCATATATTCTCAGCTTTTGTTACAGAATCTAAACTTGAAGGGTGTCACCGAGGATGATGTAATCACCGCTTTTCGGCAATGGAAAAAAGGTGAAGGCTTGTTTTGCATTTTAACCTGAGAGTCTTTTCAAATAGTAGATGTATGATACCATAAAGAAGCAGCTATAATAAAAAATCATGCCATTGCAGATACCCTATCATGGTATCGGTAAAAAAGACTAACCATGGCATTCCAGATGCTCAAAATATCAAGGTATTAAATTGTTGAAATCAATCCTTAAGCATTGGAATTATTGTCTGGAGTTTAGTATTGAACCCAATATTTTCCCAATGGCCTTGACTTGTTTCCGCGCTTCCTCTCCATATTCAACAGGACGGTTTTTTTCTGCATATTCAGCTGAACATAGACCCATATGCTGGTATACATTGCCAGCCGCGCAGTTATGTCCATAGCCGCAATCATAGCATTGATAATGACCTGGATCGGTAAAACTTGCGATTACTGCCATTTTATTGCTAAGCATCATTTTTTCTATGAACCTGGTGGCTTCCCTATTATCGCTACTGCGGTCCAGTCCGACGGCGATTCCAAGTTTGCCGGCAAGTGGAAAGGTTTCACAATGTCTTAAGGCAAAGGTTCTTTCCCAGAAGGCATGCCCTATGGCGTTTAAGGTACCATAGTAATTTGCCCCCCCAAAAACCAGAGCATCTGCTTGTATAATTTTATTAATTACTTCTTGAAAATCATCCCGTTGAACACAAATATTATTCCCCGCGCATTTTAAACATCCCAGACAGCCTTTGATGTTAAGTTTGGCGAGATGAATCATCTCATACTCCACTTCGGATTCTTCCAAAATATCCTTCACGATAATTTTTGAATATGCAGACTTTCTGCCGCTGCTGCTGATTCCTATTGCTCGCATTTCTCAAATCCTTTTAATTTGGTTCTAACCAAGTGGTTCAATGTCACTACCAGCGATTTGTTCACCCAGACAAAGGCATGGGCTTTGATTAACGAATCAAGCCGACGGAAATCGGCCTTGAAATTGAATAATAGATTCCTTGATGATTATGTCAACTGATCGATATCACACACATTTTGAGCTGTGTTACAAAGTCTTTTGTCTGGGAAGCTCGTCGGGATCAGTGAAGTCTTTTGTTTCACAGAATCCTAATGTTTTGAAGTTTGAAACGGAAGTCTTTTCTGGAATTGTTCTGTAAGTTCAATCCAATTATTGGCTTTCATAATTCTTCTGCCGTCTCGAAATACAATGAGCAATAATTGTTTTCAGTCTATTTTGGATTTATAGAAGGAACTTTACTGACAGCCTGCCATAGTTCCCTATTCACGAAAACTTTTCCTTCGTTATTCTTCCACTGTTTGACCTCACCCACCTTACCCAACATGCCAGTCATTCCACAAACAGATTTTCTCTTCCTCCCCATGATAGACCAGAACAGAGGAAAAACCACGTGCTCAATCAACTCAAAGAGGACAACTCCTATAACCCGAGTCAATATTATGGTTTCTATCATCCTTTGATTCCGTGTTTACATAATGGTTCAAGTATTAAGCTTTCCAACCCAACCGCCTACCCACTGTGTAATTCCAATCACAACGATGGCGATCATAAGGTGTTCCCCAACAATTTTCCAAGCGGGTTCACTCTGGGATTTTGCAATAAAATAGCTCAATAGCGAAAGAATTGACAACCCCCATATCAAACTAATAATAATTGCAGTGGATAGAGTGAATAAAACCACCGGCACTACGAAAGTCATCGCAAATAGAAACTTCGCCAAAAAGGTCGAAATCGTGGCAGTCCATATTTCCTTGCTTGTATGTTTGTTTTCAGCTTCCTCTGAAATGTGGATACCCAAGGCATCTGAAAAAGCGTCGGCAATGGCGATCGTCAGAATTCCGGCAAGTACTACAATCTTCGAATGCGTTCCTGAGTGCAGACCAACCATAAGACCGAGGGTCGTGATGACTGCTGATGTCAGTCCAAAAGAAATGCCTGTGCGTAAAGAGTCTTTCATCTGTTTATCCTCTCTAATGTTCTCATTGGGTTATGCCGGCGTCTGAAACATGTCCCTGTGCGGCTTAATGCAATTATTAAAGGGCCGTCACTTAGGAATATTAACATCGTCATCATCATAAATCCCTTTCTCGGCGGTTATGTGACATGCTGTACAATTTGCCAACGACCCAACGGACTGGCGTTTGAAGATCGCTGGGTCCAATTCATGGTGCTTTTCACGGATAGCTGTCCATACCATTTTCCGAATAATTCGTTTGATGAGTTTTTTCAACACCGTTGATCTCCTTTTTATTCGTTGGTTCGCAAATCCCTCTCTTTGAATCTTCTTTGTAAGATTTTCCGGATAATGGAGCTGTGCTGAATAATCCATTTAAATAGACGTTTTTTCCATCCAGGGATAAAGACAACGTCCGTGCTATTTTCTAATGCTTTAAGAGACTGCCGGACCACTTCATCCGGCATCATCCATAAAGAATCAGGAATGGCACTTTTGTCGAACTTTTTAAAATCACCGACCTCGTGAAATTCGGTGCGCGTAAATCCCGGGCACAATGCCTGAACCTTAATCCCTTTATTACTCACTTCAAGCCAAAGGTTTTCCGAAAATGTGGCCAGAAAAGATTTCGTTGCGTCATATAAAACATTGCCCGGTGTCAGCATAAAAGCACCCATCGATGATACATTTATAATTGCTCCCCGTTTTCGTTTAAGCATAACCTGAAGCGCGGCATGGGTAAATTGTACCGTTGCCGTCATATGCGTGTGAAACATCCGCATGGATTTTTCGATAGGGATATCAGCAAAATAACCGATTGTAGCAAAGCCCGCATTATTGATTAAAATATCCAGATTATCGATTTGACTAATATGATTTGCTACTTTTTTAATCTCTTCTTTTTCTGCGAGATCAGCTGAAATTATCTCGCAGTGAATAGAACCATCAGATTCCAGCTGGTTCGCAAGATCTTGAAGCCTATCTCTGCGCCGCGCGAGCAAAACCAAATCAAACCCATTTTCTGCCAACGCTTTAGCATAGGAAGCTCCTATCCCCGCTGATGCGCCGGTTATGAAAACCTTTCCCGGATTTTTCCATTCCCCAAATTTATTCAGTTTCGGCATAATGATGAGCCCTCCTGTATTCACTAAAACCTTTGTTTAAATATATCTATTCACCTGTGCCATGTATTTACGGTACATATCTCCATATCTCTCAATCAAAAATTTTTCTTCCTGACGAATCTGAATATGAAAACCAAGGGCTATACAGACGAAACACAATAAAAATAATAGATTGCTGTATATAAGAAATGTTCCCAGAAAATAAAGATCCATGGATAAGAATATCGGGTTCCTGGTTACGGAGAAAACTCCGGTTGTAACAAGGTTTCCGGGAGACACGGTATCAATACCCACGCGCCACGAATAGTTAAAAGATATCAGGGCAAGACAGAAAACAAAAAGACCAACAAACATGACAACAGCACCGGCAAGCTGAATGATCTGATTTTTGAAGATTAGCTTGATCAGCACCAACGGCAGGAATTGGATGTTTAGGTGCAAGGAATGAATGCCTATTTCGATCAACCAGATTGGGAAAAAAACTAAAAAACTTTTTTCCAGTAAAGCAGCGAACCCTTTTTTACCGCTTCCTATCACAATTACTTTAGTGCCTTTTCTCCTAAGCCAGATGGTCCTTCCAAAAAATAACAACAGAAAGATAATTAGGGTTATGACTTGAAAATAATCAAAATAATTCATGCAAGCCCTTTTCATTAGTTAGAGCGAACTAATTAATATGTCAAAAAATTAAACTTTTGATACGACCTTATTTAATATTGTCACAAGCTTTTTCAGGTCTTTACTGTCCAGATTATTCTGGAGCATTTCAACCATCTTGTTATGAGTTTTTTCATGCATTCTAACGAGCATATTTCCTTTAGCGCTAAGATGAACATGAAAAGAGCGCCTGTCCTCATCTGATTGAAATTTCTCGATGTAACCTTTACTGGCCAGTTTATACACAATGGCCGTAATAGACGGCTTGCTTAACTTCAATGCCTTGGCGATCTCTCCTAAATTGGGATTATCTAGTGTGTTAATCGTTTCGATATACACAATCTGACGTGCTGTAAAACCTTCTTCCTGGAATTTTTTGATAAACTGCGCTTCCAGGTTGCCAATTAATTTCGTTATAATTTCAATAAGTTCTACTAAAGTATATTTCATAGATTCACCCTAATATTAGTTTAAATGAACTAACTATACTAATTATCGTAGCCCTGTCAACAAAATAATTACCATAGCTTTGACAAATTATAAGTTTTCAGGAGAAGATCAATGTTGCCTTACTAGTTTTACAACCAAATCAAAGGGAAAGCTGTCACAT
Organism: uncultured delta proteobacterium; assembly: GCA_963842925.1. GTDB lineage: Bacteria > Desulfobacterota > Desulfobacteria > Desulfobacterales > B30-G6 > B30-G6. Next base: position 380,872 of record CAWJIL010000005.1, read on the forward strand.
CACGTTTAGCCTCCAGTAAACAACCACAACATATAGTGTGTTACGAATGCTTATGAACGGTATAGTTGATCTGTGGATTCTGGGCGGAACTCACGAATAGGACAATTATTCTTGAGCGATATAATGATATTCGGTTTTTTCAGCGGAATATTGAGATAAATTATCTCCCTTTCTTCTGAGTGTGACATGCAGGATTTCACTGGGTCTCCAAAGCCTCATGCGCGGACCCCATGTGCCCGTTCCCCTGCAGACAATAACTGTCATGCCATCGATTTCGTAACGTCCCTCCAGCAGTGGGTACCGGCTACGTACCAGATAGTCGAACGGCCATATCTGTCCACCGTGGGTATGACCGGATAGCATTAGATCCACACCAGCTTTGGCTGCCTTTTCCGTTTCCCACGGTGTGTGAGAAAGAAGGATGATAGCGCCGGCAGGATGTTCCACGAGGGTTTGCGTGACAGGATCGCCAGAGAGACCGTTTCGGCGTACAGCGGTTAGGTCATCCAAACCCGCCAAGACGAGACCGGGTTTGATTTCTGTCCAACTATTGCGCAGCAGCTTAAAGTTCGCCGCGTGGAAAAGGCTCATATTGCCTCCACCGTGGAACTCGTGATTCCCTGGAACCGCCCATACACCCATGGGGGCGTTGAGTTTCTTGAAAATGGAAATCAGTTGATCATCAGGTGGCCCATGGCCTTCGAAGATGTCCCCGAGCAAAACCACGATATCGGGCTTCTGTTCGTTTACCTGGGCAACCCTGGCTGCCAGCCATTTCTCGCCGAGCTGCGAGCCGAGATGCATATCGGAAAGGGCAACGAGCACCGTCCCATCCAATGTTTCGGGCAGGCCGGGGAGGCTCACCTCATAGGTTTCAATCACTGGCGGACGCAGCCCCTGGAAAAGAGCTATCCCGGAAAGGATTACACCGGCCAACAGAGCCCAGCCTCGCAACGAAGGCGATACCTTTGGCATTAAGAAGCCAAAAAGGGTGATGAGGTCGATTGTGACAAGGGGAACAAATGTCAAAAATAGAACTGCCATCCAGGTCATGCCCATAAATTCGAGCGCTACTGCAAGAATTCCCGTCCCGCCATGACCGACAACGCGGCCAAGGTAAAAAAGGACCCACAGGATAACTGCCGCTCCAATCAAGACTTTTTTGGATATGTGTTGATCTACAAACGGCACGGACGCAGCACGCCAAAAAACATAGACATGCATGAATGTACAGATGGAAATGAGAATGGTTCCGAACATGCTATTCCCCAGCGATGGTTTTTTTAATCAACAATCATATGGCCGGCCACCAGCAGAACAATCATAACTGAAATTGCCGCCAATCCAGTATGCAGGCGATAAACAAACCGCTGTATTCTCTTCGGGGCCAGCCTTAATTTCACAGTAAATCCGAGAAAGACCATTACCGCTAAGCATATCAGACCCCATTCGGGGAGCGGGGAGCTGCGACAGGAAGACAATGAAAAATGAATTCCGGCCATGCACAAGGCAACTGGATTCAGAATATAATGAAATCGCATCAGGTGGCGTTTCTGGAGCTGGTTAAATCTCTTTATCGAGCTTATTATTTTCGGCTCGAAAGGAAAATATCGGCTCAAACTTTTCACAAGGATGCTGAGAACAACGGTAAAATTGGCAGCCACAAGAAGCCATGCGGCCGTTTGACCTGTGACCTCATTTCCATCATCTTCTTTTTCCAATTGTCGTCCCTTACGATCCCTGCTATCGTACCATTCTTCCCTGCTTTCATATCGATTATCACCGCTTTCGCGCTTTTTGTGATCATCTGCAGCGACAACGCCGGGTAAAAACTGGAAAACAAACAGCATCAGGGGGATTAGAACGAGAAACATGGTTATCCGGTTGTTTTTCGCTATCACAAGCACAGTTCCTTTCTTTCGGTCTGCATCATGTTAAATCCGCTGATAGACCCTGAAACACTGACGATATCAATGGATCTGCCTATATTTATTGATCCTCGTGATGATCAAGAGAATGCTCATTTCTTTCTGTCATTCCACCTTTTATGGTGTTTTTTCAAGTACCCGATCATGAAAACGAAAAGGGACGCGGTGATAAAAAAAATTGGAGCAACCGTACGGATTATCTTTTCCAAGATCCTTATACCGGATTCACGAAAAATGGCGATACTTTTCGAAATGTACGATTTGATAAATCTGAAGTGGGATAATCGATCATACTCACCCCGGCTTTCAGTAAAGTCGGCAAACGAACCCAAAATCGCAGATACCCTTGCAGAGAATGTTTCCTTATATGCGCCATTGGGAAGCTTGGTTTCCAAGTCGTTTTTGTACTCCTTTCCAGCGCCATCTTTTTGGGTTGCATTGTTCTGATACAGCAATTTTTCCCGTTCTTCCTTTACCTCATTTCCGGGCTCGCATTCATGGAGAGAAAATCTCTTGGAGAAATATGCCGTTTGATCCCATCTTGGCAGTTGCCGTAGGTTTGCAAGAAATTGCCTTTTGTTAAAATTGGATGGCTCGTTTTTCTGGGGACCAATGAATAAAATGTTTTCAAAGATAAAGCAGTTGCCACTGCTTACGGAGTTCGACCCCGAGTATGTTCTCGAAATAATTTGCCCGTCTGTTTTTACTATTATTTGATACCGTTGGAGTCTGTACACCGCATTTTCCAAAACCTTTCCGGCAACGGCACAATTTGAAAAACTCTCGAAGGTACCACGATGTATTTCAAATCCTTCTCCGGGGCTACGACCAAGCGTCCACAACATCATTTCCTCTTTCGTTACGCTCTTGCCGTTTTTGCAATGGTGAACGCCAACACCAATACAATAAAACTTCGTTTTGCCCCACTTTGAGTACTTTTTTAGATCATCAAGAAATTCTCCTTTCAAAAATCCATTCCGGCAATTATCTGCCGAACCAAGGAACAAGACGCTTCCTTTTCTAAAACATCGTCCCTTTTGGAATTCACCGAACCCGAAATGGGCCTCCCACATTAACTGCCCGGTATCGGATTCGATGATTTTGTACTCGCCCAATCTGTAAATAGTTTCTTTCATTTCTGTTTACCGTGGAATCGTAACGTTATCGTCGTCATAGATCCCTTTTTCAGCACTGGTGTGGCAAAGCCGCGCAATTGGATAAGGAACCAATGGATTCACGAGTTATTACGTTTTGTTGAATTTCATGATGCTCTCGGCGTATATATGGCACCTCGGTTAGTTATCAATTACCCAACCAGTGTTGGATGTACCAATCATAGATTTTAAAAAATCGGTGATTTAACGGGAAAATATGTTTCGAGAATCAACAAAGGAAGGTGAGATTCTGCAGGTAGAGCGGCAAAGAGGGGACTGTTGCGAATATTTGGCTAAATTGAACTACTTCGGGGATATCATTCGTGAACGAATAATCGTTAACCGGAGGTGGGATGAAGACGGCATCAAGGCTATTTAATCCAAGGGAATGCGTTACCGGCTTTATGGCTCTTAGTGTTAGGCTCTCTTCCAAATCACAACTCTTACAAAGAGTGCCAGGGCAACGCATATGAAAAGCAATGTTTATTTTAGATTTAGATTGAAAACCATGCAAGCAGGCTTGTCCGCAGAAGCAGACCTCAGCTAATGCGCTGTTTGCGAAAACACCCGCCACAAGAAACAAGACAACTAATATGCTAAATTTTCTTCGAAGTCCCATTAAGGTTTTACCATCGAATCTGCGTGTCTTCTTTTTATGTCGAAAGAACTATTCTTGCATCATTGTTAAGTTTTAAAACATTTATGAATTGTAAATATATTGTGAAGTCTATGATCAGGCAAGTCGATCGGTGGACGGAGATCAAGGCAGATACGTGCCTGATTAAAGATCCCACACTATCAGAAAATTAACCAAACCACAATATGTGTATATTTTGAGTGTATTGGGAAGGTTGTGATATGCTCTAATCGGTTGCTAGAAAACCAAATATCAGCCCGATGGTGGTATATGGAGACAAGTCCAACTATCCGACAATTTAAGAATTTGTCAGATACCATATGGTCATCGCCAAGATATCTGGAAATTTTATCGTCTTGGTTTATTTCAAACACATAGACCAACTTGATACTATTATTCAGAGAAGGCTTAGCATAGGATATTGCAGTTATATGTCTCCATCAATCCATCACCAATATCAAAGGCTTCGTTCCAGGTTAATAATACTTTTGGCGGGGCTAAATTGGTTTGCGCTAAAAAATTGTTTTAATTGGGAATCATTCCTGTCGACCAAAGTATTTATTTTTTTTACACCGAGATTTCTCAAATGATTTATAAATTCATTAATCAGTTTCTTACCGATTCCCCTATGCCGGCAATCTGGATCAACACCTATGGTATCTAAGGTTGCTCCATCCTGGGAAATACCATATTCTCCCATATAGAGTTCCCCCATAACAAAACCCACTACCGTTCCATCTTCTTTTTCCGCCACAAGTGATGTGGGTAAGAACTCTTTGGATTTGAAAAGTTTATCAAATTTCATTTCATAGTAATTTAGCCGGGAAGTCTTGAGTACTTTCTTGTCAATCCCAACCACAGCATCAAAATCATCAATCTTCATGAGTCTAATTTTTATGGTGCTTCCGTTCATGAGACCTCCTTTTTATTTGGAAAATATTTTATGACCCAATAGGGGAAGTTGAAAGGTTAGCTATCGTTTATCGGAAGATCTTGTTTAAATGTGAAACACAATTTAATTTTCTGTTTTATATCTATCTAAAACCCAAATATCATGCAAGTACAGATAGATGGAGATTGTCTTACCTATTGGAAGTATTGACAAGATTGCCGATGTGCATTGATTTTTTCCAGTGCGCCTTAGCTTAAGGGACAACGTATAAAGTCGAAGGAGGCGTCTTGCGCTATTGGTGCTAAAAAAGCGTTTTGGGCCTCCTGTGGTTCTGAATATCGTTAACCCAAGTGACGACCAAGTGCATCCGCCATCCGTATGGCCTCTATGATCCCTTCGGGAGTTAAATCGAATCTCACATTGTGCAAATAGCTTTGTTTGTTATCAAAAACCGGATGAATAGCTGCATCCAATTCCCTGTCTGTAACATCCTCCAGACCGATCTGCGCCAATGTGGTTGGCAGTCCGACAGATTTACAGAATGCGTACACTTCATCTATCAAAGCCTGTGGCCTTGCTTCAAGGAATAACCCGGCCAGAGTACCGAATGCCACCTTTTCGCCGTGATAATATGCGTGCGTGCCTTCCAAATTGCAGAGACAGTCATGAATACCATGTGCAGTTGAAAGACCACCCGATTCGAAACCAAGGCCGCTGAGAAGAGTATTGGCTTCTACAATGCACTCAAGCGCTGGACTTACCAAATTGTTTTCACAAGCGATCTTGGCTGTGTTGCCGTATGTTAAAAGGGTCTTGTAGCATGCTTCGGCAAGGGACATGATTGCCCTGAGATTGAACCCACCACATACGTTTCGAAAATAAGATCGATCACAGGTCTCAGCTTCAAACCATGTTGCAAGAGCGTCGCCCATTCCGGAAACAAGAAACCTTGCCGGTGCTTCAGCAATGATCCTCGTATCCACCAGAACATAATCAGGATTGCTCGTGGTAAAATAGTCGACGACCGAACCTTCTTTACTATAGACGACACAAGCACTTGCAGTGGGTGCGTCTGTAGCGGCGATGGTAGGTGCTGAGATATATTTGACGCCCAATTGCTTGGCAACCACCCTGGCCGTGTCAATGGTTTTTCCACCCCCCATGCCGATGATGAAATCATAGACACCACCTTTTGCTATCTCGAGCACCCTGTTGATCTCATCCCAGGTGCACGCACCACTGAATTTCTCATATTTGATTTCGCATATACTTTTCCAGGTTGAAAGGTTTTCCGGAATAATTTTCTTAATGGCCGTGTTCGTAGCAAGAATAAAAACTCTTTTCTTTTTAAGTTCTTCAATTTCACCGAGATTTCGGAGAATATTCTTCCCCTGTATATAACACCTTGGGAAAAAAGCCTTTCGTATCATGGTTAACCCTCCCTACTCAATATGTTGCGACCAAACGGGATTCCACTCCTATGGCAGCCCATACCAGAAAACCAAATATCACCTACTAACGATATATGGAGAAAGATCCAATTATCAAATTCAACGAAATTATTGCCGATACCATATGGTTATTCCCACGGTACCATGGGGACCACTGTTAATGCAAGATTTGGTCGATTGTGATTATTTTCGCACACCGGTAATTTTTAGCGTGTCTGATATCTTTGTTTTTGTTGGAGTTGTCAACGGGTTTTTGATGAAGATTTTGGCTGCGATATGAAGAGGTAATCGCTGTTCTTAGCCTCTACCCAGCAACCACTATATATTGGTGTGCCGATGATGCAGATGAAACCATGACGGTACCTCTTTTAAGTCAACTAAAGATCCAGATTCGTCATCTCTTTTGTTATACCATAGTCATAGGCCGGATATTCAAAGATTGGGTTCCTATGCTCTGTTTCACTTAAGGAATATCCATAAATTGATTCATACTCGCTCACATCTTCGCCCATATTGTCAAGCTGCTGGAGATAATCATGGATACTTTTAGATTCAATGATGGTGACTTTTCCTATCTTTTCTATCATTGGGCTATGCTCCCTTGTGGCATCATGATCAAATTCAAGGATTCTTCTGCCATCATTGGTAATGCCGATGGTCCTGAAGGTAAGACTCTTGCCGACCCCCGGAAGATTGAGGACATTCCTGTCAGAGGATAGGAACGGGATATCAGCATCTGTTCGCAACCGAGCGATGTTATCAACTATATTTTCAGCATTTAAAGGCAGTTGTCTTAGGTCCGGAAAAAATGTATCTGGCAGAAGTCCGATACTCTTTTCTTCGATGCCTTCCTGAACCAACCGTGCATTGGGTGAAAAAAGGTGGCTATTTTCCATATATCCTTTAACGGTAAATGAATAATAGGGAAGAATCCCGATATCGTTGAGTACTTTTCGGAGCTTAGCCGTATGCCCCCTTCTTGACGCAGCCGATGTGAAAACCAGCTGATTGGTTACAATCCACCCGGCCTTATTCAGCTGATCTACACAGAATCTTGTTTCAGGGGTTATCTCCATTGGAGATTCAAAATGAGTCTGGAAAACAAATTGCTGAATGCCTATTTTTGAAGCCTTTTCTTTGAACTCTGCAAGTATATTAACAAGACCGGCCTGGATTCTCATGGGAAGATAAACCGGAAGCCTCGTGCCAAGTCTTACCCTTAAGATTTGTGCGTATTTTTCTCCATCTTTTCTTTTCCTATTGGCCCTGCGTTTTCTTTTGGCCATATTATAAATGCTTTGAAAAACTTTTCGAAGGGTTTTATTGGTGCTCATCAGAGAATCACCGCCAGTGATGAGAATGTCCCTTAACTGGGAGTCATTTTCAAAATAGCTGATAGAGGCTTCCAAGCGTTCATCAAATGATTTCTTGACTTGTAATTTTTCAAGGTTAAAATTCAAATCACCTTGTTGAAAGCCATACATTCTCTGGCAGATTGAACACAATCCGCCACAGGCACGGCCCATGCTTTTTGGAATTAATATGGCGACGTTGGGATATCGTCTGTGGATACAGGTATCTGGAATGATCCAGCCTGCAACATTGGGTTTTCCGGGCTCCACAATATCTTCTTTTTCCCAGGCATGAATAGTGCCGAATTCGTTGATCAGTTCCTTTGAATAGATCATATATTGTCTGATGGCAAGATCCGCACCCAAGGACACAGGAGAGGCATGGGTGTCAATAAGCGAAAGGTAATAGGGGTTGACAAAGAAGGGAATTCCAACTTTTTGAGCATGTTTCAGGTTGCCCATCGTTTCCTTGTCAAGGGAGAAATCAAGCATTTCATTTAGGTCTTCAGGATTTCTGACTGCAAATTTGAGATGAAATTGATGATCATTCCACCATTTTTTGGCAAGGGCCATTTTTTGCTTCTGTGACATCCCTTTTTTAAATCTAAACCGTCTGCTTTTTGTTCTTTTTTCATCAATTGTTTTAATGATGATTTTCAGCATCAGGAGTTTATTTTTTTCCCGCTGCCGGATGATATCCGGATCAAGACCTGAAGAATATCTGTTCATCCATGATGAAATCTTCAATTTATTTGGTACAGGATCTATATTCCCTGAAAACTGTCTGAACAGGTGAATCATGTCATAAAAAAAAGCAGGGGTGGCTCCGCCAGTCCCTTTGCGGGCACATTGCATTAGAATGGCAAAGGGATCATTTTCCACAATTTCGCCCTTGTGATTAAGATCTTTGAATTGCCTGCCGGAATGTTTGATATAATCCAGTATACGAATGGCCGCATAATCTTTGGGTCTCAGCCTATCGAGCTGGCTTTTGCCAATTTTTTTTCGGAGATAGTAAGCCTCGGCCTGTTTGTTTTCGGAAAGGATCTCTGAGGCCCAGGTCTTTAATCGTTTTTTTGCCTGGCGAATGGTTTTTGAAGTATCGATGATATCGGTAAGCTCATTATTTTCTTTGAATAATTGTAGCATGAGCCTATAGGCTTTTACGTTGGGAGGGATATGTTTTAATTCGTTTAAAATTGGCATTACAGTTCCTCGCTGTCGCTAAAATTATTACTAAAGAAAGAGGGTGTTGTAAAAAGCAAGAATGATATCATAGGTATAAGGATAGCGAGGATATTGTGAAGATCAAAAAAAAAATGATCAGGCGAGTTGATATGAGTCCGAGATTCAGGGCAGGTACAAGCCTCATTCGTGACTGAATTACAATATCAGGAAATTATTGAAACCACAATGTGTGGTTTTTCTATGTGCGTTGAACGGGTTGTGATATGCGCTGAAGTGTCGTCTGAACACCAAATATCAAGCATATTGTGATTGATGGAGAACACATGACATTTTGAAATATCAGGCAATATTACCGATACCATATGGTTATGCCCACGGTACCATGGGAACCACTATGAATACAAGGTTTAGCCTGTTGTGATTATAATCGCACACCGGCAATATTTTAGGGGTCTGATAACTGCACTTTTGTTGGAGGTATTTCAAGTCTTTAAACGGCAACAAACCCATAGTACAAGGTAAAAGAATTTAGAATTTCAGCTAATTTCAATGCCAATAGATTTATTTATATTTGCTGAAATCAATTCCGCGCTCAATTGCTCGTTTTTCATACCAGTCCATCTCGTCTTTTGGTGGTGGGGCAACCATTCGCGACCCTGGCAATTCAATGCATAGTCATTGTGTCGATGTTTTTATTGCTTTTCGATTTTTTCTTTGAGTTCCTCTTTATCAACGATAAGTCGATAGGCAAGATAGTACTTAAAGATATTGCTCACATAGTTTACCGTTTCCCTGCCGATCCGTTTCGCTGCAACCACTTCAACATTCCTGAACCAGATATTGGGATCAAGGCCCATGTCAGCGGCTTCTTTCCTTAATTTAGATATTTTGGCAGGCCCGGCATTGTATGATGCAAATGCCAGAAGCCCTCGGTTGAGCCTGTCGATCTCTGGATCATCAAAATATCGGTCCATCATAAATCGAAGGTATTTAGTACCCGCATGTATATTGGGGTCAATTTTCTCAATATCTGCAATATTGATATTTTTGTCTTTGGCTGTGGTCGGCAGGACCTGCATTACCCCGACAGCACCAGCATGGCTGCGCCTGTTCTGGTCAATCTTTGATTCCTGGAAAGCAAGAGCCGCAAGCATGAGCCAGTCAAAATCATATTGATCACCATATTTCTTAAAAAATACAATGGTTTCATCAAACCGTTTTCTGGAATCGGTATCAAGACTGTTTTCAATATATTTAGTATTCTTAAGATATTTCTTGAAAATGATATTTCCTTGCAGGGTGCCCTTTTTATTTTTCTTAACAAACTCGTTGATTTCCGTTTTCAGCAACGGTGAATCCTTGCGCATGGCCCAGGCGATCTTACCGTTTTCCCTGAACTTAGTTTTCGGATGAAGGGTAATGTTATCAAAAATCTGTGCCCAGAATTTACCCTTGTGACTGTCGATTATAATCATCGGTATCAAACCGGCATTAACCATTTCAAGTAAATCCTCATCCTCCAAGTACTCATTGGCCGCCACTATTTTTACTGGCAATTTGTCTTCTTTAGACAGTTGTTTGTTAAGACGTACCAGGCTTTCATAATAACTACTCGATTTCCTGACGTGGATTGTCTGGTTGCTCAGATCGGATAAAATGTTGACCTTGGAACTTTTTGGCCCGGTAACCAGGATTTCATTGATCCCCTTGAGCATAGGGTCGGAAAAATCAACAGACTTAAGACGATCATCCGTTATGGTAAGATTGCCTGCAGCAATGTCGCCCAGTCCTTCAACCAGACTCGGGATGAGCCTGTCCCTGGGAGTAGGAATAATAATAACATGGACGACTAAATGTTTTGTTTTTAGTTTTTTGTTCAGCTGTTTTTCAAACAGCTTTAGCATTTCATATTCAGCACCCTTAGGGGTGGCACCATCGAGAAAATAAAACGTTTTGCTATAGGGAACCAGTGCGCGGATGATCCTGTTCTCAACCATCTTGTCAAAATCACCGGTCACCTTTTTGTTGAAGGCCTGCTTAATGGCTTCGCCCAGATCCTGATCACCCATGGCAGAAAACGGGAGGCATATCACTGCCGCTGATATTATACCCGATAGTAGTATAACCCAACAAATCGACACACGATTAAAACGCATTATTTCTCCATTTAATAAAAGGTAGGTGATATTAAGAATAACGTAACAAAACGAATTAAAGGCTTTGTTACCGATATGATACGGCTACTTGACGTATATCACGGGAATGGTACTTTTTACAATAAACCCCGTTAAGATAATTTTTCAGTGGCCAAAATCTTAATGACCAGGCACGTGCGGTATGGCTATCCCAAAAAAACGGACCGCTGCGATTCGTGTGGTTTCTGCCATAAACTTGGATCGAAATTAATTCCATGCGCCCCCAAATCTTGTGATTGTCCAGAATTCAGGGTTGGTGGTGATTACGCGACAGGAAATGAATATATCTGATATTGAAATGCCCCTTACGCCGCTACAGATATCATTTTTATTACAATTTTGCAAAAAAAAGGGCCGCGATTGCGACCCTCTCACCTGATAACATAAAAATGCAGGTGGACTAAAATTTATGTCGGTGGTGATATGCTATTTTATCTGAAATTATTGTTTAATACCGATGAGTTGGAGAAGTCACATGTTCGCTCAAATTTTATGGTAGCAATTATTTTATTCTTTAGATTTCTATTCCTCACCCTCGGCCTTGGGTTTTACTTCCTCACCCTCAGCACTGGGTTTTGTTTCCTCACCCTCGGCACTGGGTTTTGCTTCCTCTGACTGTGTTGCCGGTTGCGTTTCAGTTTGTTGGGTTTGAGTTGGTGTATCTTGTGTGAACTTTCCTATGACCTTACCCTTTTCGTCACGTAGAACGATCCCTCCCGCAGGATCCATCGTGAGCGTACCAGATTCAAGGCCTTTTTCGTCAATAATTTTATACGTACGCGATAGTGAACCAGTACTTTCAGCGGATTTGTCATCCTTTTTTGTTGAACTCCCACCACACGCAACTAATGCGAATCCAAGCGATAGTATGGCCAGTATAATTATGAATCGACTTGATGGAAAAAATTTGACGTGCTTGCACATTGTATTCTCCTTTTGTGTGATGAGAAATAAGGGTAGATATTAAAAGGCACTAAAATTTAACTTGCATATATTGTTTATTAAACACACGCAGAGTTAGTTGTCAATGTGTTATGAGATTGTTTGCAGAAAACCATACCTCCCAAGACACAGGGTAGCCGGGGGCCATTGCTGGCCCCAAGCCCCCTAAGAACTGTGCGTGATAGTTTCCCATCACACAGCTCAAGCCCTTCAAAAGCCAGCCTCGGCAGAGAGGCGACCCAGTGATCGGGTATGCCAATCACCTTTGCGATACACACTGGCAGCCAAAACCCATTCGGGGAAGGGCGCATGGCTCACCGTTAAGTGGCCTCATTTGCTTTCCCTTCTAAAATCGGTTCTACCAGTTTTCTCGCAACGAAGCACCCGATGGACGTCAGCTCACTTACGAGCCGGGTAATGTTGAGCCTGAGACCCTCAACCCGTATCCACCCCATTACAAGATGGCCTTCGCTTCTTCCATCATCTCTCCCCATACCTCCAACAGCATGCCTTACGGTTAGCCTGCCCAAGGGCGAAGGCATGGGGTTACCACGTTCCACGTATCCGACAACAAATACCTTAGGTCCACTCTGTCTACCAGTGGGAATATTGCCCGCGTCGGACGTTCAAAGACCCATCCGAACCACCCACTTACCTTTTGGTTCAAGCCTTACAGCTCCTTTGGCTTGTTCATCTTCACGGCAGTTACGAGTGTTCACTTACGTTAACCATAGTATCCTATCCTAACCCCTCACCCGGATGGAGCTTCCAGGAGCGTTTCCACCTCACGGCTTCCACACCGTTCGCACAGGCGAACTTCAGCGCATTGTCAGGAAGGCTTCATACCCGTCAAGGATGCACCTTGAGCGCATGCTTCCATAGGATTGCAGCGACGGGACACTGAGTTCAGACAAAGGCGAACTGCCTTCGCTGAACAGTCAAAATACGCGACTTCGTGTCGCAACTTTGATTGATGGAGAGATCCTGCAAACATCACCTTGTCCAGATAACTGTGTTTTCTGAGCATATCTGCAATAGAAATCAATCACACCTCGTTACCGATATCAACTTTCTTAAAAAATTGTGGATCCAAATTCCACGTAAAACCGAAACAGAAGCAACTTTGCAAACAGCCAGTCCCTTGATCTCATACCAGCCGTCCTGTATATTCGCTTAATCATAGATTTTCCGAAAAAGAATGAATCCGTTAGCATTTAGGCTTGGAGATTCGTATGATTCCACCCAACATCAATAAGGAAAATGTTCTTGCTGGGTGTTGACTTTAGGTCGATAGACTGTTGACAAGGGAGTCCTGGTATTCTATTAAAATGAGAACGTTCTCATGAGAAATAAGACCGCCATTGGAAGTAGGAAACGCTGGTATATTATCCAGATAATTGGCTGTATAATAGCCGTAGTAGGCTTATGCGCCTGTGGCGGCAATCGACCGCCTCTGGAACCCTGGCATTCTGCCGACCTGACGGAGGAATACTCGTCGGACAAATCAGATGAAATTCAAACCTTTGATGATTATCGGCAACTGGAAGACAAGCTATTTGCGCAACTGGAGGATAAAGTCTACGCCCGAACAGAAACAGGATTAGATTATGCACTCGTTCGTTACAGTTCAGGCAGTGCGGCTGATCCTGAACTTCGCAAACCTAATTGGAATCACAGTTTTGAGTTGCCGACCGATGAACCTGTAGGCGGGGTGCTTTTGCTACATGGCATGTCTGACTCACCGTACACCCTCCGGGCCTTGGGTGAAGCACTTAATAAGCATAATTACTGGGTCATTGGTCCACGGTTGCCGGGCCATGGAACTGCGCCTTCAGGGCTCAGAAATATCACATGGGAGGACATGGCCAGCGTAGTACAGTTGAGTGTTAAGCACCTTGCCTCCAAAGTAGGCCGAAAACCGATTCACATCGTCGGGTTTTCAACCGGAGCGGCGCTGGCCTTGAACTTCACCCTCGATGCATTGGAAGGAAATATATCGCCTGTTCCCTCCAGTTTGGTGCTGATTTCTCCGGCTATCGGTATCCATCCGCTGGCCGGTTTGGCTGCACTGAAAAACGGATTATCCTACATTCCGGGTCTGGGGCGCATGGCTTGGCTATCGATCCAGCCAGAGTTCGATCCTTATAAATACAACTCATTTGCCACCAATGCCGGAACCCAGGTGCATCGTCTGACCCGCTCTGTGGCCAGCCGCATTGGCCGGTGGTCGAATTCCGACGCGTCCAAAACGTTTCCACCGACGCTCGTTTTTCTATCGACAGTCGATGCAACCATAACAGCCCGGGCAGTGGTTGAAAGTTTGCTCAGGCCCCTGGGACCTCATGGCCAGGAACTTGTTTTGTTCGATATTAATCGCTTTGTGACCAATGACTTGTTGACGATCAATGACCCAGGCCCGTTGACCGCTAAGCTTATGGCAGATGAAACGTTGCCCTTTGCCATTACATTTGTCACTAACGAAAACCAGGAGAGTATCCAGGTTGTCGCCCGGCACAAAAACCCGTTCTCACCTGTAGCGCCCGAGCTATATTTACTGGGTATTGCTTGGCCGACGGGTGTGATCTCTTTGTCGCATGTGGCCCTGCCCTTTCCACCTGATGATCCACTTTACGGGCGGCGCCCTCCGGATGATGATGGGATCCTATTTCTGGGACAGATGGCCATCCAGGGTGAGCTCGGACTGCTGAAGATCCCCTATAACTGGCTGGTTCGTCTGCGGCACAACCCGTTTTATGAATACCTGGAGAGCCGGACGGTGGCGTGGATGAAAAGGGCTGGTGAAAACCAGTCAACTGCCGGTGAAACCGGAAATTGACTATAAATAGATTGTCAAAAAAGTGTTCCGAATAAAGTCAAGCGTGGATGCCATTTATGTATTTGCGAAACAACCACTTGAGTCCTAAACCCTCGAACTTTTGGCATCCGCCCTATCTTCACCCGTAAGGGTGTGCATGGCTTGCCAGTCACACCTTGCGTCAGATCAACCATCTTCGCTACAACCTGTTCTTCGTGTATTTAGAGCAACAAATCGTGATGGATATCGACTCTCAGCTTACAGGAGGCAAGCAATGAATCTCAGAAACAAAATATATTATAGAGCACTGGGAACGGGAATATTTTTGGCAGCCTTTTTGGGAGGTCTTGTCTGTCACGATGGTGCCGCTGCCGCAGACAGTGATCCGGACAAAGCTGCTGTGCAGGATTGTCTGTTCAAGGCGCTGGAAACTGCCCCGGACAGCACGACAATCGATGAGCTGCGGGCCCAGTGCCAGGCGGAAACGCTCACATATGCCGATACAGAAGATGAAAGCCTTTTAGCGTCCAGGATCTACACCGATGCCGACAATGTATTGCGGCCCTTTACCCTCATGGCCCACAAACCCAATTATATCCTCTTGGCCTGCTACAACAACTCCCCGAACGAGGACCCGTGGCGTAAAGCGGTTGGGGATAACAACGATGAACTGGATAATCTCGAGACCCAGTTCCAGGTCAGCATCAAGATCCCCTTGGCCATCGATCTGTTCGACAAGAAGGTGGACATCTTTAGCGGCTATACGGTGCGGTCATACTGGCAGGTATACAACAAAGATCTTTCGGCCTTCTTCCGGGAGACCAACTACTCTCCGGAAGCCTGGGTACAGTTCCACAACGACTGGTCTTTTTGGGGGATTAAGAACACCATGTATGGGTTTGGTTTTGTGCATCAGTCCAACGGCAGAAACGACCCCATATCCAGAAGCTGGAACCGGATCTTTGCCTCGTTTGTTTTTGAAA
The DNA here is from genome assembly GCA_963842925.1 of uncultured delta proteobacterium. Classification (GTDB taxonomy): domain Bacteria; phylum Desulfobacterota; class Desulfobacteria; order Desulfobacterales; family B30-G6; genus B30-G6. The sequence goes on from CAWJIL010000005.1 coordinate 396,409, forward strand.
AGGGCAACCTGGCATTCAGTATTAAGCCGTGGTACCGGATCCCGGAGGCTGACAACGACGACGACAATTCGGACATCACCGATTATATGGGACATGGCGAGATAGGAGCCGCCTATAAGTGGCATCGTAACACGTTCGCAGTTTTGTCGCGCAACAACCTGGAGTCCGGTTTCAAAAAGGGGGGGGTCGAGGCATCCTGGAGTTTTCCCCTCGGTAATTACAAGTATCTCAAGGGATATATCCAGGGTTTTACCGGCTACGGTCAGAGCCTGATTGATTACGACTCCAAAGAAACCAGCATCGGTATCGGTTTTGCGATGACCGACTTTCTGTAACACAGAAGATATCGATCGCGTCGACCGCCATATCCATCTTAGTCGGATAAACAACCGAGAACAAAGCTCATCGCCACTGCCGCCACCACTCCGATAATTTAGCATGTTCTTTGATAACCCAAATTGCTTCCGGATATCCGACGGAGCAAAAGCGTCTGCCTATTCTTCGACGGGAGTTTTTAGCCCTAATTGCCCGATGCCCTGGATGTCACAAGGATGATCTTTATTCGAGCCAAGATGGACAAACGGAGCCAGCAGTCCGAACGGGCCGATCACAAGGGTGCTGAGCAAAGTTGCGCCTTTGGTCAACAAAGAAGTCTTATCAGGACTCACCTTGGGATCCATTATTGAGCCGTTAACGCGCAGATTGGTCGAAAAGCTCAAGGTGGGATGGGCTGGTTTTGGCACGAGAAAAAAATTTATCTGTTCGGTGTCCAGGTTGATATCGCCTTCACCCGTCAGGATGCCGGCCCGGGTATTGAAAACAAAAGCCTGGCTGGTGGCAACCCCGTTCTTGATGTCGAACTGAACAACGGCACATTTAATCTGTTTTGCTTCTTTATGGCTTCCCCAGAAACTCATGACCTTTTGGGAGAGATCCATAGAGAGCAAATCAAGATATTTAGTCAGGAACCCTTGCCCCATCACGACACCGATGCCGCCATCAAGATTCGCCATGAGGCTGTGAACGGAATCACCGCTGCTATCCAGATGCGCTGCGATGTCAACAGTCGCCTGAACTTGATCGTTTCGGCCGGTTTCCTTGAGAAAGCTGCCCAGGTCGAAGTTTTGAACAAGGAATTTGGTGGTGACCCGGGTCGGTGATCCATGGTTGGCATGAAGGTCTCCTGAAAGTTTCGTTTGCTTATATGTCGCTTCAAACGTCTCAATGTTGAAAGCACCGTCCTCGAGTGTAACCGTCATGTTGCCGGACTTGAAGTGTGCGTCTTTGGCATGGATGTTCTTGGCTTTTACCACGATATCGGCATCCACCTTTTTGAGAGCCTCTAAAGGCAGGGGATCATCCGAAAACAGGCGACGTTTTTTCTGATCCGTATTGGCTGTCGTTTCTGTGCCCTGCTCTAAACTTTTTAGTAGCCTTGTGAAATCGATCACCGACGATTCCAGGCGGATGGTGATTTTGGGACGCTCGAGAAACTCAAGTTTGGCCAGACCGGCAAAATCGCTATTGTCTACCGTTGCTGAAACCGCGTTCAGCGAAATGGTTTTTGTCGAACCCGCAAACTTGCCGCTTATGTCAAAAGGACCTAACCCGGGCAGTTTTGTCCCGAACAGCGGCCCGATTTCGGCCAGTTCCTCGCCCTTTAGCTGTGTCTGCAGGTCCATGCCCTTTAAGGTGAGCAGGTCCTCGACCGCACCGTTTAAGGACAGGCGCATGCTGCCAAGGCTGGCGCTGCCCTGTGCTTTCTGCAAAGCAAGTGCATCGGTAGAACCGCTCAGTCGGCCATGAATCTCGAACGCATCGGTTACCGGAAGGTTTTCTCCGATAATCTCACCAAACGCCACCAGACTCTGGCCGCTCAGCTGTGACTGCAGGTCCATGCCCTTTAGGGTGAGCAGGTCTTCGATCGCACCGTTTACAGCAAAGCGCAGTTCACCGCGTCGTGCGCTGCCTCTGGCATTTTTCATGCTGAGCGCTGCGCTGGAACCGCTCAGGTGCCCTTGAATCTCGAATTGATCGGTTGCAGGAAGGTTTTCTCCGATGACCGGCGCGATCACCGCCAGATCCTTCCCCGAACTTTTCAGGTTGAGATCAACACCGCTGACAGCGATCACGTTGCCGACGCTGCCGCTGATGGTCATATTGATACTGTTCCCGGTCAGATTCCCATTGATATTATCAAGCCTCAGGGAGTCTTTGGATCCTTTCAGGTGCCCCGAAACATCAAATGCCTGCGTCTTTGGTAGCTGAATATCCCAAAAAGACCCGAGGGTCGCAATATTTTTGCCGTTCACCTGGGCCGTCACATCAATACCCTGAAGGGTCAGAATATCGTCAATCGCGCCATTAATGTCGATTGCGTTCTTGGCCAAGGTCCCCGACAACGCTAGCGGAAAGTGCTGGTGCGCAAATATATTCCGAATGAAGCCGGTTTTACCGGATAACGTGATGGCTTGTCCGTTAAAGTCAGCCTTGAGTTTAAGCACCAGCCCATCTTCATTCTCATGCCGGTTCATCTCCAGGTTCGCCAGTGTGAACTGGGTTGGGGTCCCTGTCCTATTTTCACGATATGTCAGATGCAGGTTCTCGATATTGATCTGGCTGACTTCTATGGCTGCTGGTGTAAACGCCCCCATGCGGCCGGTGGCGTTGCTCCCCGCCAGAACATCCCAATTTCCCTGGTCTTTGGGGCCGGTCTCAAGCAACACCTTGACACCGATAAGGATGCTTATGAGGCTCTCTCCAAACTCGGGAGGTAGACTCTTCTCGCTCATCAGAATTATGGTAATGCCGGCTTCGGGCTCCACGCTGTTTCGTCCCTGTGTAATTAGCTCTACCCCTGCCATTTGTCAAAATATTGCTGCACGGCCTGCCGCACTTGTGGCGCCACCGGATATTCCAAGGGCCGATTCTGGCCGGTACGTCTTCCTTCGATCATATGAATCACCAGCGGTGCTACGAGCATCGCACCGATAACTACGGCGGTTGAGTCCGCCAGCAATCCCAATGATGCCAGTGAAGTGGATAACACCATCATAATGATGAAGTCTATGTTTGCCTGTGCGTTTTGCTCGAGCTTTTGGATTAGAGCGAGTCTTTCATCGCGCTCCAAAAATGGAAAAATGTCACGGAGTTTGTTTAACTCTATCTTGCCAAAAGACATATTTTCCACCTCTAAATACAGTTTATATCGAAAATGAACCTAAGCACGGAAAGCCGGAAACCAACCCTGATCACTTTTGGATCTTCTCCCAACTAGTTGGGAGAATAGGTAAAACTAAAATACACTAATCGAAGTATTTGCTATCGGAGGCCTTACCCTCACCATGAATTGCGTTCATCTGCCTCCCGGAGTACGTTATCTTTTCTATAGGCCATCGGCCTGCTCGTAATCACACGATCAGGGATGCTGATCGTATTGTCCCATATCCCTCTCGCATTCCCTAATTTGCATAAAGTCGAGTGATAAGGTATCATAAATAATTATGGATCAGCTCACACGATTACCTGTCGCTTGATCCACGGGAGATCTTCTCAACTATTTCGAAGCTCATTGATTGTTTCGTTACTCATATAATCATTCAGGAGGACCATGTGATTGTTGTTATCGGTGAGATTCTCATCGACATTTTTCAGGATTACCAACGGATCGGCGGCGCGCCGTTCAATTTTGCATTTCACCTTAGAAAGCTGGGGTTTCCGGTGCGGTTCTTGACCCGCGTGGGGAAAGATCGGCACGGGAGGCGCATTATTGACCTGTTGAAAATAAATGACTTTAACGAAGCCGACGTCCAGGTTGACGACCGACATCCCACGGGAACGGTCAGCGTGGATCTGGATGAGCAAGGCATTCCGCATTTTGATATCTGCAAGAATGTGGCCTACGACCACCTTGACCTCAACGTCGCCGAAGGGTTGGATGCGGGTGGTGCAGAGATGATCTATTTCGGCACCCTGTTGCAGCGAACCGATCCCGGTTGCAATCAGGTGCATCGTTTTCTTTCCCGTAACACCAACAGCGCCATACGCTTTTGTGACATCAATATGCGGCCGCCCCACGTCAACGTCAAGGCCGTGGCCGGTTCACTTCATCACGCAGACCTGCTTAAAGTCAACGAAGCAGAACTTGCAGATATTCAACACGCGTTTGATGGCCCGGCTGACAAAGGTGACGTCACGCCTTGGCTGATGGAAACGTTCAAGATCAGCGCCGTGGCGCTCACCCGAGGCAGCCGGGGCAGCACGTTTTACAACCGCGATGGCCAAATCAGCACCCCGGCCGTTGCAGGACCCCCTATTGTCGATACGGTCGGTGCCGGCGACGGATATGCCGCAATTATGGCTGCCGGCCGCTTGCGAAAGCTTCCCTGGGAAGAGACCATCCGTCAGGCATCCCGTTTCGCTGCACAAATATGCGGTATTGCCGGTGCCGTGCCTGATAACGAGAATTTTTACGATGATTTTCAACTGCTTATGAAAGGAGATGCCAATGGCCGCTAAGTGGCCATATGTCCAGCTATTCAGTCTTCACGGACTGATTCGATCGAAAAACCCGGAGATGGGAAGAGATGCGGACACCGGAGGGCAGGTCAAGTATGTCATGGAGCTAGGGACGAGCCTCAGTGCCCGGAAGGATATCGGTCGCGTGGATTTATTCACCCGTCTGATTGTCGACAAGCGCGTATCTTCAGATTACAGCGAACCCATCGAGGTGATCAACGACAAGTTTCGCATCGTCCGGATTCAATGCGGGGGACGCAAATATATGCGCAAAGAGCTGCTCTGGCCCCATCTCGAAGAGTATGTGGACAAGACGATCAAGTTCATCAAGCGCAACCATTCCATGCCGGACATTGTACACGGTCATTATCCCGATGCCGGTTATGTGGCCATGCAACTGGCCAAAATGTTCGGACTGCCCTTCGTATATACCGGCCACTCCCTCGGTCGTTCCAAAATGGCCAGACTCCTGGAACAGGGGATGAGCGAGGCGGAAATCATCAAGAAATTCAAAATCGACCATCGTATCGATGCTGAAGAGAAGATCATGGCCCGAGCGAACTTGGTGATCACCAGTACCCAGCATGAAATCGCGGAACAGTACGGCCTTTACCACAACAAAGATGTCCCTGAGTATCGAGTTGTCCCACCCGGCATCGACATCGACACGTTTTATCCGTTTTATCATGATATGCTCGACGATGCGGAACGGTCCGAAAATACCAGATATGCCCAGGCCTCCATGCTCAAGGAATTAAACCGTTTTTTCATGAGCCCGGAGAAACCGTTGATCTTGGCCCTGAGCCGCCCGGATAAGCGCAAAAATATTTCCGGGCTGGTGCAGGCCTATGGTGAAGATCTCGAATTGCAAAGTATGGCCAATCTGGCCGTTTTCGCCGGTTTACGCAAGGATATTGATGCCATGGCCGACAACGAGCGCGAAGTTCTCACAGAAATGCTCCTGGCCATGGACAAATACGACCTTTACGGCAAGATGGCCATTCCTAAAAAACACGATTTCGAATATGAAGTACCCGCCCTGTATAGGATTGCCGCTGAGCGAAGAGGAGTGTTCATTAACCCGGCCCTGACGGAGCCGTTTGGCCTGACCCTTCTGGAAGCGTCCGCCACCGGACTGCCCATCGTGGTCACCGACGACGGTGGCCCCAATGACATCATCCACAACTGCAAAAACGGTATCCTGGTGGATGTCGCCAGCATGAAGCAGGTATCATCTGCACTGCGTAAAATTATCGCCAATAAGGATTTGTGGGAACGCTACTCGAAAAACGGAATCATGAATGTGCGCAAGCACTACACCTGGCAAAGCCATACCCTTGAATATACCAGCGCTATCCGCAAGCTAACCGCTGCCAATCAACACTCCAATCTCGCCACCGCCAAGCCGTCAGATTCCATCGGCCGGCAGCTGATGAATCTCAACCATTTCATGATCACAGATATCGATAATACGCTGATCGGCACCGACAACGCGCAGCTTGAAAAGCTGGCGCAACTGTTGAATCGAAACCGGGCTCACATGGGATTCGGTGTGGCCACCGGAAGAACCGCCGATTCGGCCAGATCAATCCTTGAAAAACACCGTATCCCCTACCCAGATGTAATCATTTGCTCGGTGGGCAGCGCCCTTTTTTATGGCAAGAGCAGCAAGCCCAGCCCGGAATGGGCCAGACACATTGCCAACCGATGGAATCGGGATAAAATTGTTGAGCTGCTCAAAGATTTCGATTTTCTGGAATACCAGGAAGAGGAAACCCAGCGTCGCTTCAAGATCAGCTATTACATGGATCCGGCCAAAGACCGCCTGTCCACCATCCACGACCATCTGACGCAAAACCGGTGCCGATACAACCTGATCTACTCCCACGATCGTTACTTGGATATCCTGCCTTACCGGGCGTCCAAGGGAAAAGCCATTCGCTACCTGAGCTACAAATGGGAAATTCCATTGAAAAATTTCCTGGTATGTGGGGATTCAGGGAACGATGAGGAGATGCTTCGCGGGGAACCCCGCGCCGTGGTGGTAGCCAATTACAGCCATGAACTAGCGGATTTAAAGGGTAGTCGAAATGTCTATTTCGCAGACAGTGAATGCGCTGGTGGAATCATTGAAGGAATGCACCATTACCGCTTCATCGATGAGGCGCGTGGAGATTAAAAAAGATGACACTTAAAAACAAAGTGCAGTTGATTGTTTATCCGGACAGCTTGGGGGGCGACCTCGTCGAATTGCATTACGTACTGCGCCGTTACCTCAGTCTGGCCGTCGGCGGTGTCCACCTACTGCCGTTCTACCCCTCTTCCGCGGACCGCGGATTTGCCCCGTTGACCTATGATGAAGTGGACCCGGCCTTCGGCACCTGGAGGGATATCGACCTGATCGGACGGGAATTCGACTTGATCATCGATTTCATGGTCAACCATATTTCCATGCAATCCGTCTATTTTCAGGACTACTTTGAAAAGGGACCAGACTCCGAGTTTGCCGACATGTTCCTGAGCTTCAACAAACTCAGCCCGACCGGTGAAATCAGTGAAATGGAATTGGCCAAGGTATACACCCGTAAACCCCGGCCACCGTATACCATTATCCAGCGCGCCGATGGCTCCAAGGAGAAGGTCTGGTGCACGTTTGACTATGAACAGATCGATCTGGACTGGGATTCATCCAAAACCCACGAAGTGATGCGGCGCTACCTGATCCAGCTGTCACGGACCCCGGCCAAAATGATTCGTATGGATGCCTTTGCCTATTCGACATTGAAAATCGGCACCAATTGTTTTTTTCTGGAGCCTGAAGTTTGGCAACTGCTGCAGTGGCTTCAGAATTATGTCTCACCCTTTGGGGTTGAAATTCTGCCCGAGGTTCACGAACACTATAGTTATCATCAGAAGATCTCAGCCAACGGATATTGGACGTATGATTTCTCGTTGCCCATGCTGGTCTTGAACACTCTGTACCATCATACCAGCAGGGTGCTGAAACAATGGCTGACAATCTGCCCTCGCAAACAGATTACCACTCTGGACACCCATGACGGCATCGGTGTGGTGGATGTAAAAGACCTGATGACAGAGGAAGAAATCCAGCTGACTCTGGATAGCCTTGATGAAAAGGGCGCCAATCTCCGTAAGGTATTTTCCGGTCCTGAATACCAGAATCTGGACGTTTACCAAGTGAACTGCACCTATTATTCGGCGCTGGCGTGCAACGACGATTCCTATATCGCTGCACGGGCCATCCAGTTTTTCACACCTGGTATTCCCCAAGTCTACTACGTGGGCTTGCTGGCCGGTGAAAACGACATTGAGTTGGTTCAACAGACCAAAAACGGTCGCGACATCAACCGTCACAACTATGCTCTGGACGAAATTGCTGTCGAGATTCAAAAGCCGGTGGTACGGCGTTTACTAAAGCTCATGGAATTCAGAAACACCTGTCGGGCCTTTGAGGGCCAGTTGACCATCGAAGATGCCCCCGACGACCATCTCAAACTGACCTGGGCCCATGGTGTCCACCGGGCCACCCTTCGGATCGATTTGGTGAGCTACGAAACCCGGATTGAGTATTTCGACGAAGATAAACAGGCAATCGTCGAATTAGTAGTCTGAGGACATTATGACCGGCAGCTAAAGTTGGTAATTCTGTGAGGGCAACCGGATCCGACAGAAAGGCAACCCGAAGGTCAATCCGGAGACTATGCTTTCGTTTAATAAGTCTGCATACCAATATTCGGATCGAGATCTAATTCGAAGCACGACTATATATTGCGGTCACGTGAAATCTTGGGTGGGTGATGATTACATACCGGGCTATGAGCATATCTGATAAACCAGTCGCGTAATGATTTAATGGAGAATATTCACGGTTTCCTGAGCCTCTAAAAACTTGCGATACTCAGACATATGCACAAATACCACAAAACTGACCTTGTATACAAACATCAACTTTCTTACCCAAAAGTAAAAAGGGCAAATCTCTTTGAGCCAGAATTGCCCTTAACATATCAAGTCACCTAAAAGTGGTTTTTACTACGAACTGAAGATTCTCTGTATTCTGTCAATTGATTGATATGACATGGACAGATATGCTCTGTTACATAACCTTCAATTGGGAAAGGCCGCCAGAGTTGATGTAATCACCTTGTTTTCAGCATCACACTTTATCCTACACTTCTTTCGGCAGTCAATATGACTCTCTCGTGTGACACAGTATAATTCTGACCAGACTACTGGCTATACTCCTCTGTTTGGGTCACTGTAGAATAATGGTCGTAGTCCGCTTTTACAGATCGGCATTCGAACTCAAGGAACAAGAGCCATTATTTTGATGAATCAACAATTCTTTCTGGGTTCTCGGTAAAAAATGGCACAGAAGGTAGCAATTAGGCCACCGATCCCAAGGACCATGAATGCCCAACCCCAGATTTCAGGTGAGGTGCCAGCTGGGTTTGTCAGATCAAGCATTGCACCGAACATGATTGGAGCGATTCCTCCAGCTCCAAAACCAAGTAGAGCCCGGGCGGCGAGGATGGATCCGAGGTATCCCGGTTCCACAGTCTCGGTCAGTGCGGTAGACAGTACAGGGGAATCGCCGATTGCGAAAAAATAATAAACAAACCCAATAAGCACCAAGAGCACAATGGGCCACGTGATTAACCAACCGATCACCAACGAGATACATGCGCCGCTTGCCGCAACTTGGATCAGCACAACTCGCCTGCCCCGCCTATCCGCCAAGCGACCCATTGATGCCGAAGCCAGTGCTCCAATGAGATGCATGGAAGCCACAAGATACGCACCGAACTGAGCCGTTTCACCGAAGCCATTTCCGGAAATGGCTATGCTTGCAGCAAAGAAGGCTGGTGTCCACGACCACATACCCAGTAATTCCCAGCAATGGAACGAGTAACCGGCGATTAGTAGGCCGGCATTACGATTGCGCCGCAAAATTGTGGTTATGCGAAGGCGCTCGACACGTGGATGGATGTTATTGGGGGTTGTTCTCAATGCGCAATACAACAAGATTAGCCCGACTACGGGCATACATCCGGTCACAATGAAAGCAATGCGATATCCTCCCCAAGTAAGGCATAGCCCTGACACTGCCAGTGAAAACGCGTATCCAACGGAAGTGCTCGCAATCAGATACCCTACCGCGGCACCGCGTCTTGATGAGTCATAGCGATCCGAGAACAGCATGATCGCAGGCGTATATAGGCCGCCTTGTGTAGTTGCCGCAAGACCATACAGCAATAGACCTGAGAGATAGGAATGTGCAAAAAAGCCGAACACTAAAGCCGATAATGTGCTCAGAACAGCAGAGAGAATAAATAATCGCTTCGCCCCGAAATGATCGGAGAGCCACGCAAACACGAACAGGGACGCGGCGTAGCCAACCATGAAAGCCGAGGAGATGCTACCGGCCTGCGTTGCCGTCATATCCCATTCATTGAGAAGGATCGGTAAACAGGCAGCGTATACCATGAAGTTCGCGTACATTGCTATACGCGCAAAAAAGATCAAAACCAGCCATCTATCGAATCGAGTCGTCGCCATTTGGAGGAAAATTGTATCTATTGCTTGATTTTCTGGGAGTGTGGTTTTTTGCCAAAAAACCAAGAGGATAAGGGCATCCAGTAATGTTTGGCGGGATGCCCTTTTGCATCAGAAATAGGACGTTAGATTTTCTTCACGTTTGCAGCAGCAGGGTCTTTTTTTCCTTGCTCAATGTCAAAGGTAATTAATAAATCAAAAATGCGATATTATATATCGTTCAGCAAACCGCCCGTTGTGATATATTAAACAGATTCTTTGAGTTTTTTCCCAGCCTTGAATTTTACATTATTTGAAGCCTTGATCTTAATTGTCTCTCCTGTTTGAGGATTTCGTCCTTTTCGAGCTTTCCGACGGATTTTAGAAAAAGTGCCAAACCCCGTGAGTGTGACCTTGCCGTCTTTCTTTTTGAGTGTTTTTGTAATTCCGTCAATCAAGGAATCTAATGCTTTTATGGCTGCTACTTTCTTGATACCGGCATCGTTTGCCATTTGATCGATCAATTCAGCTTTTGTCATTTGATTATCTCCTTCATCTAATTGTTGTTATTTCCCAAAAGGGTGTGAGTAAATAGGACATTTAAAAATCAAAATCAATAAAAATGTGCCTATAGTACACCATTAATAGGATCACCTTCCCCTCTATTGTGGATAGTTTTAAAGAAGATGATACGTGCTGATAAAAAAAAGAGGCGTCGAAATTTAGATAAATTAAACGCGGGTATTGAAAGATTTTTCTGGAATTCATGGTACGCTGCAAACAGACATGTCTTTGGCTGCCGTCAATTTTCCCTGAGCCATCCAAGGGAACGACATTTTTTAAAGTTTTTGCCCATATCAACACTTTTTCCGGGGTTTGTTGGCAAGCCGACCGATTTACATCGCTAAAGGCGCCGGTGGTGAATCTCGTCCAGGGACAACTGCTTCAAATCCTCCACAAAAGCCACCAGATGAGCGATCATGGCGGTCCAAATCTTATCGCCCTTGGCAGCTGATGCTTTGGTGGGATCACCCATGATCCCTGTATCTGAAATGCGCCGGGTGTAGGCATACCAATTGATACCGCGCTTTGAAGAAAAGTCTAAGTATTTGCTTGAAAATTCCGGGACAGTCGGCTTGGCGCGTTCCATATGCACCAATTCAGGACGAACTGCCAGGGTGGTACTGGTTTCAATCTCTCCCGCGTGAACATCGTTGGCCGTTTGCACTATAGCCTCGATATCGACATCACTGGTTTCGCCGGTGTCCACACAGACGAAAATACGGGCATCACGGTTGATCATCTGGGCAGCAAAGTTTAGGGCAGGATCGTTACCGCCATGCCCATTGATAATCAACAGCTTCCGGATACCGTGGCCGGCCACGGCCATACCGATGTCGTAAACCAGGCGAGACAAGGTCTCGTTACTGATACTAACAGTACCCTTGAAATCGTCATGGTGGTATGAAACACCATAGGGCACCAGGGGCAGTACCAAGGGCCGCGGGTTTGAGCAGGTCTCGGCCACTCGTCGAGCCAGATAATCGGCATCAAAAGCATCAGTGTCCAGGGGCAAATGAGGTCCATGCTGCTCGATAGCTCCCACCGGAAGCAATGCGATATCCACCTCTTTGAAAAGTGCCTCGGCATCAGGCCAGTTGAGCTCTCCCCAGATGAACGGTGATCGCGACGAACTGTCGTCATCACTCTGAAGTTCGTTGCGCATCGGTGACATTTCGAACAGGTACGGTTGGAAAAGAGAAGGGTCATGCAGAACATCGAAAGATTCCCATTTCCTGCCCCTGCGTTGAACCGCCCCGTCTGCATACTGCAGAAAGAATCGCCACAAAACCCCTCGCAAAACGTGGGGAATCGCATTGACCGGGGAGTGTTCTGAATCAAATCGCATTTGAAGTATTTCTGGACGAGCCGCGGGTTTTAAGCGTGCCACCGACTGATAGTCGATGAGGTTTTTTCCAATCAACAGATGGAGCAGGTGCTGGACCCCTGCATCTTCTTGGTGGACCTCTTTTGTGGCCAGCAGCTTTAGGCATGTATCGATTTGTTCCCGGGTATACCCGCATGCCTGAGGATCTGCATCGACTGCTAACAGCATGGAAACGATGCGCCGGCATTTCTCACAGCGGCCGCACGGTTTGATACTTCCAGCACTCTCATGGGCTGCATGACATGATATCTGAAGCTGTTGTAAGTCCGGATATCGTTTTACAAGAATTTTTTCTATAAGCAATTCGGACAACGGTCGCAGAATTGAAAACTGGCGGATGGCCCACCCTTTCTGTAAAAAATAGCGTGACAGTGCATTGTCGAAATGGATGCTCTGATCATAGAGCCCGTCAAAATGGGCGATGCCCTTATGGCGGCGACGCACGGTTGTGTCGTACTCGTCACCCACCAACAGACAGCCCAATCGTTTTTTACGCATTAGGGGTATCACACCGAAGAGGAAAACAGCCACCGTCCACAACCGGATGGGGTATTCATCACTGCGTACATCAGCAAAATCCTTCCGTACGAATGGCATGTGCCGTAGCATCCAGTTGAACAATCTGTCGCTGTTGACCCAAACCCGGGCAGTGTAGGGCGTGTGCGCCTTGAAATGTCGGTAGGCGTTCAGTGCCGTAAACCAGTGACGCCCAGACTCATTGACAAAAATGGGATGCACTTCTCCTTGGGCTGCATCCATGGCTTCGGCCATGAGGCCGTAAGTGAGCAGACTGTCCTTACCGCCGCTGGAGAGTACGGCAAATCGATCTGATATTGTGGGCCACAGAGACCACTCCGGGATAGCTCTGCCGCGGGGGGTATCCGGAAACTTGATCCGGGCTTGGCAAAAACGTTGGTGTTTCTCCCCTGCAAGGTCAGCCGCTGGTCCAGTGATAAATACATTGGGTTCCAGGAATTTTTTAACGGTGATTTCCCTTGCTGTATTCTCGGCCATGGCCCGCAGAAAGCGACGGTCTGGATCGTCGAACATTCCATGAAACACAAGTTTGCGGCAGAAGAGACCGTAATTGAGCGCCACCTGTACAGCTATCATGGCGGCCAGATTCTGGGATACAACATCAGCCGGATCAAATACCGCTTCTTCATAACGATAGATCAGTTCAAAGGTGTCCTCGGTCCCATCAAGGATCAAGGTATAGGGAGCCGTCAAACGGTTGGCCTCCAGTTTGACCGGACCCACCCGCAGTTCATCGAATACCAACAGTTTATCGAGGGTCTCTGGCATGCCTGTTCGATCTCCCTTATTTATTTCGGTTCAAGCTGTCGTTTTTATGTAGCCGGCAACCACGGCCACTAGATGCTCAACACCCTGCAGTAGCACATCCTCCGCAGGTAGGCCGGTGACGGATGTGATTGCCTCGCAGATAAGCGGCACTTTTTCAATGGATAGGTCTTCGTGGTTAATTGCTACCGCCACAACCGAGCGATCAGAAATCATCTCTATAGCCGAGATCTGGCGGGCTAAAGGCTGTATGGCGTAACCGGGAAAACCATCATACTCCTTGCGGGCTGGAGCGTGCTGTAGTATCACGATGTCTGGCCGTCCGGCCGCCAATAGCTCAAACCCACCAGGATAAGCGGGATTAAGGAGGCTGCCCTGGCCTTCCAATACGATCACCTGCGGTCTAACCTGTTGCCAGGCTTCCCAAATAGCGTTTTCGATCTCCCCGGCAACAAAATCGTTTACCAGGGCGTCCATTACGACGCCGAACTGGGCACCTTGCAGCCAGGCGGTCTGGCCGGTACCGATCAGTTCGGTAGAAATGCCTGTCTTCTGAAGCCCCTGTACCAAGAGCCAAGCCGTTGTTCGTTTGCCCACCGCCGAATCGGTTCCCAGGATGGCTACCTTGAGGGCCTTAACCTGATCGATACAGCCGTTGAAAAAATGCAGCTGATTGCGTTCCGGTGGTTTTCTCACATCTCGTATGACGGCCCCTTGGGTTTGTGCCAAAGCGACCAATTCCCTATCTTCTGATATAAATTCGTGCAGCCCACTGTCAACGTTTAAACCCTTTGTCAACGCCTGGATTACAGCCTTGCGAGCTTCAGCATCCAGACGCCCACCATCCGGAGCCACGCCGATAACCATGTGGGTGATACGTCCGTTACTATTGACTAAGGACTCCTCCAAACTACGGTAAATGGGAATGCCCCTGGTAACACCATCGATCACCTGCCCAGCATCCTTGCCGGCATAGATTTCATCGATAACACCGAGGATCTTATAGCGTCGTGTGAAGCGTACAAGCCCATGGGCGGTCTTGCCATAGGTGGTGTTAAAAGCCCCCTGGCAGTATACAATAGCATTACCGTCTAATTTCATCTTATCGATAGCATCCATCTATACGCCTCTCCCCGTCAGTACGGCGACGTATCGGTCGCCAGGTAACGCTGTTTTTTGATGGTAGTTGACAATGGCAATGAGACCTGCCACAGATGCCGGCAAGACCTGAAGGCCTTCATTTTCGCGTATGGTTTTAGCCAGTCGGCGCATACCGCGGTCCGTAGCATCGGCAGCCCACCCGTTGGTCGCATTTATGGCCTCCAAGGCCAGATCTCCATCAATGGCGTGCCAGTTGACCAACGGCTCGTTGATTACCGTTTCCCGAATCTTTCCAGGAGGTAAATCGACACAATGACGCAAACCCTTCAGAAAGGAGCGCACAATAGGATTTTTACCATAGGATGACCCCGCCACCATGCGGGGTATACGCGATGTTTTGCCGCGCCGATAGAGACTCAGAAATCCTTTATAAATACCGGCTAAGGTACTACCGTTGGAGACTGGCACTGCCACGACCGCCGGGGCATCACGCAACTCATCGTAAATCTCATAGGCAATACCGCCGTAGGCCTGCAATTGCGGTATAGTATTTTCGCCGCCCGGGTTGGCATCATAGTACTCATGCTCGGCGGCATATGCGGAAGATCTTTCAACTGCCGTCTCGTAATCGCCGGGAATCCTCTTTATATCGGCTTGCAGCGCAAGCATCTCCTTGATCCGCCGAGTGTGATAGTTTTCGGGGATGAAGATAACGCACTTCAGTCCGGCCAATTTTGCGGCCGTGGCTACCGCCACACCATAATTGCCGCAAGTGGCTAACGTTATGGCTTCAAATCCGCGACGCATGGCATCCATGGCCTGGGCAAAAGCGATGCGGTCTTTTTGTGTGCCGGTGGGATTGCCCCCTTCGAATTTCAGAAATAGCTGTCGCATACCCACAGTTCGTTCCACATTGCGAGCCCGCACCAACGAAGTGTCACCAACTTCGGAATCAATAATGTCTTCATAGGCTTCCAAACGGTCATCCAGGGGTTGTAGTGGATCGGCGGCAACCTGGCGTTGCTTTTCAATAACGGTGGTCAACGCCGCCGGATCGCCGACAGCACCATCCAGAATCATAGTGGGTTGGTAATCTTCATTCATGGTCCTCTATCCGCTTGGGTTTCACCAGTGCTGCTGCGAAGGAACCGTCCAGTAGCCTGGCAGAGAATTGTGTTCAGGTTACCCCTCCTGGCGGCTAAAATGCTGGATCAAAACCCAGTCCCGGTCTGCCGCTTGGGAACAACGTTCCAGCTCGGAGAATTACCGCCCCTTTCGATGGATCATCCAAAAGATCTAGATGACCATCTAGGTCTGCATAAACCACATTGGGTCGCGCCAGAGCAAAGTGAAGACCGGCTGCAATGGCAAGGGCGGCTTCATCCATACATCCAACCACGACCTCGAGTCCTGCCGAACGTGCCACTGAATTGATCTGCAGCGCCTCAGAAATGCCACCTACTTTCATAAGTTTGACATTAACCATATCAGCCAAATTCCGGCGCGCAATTCGAAATACATCCCTGAGGGTCATAAGACTCTCATCGGCCATGACAGGAATCGATGTTCCACTGGTGACACTTCCCAAAAGATCCAGTTGCCCTTTTGGCGTGGGTTGTTCGATCAATTCGAGGTGAGCTTTTCGCGTATTTTTTATAAAGTCAAGAGATTCTTCCACCGAAAACCCTTGATTTGCATCAAATCGTAATTCGATCTTTCTGCCCACCGCCTCTCTTACCTTCAATATGTGCCAACCTCAAAATCGACGTCTGAGCCTCCTTTGATCTTAAGACACTTGAACCCTTGTGAAACCCAATGGCGCGCACGTCCAACAGTCTCTTCTTCCCCCAGGATGCCAATGGTCACGCTTGTCTTGATATGGTTTCGAAATCCCCCTAACAGTTTCCAAAGGGGTATGTTACTGGCCTTTCCAAGAATGTCAAAAAGAGCCATGTCCACCGCAGCGAGGACCGAGGGCTGTTTTTTCAACTTCGGTTTAAGTCTTTCCAAAAGCATGGCATGCCGAAGCGGGTCTGAACCTCGGGCGGCCGGGGTGACGACTTCATTAATGGCTTGCAGAACACTTTCTGGTGTTTCACCCGTCACGTGTGCATCAGGAGCCGCACAGCCATATCCGGTTATGCCACTATTTGTCTCCATGCGAAGAAAGATATTTGCGGTTTCATATACCGTTTCGTACGCGATGGTATATGGCTCGGACAGACGCATGAAAACAGGCCAACTCTCTAAATTAGTAATTCGCATGTGTCAATACCTTCATGATTTCATTCAGCCGATCATTACCAATTCAACACTTGACGGTCGTGTCATGCATAACTCGAACAGCGATATGGGTCAGCTGTCTTCGGTAATTTCTTCCTTGAATTCTTCGATGATCGGCTCAATACCCTTGAGTCGGTCAAGGTGTGCGATATGAATGACGGCATCGCCCTGGTGAACCAGGGGTAGGTTCAACCGCCCAATCACCATCCCGGATACAGGAGATCGGATATCCATTTCCTCACTTCCAAAAGGATCGGCGATTACACCAATCTTGGAATTCTTCGTCACCCGCGCCCCCAGCGGAACCAGCATTCGCAGAATACCGCTCACCGGGGCCCGAACCCATGAGGTTGTATCCGCAATCAAAGGGTCGATGCCGGAGATTCCCGGTCGTTTTGGCTTCAGCATTCCGAGCGCTTCCATGACTGATATAACGCCACGCACACCTGCCCGGATCGCCATTTCATCGAACCGCAATACCTCACCGGCTTCGTACAGAAGTGCAGTTACACCTATGGCGGCGGCAGCATGCCTCAAGGAGCCCTCACGCATTCTGGCATTAATAACGACCGGTACCTTGAAAGCTTTGGATAGTCGAAGCGTTTCCTGGTCATCGATGTCTGCCCGGATCTGGGGTAAGTTCGCCCGGTGGTTGGAACCGGCATGCAGATCGATTCCGTGGGTGCTCCCTTGAATCACTTCTTTCATAACGGTGTCTGCCAATTGCGATGTCAAGGAGCCTTTTTCCGATCCTGGAAAAAATCGATTAAGGTCACGACGGTCCGGAGAATAACGAGACTGCTGCAGAAATCCATAGACATTGACAACCGGGACTGCCAGGAGTGTGCCGACAATCGAATTCAGTCTTTTCAGTTTGATCAGCCGCCGGATGATCTCCGTCCCGATGATTTCATCACCGTGAATGGCACCACAAAGGAACAGGCGTGGTCCCTCACGCCGACCGTGCACCACATGAACCGGCATGGCTAATTCGTTATGGGTGTAAAGACGGGCAACGGGTACCCCTATGGTTGCCTGTTGTCCCGGCTTGATCTTGCTGCCGGCCACGCTAATTGCGGGCTGCATCATCCCCTGCCTTTGGTGCGTGTTTTGCCGGGAGCGGCGTTCTTCTCGATAAAGGCGATCACCATGCCGGCCACATCCTTCCCGGTTATTTTCTCTATGCCTTCCAGCCCTGGTGACGAATTGACTTCCATTACGACAGGTCCGTGGTTCGAGCGCAACATATCGACCCCGGCAACACGCAGTCCTATGATCTTGGCTGCCCGCACGGCTGTCGATCGTTCCTCGGGAGTGCTGCGAATGGTTTCCGCATGTCCGCCCCGGTGGAGGTTTGACCGGAACTCACCTGCCGGCCCTCTTCGCAGCATGGTCGCAACAACTTTATCGCCGATGACCCAGCACCGAATGTCGGTGCTGCTGGCCTCTTTTATAAACTCCTGCACAAGAATGTTGGCCTTGAGACTGCGAAAAGCCTGGATCACACTCCCAGCGGCTTTTTTCGTCTCCGCCAGGACCACTCCAACACCCTGTGTTCCCTCGATCATCTTTACCACAAGGGGTGATCCTCCCACAAGGTTGATCAATTCATCTGTATAATCGGTAGAATGTGCAAACCCGGTTATCGGCAGTCCGATCCCTTTGCGGGCCAGCAGCTGAAGGCTGCGGAGTTTATCCCGAGAACGGCTGATGGCCACCGACTCGTTGAGACAATAAACCCCTATCATTTCAAATTGGCGAACCACCGCCGTACCGTAAAAGGTGATAGATGCTCCAATACGGGGAATAATCGCGTCGAATCCCTCCAACTTTTCACCTTTGTAATGAATCTCCGGGTGGTGTGATGTGATATTCATGTAGCAACGCAACGGATTGATGATACGCACCTCGTGACCGTTTTTGATGCCGGCTTCTTTTAGGCGTGAGGTTGAATATAAGCTTTCTTTTCTGGAAAGTATGCCAATTTTCATTATGGTTCCTTTACGTTTTTTTTCTTTGGTTTGGGGTAAAGCTTGGAGAGCTTGCGACCGTTAAGATAAGATTTGGCAGGGTCAACAATCACCCGTCCACTGATGGCAGCACGGCCCAACAGCATACGAAATCGCATCGAATCTCGGTTTGTCAGCGTCATTTCAACTGGCCATGTAAGATCCAAGAAGAATTGCTGTCGTGATGACATAGCGCATTTCGCTTTGGCCGTCGGAACTGGTCACACGTCGCCGTTCAATAACATCTGCCACACAGTTGACATTAAGGTCCCTTCTAAGTTGTAGAGGATGAATCCTAAACTTCACTTTGAGGATTCCGTTTTCCTCAAATGGTTCCAGTCCAAAGGTATGCAGAGCAGAAGTTCGTGCACCCGTGTCGCTCTTGGCCTTAATAGCTCGGATACCCAAGTCGGGCAATGCCAACCATTCCCGCCATCCGATGATGGTCTTACTCTGCTTCATTGTGTTTCCCTGGTGAATAGATTAGCTTTCTGATCACCTGTCCTCGACATAATATACACCACCTAATACCAAAACCCAATGAAAGTTTCTTAAATTTGAACAAAGCCAAAAGATTCTATGATGAGCTTATTGAGACGCCTGCATAGTAAGTGTAAACTCCATCTCGGTATGGCATCCTTTAGCCCTTTGCACCTATGACCATGAACATGACCGGCGCAGCAATCAAAAAGCGAATAAAAAGATACGTTGTGGGATTAGAGCCTGCTTCGTAACTTAAGCGGGCAAAAATAGGATTTGTGCCAAAACATATGGCAGATAAGATAACCAGGACTACGCCTACTAAACCGTCCATATCAACAAGAACTCCGAGTTCCGAAAATTTTCCCCTCAAAAAGTGTGAACCAATCCTTTTCAGACTTTTTCTCTATAATCAACCACACCGCCTTTTTTCTGATTCAGCCTTCTATCTCAGAGAGAAAACAACAAATATATCAATTTAATACATCATATTAATAGGTTACAATATCAGATCATCTTAGTTTAGAGACCAAAACAGCAAAATTTTTTGTGCTCATAATCTACAATCGATCAAACATTTCCAGAACATTGTTCAGTCGACTTCCTGGCATGTAACGTGCAAAAAAGATGCAAACTAAATCTGACTTTGCGAATCGGTTTGGATTCAATCATGCGAAGAAAATATCAAGTACATATATATTTGGAAAAATCCTCGATGATAAAAACCCTGGTTCTAATTGCAACGCTCACCCTTTTTTGCATGACTGCCATGGCTGATTACAGCCCAGACAAAAATATAACAATGGAAGCCAAGAATCAGCCATTGTCACAAGTTCTTCATCGACTTTCACAAAGCACCGGATATACCTTTGCATATAATGAGCAATGGGCAGATTTGAACATATCCGTGAACGTTGTGAACCTTGGCCTGGATAAAACCATAAGGAAAATACTTAGCAACCACAATTTTGCAATTCTTTACGAGGCAGATAAAAACATCAGAATCATGATTTACGATGATACCGGTGAAACACCTGATACACGAACTACCCATGATAGGCCCCTTATCGAATATGTGAATGTCGGATCTGCTGAACCCCTTAAAGATGAACACCTTAATGAAGAAAATGGTGAGAACGAAACCGCAACAGAAACTGAAGTATCTGATGATCCCAAGGAAGAACTGGAAAATGATACCGAAGAAGAAAAAGAGATTCCTGATGAAGATGAACAGGCGAGCAACCAGCACATTGAGCAGGAAATACGGACTCTGGATGTTGATTCCCCGGGATTAAGCACCCAGGAGGCTGAAAACCTGAGATCAGGGGACTAAGCAAATAAGGAGACATCGCTGTGGGACACAATTGCGCCTTCCGTTATGAAAGGAATAATATGATACCGAGTGAAAAGCAAATCAGCCTGGAGGAAACCATTCACAATGCCACCCTGGAAGTTCTTCAGGATATTGGTGTTAAAGTGATGAATGAAAATGCTGTAGAATTATTCCAAAGCGCCGGTGCAATTGTAGAAACAATGGGTGGCAATAGCATCGTTAAATTTCCCTCGGTTATGATTGAAAATTGCCTTGAGTGGGCACCGCGCAGCATAACCTACAACGGACGCCTGGCTGATAAAAATTATCTGGCACCAAAGGGGCCCGTGGCATTTTCTACATTTGGTGGCTGTGTAAAAGTGATCGATCCAGTTACCAGAAAGCGACGGTTTTCACGAAAAGAGGACTTAGAGAACATCGTTCGTGTCTGTGACTATCTCGATGAAATAGGTATCGCCAATCGGGTCGCCAATGCCACGGATGTCCCAACTGAAGCGCAGTCGGTCCACAACATGGAGGCTATTCTCAAAAATACAGGCAAGCATTTTATAATCGGTGCCGATTCACCGGCCTCGTTAGGAGCCATGGTAAACCTCGCTGCTGTGTGTGTTGTGACGGTATGAACAATCTGATCAAGGCGCCCCATTTTCAGTGTCAGTGTCTGTCCGGTCACCCCGCTTGTCATACCCCAGAAAACAGCGAGGGTTATCATCGAGGCTGCGAAATTGGGAATCGGGATCGTCATCATCCCCATGGCACTGTCAGGGGGGACGTCTGCAGCAACCATAGCGGGCACACTTGTCTCCCACAATGCTGAGGTGTTGAGCTGTGTCGTGCTGGCCCAACTTGCCCGCAAAGGTGCCGCTTTTGTACCTATGGCAGCTGCAGCACGATCCTGGACCTGAAGTATGGAACGGGCGCCGTCGGTTCACCCGAATATGCCAAGATCAATGCCGCCGTTGCCAAACTCGCAAAACATTATGAACTGCCTTCCTTTGTTGGGGGTGGATGCTCTGACAGCAAAGTGCCGGATCATCAATCAGCCTATGAATTTACATTGGGTGCCGCTATGACGGCCTTGGCCGGAGCTGACATGATTTTCGGCTGCGGAGGCCTCGAACAGGGGTTGACAATGGATTATGCCAAACTGATCATGGATGCCGAAATGAATCGTATGATATTGAATGCCGCCACGAACATACCTTTTGATGAAGAGGAATTGGCCCTTGATATTATCGGTAACGTTGGACCTGGCGGCTCATTCCTGGTCCATGAGCATACACTCCACCATATGCGTGATCAATCATGGCCCCAATTATTCGATCGGAAAAATTTAGAGGATTGGTGTTCGGAAAGGGCGGGCACTTCATTGCTGGAACAGGCTTATACAAAAGCCGTAGAAATTATCGACTCGCATCAGCCACCAAAACTGCCCGTTGGCGCAGATTTAGCCATACAAGAGATCATCAGGGAATTTGAGAGCAAAGCAGGCATTGTAGAAAAATGTGAGCCATCCTATGCAATATCTGCTTGATTATGCCTCGTAAGGTGCAATACATTATAGCTGCTTACTTTGACATACAGGCTTCCGCCCAGTCTTTGAAGTACTTTACCTTCTATCTCTATCATTTCTTGTAAATGGTTCAGTAACTCTTTGCCCTGACCACTGAAATCAATAATGTACTCTTTTTCATCGTGCGTGTTGAGCGCAATTCGCTTTACATTGCCGTTATTGTCCCATTGATTCGGCAAAACAATGCCATGCAATTTGGTTTGTTCACTTTTCTTATTCTTATTTTTCATTACTACTCTATCGCATCCTTATCAGCACATTCTTGCATGGATTCATCATGTAAGATATCCATGTTTCATCTCCTTGTCAGGTTCCGAATATCCTTTCCCGATTTTCCATTTCAGTTTTGCACAAAATACAGTGCTCGGCGACAGGGCGCGCTTCAAGACGCTTGAGCGATATCTCCTCACCACACTGTAAACAAATGCCATATGTACCGTTCTGAATGTCTAACAGGGAGTTTTTAATTTTCCGGATTAGGGTGCTTTCCCGATCCCGAATGCGCAGTTGGAAACTACGTTCTGAATCAAAAGAAGCCCGATCCAGAGGGTCGGAAAGGATTTCCGATCTCCTTAATGTAAAAACTGTTTCATCTGCATGCTGCAGTAGATCCTCCAGCCATTCTGATAAAAGACCTTTAAGATATTCCAACTTTTCCTTGTTCATGAATAAAGACCTTTCTAATGAAATTAAAAACTTCCCGTCCAATCTTCCTCTTCAATACCTTCTACCTTCATACTGTCGTCGTGGGCATCGCCAATGTAGTCCTCTGTTAAAAGATCGGATATAAACATTTCATTGTCTGGATCTATTGAATGCTTAATAAAAAATTCCCTGTCTATTTCCTCCATTTTTACCTCCTGTCACCACCTTTCCTCTCTGTTTCTGAATTTTTTTTTCCGGCCTTTTAGCCTCCATGGTTCCCATTCGTTCATAAATTTGTATTTGTGTTTTCGACATGCTGGACACCGTTGGGGGTCATTGTACCCTTTTTCTGCATGGCGGATTTGCTCTGGGGTGTCATATTCGAATTCCACGTCACACTGTATGCATACAATCCATTGTTTTTCCATCTTTACAACTAGTTGCACCAAACCGAATGAAGTAGAACCCAAGACGCAGCAACAAACAAGAACTATTGATTCCGAAAAAGATCCGATGTCAGAACTTCACGTTCCTGTTTTACCATATTGGTCGCGATTAGCTTCCACACTCTCTTGATCAGTTGATATAATAGTTGCTAAAAAATCGCATAAAATCTTGATTTTATTATCAAGGATGTGCCTTCTCTATTTCATCCTTGCTCATAGTAGCTTACCTTCAGCATATCATTAGCAAAATGTATGCCATTTAGCTGCTGTGCCGTACTGTGATGAAAGGACAAAAACGGTGGTCAATGACACTCTGGAAGTGATGGGGAAGAATTGGAAATCAGCCAAACTGGTAGGTCTTTTACCCGGAGATGCGACCTGATATTAAGAATACTTCTTGAAAACTTCTTTGCAAATATCGTAACGATTCATGAGCTTGCTGAGCTGGCGTGTGCTGATACCTGCTTCGGAAGCCGATATATTTATCTTGCCTTTGTTTCGAGAGAGTAACTCTTTGATATAGTTACGCTCTATATCTTCAATGGCATTGCGTCGCACCTCAGCAAGCGTCTTGCTTGAATCTGCTTTCAAGGTCATTGTGCCTGGCTCAAGGTAAAAAAGCTCTGCCGGAAAGCTCTCCGGTGTGAGCAAAGCGGAGGTCTCGAGGATGTAAGCCCTTTCGATGAGATTTTCGAGTTCACGGATATTGCCAGGCCAGCTGTAGGCTTTGAAAGCTTCGAGAACACGATAATCGATATCATAGATATCTTTTGATTCAAACCTGTTCAACCGTGCTAAAATGGATTCACTGATCTTACCGATATCCTCCATACGTTCTCTCAAGGGCGGTATTTCTATAGGAAACACATTCAGGCGATAGAACAGGTCTTGTCTGAACTCGCCTGCATCGCTCATTTCTTTTAGGTTCGAGTTGGTTGCTGCAATGATGCGGACATTGGCTGACAGGGTCCCTTCCCCTCCCAGCCGTTGAAATGTACCATCCTGAAGAATTTGTAGCAGTTTTATTTGAGCCGACTTGGTGATCGTCCCTATTTCATCCAGGAAGATTGTACCACCATTTGCAATTTCAAATTTACCCAATTTTCGCTTTACAGCACCAGTAAAAGCACCTTTTTCATGCCCGAAAAGTTCGCTTTCAATTAAAGTGTCGGGGATGGCGCCACAGTGGACACTAATGAACTGATCATCATTCCGGTTGCTGTGCTGATGGATCAGTTTAGCCATCAAGCTTTTTCCTGTACCGGTTTCTCCAGTCAGAAGTATAGTGCTTTTTGTGGGAGACACTGACCTGATTTGTTCGAAAACCTCCTTCATCCGTTGATTGTCAGTACGGACGTGATTCAGCGAACCTACCTGCCAGAATTTATCTCTTAAATAATCCAACTCCGATTCTATCATAATAGAATCAATGATCTGTTCCGATATCAAATTCACTTCATCCTCGCGAACCGGGTGGGTCAGGTAATTCCTCGCACCGGCTTTCACCAGCATGACCGCTTTTCTCAAATCCTCCTGGGTGGATAACAGTATAATTTCAAGGTAGGGATTTAAACGCCAAAGAGGCTTAAGTATCTCTTTGTAATTATTGTCATAATCTTTACCCAACAGAATATCGACATCCACAAAAAGGAAACGATGTCGCTTTTCGCCCATTGAGCGCAACACTTTCTCTTTGGAATCGACATATTCGACTTTGTATTGGTTATCGAGACATTGACCGATGCTTTGTAACGCATCTTGGAAATGAGTGGCAACAAGAACAAATTTCATTAAATACTCCCGTGATAATTTGTCTGGTGGAATTCCCTCTATCACCAGCTTTCCACTAAATGTCAATAAATATGCCTAAAATTTAAATCCAATAAATAATGCTAAAGACGTAAAAGAACTATTCACTACTATGGATTTCTAATGGTAATTACGAGTTGGCCATTTGTTTTTTATATAAAGATTTGGGTCAAATCTGTCGGCCATGGGGAATTGAAGATTGTATGATTTTAAGTCGGTAACTTATCGAAATATATTCAATACACAAGATGTTTTATGTGGCAGGAAAAGGTTTGTTGGTCAGTTTGTTTTGTAACTCGATAGAAGCTTTGTCAATTCCACGAAGAATATTCCCTTATCACAGGTTTGGGTGTGCCTGTGATCCATAGAAATTATATCAGAATGAAAAACTCTTACCTGTCTTTGGCAGTTAGGAATGCACTGCGCAACGTCCCCCAGGTTCATCCTAATCAGCCTTTTTGTTAAATTGGGTAATAAAAATCCCTGTTCCGATCAAGACCAAGGCAATAAGGATGTTACCTGTTATCGGCTCTTTTAATATCAGTCCACCAAGCAGCACACCAACCACCGGCATGATAAATATAAAAGTATGTAGGGATACGGCGCCATAACGCTGTAAAAGCATATTCCAGGCAACAAAGCCAAAGCTGCCAGTGATCAATCCTTGATACAAGATAGCCGCAACAACTCCCCCACCCGGCGCATTCATCATGGGCTTGTCAAATAAAAATGCACAGATATACAGAAATGGGACGGCGAACAATAGGGGAAAGAAAACCATCTGAAAGGGGCGGTAATTTTGAATGATTTTTTTAGTATACACGCCGCTGCAAGCCCAGAGCAGCGTAGCGCAGAAAATAATCATGTCACCGGTTTTGAGCTCACCCGAAATATCACGTTTCTGAAAAAACACGAAAAGTATTCCCGAAAAACCCATCAGAATTCCTAACAGCTTACCAAAGGTAATCCGATCATCTTGCGTAAAGAAATGGCTCAACAGCAGCACCAGAAATGGAACCAGATTAACAATAAGGGCGCCCCGTGAGGCGAATGTTTTACTGAGGCCCACATAGAACAAGCTAATTTGGGCTAAAAACAGAACTGATATGATCAAAAGTTGATGGGCTTGACCCTTTCTGAAGCGAATGGATTGGTGCGTGAAACGCGTCCACAGAAATATGGCCACGACGGCGATGCTGAAACGTACGGCAGCCGCTGTAAACGTACCCAGACCCGTCAGTGTGAATTTTATGGCCACCGCATTGGCCCCAAAAAGGGTGCACAGAAAAATGGCCAACACCGACGCCTGTAGCGAAAGGGGTCTGTGAGCTGATTCACTTTGGGCGACGATTCCGTATCGTTGAAACATTGAATTCTCTATTTATCTGCTTATACCAAAATACTGGCATTATCATCAACCAACGAGGCCAAGATGTAGCTAGTGTCCATCCACAAATGGTCTTTTCACGCCCTGCCGGTGTTGGGCGCCATGATTTAACTCCTCAAAATAGCTCGCTATTCCTCCGGGTTAAATCTGACGCCCGCCTTGTCAGAACGCAAAAATCCCTATTTCTGGACGGACACTAGCTAAGGCCGAATATAAATCCGACCGATAGTATTATTACTGGGAAGAGTCAAATGAAATCCGATCAATTCTGGATAGGATCAAACAATGATACAAGTGGATTCGTTCTTTGTATTATTAGTTTAGTGGTATTAACCCTATTTACGATTCTATTTTCTTATCTCAGGTTTGAATATATCTGTGATTTGCTAAATATAACATAGCTCTTGGGGGATGAAATTTCGGCGGGTATCAAAATCAGCCCACCCCAACATATTGGTGCGCTACTGTTTTTGATTTACAAACCAAATTTTCAATTCTCCTAAATCTGACAGCAGGACGAAGTCATTACAAAGTCAATATTTTTCTCGACACAAGACTCCTTTATGGAGTCGGGAAGTTTGCAGATTTAAGAATTGGCCTCTATCGCTTCATTTATTACCAAACGTTCAGCACAGTAGATTACATCTTCTAATTATAACTTAACAATTCAAGAATATATTAGAGATTAGATCATATTCGGTCATCGGGGCCTGATAATGATTGTATGATTAGTCAGTAACTGGTTGGAAAGAAAATTTTGAACCGATCGGTTTAAAAGGCTGTGTTACAAAGTCTTCTGTTAGAACAAATCGTCAGCAATGTAGAAATCATTATCTTCCACCATAACTATCGTTCATAGATTCGTTTCGGTAATCCAAAGGGGTATGTTTCTAAATTTTTTAATTAGATCAGGGGTTGACAATATATCAAATCTGACATATTGATAGCTAATGAGTCCACGAGACAAACCGATAGTCTGGCTTCGTGGAGAAATTGCCACGCCGCCATTTTCCCCCAACGCTCGAATAGAAGCGGGGTATTTATTACGACAAGTTCAAAAAGGTATAAAGCTTTCTCTTCCACAATCGCGACCAATGTCATCTATCGGTCCAAACTGTCATGAACTGCGAATAAACGACGAAAATCTAACTTGGCGCATAATCTATCGGATATATAAAGATATGATTCTGATCCTGGAAGTTTTCGAAAAAAAGACCAGCAAAACACCAAAATCGATCATCGATGTCTGCAAACAAAGAATTAAGACCTATGAAAAAGATATCAAGGGATGGAAAAAATA
The DNA here is from genome assembly GCA_963842925.1 of uncultured delta proteobacterium. Lineage (GTDB taxonomy): Bacteria > Desulfobacterota > Desulfobacteria > Desulfobacterales > B30-G6 > B30-G6. The sequence continues at coordinate 424,099 of CAWJIL010000005.1, forward strand.
AAATGGACAAAAGAAAAAAGAAACAGCTGGAATCCCAAGGCTATAAAGTTGGTACTGTAGAACAGTTTCTGGATCTGACTAGGGAAGAATCAGAGTACATCGAATTAAAGCTTGCACTCTCAGAGGCATTGGCGAAAAGGCGCAAAAGTAGTAAATTGACACAGGTTCAATTAGCTAAAATATTGAAGTCAAGTCAGTCCAGAGTTGCCAAAATGGAAAAAGGAGATCCAAGCGTATCATTGGACCTGCTCGTCAAATCGCTTTTGGCCATGGGTGCGAAAAAAGAAAACATTGCAAAAGCCATTGCTTGTCGGAGAACAGACCACCAGATATTGAAACAACAGCCCCGCCCAAACAATGAGGCTCACGAAAAGGGAAACCTGTGATACGGGAAGCCCGATGTCGAGTCCAAACATAGACCCCATGGAATAAAATGAACTGTTGATCAGGCCGGCCGTGAAGCTTCCGACCATACTTAAAGGCGCAAGCCGGAATAGTTTACTCAGGTTGTAGTGGGGCACTTTGATGGGTTGGGGGTTGACTGCGCGCGTTATGGAAATAATAAAATCGATCAAATGTGTTTTCCATGCTATGGTTAAACCATAGCTCAACAAAGCCAATAGCCCCAATATTTCATGAAACTTGACGAGAAAGTTTCATCTATTATAAGGGCTTCGGGCTGAAAGGCCTTGTACCAGGATCGATCAGGTTTATGAAATTCCGGACCCGGGATAGATTAATAGGAGAAGAGAAGGCATCACATGCGTTCTGATAAAATAATCATGGACTGGTCTGTTGTGCTGATTGTGTGCATCAGCATCATCACCGGGTGCCAGGTTTTTGAACACGCTTCTGGTTCAAAAAAAATTTCGACCAAACGTCTTCTCTTCATACCCAGACAGGGCTCACTGCACCTCAGGTGGGAAGCAAGGCACCTCACCATCGAATTCAAGGGCAAGGTCAGCCAAAACCTGTTAACGACCAATGGCAGCATCGACATCACCAATAGCGATATCCAGCATTTTTCCATGCTGAGCCGATTGCTTGTAGATATATATTTTACGAATTCAACTGGCAATGTGCTGGACAAACAAACATTCTATTCGGTGGACAATTCGCCGGTGAACAACGTGACCCCGCGCACGTTCAAGCGCAGTTTCAAGCTGCCCAAGGGAACATCGCACATTGCCTTCGGGTATGAGGGAACAGCTCGGGGAGATGCCTCCAAAACGTCTAAAAAAAAGGGAAATGCCATGGAACACAGATTCCAGCATTCTCCGTTCAGGTAATGTGATGAGCCATAATGCCATAAGCACTAAGCCGTAAGCAGCTTATTGCTTACAGCTTATCGCTTATGGCTTATGGCTTATCCTTCCATCGCTTTGTTCAAGATATTCTGAATCTTACAAGCGTGATTGGAAAAAACCCAGTCGGCCCCGCGGTTGATCTCCCTGAACAGACTGTTTCTGGAGCGAATATAGGCCGTGCCAACCTTTTGACCATGCGCTTGATGAATGTGCATACGGGCGTCTGTAATAAACAGGTAGTGCCCGGCAATACCCCCATGGTTTTCTTCCAATGCCAGGCAGCTCAGTTCTTTCAGGTTGAGCTGTGCCACGGGGATACAGGTGGTGGATGGAACAAAATCAGCGTATTCAAACAATCGCGGGTTCAGAGACAGAAAATGGTAGTCTTCCTCTGGGACCAGGGTGGAAAACGCCTGGGACAAAACCCGGCGTTGATAAGCAAGATCTGGATATGTTTCGTCTTTGATCTCAACCATCAGGTGCATGTTTTTCCCATAGCGTGTCAGAACTTCCCACAGGGTTGGAATCTGGGGATATTCTTTTCTCAGTTGCTCGAACATGGTCTGCCCGATATTCAGAGAAGCGCCGAACAAACGCTGCAAATTTGCATCATGAAACACAACAGGTACGAGATCCTTTGTCCAGCGAATATCGCACTCAATGCCCCACACACCATTGTCGCGGGCCCTGTCAAAGGCTGGCAGTGTATTTTCAAACACCACAATGTTGTCGTGTTCGCCCCTGTGGGAAACAATCCTGCATTTACGCAGGGCTGCTTCCCTGGGTTTTGGTTGCGGCAGGCCTTCAAACAGACCGTCTACTGTAAAATGGAATACCCTCTCTATCAAATTGATAATTTTCATGTTGACTTCTGTATGGCTTCTATTCGCCGGCTTAGTCCCCGGCACTACCAAGATCATTGAAAGAAGGTATCAACGGTTTTAATTTGTCAAACACAAACATACTGATTTGACCGATTTCGAAGTCTACCTGTCCATGCTTGATATCACTCATATCAAGATATAATCGGTTGACATGCGGGAAGGTATGGACATCTAATATCTGCATGGAAAGATAGACATTCTTTCCCAGAACGATCACGTTAAAATCAGAATCATGACAGACATCCTGTATTACCTTATCGACATTGCCCGGGTGAATGACAAACGGTCGTTGATTCATGAACTTGACAGTTAAGTGTGTTTCAATAAATTCCTTTGCCAGCACAGTGCGCCTTTTCTGTGCGTCTGAGTCTCCAGTTGCAGGGTCACCAAACATCTGTACCATGACAAGTTTCTGCAGGAATCTGATCATGGTACCCTGAAACGATTCGATGGCCTCCAAATAGGCTTCCTCCGGTACAAAACCCATGGGATAAGCGCCCGTGTCGATGGATTGATAGACAAATGATTCAACCATAGAGGGTAGCACGGTAAGCCGTACGAATTTTTCGCCGGCGCGTTCCCGGCCCTGTTCGAACCCGAGATTTCTGTAGCGAGCTGCCCGGATCTTTTCCTTGACATAGGAATCCATGGAAACAGCACCCATGTTGTAAAGCATCTCCACAATAAAAGGGTGCTCCAAGTAGGCCATAAAAGAAGGCTCTGACTGGATCACATCTTTCAAGAGTTTCATTTCAGAAAAAAGCAGACGGGTGCCATCCAGATCGATTTCCTCAACGCTTACGCTGGGGTTCAGCAACTGCTCCTTTTTTCCCATCAGTTTCGCCAGAGCTATTTTTTCCCCGCGACTTATCTTTTGCAGCAGCATGACCCTGATAGAAAGAAGCTCCGTACTGGGAAAAACAGATCGATGGATGCCCCCACCCTTGAACAAATTCAATCTTTCATCATAATGGTAAAGTACCTGGGAAAGTCCCAGGATGTTATTGTCCAGCACCATGACACGACGCGGGTCCTTTTCAGGCCCCAGCATCATTTCCGAGATAGTCCCATAGTCAAGGGGCAACTTCAAGCCCCTGTCACCCCATTCAGCCCTAAATTTCGGGTTTCCGGTCTTGCCTAATGTTATCGGTACCAAATAGGCAAGCACCTCCCCGGCATATTCTTCTGCAGGTGTCTGCAAGACCACCCTGTTTGCACTCACAGTCGGCTGCAAACGACCGTCTGACCCGGCGCCATCAGGGGTCTGGGCGCACCCGTAGAAACAACCTGCCCACCCGAAAATGCAGCAGTATAAAAAAGCATGTTTCAATAGCCAGAAGCGCTTCATGAAGCGATTATTGTAAAAATATTGTCACAATGTCAACCTGCCTTGAATTTTTTCCACATATCCGATTATACCTTAGAAATGAAAACATTTATCAAAACCCTGCGGGGTCTTGCATCCTTGTTCCTCTATCTCTGTAATACCATTTTCTGGTGCACCCCACTATTTTTACTGACGATTTTGAAATTCCTGATTCCGTTGACGAGATTTCGGCTGTGGTGCAGCCGGACCCTGAGCACGCTTGCCACCGGCTGGGTTGGCACCAACACCATCAATCAGCGTCTGTTTTCCAAAACCTCACTGGACGTAGAAGGTCTTCAGGATCTCAGCCTGAAGAAAAAATATCTTGTTCTGGCCAACCACCAGTCATGGGTGGACATCCTGGTATTGCAGCGGATTTTTCATCGCAAAATTCCATTTCTCAAATTTTTCCTGAAAAAAGAACTCATATGGTTTCCCATTCTTGGTCAGGCCTGGTGGGCCCTCGATTTCCCTTTTATGAAACGCTATTCAAAACAGTTCTTGAAAAAAAAGCCCCATTTAAAGGGCAAGGACCTGGAAATCACCCGCAAGGCATGCGAAAAATTCAAAACATCTCCAATTTCCATCATGAATTTTGTGGAAGGGACAAGATTTACCGCCGAGAAGCACAAGAGACAGCAATCACCCTATCAAAGTCTGCTAAAATCAAAAGCCGGCGGCGTCGGTTACGTACTGACATCCATGGGCGACCAGTTAAATGCCATCCTGGATGTGACCATTGTCTATCCAGAGGGTATTAAGAATTTCTGGTCCTTTGTCTGCGGTGACATCCACGAAATCAAAGTCAGGGTCAGACATATGCCTGTGACAACAGATCTTCTGGGTGACTATACGACAGACAGATCCTATCGTGCCCGATTTCATACCTGGCTCAACGAATTGTGGAAGGAAAAGGATCAATCCATTCAGGATATGCTGGTATAGCCCGAATATTTCCGCCAAGGAAGCGTATCTGCAGGCACGGGAGGAAGGTCTGGCACTTTTATAGAATATTATCCGCTATATTTTGATTACAAATACAACTGCTTATATGTCTGCTAACATTTTCTCAACTGAATTTCTTACATTATCTATTTTTGTAGAAAGGATCTTGAGTTCTTTTTTAATCCACCGGATTTCCGACTTGAGGTCGATTGCCCTGGTGCCCTCCCCTTTTTTCAGTTCATCTTCTTTCTTTCCGGCAGGAACGCGCTTGACCCGACACTCCAGCTTAAGCGCCTCGTTTTTGGTCATTTTTTCGCTGACACCCACCAAGTTAACAGGTCTTCGGGATCTTGTATATTTGGCACCTTTACCTGAATTATGTGCTGCCAGACGGTTTTTCAGGTTATTTGTTATACCGCAATATAGAGAATCGTCAGAACACTGAGCCAAATATACAACCCACGCTTGTTTATTCATTTTTCATCATCGAATCCTGGAATCCTTAATTTGGATCAACGCTTTTCGAGATGATCTAAATTAAATGATATAGTGTGACCGTATCTGTCAAACACCTATGATAATCTACGCTCATCTTCTGGAAAATTGAAACAACTTTTTTAAATGGATGGAATATTTCAACAACAAATGCGGTGAGTTTATCGGGTATTATGCCTGATACCGACGGGGAATGCGCTCGCTGTTTTAGTTCAGAAGCCTGTCTGAGACCTGGTTGTTATTCATCAAAGAACCCCCTGCCAAAGTTGATCCGGTAATGGAAAAGCATTTACAGGTTGTGAATGAAGTCAGATCAGATATCGTTCAAGCACATTGTAACACAACTTTCGGGTTTCACCATAAATAGAGCAAAATGGGTGATCCGATGCTTTATCTGTTTTTCTTCTCCCATTCCATCGCTTGGGTTGTCTACAACTCTGAAGTACAAAAACCACATCGCGTCGCCTTGATTGGAATTTCTGAAAAACAATGCGGACATTCCTTGGTGGTCGGTTCTTCCGGTGGCGCCTCTTCTTTTCTTTTTAGTGCATTGAGATTTTTAATAACAAGAAAAATAGCAAAGGCAACAATGAGAAAGCTTATGATGGTATTGATAAACATACCATAATTAATGGTGACCGCCCCGGCTTTCTGAGCCTCCGCCAGCGTGGCAAACACGCCCTCAACAGGGGCCTGCTTTATAACAAAGAACAGATTTGAAAAATCGACATTGCCAAGCAACAGGCCAATGGGAGGCATGATCACATCGGCAACCAGAGATTTGATGATGCTACCAAAGGCGGCACCAATAACGATGCCGACCGCCATATCAACAACATTCCCTTTCATGGCAAATTCTTTAAATTCTTTAAACATAAATGTCCCCCTTTCGTCTCTAGTTCACAGTTTTTTTATGCTTGACAGATATAACAATATGTTAATGAATCAACCTTCTGGGTACAGTGATAATCAATCGTTTGTACGTGGTCAATCCAGTATAGCAATCTAATTGTTGCTAAATGTGTCACAACTGTTCATATCGCCGCTTGCCAGACCGATTTTAAACCATTTCACCCGTTGGGCCGAGCTGCCATGGGTAAAAGAATCCGGACTTACATACCCTCTGGACTGTTTCTGTAAAGTGTCATCACCAATGGCACTGGCAGCTGTGAGTCCTTCTTCCACATCACCTGCTTCGAGTAGCTGTCTGGCTCTGTCGGCATGATTGGCCCAGACGCCTGCGAGACAGTCAGCCTGCAGCTCCTGTTGAACGGAGAGCTTGTTGCCTTCGACTTTACTGAGTTTTTTGCGGGCGGCATGCACGCTGCTGGATATACCCAGCAGGGTCTGGATATGATGACCAACTTCATGAGCTATGACATAGGCTTGGGCAAAATCTCCCGGTGCCTTGAAGCGGTTTTTCAACTGGTCAAAAAAGCCCAGGTCGATGTAGACCTGTTGATCCCCTGGACAATAGAAAGGCCCTACGGCTGACTGGGCCATGCCGCAGGCAGATTTTACTGCGTCTCGAAACAGTACAAGACGTGGCTCCTGATAGGTCTTGCCCTTTTGTTGGAACAGGGTGGTCCAGGTTTCTTCGGTATCGGCCAGAATGACGGAAACAAAGTCTACCAGTTCTTTTTCCTCCGCAGTTTCCCGTAGCGGTTCTGTAGACACACTGGTTGTGGTGCCTTGTTGTAAACCAAGGACAGCCAGCATATTGCCCAGGTTTCCTGTAAATAAGCCATAAGCACCCAAACACACGATCAGTATTGCGGTATACTTGAAGCCTAAAAACTTAAATACCATGGGAAGCAGATTTAGCATGCCGCCTCTACTGCCCATGCTGCCACGCCCGGAAACACGCATACTTCGTCGATCTTCCACGTTGCTGCTTTTGCGCTTTCCACGCCAACGCATAGTTATTCTCCCGATGTGTTTGGGTTTTTATTAGAAGTCATCTTTTTAGAGATGATCCATATTTCATTGGCTTCCCGACTAACTTGAATTTGCGTCTATCCTAGCTTCCATTTAAACTGAAACTCGACCTCCTCCGTGGTCTTGCCGCGTTCGTGCTCGATGGTGAACATGGCATCGGCAGGCACAAGAATTCTTTCACCAGCAATCTGGATCTGGAATCTTTTACCCTTTTCAAGACAATCTGCCAGCCTTCTCAACTTGGCAACCGTCTGTTTTGTTGTGTAAGTCTTTTCGATGTCTCTTTTTGTTTTTTTCTTCTTTGGCATGCGTGAACCTCCTTTACTGAAAACGGATTGCTAACATGGTAATATCATCGGCCTGAGGTGCGTTTTGAATAAATTTAAAAAGGTTTGATTTGACATTCTCTATACTATCAGCTGCTGTGGACACCTTACATCTTACAACGGATTCTTCAAAGCGCCTGCGTGTGTACAGTTCATCCTGTGGTGATCTGGCTTCTGTTACACCGTCTGTGTATCCAAACAGAATATCTCCCGGTAACAGTTGAACTTTTCCTATTTTGTATCTTGATCCCGGCATCATGCCCACTGCCGGCCCTGTGGGTTGAAGCCTGTTTTTTATTCCGTCCGTATTCAGAATGATCAGGGGCTCATGGCCGCCGTTGACATAGGAAAGCGACCCTGTCAGCGGATCGATGATACCAAAAAACAATGTGGCAAACATGCCCTCATCACCGTGCTCATGAGCGATGTATTCGTTGGTAAGCGATACCGCATTTAGAGCGTTTGATTCATCTGCATAGCTTAGGTTTTCCCGGCTGCGGCTCTCAAGAGAGTATTGCAGGCGAGCGTAGCCTGAAAAAACCCTGATCAGGCTTCTCAGCAGGGCCATAAACAATGCCGAGCCGACGCCTTTGCCACTGACGTCTGCAATCACCAGACCGACACGGTGGTCAGGGAGAATAAATACATCATAAAAGTCACCGGACAACTGTAATGCAGGATGAAAATACCGAGCAATTTCACAATTGGGTACATGGGGTATCTGATGAGGAAGAAAGTTTTTCTGGATTTTCCGTCCTTGCTCCAGTTCATGGTCAAGCGCTTTGGAATACGTTTCAATGGATTGTTTGGCTTTTCCCAAGGAACGATATGAGGCATCGAGCTTCATATACAGCTGAGCATTTTCAATGGCCAGGGCCATTTGATCGGCGGTAAGTTGCATCATGGCAATGGATTCCTGGGTAAAATGTTGGGGCGCCGGATGCATAAGCGTTAAAATGCCAAAAAGCCATTTGTGCCTGAGAATTGGTACGGCTAAGGCGGAACGAACCACATAAGGTTCATCCGGAAGGGACAGCCACCGATCGTCTGTCTCTGAATCCTTGATAAGCCCCGTTTCAAGATGCTTTCTGACCCAGCCGGCCAGACCCCGGTCCAATACACTCCCGATCAGGCTTAAGCGTTGTTCCGAGGGCACTTCTCCCCGGGTAAGAATGCTGTCGGTGACAACACCCGCTTCATTGAGCAAAAACAGACTGCCCTTTTCCGCTCCGGACAGTTCGCAGGCAACATCCAGGGTTTTTTGCATGGTGGTCTTCAGCATTTCCTGTTTCGAAGAGGAACGCACCATTTCGATCAGGTTTTCAAAAAGCTTGTTCTGGGCTTTGAAGGCTGTTTGTGCCCTTCTCAGTACATTAAGCTCATTTTGGGGTGATTTTATTTCCATGGATATCAAATCGGCATTCATTCAGATGGATCCCCACGTGTAAACCCGTGGGTCCCATTAAAATATTGTCTTTGGGGTGACACGCCGTAGCATATGATATGCTTAATTTTTAGCATTATCCACGGGCATGCCCGTGGTATTCTGCGAAGGCATGGATAAAATATTTGTGGAAATGTATCGATCGTATTGCTCAGATATAGATCAGGCCAGTGACGTATCTTGCTTTTGCTGAATATTTAAAGTTACGATATTTTGTTCAACGGGGTCAAATCATTTTTAGCCGTACAGCCTGGAAAATATTGTCATTTAAAAAACTTTAGGATATGAACGCTTCATATTGAAAAATCTCGCAGCAAGTTTCAAGGAATGTGCCCGCTGCTTGGGTTCATTCCTTGCCGTTAAAACCCAATCAGGAGATTGTTATGCCAGTTGTCGGAATTATCGGTGGATCAGGTCTGGATGACCCTGACATACTAAAAAATGCAACATCGGTGAATATGGATACGCCTTATGGCAAGCCTTCCTCTACACTTACAAGGGGCCGCATCAAAGACACCGAGACGATCATTCTCGCACGACATGGGAAAAAGCATCAGTACAGTCCCACTCAGGTAAACAACCGGGCCAACATCCACGCGTTGAAAGACATGGGGGCAACCCATATTCTTGCCACAACCGCCTGTGGCAGTCTTCGTGAAGAAATAGAGCGAGGACACTTTGTCATCGTTGATCAATTCATCGATTTTACCCGGTTCAGGAAAAACACATTTGTTGACTCTTTTGAAAAAGGAGCAAACCATCCGTCCATGTCTGAACCGTTTGATGCAGAACTGAGATCCACCTTATATGACACCTCTGTCGCGCTCGGTTACCCGACACACAAGAATGGAACCGTGGTTACGATCGAAGGCCCAAGATTCTCCACCAGGGCCGAATCCCATATGTTCAGGGCCTGGGGAGCCGATATCATCAATATGTCCATCGCCCCGGAAGCAATGCTGGCCAATGAAGCGGGCATACCATACGCGGCTGTTGCCATGTCCACGGATTATGATTGCTGGAAAGAGGATGAAGCACCGGTCTCATGGAAAGAAATTCTTTCAGTGTTTAATCAGAATGCGGACAGCGTTAAGAAGCTGCTCCTTAATGCAATTCCAAAAATCAGTTCGTGATAAAAATTCTTTTTTCTTTTCCGGTTTATCCGGGTTAGGAGCAACAAATGGACTTAAAAACTTCCATCAGATCCATTCCCGACTGGCCCATTGAAGGCGTAATTTTCAGGGACCTTACCACCCTCATGCAAAACCCCGAAGCGTATCGAAATGCCTGTGATGTATTTTACAATCGCTACAAAAACATGAATATTGACAAAGTTGTTGGCATTGACGCCAGAGGATTTGTCTTCGGGGCTGTCCTGGCATACCAGCTGAATGTGGGTTTTATTCCGGTACGAAAAAAAGGAAAGCTGCCTCATAATACCGTTTCCGCACAGTATACCCTTGAATATGGTAAAAATACCGTCGAAATGCATGCAGATGCCATTGCCAAAGGTGAAAAAGTGGTCATCATCGATGATCTTATCGCTACAGGCGGAACCATCGAAGCCGCCGTAAAACTGGTGAAACAACTGGGCGGTGATATTTTGGAATGTGGTTTTATCGTTGAACTGCCGGACCTTAAAGGGCGGGATAAAATTAAAGATCAAAATATATTTACCATCTGCGATTTTGAAGGCGAATAAAATCGTCAGGGTTTATGAAATGTTTGGGCTATCTCCCGGCTCAAGGCATTCACCTTATTCAGAATGTCATCCTGATCCAGGGATGTCAAAGTCCGGTCACGTACCAGCCTTCTGCCGGCCACCATGACATCGCTCACATCCGAACCCCTTGCCGAATAAACGATCTGGGACACCGGGTTGTATAGTGGCACCAGATGGGGCTGGTGGGTATCGATGATTAACAGGTCGGCTTGCTTGCCTTTTTCCAACGATCCGATGCTGCGGTCCAGACCAATGGCCCTGGCAGCCTCTATGGTGGCCATCTTCAGCACCGAACCGACATCCAGGACAGTGGGATCTAATGTATGCGCCTTGTGGAGTTTTGCGGCCGTGTCCATCTCCTGAAACATGTCCAGATCATTGTTGCTTGCACAGCTGTCTGTCCCCAGACCCACAGAAATACCTGCAGACAGCAATTTTGGAACGGGAGCGATCCCGGAAGCCAGTTTCATATTGCTCTCGGGATTGTGCGACACTGTGGCACCGCTGTTGGCAATGATTTCCACATCCTTGTCATCTACCCAGACTGAATGAACCAGCAGCGTCTGCTCATCCAGAATACCCATATGGTCGAGATATTGTATAGGCGACATATCGCCGCTGCCGTCAATCAAGGCCTGTTCCCGGACTGTTTCGGCGGCATGAATTTGAAAAAGGACTCCCTGTGACCTGGCAGCGGCCTTGGCCGCTTTGAGGGTTTTCTGGGAACAGGTATAAGGCGAATGGCAGAAAATGGAAGGCTGGATCGTAGGCGACAAGCCATGCCATTTTTGAGTGAAAGCCAGAGCTGCATTGATATTATCACCAGCATCCGGCACACCAGGTGCCGGGAAATCGATAACCCCCTGCCCGAGGACCCCGCGTATCCCTGCCTGGCTCACGATTTCCGCAACCGCATCTTCATAAAAATATCCGCCGCAGACGGTGGTCGTCCCTGAGAGCAGCATTTCCGCACAGGCAAGTGCTGTGCCCAGACGGACATTTTCAGGAGTGATCCATTTGCCCTCAGCTGGGAAGATATATTGATTCAGCCACACATCCAGCGGCAGGTCGTCGGCCAGTCCACGAAAAAGCGTCATGGGCATATGGGTGTGGGTGTTGACCAGCCCGGGCATAACAATACCGTCTGCGGCATCGATCGCTTCCATCCCGGCTGGAACCTTAAACTCATCCGGCATGGAGCTTATCTCTTGAATCCTGCCGTTTTTTATTCCGATCATACCCCTGGGGATAATATCAAAGGCAGTATTAACGGTCACGATGGTCCCATTGTAAATGATGGTGTCAAAGGTTGTATGCAATGGATGGCTCCGAATTTTAAGTGATTTGTGTTTGGTGTTTCGTGTTTTGTGTTTGGTGTTTCGTGTCTGGTACAGGGAAACACTCATGCTCGGAAGCTGGAATGCTGCTTTCCGCAAATAGCCGTGAGCCACCCTCCGACCCTTGTATCCCCCTCGAACCCTCCAACCCGCTATTCACACCCTCCCCACCACCGATGAAACAATATTATCGACCCGGGGAGCGGCAGACTTGGCAACCTGAATGATCGCTTCCACACTGGCGGGGGTCGGGTGATCAGGATCATGGATATTGGTGATAATCGAAAGCCCCAACACTTTTATTCGGGCGTGCACGGCAGCAATAACTTCCTGGGTCGTGGAAAAGCCGACAGCCGCCGCCCCGATGGCTTTTAAAAAATGAATCTCCGCAGGTGTTTCAAGAGAAGGCCCCAGCAGACCGGCATAAACCCCTTTTCTTAACGGTATCACGGCCTCTCTTCCAGCACTCTCTGCAAGTGATATCAAGCGTTTATCATAGGCTTCCGTCATATCGGGAAACCGTTCACCCCAGTCATCGTTGTTCGGTCCCACAAGGGGATTGGCACCCGTCAGATTAATATGATCTTCAATGATCATGATGTCACCTGCTTTAAACCCTGGGTTGAGCCCTCCGGCGGCATTGGTGACAAACAGCACCTCGATACCCAAGGCCTGCATCACCCGTATGGGAAACGTTACGTCCAGGGGCGAATAGCCCTCATAAAGATGAAAACGCCCCTGCATGACGACGATCAATCGCTTGGCCATTCTACCCACCAGAAATTTTCCCATGTGACTTTGCACGGTAGAAACAGGGAAATGGGGAATATCTTCATAAGACAGGGACACAGACACTGCCAGCGACTGCCCACTGTTCCCCAGGCCTGTTCCGGTCAACACACCGGCAAATGGTTTTTCCGGGATCATTTTTTTGATAAATGCGACTGCTTCGGCAACCTTGTCTTGGTATTCCGGCATACAAGCTCCTTTCAGCCTAAGATGCGCTCAACTTAGGTTCAAATCTCTTTTGGCTTTTATCATAAATAATTCCTCTACTTGTCAACGAAAAGATCCTTTTTTCGGGTCATGATAGCATTGACAATTCAAGATAGTTATGAAATGGTATCCTTCAATTTGGTTCACTTATTGGTTGGAAAATCGGAAGGGTAAAAATTTCAGAACACCTGGTTCGGACTCCCTCGTAAACCCGCGGTCCGGCATGCGGCAGGTGTAATCTCCGTTACGCTAGAACAAGCCACGGGAAATGCGATCGCTGTTGCAGTTCAAAAGGTTGATGGTTAAATGAAAATAGCTGAAATTAAAAATGCCCTGAAAGCGACCGTACTTGCAGGTGAACATCAGATGGATAACACAATAGCAGGTGCCGGCAGCGCGGATCTAATGGAAGATGTGCTGGCAGCCGCTACAGAAGGGTGTGTACTGCTTACCGGAGTCGTCACCGAACAGGTCATTCGCACCGCAAAAGTTTCCCGGGTGGGTGTGATTGTGTTCGTTCGGGGAAAACAACCGGAAAAACGTGTGATCACGCTGGCAGCCTCTTACAATATTCCGTTGTTGCTCACCCAGTATTCTCTTTTTGTGGCCAGCGGAAAGCTTTACATGGAAGGTCTGCGTGGTCTTGACGGGTCATGGTAAAAAGAGGGTTCAAGGGCCCAAGGGTGATACGAGGGTTCGAGGGTGGCTCACGGCTATCAGCGGATAGTAGCATTATAGGGTTCATTGAGTTTGTTGCGTTTCTTGGGTTCATTGGGTTGATGTAACAGAAACCTGTTAAAGGCTCTATACCGAAGACTTTAAGCAACACAACAAACCCAAAGAACACAATGAACAAAGCAACTAGGTTTGTCGGATTCGAGGACGGTTCTTTTAATAATTTAAAAACAAACACGATAATTTTTCATGGTCTTTTTCGTGTTTTCGTAATAATAAAAATCTTTTTTCAACCTGGCTGGATTGGATTTTTGGTATTAGATGATTTTAGGCATAGGGGTTTTATAGCGCTTCGTTTTGAAAGACCCTTATAGGAATAATATCCATTTGAACAGGAGTAAGCAATGATTGAATCCGTATTCATGATGGGGGGGCTTGGACTGCTTGTGGGTGTGGGCTTGGCCATGGCATCCAAAATATTTTACGTTTATGTGGATCCCTTGATTGTCGCTGTCGATGAAGCCCTTCCGGGTGCCAATTGCGGGGGATGCGGTCTTCCCGGCTGCAGTGCCAATGCAGAAGCGATTGTGTCCGGAAAAGCATCTCCCAATTCCTGTGTGGCGGCGGGTCCGGAAGTCGCCGAAGCAATTGCCGGCATATTGGGCGTCGCTATTGTAGCCAAAGAGCCTGATATTGCCAGACCCGGATGTACCTACGGTCTTCAGACTGCCGATATTAAATATTTTTATGACGGTCTGGGAGATTGCAGGGCTGCTGCCCTCATCAACGGAGGCATGAAAGTTTGCCGGATCGGATGCCTTGGGCTTGGAACCTGTGCAAAGGTATGTCCTTTTGACGCCATCATCATGGGGGCAGATGGTCTTCCCGTGGTGGACGAAGTCAAGTGCACCGGGTGTGGCACCTGCGAAAGGGTCTGTCCAAAACACATTATCACCCTTTCCTCTGTTACACGCCGAATCATACGTGAATACACCAGCGATGATTGTACAACACCCTGTCAGAGGGCCTGCCCTGCCGGCATCGATATCTGTGAATATATAAAACAGGTTCAATTGAAAAACTACGCTCGCTCCGTCCAGGTCATCAAAGAAAGAAACCCCTTCCCCACCGTCATAGGGCGAATCTGTCCCCGGCCCTGTGAGGATGTCTGCAGAAGACAGCTTCTTGATGAGCCCGTTGCAATCAATTTCTTGAAACGCTTTGTAGCCGACTATGAAAAAGAAAAAGGAGAAAGAATTCTGCCTTTCAAAGCACCGGATACGGATCGAAAAATAGCTGTAATGGGTGGTGGTGTCCAAGGACTTTCAACGGCTTTCTTCTCTGCAAGACTGGGTCATGCGCCAACAGTGTTCGAAGCCACGCAAAAACTGGGCGGGCTCCTGAGAAGTGCCATAGCAAAGAACCGCTTGCCCCATGACGTGTTGGATTGGGATATCGACGGGATTATCGAAATGGGTGTGACCGCCCAAACAGGCCAATGCCTGGGTAAAGATATTACCATTCATGGACTGCTCAACAATGGGTTTGATGCTGTTTTTCTCTCACTGGGTGGCTGGGACAGTCGTTTGTCACGGGGAACCGATGCAGGGGCTGAAAAACCGGTTCCGGGGTTGCATCTACTCATGGATGTTTCAAAGGCCCTGAAGCAGGCAACACCCCCGGGAACTACCTGTGGGAAACACACCATTCTGGCCGGGGGCGGAGAACTTGCCATTCAAACAGCCATCCTGTGCAAGGAAAACGGAGCTGACAAGACGACTGTTATCTTCAGAGAATCAACCGAGGAAAGCGGACTGCCTGCCGAAACCCTCGGCAAAGCAAGCGAAAAAGGTATCCACCTCATTTTTGGTGCGAGCATCAACAAGCTATTCGGAGAAAAAGACCAACTCAATAAGATCGAATATGTTGATCGAAAATCCGGAGCCCTGCATACGCTCCCGGCAGACACACTGGTGATCGCCTCCGGACGATTTCCTGAGCTCATTTTTGCCCGACCGGCAATGGCGGAATCGGACACCCAGGAAACACCCTCAGAAGAAGAGAAGACTGCCAACGATGCGCAATGGGAAGGAGTCTACGCACTCAAACATCCCCATTACAATAGTGAGGCGGGGTTGCTGGCAAAAGGAGATGTTCTCAGTGACTACAGCGGCGCCATAAAGGCCATCGGTGCGGGCAGAAGAGCTGCAGCATCCATCCACAATGTCATCTATGGTATCCCGCTGTCTCATCCGGAGAATGTGCTTACCTTGACGACCATGGTTCAAAACGTTGACGAAATTGAAGGTGTGGAACCGCTTTCGCGCACGCTCATGCCCATGGCCAACGCCTCAGAGCGTTTGATGGATGCAGAAATTGAAAAAGGCTTCACCGAAAAGAAGGCCGAAAAAGAAGCTGCAAGATGCCTGCAATGCGGCTTGATCTGTTATGAGAAAACAGGCACAAACAACTGTTAATACAATGTGTAACTGATTACGTTCACTGCGAAGAAGGTTAAACAGGTTTCTAAGGAGACACCATTGGCTACTGAGGAAGGCATCGTCATCCATACCCATGATGCACTTGCACGGGTCAAGACAACCAAGTCAAGTTCGTGTAAAGCCTGCACAGCCAGAACGTCCTGTCATGTCACGGAAACCGGAAAAGTCATGGAAGTAGACGCAATCAATGGCGCAGGGGCCCGGGAAGGAGACCGAATTTTACTCCATTTTGAGACCGCCTCCTTAATGAAAGCCTGCTTTCTGCTCTATCTGCTACCGGTCATATTCATGTTGATGGGAGCGATCTTCGGTCATTGGCTGGCATTGAAAACCAGTATGAATGTATCAATATTATCTGCTGCCTTTGGATTTCTATCGTTATTTATGTCATTTGTGATGATCCGCTCAAAAGCAAACGCATTAGGAAAAGATGATGCCTACAAACCAAGAATTATCAAGATTTTAAATCATGAACCTCTGGGTTAGCTCAATGGCACATGAACAGGAAAGACTCACATGGTAGAAAAAGTTTATATCACGGATACAAATATGGCCACCTTTATCTGCCCGCAGTGCAAAAAAACCCTGACGGTTGATGTCAGCAAATATGCGCAGATGGAACAAACCGTCAAGGTAAAGTCCAAATGTTCCTGTGGGAATAATTGGGTATCTGTCCTTGAGAAACGAAAACAATACCGAAAAGATGTCAACCTGAAGGGTATATACAAGTACATCGTTGACGGTGAGGAAGTGGACAGGGGGAAAATGACCATCGTCGATATATCTGCCGGCGGTGTGAAACTAAAACTGGATGTGGAACGAAAATTAAAAACCGGTCATCTCCTGAAATTGGAATTCAAATTGAACGACAGCAAACAGACCCCCATGGAAAAAACCGTCACCATCCGTAATGCCAACAACCCCTACTATGGTGCTTCTTTCAGAGACGCCGACCTCTATGATCCTGTTATGGGTTTTTATCTCATGAGTTGATGTCCAATGGATCACATCTGCCATCACATCTGAACCAGACAAATCCGCTTGCAATTGCACGCCATTGACGATACATGCAGTTTTCACTATTGAATCGAGGCAATCACTCATGAAAAATGTGGACTACAAGCAATGGCTTGGTCAAAAGCAGGCTGAGAAATGTGTGGAAAATCTGAATAAACACGGGTTTAATGCCCTGCTTTTTCCAAATTGCGCAGACGCGCGTACCTATGTTTTAAAAACCATCTCCGAATACGAATCTTTCGGGTTCGGGGGATCCGATACAACCCGAAAACTGGATATCATCGATACGCTCAAGAAAGATAAAAAGACTGTCTACGATCATTGGGGAAGTGAGCTCTCAGCTGAGACATCTTTAAAAATCCGCCGCAATCAATCTGCATGTGACTGTTTTTTCTGCAGCGCCAACGCCATTTCAATGACCGGCGAAATCGTCAATGTGGACGGCGTAGGCAATCGTACCAATGCCATGTCTTTTGGCCCCGGCAAGGTCATGATCATTGCCGGTATCAATAAGCTGACAATGGACATACAAACAGCGCTTCAACGGGTGAGAAATATCGCCGGCCCCATGCGGGCAAAAAGTCTCGGAATGCAGACACCCTGTGCAGAGACCGGTATCTGCAGCGATTGCAATTCTCCCCAACGGATCTGCCGCATCACAACAATTCTACATCGAAAACCGATGCTCACGGACATTACCGTGATTATCATCAACGAAGCACTGGGCTTCTGAAAGGACACATGAGATGAAATTTAAGTCATTTATTATCAAATCGATCACCCTGATGATGATTTTATTCGCATGCATAGCGAGTGATGCCCTCTCTCAGACAGATAGCAGCTCTAACGCCACGGTCGCCATTGTCAACGACATCCCTATTACTGAAGCGGATGTCACTTTGGAGGTAAAGAGAATACAGTTCCAGGCGAAGGCCATGCAAAAACCTCTTGACCAATCGATGATGCTCTCAATGAGAGAAAAGGTTATCGACTCACTCATCAACCGTGAGCTCCTGTTACAGCAGAGCAAAGCCAAGGGAATCACCACGGATGAAGCAGATATCGACAACAGTATCGATCAGATAAAACGAAGGCTTGAAGCGGGTCAAAGCTTTGAAAGCCTTATGAAGGAAATGGGAATTTCCATGAAAACAATGAGAACACAGGTAGGCCAGGCCAGTGCCATCCAGAAGCTGCTGGAGGTGGAGGTCTACCCGCAGGCAATGGTATCGGAAAAAGAGAGTCGTATCTTTTTTGAAAACAACCCGCAGTACTTCAAGAAACCTGAAGAAGTCAAAGCCAGCCACATCCTGATTCAAGTCGCCCCTGATGCCAGCGCTGAAGAAAAGCTGGCAGCAAGGAAAAAAATTGAAGATATTCAAATAAAGATAGAAGCTGGAGATGACTTCGCCGACCTGGC
This sequence comes from uncultured delta proteobacterium, assembly GCA_963842925.1. Lineage (GTDB taxonomy): Bacteria > Desulfobacterota > Desulfobacteria > Desulfobacterales > B30-G6 > B30-G6. The sequence continues at coordinate 442,473 of CAWJIL010000005.1, forward strand.
CAGGCAATATTCCGAGGGCCCAAGTAGTGCTAATGGTGGCGATCTGGGCCATTTTGACCGCAAAAAAATGGTCAAGCCTTTTTCAGATGCAGCATTTGAACTTAAACCGGGTCAGGTGAGTGATATCGTGGAGACACGCTTCGGCTTTCACCTGATCAAAGTTTATGATAAAAAAGACAAATCAAGCTACGTGTTTGAGGATATCAAAGACAGGCTGGGTGAAATACTGCAACAACAAAAAATGCAGGAGGAAACCGTGCGCTATTTGGAAGAACTGAGAAGAACGGCCAATGTTAAGCGAATAACGCAATAAAATCCTGTTAGCGTTTTTATGATTCTTAAATAAGGATCAACTCTTTTTGAGCTGATCCTTATTTTTTCTTGACGTTTTCAAAAAGATGGGCTTAAACTACTCGCCCAAAGGGCCCCCGGCTGGTTCTCAGATCGATTTCGCTCTGAAGAGTATCTCCCTTGCCAGAGTGACGACCTGGATCACGGGATATTGTAAATACGCTTAAAAGGAGGTTGGCGATTTGGTACAAGGAATTGTTAAGTGGTTCAATGATAGAAAGGGGTATGGCTTCATCAGTCAAGAAGACGGCAACGATGTATTTGTTCACTTTTCTTCCATAGAAGCGACTGGATACAAGACTCTCTCAGAAGGCGACACTGTTGATTTCGATATTGAAGAGAGTGATCGGGGACCTGAAGCCAAAAATGTTAAAAAAGTTTGAATCGCCGGCAAGGAACCACCTGGAAGTGAGATGTTGTTAAGGTTTCTTCGATCCACCCCAGGGGCTGAGCACACATCTTAGGTTCTATAATAAAAGCACCCACTGACAGAGTGCTTTTTTTATGAATAGCTCTAAGCTGTAAGCATTAACACAACTTTCGGGTTTCACCATAAATAGAGCGAAATGGGTGATCCAATGGCGATTTGCACTGTTTGAGCCGCTTAGGGAACCTTACATCAGCGCATGTAAATAAACAATCCAATATGAAAATACGGTCATATGGCAGCTATGCCTGTTTAATCATATGGCCAGCGCTGATGTTAGGAGCCCTTACGGCGAGTTTGCAAAGCGACAGGGGATTATTCATTTTGCGTTCTCTGAATCCCGAAAGTTGCGCATTAAGCTATAAGCCGCCAACAGCTTACTGCTTATAGCTTACAGCTCAGGGCTTAGGGCTATACCCCAATAATCTTAACCAATACCCGCTTGCGTCTCCGGCCATCGAACTCACCATAAAATATTTGCTCCCATGTCCCGAAATCAAGTTTTCCCTCTGTAATGGCTACCACCACCTCTCTACCCATGATCTGCCGTTTCATGTGAGCATCGGCATTGTCTTCGCCCACATTGTGGCGATACTGTGAAACAGGTGCATGTGGGGCCAGGTTTTCCAGCCACTCATCATAATCTGCATGTAGACCCGCCTCATCATCGTTGATAAAAACAGAGGCCGTTATGTGCATGGCATTGACGAGTACCAGACCATCCGTGATCCCGCTTTCACGCAGACATGTTTCAACATCCGGTGTAATGTTGATCAGTGCCCGTCTTGTGGGTACTTGAAACCAGAGTTCCTTGCGATAACTTTTCATGACATCCCTTTCTGCTTACCGGATCTGAAACGGCCGGTTATGGTTAAAATGCGAATATCGAATATCGAACAAGGAATGTCGAATTATGAAGTTATAATTCTATGTTCAATGTTCAGGTTCGATGTTGGACGTTCATCTTTGGACTGTGTACCAGACAACTGCACAGGTTTCAATCAAAGCGTTGCTTGCGTCCATGACAATTATCGAATATAAGGTGATACCCGGGCCCAAAGGGCCGGCACTGATTCAACCCTATAAGGGATTAATATTATGCACATTCAGCGTGTGATAAATTCTAAATCCGAATATCGAAATACGAAACAAATCCAAATATCAAATGCTCAAATGATTGAAGAACCTCGCAGCAAGCCACGGGGAATGCGCTCGCTATTTCGGTTCAGAAGACAGAAGTCACGAGACAGAAGCGCTTAGATGTCGCTTCGCTCCTACAATTTTATCTTCTTTTTGACTGAGCCGAAGGCGAATCCATTATCCTGAATTCTGACTCCTGGATTCCCTTTCGAACTGTTTCAGGCAGAGCCAATCGTCTCTGGCCTGGCTCTAAGGACCAGGTTTTAAATAACGAAATAAACAACAAGGTTACACCGTTGAAAGATATCCCCAGACAATTGAAACGCTTGAATTCAATGCTGCCGGAAACCATGCCGGCCGACCGTATTCAAGCCATGCGTGGGATGAGAAAAGCACGGCAGTTGCTTAAAAAGGGAGCCGCCATGCAGGATCTCAAAGAAACGCTTGAATCCATTGAAAGGCATATCAACAAGTCCATTCAAACAAAAAATAACCGGCGGAAGTGTCTGCCCTCTGTGGGAGAGGTACCATCCCTTCCCATATGGGAAAAGAAAAACGCCATCATCCAGGCCATTAAAAAAAACCCGGTAGTCATTGTTTCCGGAGAAACCGGATCCGGAAAAACAACCCAGATTCCAAAGTTCTGCCTGGAGGCCGGCAGAGGCATTGAGGGATTAATTGGCTGTACACAACCGAGACGAATTGCCGCCATCACCGTATCAAATCGCATTGCGGAAGAACTGGGCCAAGACATTGGGCAGTCGGTTGGATATAAAATTCGCTTCAAGGACAAGACCAGCACCACCACGTATATCAAGGTCATGACAGACGGTATTCTCCTGGCCGAAGCCCAGGGTGACCCTTATCTGAACATGTACGATACCATCATCGTTGACGAAGCCCATGAAAGAAGCCTCAATATCGACTTTGTACTGGGTATACTGAAAACCCTGCTCAACAAAAGAAGTGACCTGAAGCTCATTATTACATCGGCAACCATCGACACCTTGAAATTTTCAAAGGCCTTTGACGATGCCCCCGTCATTGAAGTCTCAGGCAGAACGTACCCGGTAGAGACACGATATCTACCCCCCAATGCAATATCGGAAGGGAACGGAGAACCCACCCATATTGATCTGGCTGTGAACACTGCTGTAAACCTGATACACCAAAGCTCCCGCGGCGATATCCTAATTTTTTTGCCCACGGAACAGGACATCCGCGAAACCTGTGATATGCTTATGGGCCGCAAACTGAAGCATGTTAAGACAATGCCTTTATTTGCCAGGTTATCTGCGTCCGACCAGCAAAGCGTGTTTAAGCGCTCTAAAAACAGAAAAATCATTGTTGCCACCAATATTGCCGAAACATCCATTACCATCCCCGGCATCCGGTATGTAGTCGATACCGGGCTTGCCCGAATATCTCAGTATACACCCAGGTCACGCATTACAGCGCTCCCGGTGGTGCCCGTATCACAAAGCAGCGCAGACCAGAGGAAAGGACGCTGTGGCCGCGTGGAAAACGGTCTCTGTATCCGTCTTTTCTCCGAAGAGGATTATCGCCTCCGCCCCCTCTATACCAAACCGGAAATTCTTAGATCGAACCTGGCCGAAGTTATTCTCAGAATGCTCTTTCTCAAACTTGGAAACGTAAACCAATTTCCATTTATCGATCCACCCCAGGATAAAAGTGTTCAGGATGGATTCAAGCTACTGCTGGAACTCGGCGCCATCAAACGTCGTAAAAAGCAGGCCCAGACCTCACGCCGGCAACACGCCTCGTCTGATATTCCCAAAGGGGCATCAAATACCTTTTCGCCTGAGTATCAACTGATCCCCATTGGTCGTCTCATGGCCAAGATGCCCATCGATCCCAGGCTTTCCCGTATTATTATCGAGGCCGACACCCGAAACTGTCTTCGTGAAATTTCCATCATTGCCGCGGCCTTGAGTATTCAGGACCCAAGAGAAAGACCGCTGGACAAGGAAGCCCAAGCCGATGAAGCCCATGAGCAATTCAAAGATCCACAATCCGACTTTCTGACCCTCCTCAACATCTGGCATAGCTGTTGGAAACTTGTTCAAAACAACCGCCCTTTTCAGTCATTGAAAAAATTCTGCAAAGCCGGTTTTATTTCCTTCAAGCGTATGCGGGAATGGCAGGACATCTACAATCAGATTTGCTCAATTCTCAAAGAAAACAGATTTCGCTTAAACAAAAGCCGGGGGCCTGTCACATCCAACCCGGGAGAGTCTTTCAATCAGCGCTATATCGATATTCACAAATCGATCCTCAGTGGATTTCTATCCAATATCGCCCAAAAAAAAGAAAAACATTATTTCAAGGCTGCCAGGGACAGGGAGGTCATGATCTTCCCAGGGTCAGGGCTCTTTGATAAACCCGGTCCATGGATCGTTGCAGCCGAAATGATAGAAACATCAAGACTCTTTGCCAGATCCTGTGCCAATATCGACAGTGAGTGGCTGGAAGAACTGGGTGCGGACCAATGCCGGCGCACCTATCTCAATGCCCGGTGGTCCCGCAAGCGAGGCGCCGTCATTGCAGATGAACAGGTCTCCCTTTACGGCCTCATTATCGTACCCAAACGCAGGGTTCAGTATGGCCGTGTAAACTCCGAAGAAGCCGGTGATATTTTTATACGTCAGGCCTTGATCCCTGGCGAAATAGAGCCCCGTTTTCCATTCCTGACCCATAATCTGAACATTGAACAGATCGTCCAGGGCATGGAAAGCCGCATCCGCCGCAGGGATATCCGGGTGGACGATGAAGACCTCTTCTTGTTTTACCGAAAACACCTTGCCCGGGTATATGATGTCCGGGCACTGAAAAAAATCATCCGTGAGAAAGGAGGCGACAACTTCCTGAGGCTCAAGCAGGAAGACTTCATGCGCTATGAACCCGACCCTGATGAGCTGGCCGCTTATCCGGAATCCATCAGACTTGGAGAGCGATCGTTCCCTCTCAAGTACAAGTTTGAAACAGGCAAAGAACATGATGGCGTGACCTTAAACGTTCCTGCCCCGCTGACTGATACCGTTACCCCTGAACAGACCGACTGGTTGATTCCGGGGCTTTTCAAAGAAAAATTGGAGACCCTTATCAAAGGGCTTCCCAAACAGTATCGAAAAAAACTGGTTCCGATTTCAGCCACCCTTGAAACCATTGTCGATAAAATGCCTCGCTCCAACAGTTCCCTGGCATCTGCCCTCAGCCAATTTCTTTACGCCCATCTAAGTGTGGATATACCTGCCGCTGCCTGGCCAATAGAATCCCTGCCTGATCATCTAAAAATGAGATTTGCCGTCACGGACTCCCAGAAAAAAATTGTAATGGCTGGACGGGATATCGCACATCTGAAAAAAAAGCTCGCCCAAAAATCCGCTCCTGATGGGCTGGTTTCGGCTAAAAAACAGTGGGAGAAAAAGGACCTTGTGAAATGGGATTTTGGCGACATACCCGAAGCCATTACCTTGACGGATAAGCACCAAGCCCGATGGATCCTCTATCCGGGTCTTGAAATTCGTGATAAAGATCTCTGCCTGAGTCTTTTTACCGACAAGGCAAAGGCCATAAGATCACACAAAAAAGGTGTTGCGTTTCTTTTTACAAAAGCACTTTCAAAGGAGCTCAAGTTTCTTAAAATAAATCTTCGCCTGCTACCGGTGTTTAAAAAGCCGGCCACCTATTTTGGCGGTTGCAAAGCCATTGAACAGGAAATGTATCAACACGTTATCGATACACAGTTTCAGATAAGCATACGTAAACAGGCGCAGTTTTTATCCCGGGTGGAAAAATTTAGAAAAGAAGATATCCACCTCAAAGGTCAGAATCTGCTCGAGAAAGCAAGCCAGATTTTGAATGCGGTGTATGAGGCCCGGACAGCAATTCATCAGCTTGAAACAACCAATCTCAAAAACAACAATCTCGTTCAATTTCTTTCTGGTTTAACAAATGATATGGCGCGTCTCGTTCCCCGTCACTTTATCAGAATCTACGACAATGAGCGTCTGACGCATATTGTCAGATACATAAAGGGCATGCAGATACGTGCACAAAGGGCTGTCGTCAATTTTGAAAAAGATCGCATCAAAGAGAAGATCGTATCCGGCTTTGTAAGCAAACTGAATGCCCTCATAGCAGATCTTTCCCCGGATGCCGGCCGGGAAAAACGGGAGGCCATCGAAGCCTTTTTCTGGCTTCTGGAAGAGTATAAGGTATCCCTTTTTGCCCAGGAATTGAAAACAGCCACCCGTGTTTCCGAAAAAATATTGAAAGCTGCCATCAAGGAGATTGAACGGATGGGGTGAGAGACCAGAGGGTTGGAGGGGGATACAAGGGTTTGAGGGTGGCTGTGAGCACTGAGCCTCCACCCCCAGAGCAGGTGGGCTCAAGAAGCCCCCTCGAAAGGGACTGGAATATCCAATATCGAATATCGAAACCATGAATTTCCAAGTGATGCTTCCCAGCTTATAGAATAAAGGAAGATAGAGCGCAGCGATACAACACTTCAATATTCTATATTCCTTGTTCGACATTCGATATTTTCTTTTTTAATTTTCACCAAATCGGTAGAACATTTCCGGGGCCTCTATCAGCGTTGGAGGTTTTAGATCAGAATAAGCAGTAAGTGGCTAATAGCTATCAACCGACAGCAGCAGCACAGACAGCAGCATCCCAGCATAAAAGGGGCCAATGCTTGTTTTTCGTTCAATTGGTATATAACGCCACCACTACAACTTGATGCCTTGACACCCCTTGTTTCTGTTCTATGTTATTTGCGTTTCAACGTAAAGATGTGCCAATGAGGATGCGAGAAGAATCCATTTTTAAATCGGTCTCACGACAATTAAAAGGAGAGATGCAATGGAAGAAACGTTCCAGAAAGTTTATGATCTTTTAATGTTATACGGTGTTAAAGTCATTGCCGCCATCGCCATATTTGTTATCGGTCGATGGGTCGCAAAAGGATTTCGATCGCTCACCCAGCGTTTAATGGATAAAAAGAACGTCGATCCCACGGTTTCAGGGTTTGTGGGAAATCTGGCCTATATGGCCCTGCTCGTATTCGTCATCATCGCTGCTCTGGGCCAACTGGGTATCCAGACAACTTCCTTTATTGCCATCATAGGCGCCGCCGGTCTTGCCATTGGTCTGGCATTACAGGGCAGCCTGTCCAATTTTGCTTCGGGTTTTCTGATGATCATCTTCAAACCGTTTAAAGTGGGGGACTATGTAGAGGTGGCCGGTGTTGCCGGAACCGTTGAAACGATTCAGATTTTTACCACCACATTGAAGACACCCGACAACAAAACCGTTATCGTCCCGAACGCCAGCGTCACCGGAGACAACATTGTCAACTGGACTGTGAAAGGAACGCGCCGGGCCGACATGGTCTTTGGCATCGGTTATGACGATGATATCGACAAGGCCAAACAGATCATGGCCGATGTCCTCAGCAAGGACGACAGAATTCTAAAAGATCCTCCCATACAGATTGCCGTTTCCGAGCTGGCCGACAGCAGTGTCAATTTTGTTGTACGCCCCTGGGTAAGTATTGAAAACTACTGGGGTGTTTATTTCGATGCCATGGAAAACATCAAGAAAGCATTTGATGAAGCCGGCATTTCCATCCCCTACCCCCAGCAGGATGTGCATATGTACGAACAAAAATAACATTGCTGGGCGATATTATCCTTCGCGACCTTGTCGTTCTTAAAAAAGGATTATCTCCATTAGAGATGATCCTTTTTTTTATTGCCACCGTGTGGTGATTAATGATAATAATTTTAATCATATCCACAAGAGGTGATCCAAATTTTGTTTAAAATCGCATAATTTTTGGCAATATTAAAGGTGCACACAATGCAGACGATCGATCATCCCATTACCCGAAGAGAATCCATCAAGAAAATACTCAAGCTTTCCGGCGGCATAGCCCTGGCTGGCAGCCCTGCCCTGCCCTTTCGTCTGCCCGGTTCCGTTCTGGCAGACACCGGACAGGAATCGTTTATCATCGATGCCAAGGGACAGACACCTGGCTACGCCATCAGAGATCTGACGCGCAAGACCTTTGATGCCGCCGGCGGCATCCAAAATTTCATATCCAAAGGCGACGTCGTCGTCATCAAACCCAATATTTCCTGGGCACGGGCACCCCAACTGGCTGCCACCACCCACCCCGAAGTGTTGAAATCCGTTATCGAGTTGTGCCAGGAAGCGGGAGCAAAAAAAATCAGAATTGCCGATCATACCATTCATGGTGCCAGGCGGTGTTTCGCTGTCACGGGTGCGGGATCCGTTGCCAAAGAAACCCGCGCAGATCTTATTTTTCCACGGTCTTCCCTCATGCGTGAGATGAAATTGAATGGACACCGTCTGGATGTGTGGCCGGTTTTTACCCCCATTGTGGAAGCTGACAAACTCATTAACCTGCCGGTTGCAAAGGTCCATGGCCTGAGCGACCTGACATTGGGGATGAAGAACTGGATCGGTGCAGTTGGTGGCCGACGATATGCGCTTCACCAGGACATTCACCAGACCATTGTCGACCTGGCCCAGTTTTTTCGACCAACCATCACCCTCATCGATGCCACGCGTATCATGACCAAAAATGGGCCTTCAGGCGGCAGCCTGGCCGATGTTGCCGTCATGAACAGGCTCATACTGAGCAACGATCCTGTTGCAGCAGATGCACGGGCCGCCGGTCTGTTCGGTTTTGCACCGGAGGATATCGGGTTTATCCGTCTGGCAAAAAAATGGCAGCTCGGCACCTATGACACGGACATACCTTTGCAGCGCGAGGTCTCTGTTTGAAACCCAAATATCTGGTCTGGATACGTCGCGGGAGCCAGGTGTTTTTCCTGGGTCTCTTTTTGTTTCTACTGGTGGAAAGCCGCCTGCCCCAGGACATCATTGTGGATTACACCCAGTCCATGGGGGAAACCCAGGAAATACGAATTGAACAGCCCGTCACTTTTTTTTTCCAGCTCGACCCCCTGGTATGGCTGACGTCGCTCATTTCGGGTCATCTGTGGATCAAAGGGTCTATCTGGGCCATAGCTGTTCTGGGGATAACCCTGTTGCTGGGGCGTATTTTCTGCGGATTCATCTGCCCCTTCGGAACCATCCACCACATGCTCAGTCATTTCAAATCATCCCTCAAGGGGGAAAAACTTTTTCATGCCAACCGCAAAACCCCATCCCAGAAAATCAAATATGCCCTGTTGGTGAGCGTGCTTTTTTCATCCCTGCTGGGCCTCAATATCGCCGGATGGATAGACCCGATTTCATTCCTCTTTCGATCTCTGGCACTGGCCGTTATACCGGGACTTGGAAACAGTCTATCCGAGTTTTTCGGGCTTCTTGCCGGCAGTGACATCAAAATTCTAAATCTCATGAGCTACGGCGAGATGCTGGTATGGCCGGTCTTCGGATTCGACTTCAAAACTTTTCAGACCGGATGGATCATCGGCATCCTGTTTCTCACCATCCTCTTTCTCAACCGGGTAAGACCACGTTTCTGGTGCCGGACACTTTGCCCCCTGGGAGCATTGCTGGGATTATTTTCCGGATTCAGCCGTCTTCGATTGATAAAGGATGAAACCCGATGTACCCAATGCCGAAAATGCGTCATGACCTGTCAGGGAGCAGCCGAACCGATTCCCGGTGTTGACTGGCAACCTGCTGAGTGCCTGACCTGTTTTAACTGTTTTGACGCATGCCCTGAATCTGCCCTGAATTTCACCTTCCATCGACCCGGAAAGGAGCGAAGACTGCCGGACATGGGCAGGCGGGCACTTCTGGGAGGCTTGGTTGCCGGCGTATCACTACCTTTTTTCGGAAATCTCGACGGCAATATCCATGGAATATCCCAGGCCGATCTCATTAGACCGCCCGGCTCTGTTAGGGAAAATGAATTTCTCAAACGTTGCCAGCGTTGTGGTCTCTGCATGAAGGCCTGCCCCACCAACGCCATCAATCCTACTTTTACCGAAGCCGGCATGGCAGGTTTCTGGACCCCCACACTGTTGATGACACAGGGGTACTGCGAGCACACGTGCACCCTGTGTGGCTCGGTCTGTCCGACCCAGGCGATTCAGGAGATCTCCACCACTCAAAAAGTTGAAACACCCATTCGCATCGGATCAGCCCATTTTGATCGGGGAAGATGCCTCCCCTGGTCTGGAAACGGTCCCTGCATTGTTTGTGAAGAGCACTGCCCCACATCACCAAAGGCCATTTATTTTTTTGAAGACTGGGTCGAGGGTCCCGGCGGTAAACGCCTGCAAGTCAAACTGCCCCAGGTGGATCTGACACGCTGCACCGGTTGTGGAATTTGTGAAAACAAGTGCCCTGTCCGGAGCAAACCTGCCATACGGGTTATCTCCGCTGGTGAATCACGATCAACAAAAAATCAAATAATACTTTAAATAAATTCGCCTCGCGAATTTATTTAACGCGACTATGTCGCTTTAAAGCATAAGGGAAAGGAAAAAACGTGACGCTTTTAATCGTAGACAATGAAAAATGTAAAAAAGATGGTATTTGCGCGGCTGATTGCCCCATGGCAATCATCAAACTAGAAAACGAACAAGGCCCCAAGATTGTTCCGGGTGGTGACGAATTCTGTCTGAGATGTGGGCACTGCGTAGCGATCTGCCCCCATGGCGCGTTGAGTCACAAGGAGATTCCGCTGGAAAACTGTGTGCCGCTGAATAAGGAACTTTCCATTGACGCGGATCAGGCGATTCAATTTCTCCGTTCCCGCAGATCGATCCGCTCTTTCAAAGATAAGCCCGTTGAAAAGGACACCCTGAAACAACTGATCGAAATCGGTCGCTATGCCCCCACGGCCAGCAATTCCCAACTGGTAAGGTGGACTGCTTTTACAGACAAGAACCAAATCCATGAAATAGCCGGCATGGTCATCGACTGGGTAAAAGGGATATTAAAAAAAGACCCGCAACCTGCGTATGCACCCTATATGCCCATCATCGCCGGAGCCTGGGACATGGGTTTTGATGCAGTCTTGCGAAGCGCGCCCGGATTGATCCTCGCCTCCGCACCCAAGGAAGCCACCAATGGACTGGTGGACGTGACCTTGGCGCTTTCCTACCTGGAGCTTGCAGCGCCTCCTCTCGGCCTGGGCACCTGCTGGGCGGGATTGCTGTACGGCGCCATGCGATCCCATGCGCCCATCAGGGAAATGTTAGGCCTGACGGACAATGTTCCCTTTTATTACCCCATGATGATCGGGCACCCCAAGACCAGGTACTATCGCTTGCCGGAAAGAAAGACACCTAAGATTGTATGGAAATAAATTCGCTTTGCGAATTTATGGGGCACGACTTTGTCGCTTTTATTCTGTTTGGGATGGGTTTATTGCAATCATTCGTGTTCGCAATACACAGAAAGTTGCATTAATTGTCATCGACTTTCATGTACAGTGAACGGGTGGATGGGTCCATGGCTGCAACATGCGCGTCAGATTCCTGCGGGGAGACAGCCCTGAGGGAACCATTTTGCTCCTGTATCACGACACCGCTTTGTTGGAGCATGTCATAGCGTTCCTTTCGCACAGCCTTATCAGGATGACATATGAGCTGACAGTTACCACATGTCAGCCATAACTTGGTTCCCGGCATGAGACTGTGGTGATGATTGACATCAAAGACAATCATACATAGATTAAACTTTTATGCTGTTTTATACATCTGAAAGGAGAATTGCCATGTTGGAAAATAAAAAAATTGCCATACTGATAGAAGATATGTTCAATGTATTCGAGTTCTGGTATCCCTATTACCGATTGAAAGAAGAAGGTGCGGAGATTACGGTGGTGGGTTCCGGAAGAACGGATGTTTTCACGGGAAAACCTGCCACCGAGTGCAAGGCGGATGTCAGCGCTCAAGATGTCACAGCCACTGATTTCGATGGCCTCATCATTCCGGGTGGATACGCTCCTGACATGATGCGCAGGTATCCGGCCATGGTGAACCTGACAAAGGATATGCACCAGGCAAATAAGCTGGTGGCAGCCATCTGCCATGCCGGCTGGATGCTCGCCTCGGCAGACATCCTGCAAGGGAAAAAAGTGACTTCTTTCTTTGCCATCAAGGACGACCTGGTTCATGCGGGCGCCGACTGGGTTGATCAGGGTGTGGTGGTGGACGGCAACTTGATAACCAGTCGAACACCGGACGATCTACCTGTATTTATGAAGGCGATTATCGCGTATCTGAGATAGATAAGCAGTAAGCAATAAACCATAACTCAACTTTCGGGGTTCAGCAAACGCGAAATGAATAATCCCCTGGCGCTTTGCGAACTCGCCGCAAGGGCTCCTAACATCAGCGATAGCCATATAGTTAAAAAGTATGGTTGCTAAATGAGCTTGTTTTCATATTGGTTTATTCATAGTCATGCGCTGATGTAAGGTTCCCTAATTGGCTCAAACAGCGCAAATCGCCATTGGATCTCCCATTTCGCTTGATCTAGGGGGAAACCCGAAAGTTGAGACTATAAGCAGTAAACCGCTTAGAGCTTACTGCTTATGGCTTCCAGATATGAAACAAGTCCACCCGGTACAGAATATATGGACCATTCCGATCTATATAAAATGAGAACCGATGCCATCAAAATCTTCCATGCCGGTCTGGAGGCGGTGGATCCGGTTGCGGCTGTCAGACGATATGTCAGTCTGGATCATGAGCAGCTCACTGTCGGCGGTAAAATATTTGACCTTTCACAGGTAAACGCGCTTTTGATTGTCGGTGCCGGTAAGGCCTCGGGGGCTATGGCGTTAGCGCTGGAAGAAATCCTGGCAGAGCGGATCGCAGGGGGGCTGGTGGTGGTCAAGTACGGCCATGCTGTAGATCTTTCCCGCATTTCATTGGTGGAGGCCGCACATCCCATACCGGATAAGAACGGTCAGGAGGGTGCCGAAAGAATACGCAAACACATGGCAATGGCAGGTGAAAATGATCTTGTTATCTGCCTGATGTCCGGCGGTGGTTCCGCCCTGCTGCCCTCTCCAGGTCCAGGTCTGTCCCTGACAGACAAACAGGAAACCATCCAGGTGCTCATGTCCTGCGGTGCCACTATCCATGAAATCAACACCATCCGCAAACATCTGTCCCGTATCAAGGGAGGGCAGTTGGCCCTGTCCGCTCATCCAGCCAGAGTGGTTTCATTGATTTTATCCGACGTTGTCGGCGATGATCTGGATGTAATTGCATCGGGGCCTACGGTTCCTGATCCCAGCACATTCCAGGACTGTATGAATATCCTTTCCAAATATCGCATCGCTGAAAAACTACCCAAGACCATCATCAGGCATTTTGTTGACGGCGCTCAAGGAAAAATCAAAGAAACCCCCAAGCCAGGTCACCCTGCCTTCGATCATACAGAGCACTTTATTATCGGAAACAATTTTCAGGCACTGGATGCCGCAAGACTTTACGCTGAATCTCTGGGTTACAACACGGTAATGCTCACATCCCAGCTGACAGGCGAAACCAGAGATGCCGCCCATTTTCATGCCACCATTGTCAGGGAAATGGCCCAGTCCGGGCATCCGGCCGCTCCACCGGCATGCCTTCTTTCAGGGGGTGAAACCACAGTAAGCCTCAAGGGGAAAGGCAAAGGCGGCAGAAACCAGGAATTTGCCCTGGCATCGGCCATCGCGCTTGAGGACTTTGGACCGGTCGTTTGCCTGAGCGCAGGCACGGACGGTACCGACGGCCCCACAGACGCAGCCGGCGCCATCATGGACAGCACCACCCTGCTGCGTGCCAAAACCAAAGGGCTCGACGCAGCGGTCTATCTGGATGACAATGATTCCTATCACTTTTTTCAAGAACTGGGGGATCTCTTTATGACAGGCCCCACCAGAACCAATGTTATGGACATGAGGATTGCGTTGGTGGGTAGGAGCAATAAGCAATAAGCATTAAGCTGTAAGCTGCTTATCGCTTACTTCTTACTGCTTACCACCTCATTTTTATTTGTATTGAAATTCAAAGATGCCCTGTTTTTGATTTAAATAAATAATTAAATTATTATGCCGTAAGAGGGTGGTAAAAATATGCGCTCAGTCGTTCAAAGAGTCAAAGAGAGCCATGTATCCGTCGCGGGCGAGGTTGTTGCTCAAATCGGCCATGGTTTGCTGGTATTGCTTGGGGTGGCAAAAGGCGACACCCACAAGGATGCCAAATATCTCGCCGACAAGATTTCGCATCTTAGAATTTTTGAAGACCATGAGGGCAAGATGAACCGCTCTCTTCTGGAAACCGGTGGCAGTATGCTGGTGGTGTCCCAATTCACACTGCTGGGGGACTGCCGTAAAGGGAGACGCCCCTCTTTTATCCAGGCTGCCCGACCCGAGGATGCTGATCACTTATACAAATCCTTTGCAGAACTGGTGAGAGATATGGGCATCCCGGTCAAAACCGGGTGTTTTGGAGCAATGATGGCCGTCTCACTGATTAACGACGGGCCGGTGACGATAGTCATCGAAAGCCCCAATCCGAGCATTTCATAAAACCTGGCGAGCATTGATGATTGATATGAACATTTATCAACGAAAACAAATGTGTCTCCTGAGCACCCTACTGTGTCTTGTTCTGATGGGTGTCCAGCCTGTCCAGGCCTTTGATTTTAATAGCTTGCAGAACCTGGTGGGGCCCGATGACGCGGTGATCGTTTCAGATCCGGACAATCGCATACGCTTTTCGCACAACACCAACGCCCTGCTGACGCCTGCTTCGACGCTGAAACTTCTGACAGCCCTTACAGCCTATCACTTCCTGGGCGAGGACTACCGCTTCCGGACTGAATTCTATTTGGATGCGCAATCAAATCTCAAAATAAAGGGCTACGGCGATCCGCTTTTGATTTCTGAAGTGATTGCAGACATGGCCGCTTCACTTTATGCTCTCTTGAAAGACAACCATCAGATGTTGTCCAATGTCATGGTCGATCCATCCTATTTCGATACAGCCGTGGTAATCCCCGGGGTCACCGACACCCCAGAACCCTATGATTCGCCCAACGGTGCTTTGTGTGTAAATTTCAACACCGTGAATTTCAAAACCATAAACAAGCAGCTCATCAGTGCCGAACCCCAAACCCCTTTATTACCCATAACCCTTGGGCATATAAAAAAAACAGGTCTGTCCCAGGGGCGGATCACCCTAAGTCATCAGAAGGATGAGATTGTTTTGTATGCCGGCCAGCTGTTCAAATACTTTTTTGAACAGGCTGGTTTCAAAATAGCCGGCCAGGTATTGCCTGGCAATGTTGATCCAACAGATCATCTGATTCTTCGCCATCACTCTCCCTTCACCTTGGAGCAGGTGGTAGAAAAAATGATGACCTACTCCAACAATTTTATGGCCAACCAGATATTGCTTGAATCAGGTATCGCGCAGTCCGGCCCACCAGGAACTCTGCTGAAAGGGGTTGCGGCAGCCAGAGAATATGCCAGAAATGAACTCAGCATAGATGGGCTGCAGATCACGGAGGGCTCAGGGATCTCCAGGAAAAACCGCATCACGGCCAAAAATCTTCACCGGATCCTCCTGAAATTCAAACCGCATTACCGACTTCTCAGAAAGGATGGCGCTGATTTTTACAAGACCGGTACGCTCAAAAATATCAGTACCCGTGTCGGATTCATCGGAAATAATAAAGCCAATAGCTACGCCTATGTGATTCTCTGCAATACCCCTGGCAAATCGGCAACGCCCATTAAGAATCGCTTGAAAAAAATACTTTCCCGATAACCGTCAGCCTTTCCTGTTGAAATGCCATCACTTATAACGTTTCGGTTACGCCGAAAAGGGATAGGTATATTTATGACAAGCCCTATATGCCATTTGATATTGAACCGAAACAGCGAGCGCATATCCCGTAGCTTGCTGCGGGGTTAGCGAGCGAATCGAACTGAGGCAGAATTCCTTACGGTCGATGCGAAGCACTGCCGTACGGCAGAACATTCCCTGCAGCTTGCTGCAGGGTACTCTTCAATATGCAGCCAAATTGAGCATGGCTCAATTTGGATAAAATTAGGTGCTTTTCAACTGTCACTCTGCTATATTACATACCAACTAGCCGGAACGTTATTCTGGCTAAGGCTATAGATTTTTCTGGTGGTATTTAAGAAGGGATGAGATGTGAAAGTACTGATTCTTGGCGGATGCGGTATCCAGGGAAGAACCGCTCTTTATGACCTGGCCTCCGATGATAATGTCAGCCACATCATCTGTGCAGATCTTCAGTTTGACGAATTGTCAAAGATTGAAGCCTTTACAAATATGGAGAAGATTACCACGGCCAGAATTGATGCTAAAGACAAATTAGCTCTGTTGAATCTCTACGAAAAAGTTGATGTGGTCATTGATCTTCTGCCAAAAGAATTCAAGACCCATGTCAACGAGATGGCACTGGAAGCAAAGGTTCATGTGGTAAATACAAGTTATATGTATCACCCGGAAGCCCTGGATAAAAAAGCGAAAGAGGCCGGAATCACCATCATGCCCGAGTGCGGGTTGGATCCAGGAATCGATCTTGTGATTTACGGGGATGCCAGAACCCGGTTTGACAGCCTGTCCCTTATCAATTCCTATTGCGGTGGATTCCCGGAAATAAAAGCATGCACCAATCCCTTGAATTACAAGTTGTCCTGGATTTGGCGGGGTGTTTTGAGCGCCACCATGCGCGACGGAAGAATCATCAAGGATCGGCAGATCATCGAGATCCCCGGTGCCAAACAACATGATGAGCCCTTTGTGCATGAGATTGAATTCCCGAACCTGGGTTCCCTGGAGGCAATTCCCAATGGGGATGCGGTTTTTTTCACCGATCGCATGGGTCTGACAGAGACCATTGTTAATACGGGCAGGTATTCCCTTCGATGGCCCGGATGGAGTGCCTTCTGGCGGCCCCTCAAGAAGTTGGGTTTTTTAAGTGAAAACCCGGTAGAAGGTCTTGAGGGTACCGTGTCTCCAATGGATTTCATGGAAAAACATTTAGGGCCACAGTTGGCTTACCAGGACGATGAAAAAGATCTCATCGCTATGATCAATATTTTTGAAGGCCTGCAAGGGAATAAGAAAATGCGATTTACCTCCAGCATGCTCATTGAGCGGGATCTTGACACTGGTATCCTCGCCATGAGCAAGGGCGTTGCCTATACAGCCTGCATTGTGGCAAAGATGATTGCCAATGGTGAGATAAAAGAAAAAGGCGTGTTGTCCCCCATGACCCATATCCCGGTGATACCCTTTATGGAGCGCCTGAAAAAAAGAGGGCTTGTGATAACAGAAAAAATGGAGGAACTGGATGACTGAAAAGAGGATATTAATTTTGGATCATCTCCAAAAGAGCTGATCCAATTTAAGGATCCAAGGATTCCAGGGGTCAAGTGAGATGAAGTGAGGTATCAGCTAAATGCTTTAGAAATGAACTACTCCGCAGCAAGCTACGGGGTATCTATTGTCATGCCGGACGCGATCCTGCATCCAGTTTATATTTCTGGATAGCGCTAAAGCTTCACTTCGTGCCCGGCTTTCGCCGGAATGACGACTCGCGGCATGCGAAACACTGCCGAACGGCAGAACCCGCGGGGAATTGAACCCGAAGGCAAGTTAAACTCTATACGGGTTTTTTTTCATTTGATAACCTGACCGACCAATTTATTGGTATGCTTTCCCTTATCGATAATTATCTCACCAGATAAAATTACTTTCTCAATACCCTTTGAATACTGATGCGGATTTTCATATGTGGCGACATCGCAAACAGTTTCCGGATCAAAAATTGTTATATCCGCCACCATATTAGGCGCAAGGGTTCCTCTAGTGTCCAATCCCATGGTCTTGGCCGGCATTGAGGTCATTTTTTTTATGGCTGTTTCCAGTGATAGGACCTTCTCATCCCGAACATATTTGCCTAGTACGCGAGGAAAGGCCCCATAATAGCGGGGATGTGTAGCCCCTTTTTTTAATTCACCATAGGGTGCGACAGCTCGCCCGTCACTGGCAATAATCGTATGAGGGTGTTTCATAATCGTTTTGATATCCTCTTCGTCCATACAAAAAACCAATGTTTTTACCAATCCCCGCTCTTTGATCAACAGATCAAAAACAAAATCAAGCGGGTCAGTATTCAACTCTTTGGCAATCTTAGAAATTCTTTTTCCTTCAATCGCTTTGTATTCAGGCGATTTCACCATTGCGATCTGAACGTTTTCCCATGAGGCTGTATTATACGCATGAATCCCTTTTTTAATTTCCTTATTGATCTCCATACGGATCTTTTTTCTGGTTGCGGTATCGCTTAAATACGCAATCATTTTTTTATGACCCTCCTGAATTACCCAGTGTGGAACATAGTCAGCCAACCCTGTGCCCCATGCAATATAGGGATATTGATCCCAGGATAGACAAACGCCCCTTGAAATTGCCCTTTCTAAAATATCAAACAGTTGATCTGTTTTACCCCAGTTAATTTTTCCGCCTAATTTTAAATGTGAAATCTCAACCTGGCATCCGGACTCTTCTCCACAACGTATCGCCTCTTCAATCGCGGGAAACAGCCCTTGTGATTCTCTCCTGATGTGAGAGGCATAAAGCTTGTTCTGTCGTTTGACAACACGACAGAGCTGAATCAATTCTTCGACACGACTAAGAATATCCGGGATATATTCCAGCCCCGTCGATAAACCGGCGGCGCCCTCCTCCAGACTTTTTTCTAACAGGTCTTCCATTTCCCTCATTTCATCTATTGTTGGCGGCCCGCTTTTTATTCCCATCACGGCCGACCGCAAGGTTCCCAAGCCAACCATTGGCATAATATTGATTCCCAAGGACAACTCATTTAGGAACGTAATGTACTCTCCAAATGTAATCCAGGATTTCCCGATTTCATCCGCTCTTCCAAAATCAGAATTAACGG
The DNA here is from genome assembly GCA_963842925.1 of uncultured delta proteobacterium. Lineage (GTDB taxonomy): Bacteria > Desulfobacterota > Desulfobacteria > Desulfobacterales > B30-G6 > B30-G6. The sequence goes on from CAWJIL010000005.1 coordinate 461,371, forward strand.
TCAGGTGATCTTTCACTTCCGATAAAAAAGCAGTTGTTAAAGGAGCCGCGCTGATGCCACAGTTTCCGACGACTTCCGTGGTTATGCCTTGCCTGATTTTACTTTCCGCTTTGCGATTAATCATTATAGTGGCATCGGAATGTGAATGAATGTCGATAAATCCCGGGCATACAATCTTATTTGCTGCGTTTACTTCTTTTTGGCAGTCAAGCTGAAGTGATGGTTCAATTCTTTCAATTTTTCCATCCTTCACGGAAATATCGGCAAAAATTGCGGGGGAACCGGTGCCATCAATAATTTTTCCATTTTTTATTAAAAGGTCACACATAGATTACCTTTTCAACTCGATTTAAATTTAATGTTCATCTCCCAATTAGTTGGGAGAAGGGTTCAACTCTTTTGGAGATTGTCCCATTTTATGAATTTAAAGGAAAATGGCAGGCCACCCAACCGGCTTCTGCACTTTTTTCTAGCACAGGCGGTTGCTCCCGACAGATGGATTGCGCATATCTACACCTTGAAACAAACACGCAACCGGGTGGTAAATTGAATGGACTGGGGACCTCACCTTCCAGTGGGGGCGCCTGATTTTTTTGACCAGGCTTCGTTTTAAAAATGCTCTCAACCAGCGCTTTGGTATAAGGATGTTGCGCGTGTTCACCGATTAAATCTGCGGAAATAATTTCGGCAACACGTCCTAAATACATGACGATGACGCGATGGCAGAAATAGCTCACCAAAGACAAATCATGCGAAATAAACAGAAATGTCAGATCCAGTTTTTCTCGTAAATCTTCCAATAATTTAATAATCTGGGCCTGGACCGACACATCCAGAGCGGCGGTGGGCTCATCCAATACGATAAATGGCGGTGTCAATGTCAAGACGCGCGCGATATCCGCCCGCTGTTTTTGTCCACCCGAAAGCTCGTGGGGATAAGCAAATCCGTGTTGCGGATCCAGACCGACCAGTTTCAAGAGATCATCGATTTTTTTTCGCCGCTCCTCGTTATTGAAACGCGCATTCTGAATTTGAAAGGGCTCACTCAAACTTCTGAATATCGTATAACGGGGGTCCATGGCAGAGTAGGGATCCTGAAAAACCATTGCCATACGACTCCGTTGCTGTCGCAGTTCCTTTTTAGACAACTGAAAAATATCGATCCCATCAAATTTGACACTGCCGCTTTTGGGTTCAATCAGACGCAGGATCAATCGAGCCAGGGTAGATTTCCCACACCCGGATTCACCCACAACACCTAATATCTCCCCTTTCTTAATTGAAAAGGAAACATCGTTGACAGCTTGTATTGTCCCGATTGTACGCAGCAAAATACCAGCTCTAACGTCGAACGAAACAGATAGATTTCTAACTTCTATGAAATTTTCCATATACTCAGTCTTTTTTTTCATGAAATAAGTGGCAGGCAACCCGGGTTCCGCCTTCGATTTGAATTAATGCCGGTGCACGCGTTTCACATGGCGAAAAAGACTGCGGACAGCGTGGATGATAACGACAGCCGCTTGGATAGTTTCCGGCACTGGGCACATTGCCGTCAATCGCGGACAACGAACCCTTTTTCATTCCGATGGTAGGGGATACAATCCAACAGCGCTTTGGTATAGGGGTGACTGGGTGTATTAAACACGAGCCCTATGTTGCCGAACTCAACCATTCTTCCGGCATACATAACGGCCACTTTGTCACAGACCTGGGCGATGACACCTAAGTCATGCGTAATCAGGAACAGTCCGATTCCTCTATCACGCGTCATTTCACTAAATAATCGCATGATCTGCGCTTGTACGGTTACATCCAATGCGGTTGTCGGCTCATCCGCGATCAATAATTGAGGATTGGTGCACAAACCCATGGCGATGACAATTCTTTGTTTCAACCCACCGGAAAGTTGGTGTGGATATTGTTGAAAAACACGATCGGCTTTGGGGATACGCAGCCGCTCCATTAAATTAAGTACCTGCTGTTTGGCTTCTTTTTTACTGACCTTGGCATGCTGAAGTAAACCTTCGACAATTTGATCCCCCACGCGATAGACAGGATCTAAAGAGGTCATGGGATTCTGGGGAATGAATGCAATTTGACCGCCGCGAACTGACTGCATCTCACTTTCTGAGATCGAAAGAAGCTCCCGTTCCTTAAATTTGACGCTTCCCCCGATTTTTCCCCCTACCAACGTTGAAAGCCCCAAAATAGCGTGTGCTGTCAAAGATTTGCCCGATCCGGTCTCTCCGACGATACCCAGAACTTCTTTCTCGTTCAACGCAAATGAAATTCCCTCGATGGGCTTGACCGGTTTTTTATCAACCCGAAATTCTACTTCCAGATCTCTCACCTCTAAAAAAGTCATTAATTGGACTCCTTATTTTTAACATCCATGATTTCGATCAGGGCATCACCAAACAAATTAAAACCCAAAACGGTGAGCATCATGGCTATACCGGGAAAAATGATTACCCAAGGAGAGATAAAGAGATATGCTGTTCCACTGCTCATCATCGCACCCCAGCTGGGTGTGGGGGGCTGGGCCCCCATACCTAGAAACCCCAGGGTCGCTTCCAACACGATAGCGTTTCCGACACCGATCGTGGCCGCTACGATAACGGGTGACATACTGTTGGGGAGCAGGTGTTTGAAAAGAATGACGAAGTCACTGGCACCCATGGATTTGGTTGCCTCGATGTAAACGGCGCTCTTTAAAGAGAGGATCTGCCCGCGAACCAAACGAGCATATTGCGCCCAATAGGACAACCCGATGGCCACAATAACGCTTTCCAAACCCGCTCCGATGATGGCCACCAACAAAAGTGCGATCAAGATCGCCGGCATCGACCAGGTCAGATCGGCGAACGTTGTCAAAACCAAATCGATCACCCCGCCGTAAAATCCGGCAATGGATCCGATCACGATGCCAATCAGGACCGATATCATTACCGACAATACGCCCACCACAAATGAAATCCGCGCCCCTCGAATGACGCGGCTTAACATGTCCCGCCCATACTCATCCGTTCCAAGCAGATGGCTTGCAGAAGGGGGGTCATTCATGATTTCCATATTCTGCTCCTTGAACGAATAGGGTTCCAGCATAGGCGCAAAAATTGCGACGAGGATCAGGCATAGGATCAAAGCGGTTCCGATAACGCCCATCTTATTCCCGGTAAATCTTTTAAAGATGACAAGCCACGGGGATTTGTGTTTTCTTTCAATTACTTGGTTTTCGGCCATTTTATTTTCCCAATATAGTGTCGTGTCCTATAATTAATTTACATATTATTTATAGGCATCCCTGACCCTTGGATCGGCATAAGCATACATAATATCGGCGATAAACGCCCCAATGATAACTGCCATGGTCAGAAAGATCAGCGATGCCTGTACCACCGGGTAGTCGCGACGGTATAAAGCGGAAAGCAGCATGTTTCCGATTCCAGGACGGCTAAAGACAATCTCGATGGTGACGGCTCCTCCCAGAATCCAGCCCAGCCGCAACCCGAATATCGTAATAACAGGCATCAGGGCATTTCTGAAAATATGTTTTAGCGTAATGACACGTTTGCTTAAGCCTTTGGCATATAGGAGTAAAATGAATTGTTTGTGAAACATCTCCAGCATACTGACCCTGGTAATACGCGCGATGAGTCCGGCACCACCCAAACCAACGGTTACAGCCGGTAAAACCAGAGACTGGAGCGTGCCAGAACCGGATACAGGAAACCATCCCAGCATCACCGAAAAAATCAACATCAGAATCAAACCTAACCAGAAGGCGGGAACGGTCACTCCCAGCAAAGCAAAAACCATACAGAAGTGATCAATAAAGGTGTTTTTAAAGGCTGATGAAATGATACCCAGAAAAATTCCCAGAACAAAGGAAATAACAAGAGCGGCCAATCCCAGGTTAATGGTAAAGGGCATGTTGTAGAGAATCATATCCATAACGGGTTGCTTTTCTATGATGGATTGCCCCATATCGCCGGAGAGAAACTTCTTCAGCCAGACAAGATATTGGATCGGAAGGGGTTTGTCCAAGCCATAGGCCTTTGTTAATTCGACTTTATCTGCGGCTACCGACCCCGGTCCCAGCAACGAGTCGATGGGATCCCCAGGCACCATGTGAATGAGAGCGAAGACCACAACGGAAATAATAAAAAAGATGGGTATCAACATGAGTGTACGTCGAAGAACATAAGTCCACATACCGCTGCCTCTTCCTTTTATTTTTCATGCGCATACGCGTATAACGAAGCATGAAACAATCGAATTATTGAAAACCCTGGCGGCAGATTGTTCCCTAAGCTCAGTCGCGTCGCCACGGGAAATGCGCTCACTGTTGCGGTTCGCATTTTATGGTAGCAGAGAAGGGGGCTCGTGTTGATGCCCCCCCTTCTCTTTGTCAGATTAATTAATCGACATATCCATCACGGGTGCACCCATCAAAATTTTGAATCGTGGGTCGGAGGACATTGTAACCTTATTACTTATCGCATGAATATTGACAGTATTGATAATGGGTGCCCAAAGATACTGAGAAAGCAGATATTCGTGATAATCCTTGAAATACTGAATCCGTTCTTCAGAATTTTTAGCACGCGTCATGGCTCTCTGCATCAAATAATCAGACTCATTGTCATGCCACATGGAAACAGTTGGATAACCGGGTCTGGTGGAATTGAAAAACCATTCCAGAATATCGGCATTGTCCCAACCATAAGACCGCACGACCAGATCATGCTGCCCTTTCTTGTACTCCGCTTTTATGGAGCTGGGGTCGAATTGCTCAATCTTGACATCAACACCCAATTTGGCAAGTTGGGCCTGGATGACAACGGCGACTTTTCGCTCAGCCGAATCACTTTTGCTCCAAAGGGCAAGGGCCAATTTTTTTCCGTCTTTGGCCAAGATGCCATCACTGCCTTTTTTCCATCCCTCTTTTGCCATAATCTCCTTGGCTTGCGCCAAATCAAAATGGATTTCATACTTTTGGTCCACGTTGCGTGCCGGCAAGCGATCAATCAGATAGGTGTAAGCAGGGGCGCCATTACCTTGGAAAACTGATTTCAAAATGGCGTTTTGATCAATGGAGAGAGCAATGGCCTTTCTGATGTTTACATTGTCCAGAAATTCGCGTTGGGTGTTCATGACCATATGAAAATTGGTATTGCTCGCCATGCTGATAACTCTCGCATTGGAATCCTCATTGATCTTATCCAGGAAAACCGTGGGGGCTTTTTCCAATATATCGACACCACCGGTTTTGAATTCAAGAAAGCGCGTCGAGTCTTCCAGGATCTCCTTGAAAATAACTTTATCGACTTTTGCAGGTCCCTGATTGTCGGACAGCTCTGAACCCCATTGATAATCGGGATTTTTCACTAAAACAATTTCTTTTCCCTTTTGCCAGGAGGCAAACTTGAACGGGCCGGTGCCCACCACATATTTGCGGCCGAACTCATCCCCGTATTTTTCAATGGCTTTTTTGCTGGGGATACCCGTAAAAGAGGAGGTGAAATTATATAAAATATTCGGATCGGGCCGGGACATGTTTAATACAACCGTTAAACTATCTACGATGTCAATGGATTCAACAGCGGCTACCATATATTTGGATTTTCCTTTAGCGATATTCTCCAGAAACCATTTGAGCACTTCTGCATTCAATTCAGAGCCATCATGAAATTTGACGCCATTTCTCAAAGAAAATGTGATTGCCATGCCATCATCCGAGACTTTCCATGACGATAACAAATGCGGATAAATAACACCATCGGCGCCCATTTCCACCAATCGGTCATAAATAAGATAATAGATATTATTCGTGCTATTGGTTGTAAATGGATTAAAGGTATCTTGACCGGCGTCAGCGGCGTCCAGCGAAATTGTCAGAACTTTCTCTGCGGCATATACTGGGGAGCCAAATAAACCCAAAGTCAAAATCATCAAGCAAGTAAATAGTAAAATGCAAATTCGTTTTTTCATAACGCTTCTCCTTTAATACTATATGGATTAAATTGTGATATTTCTTTTCCGGTAGGTTCTTGCCTGTCATTTCACGAAGGTTACCGGGGTTCTTCCGGCAATAAACATCATCATTGTCCACCGGAAAGCGATTTAACGCCCAATGTTTCTATCAAGCGGTTGATGTTTGTGGTCTTGAGATTCATACCACCCTCTGAGACCGGCAGCAGTATGATACGCTTACCCTGAATCGCCTCTGCGATTCTCAGCTTCACAATTGCCTCGCCGCCCGATCCAGCAAGGGCGTTGTTCATTTCCTGGATTCCGGTCGCTTCTGCTATGCCTTCGGCCTGGATTGCTTTGGCAAGGAGCTGCTGCTGTTCCTGGTATACATCTGCCTCGATTTTATCCTTGAGATATTGACCGTCGGCGTCTGCCACCATCTTGTTGACTTCACCACGGGCTTCTTCCAATTTACGCTTGTATTCCTCTGTGGCGGCGTGCTGGGCCGATTTGTTTTTCTCTACCTGCTGATCGGCAACTTTCTTGTCCTCGATGGCTTTCTGATACGCAGGGTTGAAACGATAATCATTGGTCAGCACTTTCTCCACGACAATACCCATGGGTCCCAGGATTTCCTGAAGTGCCTCCCTGGCCTTTCCAGACTGTGCTTCGCGGGCATCGGCCACATAAAAGGCTTCTGTCTTGAGTTCGCCGAAAATGTCTCTGGGTTTGCTGCGGGCAACGGTTCGAACAATTTTATCCCGCAAGGTTGCGTCATCCCGGGCTACGTACTGGAGAATGTGGGGTGCCTTGTTCGCATCGATGCGATAGGCAATGATCACATCCAGGCTGATGTCGTTGCCGTCGATGGTTTTAAGCACCAGGTCATCTCTGGATTTGCGGTCGCCCCTTACTTGTGAAAACGTCATCTCCAGGTTCTGGAGTTTGGTGTCAAAGACATCCCAGTCGTTGATAAACGGCAGAAAAAAATAGGTGGCACCCGGGGCATAGGCCCGGTCTTCAACGCCCTTTTGCCCGATAAATGCCAATTTGCGGGTCCTGACACCCACTTCTGTCTCCCCGGTGGTATGGGGGACACAGCCGGCCACGGTAAATATGGCGAACATCAAAAAAATCCACTTATAAAAATGTTTCATTTGCCGTCTCCTTCGCGAACGTCGAATAGCTGCAGGGTATTGTCCAGATTCAAGGGGTTGACCCCGTCTGGACCGTCACTGGGCAGGATGATCAGATCAAGCCCCTTATAAACATCGGCCATTTTCAGGGCCACCATGCGCTCGGATCCGACCCCTTTTAGGGCCTCATTTCTCAGGCGTACGCGTTCCGCTTCAGCCAGTTTCACCAGCAGGTCGGCTTCGGCTTTTTTCTTGCGAACATAAAAATCCTTAATAAATATATCGTTCGCATATTCTACGGTAATGATAGCCGTATATTGATAGCGTTACTGCCACGGCTATTAATCTTGGCTTGCGGATTAGAGTCCAGAGCATCAGTTGCCAGTAACAAAAACGCTCCTTCCCCAAAACCCCGAGCCTGAAAGCGGATCGAAAGATCGAAAGAAACCGCTGAATATTTATCGGATGGTTGATTTCAGGCGCCTTTAGCTCCTTCAGCAAAGTTTTAATCCGTTGGTAGTAGTTTTTAGGCAAATAAATTTGTTTCATGATGGATTGATACCCGTCCAAAAGCCTGTCTATTCCCATTTGGGGAATGATATTGGTTGTTCCATCAACATTATCTCCAGAAAAGGTTTTCACCACCCGGCTTTCCCGTTGAAGCCGGTCAAAGAGCCGTGTTCCCGGAGGGGCCTGGAGCATTCCGACCATGGCGGTTACGATACCGCTCTTTTGAATGAAATCGATCTGCCGCTGGAAAATGGAAGGCCTGTCGTTGTCAAAACCCACAATAAAACCGCCCATCACCTGTAATCCTGAACGGTGGATAATCGTGACACTCTCAAGCAAATCCCGGTTTCTATTCTGGGTTTTATGACACTCCCTAAGACTGACCTCATCGGGCGACTCAATGCCGATAAAAACAGCATCGAACCCGGCCGTTACCATCATGTCCATAAGTTCAGGATCATCGGCAAGATTGATGGAAGCTTCGGTGAAAAAAACACAACCCTTTTTATCTTTGCGCCAATCGATCAGGGCGGGAAGCAAATGTGTTTTAAGATAGCCCTTATTTCCAATAAAATTATCATCAACAAAAAATATACTGCCGCGCCAGCCGGAAGCATAAATACGATCCAGTTCCGCGATAACTTGTTGGGGTGTTTTTAGGCGCGGCCGGTGACCGAAAAGCGTCGTCACATTGCAGAATTCGCAGTTGAACGGGCATCCTCTGGAAAATTGAATGTTCATCGACGCATATCGTTTCATTCTTACCAGACCCCACGAGGGAATCGGTGTGTCGCAAAGATTGCAAAAACCGGAAGCTTTGTAGATCTTTTTTGGTTGTCCGCTCTGCAAATCTGATAGAAAAGCGGGAAGTGTCAATTCAGCCTCATCTAGAACGAGATGGTCAACCTCCTTGAATTCATCGGGTTCAGCAGTAAAAAGGGGTCCGCCGGCAACAACTTTCAAGTTCGAAGCATTGCAACGAGCGATAATTTGTTTGGCTGATTTCCTCTGGACCGCCATGCCCCCGATAAAGACCATATCCGCCCATAAAAGGTCTTTGTCCCTAAGGCTATCCACGTTGACGTCCACAAGACGTTTTTGAAATTCATCCGGCAGCAGGGAGGCTATTGTAAGCAGGCCAAGCGGTGGAAAGGCCGCTTTCTTTCCGATAAAACTTAAAGCGTACGTGAAAGACCAGAACGTATCTGGAAATTTTGGATAAACAAGCAGAACGTTCATATGAGCAGGCTCCTTTCCGCACCCAGTGATGATGAATCAGCCTCTTAAGCCTCTAACTGCATGAATGGTC
>CAWJIL010000006.1:0-93860 GCA_963842925.1 uncultured delta proteobacterium
TATGTTTCATGATTTAAATATCAAAATTCTGAAAACATCTCATCAAAAAAGACAGAAGGCTCTTTGGGGGGCAGGGGCAATCCCTGGCTTATGGCATCGGCAAGATCCGCTTCGGAATCTTTGTCGATCCACCAATACCAGTACGCACTGGTTTCGTTACCGTATTTGGAGAGAACCGTGTCGGGCGTTCCGAATTTATTCCAGTACAGGAGCCGTGTATAGTTGATATTCCACAACAGTACATAGGGATGCGCATCGTAGATCATCCGGTCTATTTCCCTGTAAATGGCGTTACGCTCCTGGATGTTGAAAATACTTTTCTGCTTTTCAATAAGGCCGTCCACAGTCGTATTTTTAAACCCCGTGATGTTGTTGCCACTTTTTCTCTCGGCCTCCCTGGAGGACCACATGCTTTCCGGGTTCTTGAAGACTCCGGATCCCCAGGCGGCCCAGGTCATTTCAAAGTTGAACTCATCCATATCCTTGGCCCAGGCAGCCCAGTCCTTTCTGTCGATGATCAGTTCAATGCCCACGTCTTTTAAATCTTCCGCATAGATGGCCAGAAATTTATCCGTGGATGCTTGCCGGGTCAGGAATTTAAAAGAGAAGGCCTGCTTGTTTTTTTCCAGGATACCCGTGGCCGGGTTGACGGTCCAGCCGGCTTGCTTGAGTAGATCTCTGGCTTTGGTCTTGTTAAATTCAACCAGCCGGTTGGGGCAGGGGTGATTTTTATCATAAAGATCTTCAAAGTAGGAACGATGCAGAAAATACTGGCTGTACATGAGGGTGCTGTTCATCTTGGGGCGGTCCAAAAGATGGGCCATGGCGATTCGAACCCGGATATCATCAAAGGGCGGTTTACGCATATTCATGGCAAAACCCTGGAAACCGATGGGTTTCTGGTTGTAAACTTTTTGTTTTACGATCCAGTCTTTGGAAAATTTTTCACCTTTTGTTTCATTGACCCAGAGCCGGGAGGTATAGATGGGAAACAGATCGAATTGTCCCTTCTTGAACCCCTCGAAGGCATTCTCCCTCTCGGCATAGAACCTGAATTTCATTGTTTGAAAGTTACCGGTACCCTGCGAACCTTGGGCATGGATGTTCCACCAGTCTCCCCGGCGCTCCAGTGTCAGAAAGATACCTTCGTTAATAAGGCCGATTTCATAAGGCCCGGAGACCACAGGGAACTCAAAGTTGATCTTGTTAAAATCTTTTCCTTCAAACACGTGTTTGGGTAAGATATTGAACCCACCCACGGCACCCAGATTCATCCAGTGCACATCTTTAGCCTGGAAACGAATGGTGTGTTCGTCTAATACCGTTGGGGATGAAAACCGTTCGAGACTGACCTTGTGGGGGCCGGTCAGGTTTTTTGGATCCAGAATCGTATCAAAGGTCCACTTGACATCATGGGCGGTTATGGGATGGCCGTCACTCCAGCGGGCGTTCTTGTGAATCGAGAAAACAAATGTTTTTTTGTCTTCGGAGATACGCCATGTTTTTGCCAGGCCGGGTTCGTATTCAAGGGTGATGGGATGCATGGAGAGCAATGTTTCGAACAGGGCTCCAAAAACCTCCACCGTAAAGCTGTTGTTGTCAAGATAGTAGTTGAGGCTTTTGGGATATTGACCGGCAAAGATGGCGATTTCCCCCCCCACAACAGCATCACTGCCGGCGATGGGATTCGGGCGATCCTGCCACCCCGGCTTGGGAAAAGTCTCCGCGCCCCGGACAAGCACGGGGGTCAGGGCTAGTAACACAAACGGAACATATATCCAAAGGCAGATATATGCGCTGATGGTCTGCTTGTATCTCATGGCGGAAACGATTTCAGTACGATGGATTCTATTCTTTTTTATCTTCAGCAGTCTTGGCAGCTGAAGACTTTAGACCTTCCAGTTTCAGTTTGACGGCTTCGGCTTTCTTTTTGATCCGCGTCGATTCCAGTTCATCCATTTGATAGGAAAGGGCCTCCTTGAGGTAGCCCCTGGCTGCTTTCAGGTCTTCCGGGCTGTCTTTACTGGCGGCAACATCGGCTTTGTACAGCAGCACCATGAGGTTGATGGCGTCGAGACGGCTTTTGATGATCGCTTTCATTACCCGGGTAGTGGCATATTCCTGGGACTGGTGGAGATACTTTTTTACGCCGTCAAAATCAGGCACGCCGGGTACTTCGAGGAGATTATCAGCCTTGTCGAGATAGTACTGGTAGATAATGGGAAAGACTTCCTTGGCGGTGTAGGTGTCTTTGATGGGCTCCGCCACTTTCAATCCAGGAAAGCTGATGAGGTGTCTGGTACCTTTGGGTGCAAATTTACCCTGCCAGATATCCACGGCGTCTTTACCGGGCTTGACATAATAGTGTTGTGTGTTCATCCAACTGGCAATAAGCACGATCAGCACCAGAAGGACAAGCCCTGCTACACCGTAATACAGCATCTTTTCGGCCGGATCGGCCTGTTTTGTTGCAGATGGCGGTATGTGGTCGTTGTAAGCCGGTGTGTGCGGATAAGGCGTCTCTTCCTTTGGCAAGGGCTTCTTCTCAATGGGGGCTTTAGGCGGTACTTGGGCCGGAGCCGGGACTGCAGTTTTTGGCGTCGTTTCCTTTATATCGGATTTGGTGGCCGCTACCTTTGCAGGCACCTGTTTCTTAGCGGGCTCTTTGGCCTTAACCGTTTTTTTACTGGGTTTGACATCTGATTTTGGCGCGGCAGTTTTTTTTGCCCCGGCAGAGACCTTTTGGGCCTGTTTTGTTTTTTCTTTTTTTTCAGTGGCCGATTTCTTTTTGGTCGTGGACTTGATCAAGCTGTTTTTTCCCATGAAAAACCCCTTTAAAATACAATGAAATTAGCGTATAAGAACTTCTCGAACAGAGTAAAACTATAAATTATCAGGACCTTTTTGTAAACATTTTTTTAAAGAACCTTGGCCCATTGAACTTAGCACAAAAGAAAACAGCACTCATCAGAAGAATCACTGCCTTGAAATCGGTTTTGATTGCTTTCTCCGGGGGGGTTGACAGCACCCTCCTGTTGAAGATCGCACACGATGTTTTAAAGGACAGGGTTGTTGCCGTTACCGCCATGTCGGCTCTTCAGCCTGCGCATGAAGCCGAAACTGCCATGGAACAGGCCAGGGCCATGGGTGTAAAGCATGTCACTTTCCATGCCCGGGCATTGGCGGACTCGGAATTTGTCAAGAACGATACAGACAGGTGCTATCGTTGTAAACGGTTTCTTTTTCAGGATTTGTTGCCCATGGCACAGGAATTGGATGTGGCCCATGTGGCCCATGGCGCCAATGTAGATGACTTGAAGGATTATCGGCCGGGTTTTCGGGCCGCAGACGAATTGGGAATTGTGGCACCTTTGCTGGATGCCGGTCTTGGAAAACAAGAAATCAGGGCTCTTTCCCGCCAGCTCAACCTGAGCACCTGGGATAAACCGGCCATGGCCTGTCTGGCATCCCGGATACCCTATGGCACCCGATTGACAGGGAAACGACTCGAAATGGTGGATGCCGCTGAAAGGGTGCTCCACCAGGAAGGTTTTGGATCCTGCCGGGTCAGGTATCATGATACCATCGCCCGTATCGAAGTTTCGGAAACAGATATCCCACGCTTTCAGGATAGAGCCATGCGCCGAAACCTGGTGGCAAAAATGAAAAAAATCGGATTCGCTTTTATTACTGTCGATCTGACAGGGTATGTTCAGGGCAGCATGAATCAGGGTATCAAAAAATGAAGTCCCTGTTGATTACAGGAATGGTTCTGGGGCTGAGTGCCGGGTTATCTCCTGGTCCCATGCTCACTCTGGTCATCTCCCAAACCCTAAAACATGGCATCCGGGAGGGTGTCAAGGTAGCTCTTGCCCCCCTGCTGACGGATACGCCGATAGTCATGGCATGTTTACTCTTTTTATCTGTTTTTTCAGACATGAGACCCGCCTTGGGGGTTATATCCATGTTCGGAGGTTTTTATCTGTTTTATCTTGGTTTCAACAGTATCCGATTCAAGACCGTGAACCGCCAGGAAGATGTCGATCCCAAATCCCTTAAAAAGGGCCTGATGGTCAATTTCCTGAATCCAAGTCCTTACATGTTTTGGACATCCATTGGCGGCCCGCTCGTTTTAAAGGCATCCAGCACGTCTCTTGTTGCTGCCGCGGCATTTGTTATACCTTTTTATGTGTTGCTGGTGGGATCCAAAATCGTGGTGGCGATTGTTTCCGGGAGATCCCGAAATCTGCTGAAAAGCCGCCACTATACGATTCTTCTCAGGATACTGGGGCTGGTTCTGATGGGATTCGGGGTAATGTTTTTGAGGGATGGGTATAGATATATATTGGGTGGATAGATAGTTAGGCTAGTTAGGCTAAATTGTAGCTATTTTATTTGCATTCTGAAAAATAATACATATAATGAGCATATGCTTATATCGGCCTGGGAATGGCATGTGCTGTCAAGAACAGGAGGTGTCATGGTAAGACCCAAAAAGGATCGACTGGTTGGATTCAATCCCAAAATCAATTATTTCAAACCACGCGGTATTCCAGTACTTGATTTGGAAGAGGTCTGTCTTACTGTTGATGAACGGGAGTCTATTCGGCTGGCTGACCTGGAAGATCTGTCTCATGAGTCGGCGGGCAGCCAAATGGGTGTTTCCAGAGCGACTTTTGGCAGAATTGTCCAGCGTGCCAGAAAAACCATTGCCGATGCCATTATCAACGGCAAGGCCGTCCGTGTGGAAGGCGGATCCTATAAAATGATGGATGACATTCGTCGATTTGAGTGCCAGGCGTGTCAGCATGACTGGAAAGAACCTTTTGGTACGGGGCGTCCGGAGCACTGTCCATCGTGCCGGAGCATCGATTTTTATCGAACAACCTAAAAACGAAAATAACATTAGCAAGACAGATCAAAAAGGAGAAGGTCACCATGGCCCAGATACACGAAAACATGAACGCAGCAACCCAGAAAAAAGATCCTCAGGCGGAGCAGGATGCTGCTGTAGTAAAAACGTTGAGCCACATCAAGCACAAACTTATCGTCATGAGCGGAAAGGGCGGGGTTGGTAAAACCAGTACGTCCATCAACCTGGCTATTGCACTGGCCAACAAAGGCTACCAGGTCGGTATCATGGATGTCGATCTGCATGGGCCGGATGTTCCCAGAATGCTGGGGCTCAAAGGTATGCTCGATTTGAGTGGCAACAAAAAACTCGAACCCATGCACCGCATGGATAATCTAAAGGTTGTTTCCATTGAATCACTGACGATGAGCAAAGACGATGCCATTATATGGCGGGGGCCCATCAAGTATTCGGCCATCAAACAGTTTATCGGTGATGTGGAATGGGGCAATCTCGATTTTTTGATCATCGATTCACCGCCGGGTACCGGTGATGAACCCCTTACCATCGCCCAGACCATCCAGGATGCCAAAGCCATCATTGTGACCACACCCCAGGAGGTGTCCTTGGCGGATGTCCGCAAATCCATCAGTTTCTGCAAGACCGTGAAAATGGAGATTTTCGGATTGATTGAAAACATGAGCGGCTTTGTATGCCCGCACTGCGGGGAGAAGGTGGACATTTTCGGATCGGGTGGTGGAGAGAGAACAGCGGCGGAAGCCACCATACCTTTTCTGGGGAGAATTCCCATGGATCCCAAAGTCGTGGCCTGTGGTGATGATGGCTGTTCGATTCAGGAAAAATATGCGGACTCGGAGGTGGCAAAGGCTATATCCAGTATCGCAGACAAGGTGGCGAGGCTGGTTGAATAAGCGATAAGCTATAAGCTGCTAAATGCTTGCCGCTTATGGCTTACAGCTGATCTAAAACGAAAACTCAAAACCAAAATAAAACATGTCATCGGAGAGCTTGTAATCATCGGAACCTTTTTCGAAATGGGCCACGATTTTCTTATAACCCAGAACAAGGGCTGCCGATTGAACAATATATCCCTTTGCTCGCAGATTGAACTCGGTGTAGTCGTCCGTATCCCCGAAAGCCAGAGTGGCGGGTGCGAAAGTGACATCGCTCATCACGATAACGGGGAAATTATAATAGACTTTTCTGAAGTCATATTCGCCTAGAACGACAAATCCCAGGCCGGCCAGATCATAATCATCACTGCCATCCTCTGCCGATCCCAAAACACCTTTTAAACCCAGGCCGAGGGTCAGGGCCGGTATAAAGGCCTCGCCTTTCATGGAAAAATGTAGATTGCCGACGGTGTAGTCATCACCGCTGAAGAGGAAGCCGCCACCAATGTTGATAAAGGCCTCCTCTGTTATGAGTGCCTCCGATTCAAGACCCAGGAAAACATCATTGGTATTTGCATACATCTCAAAATGGTAAGACCTGCCAAGGGCCGGTGAAGCAGCCGCGACAATGGACAGGGCCATGAGGGTATATATCAATTTTATTATTCTCTGCATTCAGCGAACTCCTTAATCAATAGCACTAAGTATTGTACTATAAATATCTATTATTGCTTATATTCAATTATTTTGTTGTGTTCCGTCCTGTGTATAACATACAGGCATTCGTCTAAAAAAAGCGGCAAAGCCGCGACAGATGAAATCGCGAAGCGATTTCATTACCACAATCTTTCGGCATGGGCATCCGGCAGACCTGCTTCAATGATCTTATTGGTGACCTTGGCAATATGATACGGTATAAATTTAACCTGAATGAGGTTTTCCGTTTCATCCCAGATGGCATATTTAGCGGTCTTGTCGCCATCTCTGGGCTGCCCCACGCTGCCGACATTGATAATA
Source organism: uncultured delta proteobacterium (assembly GCA_963842925.1). Lineage (GTDB taxonomy): Bacteria > Desulfobacterota > Desulfobacteria > Desulfobacterales > B30-G6 > B30-G6. The sequence goes on from CAWJIL010000006.1 coordinate 6,784, forward strand.
TATTTTTTTTCTTTGCGCAATTGCATGACACCCTTGATCAAGGGAGCACGTATCACAGCACCGTCCCTGTAGCTAACGAATTCGAGTTTGTGGGTGTGACCCACAAAACACAAATTTTCCTTCATGGACTCAAAAACACTGCAAAAGGCCGCTTCTTCAATCTGGAAAAGATACGTAATGACCGAATCCGGCGGGAATCCATGCACAAACCGGGCCTGCTTCTGGGAAACAAATGTTTTCAGGTTCGCGATAAACGCAAGGGATTTATCAGAAAGCATCGGTATGGTTTTCTCTATTGATAAGCGGGCCAGGGGGTTGAACCAGGAAAGGTATTTTGGATCGAGAATGGACAGCTCGTGGTTTCCCAACAGGGTAGTAATCTTCAGCCGACGGATTGCCTGGATTACCGCTTCAGGTTCCGGGCCGTATCCCACCATATCACCCAGGCAGATGGTGGCACTGACATTGGATTTGTCAATATCTGCAAGGACTTCCTCCAGTGCGTCCATATTGCCATGAATATCAGATATAATTGCCAGTCTCATCTCAAAACCCAACTTAGATGAAGGTGTGAAAATACCAGAAAATCAACTCTTTGCCAAAGAAAATATGTATCATGGCCCCCATGGCGAGAAATGGGCCAAAGGGAATCGCCAGTTTCATGTTTTTTCCTGACCGGATCATGACCAGCAGACCGCAGAGGGTGCCGATAGCAGACGAAAGAAATATTGTCAACAGCACACCTTGCCACCCCACAAAGGCGCCGATCATGGCCAGAAGTTTGATGTCTCCGCCCCCCATGCCTTCTTTATGTGTGATCAGGCTGTAAACCCATGCCACCAACAATAGACTGCCGCCTCCCACCAGTATGCCCACCAGGGATTCCAGGTAAGTGATGGCCGGGGAAAAAAACGAGGCGGCAAAACCGATGAGGATGCCCGGCAGGGAGATGGCGTCGGGAATAATACGGTGGTCGATATCGATGAATGTAATTACGATCAATGCTGCAATAAGCATATAGAGGATCAAGGCGTGTAGTGTCAGACCGAATTTGAGGTAGACACAAACGGCAAACAGACCGACCATCAATTCAACCAGGGGATAACGTATGGATATGACAGCCTCGCAACTGCGGCACTTCCCCCTGAGCAGAAGAAAACTGAGTATGGGGATGTTGTCATAAAACCGGATGGGGGTATTACACCCGGGACAGGCTGACGGGGGATATACAATCGATTTGGAATTGGGCAGTCTGTATATACAGACATTTAAAAAACTGCCGATACAGCTACCGAAAATGAATAATATCAATTCTATCATATTACCGCGTGTCTATGCCATAATTTACAGGTTTTGTAAATGATATTGGTATGATCATTAAGCCGAACATTTCATGAAACTGGATGAAAAACTTTTAGTTGTCTTTATATATCAGAAGCTTGTTATAATATTGCATGTTCGTTCGTGTCCGTCCAGAAATAGGGATTTTCGCGTTCTGACAAGGCGGGTGTCAGATTTAACCCGGAGGCGCCCGCAGGAAGTGCCCTTGGGGTGAATAGCGCGCTATTTTGAGGCGTTAAATCATGGCGCCCAACACCGGCAGGGCGTGAAAAGACTATTTGTGGATGGACACTTATTAGAATGGCACAATTTGGCAAAAGGGAATGTTTGCCTTTACTGGGATAGCCTTTACAGTAAATTACCAGGGCTTCCAACTGAAATGCCTTGCGCCAAAGCCGATCAGGTTTGTGAAAGATGCGGGAACCATTCCTTGATGATTTCGAAATGGGTATTGTAATAAAGGATATCGGTCTTATTATAGTGTTTTTGACCTGAACCGAGCGATTTTTCCCGTGGAGATGTGTCGAGATCTTGATGGCGCAGGATTCGCAAAAAACCTAAATATGCCAGTGGATCTGTAGAGGCTCTTTGTGATTCACCGATCAGCAGGAGATTGATGCAGATCGAGATAAAAAGTCCTTCAGTTCAGGTTTACTATTCCCAGAAGTTAAAATGTTCGAATTAGGAAGAAAGGGACCAGGAACACAGATGGCTGAAACGGATAAAGACGATTTAATAAGTATAATTGAGGATGACGGACTGGAGGAGGAGATCCCCAAAACACTTCCCCTGATGCCGGTACGGGATGTCGTCATTTTTACCGATATGCTGTTGCCGCTTTTTGTCGGAAGAGAAAAGTCGGTGCGTGCCGTAGAGGAGGCGGTTTCCAAAACACGATTTCTATTGGTGGCAACACAGACGGAACCCGGTATTGAGAATCCCAAGGAAACCGATATTTATACGATCGGAACGGTGTGTAAGATTTTACGCATGCTGAAACTGCCTGATGGACGGGTTAAGGCGCTTGTCCAGGGTATTGCCAAGGCAAAAATAAAGAAATATGTCCGTAAACGATCGCTCTTTAGGGTCAGCATCGACATCCTCGAGGAAGAGCCCATGGAGCAGCTCGATCTCGAGACCAAGGCCCTGATGCGCATTATCCGTGAGCATTCAGAAAAGATTCTGGCTCTCCGAGGCGAATTGACGGGCGATGTCAGCGCCATACTTGACAGTATCGATGATCCCGGCAAACTAGCCGATCTGGTCGCTTCCAATCTGAAATTGAAAATCGATGAAGCCCAGCAACTTCTTGAATTGATCAATCCCATTGAGCGACTTCGGAAAGTCAATGATCTGATTGCCAAAGAACTTGAACTCTCAGCGATGCAGGCCAAGATCCAGTCAGACGTCAAAGATGAGATTTCCAAGAGTCAAAGGGATTATTTTCTTCGAGAGCAGGTGAGGGCCATACACCGGGAACTGGGCGAACTGGATGATAAGGGCAAAGAGGTAAAGGAATACAAAGTTAAGATCAAAAAAGCGAAAATGTCCAAAGAAGCCAACCAGGAGGCTTTCAAGCAGTTGAAACGGCTCGAACAGATGCATCCGGATTCTGCCGAGTCCGGTGTCGTGAGATCCTATCTGGACTGGCTGGTGGAACTTCCATGGCAAAAGTCCACCAAGGACATGATCGATATTGTGAAGGCCAAGGAAGTGCTGGACAAGGATCACTTTGGCCTCGATAAAATCAAGGACCGCATTCTGGAATACCTGAGTGTTCGCAAACTCAACAAGAAAACAAAAGGGCCGATCCTCTGTTTTGTGGGGCCCCCGGGTGTGGGAAAAACATCCCTGGGACAGGCCATTGCCAAGGCCATGAAACGGAAATTTACACGGGTTTCCCTGGGAGGCATCCGGGATGAAGCCGAGATAAGGGGTCATAGGCGAACATATGTGGGTGCGCTGCCTGGAAGAATTCTCCAGGGCCTGAAGCAGTGTGGGACCAAAAACCCGGTTTTTATTCTGGATGAGATCGACAAGGTCGGTTCGGACTTCAGGGGTGATCCATCATCTGCACTTCTGGAAGCACTCGATCCCGAACAGAACAATGCCTTCAGTGATCACTATCTCAACCTACCGTTTGATCTGTCGAATGTCATGTTCATTCTGACCGCCAATATGGTGGATACCATCCCGTCGGCTTTGCTTGACAGGATGGAGATTCTGACACTTTCCGGTTACACGGAAGAAGAGAAGTTGGTTATCGCGGAAAAACATCTTCTGTCACGTCAGATCAAGGAAAACGGCTTACGAAAAAAACAACTGTCTCTGAGCTCCGGGGCGATGGTAGATATCATAAAAGGTTATACGTCTGAGGCCGGACTTCGGAATCTGGAACGGGAGCTTGGTTCGCTCTGTCGAAAGGTTGCCCGCAAAATAGCCGAAGGCGAGAAAAAGCCCTTTAATATTACCCGGGCCAATCTCCATCGGTACCTGGGGGTGCGAAAGTTTTATCCTGAAATGGATCAGGAGGAAAGCCAGGTGGGGTTGTCCACCGGGCTGGCCTGGACGCAGGTGGGCGGAGAGGTCCTCTATGTGGAGGCATCGCTTATCGGTGGCAAGGGCGAGCTGATCGTTACCGGACAGTTGGGGGAAGTGATGCAGGAATCTGCCCGTGCCGCATTGAGCTATGCCCGGGCAAATCTCAAACGTTTCGATATCAGTGAAGAAGCACTGGAGAATATTGACGTTCACATCCACGTACCGGCAGGTGCTATCCCCAAGGATGGTCCATCAGCAGGAATTGCCATGGCAACCGCTCTGATTTCAGCCTTGTCGGGTAAGCCCGTGGACAAAAATGTTGCCATGACCGGCGAAATTACCCTCCGGGGCAGGGTGCTCCCCATCGGTGGTCTGAAGGAAAAAGCATTGGGTGCCTTGCGGGCTGGTATTAACACCATCATTATACCGGAAAAGAACAAAATGGATCTGGTGGATATTCCAAATCACGTCAAGAAGAAGATCCGTTTTGTACAGGTGCGTCAGATGGAGCAGGTGCTCGAAATTGCATGCGGTATAGGAAAGCATGAAGATACTGGCAGTTGACACCTCCACATCTACCTGTAGCGTGGGGATTGCCAACGCAGGCGGGGTTCTGGCCGAATCTGTCGATTCGAACGGTGAAACGCATGCGCGGCATCTCATGGGGATGGTCCATAACAGTATCGCCGCTTCCGGAATTCCTATTGAGGAAATCGATGGATTAGCGGTGGTGACAGGCCCTGGCACCTTTACGGGACTGCGTATCGGTATCAGTACAATCAAGGGTCTGGCCTACGCATTATCCAGGCCTGCTGTCGGTGTTACCAGTCTGGCCGCTCTGGCTTCCCAGGCAGAACTGCGTACAAAATTTGTTTGCCCTGTCATGGACGCCCGTAGAAGCGAAGTATACTATGGCCTTTATGTATCCGAAGGGGGAGAAGTGTCACAGGTGGGCATGCATCACGTGGCCCCACCCTCGGAGTTGGCCAGGGGTATTGGCGCGTCCTGTCAGTTCATCGGGAATGGCGCCCGTCTTTATCGAGAAACGTTAGAAGCTGCGCTGGGGAGCCTGGCCCGGTTTTCGCATCCATGCAGGGACACCATTCGTGTAGAAACCATCGCAAAACTGGCTCTGAAGCAGTTTCAGAAAAATGAATCACAACAGTTGTCTGCGGTGGTGCCATACTATATTCGCAAATCGGATGCTGAACGCCATGCAAAACATGGTGGCAAGGTATAGATAATATACCCAGTATTATTGACATGATATGGAATCAATGATATTAAAAAAAGTTTAAGGAAACAACCCATGATTGCGGGTGTATTGAATGAATAAATTTTCACGGACAGAGCCCCCCAGCCAGACTGCGTTTCCCATAGACAGGGCAGGAATCCCCTTTATCGGGATTGCGGCATTTGCCACCGCTGTTTTTGCTTTGTTGGGAATTGCCGTACTGGCGCTGCCGGGCTTGCTGGCAACGCTCTTTATTTGTTATTTCTTTCGTGATCCGGACCGGGTGACGCCTGTTCTTGAAGGTGGTGTGGTGTCGCCTGCTGATGGAAAAGTCATCAAGGTGGAGCGACTGGAGAACACACATTTTGCGGAAGGCCCATGCCAGAAGGTCAGCATTTTCATGTCGATCTTCAATGTTCACGTGAATCGAATACCTTTTGATGGGCAAATAGCAAAAATTGAATATTACCCCGGTAAATTTTTTTCGGCCAATCTGGATAAAGCCTCCCGGTTAAATGAGCACAATGCCGTTTATCTGGAAACAGGAAATGGTCAGACCCTCTGTTTTGTTCAGATCGCCGGTCTTGTTGCTCGAAGAATTATCTGCAGAATTCAGGAGGGGGCTGCGGTTGCCCGGGGTCAACGATTTGGACTGATCTGTTTCGGGTCACGGCTTGATGTATATCTGCCGGTTGATGCGCAGGTCACCGTAGCGGTCGGTGATGTGGTCAGTGCAGGAACTTCTCTCATAGGGAAATTAACATGAAAAACAAACGATTCCAAAAAGAGAACCTTCGCAGAGGCATCTATCTTTTACCGAACATCCTTACATCCATGAACCTGTTCTGTGGGTTTTATGCGGTGATTGCCTCCATTGACGGCAAATTTGTTGCCGCCGCCATAGCAATTGTTATTGCCGGCGTTTTCGATAACCTCGATGGGAAAATCGCCCGGGCTACCGGCACTACAAGTAAATTCGGGATCGAATATGATTCTCTGGCGGATCTGATTTCCTTTGGAATCGCTCCCGGTCTGATGATTTATCTGTGGGCTTTGAAACCCTTGGGGAGGATTGGCTGGCTGGCGGCCTTTTTATTCATGGCATGCGGGGCCTTGCGCCTGGCACGTTTCAACACTCAGATTGAAACGGTCAACAGTGATCATTTCATTGGTCTGCCCATCCCGGCGGGTGCTGGCATGAATGCCGTTACGGTTCTGATATTTCATAAATTGAACATCCTGGGGAACGCCAACGCGATTCTTCTTTTAATCATGCTCTACTGCCTCTCCTTTTTGATGGTCAGTTCCATCAAGTACAACAGCTTTAAAAAACCGGAACTGTTCAGACAGATGAATTTCAATTCCTTGGTAATTGCCATATTGATATTCATCTTTATTGCTTCCCAACCTTCTATTGCGCTGTTTCTTTGTGGGAGTCTGTATGTTCTGTCCGGACCCGTTGCGATGTTGAAGCGCTACAAGAAAATCAAACATAAAGAAGCCGGGAAGATAAAAGGAGAAGAAAACATCTCGCATCGGCCCTGACAAACTGCGGTTAGATTAAAATCCTTATTAGAGCGACAGTATCGCTTCTTTTGATATTATAAAACGAAGTTATTTTAGTTCAGGAACTGTTACCCGCCATAAAACAGGCGGGTTAGCATTTTTTAGATTATCGCTTAAATCCTTGAAGAGGAGGAAAAGAGAATGGGATCCAAGAAGTTCAATGTTGCACTGGCGGGTGCAACGGGTGCGGTGGGCAAGCAGATGATTACCTGTCTGGAAGAAAGAGACTTTCCGGTCAATAAAATAAAACTGCTGGCATCAAGCCGCTCAAAAGGACGGGAACTTACTTTCAGGGATCGTCCGTTTAAGGTTGAAGAAATGACCGAGGATTCTTTCCAGGGCATGGATATCGCTCTGTTCTCTGCAGGGGGCGGCACCAGCGAGCATTTTGCGCCGCATGCCGCTAAAGCAGGCTGTGTCGTGGTGGATAATTCGAGCGCATGGCGAATGGATCCGGATGTCCCCCTGGTGGTGCCGGAGGTCAATCCACATGCCGTAGCCGGATATACAAGGAAAGGAATTATCGCCAATCCAAACTGCTCTACCATTCAAATGGTGGTTGCCCTGAATCCCATTCATCAGAAGTTTCGGATCAAACGGGTGGTGGTATCTACTTATCAGGCGGTATCCGGAACAGGTGTAAAAGCCATGGACGAGTTAACAGAACAGACCCGTGCGATCATGAATTTCTCGGATCCAGAGTCAAAGGTCTATCCCCATCGCATCGCCTTCAATTGTTTGCCGCATATCGATGTTTTCCAGGAGAACGGCTATACCAAAGAGGAAATGAAGATGCTCAATGAAACCCGTAAAATCATGGAGGATGACAGCATTCAGGTCACTGCGACAACGGTTCGTGTGCCTGTCTTCTACGGACATTCAGAAGCGGTGAACATCGAGACAGAGGCGCCCATATCAGCAGAAGATGTAAAATCCATGCTGGCGGAAGCACCCGGTGTCAAATTGGTGGATGATCCATCACAGAATGTTTACCCCATGCCCATTGATTCAGCAGGCCAGGATCTGACTTATGTGGGCAGAATCCGCGACGACTTCACGATTCCCAACGGGATCAATATGTGGATCGTTGCCGATAATATTCGCAAAGGGGCTGCCACCAACACGGTCCAGATAGCTGAAATTCTGGCCCAGAACTATTTGTAGAGGGTGATAATGGAACGGATACCGATAACAAAGAATGGATACGAAAAACTCAAGCGTGAATTGGTACAACTCAAGTCAGTTGATAGACCGCAGAATATCAAAGCCATCGAAGAAGCCCGCGCACATGGCGATCTCAGCGAAAATGCCGAGTTTGATGCGGCAAAAGAACGCCAGGCCTTCATCGAAGGCCGCATCAGTGAACTGGGATACAAACTGGGGAATGCCGATGTGATTGAACCGGATAATCTGCCAAAGGATCGGGCCGTGTTTGGTTGCGGCGTCGTATTGGAAAATATCGATACTGGAGAAAGTGTCGAATACCAGCTGGTTGGTCCGGACGAATCAAATATCGAGGAAGGGCGGATTTCCGTCAAATCGCCTCTGGGTCTGGCCATCATCGGCAGGGAAGTCGGCGAGGAAGTTTCGGTCCAGGCTCCAGCAGGGAAGCGCACATACGAACTCGTGGAAATACAATAAGTTAATTACGATATATCCTAAACGCAGGAGGTACACAGTGGCACGAATTACAATCGAAGACTGCCTGGAAAAAATACCCAGTCGCTTTCAGCTGGTTCATATGGCAGCCAAAAGAGTGAGACAGATTCGGGAGGGTTCCGAATACCTCGTGAGTTCACCTAAAAATGAAGATATTGTTGTTGCACTTCGTGAAATTGCAGCAGACAAGGTAAGAGTCAAGAAGCCTGATCTGGAAATAGAAATACCTAGCGAACCAACGGAAGTATTGGAAATACTGGAAACACCGGAAGCAGAAGAAACACCGGAAGCAGAAGAAACAGCAGAAATAGAAGAAACAAAAGAAACAGAAGCGTAACCAACTGTTTTGCCAAAGCATAGTTACGTATATAAAGCGCTGAACAGGGCTGTTGGCAAGGCGCTGCACCGATACGATATGATATCGGATGGTGATCGAATTCTGGTAGGGCTTTCCGGAGGGAAAGACAGCCTTTCACTTATGTGGCTGCTCAACGAACGGCGAGCCCGGATCCCCATCGATTATGAGCTGTTTGCCGTTTATGTGGATCTGGGGTTTCCTGGCGGGTTCAGTGATGCTCTGCAAGAATACGGTGAAAAAGCCGGATATACGGTTCGAATTGCGTACACGGACTATGGTGTGATCAGCCATGGGCCTGAAAATCTTGAGAACCCATGTTTTCTATGCTCCCGCCTGCGTCGGAAACGTTTATTTGAAATTGCCGAAGAACTGCGTTGCAGCAAGATTGCCCTGGGCCACAACAAAGATGACATCATTGAAACATTGTTCATCAACATGTGTTATGCGGGTGAAATCAGCACCATGCTGCCCTCGCAGTCTTTTTTTGATGGCAGTTTTCAATTGATCAGACCGCTTTCTTTTGCAGATGAGGACAGTATCAGACGGTTTGCCAGAGAGCAGGCCTTTCCTGAATTTATCAACCCGTGTCCCACAGCAAAAACGTCCAAACGGAAGGAGATCAAAACCCTTTTAAAACAGCTCTATGCCGGCAATAAAAAGATAAAGGGCAATATATTCAGGTCCATGAGCCATGTAAGGCCGGCGTATATGTTGAAACCCGAAATCAAAAACCAAAAACCCGAAATTCGAAATCCTAAACAAGATCAAAGACGATAAATCAAAATGATCAAAACAAGTGTTCAGACGGCTATTCCGACGCGCTGTGTATCTTTCTTTTGAACATTCGATATTTGGATTTGTTTCGTATTTCGACATTCGCATTTATAATATTTAAAAATGGAACCATATTAAATTCCAACGAGTTGTAACGTGTTGCTGTTTGTTTAATATGGTGGAGAACATGAAAATGCAGGACGTTCAAAATCAGCGTGATTATCGCAACATTCCCATTGATCGGGTCGGTATTAAGAACCTCAAATACCCCATTACCGTCAGGGACAAGCGTGAAGGTCATCAACCGACCGTTGCCACCATCAATATGTTTGTCAACCTGCCTCACCGGGACAGGGGCACCCATATGAGTCGTTTTGTCGAAATGCTGCACCTGTTTCGTCCGGCAATTTCTTTAAAAAATTTCTCTGTGATTCTGGAAGAGATGAAGCGGCACCTCAACGCAGCTTCAGCGCATGTGGACGTCACTTTCCCGTATTTTATCGAAAAAAAAGCCCCTGTAAGCGGATCCATGGGCTTGATGGACTACACCTGCCGAATTACCGGTGTCAGTGATTCGGATGGCAAGATCGATCTCGTATCCGAGGTCATTGTTCCCATCTCTTCGGTCTGTCCATGCTCCAAGGAAATCAGCGATGCCGGTGCTCACAATCAGCGGGGTGAAGTCTGTCTCAGTACACGGTTTATTAAATTTATATGGTTGGAAGATATGATCGAGCTCATCGAAGGCACAGCCTCTTGTGATGTCTATTCCATTCTGAAGCGTGTCGATGAGAAACATGTCACGGAAAAAGCCTTTGCAAATCCAAAATTTGTCGAAGATATTGTCAGGGATATCGCCATGAAGCTGAAACAGGATGACAATATCACCTGGTTTACCGTGAGTGCAGAGAATTTCGAATCCATCCACAACCATAGTGCCTACGCTGAAATTACCAGTCAAAGCGCGTCTTCCTGATGGCTTCACCTTATGACACCCTTGCTGACAAAAAAGCGTCTAGGGGAGGGCACGGTTATTTTAGCTGCCCGGGACAGCGATCTTGCCCGTCTTTTCGCAAGGGATGGTGTGCCGCCCTTGTGGGCAAGAAAGCCCTGCTTTTCGACATTGATCCATATTATTCTGGAGCAGCAGGTATCCCTTGCCTCAGCCTTGGCGATGTACCGTCGACTCTTGGATAACCTGGTTCCGTTTACACCCGATAATTTTGTTCAAGCAGGTTCAACCCGTCTGCGCGCGTTGGGTGTGACGCGACAGAAAGCAGCCTACTGCATCCATGTTGCCAACGCCATCCTTGAACACAGACTCGACCTGAAAGCCCTTTCCAGAATGGATGACCCTGCTGCCCTTGATACGCTGACGCAAATCAAAGGTATCGGACCCTGGACGGCAAGTATATATCTCTTGATGGCGCTGCTCAGACCGGATGTCTGGCCGCCCGGGGATATTGCGCTGATGAATACCCTGCGAAAGGTGAAGTCGCTTGAGAGGCATCCATCGCCGTCAGAACTATCCGATATTATTGAGGCCTGGCGTCCTTTTCGATCCGTTGCGGCAAGAATGCTGTGGCATCACTATCTGTCTGAAAAATCTCGAAGCGGTTCCACAAAGAAAAGAACGTCATAATTAAACTGCAACCGCCGTGAGAATTTACTATTTAAAGCTGGAGAAGCTTGGTCTACTTGCCAAATAATTTACTTGCCATGCCGATAGCGCCTGAGACCCCGCCGATTGAATCAAGCAGTGAGCCGTCGCTGCTGGCTTTATCCACCATCTGTGGAAGTGCCTCAGATAATCCACCAGCCGCCTCTTCGCTGCTAAGTCCCAGTTTGGATGCGAATTCGGAAATCTTATCGGGGCCGAGCATGTCAGATATTTGGTCAGGCGAGATGGCTTCGTTGTTGCCATCGCCGAGCCAGGACTTCGCTATAGCTCCGAGTCCACCGGAGTCCATCTTTGATAACAATGAACCCAAATCAAACCCGCCTGTGCTACTGCCTCCCCCTGCAAGACCAGAAAGTGCCGATGTCAGGCTGCCGATATCCAAGCCGCTACCTGCATCACCACTTTGTTTAGAGTCTTTGAACATTGTTGCACCCATTTTCAGTAGATTGGCCATATCCATGATAACGCCTCCTTTTTGTTTTCATAATTTCTTTGATTACATATAAAAAGTGGAAATAATTTTAATAGAATTGACGTACCAAAGTCAATGATTAAGCCATGGCCCGTTTGCCGCTCCCTTGACATTCTGATATACAGGTCGGTATGCATATGTTAGAATTCCTGATTATCACCCTTGGCGAAACATACTATTCTTGAATCTTTAACACGTTAATAACTCAACTCTCGGGATTCAGAAAACGCGAAATGAATAATCCCCTGGCGCTTTGTGAACTCGCCGCAAGGGCTCCTAACATCAGCGCTGGCCATATGGTTAAACAGGCGTAGCTATTAATTGACCGTACTTTCATATTGGATTGTTCATTGTCATGCGCTGATGTAAGGTGCCCTAATTGGCTCAAACAGCACAAATCACCATTGGATCACCCATTTCGCTCACTCTGTGGTGAAACCCGAAAGTTGAGTTAATAAATATAGTAGCTTAGACCCATACAATGACATTCCAAATCGCCATAACATTTCCCGCGAATCCTCGTGAACGGCAGGTAATCCATGCCGTGCTCGATGATATTTCAGACATCCTGTACATTCATGAGGGAAAAGCACCCGAACGGGAACAGGCTTTGAGGAAAGCGGATGTAATCCTGTTAAAAAATTTTGCTGAAACCGAAATCGGCTTGCAGGAAATCGTTGCGCTGAAACGGACCCGACTCATTCAATTGATTTTTGCCGGGGCAGACAAGATACCATTTGCGGCCATTCCTGAAAACATAAGTGTGGCGAGCAATGCCGGGGCTTTTGCAGAACCCATCGCTGAACATGTGTTGGCCATGACCTTGTGCCTGGCCAAGTCGATAATACCGCGGCATTTAGAGCTTGGGCATGGAAGCTTCAACCAAGCAGTCTATAACAAACAACTGAGAGGCGGTATTTGTGGGATTATCGGGATGGGCGGCAACGGTGTTGCCATTGCGCGTCTGATGAAAGGTGTGGGCATGGAAGTCCACGGGATCAATCGATCCGCCACATCGTCTTTTCCCCTCGATTTTATGGGAACACCCGCTGATATGGAGGTGGTCCTGAAAAGATCCGATGTGGTTGTGTTGACAGTCCCCCTGACCAGACAAACCCTTCACCTGATAGGGCATCACGAACTTCAAATCATGAAAACGGATGCCATTCTTATCAATGTTGCCCGGGGGAAGGTCCTAGAACAACAGGCCTTGTATCACCATTTAAAGACCACGCCATCATTCAAAGCCGGTATCGACACCTGGTGGTCCGAACCGGGTGATCCTTCGGGATTCACATTGGACTACCCCTTTTTCGACCTGCCCAATCTGCTTGGATCACCCCACAACGCTGATGACGTGCCAGGGGTCATGACAGCAGCGACAAAAATTGCTGCCAAGAATATCCGTGCTTTTCTTGAGGGTAAAGGGATTAAGGGTGAAGTCAACAGAGCGGATTATGTTGCCTGAACAACAACAAGAGAGTAGAAACAGGGTCCAAAGGGACCGGCGCTGATTTAACCCTATATGGGATTAATATAATGCACATTCAGCGTGTGATAAATTCTAAATTCGAATTTCGTACTTCGGATTTAAGTAACTATCACCATCAGCATAGCCAAAGATCTCTGACCTGGCCAAAGGACCAGGTTTTAAATGATGGAATAAAAATGGAGGATAGAAAATGTTTATTGGTGGGAAATGGATAGATGCTGAAAACAGTCGGGAATTTCAATCCTTCAACCCTGCCTCCGGCAAGACGTTGGGTTCGCTTCCAGCCGGGGAGGGGGCCGATGCCACAAAGGCTGTTGATGCTGCGGATCTGGCCTTTCAGGAATGGTCCTCACAAACGGTTTACCAGCGATCTCAATTTCTGTACAAAGCCCATTCGCTGATGATGGCAGACCTGGAACGACTGGCCACCATTATGACCGAGGAGCAGGGCAAGCCACTTCAGGCTGCCCGCAATGAAGTCCGGTTCAGGATTCGACCCCGGGGTCCGGATTGGTCCACTGGTTAATGACATGGCCCTTGAAAAAGTAGACCGTCAGGTTCAGGATGCCATAAAAAAAGGCGCACGGCTTGTCACCGGAGGGGAGCGCCTGAAGAAGAACGGTCTTGATAAAGGAAAGTGGTTTGGGACGGGAAGGTTCTTCGGAAGGTATCAAGGAGTACCTGGAAACAAAGTTGGTCGGTCTGTCTGTGTAATCCCCCAAAAATATTCCTTGACTCCCTGATCAGGAGATTGTTATAGAAAAATGAGACCGACCGGTCTGTCCCTTCCCTCTTTAAGGAAAATAGACAAGTGACACTTAAAGAAACCATCGTTCACGAATCCATGAAGCTCTTTTCCCTGAATGGTTTTTTGAATACGTCCATTCAAGATATCCTTTCGGCTGCCAACACGTCGAAAGGTGGATTCTACAATCATTTTTCAAGCAAGGAAGATCTCTTCTTTCAGGTACTGGATGAGGGGCGCAAAATCTGGCGTGAGAAAAATTTATGCGGAATGGATGAAATTGAAGAACCTGTCGGCAAAATAACAAAGCTGCTCGATAATTATAAAAACAGGTACCTCCTGGATGCTGAAAATTTTCCCGGCGGATGTATATTCATTATGTTTGCGGTTGAGCTTGGGGATGCCCGCCCACATCTGTCCAGGGAAGTTCAAAAGGGCTTTACAGGTCTGAAGGCAATGCTCAAAAGGCTGTTGGACAATGGTCATTCATCACCGGCAACATACAAGGGGATACCGTCCGACACGATTACAGAAATCATATTTAGCGGTATGTTGGGGGCTTCCGTGAGTTACAGCGTGGATAGATCCCGTGAAGCCCTGGATAAGTCAATTAACGCCCTGATCGATTATCTGAATAAACTAAAAAAATAAAATAACAGGAGGAAGACTGACAATGATCGATTTTACTTTCACCGAGGAACAGGAAATGTTCATAAAAGCGGCCAGAGAATTTGCCGAAACAAAACTTGCTCCCCAGATAGCCGAAATGGAGAAAACCGGGGAAGTCAGCGATGCGGTGGTCAAGGCCTTGGGTGAGGCGGAAATGATGGCTATTACGATCCCGGAAGAATACGGCGGACTGGGGCTGGGGTATACCGAGCGTCTGATCGCTTTGGAGGAGATCAGCCGGGTTTCCGTGGCAACCGCCATGATGCTGCAGGTCTTTGCCCTGGGCATCGAACCCATCGTCAAGTTTGGCTCTGAAGAACAGAAGCGCAAATATCTGCCGGATCTGGCATCGGGAAAGCGTCTGGCAACCACCGCCGTGACTGAAGCTACCGGCGGATCCGACCCCACCGGTATCAAGTCGGCCTACACCAAGGATGGCGACGCTTTCATCGTCAATGGTCGTAAATGTTTTATCACCAATTCCCATATAGCTGACACGATTACCATTCTGGCCAAAGCAGACGACAATCCCAAGGCTTTCTGCGCATTTGTCATCGACAGGGACATGCCAGGCTGGAAACCCACCCACAAGGAGCACAAAGTGGGTATGCGTGGCTGCAACACCGGCGAACTTTCCTTTGAGGACCTGAAAATCGGCCCGGAACAGCTTCTGGGCGAAGAGGGCAAAGGGCTGAGGGTGACCATGGCTGCCATCGGTGATGTGGGGCGGGGTGGTATGGTCGGTACCGCTCTGGGACTTCAGGCAGCTTGCCTGGAAGAGTCGATCAAGTTTGCCAACCAGCGAATTCTCTATGGCAAGCCCATAAGTGCCCTGCAGACCATACAGAATAAAATAGCGGAGATGAAAATTGATCTTGAAGCAGGACGGTTGCTGGGGTACAGGGCCGCGGCTATCCAGGATGCCGGCGGACGGTCCAGCAACGAGTTCGCCGTAGCCAAATATTACACCACGGAAGCGGCTCAAAAAGCAGCCAAAATGGCCGTGGATATACACGGCGGGTACGGCTGCATGGAAGCGTATCCGGTATCCCGATTCTGGCGGGATTCTGCTGTACTGGGGCCCTCGGCCGGTACGTCGGACATCATGAAGGTGATCATTTCTCGCTGGGCCATGTCCTGAGACTATTTGCAAGTGGGAAAGCGTCTAGCGATCCAGTGAAAATTTAAATGAAAATGTCGAATGTCGAACAAGAAATGTTAAAAATCGTTGTCTGTGTCAAGGCAGTGCCGGATCCCAAGCAGGCCTGTAACCTGAAAATCGATCCGGTCACCAAAACATTGCTGCGATGCGATGTGCCCATGGTACTGAACCCGCTGGACAAGCATGCCCTGGAAGCAGCACTCCAGATCAAGGCTGAGAATGGGGCTCATATCTGCGTACTGAGCATGGGACCTCCTGAAGCGGGCAGTATTGTTAAAGAGTGCATGGCGCTGGGTGCCGACAAGGGCATTCTGCTTTCCGACCCGTGTTTTGGTGGAGCCGATGCCTATGCCACAGCATATACACTTGCCACAGGTGTTCAGAAGATCGGGGATGTGGATGCCGTGCTTTGCGGTATGGCCAGCAGTGACGGGGCCACCGAATGGGTGGGTCCGGAAATGGCGGTTATGCTGGGCATGCCGGTGGTGACCAGGGTCAGGGAAATCATCATGGGTAATGATCGATCATGGGAAGTGAAAGCAGCGCTGGAAAATGGATACCGACGGATGCGGGTCAGGCTGCCGGCATTGATGACGGTGACGCGGGATTTAAACGCCCCCAGAGCGCTGAGTTTTTCGGGCATCATCAAGGCCAGGAAAAAGGTCATCACCCAGTGGCGTCGGGAAGATCTGGGTGTGCCGGTAGAAACAGTCGGCATCAAGGGCTCTCCTACCATCGTGACGGAAATGTGCGCCGTCGATAATGCACGCAGGGTCACGTTTCTGGAAGGGTCCCGGGAAGAAAGGGCGGAACAGCTTTTACAGAAGCTGATAGAAGGGGGGGTGCTATAGTCCGAACATGTGCTAAAACGTGACGAGGCGTTTTATTCCGTAATATAGGACCTATATTTTTGGGCCAGGTCAGAGATTTATGTCTATGCCGAAATGGATTCGAGAAAGAATCCAGGAGTCAGAATACAGAATCTTTAAAATGATGATTTTATAAAAATGAACGTCCAACATCTTCCAGCATTAAAACATTTTAGCGCTTTATGACATTCTGTATTCTGACTTCCCTGGTTCATATATTTGGTGATATGGCCCTAATAGGGGCAACCCAGTGCCGGGCTCTTTGAACCCGGCTATTAATGAAGAGGCCCGATGCAAATGAGTGAACATGATGAATCATGATAACGATCCAATATGGGTCATTGCCGACCAGGAAAGCTGTAAGCTTTTGCCGGTTACGACACAGCTTGTGGGGCAGGCGCGTTTGCTTGCCGACGTCCTGGCAGCTTCGGTGGAAGTCGTGCTGCTGGGGGAGGGGATAGACATCCATACTGAAAAGATATCTGCCGCCGGTGCGGATCGCATTTATGTGGGCGACCATCCGGATCTGGCCATGTATCATCCGGAAGTTTACACGGATGTCATTGTTAAACTGACCCGGGAGCATCACCCCCAGATCATGCTCATGGGATCCACTTCTATGGGTCGGGAGCTTGCACCCTTGGTGGCGGCCCGACTCGAAACCGGGCTGACCGCCCACTGTATCGATCTGCGCATCAATCAGAAAGGCATCCTCGAACAAAAAATCCCGGCTTATGGCGGTGAGATCACCATTGTCTGCCCGGAGAGAAGACCCCAGATGGCCACGGTGGCCCAGGGCGTATTTCCCAGTCCATCTCCGGAAGGGGGCCGGGGCAGTGAAATCGTATGGATTCGAGGTCCATTTCTTTTTTCCGACCGGATTCAAACCCTGGAGCTTGTGATGGAAGAACCGGATGGCATCCCATTGGATACAGCGTCATGTGTTCTTGCCGGAGGGGCCGGGGCCGGAGATCTTCATGGCTGGAACCAGATTGTTGAATTGGCAACGATATTGAATGCGGGTCTGGGGTGCACCCGGCCTGCGGTGGATGAGGGTTGGGCGGAACTGGACACCATGATCGGTCAGAGCGGTAAGATGGTCAACCCGGAAACCTATCTCGGTATCGGGCTGTCCGGTGAACAGCAGCACATGGTGGGAGTCGCTGGTGCAAAAGTTATGATCGCCATCAACAGCGATAAAAAATCGCCTGTATTTAATCAGGTGGATGTCGGAATTGTCGATGACTGCCGGGATTTTGTGCCGGTGATGTTAGAAAAGATAAGGGAATATAAGAAACAGCAGGTCAGCTGCCGGTAACTGCAAAGGAGATAGAAATATGGCCATTAAAACACGCGACGACTATCTTGCCGCACTTAGAAAAATGAGACCGAATATTTATAAATTTGGAGAACTGATCGAGGACGTCACAACCCATCCGGCCACCAAACGAACCGTTGAGAGCCATGCCCGGTGCTTTGATGCGGCCAACGACCCCGATCAGGAAAAAATGTACACGACCACATCGATTTTTTCGGGAGAAAAGATACAGCGCTGGAATTCCATGATGCAGGATGAGGGGGCGCTGATAAGCAACATGAAGTTCAAACGTCAGAATTACCGCCGTACCGGCACCTGCACGGGTGCGGTCTGTGTGGGCTGGAATGCCATGAATGTCATGTGGGCCATTACCGAAGAGATGGATGCGGAATACGGAACCGATTACAAAACGCGTTTAAAAAACTGGATCCAGCATGCAGAAAAAGAGGGTCTGACGGTTGCGGGTGCCTTGACCGACGCCAAAGGTGACCGCAGCAAACCCCCCTCTCAACAGGCCGATCCGGATACCAACCTGCATGTAAAGGAGGTTCGCGAAGACGGTATCATCATTCGCGGGGCCAAGTTGATGATCTGCGGCACGGCGGCGTCTCAGGAGATATTTCTCCTGCCGGGCAGCGGCTATAAGGATCCGGACAAAGATTATGCCCTGGCTTGTGTGGTACCGCGGGACATCGAAGGGTTGACCGTCGTGGAGGCCAGGCATCCCAGCGATAAACGCGAATTTGAAAAGACATCGGACGTGGAGGTTCCGAATACGGGCATTACACAGGGATGGCTGCTTTTCGATGACGTTTTTGTGCCCAACGAGCGTGTGTTCATGTGCCGGGAGGCCAAATATTCAGGCAAGGTGATCCAATATTTTACCGCCAACTACCGGGCTTGCATTGGCGGATGCGTTACGGGACAGGGGGATGTCATGATAGGGGCATCAATTCTGATGGCGCGTGCCAACGGTTTGAAGGCCAAAACATTTATGAACAAGCTGGTGGATATGAGCATCAACAACACCATAACCTTCGGGCTGGGTGCCGGCGCCTGCGCCCTGGGTTTCCAGCATGCTTCGGGGTCATATTTTGCAGACGCCCATACGGCTCACACCAACAAAGTGATGGTGGCGACGCTCCCCTACGAGGTCAAACGCCTGACCCAGGAAATCGGCGGCGGCATCGTCGAAACCGGTTGTATGCCCTCTTATGAGGATGTCTCCCACCCGGAATACGGCCCGTTTCTGAAAAAGTGCCTGAAGGCCGGGGATTGCTCGGCGGAGTCCCGTTTCAAGGCTGCCCGTCTGTCCGAGTGGCTGAGCATCGGAGCAGGGGTGCCGGGTTGTATGCACGGCGGCGGATCACCGGACGGTGCCAAACTGGTGGTGCGGTTTACGACACCCATGGAAGAATATGTCGGATATGCCAAAAATATTATGGATATTCCTGATGATGTTCATGAACCATCCATACCGAAGAAATAAAAACCAAGCCAGCACACACTTCGGCAGGGATTAAATCAATAGGAAATGAACCTTGGGTTTATTACAATTTCCAGACAAGCCGGTTCTGCTTGACGGCGGTTTAGGGCGCGAATTGCGGTTCAGGGGGGTGGCTGTGCCCACGACCATCTGGTCTGCCGGTGTCCTGATGACCGATCCTGCGGTGGTGCATCAGATCCATCTGGATTATATCGCAGCCGGGGCCGACATCATTACCACCAACACCTATGGCATTATCCGGAGTGATTTTGCCAAGGAGGGAATTGAAGACCGTTTTGCAGAGCTCAACACCCTTGCCTGCGATTTGGCCCGAAAAGCGCGCGATGATGCGTCAACAGAGGTGATGATTGCCGGTTCACTACCCCCTCTGGGAGGAAGTTTTCGCCCCGATCTTGTAGGCGCCAGCAATAAAATCGAAGCCCTCTATGCGGAGCAGGCAGAACTTCTGGCTCCTTACGTCGACCTGCTGTTGTGTGAAACCATGTCCAGTGCGGCAGAAGGACGTGCCGCGGCAAAAGCAGCCTGTGACACCGGTAGACCGGTCTGGGTGGCCTGGACACTGCACGAAGATCAGTCCGGCAAGCTGAGAAGTGGTGAATCCATTGCAGATGCCGTGCAGGCACTTCAGAACTTACCTGTTCACGGCCTGCTGGTGAACTGCTGTGCGCCGGAAAGTGTTACCCGTGCCATGCCTTGCCTGGTGGAGACCGATATGGAATGGATCGGTGGCTATGCAAATACATTTACTCCCATTCCAGAGGATTGGGAGCTTGATGGAGAAAAAGAGACCGACGGGTCATTGACCCTTCGGTCGGATCTTGACCCGGAGGGCTACGCTGCCCATGTAACTGAGTGGTTCAAAACCGGCGCTACAGTTGTGGGAGGGTGCTGTGGTACCCGGCCATCACATATAGCTAAAATTCGTTCTATCATCGATACCCATGCTCGGAGAGCAAACCATGTCATTTGAGCGTCTTTTGAAACCACATAGCATCGCTGTTTTCGGCGGTGCACAGGCCCAGGAAGTGATTCGCCAGAGCGATCGCATGGGATACAAGGGTGAGATCTGGCCGGTTCATCCCAAGAAAACAAAGATCCTGGGGCGCAGGGTCTACCGCTCAGTTGCGGATCTTCCGGGGAGCCCTGATGCCGCGTACGTGGGGGTCAACCGTTACCTCACCATCAACATTGTCAGAGATCTTGCCGCGCGGGATGCGGGTGGTGCAGTCTGCTATGCCACCGGCTATATCGAGGCGGGCGAGGAGGGTTCCGAACTCCAAGAGCAGCTACTGCAGGCCTCGGGTGACATGCCCCTGGTGGGGCCAAATTGCTACGGGATCCTCAATTATCTTGACGGGGCCATGCTCTGGCCCGATCAGCAGGGCGGCCGACGGGTCGATGAAGGCGTGGCCATCATCACCATGTCATCGAACGTGGGCTTCAACCTCACCATGCAGCGGCGCGGTCTTCCCATTGCTTATATGATATCCCTGGGAAATAAACTGAAATTTGATCTCCACGATGCCATCCGCACCTTTGCCCGGCAGGATCGTGTTACCGCGCTTGGGCTTTACGTGGAAGCCATGTCTGACCCGAGAGCCTTCCAGGCGGCCGTGGATATTGCCAGAGAAGTGGGGAAACCCATCGTAGCCATCAAGACCGGTCGCTCCGAAGCTGCAAAAAAAATAGTCGTATCGCACACGGCGTCGCTGGCAGGTTCCGATTCCCTGGTGAGCACACTGTTTGAACGTCTTGGTGTGGCGCGCGTCGATTCTCTGGAAGCGCTCATTGAAGCTTTGAAGGTGTTGCATGTTCTCGGTCCATTGAAGGGTGGACGGATCGGGGCCATGAGCACCTCGGGTGGTGATCTCACGCTTCTGGCTGATGCCATGGGACCGAGCCTGAGCATGCCCCCGCTGTCTGATAAGGTGGCCCAGGGTCTTCAAGGGACGATACACGAACGGATGGTGGCTGCCAATCCCTTTGATTTTCAGATGTTCGACTGGGATAACGAGGCGCAGATGGCCGACAATTTCAGCGCCTTTTTGGCAGAAGATTTCGATGTGGCCCTCTGTTTGCTCGATTACCCTAGAGAAGATCTTTGCGACCAGTCGACCTGGGGTGGGGCCGAGAGGGGTTTTGTACGGGCAGCCCGGCATACCAACACCAAGGCTGCAGTGCTGGCGACATTTTCCGATACCATTTCGGAAACGGTGGCCACGCGTTTGATGAAAGAGGACGTAGCCATGCTTGCCGGTATCGATGCCGGGATCGCCGGCATACAGGCGGCGGTGGATGTGGGAGCTGCCTGGAGCCAAACACCCCATCCACCCTTACTTACGAAATTAAATCAAAAACGGGACACTTTCGTCAACGTGTTGGACGAGGCTGAATCCAAGGACTTTCTTGCCCGCAGTGGTGTGCCGGTTCCTTTGTCACGGCTTGTCCGCAGTGCCAAGGAGGCGGTGCAGGCAGCTGAAGCGTTGGGCTATCCCGTGGTCATCAAGACCTTGGGGGTAGCGCACAAAACCGAAGTAGGGGGCGTAAGGCTCAACCTTTGCAATCCAAACCAAGTGTCCACGGCAATGGCGGAGATGTCGAATCTTTGCGAATCATTTCTAATGGAGAAAATGATAGACGGCGTCGTGGCGGAACTGATTGTGGGTGTGGCCCGTGATGAGCAATTCGGACCCTATCTTTTGGTGGGAGGCGGTGGTATCCTGGTGGAGATGATGAAAGACAGCGCATCGCTCCTGTTGCCGGCTAACAGTGAACAGGTGCTGCATGCATTGGGGCAGTTGAAGTGTGCACCCCTCTTAACCGGTTTCAGAGGTTTACCGCCTGCCGACCTGAACGCTGCCGTCGATGTTATCCTGTCGGTTGCCAACCTGGTAGAGAAAGACCCGTCTTCCATTATCGAGCTCGATATCAATCCCCTGCTGCTTATGGCAGAAGGAAAGGGGGTGGTTGCGGCCGATGCCTTGATCAGCCTGAACACGAAATCTATGCTGGAAAGGAACCCAAAAACATGAACCATACGGGCAATGGAATCGAGAAAACCATCGTCGAGAAAGCCAAGGAACTGGGCGCATCGCTAGCGGGAATAGCGACGGTTGCTGACCTGAAGGCTTCCGTTTCCTATGAAAATTATGACAAAAGGCCGTTCTACGAAGAATACAAGGGTGTAAAATGGCGTCATGAGCACAAGTCCGTGCTGGTGTGGGCCCTGGTCCACCCCGCATCCGAACCTGTACTCGATTGGTGGAGCATGAAGGTTCCGGGCTTTACCCCCGGCAACCGGGTGATGAGGATGCAGTCCAGAAAGCTCCGGATCTGGCTGGGTGAAGAACTCGGCATCAAAGCCCTTTCATTACCGTATCAGATCGAGTACGGTGGGGCTTTCCTAAAGGATTCCGCCCACCTGGCCGGTCTGGGAGTGATTGGGAAAAACAATCTCCTGGTCACGCCGGAATTTGGTACACGTGTCCGTCTTCGAGGGATTTTCATGGAGGCTGAGCTTGCACCGACAGGTCCTATCGAATTCGACCCTTGCAATGGCTGTGACAGGCCTTGTCATAAAGTATGCCCAAGAAATGCGTTCCGAAGCGGATCTTTTGAGAGATCCTTTTGTAAGAAAGAAAACGATCGACGTGATGCCGATACGGAAATGATTGATGGGTCGATCATGGGTATCGAAGAGGCCAGCATGGTCTCAAAGCCCTGCCGGTATTGCGAGTTTGCGTGCCCCGTTGCCCAGGGGAGTCCCCGCTAGGTGTTGGTGCATAACGCATACTAGTCGTCTTCAAAAAGAGAGATGCCCGACAAATATAAAAAAGCTGAAAGGATTAAACTGAAAATGGACAATTTACTTGACACTATTGAAGAAATTCTATTGATGGGCCCGGGTCCTTCCTGTGTTCATGAGTCGGTATACGATGCCCTATCCAAAAAAACCCTCGGTCACCTTGACCCCTACTTCATCCGTATCATGGATGCCATCAAAAAGGATCTTCGAACCCTGCTCAACACAGACAATACCCTGACGATTCCCATGTCCGGAACCGGTTCTTCCGGGATGGAAGCCTGTTTTGTCAACCTGATCGAAAAAGATGATCCCGTACTCATACTCATCAATGGCGTATTCGGCATGCGCATGCAGGATGTGGCCCAGCGCTTAGGAGCCCGCGTGGACACCCTGGAATTTGAATGGGGCACACCTGTGATTGCAAGCCAGGTGCAGGCAAAGCTTGTGAACACGTCGTACAAAATTGTCGCGGTGGTTCATGCAGAGACCTCCACAGGTGTGAAAAACCCGGTGCAGGAAATCGGCATGATGCTAAAAGATTCCGAAACAATTTATCTGGTGGATGCTGTCACCAGTCTCGGTGGGATGGAGATCGCCATGGATGCCTGGGGAGTCGATGCCCTTTACAGCGGCACCCAGAAATGCCTTTCCTGTCCGCCTGGCCTGGCACCTCTTTCATTCTCGGAAAAAGCCGTGGCAGCCTTAGAGAACCGTAAAACCAAGGTGCCCAACTGGTATCTGGATCTTTCCATGATCATAAAGTATTGGAAAGGCGCCACCCGGGCTTATCACCACACAGCCCCCATCAACATGCATTATGGCTTGTACCAGGCACTGCAGTTGATCATGGAAGAGGGGCCTGACAATGTCTACCGCCGGCACAGGGTTTGTCACGAAGAACTGGTGCTTGGACTCGAGTCCCTGGGTCTTTCCATGTTGGTGGCCTCTGGCGACCGTCTCCCCATGCTCAATTCCGTGAGAATTCCCGAGGGTGTTGACGAAGCGGCTGTGCGCAGTACCTTGCTGAATGAATACAAAATTGAAATCGGGGCTGGTTTGGGACCCCTGGCCGGAAAAATCTGGCGTATCGGGCTCATGGGCCACACGGCGCGTCCGGAAAATGTTTCGCGTCTGGTAACAGCCCTAAAAACAATACTTTTCTGATGGCCACTGGTCTGGACGAAGATCACAACATACTGTATTAAATAAAGTATTGACGCGCGAGCATCGTTTTGACATAATCAATTTAGAAGAAAAAATCCTATCTTGTTATGTCTACGCTGGATCAACAGCTTGCTGAAGCTATTTTCACCCCTTTATATTAATCATCAAAGGAAAAGGAGATCAACATGTCAGACCTATCAAAACTAACTAAAATGTTTAAGCAAAACAAAATTAGTAGAAGACAGTTTATGGCGCAGGTATCCGCACTTGGTCTCGCAGCCACGCTCTCCCCGGCTTTGCTCGCAGGCACAGCCCAAGCTGCTGCCCCCAAAAAAGGCGGACGTTTCATCATGGGGGCTACCGGCGGGTCAACCACGGATTCCATGGACCCCGCGACTCTGACTTCCAACATGAACCAGAACCTCAACTGGCAGATAAGAAACAGTCTTGTGGAAATCGATCACAATTTCAATGCCATTCCCGAACTTGCTGAATCCTGGGACTCCACGCCTGATGCAAAAGTGTGGTCTTTTAAACTGCGCAAGGGTGTAGAATTTCACAATGGCAAAACCATGACAGCAGAAGATGTGGTTTTTTCCATCAACCACCATTTGGGCGAAGATTCCAAGTCTGCTGCTAAAGGGTATTTAAAAAGTATTGAATCTATTAAAGCTGACGGGAAAAACGAAGTTGTCTTTACGCTTTCCGGTGGCAGTGCCGATTTTCCGTTTATCCTGGGCGACTATCACCTGACCATTTGCCCCGCTGGAACTGCGGGTCCGGAATTCGAAGAGGGCATCGGTACCGGGGGATATATTCTGGAGGCCTGGGAACCAGGCGTAAGGGCTTTTGCAAAACGCAACCCCAATTACTGGAAAGAGGGGAGAGCCCATTTTGATGAGATCGAAACCCTGTCTATTGTTGATACCAATGCCAGAACAAATGCATTGAAAACCGGTCAGATACACTACATGGATCGTGTTGAGCTGAAAACCGTGCATCTTCTGAAAAAGATGCCGGGGATAAATGTCACCGGTATTACGGCAACCGCCCACTACACCATCCCCATGCTTGTCGATCAACAACCCTACAATGATAACAATGTTCGCATGGCCTTGAAGCTGGCTGTTGACCGTGAAGAATTGTTGAAACAAATTTTGCGCGGCTATGGCGAAGTCGGCAATGACCATCCCATTGCACCCGTCAATAAATACCATGCAAAAAATCTGGAACAACGAATGTATGACCCGGACAAGGCAAAATTCTATATGACAAAAGCAGGCATGCTGGATCATGTTTTTAATCTACATGCTGCAGATGCCGCATTTGCCGGTGCCGTCGACGCTGCCGTGCTCATGAAGGAACAGGCTAAAAAAGCAGGCATCAACATTAATGTTGTCCGGGAGCCTGATGACGGGTACTGGAGCAATGTCTGGATAAAAAAAGAGTGGTGTATGTGTTACTGGGGCGGACGTCCCGTTGAGGATATGATGTTCTCGGTTGCATATGCGGATGGGGCTCCCTGGAATGATACTCACTGGAGTAATGAGCGTTTCAACAAACTGCTGGTAGCCGCACGAGCAGAATTGGATGAAAGCAAACGTAGAAAAATGTACGAGGATATGCAGGAAATATGCAGAAATGACAGTGGAACGGTTGTTCCCATGTTCAACCAGATGGTTGAGGCCAGTTCAAATAAGACGAGTCATGGGCCCATGTCAGGTCACATGGCGATGGATGGCATGCGAAATGGTGAACGATGGTGGTTTGTATAACATTTTTTAAATCTTGAAAAAACAGGCCGACCGCGTTTGTGTTCGGCCTGTTTTTTTATCTTTTGCCTAGTCGGGTGATGTAATCCTGGCCTTTTTTAAGAATCTCTTGATGGTCTGCAGGCAGAACCGGATGGTAGAGCAGGTGCAGGGTCTTTTCTCTCAGCATACCCGTGCTTGTGGGCATGCCGGAATTCTTCCAGCTCTCGAGGGTCAAACTTGGCCAGATGTCGCTTTGTGGCTGGTAGTCTCTGAACTGCTCTAATGTGGATGGGGCGCCTAAATAGGAACCGCCGTGACCCACTTCCTGAATCTCATCTAACAGGAAATTGTCTTCCATTTCAAAACCCCGGGCGTATTTACGGGCTTCCCTGATCACCTCGGAGGCCAGTACGATACTTGTGGCGGAGAGGGTTGTGGCCTGGAATACTGTGCCGGCAAAGGGACACAGACCGACCTTGCCCATGACACTCGGCAAATAGTTCATCCACTTGATCCCTGCCTCGATCAGGTCCCCTTCCCACCCCAGGCTGTTCCCTGAGGTTCCACTGTGGGGGATGCCAAAATAGTCCATCATTTCCGCAATACTGTGGCTTACAAGCAGGCTCGAGGGGCTGTAAAAAGCGTTCATGGTGGACATGTTAAATGAATTGGGCAGACTGCCGGCAATAATTTTTGCCCCGGGTTGTATCAATTGACTGCAGGTAATGCCCATGAGCAGTTCCGCAATTGAGAGTGTCATACACCCGGCAGGGGTGATGGGTGTGCTGGCACCGGCCATGACAAAATTGTTGAAAATTACCGGCAGACCGCAAGAATAGGCAGTTTTCATCTTGTCGGTGGTGCCTTTGTTCAGCACGAGAGGGGTAATGTTATTGACATAAGGGATTACAAACGGTTTTTCGCTCAGCTGAGAAAACAGGTGTTCGATGAAGCTTAAAACACCGGGAAAGGCATTGTCTTTTGAGACCAATAAAATAATGGGTTTGTGGGTGTTGGCCAGCAATTCAAGGGTTGAAAAATAGTCTGCCCGCTCCGGGCCATAATCATGAATCGTGCCGGGCGTTGCAATGGCGTCAAAGGTATCCAGGGTATTGGCGAGCCCCGCAATCAATCCGGTATGGCATCGTTTCCATTCTTCAATTTCGCGTGTTTCAGGGTGTTGGTAGTTCAAGGTGGGTGAACCAATGGAAAAACGGGTGTGGTGATTAAAATCAGGCCCGAGGCTGAAAGCCTGTTCGCCGCGTCGATTGTA
Organism: uncultured delta proteobacterium; assembly: GCA_963842925.1. Taxonomy (GTDB): domain Bacteria; phylum Desulfobacterota; class Desulfobacteria; order Desulfobacterales; family B30-G6; genus B30-G6. Next base: position 34,168 of record CAWJIL010000006.1, read on the forward strand.
TATATCCACTTGGCTGGGGGTTGTCTCCAATGCCTGTTCAACCTGTTTTCCGGAAAGCTTTACCACATTGCCGTCACACTTTACACCGGCTTGCTTAGAAAATTTCCGAACCATCTCCGGGCACTCGACTTTAACGCCCACCGCTTCCAGCACCCACAGAGCTTTTTCGTAAAACAGATTTTTTTGTTCTTCGGAGAGAATTTGTAAGCGGGGCTGTACGCTGTTCATGCGAATTCCTTTTTAGAGGCTATGGTTAGCCTATTTGCTGTAAACCAAAAAGATTTAAAGATCAAAGATTTAACAGATTTGGTTTTTCCTGTAAATCAGGAACAGATTTCTCAATGCATCTCTGGTCCTTTTTTGGCATTTTTGGTATGAAATTGATATCTGTATTGTTGTTGGGAAAAAGCATATAAACTTTGTTTGGATATATATAGAGTAACGAAGCGTTTTCCAAAGAGTATGTGAGGTTTCTTTATATGGCTTATGGATCAGTCTGTGAATCAAAACTAAAATGCGAAATAGGGTGGTTGCTATGATCGAAACGGTTCCAAGCGGAGATCGATTTGATGCAAATGGGTGTGACACCAGGATGAAGGCGGTCGTTACAATGGAGAATGGCGGCTATGACAAGCTCGTGTACCGTGAGGTTCCTATTCCAAGGCTTGGAGCAGGTGACGTCCTGTTGCAAGTACTTGCCGCTGGTGTTAACAATACCGAAATAAATACACGCGTTGGATGGTACTCATCTACGGTTACAGAAGCTACCGAGGATGTGGCACATGCGGAGGAAAAGACCGCGACAGAAAAGGCAGATGGTGGATGGAACAAGGAAACCCCCTTCCCATTCATTCAGGGTACGGATTGCTGCGGCCGTGTTGCTGCTGTGGCTCCTGGCGGGGATGAAAGCACCATTGGTACACGTGTATTGGTACGGTCATGTATGCGCACACAAGGTTTTGGTTCCATGGAAAATGTCTGGATGGGCTCTGATTTTGACGGGGCCTTTGCGCAGTTTGTAAAGGTGCCGGCTGGTGAGGCTTTTGCGGTGGACTGTGATTGGAGCGATGTTGAACTTGCCACGATTCCTTGTGCATACGGTACAGCGGAGAATATGGTGCATCGTGCAGGGGTGTATGCAGGCCAACATGTTCTGGTCTCTGGAGCTTCGGGCGGTGTTGGGTCGGCTGTGGTGCAACTGGTGAAGCGGCGTGGCGCCACAGTGACCGCAATTGCAGGGAAAGCAAAGATGGGGAAGGTGATGTCCATTGGGCCAGACCGGGTCATTGAACGAAACGACGATGTGCTTGCCATTCTCGGGGAATACTCTGTGGACGTCGTTTTTGACAATGTAGGGGGGGCAGCTTTTGGTAATTTGTTAAAGGTGCTTAAAAGAGGAGGGCTGTATGTCTCCTCGGGTGCAATTGCCGGCCCACTTGTGACATTAGACATGCGTACCTTCTATCTAAAAGACGTGACCTTGATCGGCTGTACCGCCTGGGACGAACCTGTTTTCCCAAACCTGATTGATTATATTGAGCGTGGCGAGTTGCAAGCGATCGTTGCCAAAACATTTTCCCTTGAACAGATTGCGGAAGCACAGCGTGAGTTCCTCAAGAAGGAACACTTCGGCAATTTCGTATTGATCCCGCCGCCGTTGGATACTCCCGCTGACAATAAAGGAGGTAATTAATGGGTAACATTTTAACCCGCTACGGGGACGGAACCATCCTCGAGTTGAGCGAAGAAGAATTAATGCAGGACCTCCAGCGTGGCAGCCAGGACGCAGCTGAACGGGGTCAAATAGATCCCCTGACCCAGTCGGAGCTCGAACACTTAAGGGATATATTTAAATGCCCATTTCGATTTTTGAGCGTCGAGCCGGGCAATGAGGTGATTCTCACCTACGATGCCGGGACTTTGAAAATTCGCAGGGTAGGCGTTAACGTGGACCGCATCCAGGCCCTGCAGATCTATGAGAAGATTATGGGGGCCGATACCATGGAATTGAACCATGTGGATTACTCCTATAAGCCCGTCAAACCCATCATTACCATGGAGCAACCCATCTTGGAGCAGGCCCTGCTGGCTACCCATATTCCTCTGTTTTATGGTGCCCAGCCCAACCTGGGGCTCTATACCCAGCCGGACGGGCCTTTTCCCAATCCAGGCGAATTAATGCCCATGGGTAAGATCAAAGAGGCACAACAGTCTTATGAAGCCTCGGTAGCACACCTGGTGGCGGATATCGTTTCAGCTGCAAGCGCCATGCATGAATCGGGTGCTGACGGGATCAACCTGGATACCACTGGGGCTGCCGGGGATGCCGATTTTCTCGCGGCGCTAGTGGCCACGGAGAAACTCAAGACCAAATACCCGGATATGTGCATTCAAATGGGTATGGCCGGGGAGTTTGTTCTGGGAATGCACAGCGAATTGACATACAAGGGGGAACGCCTGGCGGGAATGTATCCCCATCAGCAGGTAAAGATGGCCGAGGCCGCCGGGGCCACCATCTTTGGACCGGTGATCAACACAAACACCAACGAATCAGCGCCATGGAACCTGGCCCGCACGGTCACCTATACCAAGGCCTGCGGTGAAGTGGCCCAGATTCCCATCCACGCCAATATGGGCATGGGGGTCGGCGGGGTGACAGTAAACGATCATCCACCCATGGATATTGTTTCGCGTTCGTCCAAGGCGATTGTAGAGATATGCCGTCTGGACGGATTGTAGGTTGGCGTGGGTGATCCTTTCGGTATGGCCATCACCCACGCGCATGCCTCGGGAATGGGCGGAATGCGAGGAGCCGGAGATCTGGTTGCTCGCGTGCAAATGGCCCAGGGAATGCGAATAGAACAGGCCAAGGCCTATGTGGCCGAAAAACTGAGGGTGGCAATTTCCGATTTGACCGATCCGGTGATCATGGGTGAGGTTCGGCAAGACTTGAACCTGGGTATCATGTCACCGCTGCCTGGATGTGCCAAAGGCATTGAAGCGAAATTCAACATTGCCCAGGTCCTGGATATTAACATTAATTGTGTCAACAGGTTTAGGGGGCGTACAACGATCAACTAATTAGTGTCCATCCACAAATGGTCTTTTCACGCCCTGCCGGTGTTGGGCGCCATGATTTAACGCCTCAAAATAGCTCGCTATTCCTCCGGGTTATATCTGACGCCCGCCTTGTCAGAACGCGAAAATCCCTATTTCTGGACGGACACTAATTATCGAAAATCCTCATACCCGGTTGCGCGCAGATAGACCTTCATGGTGTCTTCCAGCAGTTTTACCGCCTGGGTGGAATTGGCAGCTTCACCATACTCCCTTTTTGCCCGGATGAAAATCTGTTCTACCAATGCGCCCAATTCAAGGGGCACCCCGTACTTTCGCGCATGTTTCATTGTCAAGCCCAGGTCCTTGCAGGCCAGGGCCATTGAAAATTCCACGTCATAGCTTCCGTTGTAAACCAGGGGCATTTCTTTTTCGATGGTATAACTGTTTCCGGAACTGGCCTGAATACCCTCCAGCAGCGCTTTGGAATCGATGCCGGCCTGGTTTCCCAGCATGAAGGCCTCTCCGGCCATGATCAGGTGTCCCAGGGCCAAGAGATTGGTGATAACCTTGACGATGCTGGCGCTTCCCAGGGGGCCCATGAGGAGTACCTTGCCGCCGATCTTTTGCAACATGGGCAGTTGTGACTCAAAAACCTCTTTTTCACCCCCCACGAGCATGGTAATGCCGCCCGCCTTAGCAAGCGTTACACCCCCGGTAAGAGGCGCTTCCAGAACAGACACGCCTTTTTCGGCGGCAATTCTCCCGAGCCGCTCCACCTCTTCAGCATCGGTGGTGGACATGTCGATCCATGTGCAGCCGGGGCGGATGCTTGTGAATACCCCCTGTTCGCCCTCCATCACAGCCTTTACCTGTGGAGGGCCGGGTAAAGAAGTAATGATCGTGTCCGCTTTAGCAGCCAGGGCTTGGGGTGTGTCTGCCCATTCAGCACCTGCTGAAATCAATTTTTCGGCGGTCTTGTATTCAAGATCGTGTACAATGAGGTGATACCCCTCCTCGATCAAGTTGGACGCCATGACATATCCGATATTACCCAGTCCAATCCATCCGATGTTCATAGTTTTCTCCTTTATTCAACTTGCATCCACCGAACCTAGAAATTTGAGTCATTAAGAAATTATGGCTTTTATTTCAAAGTATTCGTGCATGGCCTGGTCTCCCCATTCACGACCATTGCCGGATTGTTTGAAACCACCAAAGGGTGCTTCAAGGTTAAAATAGCTGCCTTGGATGTAACACTGGCCTGCCCGTATTTTCCGGGCGATCTTCAGGGCACTTGCTTTATTCTTGGCATAAACCCCGGAGGCCAAACCATATACCGTGTCATTGGCCATTTCGATGGCCTCATCCATATCGTCATAAACAATCATACAAAGAACAGGGCCGAAAATTTCTTCCCTGGCAATGACCATATCGTTGGTAACATCCGCAAAAATAGTTGGTCGTACATATGCGCCCACTTGCAGGCCTGACGGCATGTTAACACCACCGGTGACCAATCTTGCGCCTTCAGCAATGCCCTTTTGGACATAATTGAGCACAATCTGTTTCTGGGCGGTTGAAGCCATGGGACCCATACTGACACTCCCATCCTCCGGGTCGCCGGCTTTGTATGCTTCGGCCATCTTCTTGGCAATGGTCACGGCCTCCTCATAGCAATTTCGGGGCACAAACATTCGTGTCAGGGCATTGCAGGTCTGCCCTGTGTTGAGCATGACATCTTCGACACCGTAACGAACGGCAGCTTCCAGGTCAGCGTCTTCAGTAATGATATAGGGGGATTTACCCCCCAGTTCCTGGCAGACGCGTTTTACCGTGGGTGCAGCAGCCTCGGCTACTTTGATGCCTGCAGAGGTCGAACCGGTAAAGGAGACCATGTCCACGAGCGGGTGACTGCTCAGCATGGGGCCAATGACACTGCCCGAGCCGCTGACCAGATTAAAAACACCCGCGGGAAGATGAACGGCCTCAAAAATTTCTGCCATGATAAAATCCTGCAGGGGTGTTTGGCTAGCCGGTTTGGAGACGATGGTGCAGCCGGCTGCCAGTGCGGGGGCGACTTTACCCATGAGTTGATGTAAGGGGTAATTCCATGGATTGATCAGGCCGCAAACGCCGATGGGTTCCTTGTACAATAACACCCCCCCTTTTTCCTCCACTTCGTCCATTTGTGCTGCAAGGTCGGCGTACATACGCATGGCGGCGATGGGAGCATTGACGTGCAGTTCAGCCGTGAGGTGACGCGGGCAGCCCATGGTGATGACGTGGGCATCAATTAATTCGTGGCTGCGGTGCTGCATTTCTTCTGCAGCAGCTTTCATGATCTCGGCACGTTTTTGCGTGGGTGTGTGGGCCCAGTTATCAAATGCCTGGCGCGCAGAAAGGACGGCGGCGTTTACATCTTCCTGGTTGCCTCTTGGAACACTTGCACAAGGGCTTTCGGTGGCTGGGTTAATAAGCTCAATGATATCCGAGCTATTGCTTTTTACCCATTTCCCATTGATATAGAGTTTGTCAAAATGTTTCATGGATATTCCTTTTATTTTCTTTCATGATTTTGACGAGTTCATCTAACACCGCTTTATAATCATCTATGATGGTAACGTCGGAAAATTTATTGATGGGTGCCCGAATATCTGTGTTGATGGCGACAATGAATTTACTTTTTTCAATGCCGGCATAAAAAGCGGCAGCACCGGAAGCCCCCGCTACAATGCAAATGTCTGCCTTTGTCATGGAACCGGAAACCCCTACCTGTCGGTGCAGAGGAGCCCAGCCGCTCATGGCTACCGGACGGCTTACACCAAAATCGGCGCCAATCGTATCTGCAATCTGTCTTAGGTATTGAGTGTCTGCCTTGTTTTTCATTCCATTGCCACCAATGAGAAGAAACTTAGCATTTTTCAAGTTGATTGCTTGTTTCTTGGGGATCGCTTTTGATGCTTTTATGAACTGATCTTCATGCAAGTGGGTCATGTCATACTCGGTCACATTCAACTTGTCCCGTGTGGTAATCGCTTGTTCATTGGAGCTTCCTTTGGCAAGCGAGACACAGTAGGGCTTATTCGTCAATTTGAAGGTGCCCAAAACGTGATTGGCATAGACTGTCTTACTTGCAATCAATTGCTCATCTGAGTATTCGATCTGTTTCACCTGGACAAGAGACGAACCTTTCAACCGGCAAGCCAGGCGCACAGCTATTTCCGATCCTGCAAACCCACTTGGAAAAAGGTACAGTTGGGCCTTTTCGTCCTGTTCCATTGTTGTGAGTGCTTTGAGAATATTTTCCGGCTGATAGCGCGTGATGCGAACGAGCTTTACAGACTCGGTGGGAACCAGGCGAAGAAGCACATCCCTTTGTTCTTTTTTGGAATAAAAGAGAATGGTACTGCCGACGTTGTCCCCTGAACGTAAACTCTCGGAAATAAAACCATTCAGTTCCTCTGCTTGGGAAGCAATGTTCGTTGAGCACCCATTGAGTATGCCTTTGAATATCAAATCTTTTCCAACCTTTTTTTCAAATATGCCTCATAAAGTTCTATAGCTTTCTGCTTAGGTGTTTCTCCGTTAATGTAAACGCCGCGTCTTTCATGGCTTATGACTTTAAGGTCGATTAGCTCCTCGGTTTCGTCCGGCAGATGAAAATCCGTGGTGGACAGAATCTCGATGGGCCGTTTACCATAGAGCATCCTGTCCTTGATCGTAGGAACCCGCATAAACGCATTTGGCACCTCTCCAATGGAAAGCACACAAGGCGTTTGGATCTGCTGCCGGATCTGACTGTCATCTCCCTGGCTGGTCACCATCAGGTGATTCTCATCGACAAGTTCAATGCCAACTACTTGGGTGAGGCATGGCCATCCCAGCATTTCCGCCGTCAGCAGGTGTGTTCTCGCGTTTTCACCGACACTGGATTGTCTACCCAGAAACAGTACATCCTGGGGAGCATATTTGAGAACATACTGGCTTAGAATGGAAGCAATGGCTCCTGGTCTGAATCGGAAATCGTCTTGACTGTCAATGCGCACAACCTGTTTGAACCGCAGTGCATTCAGGGTTTTCAAGATGGTTGTTGCGGGGGTACTGGCTATGGTCAGGGCTTTGTGATCTATAGACACCTTGGTTTTTTCAGATGCATCTGAAAGTCTTAGGGCTATTTCTAAAGCGCTTTCATCATAACTGTTCAGAGTGGGTTTCATAAAGCTATTATCGATTTGAAGGTTTTTGCTGATGACCCAATCTTCCTCGATCAATTTGTCTAAATCAGGCGCAGCTATGAAACACACCAGAATATTCATTTATTTTTCCAAGGGTATGATGGTTCCCATATTCATGATGTTGTTGGGGTCGAAAGCGCTTTTCAGTTTTTTGAGGATGTAATACGAGGATCCATATTCCTGTTCGATCCAATGGGTTCTATGCTTGCCGACACCGTGATGATGACACATGGAACCACCGGCTTTGATGGTCTCTTCAACGATGATTTTTTTGATGGCCAGGTGGTACTTGGTAAGTTCCTCCTCGGGTTTGCAGTCCACCACATTGTAAAAGTATACAAAGTAGAGGTTGGTCCCGTTGAGATAGCTGTGAGAAGAATGGCCCCCCAACAGGGTCAGGTCGGGGATCTCGTTTCCTACCCGTTGCATGCACACCTCGTAGATGTCATTGATGATTCCCCAGTTTGCGGATATTTCAGTGGTATTGCAGACGTTTTTGGTTTCCATGATTTCGACTTTTTCGGCAGCTAAATTGGCCGGGTCCCAGTTGAGGTGGGCAAACCATTTTTCGATCAGCTTCGGATCGACTTTTACACATTCGTCGTAGCGGGCCACAATTTCTTCGATGGCCGTGGCTGTTGCTTCCGCAATAGGTTTTACGCCTTCCGCCACAAAAATCAATACGCATCTGTCTTCAGCAAAATGAGAAAAGTGGTAGGAACCATCTTCAGGGTCATACAGACGTGCGACGGACGGCCTGTAACCATTTACCATGACTTCCCGGAGGATCTCGAAACCTGTTTTCATATTATCCAGGGTATAACCCAGAAATTGGTTGTTTTCAGGAAAATACTTGAAGATTTTAACGGTAACTTCCGTGATAAAGCAAAGTGCGCCCTCATTGCCGATGATGACATGACGGATGTCAGGCCCGGCGGCCCTGCGAGGTACGTTTTTTATGCGTGTAATGCCGCCATCCGGAAAAACAGCTTCCAATCCGACGACCATGTCTTCAATACCGCCGTATAGGGTCGAAAACTGGCCGATACTTCTGGTGGCAACCAGCCCTCCCAGCTGTGCCAGCGGTTTTGATTGGGGTGAGTGGCCGGTTGTGTACCCCTGTTCCCTCAAACGGTCGTCAAGTTCTTGAAGAGAGGCGCCGCATTGTACGGTTGCCTGCATATTATAGGTGTCTATGGCAAGGATCTGATTCATGCCGGATCCGTCAATGACAATGGAGTTTTCCAAAGCGGTTTCAAGACCGCCTTCCGTGGCCGAGTGCCCGGTTCTCGGGACCACATTGATTCTGTTTTCGTTGGCAAATTTAATGACAGCAGCAACCGCTTGCGTGTCGTTCACATAGACGACTGCGGCCGGCAGCGGCTGGCTGTATACGCCGTGATAGGCTTCAAATCGTCTGAAACGGTCGACACTGCTCTCCTTTAAAACCTGTTCGTCTGTGATGACCTGTTCTTTTCCCACAATATTGTTTAGCGCTTCGACAATCTGTTGGCTTTTCAAGGACATTTTCTGTCTCTCCTTTCAACGACAATACTGTTATTGCTTGAATATGGGGTAGGATTTCTCCAGGATGCTGTCCGTAAAACCGGTAATATGCCTGTATATATCTTGGTTCATCTTTTCATACAGGGATGTATGATCCGGGATGGGATGAAATAAATCACGGATCCTGACCATTTTCTCAATGGCCGTTCCAAAGGTATCATAGGCGTTTGTGGCCACAGCGACACAGATGGCTGAACCCAGGCCGGCAGCGTCCGTGATCTCATTTCTGATGGCCGGAATGCCGAATACATCTGAAAAAATCTGCATGAACAGCCTGCCACGTGCCCCCCCGCCGGATACGATGATCTGGTCAAGTTCGATGCCCAAGTCCCGGCACATGGCATCCACATGATTTTTCATGGTCAATGCAATGGCCTCCAGCATCGAGCGATACAGATGCGCCCGGGTGTGGCGGGCGTGAAACCCGAGCATGGCCCCCTTCTTGAAAGGTTTGTCCGGCGGTGCCAGCCACTCCGGGACAGTCATCAACCCATCACATCCCGCTGTAATCTTCTGGGCCTCCCGGTTAAGAACCTCTTCTGGAGAAATGTCATGGGATTGCGCTTCTTTGCGGACGTCTTCACCGAATAAATTTCTCAGCCAACTGACAGTCCCCATACCATGACGAATACCGCCGCTTTCATAGAGATATTCATTGGGTATGCATGCCATATTGGTGAAAAATGTGTTGGCATCCGTCACATTTTTCTCACCATATACCATCCCGCCTATATAGGTTCCCAGTGAGATGAGGGCTGTTTTGTCCGGCAGCAGACCAGCACCCAAGGCTTCAGTCGCCTTGTCATTTGCAGTGGCAACCACAGGAATTCCAGCTGGAATGCCTGTCTGTTCAGAGGCTTCCTTCCTTACATATCCAAGGATAGCTCCAGGCATCTCCAGTTTAAAAAGGTTTTCCATTGGGACATTGAAGGTCTTGATTACCTCTGGATCTTGACTCCACTGCCAGGTATCTTTATCGATGGGCCACATTCCCTCGTAATTTGCTGCGGTATCCTTAAACTGACCCGTAAAGCGATGGGTGATGTATCCGGATGTTGTGGTCACATACCGGACCTGTGGATCTTTGTGCTCATAAGGGCGGGCCAGACGCAGGTCCATCCAATTCAGGACCGGTGAAGCCAGACCGCCATCTTCTTTCAGGCAAGCCCTGCAGCAGCGGATGGTGCACAGGCCCATACCCAATATGGATCGGGTATCTCCGGAAAAGTGCTCCATTGCCTCACGGCAGGCTGCCACGATGGAATCCCATAAATCGTCACCCGGATGCTCCGCCACCCCTGGCTTGGGCATGTGCATGGCTTGAAGCTCTTTCTTGCCCTGGCATACAAGATTGCCTTCAAGATCGAAAATGACCACTTTTGTACTCTGTGTCCCTCCATCGAGACCTATGACATATTGCTTTTTCATCAACGGACCAGATAGCCTCCGTCAACCACGAGTATATGGCCGTTTACATAGTCTGATGCTCTGCTGGCCAGGAATATGGTTGTACCCATGAGATCCATTGTTTCACCCCAACGATTGGCAGGAATATGATCGAGAACCCTTTGACTGGTTTCCGGGTTGCTTCGGGTCCTTTCCGTTATGGCTGTTTTATAGTACCCCGGCGCAATCCCATTGACCTGAATATTGTGCTGGCCAAGTTCATCACAATACGCTTTTGTAAAACCTGCCAGGCCATGTTTTGTGGCTGCATACGCCGGTGACCATTGCCCCCCGAGAAATGAGAAAAGTGAACAGATGTTGATAATCTTACCACTTCTCTGGGGAATCATGAATTTTGACGCCTCAAAGCTGAGTTCAAATGCGGCTGTCAGATTGATGCTCACCATTTTGTCCCACTGTTCTCTGCCAAAGTTTTCAACCGCATCCGATATGCAGATGCCGGCGCTGTTTACCAGTATGTCAACAGCGCCCAATGTTGCGACACAGGTTTCGATTATTTTTTTGGGTGCGCCATGCGCTGTAATATCTATCTGCATGGCCTCATAGCCAACACCCTCTGCTTCAATAAGATCTTTGGTTGTATTTTCATCGTCCAGAATCGTGGGTACAAACAGGTTGGCTCCTGCCTTGGCCAGTGCCAAAGCAAATGAGCGCCCAAGCCCTGTATTGCCACCGGTAACCACGGCATTTTTACCCTTTAATGAGAAAAAGTCCATGGTGAACGCTTGAATACTCATTTCGCTCCTTTCCTGGCTACACCATAATCGAGAATCACGTCTTGGCATTATGAACAGTTTCTATATCTTAATTCGTACCCCTTGCTTTGACAAGGCCTTTTGCAGTGCAGCAATATCCACTTGGCTACAGTGATTTTTATCTTTGATTGAGAGTGCGGCTGCCACCCCGGCTGCCTGCCCGGTAACCGTGCAGCACATCATCTGACGGGTGGCTGAATGGGAAATGCGGTCTCCTGCCACGCAGCGACCCGCCACCAGCAGATTTTCCACCTTTTGCGGGACCATGATGCCATAAGGCACCTGGAAATAACGACCGGTTGTGGGTAGAATGACAATTCCATATCCATCCAAAAATTCGGGAAACATACCAATGGCATCATCAAAACGCCCCTGATTTCGAACATCCTTTTCCGTCAGGTTGTATCTACCGATGATTTTTCTCGATTCCCGTATTCCTAAAGATGAACCAAAGGACCTGAGGGAGGCATTTTCAAAGCCGGGTGTATATTTCTTCAGGGCATTGGCAGCCCACATGGCCTGTTTTCGTCCTTCGATTTCTCCACGTGTAAGATCGTGTACATCGGTGGCATCATGACCCAGTATGTATACAATGTTTAGATAGGTGGCGTCTCCCTGTTCACTGATGCGACTCCAGGTTCCGGCAATTTCAAGGTCTCCAGGAATTTCACCGGCCTCTTTGGCCAACTGAAACGGAACGTTGAGATACGGGCTGAACATGTTATCTTCTTTGCCCGAGGTTTCAACCCCCCAGTCCTTATACGTGGAAGGATTCGTTTTTACATGTGCCAAAAAACGCTTTCGATCAACACCTGTTAAGGAGAATGTCATTGTTACACCCAACAATTCATTTTTTGGCGCCTTGCGCCAGGGTGCACCAGCCAAATGAGCAATGTCGGCATCACCGGTGGCATCGATTACCCGTTTTGCAAGAATAGCCTGTCGACCGGATTTACTTTCCGTGATGATCCCTTTGATGGTATCACCTTCCATTATCGTCTCCACTGCCATACAGTGAAGAATCGGTAGAATGTCGGCTTCTTGAACGAGCGTATCCGCTACGACCTTGAATAGTTCCGTGTTGAAAGCTTCACTCTGGGACTGGGGCTCAGGGTCGGTTGCGCCCATCTGTTTGGCACGTTGCTCCAGTTCAATACCGATGCCTTGAACATCGATGGTACCCCCATGACGGTACCAGGCGATAGACTCAACACCTGCCTGGGTGATATTTCCCCCGAAGCATCCGTATCGCTCTAACAAAATTGTATTGACGCCTTCCCGTGCGGCAGCAAGTGCGGCTGCAAGGCCTCCCGGTCCGCTGCCCACCACGAGCACATCTGTTTCTCTCAGAACCGGTGTTTTTCGAGCGGCCTCTCTAACCTGTTTCATTCGATTTCCTGCGTCTGATGGCAGCTAAAACAACCCCAAAAAAATTATTCAGTCATTTAAAACCTGGTCCTTTGGGCCAGGTCAGAGATATTTGGCTTTGCAGATGGCGGTAGTCACTTAAATCCGAAGCACGAAATTCGAAATTCTAAACAATACCGAATGATCCAAATTCGAATGATCAAAACAAGATCTTGGATATACCCGTTCAAGCACGGGGTTTGAATCATTTGAGCATTTGATATTTGGATTTGTTTCGTATTTCGATATTCGAATTTAGAATTTAGAGTTTATCATACGTTGAATGTGCATAATATTAATCCCTTATAGGGTTAAATCAGCGCCGGGCCCTTTGAACCCGGGCATCTACTTCTTTGATTGGGTCTCAAATTCATCCAGCAGACTGTTAATGGTTTCTGCGGTGCCGTCAGGCAGGGCCGAGGGCTGATGGTTTTCCAGAATTGCCGTGGCCTTTGCATAGGCCCTTTCAGTGAGGTCTTTTCCGGCGATGGTGTCCATCCAGGTCTCACGGGTGCTCCGGTCAAAAAGTTGGGCAGTTGACTGGGTCCTGGTTCGCTCGAAGGTGTGACGGTGGTCGAGAAAGGTCCCACCGGGACCGATCTCATGGATAAGATCAAGGGCCATGGTTTCACTGTCCACATTGATACCCGATTCCACGGCGGCGATGAGGATCTCACAGCACTGTTGGGTCAGAATCAGGGGGCTGGTGACGCAGCAAGAGCAGGTACAAATGGGTTTTTCGCGCAGTTTGTCCATGCCGCCAGTTGCCGCCGCCGCCATTTTAACAATGACATCCACGCTGGGTTTGTTGACCATGCCGATGGTGATGTGCTTGCTGTTGTGGGTAATCAAAGCATGAAAATTATGGACGGCCTGGGTGGCGGGCGACTGATCACCCGGGCAGATGGTTCGCTGGCAGAAAGCAAGTTCGTCGAGTGCATCGATGAGACGGTAGACCTTGCAGCAGTCTTGTTTTGTGGACGTGCGATACACGCGGGTATCGGGATCGATGATATTGACCTGCTCTCCGAAGGTGCCGAAGCCGACCCGGTTGTTTTCCAGCAAGAAATCCTTTTTCGGATCCCGAGCGTAATAAGTGACACTTTTGGGCGTGTTTGAGAGGCTTTCGTTCACCAGCCACTCGGGGATTTTAGCGATCCAGTTTTTACCCGCACGCGTCACAAAAGCACCGGCACTTTGAAAACGATCGGCTGCTTCTTCATGCTCAACGAGGACACCGGTGTGTTTGAGAATTTGACAGGCGCCATGATGAATGGTGTCCAGATCGTCGTGGGTCAGAAAATTCAATCCCAGGCCATTAAAGACAGAGACACCGGTTCTTTCCATCTGCATTTTCCATCCCTTAGGTTATCAGGCATTAGATTGACAGTTGCAGCACGTACATGACTTCTTTCAGGATACTCTTTGTCTTTGTGCCCCTGTATATTAAACCGGTACCAAAACCAAGAAATAAATCATTTCTACATGATTTTTTTAGACGCCTATTGCTGCCGGGAAATGGATGAGAGGGATTAACTCTCGTTGGCAAAGAATCATTAGGAGAGGTATTGAAAAACCTCGTGGCGAGAATTGCCGGCGATCTCTTTGGGTCTGAGTGATTTCATTACATCTTCGGACGTTCATTGTTCGAATCATAAGGCGATCGCAGGTGCACCTTGGCCGGAATCTTCCGGCCTTCAACCATTATCTCATAGTGCCCGTCAAGAACCCACTTATCGGAAATAATGTCTTTGTTGCTTAGATACCCGAAACCGACAGCACTCCCGATCTTAAAACCATAGGCCCCGGAAGTGACCTGGGACACTTGTTCGCCGTTACGATATATCGGTTCATTCTGAAACAAGAGGGCCTCGGGGTCATCCAGAGTGAACATGACCAGTTTGCGGCTCAAACCGCTCTCTTTCTGTTGAACAAGCGCCTCCCGTCCGATAAAACCCTTTTTGTCCAGCCTGACGCCGAAACCGAGCCCGGCTTCATAAGGGGTGTCCTCGGGTCCGATGTCGGATTCCCAGTGCCGCAGCCCGGCTTCCAGGCGCAGGGAGTTTACGGCCTGCATCCCTACCAGGCGAAGGTCGAATTCACTGCCGGCCGCCATGAGGGCATCAAATACAGCGCTTGCAAATCCCGAGGGAATGTAGAGCTCCCAACCCAATTCACCGACGTAGGAAATTCTCACGGCCCATGGCCGGGCGTAAGCCAGGTCAATTTCTTTGGCAGTCCGGAAGGGGAAGGCCTCGTTGGAGAGGTCGGCGTCCGTCAGTTTTGACAGCAGGTTGCGGGATTGTGGCCCCATTACCGCCAGCATTGCATAACCATGGGTTACATCGGTAATGGTGGCCCGAGCCTCGGCCGGGATACGTCGCCGGATGTAGTCATAATCACGTACACCCGTACCCAGGGCGGTGACGATAAAAAAGGATTCCGCACCAAACCGAGTCACGGTAAGATCGGACTCAAAACCACCCTGTTCATTGAGAAGCGGTGTGTAAACAACACTGCCCACGGGTAGCGCCACATCATTGGCACATAGTCGCTGTAAAACATGTTCCGCATCCGGTCCCTGAACCAGATATTTGTGCATGGAGCTTAAATCGTACATGCCCACGCCATCCCGAACGGCCAT
Source organism: uncultured delta proteobacterium (assembly GCA_963842925.1). GTDB lineage: Bacteria > Desulfobacterota > Desulfobacteria > Desulfobacterales > B30-G6 > B30-G6. Next base: position 49,302 of record CAWJIL010000006.1, read on the forward strand.
ATGTTCTTCGCCCTGATATTGAAACCAGTTGGCTTTGCCCCAGCTGTATTCATGAACGGGGTCGACACCCTGGGGGGCAAACCAGTCTGGCCGCTCCCAGCCCGCAAGCATGCTGAAGCAGGCACCTTGGTCGGCGAGCCGGTCATGCACCGGTGAACAGACGACGGGGCGTGCGGATGTGCGCTGACGGTTGGGATAGTGATGTTCGTAGAGAATTCCCACGGATTCAACAATCCGATCGTGCAGATAGCTGGAATTCTGCTGCCAGCTGAAGTAGCGTCGGATATCCACGGGCCACAAAGTCTCTTCCGGGTACCCTTGATCGATCCATTGTGACAGGGCACGACCCACACCGGCGGCACTGGCGATGCCAACCGAATTCATGCCGCAGCCCACAAAGAAATTCTTGATGCCGGGAGCTTCTCCCACCATGAAAGCGTTGTCCGGCGTGAAGCTTTCAGGTACGACCGACAGGTGGCGGACCTGGGCGGTTTCCAGGTCTGGAAAGCGCTTCAGCCCGCAGTCCATGAACACTTCAAACTGATCCCAGTCCTCTTGCAGTTCCGTGTACATATATTTATCAGGAATGCCATTCATCCCCCATGGTTTGGACACAGCTTCGAAACCGCCCAAAAGGATGCCGCCGTTTTCACATTTAAAATAGGTCCGCCCATCAAAATCACGCACCGTGGGAAAGATCTTCTCGATACCGTCTATGGGTTTGGTTATGGCGTGCATGTGTTCGGCCGCAAACAGGGGAACACTGACATTGACCATTTTGCCGACCTCCCGGCCCCACATCCCGGCGCAGTTGATCACATATTCACAGGCGATGTCGCCTGATTCAGTGCTGACGCCGCAAACGGTCCTGTTTTTCAAATTTACCCCGGTGACACCTGTGTGCTCAAACACTTTGGCGCCCCTTATTTTAGCACCCTTGATCAATGCTTGTGTGGTGTCGAGTGGGTTTGTGTGACCATCGTTGGGAAGATAAAATACCGAGACGAGATCCTTGGTGCTCATACCAGGGACAAGATCTGCGGCCTCCTTTAAACTGATTTCGTGCATTTCAATCCCGAAAGCACCGGCCATTGCCGCTCCTCGAAGCCACTCCCGCCGTCGATCGTCGGTCTGGCAGACTCCCAGTGCCCCTGTTTTAACATAACCGGTGGCTGCGCCGGTCTCCGCCTTAAGGGCAGGGTAGAGTTCCGTGGCGTATTTGGCAAGGTTGGTCATCTCCCGATTCTGACGCAGCTGGGCCACGAGGCCTGCGGCGGCCCAGGTGGTGCCCGAACCCAACTCTTTGCGCTCCAGCAGGACAACATCGGTATATCCGAGTTTTGTGAGGTGATAGGCCGTGCTGCACCCCACAATACCACCGCCAATGATGACAATTTGTGCTTGGGTAGGAATGTGCTTGTTCATTGGTCGCTCCTGATTAATGATACCTTCTATGTAAATGCGTGGTAAGATTCAATACCCACTCTGTTCATAAACATATTGACGCAGTTGATTTTAAGATCAAGCCGTTCTGCTATTCGGAATTTGGCATCGATTCCTTTGGCAACATCGGGCGTTTCGTTGACACGCCCGATGTCCAGGTCCTCCCGGACTTCGCTCATGACTACCGTGTCCGCCAGATCGGCCACCGTGACACCCAGTTTTTCCGCCACATATGTTTTGGCTGCATCGATTCGCATACCCCGGTTCAGTTGCATACGCGCTACCAGATCTCCGGCAGTTCGTAATCCGCCCATTCCCGAGACAATTGCATGTGCAGCATGCATTCCCAGCGGATCGCCGACGCCCACCTACAACCCGTCCAGACGACAAATTTCGACATGCGCTTTTGATGCCCGGGACAGGGCATCCAGCGGGGGGGTAAGGGTCAGAGGGACGCCCCCGACACCCATACCCAGGTTGGCATGGATGGGAATGTCCGAGGCTTCAGAGCAGGCTTTGGTAAAAACAAGTGATCGTGCCAGGTTGTACGGAAGTGAGTCATTGGTGAGAATGTTGATGGCCGGGCCAAAGATCGTCACCCCGGCTTTTTGTGCCAGTTTAACCTGATCCTGGGGGAAAAGCCCAGCCAGACGCACACCGTCATACGTGATATCTCCGTGCATGCCCAAGATAAACTCACCGGACATACCCATTTCTATACCCATGTCCGGATATTTTTCATGAAGGATCTCAACAGCCTTCAGAGCCGCATAAAACTCGGCATCTCCTGAGGCGGCGGTGGTATCGAAATTGATTCCGTCTGCGCCGGCCTTTTCGTAAAGCTCACTACCGACGTAGACCATGTCTTTAATGGCATATTCCGCCATTTCTTCATAAGCCTGCTGGGCTTCGGAAAGTTTACCTTGGGGTAACAAGTCGCCTGGATTAACCACCGGACCGTCGGGTACACTATATAGACCAAGATTTGGCATGGCGCCATAGAAAATGGGGGCAATGGTCTGCAGCACGGCCTGCTCCATGTTTGGTTTTTCATACTGAACCACATGTTTGCATTGCTTAAAACTGTAGTCAATATGGGTCAGTTCCAGCGTGTCGGCACCCAGCCCTCTCTCGAACAGCAGCAATTGTTGTATCTTACTGATAGGGATGTGGGCCCGCTTGATCTTAGATGTCATATTGTCGTAACTCAGACAGACTTCCTTGCCCATTTCAACCCCTACCACGCGATCTTTGGATTGAAAAAGATCCATCAGGTAATTTATCTCATCATCAATCAAGGTGGGTACGTTTGCGCGTCCGGCTGCATCCTGGCTACCGGCTTCCAAGTCATTCCGGACTTCATCCGCGGTCATTTCAACACGTACCCCATCCCCCATGCGGGTCATTATTTTTCCCATTTCTGCTCTCCTTTTAGTGCTGCTCATGGCAGGTTATGCGATGGATTCCTGAATCATAGACCCCTTTGTGTGGGAAATCTAATATATAGCAAAAATCTAAAGTGACGACATCATATCTTTAGCTCAAGCCGTGGCTGTAAGAGATACTCCGCAAGATGGGTATCCCGCATAAATTTGACCAGGTATTGATGAAGTTCCTTGCCGACATTCGCTTGCTCCGAGATAATATTTTTTAGCTGACCGGGATCCAGGTTGAGATCATAGAGCTTTGACTGTTCGGCTTCCGGGCTGTAAAGGAGGGCATACTTCTCACTGGTAATGGTCGTTACGGTCGGGACTTTCAGCATGCGAAGAAAATTGTCCACCGATCTTACCGGATCACCTGGGTTGGCAAATGGGATACTGCTGACCGTAAACTCGCGGCCGCGGGTAGCCTGATCGGTTAATTTCGGCAGCAGAGATTGACCCTCCACGTATTCAGGTATGTCACACGACAAAAAATCCAGGACCGTTGGCATCACATCCACCGCCGAAGTTACCTGCCTGTAGACACCCGCCGAGATACCGGGAATAGAAATCAATAAGGGGATATTGACAATTTCTTCGTAGAGGGGTGAATAGGCCCATATGCCGCCTTGGACTTGTTTATCCCAGTCATCCAGCTTTGGATATTCCCCATCCTGTCCCATTTCATAAACCATTTTTCCGAAGAGCCCGCCGTGTTCTCCAAAGTAGAATCCGTGGTCCGAGGTAAAAATGATGGCCGTATTCTCCATGAGGCCCATGTTTTCAATTCTTCGCAAGAGACATCCCAACCAGGTGTCCACCATGCTGATCTCCCCGCAGTAGGTGGCATGGGCTTTTTTAAGTCTTTCGTGGGTGAACCCGGGCACATCTTTCCAACATCCGTAGATCGGTTCAATGATCTCACCGTCATATCCCGGCCAGTAGTGTTCGGTATAGTAGGGAGGAGCATCCCATGGTTCATGGGGGTCCCATGTGTCGATGTAAAGAAAAAAGTCTTCTTTGTAGTGCCGTTCAAGCCATTGCATGGCCTTGATAAAAGTCTGGGGTGCATTCTTGTCCGACTCAAAGCGCCATGCCGCGCGCCTGTCCTGTGACTCGTGCCGCCCGTCTTTCAGCTTTTTTGCTCCGGAACCTTCCTGACCGATATTCATGAAAAAGCTTCTGAAACCGCGGTCGTAATTCATGCCGTCCCGCACGTAGAACGGGGTATCGACAACCGCCGCCGTATGCAGTCCTTTTGCAGACAGCATTTCAGCCAGTGTGGTCACGTTTGATGGCAATGGAGACCATCCCATAAAGGACATGGTCCAGCGTCCTGTAAAATGATCCGCACGGGTGGGCATGGTGGGAAATCCTGCCGCATAGTGCCGCTGAAACCGTATGGATTTGGCTGCCAGCATATCCAGGGAAGGGGTTTGAATCTGTTTGTTGCCATAGGCCCCCATGTGATCGCGTCTGAAAGAGTCTGACGTTATCCAGATAACATTCATTTTTGATCTCCTATGTAACTTGGAATTTTTATTCCATGGCATTGCAGGGATGCGGGATCGAGGGCCTATACTTTGATGGTTACCACGGGACAAGACGCATGTAAGATTACATATTGGGCTGTTGATCCAAAGAACAATTTGCTGACTTTAGATTTTTTTATAATACCTATAAAAATAAGGCCAATCTCTTCTTCTTCGGCAAATTTAACCAGTTTTTCTCCCGGCTCAAGAGAAGTTACCATTAATTGTACGTTATAGCTTACATTGTCGTCTCCAATTTGTTTACTCACGCTGGCTTCCATTTCTTCTTCCATTTCCAGAATCTTGGAATGTTTGATGGGAAGTTCACGTGTAACTGCTTTCACAATCTCTAAGGTGGCGTTCCAGGCCTTGGCATGTGCCTGGGCTTCTTTTAAAATCGCTGACGATGGATCAGTCTCTTCATAACAGACTAAAAACTTCATGGGGTTTTCCTTTCAAATATGTCGATACCCTATCGTTGCATAAACAACATGGCAACATTAGGGTATAACGGTCTTTACGACTCATCAATAAAGGTTGTTTTCACCTCAATGCCCATGGCGGCCTTGCGTTCCCTTTCGGCCAGCACGTTGTCAAGCCAATCCGGGTCCATCTCCGGGACCGATTCCAGCAACAGGTCTGTATATTCATGGTGGGGTGGTGTCAGAATATCCGTTTTACGGCCCTGTTCCACGATCTTGCCCTGCAGCATGACCACGATTTCATCCGCTATGGCCTTAACCGTGGCCAGATCATGGGTAATAAAAAGATATGACACCTGCAGGTCATTTTGGAGCTTGCGCAGCAGCTTCAAAATATCTTCGGCCACAAGCTGATCCAAAGCGGAGGTGACTTCATCACAAATAATCAAATCGGGTTTGGCTGCCAGAGCACGCGCAATGCAAACCCGTTGCTTTTCTCCACCAGAGAGCTCCCCTGGAAACCGATCTTTGTATTTTGGCGTCAATTCGATCATATCCAGCAACTCAAGAACGCGTTTCTCGCCCTCCTTGCCATGAATGCCATAGTAAAACTGAAGGGGGCGCCCAATGATTTTGTTGACCCGTTGCCTGGGGTTCAGGGCCGTATCCGGCATCTGGTAAATCATCTGCATCACCCTGAGACTATCCTTTTTGCGCTTCACTAAGGCCGGTGGCAGATCCTGGCCGTCATAAATGACACGACCTGTGATGGGGGGGAGCAACCCGGTTATTACACGAGCCAGTGTACTTTTCCCGCTGCCTGATTCTCCTACCAGCGCCACGGTTCGACCACGCCTGATTTTCAGATCAATGTCCTCCAGAACCAACGCTTTTCCCGTGTAACTTGCCGAGACGTTTTCCACCTCCAGAATGACATCATGCTCTGTCTTTGAAAGGTCCTTGTCTTCTCGAAGTGTTCGAACGGAAAGAAGGGCGCGGGTGTATTCCTCTTTCGGATGGGCAATCAATTGGCGGGCATTGTTTTCTTCCACCAGATTGCCATAGCGCAACACCATGATCCGGTCCGCCAACTGGGCCACCACAGCCAGGTCATGGGTGATGTAAATGGCTGCTGTATTGAATTGCCGGGTGATGCGCTTTATGGCAGCCAGAACTTCGATCTGGGTTGTCACATCCAGTGCGGTGGTGGGTTCATCGAAAACGATAAGGTCCGGCTTGCATGCCATTGCCATGGCAACCATGGCGCGTTGCAATTGTCCACCGGATACCTGGTGCGGATAGCGGTATCCAATGCGTTCCGGATCCGGCAGCAGCAGACGTTTATAAATATCGAAGGCCTCCTTTTCAGCCTCTGCAAAGGACATGATATGGTGCTGAACGGGCGCCTCGGCATACTGCTTGACAAGCCGGTGCGCCGGGTTAAAAGAGGCCGCGGCACTTTGGGCTACATAGGCAATCCGGACACCCTTGATTTTCCTCAAGGTCTTCTCCGACGCTCCAAACAGTTGGATGTCATCGAACAGGATGGACCCGGAAGATATACGGCAACCCTGACGGGTATAGGCCATGGAAGCCAGCCCGAAGGTTGATTTTCCAGCCCCGGATTCCCCGATTAAACCCAGCACCTCGCCTTTGTCCAGAGTAAGGTTCAGGCCATTGATGATGGGTCGCCATTTTTCGTCACTGAATCCTTCAATCCAGATATCCTTCATCTCTAATAAATGCGTCATCTATTCCACCATGTTTAGAAGCCATCTCAAAATAAGGATTTTGGTTCAAGTTCAAGGCGGGCCCGAATTTCAACCCGCAGACATACTGAAGTATTTCGAGGAGTTGAAACAAGGGACCAATACGGAAATTGGACCAAACAACTCTTTTGAGATAGTTTTTAGTCTTTCAAGCCGCTGGCCACATGCAGAAACCAGTCGACGATTAAATTGACACCCACTGTCAGAAAAGCGATGGCCCCGGCAGGCCACAAGGGAATGAAAATGCCAAACGTGATCGCGCCGGAATTTTCCCGCACCATGCCACCCCAGTCTGCCATAGGCGGTTGAATGCCAAGACCCAAAAAGGACAATGCGGCGATAAACAAAAACACGAAACAGAACCGCAGACCAAATTCGGCCACGAGTGGCGGCATGGCGTTGGGCAGGATTTCCTGACGCATGAGCCACCAGGTTTTTTCACCCCGCAGCCGTGCTGCTTCGACATACTCCATGACGGAGATGTCCATTGCCACAGCGCGTGACAAGCGGTAAACCCGGGTCGAATCCAACAGTGCGATCACCAGGATCAAGGCACCAATGGATGTCCCAACCACAGACAAGGCCATTAAAGCAAAAATGAGGGTCGGAAAGGCCATGAGAATGTCAACCATCCGGCTGAGAAGTTGATCGACCCATCCTTTCAGCGTTGCTGCAAAAAAACCGCACACAGTTCCAACCACAAACGAAAGCATGGTGGTAATGAAAGCGATTGCAATGGTGTTGCGGGCGCCATAAAGCAGGCGTGTGAACAGGTCTCTCCCCAAGTGATCGGTACCCAACAGGTGGTCACCGCTCATGGACATCCAGACATCGCCTACTATTTCCGTCTCACCATAAGGTGCCACCACCGGTGCGAGTATTGCGGCGCCAATATTGAGCAGGACGATTGCTATACCGCATCGTGCGCTCCAGGGTGATTGTCTCAATAATTTGAAAACCGCCATTGAATGCTCTCCTTATCGGGGATTTCGCATGCGAGGATTACTGATAATAGACAGTACGTCAGCGAGCAAGTTCAGACCGATGTAGATCACGGCAAAGATAAGACAACTCGCCTGTACCACCGGAAGATCTCGTTTGGAGACTGAATCCACCAGCAACTGTCCCAGGCCTGGATAGACAAAAACGACCTCCACAATTACCACACCCACAACCAGATAGGCCAGATTCAAGGCAACCACATTGATCACGGGTGAGAGGGCGTTTGGAAAAGCGTGCACCACGATAACCCGTAGCCGTTTGATACCTTTTAAATGAGCCATTTCAATGAAAGGACTGGCCAGGATGTTGATGATGGCCGCACGTGTCTGTCGCATCATATGAGCCACAACCACCAGTGTCAGGGTCAAACAGGGAAGGACAATTGCTCGAATTTTTTCCCAAAATGCCATACCGTCGTTGATATTTGAAATACTTGGAAACACAACCAACTTGACCGAGAGCAAGGCCACCAGAATATAGGCCACAAAGAACTCGGGAAAGGAAATGGTACTGAGTGTAGCGATGGAAATGGCCCGGTCAAACAAGCTGTTGCGATATAGCGCGGCGAGGATGCCCAGCATAATAGCGAAGGGCACGGCAATCACGGCTGCTGAGCTGGCCAGAAAGAGCGTATTGGCAAATCGCCAGCCAACCAAATCAGCAATGGGCCTTCCGTTTGCCAGGGAATTGCCGAGGTTTCCGCGCATGATATCACCCAGCCAGGCGAAATAGCGGATATGCGGGGGAAGGTCCAGTTTCAGTTCCTTGCGAAAGGCCGCGATTGTCTCCGGCAAAGCGCTTTGCCCCAAAATCGCCTCGGTCAGATCTCCGGGCAGCGCCTCCACCCCGATAAAAATTAAAACTGAGATAACGATAATGGTCACCAGACCAAATGCCAGACGCTTGAGTACCAAACTGAGAATTGTATTCATTTTTCTACCACTTTTTATGTTGAAAAAGTAATCTGGATCAATATTATACTGTTATTTAATATCTGAATATGACTCTAATTTGCATCGTAATCAAAGTCAAGTGACCTGGAAATTTTTTCCGTATTTTTTTTGAACCGCAACAACGACCCCTTCCCCGTGCTTGTTGGAACAAAGGTGAAATCCAGAATCATCAGAGCTGTTAGAAATCTTAGAGCAAACGCCAATTCCAATAAAAAATTTTATTGATCATAAATAGTTGCTAAAACCATTGGAAAGAGGTAATGGGTCCTGAAAACCGCTCTTATATTTAATATGATTCTTCCAAAACCTTTTGTTGGCAATCAATAGTATACAAAGTTCAAACTATCGTGGCAGGAGGTATCATGCAAAGACGTTTTAGAAGTGGAATCAGTGCATCTTCAGGTCTGGGACTCAACGCATTATCGCGGGATGAGCTCGACTCAATCCATTACGCAACCCTCCAAATCCTCCAGGATACCGGTATAAAGGTCATGAACGAAAAAGCACTCGAGGTCTTTCATGGGGGCGGTGCCACCATAGAAAGACATGAGGGTTTCGGAATCGTGAGCATACCCCCGTATCTGGTGGAAGAGTCCGCCTTCAGATCTCCGCACACATTTGTGTACGATGCCAGAAACCCAGCGGATGACTTTATCATGGAACCCAACCGGGTGGGATTTACGACATTCAGCGGATGCATCAACGTCATCGATCCCTATACCCGGGAACTCCGGCGGGCAACAAAAATGGATTGCGGCAACCTGCTCAGGGTGTGCGATGCCCTGGACGAGATCAGTGTGGCTGCGCGTGCGGTGAACTCGACAGATGTCATGGGGCAGGCACAGTCGGTTCACAATCTGGATGCGATACTCAACAATACGGGAAAGCATATCTTTTTGGGTGCGGATTCGGTGAGAAACCTGCAGGTAATGGTCGACCTTGCCTCGGCAAGTGTGGGAGGCCGGGAGATATTTGAAAAACGGCCCATATTTACAGTGAGTGTCTGCCCCATCAGCCCGCTCACCCTGGGGGAGAACGCTTGTGATGTTATTATGGAGTGCGCTGCACTCGGTCTGGGGATTTTGATCCTCCCCATGGCACTGGCCGGTGGTACATCCTCTGCATCGCTGGCCGGTACCTTGGTGACGCACAACGCAGAGGTTTTGAGCACCATTGTTCTGGCCCAGTTGATAAAAAAAGGTATGCCCTGCACCTATGGCAGTACCAGCACCATATTGGATTTGAGATTCGGCACCTCTGCCATAGGATCTCCGGAGTACGGTATGATCAACGCATCGCTTTCTAAAATGGCCCAGTACTACCGACTACCCGGCTGGGTGGGCGGCGGCACAACGGACAGCAAGGAGCCGGATATCCAGTCCGGTTACGAATTCACCCTGAGCGCTACCCTGAGTGCCCTTTCAGGCGGGAACATCATCTTCGGCTCCGGGGTCCTGGAGCAGGGGCTTACCATGGACTATGCCAAGCTGATCATGGATGCGGAGATGATTCGTATGATTCAAATCGCGATAGGGGGTGTTGTGGTCAATGACGAGACCCTGGCCATGGATGTCATACACGAGGTCGGCCCCGGCGGCGCCTATATCGCCCACGAACACAGTTTTCGCAACATGAGAAGTCAATCCCGGGTCAACCTGTTCGACCGGCGTTCGCGGGATGACTGGATGGATGTGACGCAAGGAAAAGGTATCAGGGATCGCGCCTATGCAAATGCCATCGAGATCCTTGAAAATCATGAACCGTATCCTCTGCCGGGCAATGCGGCCGAGACCATGAAAGAGATTGTCGACGCGTATGAGAAGGAGTTGAACAAGGACAAGAAAAAATAGTGCGGTTCTTCGGGGGCATCTCGATTCATTTGATAATGGTTAAACGCTCGCTGTTTCGGTTCAAACTTATTGCTTGAACGGGTATGTCCAAGGTCTTGTTTTGATCATTCGGTATTGTTTAGAATTTCGAATTTCGTGCTTCGGATTTAAGTAACTACCACCATCGGCATAGCCAAAGATCTCTGACCTGGCCCAAAAGACCAGGTTTTAAATGACGGAATAAAAGCTCATGGATGCAATCAAGGGGGAAACTATGAAACGCAGACCCAAAGCCGGTATCAAACGCAACAGCGGATTCAGTCTCAATCTCATGACCGATGACGAACTGCATGAGATTCATCTGGCAACACTGGAGGTTTTAAAAAATGTCGGTGTGTTCGTGGAGAATAAAGAAGCCCTTGAAATATTCCACGGGGCGGGCTGTACGGTTGACGCTGACAGCAAGACCGTTAAAATTCCGCATTATATCGTGGAGGATGCCATTCATACAGCACCAAGCACCTTTATTGCGTATGGAAGAAATCCCGAGAGTGATGTGGTGCTGGAGGATAACCGGGTGACTTTCACCAATTTCGGTGAAGGGATCGTCTTTGTCGATCCCGATACCGGTGAACACCGGGACACCACCAAGGCGGACATCGAAAAAGCGTCGCGTCTCATCGATTATCTGGAGAACGTGGAGACCTATGAACGCGCCATGTGCTCTCATGACAAAGCGCCGGAAGTTCAGGCCATCCACAATGCAGAGGCCTCACTGACCAATACCACCAAGCATCACTGGCTGGGCCCGGTCAATAAATATCAACTGGAGAAAATAGTTGACATATGTGTGGCCATTTCAGGCAGCAAGGAGAATCTGAGAAAACGGCCGCTGCTTTCTTTTACCACCTGTCCCATAAGCCCTTTGAAGCTGACGGATCACCACTGCGAAATCCTCATGGGCGCAGCCAGGCACGGTCTGGGAGCAAACGTGATCGGCATGGCCATGTCCGGGGGTTCCGGTCCGGTTCATCTTGCGGGAACCCTGGTAGTGCAGAACTGTGAAGTGCTTTCCAGCCTGGTGCTCACCCAGCTGTGCAGTAAGGGAACGCCCTTTATGTACGGCAGCTCCACCTGCCCACTGGATCTGCGCCGGGCAACCGCAACGGTGGGGTCGCCGGAAACCGGCATGATCAGCGCCGCGGTGGCCAGACTGGCGCGCTATTACAGTTTGCCGTGTTTTGTCGCCGGTGGTTAGGGCGACAGCAAGGTGGTGGATGCCCAGTCGGGTCACGAAAAGACCATTACAGGCATGTTACCGGCGCTGGCAGGAGCCAACGTCATATACGGCCTGGGGATGCTCGAAATGGGAATCACCTTTGATTTGACACAACTGGTCATTGATAATGAAATAGCGGAAATGATTAAATTCACGCTGAATGGAATACCCGTCAACGACGAGACTCTGGCGGTGAACGTCATCAGAGAGATGGGTATCGGCAAGGATTATCTGTCTCACGAATCCACGTATCAGCATATGGCGTCCCAGTCCCGGGCCCAGTTGATGGACCGGCGCATGCGCGAAGACTGGGAAGCGGACGGGAGCAAGGACATCTACCAACGGGCACATGAAAAAATGAGAAACATCCTTGAAACCTATGAACCACCGCAGCTTACAAGCGGTGTGCTCCAGGACATTCGGGAAATTGTTGACGAAGCTGAAAAAGAGCAAGGGGTAAAATAACTTTATACAGATTCGTTTCAATTTAGCAGCTTTGATTGCAATAGGGTTCAGATGTAATTGAAACTTTCTTTGGACAGTGCCGAATCAGCCCATCTTACCTTTTTTAAAGAGGGTTTTAAGCGTCTGGAGATGGCCTTGACAGGCATACCCGACCGGGTGCCTGTCTTTGCTCAGATCCATGAACTGGCCATGAAAGAATCCGGTCTGGATGCCGTAGATTTCTTTTCAAATCCACAGGCGCTTGTTAGATCAATTTTGTCAACGGTCCATAAATATGGTCTGGATGTTCCTTTTTTGGATTACGACGTCTACAATATTGAAGTTGAGGCCATTGGACAAAAAATTATCTACAGCCGGCGTCATCCGCCTGATGTCGATCGCACGGATCCGATAATCAAGAGCTGGAATGACCTGAAAAAGATCCAAAAGCCTGATTTTACGTCCCACGGGCGCTTTCCCATGGTCGTTGAAATGAACGCCCTGTACCAGGAGTCAATCGATCAAGACCCGATTTTGAACTTTTGTGCCCCGTTTAGCATGGCAGCCAATATCAGAGGAATTGAAAACCTGATCATGGACATCATGACCAGGCCAGCCTTTGCTAAAGAACTCTTCAATCGTTTGACCGATGAAGTGATTATCCCCTGGATCCTGTATCTCAAAGAGACATTTCCCAAATCCCGGCGTATATGCGGCAATGATGCCATGGCGTCGCTGCCCATTGTCAATATACCTATTTTGCAGGAGTGGATCATCCCTTATATTCTCCGTTTGCGGGAGATCTGTGGCTCCGGGGTTTACGTCCCCAACTGGGTCGGTGAAAGCTATCTGCAAAGACCTGAAGAACTACTGGAACTAAAGCTTCGGGTTTGTCCGGATTTTCTGGAAGGCCAGGATCCTGATGTGGCCAAGATAGGCCCTGCAGTTTACAAGGCCTATGCTGAGAAGAACCAGGTTGCGCTGGTATTTGGTATTGGTGCCGGCTTTTTGGCTTTAAGCAATCCTGTGGAAGTGGCCGAACGGGTGAAACAGTATGTCGAGATTGGTGGAAAAAATGGACGCTTTTGCTTGTATTTATGTAATATTGGTGTGACCACTCCTATGGAGAATGTCAGAGCGGCTGTTGAGGCTGTTCGCAAATATGGTGCTTATTCAGTCATTTAAAACCGGGTTCTTTGGACCCTTGTACCTACTCATTGAAGGGCATTTTGAGTTTGTAAATACCGTCTTTTAACAAGGCTTCCATGGGCAGTCCGCCTTTTTCAAAGACCTTTAGCATGTCTCTGTTCTCCTGCAGCACTTCTGCTGTAAAACCTGTCAACCCGCGCTCCATGGCCAGACGGGTCAGTAAGTTGTAAAGATACGGTGCGATACCCAGTCCCTGGTATTTTTCATCCACAAAGAAAGCCAGATCCCCGAAGCCATCCTCTTCATTTTTCGCATATCTTGCTTCAGCAATGATGATTTCCTGACCGGGTTCATGAATCAGGGCCACCACCGACATTTCATTGTGGTAGTCGATATTGACGTAGGCCTGCATTTTGGTGTGGGGCATGGTCGAGACGGGAAAAAAGAAACGGTGGTATATGGATCGCTTGGAAAATCGGTAGAAGAAGCGTCGCATGGCCTCTTCATCAGATGGTTTGATGGGTCTGTAACGAACCGGCAGGCCGCTTTTCATCACGTGTTCGCCACCAATCTCACTGGGGTAAAGCCGGGCGCTGTCCGAGAGAAAAATCTGATCCTGGAAAATAATCTTTTTTGCTTTGGCATCTTCCACCAGTTTCTTTCTGTCATCGGGATGGGCGATGTCGATCAAAGCCTGGGCTCTTTCTCTGATGGTCCGCCATTTCAGGTTGGCAATGCCGTATTCGCTTACAACGGCGTCAATGGATTCACGCATGTGAAACTGATTGCGAAGACTTTTGAGCATGACCACGATATTGGGCTTACCCTTGGCATTCCTGCTGGGCAGACCGATAATGTTTCGTCCGCCAGGCGACATATCTGTTCCGGCAAAAAGGTCCGCACTCTTTCCGGGCCCCGAAGTGATGCTGTTTTTTCCTGCGGTAAAGGCGATTCGACCAAGCAGGTCTACTTTATTCGCTTCGTTGACCACCACAAAATTGGGGATGCGTCCGATCTGGACGGGATCGAACACCTGTTCGACGCTCTGGAACTCCACAAGCGGATTGTGGTCCAGCCACTGCATCAGAGCCGGTGTCCCCAGTGCATAGGAGGCAATGGATTTTCCCCGGTACTGGGGCTTGCGGTAGTTGGTTGCAGTGCCGTTTTTCACCAGGGTCATCATGGCGTCAGAAAAATAAGGGGTGTGTATCCCCAAATGTCGTTTCTGAACCAGTTGTTGACCAAGGGCGTCAAAGAGCGGCCCCACCAGGAAACTGATACAGTCACCATCTTTTATCAGCTGCGCAATATTGGCTGCCACGTGGTTGATCACAGGTCTTACGGGTTTGGGTTTGTAATAGGTTGGTGGTTCGGTTGATTCTACTACAAGGTCAAAGTCAGAGATGGATACAATGGTATCACCGAAGGTAAAAGGGATTTTGGTATTGATCTCCGCCACGACAAGTTTGGCTCTTTCCATGGCTTCTCTGGCGATATCCACGGCTACCCCTAAGCTGCAATAGCCGGCTTCATTGGGCGGTGTAATCTGAATAAAAGCGACATCGATTGCAATCCGGTTGGATTTGATGATCTTTGGGAGTTGTGAAATTCTGGCAGGTATGAGATCGACACTGTTGCTGACAACAGCCTCGCTGGATACCCAGCTGGAGAAAAAGGTTTTCAAGCGGTACTTCCCATAGCCCATATCGCTGAGTGATAAAAAGTCGCTGTAACTTGTCAGTTGGATAAATTCCAGGTCATTCGTATCAGGGAGTCCGGACGCGATAAGACTCTTCATGAGGGTTCGAGGCTCAGCAAAACCACTTCCGAGAAAAATGGTCATACCAGGCTTGATATGCGCCAGCACCTCTTCCGGTGATACCAGTTTGTCCTGCCAGTTAGAATCCATGCTGTCGTGCAACTTTCAAATTAGGTTTCATTATGAGGCACGAAATATCATCCATTATCATATGAGAAAAGATTACATAACTTCCATAGGGAATTTTAGATTAACAGTCAAAGGATTTGTTACATAATATGGATCATCTCAAAAAAGCGGATCCATATTAAGGATTCAAGGATTCCAGGGGCCAGGATTCGAGTGAGATAGCGTGGATCACCAGCTAAATGCTTAAAAATTATAAAGAGTTAAAAGTCTGGGAAAAAGTGTATACGCTTTGTTTGGGTGGTTCGTTGGAATCGATCAAGCCTTTTGTCCTTGCCAGGGACGCTTATCGCAATCTGCCTCCCATTGCTTGATGGCCTTGGGCAATAACGACAAAGGATCTGGAATCGACTTCCCTCACAATTGAAGTTAATATCTTTACATCCGGTCGTTTTAGAGCACAAAATAGCGTTGTATGTTCCGTATGTGTATACATTCCCTTTCCAGCCCATGCAGTCACGCCAATCCCCATACGATTTAACAAGGCCTTGGAAACGTTTTCAGGTTCGTCGGTTACAATAAAGGCCGTTCGCACAACGCTGGGACCTTCCAGTACATAATCAGCAACCAGACCCCAAATAAAAAGGGTTACAAAAGCATAAAGTGCCATTTCCCATCCAAAAACCAATCCGGCAATCAGAATGACGCTACCATCAATCAACATGTAGACCTGGCTGTTTGGGATACCCGTTTTCAGATTTATCACGCGACTTATGACTGAAGACCCGGCAGGTGAGGTGCCGCCCCTGTAAATAAATCCGATGCCGATCCCACCCAAAACACCACCATACAAGGCGTTTAATAGAAGATCATCTGTAATTCCAGGAGGAAGATACTTTGCCATCAAATCGATGCCCAGACTATAGAGAAGCGTCACATAGGAAGAGCGTATCAAAAAACGGAAACGTCCCAGATAGTAAAACCCAAGAATCAACATCGGTACAGTTAAGACCAGCATTGTTAATCCTGGTAGCCAGCCGGTGAACTTGTTGATAATAATAGCCGCTCCGGAGGTGCCACCCGGTGCGATATTAAAAGGTGCCAGAAAAACATCAAAATCAATTGCCAGGATAATAGCACCAATCGTCAACAATAAATAGTCGGGCACAGCTTTACGAAGATTTATTTTTGTTTTCAGTTTTTTAATTCTTTGACGCATGATATTTTTCTCCCAAAGAACTTCTGTCTATCTACTGATAAATTTAGCCGCAGGATTCATAGGGATATGACAACTGTTTGTCAATCTAAAACACTGAAATGAGTGATTTTTCCCCATCGAGATAAAAATCGCTCAGTTCAGACAATCGTTTTACCTATATATGTAGTCAGAAAAGACGATAGTTTTCGGATCATAATTTATCTTGATTAAAACGGAACCATGGATTAAATCATCAACTTTCGGTTTGCACGTTAATGGTGCGAAATACCATTATCCTTTAGCACAATTCTGTGGGAATCTAGATGTTTGTGAATATATTTTGTAGGTTGGTACTGTCTATTCTTGTCTTTCTGATGCCATTGACAGGGATGGCGGAAGAAACAGATGGCCAGGAAAACCAGGTGCAACAATGGGCCATAACCGTGGGACTGTTCACCCGTCACGTTAACCCGTCCAGCGGTACCAATGAACATTCGGGAATGCTGGGTTTATCCTATTCCAACTGGGCTATACTGGGCTTCAGCAACAGCTATCACGATCAATCTTTTTTCGGCGGTAGACGGTTTCAGACAAAAAAAATACACGATTCCGGGAGCAGCAATTTTTTTGTTCGGGGTAATCTGTATGTCGGTCTTTTGCACGGTTACGGCGATCGTTTTCCCAACCTTGCCGGAATCACCGCGGCAGTGGCGCCTACGTTGGAATTCGGGTATAAAAACACCTCCATAGAAGTGCTTTATATCCCGACACCCAGTGGTGGCGTTTTCTCCAGCGTTCTGACCTATCGATTCTAACCCCAACCTTCTTTATTGACCCCTTCTTGTTTCTACTCTATATTTAAGAGGAGTCGCTGGCCGCAAGGGCACACGCTCTTTTTATGCCTGCCGTCATGGGGCATATGATGGGCTTGGATGTTCACGACGATTTTTAAAAAGGCCTAAACATACATGGGGTTCGGCGGTGTTTGTATCGAAGACGACGTCCTTGTCACCGAGTCTGGTTGCCGCATACTGGGCAAACCGATCCCCAAAAGCATTGAAGACGTGGAAGCGTTTTCATCTTTGTCAAGGTGAAGGTTGGATATCATGAGAAAAACGACAAATTTAATTTTGGGGATTGTGCTGCTATGGGCAGTTTTTCTTGTGCCGGACTATGCTTCGGCGATCCAGCAGCAAAAAGGGACTCAAACCGCAGATGCGAATCAAAAACCGGGTATTGCAGTCCCTGATCTGACGGAGATTATCCCTTTGTCGGCAAACTTGTCCGGCCTTTTTACACGCCTTAAAAACAACCTCGAGCTGAGTAATGACTTTTCTGCTGTTGAAAAGGAGTATGCGGCCATTGAGGCTGACCTGGAGACATTTACAGGGAATCTCGAGCAACTGAAGGAAACAGGCGGTAACAATTTTACAAAAATCTACGCACTCTGGCAAGCGATTGAGCCAAAGAAAAGCCGGCTTGAGGACATCGGCAAACCTTTGAAAAATGAAATCAGGCGGATTGACAAATGGAAAATAAAATGGCTGTCGGAAAAGGAACGTTGGGAGGTCTGGCAATCGTCTCTACTCAGGAATCAGCCGCCCGAACAACTTAAACGGGTCTTTAGCAAGGCGCTTAAGACTATTGATACAAGTCTTGGACTTGTGATGCAGCGTCTCGAGAATTTGCTGGCGCTGCAAGCCAAAGGCGGCGATGTTGCGAGCAGGATTGACGTGTTTGAAGCCGACCTGCGTGTTGTTTTCTCGGGTGCCCGCCAGGAATACATGTTCAGCAAAGCGCCGCCTTTATTGTCCTTTGAATTTCTTTCCCAGTTCAGAAGTAAAAGATGGTCCGTATCGTGGAATGACCTGCGACTTATTTCATTCCCGGGCATTCGCTTTTTTTCCCAGCATGGATGGTTTTTTCTTTTTCAATTGTGCTTTGCTCTGGCGGTATTTGGCGTCATCCACAGAAACAGGGTCGCATTGAAGGCGTCGGAACACTGGGAATTTATCGCCGACAGACCTGTTGCAAGTGCATTTTTCATAGCCATGGCGATACTGATGCTGCCTTTATCCTATTCGCCATATGTGAACGCTTTGAAGTTGGCCTATACCGTCGTCGGGGGTATCGCCTGTGTCAGACTTTTGGGACTATGGCTTGACCGGTCATGGAAAAAACAGGCCGCCTATGGTGTGATGATCGTTTATATCGTCACGCATATACTGGTTTCTATCGACCTGCCGGTTCCGCTTTCCAGGATCTATATATTTCTGGTGTCACTCATGGCAATTACCTTCATCGTGCGCTGGGCCAGAAAATGTTCCGTTCTGAACGAGACCGGTTTTTATACCTGGTTGCTTCGGGTGAGCGGGGCATTTTTTGTTGTCATTATCATTTTGGAGCTATGGGGGAATGCCGGAATCGCCTTCTATCTCTTCCGGTCGATGCTTAAATCCATGGCCATCACACTTCCTTACATCTTTTTCATTTACATAATTCACGGAAGTCTACACTGGATGTTCCACTTGTCCCCAGTCTGGCAGGTGAAACTGTTGCGCAGCGATGCGGAGTCCAATGTGCAGAAAATAGGATTTCTTTTTGCAGCGGCCATCATCGGGTTTGGCTTGCTGCCTGCCATTCTCGTGGCGTGGGGTCTGTACGATAATCTGCCGGAGGCCACTGCGGGAATTTATTCTCTGGGGTTTTCCATCGGAACCCTGCGGATCAGTGCGAGTATGATCGTGACCTTGGCAGGCACTCTCTACGGCGTATTTCTCACTTCCCGGATTCTTCCGAGAGTGCTTTTGGATGAAACGGTCAGTGGACGCAAGCTGTCAAGGGGGGTTCAGCGTTCAATCGGTCAGTTGATCCGCTATTTCATCGTATTTTTCGGGTTTTTATTGACATTTATGGTCCTTGGTTTTGATTTTACAAAAGCCACCATCATTCTGAGTGCCCTCGGCGTTGGTATCGGTTTTGGCCTGCAAGGTATTGTCAATAATTTTATCAGCGGTCTTGTTCTGCTGTTTGAACGCCCCCTGACCGAAGGCGACACCATCGAGATCGGTGATACCTGGGCGTGTATCAGAAAAATCGGTCTGAGGGCCACCATCGTCCGGACATTTGACGAGGCGGATCTGATCATTCCCAATGCGGATCTTATCAACAACCAGGTCACCAACTGGACCCTGACAGATCGTAAAGTACGCTTGCGGGTTCCTGTCGGTGTGGCCTACGGTTCTGATGTTTCCCTGGTGGTGGAGACCATCCTGGCATGCGCAGGAGAACAAAAAGACGTGGTAAAATCTCCTGCACCCGAGGTGCTGTTTATGAATTTTGGGGACAGTTCCCTCAATTTTGAGCTACGTGTCTGGATACAGGATATTGACAAAAGGATGATTGTAAACAGTGCGCTGTATCATGAGATTGAACGGAAATTCAGGGAACTGAATATCGTGATTCCTTTTCCACAACGGGATGTACATCTTCATGGTAACGATGGTGGTGCCGGATTAACCACAACACCCAGACCCGGTAATGGAGAAGAAGATGAGTCATGAGAATGAGGAAGGGCCTGAGAGTTGGGGAATGGCCTAAGGTAAATAAAGGAGGTATTACCCAATGCAGATAGATGATTCGACGATTCGTAAGCTGTTGACTCGCGATTTTACTAACACTGTGATCCGCATCGGCCTGATCGCTTTTCTGGTGCTCATGTGCGTGCGTGTCTTCGCCCCCTTTCTAAATCTGGTGCTGTGGGCCTTGATTCTGGCCATCGCTCTTTATCCCTTGCACCAGTTTCTGGCTAGAAAGATAGGGGGACGGCAGGGTATTGCCGCAACATTTCTGGTGCTTGCATTCCTGCTGCTCATCGGGGGGCCAACGGTGATGCTCGGCGGATACTTTGCCAGACAAGCACATAATGTATATACCGCTTTCGAAAACAACACCCTTACCATAAAGCAACCCAAACCGGCCGTGGCGGACTGGCCTCTTGTGGGCAAGCGTGTCTATGGCACCTGGAGTTCGGCAGCCGATAACCTGCCTGTCTTTCTGAAAGAAAACCGGGCACAGCTCCAGAATATAGCCAAACGTGTTTTTGCAGCCGCAGCGAATACGGCAGGCTCGGTTTTGCTTTTCCTGGCTGCGCTGATTGTTGCCGGGATCATGATGGCCTACGGGGAGTCCGGCAGCCAGGCCATACAGCGCATTTTCTCCCGCATGACAGACCCGGTGACAGGTCCGCGACTGCAGACCCTGTCCACCGCAACCATCCGCTCGGTAGCCACGGGTGTTATCGGTGTGGCTTTCATCCAGGCTTTATTGCTGGGTGTCGGTTTTGTCATGGCCGACATACCCATGTCCGGTGTATTGGCGCTTGTTGTCATGTTTCTCGGTATTTTGCAGCTGCCTGCCGCCATCATTACATTTCCCGTCATTGCCTATCTGTGGTGGGCTGGTGACGCCTCCACCACGAGCAATATCGTCTTCACCATTTACCTGTTTGTGGCCGGTCTTGCCGACAATGTGCTCAAGCCGCTCCTGCTCGGTCGCGGTGTGGCGGTGCCCATGCCGGTCATCCTGTTGGGTGCCCTGGGCGGCATGGTGTCCGGCGGCATCATCGGTATGTTTGTGGGCGCCGCAATGCTGGCCGTGGGCTACCAGGTTTTCATGGATTGGGTCGACCATGTTGAAAAAGACACCGAAGTTGAGCCAGGGAAGATAGAAACGGCTGCAAAGACACCTTGCAATATTGCAATGCCGGATTGATGTTTAGGATATTTTAGCCTTTCGCGAGCTAGCTACACTTTCGCGTTCTAAAAAAACCGTGCCTATTATTTTATTTGACTGGCTATTCTGCTATCAGCCTTTGAATATGGCGCCAGGAGAGCACCTCTGCATCAGAGCGTTGCTGAGAATCATCACCGCCGTAAACGACATGACTTCGACGAGGGTGTTTCTTGCCGGCATCTTTCATACGATTAGAGAACCTACTGAGATTCTTGAAAAAGTCTTTGGTTATGGTGGCCCCTGATTTTATCTCGACCAATTCAAGCTCTTCGCCGTATGCGATAATCAGGTCAATTTCCGGTCCACGGGCTTCCCGATAGTGAAACATGTTGGGCTGGAATCCACTGTGCACGCAGGATTTGTAAATTTCGGAGATAACCCAGGTTTCGAAAATTGCGCCACGTAGCGGATGAAGGCGTAATTGCTCCGGCTCTCGGATGCCCAATAAGTAACACACCAGACCGCTGTCGAAAAAGTGCAGTTTGGGTGCTTTGACGAGCTGCTTGCGGATATTGGTATGCCAGGCCGGAAGGCGATGGACGATGTAGCTAGTTTCCATAACGGAAAGCCAGGAACGTGCGGTATTGTGCGAAACACCGGCATCGTTGCCAAGTTTCGAAAGATTGATTTCCTGCGCCGTGCGCCCGGCACAGAGTCTCAGAAAACCGGAAAATGCCTGAAGGTTACCGACATTAATGACCTGGCGCACATCTCGTTGTATGTAGGTCGTGGTGTAATCCGCCAACCATTGATGGGCAGGGATTCCGCGATCGTAAATTCTGGGATAGGCTCCTTGCCGGAGCAAGGGGAACAAGTCGGATAGTGCGGATGGAAAGGCAGATAGTTCTTTGAGACTCGGAGGTAAAAGCACCAGGATGCCACAGCGGCCTGCCAACGACTGGGCAAAGGATTGAGATAATCCAAAATGCTGCGAGGAGTCTAAAATATTTTTATGTACATAGTAACGAAAATTTTATATATAAAAGAGGTTTTGTTAACACCTTGTAAAATAAACGAATAAAATTTGAAATTGAAAAGGAACCTATAGAGACGTAAGCATGCAAAGCGATTATCTCATGGCATGTCACGAATGTGACCTTCTTCATCGCATCGATGGATTGCCCGAGGGTGCAACCAGCCTATGCAGCCGTTGTGGGGCTGTTCTGGTCAGCCATAAGCGCGACAGTCTCGACCGTAGCCTGGCCCTGACCCTGACCGGTCTGGTTTTGTTTGCCATGGCCAATGCTTACCCGATTCTTGAAATCAAAAGCGGTTCCTTGTACCAGGCCACCACCATCATGGGAAGTGTGGAAATCCTCTTTAGTGCAGGCATGTGGCAGATCGCTTTGCTGGTATTTCTCACAGCGCTCTTTTTCCCGTTTTTGACTCTGGTATCCATGCTGACCATCCTGATTCCCCTGAAGATGAACCAAAAGCCCTGGAAGCTGTCATCCATCATGACGCTCATGCAGTCCATCAATCCCTGGGGGATGATGGACGTGTTCATGCTGGGTGTTCTGGTTTCGGTGGTGAAACTGGTCAAGATGATGAAAGTGATTCCCGGTATTTCCCTGTTTGCATTTGTGATGCTTATTTTTGTTGTAGCAGGCATTGCGGCATCCTTTGACCCCCACCTGGTCTGGGAAAAGGAAGAGAGGGAGGGATGATGACCCAACCATTGACGGCCCGGAATGCATCCATGGTGCCCTGCCATCGCTGTCACCTGCTGAGTCAAATACCACCGGGCGGCAATCACTACGGGATGGCCTGTCCCCGATGCGGTGCGGCCCTGCATCAGCGAAAACCGGACAGTCTTAACCGAACGTGGGCTCTGGTTATCGCGGCGATTGTTTTTTATATACCGGCCATGGTCCTGCCCATTTCGGTTACCACAACCTTTGCCGGTGCCCAGGGCGACACCATCATGAGCGGGGTGATCTATTTTTTGCACTCGGGAGCCTGGCATATCGCCCTGGTTATTTTTGTGGCCAGCATCCTGGTACCGATACTTAAGATAATGATTTTAATATATTTATTGATATCCGTGCAGCGGAAATCAACCTGGCGCCCCCTTGATAGCACCCGTCTTTACCGCATCATCGAGGTTATCGGCAAATGGTCCATGGTGGATATCTACGTGATTACCATCATGATGGCCCTGATAAAACTGGGGGGTCTGGCATCGTTTGATGCCGGGCCGGCGGCTGTCTTTTTTGGCACCATGGTTGTCATTACCATGTTCGCTGCCATGAGTTTTGATCCGAGACTTATATGGGATTGTATGGAGGAAAACCATGACACAAGAAGGTAGTCATCATGAAACACCCGCAGCAGATACCCCAAGCGGTGGTGAAAACAAAAAAATCCTTTTCCATTGTTTGGTTTGTGCCCCTGGTGGCCATCCTAATCGGCGGGGGTCTGATTTACAAAGCCGTGACGGAAAAAGGCCCGGAGATCACCATTTCTTTTAAAGACGCCGAGGGTCTGGAGGCGGGCAAGACAAAAATCAAATACAAGGATGTGGAAATCGGTCAGGTGGACGCTATCACTTTCGGCAAGGACCTGTCCCATGTCATGGTTTCAGCGGAGCTTAACAAAGGCACGGTACCCTATTTGACGGACAAGACCCGTTTTTGGGTGGTACGTGCCAGGGTTTCATCGGGCGCGGTCTCAGGACTCGGAACCCTTTTGGGCGGCGCCTACATTGCCATCGATCCCAGGGGCGACGGAAAATCCGCCAGAGAGTTTGTTGGTCTCGAAAATCCGCCTGTCATATCAACCGATGAACCGGGCCGTCAATTCAAATTGAAAGCCGAGAGACTTGGATCTTTGAATCAGGGCTCGCTGATTTATTACCGGCAGATTGAGGTGGGCAAGGTGGAAAGCTACAGCCTGGGCGAAGACGGACAAGACGTCGATATTCAAATATTCATTCATGAGCCCTATGATACGTATGTTCGCAAAAATACCCGCTTCTGGAATGCCAGCGGTTTCGATGTGACCCTGGGTGCGGAGGGCTTAAAGGTCAACACGCAGTCTCTGATCAGCATCCTGAGCGGTGGACTGGCCTTTGATAATCCAAAGGATATTGAAGAGGACACACCTGCCGACGACAACCAAGTTTTCACATTGCATGACAGCTTTGAGGCTGCCCAGCAGGTATCCTATACGCGCAAAGAGAAATGGAAGTTGGTTTTCAAAGGCTCTGTCCGGGGGCTTGAGCCCGATGCCCCGGTTGAAATCAAAGGCATGGTGCTGGGCAGGGTGGTGTCTGTTGAACTGGAGTTCGGGAAAGATCGATCTGATTTGGCTATTGTGGTTATGATCGAGACAGAACCCGAGCGATTTGCAGGAGAAACTGGTTTTCCAGATAAAGAAGCACAACGAAAATTTGTCGATAACCTTGTGACCCAGGGACTCAGAGCACAGCTTAAAACCGGCAATTTGTTGACGGGAGCGCTATTTGTGAATCTTGACTTTCATCCCCAGCTACCACCTGCAAAGATGGTTTGGGACGAAAAATATCCTGTATTTCCGACGATATCTCAAAGTTCGGAAGAACTCATGAGTGCTTTGGGGCAAGTGGTAGAGAAGCTGAAAGCCTTTCCAGTTGAAGAAATCGGCAGCAATCTGCAGGCGATTGTTGCGAATCTGAAAAAGACAACCCAGCAACTCAGTACCGATGAGGTGGGATCCATCATTCATAATGTAAACAGCCTTACCGGTCAGCTCAGCGCGGGTGGCGTGGACGATCTGATTAAAAACTTGAACAAGACCATCCAGGATATCGGGATACTTATAGAAGATTTGAATACAGGGGGTGAGGGTGAAGTTGCTGCCACCTTGACACAGGCCCAAAAGACCCTGGTTTCCATAGAGGAGATACTGAGCGCCGACTCCAGTTTCAACCAGGAGACAACCCGTGCCATGAGGGAAATCGCCGATGCAGCCAGCGCCATTCGCATGCTGGTGGATTTTCTGGAACGGCAGCCCAATGCTTTAATATATGGTAAAGGAGAAAACGAATGAAGCATACAGTAAACATGTCCACGCGATACGCGTTACTATTTTTGATGGTGCTTACGGTCCTGGGGTGCAAGGGCAGCACCCCGCCGGTAACCTTTTACACGCTTACTCCCATTCCTGCCATGCAGGATGCGGGCAGTGGGCAGACCCTCTTAAAAGACGTTCTCATCGGTATCGGGCCCTTGAAGTTCCCCAAGATACTCGACCGGCCCCAGATCGTCACCCGCCCGGCCCACGGCCAAATAGACATGGCCGAATTCCAAAGATGGGGGGGCTTTTTAAAGGATGATTTCCTCTCCGTCATGGCCGAAAATATGGCGACCCTTCTGGGAACGGATCAGGTGGTCGTCTATCCCTGGCCGGGTGGCTTGAACCCATTGTACAGGCTTGAATTCGACGTCCATCAATTTGACGGCAAACTGGGGGACGCCGTGGTGCTCAATGTCAGTTGGATTCTGAAAACACCGGATAAGACAGACAACACCCATCTGAAACGGGCGACCATTGTTCAACCCGTATCCGGCCCTGACTTTGACGCCCTGGTTGCGGCACAAAGCAAGGCATTGGAAAAACTCAGCCGTATGATTGTAGATGAAATGAAAAATATTATCTGAACCGCGTGCTTAGCACGCGGTTTGTAGAACAATTAAAATTAGACAGGATTCAATCATTTTCAAGTAGTATATCAAGGAGGACACATGATTCGGTTTACCGGTTTTATCATAATATTGATGCTGATTACCAGCCTAGTGAGCGGCACGGGCTATACCCAGGAGCTCATTGTTTTTCCTGCCAAGGGGCAGAGTGATGAGCAGATGGAGAAAGACAAATACGACTGCTACAACTGGGCCAAAAAGGAAACCGGGTTCGATCCCATGCTGGTTCCCACGGCATCTGCACCGCCACCGAAGCAAAAAGAGACCAAAGCCAGCGCCGGTCGCGGTGCGGTGGGGGGTGCCCTCCTGGGTGCGGGCTTGGGTAAAATAACGGGCGGAAGTGCCAAAAAAGGTGCGGTTGTCGGTGGCGTCGGTGGTGCCGTCGTTGGGGGGAGCCGTAAGGCAGGAACGCAAGAAGAAAACAAGAAAGCAAATCAGCAATGGGCCAATGAGCAAGGTTCTGAATACGCGAAAAAACGTAATCATTACAATCGCGCTTTTGCTGCCTGCATGGAGGGTAAGGGATACACAGTCAAATGAAGCCCCCACAGCAAACTGCAGGGTATTCAGGATAGGGCGAACTTTTTCCAATCTGGCATGACAAAGGGGGCTACATGAACCAGACAAAGAGTATCTGCATCAGTTTATTAATCCTGCTGGTTGTCACGGTGGTGAATGCCCATGCTGCGGGTGTTGCGGTCGGGCCGGATGGAAAGGCCAGGACCTCTAAACTTAATCTTCCTTTTGCTTTTTACAACCAGAGTTTTGGAGCGGCAGTAGGATATGTATATGGTGTCTCTGGTTGGCCACAACCGCAGTCGACCCTCCTGTCGACCACCATTGGCGGTACCACCGGCAGTGCCATGTCTTTTCTCATCGGCAAAGATTTGCAGCTGCCAATCGTCCAGCGGTGGTTTGTGGATCCGGTGGTGTCCGTCGGGTACTTTAAAGACAGCGAGACCTATGGCAACGGCAACCCTGATTACGCCGACGACAAACGTGCCGGCGCCAACGATTCCGACGAGGATAACTATATAGAAGGGTCCGGCTGGGACAATTATGCCCGTATCAAATTCAAGTACCTCCTTCCCATGGGCCACGGTAAGGACACCATCATCGGTACTTACAAGGTTGCAGGCGGGCATTTGATCGAGGGGGCCAGCGGTGGTGAGTCCATGAACCCTTTTGCCAGCGGGAACACCTTCCTGGAGTTTAGACCCTTTTACCGTTCCCAGGCGGTCGATGGCGACGATGTCGACACCAAAATCAAGACCAACGGCATGGATGTGGGTCTTTACTGGGACAACCGTGATTGGTTTGCCAATCCCAAAAAAGGAAATTCCTGGCGGGTAAAGTATTCCGAAGACTGGGGCAAGTTTAACAGTTCCGGGGACTGGACTTCCATGGAAGGCGAGGTGGACCAGTATTTTGAGCTGGGAAAATCAACGCTGACGTCGTGGTTTTCGGGTCGTATCCTGGCCCTGGATGCCTGGACCTCATACTCTCCTTCCTGGGATAATAAAAGCGACGGCAGTGTCGAGAATCGTCCGCCCACCTATACAGGGGCGACCCTGGGGGGTCTGTGGAGAATGCGGGGCTACCCTTCCAATCGATTCAGTGATCGTGCAGCTGTTTACTACTGTGCTGAACTCAGGCTGACGCTGAGACAGAACCCTTTTGACAAATGGGAGTGGTTACAGAAATACCTGGGGGTGCAGTGGGTACAGTTCGTGCCCTTTGTGGAAGTGGGCCGTGTGGCCCCGGAGTGGGACGTGGACCGTCTGCACTCGGATATGAAGGTTGACGGGGGCCTGGGTATTCGTCTGATGGCCAAGGGCATGACGATTCGAGCCGATTTTGCAGGTTCAGAAGAGGGTTTTGCCACCCAGATGATCATTGCTCAGCCCTTTCAATTTTAAAGGAGAGTATCTAAATGTGGGACCGACCTTTTGCAACAATTGCAACCAAACGCCTTTTTTTCATCGTGCTGATTTTTGCTGTCCTGTCACTATTCGGCAGCCTTCCGATGTCATCTGCTGTGGCGCAAACACAGGCCCTCCTTCTTCAGCAGGCGCAGAAGTCAACGCCTCCTCAACCCCCCACAAAAACGCCGGGAGAACTGGAAACGCAGGATATCGACAGCGTGATCGCCGTCATGGATGACGAGCAGGTCAGACGCATGCTCATCGATGAACTGAAAACCCAAGCCGCAAGGGAACTGAGCTCAACAAAAAACAATGAAATAGGGGGAATCGCCGGGTTTATCAAGGGCATAAGAAATCGTATCAACATCATCCGCGAACGTATCGAAACCCTTAAAACCGCAGACGGTGTCGATGTTCAGGAAGAATTCCCAGTGATGTACAAAATCATGGGAAAAGGCGAGGCGAGTGGAAAACCTCTAATGGCGATCCTGGGTGTGATCCTTGTATTCGTAGGGGCCATGCTTTTGGATTGGATTTTCAGACGTTATCTACTTTTTTCACGGAAACGTATTGCGGAATCGGTACCGCCTTCATGGTCCGGACGTCTTGCACAGTTGGCAATAAGAGCGGTACTGGACTGCGTTTCCATTGGTTTTTTCACGGTGGCTGTTCTCATTATCGGCTATGTCTTTTTAGCCAATACCCCTGGCCAACGGGTACTCGTGGCAGCGTATCTGGCAGCCATCGTCTTTGTGCGTTTGTTTGCGGTATTGTTCCGTGTTCTCCTTTCCGTTGAGACCCCGGCACTACGGATTTTGCCCCTTTCAGACGCTGCCGCCCGATATTTGAATCGGTGGCTGCTGGCCATCGTAATCATCAACAGTTTTGGTATGATAACCTGCGGCATCTTTCGTCTGGCAGGCATGCGTGAGCTCAATTATCTATTGAGCATCTCCCTGTTAAGTTTTGTGGTTGCCGGGATGTTTGTCTTCGTGATTCTGCAAAAGAGAAAACCGGTGGCGGCTGCACTGGCCGGAGGAAATCCATCTACCAGCCTGGTCGCACGTCTGGCAGAACGCTGGCATCAGATGGCCATTTTTGGCGTCGTGTTCCTCCTGATATTTTCGATTTTTTCACGCGTCATCTCCGGCAGCCGCGGAGCGCTGGGTTTCAAAACCCTTTTGATCATCGGTCTTTATGTTTTACTCGACTGGATATTGCGAAAAGCACTCAAAGCCGTTTTTGGCATCGCTCCGGAAACAACCGGGGAGAAACCGTCCACACCTGAAACCGTATCGGACGACACGGCAGCCAAAACCGATATCAAGGTGGAAGAAACAACGGAGAAAGAAGGTTTGGACAAGGCCCAAGAGCCCATGAAAATCGCGGCCCTGCCAGGCGATGCGGCAAGCGATTCAGACACCGAAGAGGATGAATCTGCAGGAGAAGAAGGCCCGGAGGAGGCTGAAGCCCCCCCAAAAGCTGTCTATGTCGGTAGGATGAAAATTATCGTCAAGAGCGGTCTGCGTATAGCGCTGGCATTTTATGCACTTTTCTGGGTACTGGGGGTGTGGGGAATTCACCTGTCTGTCGGCGAAGCCATCTCAAGGGCGCTGTCCAGCATCCTCATCACCGTTGCGGTGTGTTATGTGGCCTGGGAATTTCTCAATGCCAAGATCCAGCAAAAAATCCAGGAAGAAATGCCCGACGCCGATGAAGAAATGGAAGAAGGCGGGGCCGGCGGCAGCCGCGTGGCCACGCTGCTGCTGATTCTGCGACGGTTTTTTCTTGCTGTCATTGTCATCATGGCTACACTCGTCGCTTTGTCGAGTGTCGGAGTCGATATCGGACCCCTCATTGCCGGCGCCGGGATTATCGGCCTGGCCATCGGGCTGGGTGCCAAATCGCTGGTAACAGATATCATTTCCGGGTTGTTTTTCATGCTCGATGATGCCTTTCGCATCGGTGACTACATCGATATCGGTGGCACCAAGGGCATGGTGGAGAAACTATCGATCCGCTCCATGAAATTGCGTCACCCACGGGGCATGGTGAACACCGTTAACTTTGGCGATATCGGCACCGTGACCAATTTCAGCCGGGACTACATCATCACCAAACTCGATTTTCGCATGAAATACGACACGGATGTGGAAAAAGTCAGGAAGCTCATTAAAAAGAAAGTCTACAAGAAAATACTGGCCAACGAAGAACTGGGCCCGAAACTGCTCGCTCCCATCAAGTCTCAGGGTGTTCGCCAGATGGAAGATTCCGCCATGGTCATGCGTGTGAAGTATAAGACCTTGCCCGGTGAGCAGTTTGCTATCCGTAAAGAAGTGTATCGTTTGATGAGAGAGGCTTTCGAAGAGGCAGGCATTGAATTCGCACACAAGAATGTCACGGTTTATATACCACCCGAGACAACCCAGGCCGCATCAAAATCAGAAAACCCTGATGATAAGCTGCAGCAGATCGCTGCCGCCGCAGCGCTTGCAATCGAGCAGGAGCAGACAGAAGAAGCCGATAAAGAAAAGAAGTCTTAGCCCGAACATCTCACTTGAACCCTTACTTTGGATCAACGCTTTTGGAGATGATCCAATTTTTTTATTGGCTTACAGGTCCGTTCTTTTGATGATGCGTTCCAATTGATTCGATTCTGCCCAGCCCCTTTTATCTTTTGACAACTGCAGCAGGGTCCAATCGTTCTCGGTGCGTTCAACACGCACCACTGTCCCGGCATGAAGCTTGAATAAAACCGTATCTCTGGAATCCGGCCCAGACTGGACCACCACTTCCTCGGATAAAACCACGGCACGATTATCGCCCGCCCACGCGACCCATTTTAAAGCCCATGCGCATCCCCCGATGCCGATAACAATCGCCAGAAAAATTGAGAGGTAATATGTCCACTCGGTTTTTTTATAAAGTCTTATACACAGAAGCGTGAAAAACAGGACGTTCAAGAGAACAAAGCCGAAAAAGACTTCATACCGGTTGAGGCTGCCGAGACCCAGAAAGTCGCTGAATGAAGACATCTGCGGATCAGAAGAGGTGTCCTGGGTCTGGTTTCTTGCATGGGAAAGATTAAAGGCCAGATCCCCGTCCCGTGGTATCAAGAGACGCGCCCTTTCATAAGAGAGTACGGCTCTTCCCAGATCTCCCAGTCGAAAATACGCATTACCGAGATTGAAATAAACCGGCCCATTTTCATACCCGTTTTCGATCAGATGGATGTAGCCATCTGCTGCCTGCTGATACTGATGGTTCTTATAAGCCTGGTTGGCTTCAAAAAACCGCTCGACAAAAGACGGGCCGGTGTTTGCCTGGGCCATGTCTAAAAAGCATATGAACACCAGCATGCCAATGCTTATGAGCCGAACCTGCCTGATCATGACATATCCTTTTCTATTCTTTTAACAAGATCCAACAGCTTGCCGACGGCCTCGGCATCATTAAACGTGTTGCCTGCATACAACGCAGTTTCAAATTGCTCTACCAGTGAATGCATCTTTTTTGCTGTTTCAGCATTCACGCCTTGATCCCCCAAAATCCTTTCAGCATCATCGGCCGTCAGTGTGCCCATGGACAGACCGCAGCGATCATTCAGATAGTCCTTGAAGGCAGTAATGAGATCCGCGTAGCCCATGGGATCTTTTTTGCAGCGCCGCCTTAAAACACTGAAGGCTTTTTTGGCTTTTGACTGGGCCAATCGTTCAGGTGTCAGGCGCTGCACTCTCAAGCTAGCCAGGAGTATCAGATACATGCACAGGGGACCCACCAGGGCCAACCAGAAGACCCAGCCTTTGGCAAGAGAACGAAAGGGAACGGTGAGATCCACGGCATCGGTATGAATCGGTAAAATGTCTTCCCCCAACTGCTGTATCTCTTTTTTAAGCGTCCCTTCGCGAGTGTTGCTGGTGCCAGGCAGGGAATTCAAGACAGCGATCCTCTTTTCTGCTTCGCCCGGCAAAACAGACAACACATGTGGCGGCGTATTCAGCTCATGGTATTGTTTTGTTTCCGGATCAAAAAAACTCAAGGATAATGGCGGGACCTTGTATTCACCGGCAATTTCTGGAACCAGGGCCCATTTCATGGTCTTTGTGCCGACAATTCCCTGACGATCCTGTCCGGTTTCCAGGACGGGTTGATCGCTGTATGTCCGGACAGAATCCATCTCAGGCAGATCCAGATCGGGTATACGATTCACGGTGCCCCTGCCTTTCACCTGAATGGTCAGCGTCGCAGAGTCACCTGCTTTCAGGCGGGAAGGCGCCAGGGTGGATGTCATCTGGAACGACCCCACAATTCCCGTAAAACCAGCGGGCCTGCCATCTTCGGGTAGCGCATGCACATGCAGATCAATAGGGTCGGTGGTCAATGTCAGGGGTCTGCCCGATGAAAACCCCGGGAACGGATCGTTGAAAAAATTGTCAAACCTGGAGCGTGAGCCGGGCTGACGTACGGTCATTTTCATCCGGGAAGGCGTGATATGAATGTCGCCCTTTTTTGAAACCACCAGCGCGTGACGGATTTCCAATACCTGATATGCCAGGCCTTCATAGGTGGATGAATATTCCAGGGGCCGGCCGAGCTGCTGGAAGTGAAGGTATTCCATTTCAGGCAGACCCAAGGAGAGATTGCCAACGTTAACCCGGTAATAGAGCTTCAACGTGTAAAGAACCTGCTCATCCACATAAATGTCCCGTGACGAGACAGAAGCCTGGACAAAAACCGGGCCGGGATCTGAACCACCTGGTTGTGTCGCTTCCCGGACCACCAGGGTGTGGCTCTCGCTCTCAAATATTTTGCCGTCTACTGTAACCCTGATGGGCCCTATCTTGAACGTGCCGGTTTTTTTGGGCTGGATAAAATAGGTGTAGTCCACGCCTGAACTGACCTTGCCGTTGATGATCTCCACCCGGCTGGTAGTCCCTCCGTTAGTTACCAGAAAGGACGCCAGACCCTGAAGAACAGGCGGATCATCGCTTTTGCGGGACCCGGAAACACGAATCTCCATGCGCACGGTGTCTGACAGGCTTGTTTCTAACCGGTCCAGCCGAAGCGTGACAGTCACGTCGTCTGCCGCCCAGACAGTGAACAGGGGCAGTAAAAGAAAACACAGGATGACTGGGATTGTCTTACTCATCCTACCAGTCCCTTCCAGAAAAAGAATGTTGAGATTTTTCATCAGGTGTCATAAAACGCATGAATTCAGATGGATCTTCCCGGACATTGTCCAGCAAGGCCTCGGCTTTTTGCCTGTCAATACCGGATGGCTTTTCTCCTTTTACAGGATCGGTCGATGCCGTTTCAGGCATGGCTTCACGCGGTTTTAGATCGCCGGAAAGGGTCTCTTCATCTGTGGAATCAGATGCTTTGTTTGGGTTCGAAGCCTGATTCTGTTTGTCGTTGGACCGCTCTTTTCCGTCATTTCCTGAAGTTTGCTCCTCTGTTTGTTTAGGGTCTTCTTTTTCCTGGTCATTTTGTTGCGGTTCTTGCCCAGACGGCTGTTCTCCCTGACCCTGCTTGCCGGTTTCTTTGCTTTTTTCCTGTCCGTCCCCCTGGGGTGGCGTGTCGGATGGGGGTGCATCAGAATTTGCCTGTTCTTGTGTTTCTTTCTCTTTTTTCAGGGCTCTTAAAGACAATTCAAGATTGTAGCGCGCATCTTCGCTGGAGGGTTGCTGAACAATCGCCTCCTTATAATAGGCGGCGGCAGACACATAGTCTCCCTGCTTGAAGGCGGTATTGCCCAG
Organism: uncultured delta proteobacterium; assembly: GCA_963842925.1. Lineage (GTDB taxonomy): Bacteria > Desulfobacterota > Desulfobacteria > Desulfobacterales > B30-G6 > B30-G6. The sequence continues at coordinate 82,788 of CAWJIL010000006.1, forward strand.
ATTAAAGGCGGCCTTGAAGCGTATGTCCGCATGCTCTGTTCTTTTCAAGACACTGGAAAAGGCTGCCGATGCTTCCTTGTATTGTCCATTCTGAAAGGCGGCACAGCCGCGATTGTAGCGAAAACGAATATCCCTGGGATGATCCATGTCATGACGGGCATAGGCTTGTTCCGCCTCCGCATACTGTCCCTGCCGGTAAAGTTCATCCGGTGTTTCAGCGGCAGAGACCGGGGGCAAACAAAACCAGGGGAGGGGGCCAAAGACCAGAACCACCATAAAAAACGAGAAATTTCTTTTGCCGCTGGCACGCCGTTTGTTGTCCAGCAGCTCTTCGAATAACAGTAACAAAAAGGCAGCCAGAACAAATAGAGTGAAACGCTCTTCATAAACCTTGATTTTCCCGCTTTTCAGGGTCTGGGCCTGGGTTTTATGTTTGATGCCATCAAAATAGAGAATATCCAGATCCAGGTCTCCGGCCATGGAGCGAACATAGTCGCCACCGGTTATATTTGCAATCGCCTGTAAGGTTTTTTCATCGAGCCTGGACAGTACCAGGTTGCCGCTTTTGTCCTTTTTAAACCCGCCCTGGTCATTGCCCGCGGGTATGGGGCCACCCGATGGATCACCCATGCCAAAAACGAAAATTTTTACACCCTGATCGGCTGCTTTTCGGGCAGCTTCTAGGCCGCGGTTTTCATTGTCCTCGCCATCGGTGATCAATAACATGACCTTGTCGGTTTCGGCCGTGGCATCAAAAGCGGACAGCCCTATTTCAATGGCTGTACCCAGATCGGTTCCAGGCACCGGGATGCTGCCTGGCTTGAGCACATTTAAAAACATCTCCAGGGCGGCATAGTCGAGGGTGAGGGGGCATTGAACAAAGGCAGTACCTGCAAAAACCGTCAGACCCACCCGGTCACCTTCAGCAACCTTGAGAAAATCGATGATCTCTCTTGTGGCGCGTTCCAGACGATTGGGTTGTACGTCTTCAACCATCATGCTCCGGGAAACATCCACGAGCATCATAATGTCCACACCTTTACGACTCACTTCCTGATAGTGGCTGCCCCAGCGAGGGCCTGCCAGGGCAAAAATCAGGGTGCCCAAGGCAAAAAGGAGCAGCAGGGCCTTTAGAAAGCGTTTGCCTTTGTGATCCTCGGGCGTAAGTCTTTTCAGGAGAGTTTGCTCGGCAAACCGGACCAGGGCCCTTTGTCTTCTGCGATGCTGGACCATGAGGACAAAGGCAATCAGCGGTATAATCCAAAGAAAATGCAGGATCCAACTATTTGCAAATGTCATGGAATCGTCCTCAACAACGTGGTGCGTACGATGATGTCCGCTGCCAGAAAGAGTATGGCCGGTATAAGAAAAAAAGGATAGAGTTCCTTGAAGTGGAAGAACTCTTTAACTTTGACGTTGGTTTTCTCCTGTTCATCGATGATGGCATATATTTCCTGCAGGCGATCCGTATCCGCAGCCCTGAAATATTCACCTTCTCCGATGCCGGCAACCTTCATGAGTGTTTTTTCATCCAGATCCACCTTTTGCCGAACGATCTTTGGTCCAAAAGGCGTCTGAACAGGAAAGGGGGCGGGGTCGATTCCTCCCACCCCGATGGTATATATTTTGATTCCCAGAGCCTGTACCGCGTCTGCGGCATCCGAAGGCGTGAGTCCTTTTGTGGTTTGCCGGCCATCTGTCAATAGAATCAGAATTTTTGATTCAGCCTCAAGATCTTTTAAGCGTTTCCCGCCCAGGGCGATGGCATCTCCAATGGCTGTTTGATCACCGGCCATGCCGATTTTCATCCTTTTCACCAGGTCCATTAAAAGACCCTTGTCCAGGGTCAGGGGGGACTGGGTAAATGCCTGGGTACCAAAAACCACCAGGCCGATTCTGTCCATGTCCCTTTTCTCGATGAAATCCATAACCACTTTTTTTACCGCAGCCAGACGGGAGACCGGTTCATTGTCGATGGTAAAGTCCAGGGCCTGCATGGAGCCGGACGTGTCCAGACACAGGATGATATCAACACCCGGCGAATCAATATCCCGGGACACATTGTATAACTGGGGGCGGGCAGCCGTCAGCACCAGCAGGACAAGACAGCCTGTCCTTAACATCAAAGGGATATGGCCAACAAGATGCCCGCCGCCCCCGGAAAGTTGTGCGAGGTTAGCGGCCATGGAACAGGTAATCCCGACTGGCTTGCGTGTAAGACGCCAGGCAAGCCAGGCAAAAACCATGATCAAGAGGGCCAGCAAGGCCGGATGCGCCAGGCGAAACATCATGACTGCATCTCCTGGTGGGATGGTCTTTCCTGCAAATCGTTCATCACAGGGCGGGTTTGCTGGATATAGGATCGGGCCATCATAATGTCCTGATCTTTACGTTCCGGCGCCGGTATTAAATCGGAAAACTTGACCAGGTCGGCCTGTCTGAGTAATGGCAGAATACCTTGATCAGAGGGATCTGTTTTGATGACCCTCGCGATCTCTTCGGTTGTCATTTCTGCCGCCGGGAAACCGCGGATGGATTCCATGTATCGGCGTATGGTTTCGGAAAAAATAAAATAAAATGCCTTCACATCCCCCCGCTCAAACAACCCGCTGGCATTCAGCTTGTCCATTTCTTTTTGGGCCCTCACATGGGGCGGATCTTCCATCGTTGCCTGGATGTCATGGATACGACGTTTCTTATGCCACCATATAAAACCGGAAACCACAGCAAGCAGTAATATGGCTGCAAAAGACCAAAGCAGATACCATAGCCATCCAGACTGGGTGGGAATGATGTCCTGGATCGGTTTCAGGTTGGCGTCCTCAATTTTTTCACCCAGATTGGATAAAATTGTGATGGCTATGGGGTCTGTTGTCACTTTCTGTTGATTGTTCTGCTGATCAACGTAGGTGAGGCTGAAAGGGCCCAGATCAAAGGATTCCAGCTGATCGACCATGAATCGGATTTTTATTTGATTGGGTTCTGTTTTATGTTCAAGGACTGTCAATGTTTCAAGACCGTCGATGCCGCTGTCTTCAGCTAATTTGGCATTTTCGGGAATTTCATATTGCAATGTCACCCATAGCAGGTCACCGATCCTGGCAGTATGGGTTTCGATGGATGCAGAAAGTGTCGGCACGGCCTCTGCCAATGTCCCTGACCACACCGGCCCGGACCCCAGAAAAAAGCAGACCAGTGCCCAAAGGATCGGCAGTCCTTTTCGATAATAGGATGGTTTTATTGAAAACGGATTCACCGACGCTTTTTCCTTTTATCAAACAATCGCACCAATGGTTCAGAAACCGAGCCGTCGGTTTGGATATCCACCAGGTCTACCCCGGTTTTTCGGAGCAGGTTTGTAAGGCGTGACTGGTGGGTTTGCCGATACTGACGCCATTTTTCCCTTAATGTTCTGCTGTGGGTATTCAGCAGAACCACCTGGTTTGTTTCCGGATCGGTCAGATAGGCCAGACCCACATCCGGCAAGGTTTCTTCTGAAGGATCTGATATGCGGATCACGGATAGATCATGTTTTCGGGAAGCGATGCTGAATGGAAGCTCAAATCCTGTATCCATACAATCAGATATGAGAAAAACAATGGCATGACGTTTTACCACCCGGTTCAGGTAATCCAGGGCACCTTTGATATCGGTCCCAAGATCAGAAGGCTCATAAGTAAAGATCTCTTTAATGAGGGTCCAGACATGAGCGCTGCCCTTTTTAGGTGGAATAAATTTTTCCACCTTGGAGCTGAACAGGATGGCGCCTACTTTGTCGTTGGTTCGAATGGCAAGAAAGGCCAGCATGCCTGCCACTTCAGCCAGCAATTCACGCTTGAACTTCTTTTTTGTGCCGAATGACTGAGAACCGGATAAATCAAGTAAAAACATAACAGTAAGTTCACGTTCTTCGTGAAAAACTTTAATATAAGGATGCCCGAAACGGGCTGAAACATTCCAGTCAATGGTGCGAACATCGTCGCCGGGTTGGTACTCTCGAACTTCGGTGAACTCCAGACCCTGGCCTTTGAAGGCACTTTCATACTGCCCGGCAAAGAGGTCGTTGGCCAGGTGACGGGTTTTGAAATGAAAGCCTTGAATTTTTTTCAGCAGTTCATTGGAAAGCATGCTATGGGACCTCGATCCGCTCCAGGAGTTCATTGATGATGTGGTCTGTGGTGCGTCCCTCTGCTTCGGCTTCGTAGCTTAATATGATGCGGTGCCTGAACACTTCCGGTGCCATGGATTTGACATCCTGGGGGGTCACATAACCCCGTCCGTTTAAAAAAGCCTGCGCCCTGGCAGCAATTTCGAGCCAGATGGATGCCCGGGGGGATGCCCCGTAGCTGACCATGGGGCCGATATCCAGACCGAATTTATCCGGTTTTCGGGTGGCCTGTGTCAGTCGTACAATATAGTCCACCAGCTTGTCTTCCATGTGAATCTCGTGCAGGGTTTTCCGGGCTGATTTGAGAGCCGAGACACTCACAGCACCGGCGGCATCGTTGTGGACGCCTTCACGAATTCGTTTGATGATTTCTTTTTCTTCCTCTGCCGTGGGGTAATCCACTTTAATTTTCATCATGAAACGGTCAATCTGAGCCTCGGGCAGGGGATAGGTTCCTTCCTGCTCGATGGGGTTCTGGGTAGCCATCACCAGGAACGGATCATCCAGTTTAAAGGTTTTATCCCGAATCGTGACCTGGTGTTCCTGCATGGCTTCAAGCAAGGCACTTTGTACTTTGGCAGGGGCGCGGTTAATCTCATCAGCTAAAATAATATTATTAAATATCGGTCCTTTACTTACTTCAAAAGTGCCGTTGTCCGGTCTGTAAATCTGGGTTCCGATAATATCCGCCGGCAGGAGATCCGGTGTAAATTGGATACGTTTAAAAGAGGTGTCGACGGCCTGGGCCATGGCCTTGACCGCTGTGGTCTTGGCGAGACCCGGAAGGCCTTCCAGCAGCAGATGGCCTTCGCAGAGCAGACCGATGAGCATACGGCTTATCAGCCCTGTCTGGCCGACAATGACCTTTTCGATTTCAGCGACTATCTGCCGAATTGAGACGCTTTCTTTTTCAACCTGATGGGTAATTTCTTTAATGTCCATACAAACAGTATCTCCTTTAACTAACTAGTGTCCATCCACAAATGGTCTTTTCACGCCCTGCCGGTGTTGGGCGCCATGATTTAACGCCTCAAAATAGCGCGCTATTCCTCCGGGTTAAATCTGACGCCCGCCTTGTCAGAACGCGAAAATCCCTATTTCTGGACGGACACTAACTAATATCATGGTAACAGTGTGTAATATGTATCCAATCGCCTGCGACGCTATCAAAGAATAATTTAAAACATGATTTGATATGGTCAAGAGGGGGACAAATCAAATTTGAGGGTATCACTTTTGTCATTCAAATCATAGCCAATCCGGATGAAATCAAGATGGCAGCCAATCATTACTTAATATCAAAATAGATTTAAAGTAATATAATAAAAAAATATATTTACGATCTTGACAAAGATAAATTGGTTTTTATCATAGTATCAGAGACGGAAAATACAAATGAGAATGGATGATAGTATTTAAGATCTTTTTTCAATACGTAATCTGTTCAAAAACATTTAACAAGGAGGCTTGCACGATGATTTACCGGAGAATGTTTGGAATACCGAATTGGAATTTAGGGAGTCCTTTCAATGAATTGGAACGCATGCGTCAGCAGATGGGCGATCTACTCGGCAGGGTATATGAAAATGCTTTGCCCGGTCTTCATGCCGGAGTTTTCCCCACCATCAACCTGACCGAAGACTCGGCGTCGTATTACCTCTGCGCTGAGCTTCCCGGTATTTCCGCTGGAGATCTGGACATTCAGGCCACCGGAAACAAGCTGTCTGTTTCCGGGGAACGTGACATACCGGCGGAAAAAGGGGATGTTCGTTATCACCGCAGAGAGAGAAGCGGGCAAGTTTTCTCGCGTGATCAATCTTCCCGGTGATATCGATCCGGAAGGTGTGAAAGCGTCTTTGGCCAATGGTGTTCTAAAGGTCAAGGTACCCAAAGCCGAAAAAGCAAAACCCCGACAAATTACGATTGCTTAGATACCCAACCATGTTTTTAGAAAGGAGAGATCCTCATGACAGACGCCGAAGCCAAAGAACTTAAAGTAAGAGAAAAACAAGAATTGACCGCTGCAGGTGAACAGACAAGACCCGGTGTGGTTTATACCCCCGATGTCGATATATTTGAATCGGACACTGAGATCACCCTGCTGGCAGACATGCCGGGTGTAACAACTGAAAATCTGAACATTGATCTGCGTGATGATGTGCTTACCTTGACCGGTGAAGCCGGGTCGGATGGAGAAAGCTCGGAGGCGCCCGTTGTCATCGAGTACGGTGTCGGCAAATATTACCGCCAGTTTACTCTGTCGGAAGTCGTTGACCAGACCAGGATAATGGCAGAATTGAAAGATGGTGTATTGCGATTGACCCTGCCCAAGGTCGAAAAAGCAACACCGCGAAAAATCACCGTTTCCGCTGGATAAGTCCAAACCATAGCCGGGCACTGTATCGGACCAATATAAAAAAACTAATTACAACAATATGTTCCCAAAATGGTAAAAGGTGTTGAAATTCCCATTTTGGGAACATATATTATCTGACATGAAAGTTTTCACGACCAAGACAATCAATGCCTATAGGGTATGCTACCCCGAAGCAGACGGTCAGTTAAAGGCGTGGAAGGCTCATATAGAAGGGAATAAATTTGAACATTTTCCAGAACTGAAAAAAATGTTTCCGAGCGCAGACTATGTAAAACCAAATCGAATTATATTCAACATCAAGGGGAATCACTTTAGGTTGATAACCGTTGTTGATTTTAAGCGTCAAGCCATCTTTGTCAAGTGATTTGGAAGGCATAAAGACTATGACAAAATAAATCCTTCGGAGGTGCAACATGAAAATCCGCCCTGTTAATTCAGAGCAGGCATACGATGAGGCTATTGAGCGCGTTGAAATGCTCTGGGGTGCCGAGTCAGGTACTCCCGAAGGGGATGAGCTAGATGTCCTGCTCACTTTGGTTAGAGTGTACGAAAAAGAAAATCATCCTGTTCCCCCTCCGACCCCTATTGAGGCAATTAGCTTCATTATGGATCAGAAGGGAATGAAACAGGCCGATCTGGTGCCTTACTTTGGCAGCCGTTCAAGGGTTTCTGAGGTTTTGAGGGGGAAGAGGACGCTATCTCTATCGATGATTCGGTCATTAAACACTCATTTAAATATCCCTGCCGAAATATTAATTCAGGAGGGAATGGATTTACCTCGTGATGGGGAAGGTGTCAATTGGGATAGCTTCCCCGTTGCCGAGATTGTCAATCGTGGATGGGTAACTGGATATGACCCCAGGACTCAAGCTGAAGAAATTATGCGCGAGCTTGCTTCTCGGGCCTGTGCTGACTCTTGTTTTACTGAACAGAACCAAGCCTGTTTGCGCCAGGGTGCAAGACCCAATGAAAAAGATGATCCATATTCAATCAATGCGTGGATATTAGGTGTCTTAGCTCATGCAGAACAAATTGAAACTGAAGTGAAATTTAATCCTGAAATCATAGATGATAGTTTTATTATAAGGGTGATCTATTTAAGCGTCTTAAAGGATGGGCCGTTAAGAGCCAAGGAGTATCTCCAGAATAAAGGCATAAAGCTGGTCACTGTTCCTCATTTCAAACAAACATATTTAGATGGGGCTGCCTTGATTAATAAAAAAGGCGAGCCCCTCATAGCACTGAGCCTGAGATACGACAGGCTTGATAATTTTTGGTTTACGCTTGCACATGAGTTAGCTCATTTGGCAATGGGCCATGTACATAGAGCAGAGGGTCAATGCATTTTGGATAACCTCGATCTAAGAGAACCTCAAGATCAAATAGAGAGCGAGGCGGACGCCCTGGCCATTCGATCATTGATACCAAGAGAGTTATGGGAGATCCACCCGGCCCGGAACACTGGCAAGTTGACGGATGCTATAGACTTAGCTTTAAAAGCGGACATTCACTTGTCTATCGTTGCTGGCCGTATTCGCTACGAGAATAGTAATTATGGCATTCTTTCGAGTCATGTTGGAAAAGGCATGGTTAGAAAATTATTTTTTGAGTGATACTGGTTTAATCCAGGGGATAGGGCACGCGACCCGAACGGCGGCGATCCTGGGCTGCCTCCCCCTATAATCAACTTTTTATTGATCGTTTCAAGCATACCTTGTATGATCTTATAAACAAAATAATAAATATGTTACAATTGTACAGCTTTTCGATATTTCTAAGCCAGATGTCAAAACGATCAACTTACAGTGCTGCGTTTCCCACTGAACAACGATCAATCGTCTTGAAATATGCATGCAAAAATCAAAAAGTCGGGGTTTGATAAACAAGGCTTTCAAACCTTTATTGAAGTTTTTGACAACGTTCTGGGTTCGATTCGTGAACCCCTGGTGGTGCTTGATTCTGCCTTGAAGGTTGTCAAAGCCAATCGTTCCTTTTACCAGACATTCAACGCCAAACCAGAGGAGACCGAGGGGGTATTAATATACGACCTTGGCAACCGTCAGTGGAACATCCCAAAACTTAAAGAATTGCTTGAAAATATCCTTCCTAAAAATACCATATTTAATGACTTTGAGGTGGAACATCAATTTGAGACCATCGGTCGAAAGATCATGCAGCTGAATGCCAGAAGAATCTACAGCGATAAAAACCAAACCCAGCTGATTCTGCTGGCTATCGAGGATGTGACTGAGCGTGAATATTATAAAAGACATCTTGAGGAAATGGTTGAAAAGCGAACGGCCGAACTCAGCGCAGCAACAGAGAAAGCAGAAAAGAGAAAACAAATCGCTGAAACCGCTCTTTCTGAAATAAAAGAATTAAAAAATCAACTGGAAGCGGAAACAGCATATCTGCAAGAAGAAATTAAACTGGAATACAATCACGAGAACATTATCGGTCAAAGCGATGCGCTGAATTACGTGCTCTACAAAGTTGAACAAATAGCCAGCAGCAATACCATTGTATTGGTTCTTGGTGAGACAGGAACCGGTAAAGAACTGGTTGCCCGGGCCATTCACGGCTTGAGCCTACGGAAAAATAGAACGCTGGTAAAAGTAAATTGCGCCACCCTGCCATCAAACCTTATTGAAAGCGAGCTGTTCGGTCATGAGAAAGGCTCTTTTACCGGGTCTCATTCCAGACACCTTGGACGATTTGAGGTTGCAAGCGGCGCGACTCTTTTTCTGGATGAGATCGGAGAATTGCCGCTGGAATTGCAACCAAAATTGCTCAGGGTGATTCAGGATGGCGAATTTGAACGGCTGGGCAGTTCCCAGACCGTCAAAGTCGATACACGGATTATTGCCGCCACAAATCGTAATCTGGAAGAAGAGGTCCGCAAGGGCCGTTTCCGTGACGACCTGTGGTACCGCTTGAATGTTTTTCCGATTACCATGCCGCCACTCCGGGATCGCATAGAAGACATACCGCTTCTTGTGGATTTTTACATCAAAAAAATTTCCAAGCGGCTGGGCAAAACCATTGAAGTCATTCCGGCGGGTGTAATGAATACCTTACAAAATTATCACTGGCCCGGAAATGTTAGAGAGTTGGAAAATGTTTTGGAACGAGCGGTAATCAATTCCTCAGGACCCAAATTGCATTTGGTGGATGAACTGAAAAAACCTTATAGGGATTTGACGAGGGCCCAAAAAACGCTGCATGAGATTGAGCGTGACTATATTTTCCGGGTACTTGAGCAGACCCGGTGGAAGGTGAGCGGCAAAAACGGGGCTTCGGAAATCCTTGGCCTCGACCGCAGTACACTGCGTGCACGTATGCGAAAACTGGGTATTGTTAAGCCATGAGCATTTGATTTTTGAATTTGTTTCGTATTTCGATATTCGTATTTAGGATTTATCCCACGCTGAATGGGGATAATATTAATCCCTTTTAGGGTTAATTCAGCGCCAGGCCCTTTGGACCCGGGTATCTGCTTTTCCTCCCTGCTGACCAACCAATAAGGCCAAAAAGGTGGTCACATATAACCATTGGTCACATATAACCATTCATGCGTGCCCATTTTCCCACCCATAGCCAGTCTTGCTTTACCATTAATTTCATTAAATCAATATGTTGAAAAAAATAAATCGCGACGTGGCATTTATGGCATGAAGTTTGAGTATCTATTATTCGGTTATTGATACGATTCATCTTAAACTAAGAGAGGAGAGACCCATTGAAAGAAGAAATGAAAGAGAAAATCAAAACTGGCGTATGGGGTGTTATTGGTGGTGGGATCATAACAATGATTATCGGCTTTGGCTGGGGAGGATGGGTTTTAGGCAGCAACTCGCTGGATATCGGTGAAGAAATGGCGCAAACAGCTGTTATAGAGCGTTTGACGCCGATTTGTGTGGCCCAATTTAACCAGGACCCCCAGCGGGATGAGAAGTTTAAAATATTGAATGAGAAAAACAATTGGGAGCAAGACGATTATGTCAAAGAGCAGGGCTGGGCTACCATGCCTTTCGAGACGGAGCCCGATGACCAGGTCGCATATATATGCACTGAATTGATAATGGAAAAAAGTTAGTAGGCAACGATTCTCTGCATGCCTGTAAACGATTAAATCTTCAGTATCCAGCAGCGATTTGTGCCCTATGACCGCTAATACAGCTGTTACCTGTTTTTGCCGGGGCACATTTTGCTCTGTGAAGAGGTGGACTCTTATGATTGTTGTCAGAATAACAATGAATGTACTTCCGGAAAAGCAGTTGGAGGTTACGCAAACGCTTCTATCCATGATCGATCCGACGGGGAAGGAGGCGGGTTGTCTCAGCTATGCTGTTTTTTGCGATATCGAAGACAAGAACCGTTTCAGTCTGCTGGAGGAGTGGGAAACCCGTGAAGACATGGATCATCACATAAAATCTCACAGATTTGGCGTTTTGCTTGGGACCAAAGCCCTTTTGAGCGAACCACCGAAAATTCAAATTCACACGGTTTCTCAATCGGAAGGAATGGA
>CAWJIL010000007.1:0-27208 GCA_963842925.1 uncultured delta proteobacterium
TTTTCGAATAGAGCTGGGGGAAATCGAATCGGTTTTCGATCAACATTCAGCGATTCATAATGCAGTCGTTGTGATCAGAGAAGATCAGCCCGACAATAAAAAAATCATCGCCTATGTTGTTTTAAAGCCGAACTCAGATGCCACTATTGATGAACTCCAAGTTTTTATACGGAATAAATTACCCGAGTATATGGTGCCATCCCATATCATAATTCAAGATAAGCTCCCATTGATGCAAAACGGCAAGGTGGATCGAAAAGCGCTTCCGGCTCCCAATCTGCTGAAAACGGGGAACGGCGAAAACTATGTTGCCCCAACCGATCGTCTTGAATATGGACTTGTACGACTTTGGGAAAAGCTTTTAGGTGTTGATCAGATAGGCATAACCGATAATTTTTTCAGATTGGGCGGAAACTCGTTACTAGCGCTTAAGGTGCTTTTTCAGATTAGAAAATTCACAGGTAAAGAAATCCCCTTAGCCGCACTATTCGAAGCACCCACCGTATTCCAGCTGGCTGACATTATTCGCAAAGATGGATGGACGTCTCCCTTTTCACTATTGTTTCCATTTCAACCCCTCGGCAACAAACCGCCATTTATCTGCATTCACGGCGCTGCAGCAGGCGTTGCCGAGAAGATCGGTCTTGAACAACCTTTTTATGGCGGAATGCCACACGGACTTGATGGGAAACAGTTCTCATCTTCGATAAATGAAATGGTTTCAGACTATATCAGAGAGATAAGATTACTTCAGCCACAAGGCCCTTATTTCATAGGCGGGTATTCCTTTGGTGGGCTGCTATCCTTTGAAATTGCTTGTAAGCTGTTCGAAGAAGGCCATGAGATAGGAGCCCTAATTATGATTGAACCGACCGGCAACGGCGTATTGCCTAAACAACATAATACTTCGACGGATAGCGTTACTGCAAATAACAATTCCGAATCGATTATTGAATATACAGTCCGAGTCTTAAAAACTTTTATGAACCTTGAAACACGAGAAAAGTTTAAGTATATCTTTTCCGGAATTTGGGGCAGAACCATCAAACGAAGTGGGGTCGAGAGAAAACTAAAACTACTTGTCAGTAAATTATGTATATGGGCTGGAATTAAAGTTCCGGAGAATCTCAGGAGATTTTATCGAGGAAATATGTTCAATAAGGCCATTAAAAAGTATACGCCAAGTATCTTTCCAGGAAATGCCATTCTATTTCTAACGACCAAAACCAAAAACACCTCCATATTATCGTGGCAAGAATATATCTCAGGTAGAATGGAAGTTCATATACTCACTTGTGACCATTTAGACATCTTTAAAGAACCCCACGATAGCTTACTTGCAGATAAACTTAGCCGCGTCCTATTGAACGCCCATGATAATCTGAAAAATCGAACGTAGAATAAATTTTTTAAATAAAATAAAAGAATACCAAACCTATCTTGATTAAACATGAAAGTTTTTATCGATAATCAACAAGAGAGAAATGGCTCTAAGTCATGTCACCCTCTTTCATGGTCCTCAGTTCCATCTAAGCTATATTTAACTAGAGATGAGGTTCACGTATGGTGTGTAAATTTAGATGTTTTAGACCTCGATATAAATTGTCTTAAACATATCCTTTCTAAGGAAGAAAACGATAAAGCCGATTCTTTTCATTTCAAAGATGACAGAGAAAATTACATTGGTAGGCATGTAATGCTCCGAAAAATTCTATGTAGATATTTATCATTAGAACCAGACAAAATAAATTTTAGATATGGTTTCCATGGAAAACCGTCTTTATCTAATTATTTTAAAGCTGATAAAATATACTTTAATCTATCGCATTCTAAAGGGCTTGTGCTATACGCGATGACGCGTGGACGTAAAGTTGGTGTTGATGTTGAACGAGTAACTTCTGGGATAATGGATGAGCAATTCATCTCATATGTTTTTTCTCAAAAAGAACTTTCTACTATTCAATCGCTGCCCATGGATATGAGAACGAACGCGTTGTTCAGGAGTTGGACTCGAAAAGAGGCTTTTGTAAAAGCCCTGGGACAGGGTTTGAGTTATGATTTGAAACGAATTGATGTTTCTGCGGCATTAGGTGAGAAAAGTATTATATCAAATCAAAATTGTTATGCACACAGTAGTTGCTGTTGGTCTCTTAGAGATATTGAGTTAGGACCAGGCTATGCTGGTTCAATTGTTTTAGAAGGGTATAATTGGGCATTAAAATGTTGGAAATTGGAATGTGATTTTAATTAATCTTCGTGGAATCACTCTGAATTTATTCGTAACTCTTGAATTTTGGCATAAAATCTAAGATTGATAACGACAAATTAACAGATGTGGGTATTGTGGCAAGAATAGGGAAAATGGTTGAATTTATTCTATGAAACAGGTAGATTTCATTCATGTCCATTCATATGAACATGGCACTGAAACCGGAACCCGGCAGTAAACTCCTGCGGTATCGGGGAGATACGGTCACATTTACACTCACCTTGACCCGCCCCCTCAAAGGAACCGCACTTCTCAGGACCAACCTTGGCCAGGGTGCTATCTCCCGCAGACAGATCATCGATTCTGTTGAAAAAAACCTGCCAATCCTGGGGCGTGACTGGTTTGATATTCCCATGACAAAAGAGACGCCGCAACAGTTCATCCTGCGGCTTCCTTTGACCGATATCGGTCATTTTAAAGCCAAGGCCATGATCATTATAGAAGACCAGCAGGACCCCATCTGGGTTCCGGGTTCCAATATAACCATCAATGTTGAGCCGGCCGATACCTGCTGCGGGAATGTTATCTACAATGCCTTTGTTAGACAGTTTGGACCCAACAAAGAGGGCGGGTTTTTCAGACAGGACCATATCGATGCGGTTCAATTGCTGGACAAGGCCGGTTATACCGCCATCCCACCTTCCGGTACTTTCAGGGATTTGATCGAAGAGCTGGATTTCATCATCGGTCACCTGGGCTGCCGGTTTGTACAACTGCTTCCAATCCATCCCACACCGACAACCTACGGCAGGATGGGTCGCTTTGGAAGCCCATACGCGGCTCTCAGTTTTACCAATGTGGATCCTTCTCTGGCGGAATTCGACGCAAAGGCTACGCCCGTGGAGCAGTTCATCGAGCTGGTGGAGGCAATCCATGCCCGCAATGCCAAGCTTCTGATGGACATCGCCATCAACCACACCGGTTGGGCCGCCTCCTTACACGAAACGCACCCGGAATGGCTGGTGCGCGGTTCTGAAGGTGATATCGAAGTACCCGGTGCGTGGGGTGTTCGCTGGGAAGATCTTACCAAACTCAACTATCAGCACCAGGACCTGTGGCAATATATGGCCAATGTATTCCTGACCTGGTGTAAGCGCGGGGTAGATGGTTTCCGGTGTGATGCAGGGTACATGATACCCGTCCCAGCCTGGCAATACATTATTGCAAAAGTCCGGGAACAGTTCCCAAACACGATTTTTTTCCTTGAGGGGCTTGGGGGCAAAATTGTCGTAACCCGCGAGCTTCTGGATACAGCCAATTTTAACTGGGCATATTCTGAGCTTTTCCAGAATTACCATCGCCAGGACATCGCCTTTCAACTCATGCAGGGCATGGATGTTTCAGAAGGCGAGGGCCTTATGGTCCACTATGCTGAAACCCACGACAACCCGCGCCTGGCATCCAGGTCTCATACCTGGGCCAAAATGCGTACCGCACTGTGTGCGCTCGGTTCCTTTCAGGGGACCTTTGGGTTTGCCAACGGTGTCGAATGGTTTGCCACCGAAAAAATCGATGTGCATGAATCCCCGTCCCTGAACTGGAATGCAAAAGAGAATCAAGTGGATCACATCCGTCGATTAAGTGAACTGCTGAAGAATCATCCGGCTTTTTATGATCAGACCCGGATCAGTGAGCTATATCACGCCTCAGAAGAAATACTCATCTTTCTGCGGCATCACGAGCCTTCCGGGAAAAAACTGATGATCGTTGTCAATCTCGATGACAGCCGATCCAGGAGGGCGTCATGGCAGAAGGATGAGAATTTTGGACCGCCTGATCGATGGCTGGATCTCTTGACCGGGGAGAAAGTCACCCCACAGGTGGAAGGGGGGACAATCGTGATGGATCTGCTCCCGGGACAGGTTCTTTGCATTACGGATGATCCGGATGACTGGCCGAAGGTCCGCAAAGGGACCAAAGAACTTTTTCAGGTTCCCGAACGGATTGTCCGGCAGCGTCTGCGCGCAAAGGTGTTGGAGGTACTCCAGGTGGTTAACGGGTTTGGAGACCTTGGAGACCGGGATCTTGAAATGTCAGTTCTCAAGTTGCAGACGGATCCTGTTGGGTTTTGTCGGGAGGCCAATACGCAAAGTTCTGAATCCCGTGTTGTACGATGGGTGTGGCCGCAGGACAGCCGCCGGGAAGTCATGCTGCCACCGGGGCATTTTTTGCTGGTGGAATCCCCGGAAGCATTTCACGTGAAGATTTCTCACCGGCGTACAACCCTGGGCACTGAGAAATCCATGTATTCCCCAAAAGGGTTTCACTGGGCACTGCTGAGCCCTTTTTCCACAGCGTCCCAACACCTGGAGCTGACGCTTCAGTTATCGGTCTACACGACTGATGGGCCTCACCGCCTAGAAACGTGCCTGCTGCTGTTGAGTGGTGAAACACAGGTCATGGATCTATGTTATCCAAGAAAATTATTAGATGAGACTTCCCTGCGAACACTCGTGACGAACGATCTGGGCGCTGCAAGCTTCCTGCCGATTGCGTGGGGAAAATTAAACAGCCGCTATGATGCGGTGCTTTCCGCCAATGTGGATACCGAACTTCCGGTGGACAGATGGATCATGTTTACGCGGTTGCGGGCCTGGGTGGTGTATCAGGATTATTCTCAATCCCTGAACGGGGATTGTCTGGAAATGTTTGCCCTTGATGGTTCCCTGCAAGGGGAGTGGACCTTTCATGTTCCCACGGGCCGCGGCACCCACGTTGTTATCAAAATAAAAGCGCTTATGGATAGAGACAGGGATAAAGTCCAATTCGTGCTTGAGCGGTGCCCGGCAATCCAGGGGCAGGGTTTCCTCCCGGATACGGAATTGATTGATATCATTTTGCGACCGGATATCGAAAATCGCTCATTCCATGCCAACACCAAGGCCTATAAAGGGCTTGAACAAATATGGCCGTCAGCCGTTACTCCGGGTAAAGAAGGTTTTTCATTCCAACCCGACGACGGGCATCTTCTGGAGATACGCCAGGAAAAGAGTCTTTTTGTTTACGAACCAGAATGGCATTACATGGTACACCGCTCAGAGGATGCCTCGCGGGGTTTTGATGCGCAGGGAGATCTTTTCAGTCCCGGCTATTTCAAGAGCAAGATCGGTGGTGGTGGGGTGACACGTCTGGATGCTAGTGTGACCGCTCCAGGGGAGGCCCAAGCTGTTGTCGAACGCCAATCCATGAAATCACCTGTTTTCATGGGAGAGTCAGACCAGGATGGTATGGATTCGGTACTACCCGTCCAAAAAATACTGGAAGCTGCGCTCGGCCGGTTTGTCGTACGGAGAGGATCCCTGAATACGGTTATTGCGGGATACCCATGGTTCCTTGACTGGGGGCGGGATGCCATCATTGTTACAAGGGCCCTGATCGAATCGGGGAAAACAAATCTTGCCCGTCGTATACTAAAACTGTTTGGAAGATTTGAGGAAAATGGCACCTTGCCGAATATGCTTCAAGGTACGCGTACGTCCAATCGGGAAACATCAGATGCCCCTTTGTGGTTTATCATCGCCTGCAAAGAACTGGTCGCAAAGGAAAATAACCGTTCATGGCTTGGGGAAGCCTGCGGCCAAAGAACCATCCAGGACATCATCAATGCCATCGCCAATGCCTATTCCAAAGGCACATCCAACGGCATCCAGATGGACGCTGAAACCGGTTTGATCTACAGCCCTTCGCACTATACATGGATGGATACCAATCATCCGGCTGGTTCGCCACGGGAAGGATATCCCATAGAAATTCAGGCCTTATGGTACGGAGCGCTTCAATTTTTAAGTACCGTGGACAGCAATGGTGGCCGATGGTCGGATTTGGCGGAGACAGTTCAGGCGTCCATTGGCGAATATTTTCAGCTCGAATCCGGAGCATACCTGTCCGACTGCCTGCATGCAGGGCAGGGGACCCCGGCTCGCGAAGCAAAAGCAGATGACGCTTTGCGCCCAAACCAGCTTCTGGCGATAACCATGGGAGCCCTTGTTCAGCCCGACATATGCCAAAACCTCCTTGAGGCATGTCAGGAATTGCTGATTCCTGGTGCTATCCGAAGCCTGGCAGACCGTCCCGTGCATCACCCCCTGGAAATTATCCATAAGGGGCAACACCTTAGTGATCCGTATCAACCATACCGGGGCCGGTATGAAGGAGACGAGGACACGGCCAGAAAGCCGGCCTATCACAACGGAACCGCCTGGACGTGGCTTTTCCCGTCCTTTTGTGAGGCCTGGGAGATGACATTTGGCCCCGGGGCGCGCCCAACGGCCAAAGCCTGGTTGAGTAGTGTGACCCGCTTGCTGCAACAGGGTTGTGTGGGCCATGTGCCCGAGATTCTGGACGGTGATCTGCCGCATCATCATCGTGGCTGCCCGGCCCAGGCATGGGGTGCCAGTGAGGCATTGCGAGTGTGGTTAATGCTGAACAAATAGGGTTCAAGGGTCCAAGGGCGATACAAGGGTTCGAGGGTGGCTGACAGCTACAAGCGGACAGCAGCATCCCAGCGTCCAAGCATCCTAGCGTCCCAGCATATACGGAGGGTTCGAGAGTTCGAGGGTGATACAAGGGTTCGAGGGTGGCTGATTGCTACAAGCGGGCAGCAGCAGTCCAGCGTCCAAGCATCCTAGTGTCCAAGCATATACGGAGGGTTCGAGAGTTCGAGAGTGATACAAGGGTTCGAGGGTATGTAACAGCTATCAGCAGAACATAGCTCATTTGATTTGTCTTTAGCTTTAAATGCTTGTAACCATTAAACATATCACTCGACCCCTTGAACCCTCGAAACCTCGAACCCTTCATTTGGATCAACTCTTTTGGAGATGATCCAAATGATTTTATTGTAGCCTCCCGCATAATGTATTATAGAATAAATCAACATCAATAACACAGATTAAGGACAAGCCATGAAACGTCTTCAAATGTATCAGGTCTTTCCATCGGTTCCCGAACCACTGAAATTTCTGGAGGATCTATCCAGGAACATGTGGTGGTGCTGGCATATGGACGCCATCGAATTATTCAGGCGTATCAACCCGCACATCTGGCGGCAGTCTGGTCGTAACCCGATTTATTTCTCCACCCTGATCCCGCCGGAACGCCTCGAGGAATTGGCAACAGATGGCAGCTATCTCGCCCATATGGAGCGCGTAAAAAAGAAATTTGAAACCGAAACAGCAATGCTTCAATCGGAAAGAGAACCCATGGCCGGTCAGACTGGAACCATTGCTTATTTTTCCATGGAATTCGGTATTCATGAGAGCCTGCCCTTGTTTGCCGGAGGCCTGGGTGTGCTGGCGGGGGACCACCTGAAGGCTGCCTCCGATCTTTCCCTGCCCCTGGTGGGCGTGGGTCTGCTTTTCAGCAAGGGTTATTTTCGCCAGTTTCTAAATGACGAGGGCTGGCAGCAGGAGGAATATCCGGATAATGATATTTTTCATATGCCCTTGCGGCGCGTAAAGGATTCTTCCGGAAATCAGGTATCCATCACCCTTGACGGCCCCCATTCACCCATGCATGCTGCTATCTGGAAGGTACAGGTCGGTTGTGTGCCGCTCTATCTGCTGGACACCAATCTACCGGAAAACTCAGTCGAGGTAAGGGCGATTACGGATCGGCTTTATGCGGGTGAACCAAAACAGCGCCTGGAACAAGAGGTCCTGCTGGGTATCGGTGGTATGCGGGCTTTGGAAGCATTGGGTATTCAACCGAAGATCTGTCACATGAACGAAGGTCATTCGGCATTCTGCAGTATCGAACGATTGTGCCAGCTTAAAAAGCAATTCCTAATCGACCTGGAAACAGCCCTTGAAATCATACCCAGAACAACTATTTTTACAACCCATACGCCGGTTGCCGCCGGACACGACGAATTTCCAAAGGAAATGGTGGTGCCCTATGTTGCATCCATGCAGGAGTGCCTTGGCATTGATACGGACCAGATCATATCATGGGGACAGCCCGGTGGTGGGAAATCTAACGTGTCTCTCTCCATGTTTGTATTGGGGCTCAGGATGTCCCAGCACCATAACGGCGTGAGCCAGCTGCATGGCCGGGTTGCCCGGCGCATGTGGGCGCATGTGTGGCCGGGGTGGCCCGAAGACGAGATTCCAATCGGCCATGTAACCAATGGTATACACATCCCCTCCTGGATATCCATTGAAAACGCAACCCTTTTCGAACGCTATCTTGCTCCTGACTGGCATCTGCATGTGGACATCAAGGATCTTTCAAAAAGGATCGATCAGATTTACAGCGATGAGCTTTGGCAGACAAGACGTATGAGTCGCGCCAGGTTGATACGGACGTGCCGGGAATTGATGGTGAAGCAGTATGGCCGGCGAAATGCATCCCAGTCGACCATGCGGGATGCTGAGGGTGTTCTGGATCCGGAAATACTCACCATCGGTTTTGCCAGACGGTTTGCCACGTACAAACGGGCAACGTTGCTATTGAAGGATCCTGAGAGACTGAAAAAGATCATCAACGATCCTGACAGACCTGTTCAGATTATTTTTGCCGGAAAGGCGCATCCCAAAGACAGGGAAGGAAAGGATATCATCCGGCAGTTGATCGCGTTTGCAAGAGACCCGGAGTTGCGGCAACGCATCGTTTTCCTGGAAGATTACGATATCAACGTGACCCGAAATCTTATTCAGGGAGCCGATGTCTGGCTCAACACACCCAGGCGGCCCATGGAGGCTTGCGGTACTTCCGGAATGAAAGCCGCCATCAACGGCGTCCTCAACGTCAGCGTACTGGACGGCTGGTGGTGTGAGGGCTACCGGGAAGACCGCGGCTGGGCTATCGGCAATGGTGAGGAATATGATGACCACGAATACCAGGACATGGTGGACAGCTATGCCCTTTACAACCTGTTGGAAAATGATGTCATACCCAGTTTTTATGACCGCAAAAACGGGGAGTCGCCAGAAAAATGGACCAGGATGATGAAAGCGTCCATGAAAATGGCGCTGGATGACTACTGTACACACCGGATGGTTATAGAGTATGACAAAAAATTTTACAAACCCGCCATTGAAAGTTATCAGACCTTTACCCGGAACAATGCTGAAAACGCCAAACAGATGCTGGCACAGAAAAAGCGTCTCATGGATTTGTGGGAAAATATTCAGGTAAAAGAGCCCGCCAGAGAATATAACGGTCCTTTCAGAATAGGCGAGTCCTTTCAGATATCGGCTGAGGTCTCTCTGGGGGAGATTCGTCCCGAGGAGGTTCTGGTGGAACTCTATTATGGAAAGCTGCGCACCATCGACACCCTGCTGCCCGGGACGACCCAGACAATGGAAGTTGAAAAGGAATTGGGTTCGGGAATGTATCTTTACGCCTGTATGCTTCCCTGTACATCATCTGGACGATTTGGATTTACGGTTCGGGTAAGCCCCAAAGGGGATGATTTTTTACGGTTTACACCAGGCTTGATAACGTGGGCCTAGCAGATAGGGTTCGAGGGTCCGAGGGGGATACAAGGGTTGGAGGGGAATAGAGGTTATTGCGTTTATTGCGTTTCTTGGGTTCCTTGCGTTGATGAAACGGAAACGAGTAGAAAGCTTTATACCGGTGGCTATTAGCAACACAACAAACCCAATGAACACAATGAACAAAGCAACTAATTTTGTAGGGTTGGAGGGTAGCTGACAGCTTCCAACGGAAGACTAAATACAAAACACCAAACACAAAATACCAAAAACCAAACACAAAACACAAAACACCAAATAAATAAATGGCAACACATCCAAAATCACCGCGTGTTCTCATTGTAACACCCGAGGTCACGTATCTGCCGGACCGCATGGGGAGTTTGTCCCATTATCTCACTGCAAAAGCCGGTGGTCTTGCGGATGTCTCCGCAGCGTTGATCAGTGCGCTTTTCGAA
This sequence comes from uncultured delta proteobacterium, assembly GCA_963842925.1. Classification (GTDB taxonomy): domain Bacteria; phylum Desulfobacterota; class Desulfobacteria; order Desulfobacterales; family B30-G6; genus B30-G6. Next base: position 10,164 of record CAWJIL010000007.1, read on the forward strand.
CAGGGTGTGGATGTACACGTGGCTCTGCCGGATTATCGTGCTATTTTTTCAGATCACCTGGCCCCCTTCCTCAAGAAAGAGCAGCGTATCATCCGTAAAACCATGCCGGATGATCGCATTCATTTGGCTCAGGACAGGGCGTTTTACTATCTGAATCACGTCTATTCCGATTATGGCGGCGAAAATACCAAGCTTTCACTGGCGTTCCAGCGGGAAGTCATCAACCATGTCATTCCCCGTGTGGAACCGGATCTGATCCACTGTAATGACTGGATGACCGGTCTGATACCGGCCATGTCCCGCCAGATGGGGATACCCTGCCTTTTTACGATACACAACATCCACACGGTTAAAAGTACCTTGTCCCACATCGAGGATCGTGGGATCGATGCGGCCTATTTCTGGCATCACTTGTATTACGAAAACCCTCCCTACGACTATGAACAATCGTGGGGCAGCAATCCGGTTGACTTTTTGGTCAGTGGGGTGTTTTCGGCGCATTTTGTCAATACTGTCAGCCCGACATTTTTAAAAGAGATCTTGGAAGGACGGCATGAGTTTGTATCGGAAAATCTGGAGCGGGAGTTGGCCAACAAGATGGCGGCAAATTGTTCCGTGGGTATTCTGAACGCCCCGGATCCGGTTTTCAACCCCGAAACCGACCGTCACCTCTTGCAAACCTACACCCGAAAAAATTTCATGCGTGCCAAACAGAAAAACAAACAGGCGCTGCAAGTCAATCTCGGGTTGATCGAAGATCCAAGAGCGCCACTCTTTTTCTGGCCATCCCGCCTGGATCCCAACCAGAAGGGCTGTCAGCTGCTGGCGGAAATTATCTATCATGTCATTTCGAGAAACTGGGATGATAACCTGCAGATCGTGTTTGTGGCAAATGGTGAATACCAGCGGATCTTTCGTGACATCGTCTCGTTTCACAATCTGCATAAGCGCGTGGCTGTCTGCGATTTCAGTGAAACCCTGGAACACCAGGCATATGCTGCTTCGGATTTTATCCTCATGCCATCCCGATTTGAGCCCTGCGGTCTGCCACAGATGATCGCCCCTCTCTACGGGTCTCTACCGGTGGTTCACGATACCGGCGGTATCCACGATACTATTTTCCATATTGATGTGGAAAACAGCCGCGGCAATGGCTTTGTTTTTGAAACCTACAATGCCAACGGGTTGTGGTGGGCCATCAACGAAGCCATGCATTTTTACAGACGGCCCGTCCATGAAAAAAATGTCCAGATTGAACGGATTATGCGAGAAAGTGCCGAGACCTTTACGCATGCGGTCACCGCCCGACGTTACATCGAACTGTATGAGCGGATGCTGCAGAGACCTCTGATTTCTGCATCACCCTATTAGAAGTGTCTTAAAAAGATCTTTTGGCCCAATCTCTGTGTTGGCCCCTCGTTTTAACTCCTCAAAATACTACAGTATTCCTGCGGGTTAAAACGAGGGTCCGCCTTGATCTTGAACCAAAATATTCTTTTTTAAGATCACTTCTACAGTAGTTGTTATAAATATGTTTCGTTTGACGTTATTTGCCGGAGCGGTTTCGAAGCGATATTCTGACAATCGCCATATACGACATAGATGTAAACTATATTCATTATTTATTGGCTTAATTAAAGATGAGCATGACCGAGAAAAAAAAATCAATTGACTTGCAAGTTAATCACCTGCTGAAACTGGACCCCTTCCTGGAGCCCTACCAGGACGTCATACGGAAAAGACTCACCAAGGTAGAAGAGACCAAGACACGCCTGATCAAAAATAAAATGACATTGGCTGATTTCGCTTTGGGGCATACCTACTATGGTTTGCATGCCGAGCATGGAGAATGGATATTTCGGGAGTGGGCTCCCAATGCAGAGGCGGTTTTCTTTATTGGTGATATGACCGGCTGGGAAGAACGGCCTTACTTTGCGCTGAGATGCATCAACAAAAACGGGGACTGGGAACTTCGCTTGCCCCTGAAAGAACTGACCCATGGCGATCAATATCGCCTCCGGATTTATTGGAAGGGGGGTGTCGGGGACAGAATTCCGGCGTATGCGCGAAGAGTGGTTCAGGATGAACAAACACTGATCTTCAACGCCCAGGTGTGGCATCCTGAAACGCCATTTCACTGGCAGCATCAGGGGCCGGAGATATCCTCGGAGCCGCCACTCATTTACGAAGCGCACATCGGCATGTCCCAGGAAGAAGCCAGAATGGGTACCTACCGTGAATTTGCTGAGAATGTCATCCCCAGGATCGTCAAGGCGGGGTACAATACACTCCAGTTGATGGGACTTCAGGAACATCCCTACTACGGCTCGTTTGGTTACCAGGTGTCGAGTTTTTTTGCAGCTTCTTCACGTTTTGGTTGTCCGGAAGATCTCAAAATGCTCATCGATACGGCTCATGGTGCCGGGTTACGCGTGATTATGGACCTGATTCATTCCCACAGTGTATCGAATGAGGTGGAGGGTCTCAGTCGTTTTGATGGAACAGACTGTCAGTATTTCCACGAGGGCACACGTGGGCACCATTCAGCCTGGGATTCGCGATGTTTTGACTACGCCAAACCCCAGGTACTCCACTTTCTTTTATCCAACTGTCGGTTCTGGCTGGATGTGTATCATCTGGATGGATTTCGATTCGACGGCATTACCAGCATGCTCTATCTGCACCATGGACTGGGTCACGCCTTCACGAATTATGATGACTACTTTGCTGACGTCCTGGATGACGAAGCCCTCACATATCTCACCTTGGCAAATAAGCTGATTCACGAATTGACTCCTACAGCCATGACCATTGCAGAGGATATGAGCGGTCTGCCCGGGCTTGCTGTCCCTGTGGAAGAAGGTGGTGTGGGATTCGACTTTCGTTTTGCCATGGGAGTGCCGGATTATTGGATCCGGCTGACAAAGGATACCCGGGATGAAGACTGGCCCATGGCCCACCTCTGGCATGAATTGACCAACCGAAGAACCGACGAAAAGACCATCAGCTATGCCGAATCTCATGATCAGGCGCTGGTGGGTGACCAGACCTTGATTTTTCGCCTCATGGGTGATGCCATGTACCACCATATGAACGTGTCAGACAAGCACCTCATCATCGACCGGGGCATGGCACTCCACAAGATGATTCGCCTGCTGACGCTTGCCACGGCCGGGCATGGATATTTGAACTTCATGGGCAACGAGTTTGGTCATCCCGAGTGGATCGATTTTCCCCGCAGGGAAAACAACTGGTCGTATCTTTATGCGCGTCGGCAGTGGCACCTCATGGATGATCCAGGCCTGAAGTATTCACAACTGGCCTGTTTTGATCGTGATATGATTCAGCTTGCCAAAGCATACGACCTGTTGGCGGGATCCCTATGTCTGGTTCACAAACATAATGACGATAAATTGATTGCATTTGAAAGAAATAAACTTGTCTTTGTGTTCAATTTTCACCCGGAGGTATCTTTCACCGATTATTTCCTATATCTTCCGCCCGGGCGATATGAGTGGGTTTTCGACAGCGACAATTGCAGATATGGTGGTCATGGCAGATTGGATGATGCCCGGAGAGGTGTTTTCGAATCCAGACCCGGCGAAGAGCGTCCTGAGAGTGGGCTGAATTTGTATCTACCCTGTCGGACGGTGCTTGTTTTGTCTCGTCCGGACAACAAATGAGAATTGAAGAGTACCCCGCAGCAAGCTGGAGGGAATGTTCTGCCGTGCGGCAGTGCTTCGCATGCTGCACGGTTTTTCAATAAATACCATTTCATGGGAGGTTTGATATGGCAAAAGGTAAAGACAAGAGAAAGTCGCAGGAAAAGAAAAAGCCACAAAGCAGCATCAAAGAAAAACGAAAATTAAAAAAGGACAAAGCCTCAAAGAATTCTTGATTGCTATGGAATAACAAACAAAATTTAGAGAAGATTCTGATCGCTGGATACTCTTTGTTCGACTGTGAAAGATGCGATCTAAAGTGACTCTGTTTGGTTTATTTTGATCTAAAACCTCCATCTCGGGTGGAGGACAAAGAAAGGTTCTACCGATCGGTGAAAATTAAGAAGGGAAATATCGAATATCGAACTGGGAATCATCACTTCGAAATTCATGGTATCGATATTGGATATTCCAGCCCCCTTCGAGGGGGCTACTTGAGTCCACCCGCCCCGCGGGTGGGGGTTTAGTGGTCGGCAAATCAGGATTCCTGTTATTTTTGCCACATGAAAGGATCACAATCTACACAGGGTGGTCCGCCACAGATACTGATGAGATAACGCATTGCCCTGGCGACTTTATCAGCTGAATCTTTATCCGGTGTAAAAAGTTCTGCCTTGCTTTTCATTTCCACGTCCCCGTTTTCTTCGACGCGTTTGATTTCCTTTGCATAGCCCTCCACCGTAAGGATAACATTGTCTAAATGGGGCTTTACATAGTCAGGGCTGGGATTGATTTTCTTTAACGGAATGATGTATTCAAAGGTTTTTGTATTCTTTACCATTTTGGTGGTCACGATACATCGTCCCGGATCGACACTGACGGTGTCCCGGGTCATTTTGTTGATAAATTCAACAACCTGGCCCACAGTCGGCGCTTTGTACTTGACAGTTTCCTCGATATCTTCCGCCGAGGCTTGAAAAACCATAAACAGGCCTGCAAGCGAAATGCTTGCCGCAACAATGATCTTTTGTTTTAGACGATTCATGTGATGCTCCTTTTCCATATGCGGCTGGCACCCAAGGGTGCCTTCTCATATTTAATACGCATGAAGGGTCCCATCTAACAGCTGTAAACCCATAGTATAAACACATCACATATCTTAAAAAGCAATCGTTGTCAATTTTAGCACCCTTTTTATGGCATCATCTGAAGGATAAAATGGGCCACCCATTTTCAACTGCTTTTTTTTTCAGGGGCGCCGTCGGTTCGACAGCTGCAGGGTTGCCCACTGTTTCGAGCATGGGAATATCCGAGTGATGATTCCCGTAGGCATAGGATTGGTCAAGGCGGATGCCTTTTTCTTGGGCCAGGCTTTTGACGGCCACCCGTTTGTGCTGATCGATACAGATGGGACCGTCTGTTCTTCCGGTCAGGCTGCCATCTTCGGCGACTTCGAGATCCGTGCAAAGAAGATGGTGGAATTTCAGGTCCTGGATAACGGGTTTCAACATGTATCGAAGGGAGGCGGACACCAGGACCAGGGTGTGGCCGGCCTCCTGGTGTTCTCGAACCCGTTTTAGGATCTTGGGTGCAATGTGTGGCTTCAGATAGGTGTGGTAGAATTCTTCTGAACCATCTTCCAGCGGGCTGATGTCTCTGTTTCTGTAGAACGTGAGCATGATACGAGCCATCTGTGTGTCGGATATCCAGTCATGTTCGTAAAAAAAATTGGTGACGGCAACTTTCAGCAAGAAAGGCAAACGGATTTCTTTGATGGCGTAGAGGTATTTGAATCCGACCCTGCCGCTTTCTACGTCTATGAGCGTTTTGTCAAAATCGAAAAAAGCACCTATCTGCTTGCTGTCGTTTAGTGTGTTGGTCGTGTTCATTGGGTATAAGGTCTTTATTAATTAGCTATAAGCTATAAGCCCTAAGCTGGAAGCAGCCTATAGCTCAATTTTCGGGTTTCGCCACAGAGTGAGCGAAATGGGTTATCCAATGGCGATTTGCGCTGTTTGAGCCAATTAGGGCACCTTACATCAGCGCATGACAATGGACAATCCAATATGAAAACATGGTCATTTATCAGCTATTTCTGTTTAACCATATGGCCAGCGCTGTTGTTAGGAGGTCTTGCGGCGAGTTCGCAAAGCGCCAGGGGATTATTCATTTCGCGTTCGCTGAACCCCGAAAGTTGTGTTAGCCATAAGCGGTAAGCTGTAACCGGCCTAAAGCTTATGGCTTAAAGCTTGCTTTATTTGTACACCCCGTATGCCTTGACCGCTTCGAACATGGCAATACAGTTATCCGGATCCACACCTGGATGCAAGGTATTGGAGGAACAGATGATCAGACCTCCGCCCTTGCCGGCATCTTGTATGGCCTTTTGAACAGCTTTTTTAACCTGTTGCGGTGTGCCATTCGGGAGCAGCTCCATACAGTCGATATTTCCCAGAAGACAAAGGCGGTCTCCACAGTAATCTTTGACCTTTTTTAATTCCATTCCCGCCTGAGGCTCCAGGGGATTGAGTCCGTCGTATCCGGATTCGAGAATTTTATCCATAATCGGCCACAAATTTCCATCGCTGTGACGGACCACTTTTAGTCCCATTTCATGTGCCCTGTCAACAAGTCTGCGATTGTAGGGAAGGATAAACTCGGCAAAATGGTCCGGTGAAATCAGGGTTGTGTTTTTATCGGCAATATCATCTTCAACAATCAGAACATCGAGACCGGCTTGACCCAGTATGTCTAGTTGTGCCAGGCTGTAGTGGGTTACCATTTCAGCGATTCTATGCAAGAACAAAGGGTTGTCGAAAAGATTCAGCATGTAATTTTCCATGCCAATGAGTCGCCAGCTCCGGACAAAGGTGCCACGCATCATCCAGAAAACAGCCTTGCTTTCATTGAACCGGTCTTTCATCAAATCCACTGCAAAAATCTGTTCCCGTTTGGGTTCCGGGGGGCTGTAGTGTTCCAGGTCCTTCATGGACGGGATAGGGTGACTGGACGGTACGGGAATGCCATGGGGACTGCGGGTGAATCCGACGCCCCAGTCATCCACCACATTTTCCTGGTCGGAGAATTCGGTCCCGGGACCCAGCGGCAGACAGGTGTACCCATCGATTTCATACGTTTCCAGTATGAGGAAGAGCGTGTCGATCAACTTGACTTTTTCCGCATCACTCATCTGATGCAGCATTTTCCCCATTGGCAATCCATCTGTGAGGTATTTTCCGATGCCCATGATGGGGCCTTCGTTAATGCCGTGAATGAACAGGGGAACCCGGTCAGGTTCGGTGTGGCTCAAGGCTTTCAAAATGCGTTCTCTACCGCTCATGTTGTCTCCTGATTACGCATGGCAGCCATAGGCAATAAGCCGTTAGCCGTTAGCAATTAACTGATGCTGGCTTATGACTTACAGCTGCATTTATTTTCATCACGAAAACACGAAAGGACGAAACTACGAAAAAAATCTGAAATGCTTTCGTGTTTAGGCTCTATTGATATTTCATTCAAGAACTAAATCAACCCGATCTGTCGTATTGACATCTGCTTCGTAAAAGAAGGCGCCAATGAAAAAGAGAACAGCGCCTGCAAGGCAAAAGACAGGCAGTATTTTCAAGGCTGTGGTCAGGTCATATCTGTCCGACATCATACCCACAAAGAGGGGGCCCAGGGAACTGCCCAGGGTGTGTTGAATGACAATGTTGATGCTCAGTGAAATAGCACGAAGACCGGGATGGACCACATCCTGGGTTACGGCAACAGCTGCGGGAACAAACATGATGATGGTGACACCCAGGCAGAGCAATGCCAGGTACTGGGTGCCGCCCTCCAGGTACGCAAAGGCGATAAAGAGAATTACGGCCGAGACAGCAGAAGAGATTGCCGGCAGAAGCATTCGCGCACGCGGGGTGTGCTTCATCCATCTGTCGCTGAGATATCCACCCAATGGTGCACCGATAATAGCTAAAAACATGATCAATCCGCCCTTGAGTCCGGCTTTGTCCATGGGGAGATCATGCATGCGATGGAAATAGGTTGGCATCCAGCTTAAAAGGGCAGTTGTGACGAATACGTTGAATGCAAAAGCCAGATTGTTGAGAAGAAGCGACTTCTTACTCAAAAAGGTTTTAACGATATCCATGAAAGTCATTCTATCCGACTGTTTGCCGGTTTCATGGGGTCTTGTACGTATCAATTCAACGGTCTTGTAGTCCTTTACCTTGAAAAACATCAGCGCCAGTATCAATCCCGGTATGGCAACGATTCCAAAGGCGTGGCGCCAGCCCAGATGTTCTGCAATGATTCCCCCTAGTGCTATACCGATGGCGCTTCCCAGGGGGATCGAAGCATTCCAGATACCGAGAATTCTGGCCCGTTTTTCCGGGGGAAACAGCGCTGAAATCAAGGCGGTTCCTCCGGGAGCATATCCTGCCTCGCCGATTCCGATGGCAATCCTAGCACTGAAAAGTTGTTTGAAGTTCCTGGTAAAAACACACACTAGGGTGGCCAGGCTCCATAGGATAGCCATAAGTCCAATGGCTTTCTTTCGGCTCCAGCGATCAACAATGATGGAAACCGGAAAGGAGAATAGGAGAATGGACCAGTAGACCGCCGACACGAGAAGACCGCATTGGGTATCCGTCAATCCCCAATCCTGCTGAAGAAAGGGGAAAAGGGATACAATAATCAGCCTGTCAATGTAGTCGAACATGTAGAGCAGAAATAGGAGACCAAAAGCATAGGTGGCATTCTTAGATGTTTTCATGGCATGATTTTCATATCTATGCTATTTTGCGCAAAAAATCAAGCTGCTCGATCTCGTACTATGTCCCATATGGTACTTATTAAAATCTGGATTGATCCTGATGTTTCGAAATAGTTGCTGCCTGCTGGCGAGAAAAGGAAGTCTTTTGTTTCTGTTGACGTTTATAATCTCTATTCTGATGATCATTCAGGTTTCCGTGGTTTCGGCTGCACCGGCCACACAGCCAATACCCTCACTCATCAAAAATCAGGAAAGGGATAAAGGATTGAAAGGGATTGCGGTTGAAGTGGGTTACGGATATCGACGGGACAGCTTCGATTGGAATATTGCCGGTGACCTCCAGGGGAACAATCCCAATATTCTATCCGAGTTGAAATGGGATGACCTGCTCATCCACGAAGCTCGACTGGGTCTGCGGGTAGATCTGAAAAAAAAGTTTGTTTGGAAAGCTTCCATAAACTACGGTGTGATTGTCTCTGGGGATAACCGGGATTCTGACTATGCAGCAGACAACCGTGAATTGGAATTCTCCCGGTCAGTCAACGAAGCAGACAAGGGGCACACCCTGGACAGTCAGCTGGGAGCCGGTTACAGATTCCGGCTTATTTCGGAATCCTTCAGTGTCGTACCCCTTGCCGGGTATTCTTACCATCGCCAGCACCTTTCCATGACGGATGGGTTCCAGGAGATAAGCTATCCGGGAGGACCGCCTCTGGGACCGTTTGGCGGTCTGGATAGCTCTTACGATGCCACCTGGATGGGTCCATGGGTAGGGTTTGAGATGACTCTTGAGGCGGAAAGGTTTATAAAGACCCAGTTGCCGATCTCGTTTTACGCTGCCTGGGAGTATCACTGGGCAGACTACCATGCAGAGGCAGACTGGAATCTTCGTGATGATTTCAAGCACCCCAACAGCTTTGAACATGAAGCCGATGGAAGCGGCACGGTTGCCAGCCTGGGTGTATGTATTCGCTTGAGCGAGAAGTGGTTGGTAACCCTCGGATATGAAACAGAGGAATGGTCAACCGAAAGGGGTGTCGATCGTGTCTTCCTGGATAACAATACCATCATTAAAACCCGCTTGAACGAGGTTAACTGGCACTCGGACATTTTTCATTTCGGCTGCTCACTCCGTTTCTAACCATATGTCCCACCACTTTTGTTTAAAATAAAAAGTTGAGATGTCCCAGTAAAGTGGACACCTTGTTATCACTATATTCCTGGTGCCAAAACCCAAACGACGATTTTATTCGGGTTGCATTCTGGTGTATTCTGCCATATTCTTAAACCAAAGATGAGCGTTTCAGATTTTAAGAATATGGGATTTAAAAAAATATTTCAAAGGATTTGATTCATAAAAATTCTAAAATTTAAAACCCGTTGGGATTGCCGATCTTACCGCACCTACTGCGTCAGGTGCCATACCGCATCGTTCACTATGGCGGAACAGCATCTGCCTTTCAGCTACGGCAACCTCGACAATCGCTCAACTTAGGTTAAAGCGTATGCATGCTCGTATTCCACAGATTATGACATTGGCCTGGCTGCTCGTTTGCTTTTCGCAGACGGCTGTTCTGGCCAAAATGCCTGTATTTGTCAGTATTCTTCCCCAGCGGTATTTTGTGGAACAGATCGGGGGGAAGCATGTGGATGTTCAGGTTATGGTTCTTCCGGGGGCCAGCCCAACCACATATGAGCCCAAGTCACGCCAGATGGTAGCTATTGCAAAGGCAAAGATCTTTTTCTCCATAGGGGTACCGTTTGAGGCGGTCTGGCTGGAGAAGATTGTTGCATCCAATAAAAACCTGCGGGTCGTTCCCATGGATCGCGGTATTCAGAAACTGCCCATGGCTTCCTTTCACTCCCATGACGAGACACAACAACGCACCCGCGGGCAAACATTTTCACATGGCGATGAGGAGGCCATGTCGAATGGTATTCCCGATCCCCATGTATGGTTGTCGCCGCCCCTGGTGATACTGCAGGCACGTACTGTTTTGACAGCCTTACGGGACATCGATCCAGAGAATGGCTCGACCTATGAAGCGAATTATCAAAGGTTTGTTTTACAAGTCTTGGAACTGGACAGAGAACTGAGACATTTGCTCGAACCGTATCAGGGACAACGCTTCATGGTATTTCACCCCGCCTGGGGGTATTTTGCCGACACCTATCATCTGGAACAGATACCTGTGGAAATGGAGGGCAAAACACCCAAATCGGCTCAACTCAAGGAGCTGATAACAAATGCACGCAAGCATCGTATAAAAGTTTTGTTTTTACAACCCCAGGTATCTGCAAAGCTTGCTGAGCTGGTGGCCGGAGAAATCGGTGCCCAGGTGGCATGGGCAGATCCACTTGCTCTGGATTGGGCGAAAAATCTTCGGGACGTTGCTGGTAAATTTCAGCAGGCGATGGAGAAATAGAAGGGTTTGAGGGGCAGAGGGGGATACAAGGGTTGGAGGGTGGCTGAGGGCTGGTAGCAAAAGGTACCTAACAGCCTACAGTCTAAACAGCTAAAAAGCTAATAAGGATCCGAGGGTGTGTTTTATGACATCGTTGATTGCAGATATTGAACAGGTGGCATTTTCATACAATGACCAGGTGATTCTGGAAAATGTGAATCTGAAGATATTTAAGGGGGATTTTGTTGCCATGATCGGCCCCAACGGCGGTGGGAAAACCACCCTGTTAAAACTGATCCTGGGTCTTCTGCTACCTTCCAAAGGGAAGATACGCATATTTGATCGGCCGCCGCAAAAAGCCTCTTATCACATCGGTTATGTGCCGCAGGATATTCACATCAATCAGAACTTTCCTATAACCGCCATGGATGTGGTTTTGATGGGCAAACTGTTGCCGGGAAAACGATGGCAGCGAAATTCTTTAAAGGACCGGCAAGAGGCCATGGCAGCCCTAGGCCACATGGAAATGGAAGCATTTGCAGACACCAAGATCGGGGAACTGTCGGGTGGACAACGACAGCGGATATTTATTGCGCGAGCCCTTGTCACCAGACCCCGCTTGTTGCTTCTGGACGAACCCACCGCCAGCATCGACTCCAAAGGTCAAGCTGATTTTTTCAGACTCCTGGAGACACTTAACAATGAGATGACAATCCTGATGGTCAGTCATGATCTGCTGGCAATTTCGAGGCATGTTAAAAGTGTGGCGTGTGTTAACAGGCATCTGCACTATCACAATCACACTGAAATTACCGGTGATATGCTGGAAATCATGTATCCATGCACAATAGAAGAGGTCTGCCCTGTGGAACTGGTGGCCCATGGACTGCCACATCGGGTCTTGCAGGATCACCATGAGGACGATAGCCTGTAGGCTATAGGCTGAGAGGCTGTAGGGGGTAACCGGCCACAAGAACGTGACGGTTTGAAAAGGCTAGTACCCGCAACACCTTACAATACACAGCTCAACCCGGATAAACCGAAAAAGAAAAAGATCTTTTATCACGAAATCACGAAAGGTCGAAACCACGAAGAAAACAATGAAAATTTTCGTGTTTTTCAGATTTCGTGTTTTCGTGATTGCATTTATTTTTTTAACCTTAAAACACACAAAATTTACAGTTAACCGACTAAACAGCCTGAGCAGTTACTATTCCAAAGAAAGGCAATATGTTAACGCATGAAAACAGTGAGAAAAAAAGAACATGATCGAAGCCCTGCAGTTTGAATTCATGCGTCATGCACTCATGGCTGGTCTGCTGGCCAGCATTATCTGTGGTGTCATGGGCACCCTTGTGGTTGTGAACCGTATTGCCTTTTTATCCGGTGGTATTGCCCATGCTGCATACGGCGGCATTGGTCTGGCTTTTTTTCTGGGATGGAACTACCTGGTCTGTACCATCGGTTTTTCACTGGGAGCCGCTATGTTGATGGCCCTGGTCAGCATCAAACTTAAGCATCGTTCCGACACCATTATCGGTGTCATCTGGGCTCTGGGGATGGCTTTTGGCATTATTATGGTAGACCTGACTCCGGGATACAATGTCGATTTGATGAGTTATCTGTTTGGCAGCATCCTTACTGTGCCTGCCTTTGATTTGAAGATAATGCTGGTAATCTGCCTCGTGACCATTGCTTTTGTGAGCTATTATTATCAGAGCTTGATTGCCTTTTCATATGATGAAGAATTTGCCCAGATCCGCGGGGTACCTGTCAAAACGCTCTATTTCACCTTGATCGGCATACTGGCTGTTGCGATTGTCATGCTGATACAGGTGGTAGGGCTTATCCTGGTGATTGCCCTTTTGACGATTCCCCCCTTTATCGTGGAAAAGTATACGCATTCCCTGGTTCAGATGATGCTGGCATCGAGTCTGCTGGGAGCAGTATTTACGGTCAGTGGTCTGTGGCTGGCGTATTTTTTTGACCTGACCTCTGGTGCTTCCATCATCCTGGTTGCGGGGGCTGTCTTTTTTTTGGATTTCCTGTTTGACCTTAGGAAGAGACGTATTCGCAGGGTTGCCCCGGCGAAGAATTGACGGTTTCGTAAAAAGACCAACTTCGGCGTTGTGCTGCATTTAGGCATCATTCAACTTACAGTAAGTATGCCTCATGATAGCAAAATTTGCACGCCTTGAATTTGAACTTATTACAAAACCGTCTAAATTGGACTTTCTACAAGTTCATCAAGATTTAACCTGGAAATTTCATGAACAAAAGGCTTAAGAGAAGCAAATATATTCCCGGGATACCGGGATTATACCTGATTGTGGTGGGCGTATTTTTCTTGAGTGCTTGTGCACATCATTCCGTAACGCAACCCGATCCATCCCCGTATGAAGATTTTCTCGGTGTCTATAGCGGGCCCTTGAATCATTTGGCCCCTGTCAGGCGCGGCGTCTGTCCCATGTACCCTTCCTGTTCCCAATACAGTCGCCAGGCTGTTGAAAGGCATGGTTTTGTCCTAGGATGGGCCATGGCCATGGATCGGCTGTTGCGTTGCAGCCGTGACGAATTGCGGCGTGCACCCAAAATTATTGTTGGTGGGGAATGGAAATTCTACGATCCGCTATCGGCAAACGACAGCTGGTGGTATTCTGCTGGTGAAGATATCGATCCCTGATTAGGAGCCCCGTTTGCTGTAAATAGGTTGACAAGTGCCTGTTTGTCTTATAGTATCCATAAATATCCTCTCGGTTTCAGCGTCAATGTAAGCACTCAGAGTGTCCTTACCTACCTTCGAAAAGAGACGCTTAGCCCGCCAAATATGAATTGTAAACCGATGTAAAAACATCCAGTTATGCTTACATCAAAGGAGTGGTCACATGCGACATAAATTTCTAATAAAGAGAAATGAAAGCACAAAGGAGCTTCGCATCAGGGAGTACGCCAATTTGGAAAGAGAGCCTAAGAACGAATGGCAACGATCCGACGCGGCGGCATTTTCACTCATTGGTGAGGAAACATATGGCAAAGGAGCCGTCACGATGGCTATTGAAAAGGGGAAGAGGCATCTTATTTCGGTGCTGCGTACCCACAACATGTACCCTATCGGGACATATGCTGAAGAAATAGCCGTGTCCGTTATGGGGCTGTATGCATCGGAGAACAAACGGCTGGTGGAATTGTCTTTTGATGATAAAGCCTATTTTGAAAGTGAGGCGACCCTTCCGAAACCGTCAAGCTCTGCTTGAGGGAGTTGTTGAACACAAACACTTGATTCTTCCCAAGCAATGTTTTTTAGTCCTTTAGGGATTTAGGCTGAAGACTGTCAGGTGTGTTTCGCTACTAGCCTTCAGCTACCCTCCCACCCTACAAAATTAGTTGCTTTGTTCATTGTGTTCTTTGGGTTTGTTGTGTTGCTAATGGCCGCCGGTATAAAGCTTTCTACTCGTTTCCGTTTCATCAACGCAATGAACCCAATAAACCCAATAAATGCAATAACCTCTATTCCCCTTGAACCCTCGAACCCTCCGTATATGCTGGGACGCTAGGATGCCTGGAAGCTGGGATGCGGCTATTCGCTTATGGCAATCAGCTACCCTCCGGCCCTTGTATCCCCCTTGAACACTTGACCCTTCTTTTCAGATCAACCTAGGTTATACTTGACTATATTGTTGATGCCAAATAAGTTAACACGCTGCATGCTATATTAAAACGCTTATCTCAGGATAAAGCGGGTTATTACAAGGAGAGCAATCTATGGGCTGGTTAGGTAAAATGGTGGGGGGTACCATCGGATTTGCCCTGGGAGGGCCATTGGGTGCCATTGCGGGTGCTGTTTTTGGGCATGCCTTTGATCGCAGCGAAGAAAGGACCTTTTCCCAAGGGCAGCAGCGCCTGTCACCAGGTGAGGAATCCCAGTTTGCCTTTTTTATCGGGGCCTTTTCCATGCTTGCCAAATTGTCGCAAGCCGATGGGCGCGTTTCACAGGAAGAGGTCACCTCCATTGAAAAATTCATGACACATGACCTTAACTTGAACCGGGAAAGCCAGGTTGTGGCCATGAATATATTCCAGGCTGCCATGGCATCCCCTGGAACCTTTCAGGATTTTGCCACCCAGTTCCACGAACGCTTCAGGTTTCAGACCCAGCTTCTGGATGTCATGCTCGACATTTTATTGCGTGTTTCGATTGCCGACGGGAAGCTCAGCGATGTTGAAGAACGGCTGATTCTTACCGCCAAATCCACTTTCAACATCAGCGACTCTCAATACATTGCCATCAAGTCAAAATACATCAAGGATGACGGCAAGTATTATGCCATCCTGGGGGTTAACCGGGACGATACCGATGAGCTTATCCGGACACGGTATCGCAAGCTTGTAAAGGAATACCATCCCGATATGATCGCCTCCAAAGGACTTCCCGAGGAATTTACAAAACTGGCGGAAGACAAGTTTCGAGAAATCCAGGAAGCATATGATCTTATCCGCAAGGAACGCGGTACAGAAGGCAGAATACAGTAGAATATCTATTTACGGCAAAACACGGCCAACAAGCGATTGTGTGTCATGGATCCCTTGGATTCGAACCTTCTGGAATGTATTTTCAATACCTTCATGTTTATCCAGAAGAACTTTGATGTAGTTGGATGTCACACCTTTGAGCCGACCGGATTTTACGTCAGGAGTTGTTTCAACCAGCACTTCTATTTCGGTATGAATCTGTTTTTCTAAAAAAGCCATTCTTTTTTGGTTTCCAAGCGCCCTTACTTCACTGCATCTTTCCTTGACCAAATCTGGTGGCACACGGTCAGGAAAGGTGTATGCCGGAGTTCCTTTTCTGGGCGAGAACGGGAATACGTGCAGGTAGGAGAGGGGGAGGCTTTTGATGAAGGAGAGCGTGTTTTGGTATGCCTGGTCGGTTTCACCGGGAAATCCAATCATGACATCCGCACCGATGGCAGCATCTGGCAGGGCCCGGTGTATTGCCTGGATTCGGTTACGATAGTTTTTTTGACCATAAGGCCGATTCATCCGTTTTAAAATGGCGTCATCCCCGTTCTGCATGGGTATATGAAAATGGCGGCACATATGCCCCGGTCGGGTGGACGACGCCGATACGAGGTCAATGAGTTCATCTGTGACCTCAAGGGGTTCAATGGAGCTGAGGCGGATCCTGTCAATGGCTTTCTGATCTCGCAGAACGGTCAGGAGTTCGGTTAAATGGCTTGCAGGTAAAAGATCCGTGCCATAGCATCCGAGGTGGATACCGGTGAGGACAAGCTCGTGAAAACCCGCCTCTTTGATGATTCGGACAGATGCCAGTACATCTTGAAAGGGCATGCTGCGGTGGCGTCCCCTTGCATAGGGAACGATGCAATAGGAACAAAAGGTGTTGCAACCGTCCTGAATTTTCAGGAAAGGACGGGTTTTGTTCCCAAGAGGAGAAAATGCTGTTTTATCAGGCGGATTCGGCTGAAATTTCTTTTTTATCGGCACAGATGTCATGATTGGCAGATCAATGGATCGGACTATTTCAGGGATCCGGTGTTTTTCAGCATGCCCCACGATCCGATGAACTTCCTTTATTTTTCGGATATCGTCGGGATCGGTTTGTGCAAGACATCCTGTAACAATGATAGTGGCATCCGGGTTGGACCGTATGGCTTGTCGTATGGCTTGTCGCGACTGCATGGCAGCCTTGTGGGTGACCGTGCATGTATTGATGATACAGGTGTCGGCTTTTTTATCACCGGGCACCTTGTTTTTGCCGATCCTCTGAATCCCTGATTGCTTCAGGTCCTGTGCGATGGTCTCTGATTCAAACTGGTTGACCTTGCAACCCAGGGTGATGATGGAAAATGAGGTTTTTTTTCTTGTCGTGGACATGGTCAATATTTATGGAACCATCGAATTGATTTTACTTAAAATAAAAGATGAATTATCATATAACAACATTCTGTTATAAAAAGATAATATATGATTTGAATCGGTCTGTTTAAAACCTAAAACCTAAAACCTAAAACCTAACACTTAACACCACTTATTTCAGGCCGTGATAGATCCTCCCCCCAGCACCTCATCCCCATCGTAAAAAACAGCTGCCTGACCGGGTGTAATGGCAGATTGGGGTGTTTCAAAGCGGATATGTGCTGTGTGTTCGCCCAGGAGCATGAGTTGCGATGGTGCGGCTTTGTG
>CAWJIL010000008.1:0-165230 GCA_963842925.1 uncultured delta proteobacterium
AGGGGACGCAAATGAAAATCAACAAGATTGACCATATCTGTATTGCTGTCAGGAATTTGGAAGCGGCCAGAAAAACATGGGAACCGGTATTGGGCAAAGAAAAACCGGATGATGCCTACGTAGATGAGCCTGAGAAAATACGTGTTGCCCGTTATTGGCTTGGTAATGTCGGGTTTGAACTGATGGAGTCAACATCCCCCGACGGAGAGGTGGCAAAGTTTATTGAAAAAAGAGGGGAAGGCATTATGTTGATCAGCCTGAATGTCGACGATACCCGTGAGGCCATCGACGAACTTGAACCCAAGTCATATCCATTCATTGGTGGTGCCCGTTCCTTTCGTGATTGCGAGTTTGCCTTTATCCACCCCGATAAAATGAATGGCGTATTGCTTGAACTGATCGATGACAAGTGGGAAGGGTTTGATAAAGAATAGTGTTTTGTGTTTAGTGTTTCGTGTTTTGTCTTTGTGATTTGTATATACTGAACTAATTTCCTCCGATCCTGCTGAACACAAACACGAAAAACCAAGCTTAACACTTAACACCAGGTACAAACGTTGAAACACAGGATATTGAAGACCAATCACGAAAACACGAAAGAGGGAAACCACGAAAAAAAGAAAAACACCAAAAAACCAAGTATAACTTCGTGTTTTCAAATTTTCGTGCTTTCGTGATTCGGTTTTTATTTTTTCACCAAACACAAAATACCAAACACCAAACACAAACAACCCAATATGATTAAATCAATGAACATCGCTTTCTGGGTGCAACGATGGCGGGAACTGCACCCTGAAAAACCGGCAGTTATTTTTAATGACCGTGTCATTACCTATCGTGATCTGCATGCCCGATCCAACCGAACCGCTTCCTGGTTGCAGTCTCTGGGGATAGAAAAGGGGGACAGGGTTGCGGTGATGCTGATGAACTCCCTGGAGTTTATAGAGGTCTTTCTGGCGTGCTCCAGACTGGGTGCAATTTTTGTTCCCATCAACTATCGTATTACCGGTAGAGAACTGAACCATCCTATCGCCAATGCCAGGCCCCGGGTGTTTATCTTTGACCAAGCATATATGGATATAATTGAAAGTATTGGCTTGGAAAAACAGCTGCCACCTATGCTTCTGGCTGTTGTGGGTGATGTCTCACCATCAGGAAATATCCGCTATTACAATGCTGAAACCGCCGAATTTGACAGCACGCAACCCTTTGTTTCAAGGTCCCTGGGACCTTCGGACCCGGAAGAACCCCAGGTGATTATGTACACGTCCGGAACAACCGGTGCACCCAAGGGCGCCGTATTATCACACCGCAAAACATTTTTTAACTGTCTGAATGCAGAAATTTTTTTCAAGCTCAATTTTGATGATATCATGTTGATCGTGCTGCCGCTCTTTCACTCCGGCGGCCTGTTTATCCAGGCGGCACCGACCCTTTACAAAGGCGCAACCATTCTGCTCCACTCAAAATTTGATCCTGTTTCCATCTACCGGGACATAGAAAAATATCGTGTAAGTAAATTCCTGGGCGTGCCAACGGTTTTTCGATCACTTCTCAATATCCCGCCTGAGCAACGCAAAGATGTGTCGTCACTTAAAACAATTGCCGGGGGTGGCGAAAAAACAAGCAAGGAACTGTTTCAGGCCTGCAAGGATGGTGGGTTTGGATTCCGCCAGATCATGGGGCAAACGGAAACATCCATCCTTTTGTGGGCTTCGGAAGAAGTTTCCTTGTCTAAGCCTGGAACGGTAGGAAGACCCGTGTTTCATGCCGAAGTCAGCATCCTGGACAGAAGCGGTCGACGGGTAAAACCGGGGGAAATCGGCGAAATAGTTGTTCGAGGATCCATTATGATGAAAGAATACTGGCAGGATCCTGAACAGACCGATGCAACCATCAAGAATGGATACCTCCACACCGGAGACCTGGCATATGTGGATCAAGACGGCTATTACTACCTGGTGGACAGGGTCGATGACATGTACATATCCGGAGGTGAAAACGTATACCCTGCTGAAGTGGAGGCGGTACTGCGGGAAATGGAAGGTATTGAGGACATTGCCGTTGTGGGCGTACCGGACGAAACCTGGGGATATGCGGGTCATGCCTTTGTGATACCAAAAAAAGGATATACATTTGAATTGGACGACGTGCAGAAACACTGTCACGAGCGGCTGGCCCGCTATAAATTCCCCAAACAAATATCTTTTGTAAAAGATTTTCCTTGCACAGCCCTTGGAAAAGTCAGAAAAACCGAGTTGCTCCGGCAGCTTGAACTGTAGAACACCCACTTTTATTTCACATGAATACCTATCCTTCTTGGTTATGCCAGAGCCATTTGGCATTACCACTGGTAATTTTTTAATAAATCCGAAACACTAAATCAGAAATCCTAAACAATACCCAATGACACAAATCCGAATGATTCAAACAAGACCTCAGATGATCGAGTTCATGGCGATGTTTCTGTCATTCGAGGATTCGATATTTGGATTTGTTTCGTATTTCGATATTCGGATTTAGAATTTTTAATAGCTGAAGATATACAACAGTATACGCTTATAGGCTTAAATCAGTAGCGAATCCTTTGGGCCCGTATATCTACTCCCGGGCAGCCATACCTGTTGAAAGACCTTTTTCAAAAACCTGCAAATTGATATCCTTGAATCGTTCTGGGCTGATGGTATCGATGGTTTCTCGGAAATCATCCGCCGTAAAAGGTCCCTCCTGAAATGCGGCAAAAAACCCAATCATTGCAAGGTTCGAGGAAACAGGTGCACCAAGATCCAGGGCAATCTTGCCGGCCGGCAGGGCGTCATATTGTATAGCCATTTTATCAAGGTAGGGTTTGACGCTGGCCCTTGGGAAAACGTCTAAAGCTGTGTCGCTGTAGAGATGACCCTGTTTAGCAAGAAAGGGGAGATTGCGGTAGGCTTCATTTTCTTCGAGAGACAACAGAAACTGCGCCGATCCAGGTTTGACGAGACTGCTGCTGACATCGCCTAATCTTAGATGGGATATAACGGATCCTCCCCGCTGCGCCATACCATGTGTTTCCGCCCCCATAATACTGTAACCTCTACGCAATGCGGTTTTGGCGATGATTTTGGTCATAAACAAGATACCCTGACCGCCCAGGCCGCTGAGTACAAAATTTATGGTTGGCATTTCCACCTCCGGTTTACCTTGTGTGAGGCATGTTAAAAATTTAATTGTATTATATTTATAGGTTGAAAGACTGTTAGACTATTAGGCTGTTAGGTGTTTATCGCTGATAGTTTTTAGCGAGCCACAAGTTCTTGCATCACCCTCCGACCCGGTTTGGTCTATCAGAGGTTAGACTGTAGACTATTGGGCCATAGGCGCCTAACAGTCTAATAGCCTAGCAGCCTACAGCCTGAACTTCTCAATCCGCCACGATCGCCCCTTTGGGGCACACATCCACGCAGACGGCACACCCAACGCACAGGGCCGGGTTGATGGCTGTTTTATCTCTTTCACCATCATGAAAAAGAGCCGGACACTCGAACCGATCGATACAGTGATTGCAGGCAATACACTCATCACTGATGGATATCTCTTTTTTGATTTTAATTGCTATATCCCTGTAGGCAATGATGCAGGGATGTCGGGCAATAATCACTGCGATACCGCCATCCGGGTCCTTTACATAGGCAAACGCTTTTTTGATTGTTTTGCGCAGATCTTTCATCCCATAGGGATCGACAACGTCTATGAAATCAATGCCGCATCCGGATATAATCCTTTCGAGTGGAATCTGTTTGCCTTTACTGCCGTCAGCCCTTATTCCAAGTGATGGGGTCGGTTGCATGCCCGTCATGGCGGTTGTCATATTATCCAGGATGACCAGGACAAAACGGGCATCATTGTAAACGGCATTCAGCAAACCGGCAGGTCCTGAATGGTAGAATGTAGAGTCGCCGATGGTTGCGACAATCGGTTGTTCCGCGCCATCCTGCGCATAGGCATGGTAAAAGCCTGAAGCCATGGTAATGGAGGCCCCCATATCCAGAACCGTGTCCACGCTACCCAGATTAAGACCCAATGTATAACATCCGATATCCGAAGTGAAAATTGCCTTGGGCCGAGATTTGCGAATGCTGTAAAACACAGACCGGTGCATACACCCGGGACAGAGGGTCGGTTTTCTTATGGGCAGTTCGAGGTCGTTTACGAGCCTCTGAACATCCTCCTGGGAATCAATGTCTAAAGTTGGCAGACCAAGTTCGCCCAGGACCGTTTGGAGAATGCCTTCAATCTTCTGGGGCACCAGTTCACCTTCAGACGGGACATGGCCGGAGAATCGACCCAAAACTTTGTCGCGATTCCGCAGGCAATATTCGATCAGTGTATCGGTTTCTTCGATCACCAGGACCTTGTCGCAAGCACGTAAAAATGTCATGGCAAGGCTGTCGGGAAAGGGGTAGGGCGCCCCGATTTTCAGTAGCGGTATATCCTTGCGTCCATGGTCATTTAGAATGTCTTTAACAACCGAGCTTGGAACACCGCCGGCAATAATACCCAGGGGAAAATGCATCCCGGATTTCAAGTTGTGTGTGTTGTAGGGACGCAGGTCGTTAAATTCTTCTGAAATATTTTTCAACTTATTATTGAGATCCTTATGAAGCAGGAATCGAAATTTTGGCGTGGCAGCCCAGCGTCGGGGATCTTTTTTAAATGCAGCTGGGTTGTGATTGACCTGAAGCCTGTCCCAAGTCAGGTTTTGCCTGGCATGACACACCCGAATTGCCGGTCTTAGAATGACCGGTATGCTGTATTTTTCTGAAAGTTCAAAGGCCGTTTTAACCATCTCCCGGGCTTCCTGCGGATTTGACGGGTCCAGTACCGGGACTTTAGCCAGTCGCGCCATCAGGCGTGTATCCTGTTCCGTCTGGGATGAATGAGGGCCGGGGTCATCACAGGAGATAATGACCAGTCCTCCGACGGTTCCAAGATAGGCCGCACTCATCAGGGAATCTGCTGCAACGTTCAGACCGACCTGTTTCATGATACATGCCGATCGTTTGCCGGTAATCGCCGCAGCATAGGCATTGTCCAGCGCCACTTTCTCATTGGTAGACCACTCCACGTAGGTGTCGAGTTTTTCAGATTTTATGAGGCGAACCGCTTCGGGCAGTATCTCTGAACTGGGGGTTCCTGGATAAGATGTGAGCACCTGGCATCCGGCTTCCAGAAGGCCCAGCGCGATAGCTCCGTTTCCGAGAAAAAAATCTTCTTTCATTGTTACCCCTAACTTAAAATTGCCATAGAGCGACGAAGTCGCGTCCGATAAATTCGCACAGCGAATTTATTTGAATATTGGTTTACGTTTTTCAAGGAACGCGGATATCCCTTCCTTGGCGGCAGCGGAACAGGCAATGTTGCCAAATCCTTCATACCCTATCTCCAATGCCGTTTCCAGATCGTCGGCAGCCGATGCTCTTCGAACGGTATCAGCGGTAATGCCAACAGCTTCTTTGCTTAGGGGCTGTTTTCCGGCCACGGGCATTTCTGGGATCGAGATCTCAGGAATGTCAACAGGGGCATTGCTGATTCTCGGTATGTTGTCTTTGATCTGTTGGACTTCATTAACAGCGGCATCGATCAGATCTGCTGGGTCCTTGACCAGCGTATTGATGATCCCCATCTCAGCGGCTGTCGCTGCCGGAACCGGTTTTCCAAATAAAATCATTTCATGAAAGAGAGCTGCCCCCTGAGGCCATTTGCGGTAAGGCACCACACAACCGCCAATGCCAGGCAGGATGCCCAGGGTGATTTCAGGAAATTGCAGGACTGCCTTTTCAACCGAAACAATGCCATGACAGCGAATGGCGACCTCCAGCCCCCCTCCCATGGCCAGACCATTAAGGGCTGCGACCACTGGCTTGTCCATTTGATCCATGTAGCGCTGAACTTTAGCACAATCCCTGGCATACTGCATGGACGCATCCTTATCTCCCAGCATGGTCGGAAACTTGCCAATGTCGGCACCGGCGGAAAAAGCCATGTTACCGAACCCTGTAATGACGAACCCTTTTACCGCGGGATCTTTTTCGCTCTTTTCCAACACCTGGCATATTTCATCCGTGACATCGTCATTTAGCGCATTCATGGCCTGGGGACGACGGATGGTGATTATTTTCACCCCGTCCACATCATCCGTCAAAATATGACGATGAAATGCCTGATAGGTCTCAATTGACCGGGTGGCAGCGGGAAAACCGGGCCGGTCTTCTTGAAAACGTGTCATGATGCGCTGGACTTCGGTCTGGCCCAGACGTTTCATAATATCAAGAGGTCCCGCCTTAAATCCCAGGGCAATCTGGCAACCAAAATTGAGATCTGCAATGGTGCCGATACCCCTGTCGATAATGTCAAATGACTGGGAAAAGAGAATGCCAAGCAGTCGATCGCGAATGGCGTTGTGAAGTTTTTCAGGGACATCTGGTCCGCTCCCGGGGCGATGGGTTGCCCATCGGTCGACGGAATGAAGAATCGGTGCTGGTTTGTAATGCTCACCTTCCTCCATCTGCAGGGTATTTGTCTCAATGATAATGGGATTGCCATTGGCCATATTCAGAACAAAAAAGGGACCGGCAAAAACGAATTCTTCGGCCACCTTGTCAATTTGACTGGCTGTGGCCTGACTCAGCAGAAATGCGGATTCATTGCACCAGTTGTCAAAAATACGATCCAGGACAAAACAGATGGCGTTGTCCGTCACGATGGGCGCCTTACCGGTTTTTGCCAGAAACCAGAACAGGTAATCGATTGTTTTCTGGGCGGCACCAGGCCATGATATGACTTCCACAGGAAGACTCCGCCAGGCAGGAGCAAAAAAATGGGTCACCGAGGTTCGTTCCGGGTGTTTCATTTTCATGAATAAACGGTCAGCCGGAATGGAGCTGGTGTTGGATGTAATGATGGTGTCTTGCCTGACAATATCTTCAATTTGAGCAAAGATTTTTTGTTTCAGGGGTATGTTTTCCGTTGCAGCTTCGATAACCAAATCACAGTTTTTCAGCTGATCGTAATCCGTGGTAAAATGAATATCCTTTAGAACGGTTTCTGCCTGTTCCGGTCTCATTTTTTTGCGCGCCACAGCTTTTGATGCATAAGCTGCCAGGCGTTTCTCTGCCGATTTGAGGGGCTTTTCGTCAATGTCCACAAGGGTCAGTGTCATGTCCGGCAATGCACTTTTGAGGTAATACCCGATATCAGGACCAATGGTACCGGCCCCAATAATGGCAGCGGAACCGGGCAGGCCGCGATGGGGTTTGATCAAAAGAGGGTTGCGGGCAGTGGGGTAGAGTTCAGTGCTTGATTTCATGGGGATTTCCTTCTTTATTTATGTTAAAAAATAGGGTAAGACTCATTATTCTCTTGACTAAAAACTGTATACTGTATACACAATTGAAGTCAAGTTAAAAAATGAATCTTTTTCAGCGTGTTACACCAAGTCTTGCCCTGTAGGCATTCCATCAAATCGTTTAAATTCATATCAGGAAGGAGGAGTCAATGGAAACAAAAAAAATACTGTTATCAGAAGATGAGATGCCGCGGCAGTGGTACAACATTCTTGCGGATATCAAAATGAATCCACCCCTGGGCCCGGATGGTCCCATATCACCGGATATGCTTGCCCCGGTTTTTCCCATGAACCTCATTGAACAGGAGGTGAGCACGGAACGTTGGATTGATATCCCTGAACCCGTTTTACGTGTTCTGAGAATCTGGCGTCCATCCCCGTTGGTTCGGGCATTTGAATTGGAAAAAGCCCTCGATACGCCAGCACGTATCTACTACAAATATGAAGGTGTCAGTCCCCCGGGCAGCCACAAACCAAATACGGCTGTTGCACAGGCTTATTACAACAAAGAGTTCGGAATCAAACGTTTGACCACAGAAACCGGCGCCGGTCAGTGGGGAAGTGCCCTGGCATTTGCCTGTTCCCAGTTCGGGCTTGAGTGTAAGGTCTTCATGGTCCGGATCAGCTTCGACCAAAAACCATATCGCAAGGCCATGATGTCCACCTGGGGTGCTAATTGCATCGCCAGTCCAAGTACGGAAACACAGGCCGGAAGAGGCGTTCTCGAGATGGACCCGGACACACCCGGCAGTCTCGGAATCGCCATCAGTGAAGCCATAGAGGCGGCCGTTACGGATGAAACCGGTGAGACACGGTATTCATTGGGAAGCGTCTTGAACCACGTCATGCTGCACCAGACCATCATCGGGCTCGAGGCCAAGAAACAATTGGAAAAAGTCAACGAATACCCGGACATTGTCATAGGCTGTGCAGGCGGCGGAAGTAATTTTGCCGGTCTTGCATTTCCATTTGCCCATGACAAAATCAATGGTAAAGACGTCGCCATATACCCGGTGGAACCCGAAGCATGCCCGACGTTGACGAGGGCGCCCTTTGCTTACGATCATGGCGATTTTGCGAAAATGACGCCCCTGCTTCCCATGCACAGCCTTGGGCATACATTTGTGCCACCACCGCTTCATGCAGGCGGGTTAAGGTATCACGGCATGGCACCGACCGTCAGTCAGTTGGTTTCCGAGGGGATCATGGAAGCCAAGGCAGTTGGCCAGCTTGCCACCTATAAAGCTGGAATGCTCCTGGCGCGTACGGAAGGGGTCATCCCGGCACCTGAAACCAACCATGCCCTGGCATGTGTGGTGGACGAAGCTAAAAAGGCCAAAGAAGAGGGCAAGGAAAAAGTGATCCTGTTTAATTGGAGTGGACATGGGCTGATCGACCTTGGCGCTTATGAAAAGTATTTGTCCGGGCAGCTTGAGGATATCTCCCTAGACGAAGAGGCCATTGCGGAATCTCAAAAAGTACTGGCAGAATATCCAAAACCAGAGCTGTTGAAAAGCCGCTAACAGTAACTTTGTGCCGTATTTTTATAAAACCTGACTTTAGAGAAAAAAGCGCCAACGTGATTACATGGGGGGCGCTTTTTTTTCGCCTTCATATTGTATTGATATATGGTTCTAAATATTTGACTGCGTAAAACATGAAATAAATTTATCAGGGGGTTACAGATGAAAGTTCTGGTGAGTGATCAGTTGGGTGAAATCGGGATCAGGATGTTCGAAGAAGAAGCGGGTATAACGGTAGATGTAAAAACGGGCTTGCCGCCAGAAGAACTCAAAAAGATCATCGGCGAATATCATGCCCTTGTTATTCGAAGTGCCACCAAAGTCACAGCGGATCTTATGGCTGAGGCTAAAAAGCTCAAAGTTGTTGGCAGAGCCGGCATCGGTTTGGATAATGTGGATATTCCCGTTGCCACCAAGCACGGCATCATCGTCATGAACACCCCCACGGGCAATGTAATCACCACAGCAGAGCATGCCATTTCCATGATGATGGCTTTGACACGGAACATCCCCAAAGGAACGAGCTCCTTGAAAGCCGGAAAATGGGACAAAAAACGACTACAAGGCAGGGAGGTTTTTAACAAGGTCCTGGGCGTGGTGGGATACGGGAAAATCGGATCCATTGTTGCAGACCGGGCGCGGGGACTTAAAATGCAGGTCATCGTCTATGACCCCTTTGTTTCACCGGAACAGATCCAGAAAGACGGTTTTAAAAGCACCTCTTTGGAAGATCTTTACCAAAGGGCTGACTACATCACCGTTCATGTCCCAAAATTGAAAGAGACCACCGGATTGCTCAATCAAAAAGCCTTTGAACAAATGAAAGACGGGGTCATGATTATCAACTGTGCCAGGGGTGGTATTGTCAAGGAAAAGGATCTCAATGATGCCATTGCTTCGGGTAAAGTTGCTGGTGCGGCGCTGGATGTCTTTGAATCCGAACCTCCTGGGACCTGTTCTCTGGTTGAGCATGAAAATGTCATTTGCACGCCCCATTTGGGTGCTTCCACAAAAGAAGCCCAGACAAATGTGGCGGTGGCGGTGGCAAGACAGATTATCGATTATTTGAAAACAGGAACCATTACCAATGCCGTGAATGCGCCGTCGGTGGCAGGGGAACTCTTAAACAAGATAGGACCGTATCTGAATCTTGGCGATCGCATGGGATGTCTGATTCCACAATTGTGCAAAGGCGCAGTCAAAGAAGTGGGCGTCGAATACGCCGGTGATTTTCAGGGGATGGATCTTGCGCCTATTACCACCAGTGTTTTAAAAGGCCTGCTGACCCCCATGGTCAAAGACGATGTCAATTACGTGAATGCAACGATTCTTGCACAGGAAAGAGGCATCAAAATATCTGAAACCACAACATCTGATCCGGATGAGTATATCAACCTGATAACGGTCAGTGTGGTGACCACCGAGGGTACCTGCGATGTTTCCGGGACAATATTCGGCAAGAAACGGGCCGCCATTGTCAAAATTGATGACTTCCATCTTACCATGGAACCCAAAGGTCATTTTGCTTATATCCGTAACATGAATAAACCCGGTGCGTTTGGCAGTATAACACGCGTGCTTGGAGAAAGGGGTCTCAACATCAGTCGCATGAACGTGGGAGAAAGTTCTGAAGGAAGCACCAATATCGTGTTTCTGGCTACAGACACCCCCATACCGGAGGATGTACAGTTGGAAATAGATGCCCTACCGATGGTGGAGAGTATTAAGCTGGTTGAGCTCTGATTGAAGCCTCTCACCGCAAATTGAGAGCGTATTCGGCCTTGAGTAGATTCTGTCCGACAAACCCACGGGGAGTTCTTTGGCTGTGCGGTTCACTGGTTTATGGATTGACGCAGTTTCGCTTCGGTTTCGAAGAACATATTTACACGTTCAAGATACCTGTCCGGTTGACGGGTTTTGGTAATTTTTTTTACACTCTTTTTGCAGTCTTCGAAAGCGAGTGAAAAATAGCGCCAGAGTCCTTTCATCTTGTTCATCACATGGGACGGACCCTCATAAACGTGACTGTAGGCCTTAAACAGGGCTTCGTGAAACTGTTGCATACGAAAGATTTTGTCTGGAATTTCATTGGCACTGCTGGTGATACGACCCGGAAGAAACGGATCTGCTATGCACCAGCGTCCGATCATCCATGCATGCACACCGCCAAAACGCTGGAAAAGCTGTTTGAAATCATCGACTGTTCGAATATCACCGTTGTAAACCACCGGGTGATGGCTCATGGCCAGACAGGCTTCAAAAGCGTCCAGATCAACGAGCCCTTCGTAACGCTGCAAACCGGTTCGGGGGTGAATGATAATCTCCGATAGCGGGTATGGGGCAATCAATGGCAGCAACCTGAAAATATCGCTATTGTCTTTCCACCCAAGCCTCATTTTGATGGAAAGCGCCCCGTGAAGTTTGGGAATGACGCTGTCGAGAAAAGCCTGAATCAGATTCGTGTACGGCAGCATTCCAGAGCCCCGTTGCTTGTTGGCCACCATGGGGTAAGGACATCCCAGGTTCCAGTTGACGGTGCTATATCCAAGATCATAGAGGTAGTTAGCCAGGACAATAAAGTCCCCTGCGGTCTTGCTCAGAATCTGAGGGATAACTTGCAGACGGGTATTGTTTTCCGGGAGAAGATCTTTAACATATTTTTTCTTGATGCGGTAACCTTGTTTGGTGGTGATAAAAGGCGCCACTGCCAGGTCAAACCCACCGAAATGTTCGGCGAACGCGCTTCTGAAAAGGTGATCGGTAAATCCCTTCATTGGAGCCATGTATAGTCTAATTTGTGACAATTTATTTCCCTGTAGATATACGCGAAGATTCTACCTTGCTTCTGAACCATTGCGCCACAAAAGTGTCCATAATCATCTGGGTCAGGTGATAGGCAATGCCTGGGATGAGCGCCATTGGATATGCAGTGGCAAAATAACCAGCCCACACCAGATATGAAATGGTCAGGGTTTTCTGGGACGTATGAATGGTAAAAGCTGCGGTGGAGGGCAGATCCAGACCGATAATGCGCGATGTTGTTTTATTGACAAGGACGATAAAGACATGCAGGCCGATCATAAAAAGAAAAACAAGAAATAGGGCAGGTCCTACCTCTATGATCCGGTTCGTCGAACTTGATACGGCATTGAGGATGATCATGAGCACAATGCTTTGATTGAAAATTGAAATGGCCTTGGAATAAGGTGTTATTTTGGATTTCAACCATGGCCGTAAGATCTGCCCCATCACGATCGGCACCAGTACCTTGAGTGTCAGCCCAAACAACATTTGTAACGCTGGAAGCTCAATGGACACATCCCCCATTTGCAGCAGCAGGCTGACCATGATGGGAATTGTCAGGATAGAAAAAAAGTTCCCCAGAACACAAATGAAAAGACTCAGGGGAACATTGCCCAGGGCCATGGCCGTCATAACCGTTCCGGAGGCAACCGTCACCGGTGCAACGCCAATGATCAGTGATCCTAATGCAAAATCCGGCCAGTCGCGAAAAACAAACTGTCCCAGGTAATAAGCCACCACCGGGAAAAAAATGAGAGACGAAAAAAGAGCCGCCAGCAACACCTTGATGTTTTTCAACTGTTCAAAAAAGCTGGAGGTCTCCAAAGACAGACCCGTCAAAAAGAAAGCGATAAAAATGCCGATGTTGAGAATTTTGTAATTCCGTACAAAACGTCCGACATCGGGTATTGTAAAAGCGATGCCGATCACAAAGGCGATGCCTATAAAAAACCAGTATTTTTTTATCATTGTTATTCATCCTAGGGCCTCAGTTCCGTCGGCGTTTATCAACATCTTCGGCAAATGGGCGAAAATTTTCATTCCCTTTACTTTTTAATCGGCAAGATGGCAAGCCTTATCTTATTCGTTTTGATTGGATGCTTCCACCTATAGCGGGGGACCCGGAAAAGTTCTATGGATATTCGATATTGGATATTTCAGCCCCCTTTTGAGGGGGCTTCTTGAGCCCACCCGCTCTGCGGGTGAAGACCCAGTTCTTAATATCTCCGTAGCGTGTTCACCTGGCATCAAAGGCAAACGGCATTTTAACTGGATGGTATATATATATCACAACTTAAAATCTTGATATCCCATAAAATTAAACAATAGGCGCATATGAAATAATTGTTTCAACAACCAAGATTCGCTTAAAATAAAACATCATAAAATGATGTTTTATAGGGTGAGCTTAAAATTTATTTCATTATTAAAAACCTTGTCCTTTGGGCCAGGATTCTTTACTCAGACTGGCATCAGTGTTCCGCTACAGCTTTTAAGAATTCTAACTATCGCAAATTCGCTTACTGTCAGTTTCAGGGTAACAACAGATTGATAAAGGCCATGATCAGCCACCGGAAAGAACGAATGACAGGATCCAGGACGCCTAAATACAGCAAGGCAATGATAATAAAAAGGCCGTAACGTTCAAGACGAAAAAGGAAATTCTGGACACTTGGAGGTGCGAAGCCCATTAGAATTTTAGATCCGTCCAGGGGCGGCAGGGGAATAAGATTAAAGGCGGCTAAAATGATGTTGATATGTGCAAAATAGAAGAGAAGGACTGCCAGCATACTTGAAGGCGAAGGCGAAAGTAAACGGCTAAAGAAAAGAGCACTGAAGGCCAATACCATGTTCGTGATGATTCCTGCAGAGGAGACCCATATCATCCCCATGCGTCTGTCACGCAGTCGGTTGAAATTCACCGGTACCGGCTTTGCCCAGCCAAAACCGAAAAGAAAGAGCATGAGGGTTCCCATGGGGTCCAGGTGTCTGAGAGGATTGAGGCTTAAACGACCGAGGCTTTTGGCTGTTGGGTCGCCCATTTGATAGGCAACCCAACCATGCGCCAACTCATGCAGGATAATGGAATACAAAAGTGGTATTGCGATGAGGATGAATTCAAGCGGATCTTTAAACAGTAGATTAATCAGACCCATGGATTGTCTCTCCGATTCATTTCGCGTTCGCTGAACCCCGAAAAATGCCTTATAACTTTCCCAGAATCTCCCTCGAAATAATGATCTTTTCGACCTCTTTGGTGCCTTCGTATATTTCAAGCACTTTTGCTGCCCTATAGAATCGTTCAATGTCATAATCGTTGAAATACCCATATCCGCCGTGGAGTTGAAGCGCTTCGTCCACCACGGTCACGGCTACATGACAGGCATATAATTTTGCCATGGCCGTGAGCTTGGTGTCTGCCATGCCCTTGTCCAGGAGCCAGGCAGACTTGTAGACCATGTTCCGGGCAGCTTCAATCTTGGTTGCCATTTCGGCAATCTTGAACTGGGTGGCCTGGAATGCACCCAGGGGACGGCCGAACTGTTTTCTCCCTCTAACGTGTTTGACGGCCTGATCCAATGCGCCTTGCGCCAGGCCCACGCCGTGGGCTGCCACATAGGCCCTGGAACGATCAAAGAAATGCATGAGTTGAATAAAACCATGACCTTCCTTGCCAAGTAGATTCTCTTTGGGGACCCGGACATTGTTGAAGTAGACTGCGGCCGTGTCAGAACACCTCAGCCCCATCTTTCCGTCCATTTTATCTGCCTTATAACCTTCCCGATCCGTTTCCACAATGATAACGCTGTGCCGTGCGGTCTTTGATTTCTCGTCCGGGCTGGTCAGACAAAATACCAGCATGAATGTACCCACCGTGCCATTGCCGATCATGACCTTGCTGCCGTTGATAATGTAATCGTCACCATCTCTTATTGCGGTTGTGGCAACGGCGGCCGTGTCGCTTCCGGCATCCGGTTCGGTAATGGCAAACCCCATAATGGCCTTGCCGGTGAATATGGGGGTGAGATATTTTATTTTCTGTTCCTCGGTGCCAAACAGGAGCAGTTCTTCCGCACCGAATGAAACTGAACAGAGCTGCTGACCAATACCGGGGTCGATTTTCCAGAACTCTTCCAGGACCAATGCATGCTCCAAAAAACCCAGACCCGGTCCGCCGTATGCTTCCGGGATGAATAGACCCACAAGATCCAGTTTGCGGGCCTTGTCCAGAATTTTTTGTGGAAAGGTTTCATTTAAATCAAATTCACGCGCCACATGGGCAAACTCACCCACGGCAAATTCTCTGGCAGCCTTCTGGATATCTTTGTGTTCCTTGGAGAGGGTAAAGTCCATGCGTTTCTCCCTGTTTCGATTGGTTATTTCATAGGCATACGTGTAACATCTGTATCTTGACCCTTGTATGCTGGGAGGCGAGGATGCTTGGAGGCTGGGATGCTGCTGTCAGTTGAACGCCCTCAGCCACCCTCGAATCCTTAATCCCTTGAACCCTTAATATTGATCTGCGCCAAAGGAGCCGATCAATATTATAGGGGTATATTCCCATGCCGTCTAAAGGGCTTGGGACGTTTTTTGGTCTTGAGCATCTGCAGCGCTTTGATCAGCGCCGGTCTTGTCTGACTGGGTTCTATAATAGAATCCACCAGCATGTTGGAAGCTGCATGAAAGGGGTTTGAGTACTTATGATCATAGGCTTTGATCATGCGATCCCTGAATTCGTCAGGGTCATCAGCAGCCTGGATTTCCTTGCGGAAGATCAGGTTTACGGCTGTGGTGGTGTCCAGGACAACCAGTTTTGCAATGGGCCAGGCCAGCATCTGGTCCACACCCATACCCACACAGCACATGGCCATGACGGCGCCTCCATATTCCTTTCTCAAGGCCAGGGTAATCTTGGGGACCGTCGCTTCCGCATAGGCATACAGCATTTTGGCGCCATGCCGGATGATACCGGCATATTCTTGCTTGACGCCTGGAAAATAACCGGGCACATCCACCAAGTTTATCAGGGGAATATTGAAAGCGTCACACAATCGAATAAACCTTGCGGCTTTGTCCGAGCTGTTCACATCCAGGCATCCTGCCAGAAAAATAGGCTGGTTGGCGACGATGCCTACGGCCTGGCCGTCCATTCGTGCAAAACCGATGATAATATTTTTTGCATATCTGGGAAGCAGTTCGTGGAAGCTGCCGTGGTCCACCACGCGAGCGATGACTTTGCGTATATCGTATGCTTTTCTGAAGTCTGCAGGAACGATTTCTTCCAGGGATGAATCCGTGCGGAAAGGGTCGTCACGCGATTGAACAACAGGCGGGGATTCTTCGTTGTTGGAAGGCAGATAAGCGAGAAGGTTTCTGATGGACTGAATGCAGTCCTTATCTGTTTTGACAACAATATGCGCCTGACCGGTAATTTCGCTGTGGACTTTTGCCCCACCCAGCTCTTCCAGGGTCACATCCTCACCGGTGACTGATTTGATAACGCCCGGACCGGTAATGGCCATCTGGCTTGTGCCCTCAACCATGACAATGAAGTCCGTCAGGGCAGGGGAGTAAACAGATACGCCGGCACAGGGCCCCATCATGGCTGATATTTGAGGAATGATGCCGGAAGCGGCTGTGTTGCGGTAAAACATGCCGGCCACACCCTTAGATGCGAAGAAGCCCTCGTGAATTCTGCCACCACCGGAATCGAAAAGGCCGACGATGGGCGCTTTGACCTTCAAGGCCTCATCCATGATACGGCAGATTTTCCGGCCGTGCACGGTTCCCACCGAGCCCCCCAGTACTGTGGCATCCTGGGCATAGGCGAAGACGAGGCGTTTGTCGATGGATCCATAGCCGATGATCACACCGTCACCGGGAACCTTTTTTTTCTGCATGCCGAAATCGATAGCCTGGCTCTCGGCAAGCTGGTTCATTTCTACGAAGGTATGTGGATCGAATAAAAGAGTCAGGCGCTCTCTGGCAGTAAGCTTTCCCTGGTTGTGGCGCTTTTTAATAGCCTTGCTGCCACCCCCCAGTTCAGCCTTTTCTGTGAGAGATGCGAGGCGGTTCAGCTCACTTTTATGCGTGGTCTGGTCGGACATGCTGGCTCCCTTTCACTATAAGCTCCAATCCGGATTACGAGAAAAGAGAAAAAATTATCACGAAATCTCGAAAAGTCGAAACTACGAAAAAGACCATGAAGCGCAAATCCAAAATGAATGGAATTCTTTATGGTTGAAGATTTTCGCAGCTTGCTGAAAAAAATCTTCAAATTTTTCGTGTTTTTCAGATTTCGTGTTTTCGTGATTGTTTTTATTGTTTTGCCACAAAATGCACAAATGATACAGTTAAGGGACTAATATAACATATCCGATGGTCGCAAAATCAATCGATGACGATAAGTATATCACCACCCTGGACCGCATCACCTGTGGTACAGTTGACGGATTTAACCGTACCAGCAGCCGTTGCGACAATCGGCATTTCCATTTTCATTGCCTCGAGAACCAAAACCTCCTGATCTTCTATCACGGTATCTCCAGGACTGACTTTTACTTCACAGATTTTTCCGGGCATGGGTGCATTGACATCAGCCATTAATCGTACCTCCTTGGGTCTTGAATGATAAATTGGGTTGAAATCGTATACTGTACACTTAAAACGAAAGTCAACACCCCTTTCATGTATCACCCCAAACAATTCTTGACAATAGTTTCTTGTATACAGTATACAAAACGGATTGAGCGGCGAACGTCCCACCGATGACAGGTAACCTCAAATTTCACTACACTCTGGTCCCAGATCAAGGAGAGACATATGGACTTTTTAGAAACCATTACGGTGTTATCCTTGGAACAGGCAACCGTGGTTCCGTATCTTACGTATAGACTCGCCCAAGACGGGATGGAAGTTATTCGACTGGAACATCCCGTTTATGGAGACCCCAACAGGATGATTGGGGAGAATGTTCTGGGTGAGAAACGGATGAATGCCTATTACCTTTGTATCAATGCTGGGAAGAAAGCCTTGACCCTTAACCTCGCGGAGCCGGAGGGCCGGCATATTTTCGACCAGTTGATACAGGATTTGAAGGTCGATATATTTATTACCAATCAATTGCCAAAAAACTATCAAAAGCTTGGTATCGATTTTGATCGGCTCAAGGGAATCAAGAAAGACATCATCTGGCTGGGTGTCACCGGATTTGGGCCTGACAGCAATGAAGGTGCCTATGATCCAATTTTACAGGCAAGATCAGGGTTGATGGACCTCACCGGGCAAGCCGATGGTGACCCACAGGTGCTGGGTATTCCTCTGCCGGACATGGGCACCAGCGAGCATGCTTACGGGCTACTGATGAAAGCGCTCCTCAAAAGGCAGTTTACAGAAAAGGGGAGCCGCATCGATCTGTCCATGTTCGAATCTTCTGTTTCATGGCTGACGGTTCCTATTACCTTGACCTCCTCTTTTGGAAAAAAGATTACCCGGAGAGGCAACACGCATGAATTTTTTTGCCCTGTTTCGGTTTATCAAACCCAAAACGGTTTTATATACATGGCAGTGGGAAACGATCGACAGTGGAAAGCGCTGGTTTCCCAGCCTGCGTTTATGCCGCTTGACAAACCGGCGTATGAGAAAAATGCCGGTCGAATAGCCGATGTTACAAATGTGAACCAAACCATTAATGCCATTACCAGGCAGATGACATCCGAGGATCTTATTGAACTGCTGCAGTCCATAACGGTTCCGGTCAGCAAGATAAAGTCCATCGAAGATGTCATTCAGGACCCCCTGGTGAAAAAACGATTGATCTTTGCCAAAGACCCCATCACATCCCGGAAGATTACACTTTCCCCGCCTCCCATCATGAATTCATTTATAAAAAAAAGGAGCGGTGAGCTAACCTTTCCACCCCGCTTTGGTGAGCACAATGATGCAATATATGGTCAGAAACTGGGCTATGACGGTGGAACGCTTGAAGACCTGAAGAACAGGGGAATTATATAGTGAGCATGGGTTCCCAAAAAAACAATTCCAGAGGATTGGAAGATCTCGGTAAAATCGGCGAGCGAAAATCCCTCGGCCAGCATGTGTTCGAGAATCTTAAGGGGGCCATCGTCAAAGGTGATATACCGCCGGGCGGAAGACTCATAGAAAGTCGTCTGGCAGAAACCCTTGGTATCAGTCGGACCCCGGTGAGAGAGGCTATTCACAAATTGGAAAGGGAAGGGTACCTAAGAAAACTTTCCCGGGGTGGTTTCAGTGTTTTGGGTCTCAGCCGGGAGGATGTCGAGGAAACCTTTGGTATTCGAAGTGTTCTTGAAAGCTATGCAGCTCGGCTGGCCGCCCAAAACCATCACAAGACAGACCTTAAACCCCTGGAGAAAAAGATCAAACGTTACCAGAAACATCTTGATTGTAAAGATCTCGACGCGCTTCCAGACATCAACACAGAATTCCATGATCTATTGTATGCGCTGAGCAGAAGCCCGAAACTGATTCACATGATTAATAACCTGAGAGATCAAATTTATCGGTTTCGGCAGCTTATATTGAGAGATGAAAAAATGGCGAAAATGAGTAACGAAGATCATAAGGATATGCTCGAACGCATCAGGCGGCGGGATGCAGACGGTGTCGAACGTCTTGTCCGAGAGCATTTAACCCGTGGGAAAAAAGCGGTAATGGAATCCTATGACGAGTTACAATAAGGTGTTTAGGCTATAGACTGTTAGGCTATTAGACTGTTAGCTGTCTCCAGCCTAACAGCCTAACAGCCTAACAGCCTAAAAAAAAGGAACTTCTCATGCGTGAAAGAAAAATAAAAATACTCATTGCAAAGCCGGGACTGGATGGTCATGACAAGGGTGCAAAAATTGTTGCGTTGGCGCTTCGCGATGCCGGCATGGAGGTGGTGTATACCGGACTTCATCAACAGGTTGAACAGATCGTAAGGACAGCAATTCAGGAAGCTGTTGACATCATTGGACTCAGCATTATGTCGGGTGCTCATCTTACCATCTGTGAAAAACTTCTTGAGACGATGAAAAAGGAGGGCATTGAAACCACAGGGGTTGTGGTGGGTGGTGTCATACCTGCGCGCGACATCGATAAACTGAAACAATTAGGTATCCGAGGCGTCTATCCGGGAGGAACGTCTTTTGATGAAATGATTGAGGGAATCAAAGCCATAAGCAAAAAGCAATAAGCGGTAAGCGGTAGGCAGCTTATTGCTTATCGCTTAAAGCTTATCGCTTGATAAAGGTGAATAAATGGGCGTTGCCAAATATCTCAAAGATGAAAAAGGGGCCATTACAGAGGTTGAATATCAATCGGGTATTAAGATCAAGTCCACGTATACACCGGACGATCTTACAGCGATTGGCTTTGAATATGAGAAGGACCTTGGAGATCCCGGGGAATATCCGTTTACTCGGAGTCTGCATCCCCAGGGTTATCGCAGCCGGGCCTGGACCACACGTCAGTACACCGGTTTCGGTACACCGGAAGAGACGAATAAACGGTTTAAATACATGATCTCTCAAGGCCAGACCGGGTTGAACGTCGCTTTTGATCTTCCCACACAGATGGGCTTGGACTCTGACAGCCCGCGGGCTGCCGGAGAAGTGGGCCGTGTTGGTATGGCTGTCGATTCCCTGCGGGATTTTGAAATCGCTTTTGAGGGTATTCCCCTCGATCGGATCGGTACCGGGCTCACCATCAATGCCATCGCATGTATCATGCTTGCCATGTATCAGGCACTTGCAGAAAAAACCGGTTTTCCTAGAGACCGCATCAGCGCCACACCCCAGAATGATATCTTGAAAGAGATGATCGGTCGCGGTGCCTGGATATTTCCTGTTGACCATGCGGTCCGTCTCGTTGGCGACAGTATTGAATACAGCATGAAAGCACTGCCCAGATGCAACCCTGTCAGTATCTGCGGCTATCATATCCGGGAATCAGGCGCAACACCTTCACAGGAGATTGCCTGTGCCTTTGAAATTGCGAAATCTTACATTGAGAATGTAACAGCCAGGGGTATTGATGTCGGAGACTTTGTGGGACGTTTTTCCTTTAACCTGAATGTCTTTGGAAACCTGTGGGAGCAGATAGGTAAATTCAGAGCCGCCAGAAAGCTTTGGGCACGCATGTTAAGAGACAAATACGGA
This sequence comes from uncultured delta proteobacterium, assembly GCA_963842925.1. Taxonomy (GTDB): domain Bacteria; phylum Desulfobacterota; class Desulfobacteria; order Desulfobacterales; family B30-G6; genus B30-G6. The sequence continues at coordinate 20,895 of CAWJIL010000008.1, forward strand.
ATCCAGGACAAAAAAAAGCTTTTTCTTCGGGGTCTTTTTGGTGGTGGCGGCAGTGGTCTCACAAAAGAGCAGCCTGAAAACAATATTATGCGAAGTGCCTTTTATGCCCTGGGTGCCGCACTTAGCGGAGCTCAGACCACGGCACTTTGCTCTTTTGATGAGGCATACACCATTCCCACACCCAGGGCGGCTCTGCTTTCGCTCAGAACCCTTGAGATCATTATGGATGAAGTCGGACTGAGAGATACGGTGGACCCCTTGGCTGGGTCTTACTTTATAGAAACCCTTACCAAACAGATGGAAGAAAAGATCCAGGAGGAAATGACAGCTATCCAGCAGGTTGGGGGAATGATTCATTCGGTGTCATCGGGATATATTCAGCGAAAAGTCGCTCAACAAGCCTATGAATTTGAAAAGGGTCTGCAACGTGGGGAGTATGTTAAAATCGGTTTAAATAAATATACGGAGGATGACACAGGTGGACCGGACGTGGCGCTTCACGAGCATAATGAAGCCTGGGTTGAAAAGCAGATCAAACGTTTACAGGAATTAAAAAATGTCCGCAACAACCAGGCCGTTAAAGGCACCTTGAAAGCGCTTGAAAAGGGCACCCGGGAGGGGGACAATGTCATGCCTTTGCTGGTGGACTGCTGTCGTGAATATGCAACCGTCGGAGAAATGACCTCTGTTCTTCGTGATGTTTTTGGGGAGTGGCAGGAGCCGGGAATCTTTTAGAGGGTTCCAGGGTCCGAGGGGGATACAAGGGTTCGAGGGTAGCTAAAAGCGAATAGCTGATGAGCTTAGCAGTCTGCTAGCCTACACAATCTGAGGGAATAGGTTCATTTTTCTTGGGTTAATTGGTTGATGATACGGAAACAATGGACCTAACTTTCGGGATCAGAAAACGCAAAATGAATAATCCCCTGTCGCTTTGCAAACTCGCCGTAAGGGCTCCTAACATAGCGCTGGCCATATGATTAAACAGCATGACTGCCAAATGACCGTATTTTCTATTGGTAGTTATCGTGCGCTGCTATAAGGTGCCCTAAGCGGCTCAAACAGTGCAAATGCTATTGGATCACCCATTTCGCTCTTTTGTGTGACCCGAAAGTTGTGAATGGACTAAAAGGTTCAGGTAGAGTTGGAGAGGCTGAGGTTTGAATGGACACGATTGGCTTTTAACGATCAGCACCTAACAGCCTACAGTCTAAACGCCTAAAAGATAATTGGAGAATGCTGTGAAAAACAATACCTTCCGTTTGGGCTGTGATATCGGAGGCACATTTACGGATTTTGTACTGGTCAACGACCAGACAGGTGAATTTCAGACACACAAGTGTCTGACAACCCCTTCAGACCCTTCCACAGCCGTTGCAGAAGGGGTACGCCGACTTGAAATAGATGCCCCGGGATTCATGGCCTTAACAGATGAATTTATCCATGGCACCACCCTGGTGATCAATGCCATCATCGAAAGAAAAGGGGCCAGAACCGGTCTTATTACCACACAGGGATTCAAGGATGTGCTGGAACTGGGAAGAGAACTTCGTTATGACGCCTATGATATTTTTGCGGATTATCCTGAACCCCTGGTTCCCAGGTTTCTCAGAAAAGAAGTCGCTGAACGTGTGGCCAGCGATGGCAGGGTTCTCCTGCCAATCCAGGCAGAGGAGATCGCTGCTGTGCTGTTGCAGCTTCAGGAGATGCAGATCGAATCTTTAGCGGTGTGTCTTATCAATTCCTATGAAAACCCGATTCACGAAAAAATAATTAAAGACGAAATAGAGAGACTCGCCCCGGAACTTTCGCTGTCCACCTCGTTTGAGGTTTTGCCCCAGATCCGGGAGTATGAAAGAACCTGCACCACCGTTACCAACGCCTATGTTAAACCCATAACATCCAAGTATCTCGAAAAGCTGTCTTCGAGACTCACTGCCCTTGGATTCACGGGAAAACTATTCATCATGCTGTCCAGCGGCGGCATTACATCCATCGAAACCGCCCGTAAATTTCCGGTACGCATTATCGAGTCAGGGCCTACGGCTGCCGTGATTGCATCCCAGCACTATGGCAGTCTGTTTAAGATCAAGGACATGTTCTGTTTTGACATGGGAGGTACCACCGCAAAATCGTGTCTGATACAGAAAGGACAGGCCGGCATGGTCTCCACTTTCGAGGTGGGAAGGGTTCAGCGATTCAAAAAGGGCAGCGGACTGCCCATACAGGTACCGGTTGTGGATCTGATGGAGATCGGTGCCGGCGGTGGCAGCATGGCAAAGATAAGTCATATGGGCTTGCTCCAGGTTGGACCGGAAAGCGCCGGTGCAGATCCCGGTCCTGTGTGCTATGGCAAAGGTGGAACCAATCCAACCGTCACAGATGCTGATCTGGTGCTGGGATACCTGGATCCGGAGTATTTTCTGGGGGGCAGCATGGCTTTGGATAAATCGGCCGCTGAAAATGCTATCCTGGAAAGCATTGCAAAGCCCCTGGATACGACAATGGTGGAGGCAGCCTTTGGCATCCACGACTTGATCAATGAAACCATGGCAGCTGCGGCAAAAACACATATTGCAGAAAAAGGCGGTAACCCGAATATCGTCACCATATCGGCCTTTGGCGGCGCGGGACCGGTGCATGCCTATGGTCTTGCAAAAAAGATCAATGCACCCCGAATACTGGTCCCCCCATTGGCAGGCGTTGGTTCTGCCCTGGGATTCTTTACAGCACCGGTGGCATTCGATCTCACCAGGAGTCACCGGGTCAGGCTGGACGAAGCCGACTTTAAAGAAATCGAGACACTTTTCCAAAACCTGGAGACCGAGGGGGCCGCGATTTTACAAAGAACCGTCGATGACGATACCTTGTGTATCGAGAGAACCCTTATGATGCGGTTTGTGGGCCAGGGCGCCGAGACGGATCTTAGCTTGGAAAACAGGCCTTTCCATGAATGGAAAATATCAGAAATTCGTTATCTTTTCGACCAGGCCTATGAAAAACTCTATGGCCGAACATACCCAGAAACGCAGATCGAGTTTGTAACATTCAAAGTCCGTGTCAGTGAACCGGAAAGACCCTTTCAGTTGCCCAGATTTGACCGTCCGACAGGGCAGCTGGCAGATGCACGAAAAGGAACCCGACCGGCATTTTCCTTGACACGAAAGATGTTTCTGCCCCATGAGGTATATGATCGAATGAAACTCTTTCCAGATGCCGTTATTCAGGGGCCAGCCATCATCGAAGAAAGGGAATCCACCATTGTAATAGGCGAAGATGCCTCCTGTACAGTGGATTCGTACGGGTTTGTGTGGATAGAATTATAACAACTTTTAGGGGTTTAGACTGTTAGGCTGTTAGACTATTAGCTGCTAACAGTCTAAAGACAGCTAAAACCTATTTGATCTAAATTATCGAAATAGCGTTGAAGGAAGATGCCGTATGTCCAACGACTTAAATACATTGAAGGGGAGTAAATTCGATCCCATCCGTCTCGAGATTCTCTGGCGCCGTCTCATATCCATCGTGGACGAAGCAGATGCATCCGTCGCCAGGACAGCCTTTTCTAGCCTGTTGCGGGATGCCCATGATTATACCTGTATGTTTACGGATCACAGAGGGCAGGAACTGGTTCAGGGCACGTTTTGTACACCTGGACAGGCCGGTGCCATGGCCCTGGGTGTCAAAAAAGTGATTCAATCGGTGCCCCTGGATGAATATCGCTCAGGCGATGTGATCATCGTAAATGACCCATGGCTGCTGGCGGGACATCTGAACGATGTCTGTGTCCTGAGCCCCATTTTTTACAAGGATCGACCGGTGGCCTTTACGGCCTGTGTTTTTCATCACTCGGATATCGGCGGTAGGGTTTCGTCGGATAATCGGGAGGTATTTGAAGAAGGTCTTTTTATCCCCCGTGTCAAATTATACGATGCGGGTGTACTCAATGAAGATGTTCTGGAGATGATTCGCTGGAATGTTCGAACACCCGAAGAAGTGACGGGTGACATTCGTTCACAGGTTGCTGCAAATCATGTCTGTGGTCAAAAAATTATTGAAATGATGACGGATGAAGGGCTGGACAGCCTTGAAGAGCTTGCCGATGAAATCATTCAGAGAACCGAACAGAGTATGCGGCAGGCGATTGCCAGTATTCCTGACGGTGTTTATCCCTACGAAGGCGTCATTGAAGGGGCAGGGGAACGGGATGATATCAACATCTGTCTTACGGTTGCGGTAAAAGCTAGTGATATTCTGGTGGATTTTACCAACACGTCCCCCCAGGTCAACTGGGGCGTCAATGTGGTCTATAACTTTACTTATGCGTATGTTTTTATGGCCATCAAAAGTGTTTTTGATCCGGATCTTCCCATAAATGAAGGTGCCATCCGCCCGGTAACCATGACGGCACCCAAGGGCAGTGTTGTAAATTGTCGTTTTCCTGCAGCCGTTGCCGCCCGCATGCAAGTGGGTCATTTTATGACGGAGATGGTTTTCAGGGCGCTTTCCACGGCTGTTCCTGACAGGATCATTTCGGACAGCGGTGGGACGCCGGCCCAGACCAATATATTTTATGGAAAACGGCATGACGGCAAACCATTTCACACCATGATCATTCGGGGCGGTGGTTTGGGGGCAAGCCGGGACAAAGATGGGCACCAATGTGCCATTTTCCCCGCCAATGGCGCCAACACACCGGTTGAAATATTGGAAAGCGACACACCCCTGATGGTACTTGCAAGAGAACTCGTTTGTGACTCGGGCGGCGCAGGAAAGATGCGGGGCGGTCTGGGAAGACGCATGCGCATACGTGTCCCGGATGATGCCCATGCACCTGAACCACCTGTCGCCATTGCCGTTCAAGCCGGTCGTTTTCGATACCCCCCCAAGGGAATATTCGGAGGAAAACACGGCACCAGGGCCGGGTATCTGAAAAACGATCTTCCCGGAGATCCCAGCGGCCTGACGCTTTGTAACCCGGGAGATACCATCGATTTTCAAAGTGCTGGTGGCGGTGGTTTTGGGAACCCCATGGAAAGAGAGCTTGCATCCGTAGAAAGAGATGTTACATACGGATACGTGAGTATTGAAAAGGCAAAGGAAGATTACGGCGTGGTGATCGATCCGGTGTCACTCACGGCTGACCTGGATGCTACCCAGACAAGGCGAGATTCATTGAAGGGACTTTCCATGTCCCAGGATATCTCAGGAGGTAAAGAATGAATAGAACGTTTATGCCGACCTTTCAATCACGTGATGAGCTGAGAGAACACCAGCTCAAGGGTCTGCAATGGACAACATCCCATGCCTATAAAGGTTCCGGGTTTTACAAAAAGCTGATGGATGATTCAGGTGTAGGCCCGGAAGATATCCACACACTCGACGACATCCAAAAGCTGCCTTTTACAAGCGCGGAGGATTTACGAAGCGGATATCCGTTTCCTCTCCTGTCTGTTCCTGAATCTGAAATCGTTCGGATTCATGCGTCTTCGGGCACCACCGGCAAACGAAAAGTTCTGACCTACACCCATAAAGATGTCGATGACTGGGGTCATTTTTTTGCTCGCTGTTATGAAATGGCTGAACTTTCCCCGAAGGATCGTGTCCAGATTGCCGTTGGTTATGGTGTCTGGACTGCAGGGATTGGTTTCCAACTGGGTTGTGAGCGCTTTGGTGCCATGGCACTGCCTATCGGCCCTGGAAATATCGATATGCAGTGTCAGTTTCTGGTGGATCTGCAATCAACGGTCATGTGTTGCACGGCAAGCATGGCCTTGCTCATGGCGGAAGAAATCGAAAGACGACAGCTAAAAGATAAAATCACCTTGAAGAAAATGATTTTCGGATCTGAGCGGAGCAGTCATGCCATGCGACAGCGCATCAAGAACTTGATAGGTCTGGAAGACATGTATGATATCACAGGTATGACCGAACTTTATGGACCCGGAACCGGTCTTGAATGTTCACGGCATGAAGGCATTCACTATTGGGCGGATTATTATCTGCTGGAGATACTCGATCCAGATACCCTGCAACCGGTTCCTGAGGGTGAGGTGGGTGAAATGGTTGTCACCACCTTGTGCAAGGAGGCAGCACCACTCATACGGTATCGCACGCGTGATTTGACACGCCTAATGACAGAACCCTGTTCTTGCGGCAATCTACTCCCCATGCATGACAGCATTCTGGGGCGTTCGGACGATATGATCATTTTCCGGGCAGTCAATATATATCCTGGCCAGATCGATGAAGTTCTTTCCTCCATCCCAGAAATCTCCTGTGAGTACCAGGTCGTGCTTGAACGGGGGTCCGATGGTAGAGACTCCATGACCCTGCGGGTAGAATGTGGATCGGATGCCGATGACCAAAAAGCCAAAGAACTCGAGGATACCATCTGTCGAAAAATTAAGAACAGCATCATGGTAAGCTGTGAAGTTGAATTGCTCGATACCTGCTCTTTGCCTAGATCGGAAAGAAAATCGAAACGGGTTTTTGACAATCGATAAAACCGCAGGTTATGAAGCTGAAGACCATTAGAATTAAGATTGCGAAAAACGCTGATAGGTCTGAGCCTGAACATCTTAGCAAATAATAAATTGATTCAAAAAGGGACGTCAAATGATCGATTATGTTTATTTTAAACCGAAAGATCTGGGGGAAGCATTCAGCCTTTTGGCGGAACACGGTAACAACGCAGAGTTGATAGCCGGGGGAACCGATGTCATGGTGCTTGCAAAATTAAGCAACCGATCGCCTGAAGTCCTTATATCCCTCAGGGGCCTTGATGAACTTCGGTATATTCAAAAAAAGGATGACTATCACATTGGTGCCTTGACCACCCACCGAATGATTGAAACCTCTCCTCTCATGCAAAATGAGTTGGCAGCCCTGTATCAAGGCGCAGCTCAGGTAGGTTCCGTCCAGGTGAGGAATGTGGCCACTATCGGGGGTAACATATGTAATGCCGCCCCTTCGGCGGACACTGCCGGCCCACTATTTATCCTGGACGCAGTCCTGGTTCTCAAGCGCAACAACCAGGAACGGAAGGTTCCCATTCAGGACTTTTTCGTGGGACCGTCAGAGACCGTAAAAGAAAAAGATGAAATTCTTACGGAAATCATTATACCCGGACACATGGGCCACTATGGTAGCGCATACTATAAACATGCTCGCCGAAAAGCCATGAATCTCCCCATCATCGGTGTAGCCGTTGGCTTGTCTTTAAGAGAAGAGGGGAGAATAGATGACGCCCGGATTGCTTTGACCGTTGCGGCTCCCACACCCATTCGTGTTTTTGAAGCGGAAGATTTTTTACGTGACAAGCCCTTGACAGATGACACCTTAAAAGAAGCTGGTTTGATTGCTTCTTCACCGGAGTGCTGCTCCCCCAGAGACAGCCTGAGGTGCGAGGGGTGGTACCGGGAAGATATGATCAGGGTCCTTATTCCAAGGGTGGCAAAAGAGGCTGCCAATGATGCCAAGAAGAAAACTGGGTCATAAGCAATTACCCAGCTTATAAAAAGGAGTTATCCATGAACAACATATCTGTTTCATTCAACCTGAATGGGGACTCTGTGACAACAAGCGTACCCATGACCTGGACACTGTTGAAAACACTTCGGGAAAAATTCGAACTCACCGGTGCAAAGGAAGGGTGTGGTGTAGGCGAATGTGGTGCCTGTACCGTGATCATCGATGGTGATGCCGTCAATGCTTGTCTGTACCCCATCCCGGAGATTGAGGGGAAAAATGTATTGACCATCGAGGGGGTGGCAAAACCGGACGGTTCATTACACCCCATCCAGCAAGCTTTTATCGACAATAACGGGGTTCAATGCGGATTCTGCACATCGGGCATGATCATGTCTGCAAAGGCCCTGTTGGAGGAAAACCCAGGGCCTTCGGAAGCTGATATTCGAACGGCTATATCCGGCAATATCTGTCGCTGCACCGGTTATGTACAAATTGTTGAGTCCATTGAAATGGCTAGCAAAAGCGAATAGTGATGTAAGAATAGATGTTCGGGGGACAAAATGGCAAATTTCCGATATGTAGGCAAAAATGTACCAAGAACGCTTGAGACAGACAAAGTGACCGGGCGAGCGATCTATATCGATGATCTAAAACTGCCTGGCATGCTGTATGGCAAGATTCTTTACAGCAGTTATGCCAACGCTCGGATAAAAAAAATAGATGCCTCCCGGGCAACAAAGCTTTCCGGTGTTCGGGCTGTCATTACGGGTCAGGACATTCCAGAGGTGCGTGTGGGATTTATAAAGGATCAGACGGTTCTCAAGAAAGACCGTGTGCGTCAGTTTCGGGATGAAATAGCAGCCGTTGCGGCTATCAGTCCGGAGATCGCACAGGAAGCGTTGGACCTGATCGAAGTGGAATATGAAGAACTGCCGGGTCTCTTTGATCCTTTCGAGGCCATGAAGAAAGACGCAGCCCTGGTCCACGAGATGGACGCCCGGGGAAAACCGATCCGCAGCAATATCCTGCCCCTGCCGTGGAAATTCAGTGCCGGAGACACGGAACAGGGCCGAAAGGATTCGGCTTTTATCGTCAAAGATCGTGTGTCCACGACCTGGGTCAATCAGTGTTGCATGGGTACCAGCGGGTGCGTAGCAGAATTCGATGCCAACAACAATCTGACCCTTTACAACCAGACCAATGTCATTTTTGGGGCCAAACAACGCATTGCAGAGTATTTTTCAAAAATTGGTTTGCAGGAGAAAAAGATTCGGGTTCGCAATATGGTGGTGGGAGGGAGCTTCGGCACCAAACTTGACACCGATATCTACGAATTTATCTGTATTCAGCTGGCCCTGAAAACACGCAAACCCGTAAAAATACTGTTTACACGGGAGGAGGAATTCAAGGCACTGCCACCGAGACAACCGGCTGTCTTTGATATCGAGCAGGGTTGCGACAAAGAGGGAAAACTGACCTTTAGACATGTGGAAGCCGTACTTGACAATGGCGCCTACACGTCCTGGGGGGCAACGACTCCCTCGGTTATGATGACACCCATTTCGTCCCTTTATCGGGTAGCCAATGTTTTTTTTAAGGCAAGCTGTGTTTATACAAACAATATCTATTGCCAGGCCATGCGGGGCTACGGCACCCCCCAGGCAACCTTTGCGGTGGAAACATCCATGGATCGACTGGCAGAAGCCGCGGGGATCGATCCGGCGGAATTCAGACATTTGAACCGGAACCGAAGCGGTGAACTGACACCCATGAAACTCAAGATTACCACCTGTGGGCTGGAAGAATGTATCCGCTCGGTGAAGGATAAAATATCCTGGGACGAGAAACACGGAAAGAGAAACGGCCGGGGTGTTGGCATGGCCTCCCTGATACACGTGGCTGGTGGCGCCCGGGTATATAAATCAGACGGCCACGGCATGCGCATCAAGATCGATGATGAAGGGCATGTGGATGTCATCAGTGGCGGCACCGATCAGGGGCAGGGGTCTTGTACCGTGCTGTCCCAGATTATCGCTGAAGAGCTCGGTTTTCGACCCGAGGATATATCGTTCACCATCGGCGATACCGCCCTGGCGTTATGGGATGCAGGCACCCATGCCAGCAGGCATACCTTCATCGCCGGCAATGCTGCCATCAAAGCCTGCCAGAAAGTAAGACAACAGATTCTTGAAATGGCGGCAGTACAGATGCCCGGGATTGTTCAATCATTATTAAAAAGAAAGCAACGCATGAATCCGGATTTTGAACGGCCGAATATCGATTTCAGCCTGTTTGCCGACCCGGATAACCTCGACATTCAGGAACGAAAGATATTCTTGAAGACGGACCCTGAAAAGCCCTATTGCAGTGTGGACGCAAGCCAGATATTGAAAAAGGGACTGCATGTGGGTACCGGAGAAAGTCAAACCATTATGGCAGAGGTCTTTTATGACCCCCCGACCCAGATGCTGGACAGGGAATTCAAAGGCAACTATTCCATGACCTATGCATTTGGAACCACAGGGGTGGAAGTCGAAGTCGACAAAAAAACCGGTGAAGTAAAAATTTTGAAAATGATTGCTGCCCATGATGTGGGGAGGGCAATCAACCCCACCTTGATCAAAGGGCAGATATACGGGGCGGTCTACACGGGAACCGGTTACGCCCTGACAGAAGAAATAAAAACGCTGAAAGGCAAGGTGATGAACCCCAATTTTCGCGATTACAATATTCTGACAGCCAAAGATACCATTCCGGTTGAGGCCGTTGTTGTGGAACTGGGGGATGCGGATGGACCCTATGGCGCCAAAGGGATTGGCGAGCCGGGACTCGTTCCCACAGCGCCCGCAATAGCCAATGCCATATACGATGCCATCGGCGTTCGGATCACCGAACTGCCCATTACGCCGGAAAGAATTCTCGATGCCATCAAGATAAAAGAAGGGGATGCGTGGTGTGAATAAAATCGTTACACGATTTTATTATCAGCGACCGTGTCGCTGATCAAAAAGATAGAGATATAAACTGAACCTCATCCAACAAGGAGGATCTATCATGAAGAAAAAACTTGTTCTCTTAAGCGCCATTTGCTTTGTCGTAGCCGTTGTCGGAGCCTTTTTTATACCGACCACGACGGTGGCCGGACCCATTAAACTCAGCTATGCCAATTTTCCGCCGGCCCCGACATTTCCCTGTGTTCAAATGGAACGTTGGAAAACGGAAGTCGAGAAAAGAACTGCAGGCAAGGTCGTCATCAACACATATCCGGGTGGGACGCTCCTGGGTGCCATGGACATGATGGACGGTGTCATCGCCGGGACGGCAGACATCGGGTGTCTGTGTATGGCCTACCAACCCGGCCGTTTTGTCACCACCAATGCCACCAGTCTTCCACTGGGGTTGCCCGATGCAAAAACAGGCAGTCTGGTGCTCTGGGACCTTTATCAGAAATATCTGCCCACCTCCTTTGCCAAGGTTCGGGTCCTGACCATGTTTACCACGGCACCTGCCAATATCATGTCCAAGGTGCCGGTGAGAAATCTGGATGATATCAAAGGGCTTGATTTGAGAGCGTCCGGTGGGGCTGCCCAGATTCTTAAAGCCTGGGGTGCCAATCAGGTGGGCATGCCCATGTCTGCTACGCCCGAAGCCCTGCAAAAAGGGGTTGTTCAAGGTCTGTTTACCTCCACGGAGGTCATGAAAGATTTTAAATTCGCAGAAATCTGCAAGTATGTTACCCAAACCGATACGGTCATCTACCCCTTTGCAGTGGTTATGAATATGGAAAAATGGAATGCATTGCCCGAGGATGTAAAAGAGGTGATTGAAAACCTGCGTGTGGAGCAGGCACTATGGACCGGCACGTACATGGACAATCACGTGAAAGATGCCAATGCATGGTCTAAAGCAGAACAAGGTGTTGAGTTCATTCGCTTGTCTCCCGCCGAAAAGGCCAAATGGGATGCAAAGTTAACCTTTATGACCGAAAACTGGATCAAAAGTGCAACGGAAAAGGGTTATTCCGGTGCGGCCATTGTGAAGGACATCAAATCTTTAACAAAAAAGCATAGCGTCCCAGCTAGCCCTTCAAACCTTTCTGCCCAATAGGGTTCAAGGGTTTGCAAGAACCATGCATGAAGATAGAAAGTTGCTTCTTTGTAATTGTTTGAGGCTGATGCATGGGATATTTATCATGTTGGAAAAGGAACCATGATCCTGGATACAATTACAGAGGCGCTCACCAAACTACTGACCTTTCTGGCGGGTCTCATTCTAATTCTCATGGTCTTGTTGACATGTGCCAATATCGTTTTTCGCATGTTCTGGGTGCCCATCAGCGGCACATATGAACTTATGGGCTTTGCAGGCGCCCTGCTGACAGCCTTTGCATTGGGATACACGCAGATCAAAAAAGGCCATATTGCCGTGGATGTACTGGTAAATATTTTTCCCAAAAAAACCCGATGGGCTATTGCGGCAATCAACAACGGCATGTGCTTTGTATTTTTTATGCTGGCTGGCTGGCAGCTGGCAATAAAGGCCAACACCCTTAGAACCACTGGCGAAGTCACGGAAACCCTAAGAATTATCTACTACCCATTCACGTATGCAGTCGCCCTCGGGTGCGTCGTGCTGGCCCTGATTCTCCTTACGGATTTTCTGAGGCAACTCATACCGGCTAAGAGGGCAGAATCGTGAGCCCGGCTGTCATAGGTATCCTCGGTATCGTGGTCCTCTTGTTGATGCTTTTTTTACTTGGCACCCCGGTGGGGTTTGCCATGGGCATCGTGGGATTCTGCGGGTTCTGCTATCTTATTTCTTTCAAAGCGGGCTTGAACATGCTGGGATCTGTTTTGTGGGAGACCTTTTCCAAATACGGTTTGACCGTCATTCCTTTGTTTATTTTCATGGGTCAGATTGCGTTTTATTCGGGTGTCAACGAAAAATTATACAAAGCAGCCTATCAATGGGTCGGCCAGATTCGTGGCGGCGTGGCCATGGCGACCATCATGGCCTGTTCGGCATTTTCGGCCATCTGCGGTTCCAATGCCGCAACAGCAGCCACCATGACCACCGTAGCACTCCCCCAGATGAAAAAATATCGATACGATTCAAGACTGAGTACGGGAGCGATTGCCTGTGGGTCGACACTGGGTGTGGTGATTCCGCCGAGCGTGGTGTTAATCGTTATCGGGCTTTCCACGGAACAGTCCATTGCCCGGCTTTTTTACGGCGGAATCGGTGCCGGTATTATTTTGGCGATTCTGCTGATTCTGAGCGTCTATATTGTATGTACGATGCATCCGGACTGGGGTCCGATGGGCCCCAGAACCACCTTCCTTGAAAAAATAAAGGGGCTCTCCGGGGCCTTTGAAATGGCCATCCTGTTTATGCTGGTAATGATCGGACTTTATTTTGGCTTTTTTACGCCTACGGAAGCCGGTGCTGTTGGTTCGCTCTTTGCCATTTTGCTAAGCGTCATTCAACAAAAGCTTGCCTGGAAAGGATTTATGGCAGCCATCACTGATACCATCCGTGTTTCCTGCATGGTGATCGTCATAGTGGCCGGTGCCATGGTATTTGGTCGCTTCCTGGCGGTGACCCGAATACCTTATGACATCGCGTCCTGGGTGGTGGGTTTGCCGGTTCCTGACATTGTTATTATGGCGATCATCTTTGCCATATACATTGTAGGCGGTGCGGTGATGGATGCGCTGGCATTGCTCCTGATTACGATCCCAATCTTTTTCCCTGTTGCCATGGAACTCGGCTATGATCCTATCTGGTTTGGGGTGACCATTACCGTGGTGACCACACTGGGAGCTGTCACGCCGCCTGTGGGTGCCACCACCTATGTGGTGGGAGGTATGGCAAAAGATGTTCCCTTGGAGGATGTTTTTAAGGGGGTGACTTATTTTTTGCCTGCCTATATTCTCTGTATCTTTATTCTTATGATGTTTCCGAAGCTTGTTTTGTTTCTGCCGGGTTTGATACACTGATACTTAATAAGGTAGATAGGCTGAAGGCTGTTAGGCTGTAGACGACTAAATGCCTAAAAGTCTATAGCCTAATCAACCTAATTTTTTAAAAAGAACTTCGATGAAAAAAAATATCTACCTCGACAATGCATCAACATCCTTTCCCAAACCGCCCCAGGTTCAGGATGCCATGATGCACTATCTCAGTAACGTCGGGGCCAATCCGGGACGTTCCGGACACCAGCTTGCCATTGAAGCCTCCAGGATCATACAAGGCACCCGAAAGAATATCGCTCGATTGTTTCATATAGACAATCTGTCGCGAATTGTGTTCACCCTCAACATAACGGAATCTCTCAACACCATTATCAATGGTTTTCTGGACCGGGGTGACCATGTTGTCACCACAGCCATGGAACACAACTCGGTCATGCGGCCCCTGAAGTATCTGGAAAATAAGGGCAGGGTACGCTTATCCGTGATCCCTTGTGACCAAAAAGGTTTTCTGGACATGCACGCCCTCGGCAAGGCTGTTGATATACAAACAGCCCTGGTGATAATCAACCACGCATCCAATGTATGCGGAACAATTCAGGATATATCTGCTATCCGGTCTATCATCGGAGATATACCATTGCTCGTAGATGCTGCCCAGACTGCCGGGTGTTATCCCATTGATGTGATGGCGGACTCCATCGATTTTCTGGCTTTTACCGGGCACAAAGGGCTTCTGGGACCCCAGGGAACCGGCGGGTTTTACATGCGGGAAGGGCTGTCCATCCGCCCTTTGAAGCGGGGCGGCACCGGATCGGTTTCTGAAAACATGGAGCAGCCCGGGTTTCTACCGGATGAGCTGGAAAGCGGTACACAAAACAATGTTGGTCTGGCCGGTCTTGGCGCAGGTGTTGCCTTCTTGTTGGGTAAGGGGGTCGAAAAAATCCGAGAACACGAAAAGGTCTTGTTGAGGGCGTTTTTAGACAATCTGTATGATGTTCAGGGGTTAACGATTTATGGGCCCCTGGATGCAGAGCGTCAGACCGCCACCGTTTCATTTACCTTTGACAGCATCCTGCCCGGTCAGGACGACCCAGGGTTTACCGGGTGTGGCTCCATCAATCTGGCTTGGCTGGAAGAAGGAATCTCCACGCATGAAGCCGGCGATCTTTTGGACGCCGAGCATGACATCCTGGTGAGATCCGGTCTGCATTGTGCCCCCCTGGCCCATCAGACTCTGGGCACATACCCTGAGGGCACCATCCGGGTCAGTTTCGGATATTTCAATACCCTGGAAGAGGTGGCCTATGCCACAGACGTGATCCGTAAAATAGCGATAAGCACCTAAGCTTTAAGCAGCTTATAGCTTAAAGCTTAGGGCTTATCGCTTCAGTAACGATACGACCGCTTTTCCCCCCTCCTGAGGACTCTTCCCATGAGAAAACCAAAAAGCAGGACACCACCACCGATGAGGAACCATTTCATGTTTCCCGGCAGCATGGGGTTTGAATCAATGGGCGGCATGGCAGCAATCTTGTCTTTCAGAGTCTGGTTTTCAGCTTTGATCGAGGCGAGTTCTTTGATGGTGTTGGCGGTATTTTTATGCGTGTTCTCAAGTGTTTCATGGGTGGCATTGAGTTGTTGCAGGTTTTTTTTCAAGGTCACAGTTGTTTTCTTTTCATTTTCCAAGGATGTCGTAAGCATTGTGACCTGTTTTTTGTATTCATTTATCGTATTTATCAAGCCCTGGGTGTCGGATCCTTGCTGAAGTGTTTTGAGGTCCTCTTTAAGCAGGGCGATTTGCTCTTCAAGTTCTTTGATGATGACAGCTTTGGGTTTATCTTTTACAATGAATTTTTTTCTGACCCATCCCTGGATGCCGTCTTCGGTCTGGATTCTCATTAACTCCTGGGTTTCTTCCAAAATCTCAACCGGTGCCGCAGACTGTAGATACCCTAATACAGGGGCTTCAGGATTCTGATCTTCTCTAACGGAAATGATCATCAAATCCGAAACATATTGAATATCAGCAAGCACGGGAGGCACCAGAACAAGTCCATAGAGGCAGCAAAAAAGAGCAAAAACAGTCAGAACGAATTTTAGCTGAAGGGTGCGCATAGCGGAAATTCCTTTTTCATAAAAACGTATACCAGGATTCTATTGACGTTATAAAACATATTGAATCGTGTCAATACTATAGGCAGAATGATGCGGAAGTTGTTTCGAATTAGTCATAAAAGAATAGACAGTTAAACAGATTTCTGTTCGTTCTTTTCAAGAAACTAACACTTGACACCAGAAACAAACATATTGTAAGGACAAAATAACACATAAGCGATACTTATCCGCCTTCGCAGAATACCACGGGCAGGCCCGTGGGGATCCATTACCAAGTCCTGTGTTAAGCCCAGAAGTTATGGCACGGATCGCGCAAAATAAGCATTGCGCTTTAAAAGCGCGTACCGCCATTACCCATATGAAAGGAGGGAAAATATGAATCGTGCCATTTGCAGCGGTAAATTTCAAATTAAAGGTATTGATTTCAAAGTATTGTCCGATGATGAGATTCAGGATATCCACTATGCCAGCCTTGAAATACTTGAGAAAACGGGTGTTTATGTGGAAGATGATGATGCCATTGATCTCTTCCATTCCATTGGCTGCCGGGTAGATATTGACAAAAAAATAGTCAAAATACCTCAATACCTTGTAGAAAAAGCCATAAGAACAGCACCGTCCAGAATTGTACTGGGAGCACGTAATCACGATAAAAGCTATATCATGGAAGGTAAAAGGGTGACGTTTACCTCATTTGGCGAAGGTGTCAGTGTTGTGGACATCAATTCCGGTGAAATCAGGGATTCCACCAAAAAGGATCTGGCCGCCGGAGCAAGATTAATGGATGCACTGGATGCCTATGGTGTTTGTCATCGACCTGTTTCTTCACTGGATGTCGATCCCACGGCCTATACACTTCATAATTATGAAGCGCTTGTGAATAACACGGACAAACCGGTCAGCTTAGGACCTGGTGATGGCAAAGGCCTGGAAAAAATTTATCAAATGTCGGCCATTATCGCCGGTGGAGAAGACACATTGGTCGATAATCCCCTGATATGCGCTTCCACCTGTCCGGTAACGCCTTTACGCCTGGTCAAACATTGCTGCGAAATTGGTATGAAGGCTGCCGAGCTGAGCATTCCCGTTCGTTTTACGACCATGGCGCTGGCGGGCGCCACCAGTCCGATTACCCTGGCTGGCACCCAGGCTGTTCAAAATGCCGAATTTCTCGCTTGTGTTGTGATGCACCAGGCTGTTAGACCCGGGGCCCCGGTGATTTGCAGCAGTTCGACAACTTCCATGGATTTAAAAAGCGCTGAAGCTGCGGTGGGCTCCCCGGAAATGGCCTTGTTTGCTGCCATGAATGCCCAGATGGCCCAGTTTTATCAAGTGCCTTCCTGGAGCGGCGGGACCTAGACGGATAGCAATATCGCCGGTGGTGCACAAGCCGGCCACGAAAAAACGCTAACAGCTCTCATTGCGGCAATGTCAGGGAACAATGTCTTATACGGAGCAGGAATGTTAGAATGTGGCATGGTTGTGGACTATTCTCAGTTGTTATTAGATAGCGACATGATTGATATGATAAAGTTTTTTCTTGGAGGGGTCGAAGTCAGCGATGAAACTTTGTGTGTGGATGAAATCAGGCAGGAGGGTCACAAGTCTGATTTTTTAATGTCACCCGTAACACTGAAATATATGCGGGAACAAAGCAGACCGCAATTTTTTGAACGCATGAATCGAACGACATGGACAAATGCGGGCAAACCAGACCCTTATGATTTGGCCCGGGAAAAGGTGAAAGACATATTGGTCAACCATCAACCAACACCTCTTTCGGATTCCGTGGCCAGTGATTTAAGAAGGTTTGTAAGTGAAGTGGAAAAAGAGTGGGGCGTTGCGCCTTCAAATCCTGATTTCAATCCGGCGAACCTGGTAATTAAAACATAAAGAAATCCTATTTAACATTAGGAAATCATACTGAAAAACAAGCAAAAATATCGTTCTTATCTGCCTGCAGAGCGCCAGCAGCGAATAATCGAAATTTTGAAAAAAAATTTCAGCACACGGAGTTCAAAGCTGAGCGAACTGCTTGGTGTATCCGAGATGACAATTCGCCGAGATCTGGATGTTCTCGAACAATCAGGTCTTGTGGAAAGAACCCATGGCGGAGCCGTATTCCGACAGGAGCGGATAGCAGGCAACTTTCATTACCGTAACAGTATAAAAGAAAACCCTGAGCAAAAGAAAAGAATTGCCCAGAAAGCTGCCTCCATGATCGAGCCTCATGACACGGTATACATTGGGGAAGGAACCACGGCATCGATGTTGGTTCGTTTTGTGGACGCCGCCCTGCCTTTTACCCTGTTTACAAACAATCTTGGTGTGATATCAGAATTGGAAACAATACATATAACAGCTGAACTGGTGTTGTTGCCTGGTACATACAACCCTACAACCCATGCGCTTGCCGGGCCGCTGACCATGGAAATGATTCGACAGGTAAACGCCACCAAAGTTTTTATCGGGGCTGATGGTCTCAGCATCAGAGCCGGTGTAAGTACACCGGACCTGGAAATAGCAACCATCGAAAGAAGTATGATTCAGCAGACACGGGGTCAGGTGATCGTCATGGCGGATCATCCCAAATTCGGCCTGGTTGCTGAAATATCGATTGTGCCTCTTAAACACATTGATGTTCTTATCACCAATCGGAAAATACCTTCCGATTTTCAGAAAAATCTCGACAAAATAGGCGTTCACGTCGTGATTGCATCTTGAATGGAGAGAGTCAACGCATTCCCCTAACTTGCTGCAGGGTACGCTTCATCACAGCGGAGGATCAATGGAAACCTACACCATCATCAAATCTTTCATAATGGCAACCTTTCTCATAACCGGATTCAGTCTATTTTTTATCAGGGTGAGACATCTTGTCAGACTTATGATGGCGGTTAAAGGCAAACCGATCCTGCAATTCGACCGTTTTCCCGAGCGGGTCAAAACACTCCTCACCGACGTGATCGGTCAGTCGAATGTCAGAAGAAAATTCCTCCCGGGCATGGCGCATACCCTGATATTTTTCGGCTTTCTAGCGGTCCAGCCGCACTCCCTGGAGTTGATGATCCAAGGCGTGTTCCCCGGTTTTAACGTTTCACATTTGGCACCCGGTATTTATTGTGCGTATCTTTTTGTGGCAGACACCCTTGCAATCTTTGTTCTGTTTGGGCTTGGGTATGCTCTTTACAGAAGATTGATTGAGAAGCCGGAATATTTAACCAACGGCCTGGATGCAAAACTCATCATTCTTTTTACGGCCGTCATCATCGTCTCCTTTTTCTTTGTCAATGCATTTCAGATGTCTCAAGTTGCCGACGTTGGATTTGACTATTCAGCCTGTTTTACGGTATCCGCGGGTTTGGCAAATCTATTGGGTTTTTCATCTCTGAATGCCGGCCAGTTGGCCATTGGCTATGAAATATCCTACTGGATCCACATCCTAACGATTCTTGGGTTCCTTATTTATATTCCCGGTTCCAAGCATTTACACCTGCTGGCAGCCATACCCAATGTTTATTTAAAGCCTTTGGAACGGGAAAAAGCGATCATCAAAACGGATATCGAAGACGAGGATGCTGAAAGCTTTGGACTTGGTCGTGTTTCGGATTTAAACTGGAAATCGGTACTCGACCTGTATGCCTGCACAGAATGTGGCCGATGTCAGGAACAGTGCCCGGCAGATAACACCGGCAAACCGCTTTCGCCCAAGAGGGTGGTGTCTGATATCAAACACGATCTTTTCGATCAGGCCGGTCCGCTTTTGGAAGGCAAGACCGACGAGATCGAACCCTTGGTTCGCGAAGGGTCACCCCTAACTGAAGACGTTCTCTGGTCGTGTACTAGCTGCCGGGCCTGTGAAGATATTTGTCCTGTCAATATCCAGCACCTGGATATTATCCTGGAAGCCAGAAAGTACCAGGTTCTTATGGAGGCAGCATTTCCGCCGGAGCTGCAGGAAACATTTACGAATCTGGAAAACCAGTCCAATCCATGGGGATTTTCCAACGACACCCGGGCTGACTGGTGCAAAGATCTGGATGTGCCCCTCATGTCGGATCAACCCGCGTCCGACGTTCTCTATTTTGTCGGATGCGCCGGATCCTTCGACGATCGCGGAAAAAAAATATCTCGCGCGCTGGTCCGTGTATTAAAAAGAGCTGGCGTCAATTTTGCAATACTCGGCCAGGAGGAACGATGTAACGGAGATATGGCCCGCAGGTCTGGCAATGAATACCTGGCCCAAATGATGATTCAGGAAAACGTCGAGACCCTCAATCAATACAAACCCAAAAAGATTTTAACGGGCTGCCCCCACTGTTACAACATGATTAAAAACGAATACCCTCAGTTTGGTGCAAAATTTGAAGTGGTTCATCACAGCGAGTTTTTACTGGCGCTGCTGAAACAAGGCCGTTTAAAGCCCAATGGTGCTGCTTTGGGAGATATTGCCTTTCATGATTCCTGCTATCTGGGAAGGTGGAACGGCATTATCGATGCCCCGCGAGAACTCCTGCGCACCATGAATGCCGCCGGCAAACTGGTTTTGCCCAAACGCCACGGGGACAAAGGCTTTTGCTGTGGTGCAGGCGGAGCAAGGATGTTTATGGAGGAAACCATTGGGAAACGTATCAACATAGAACGTTCAACAGAGCTGCTGTCAACCGGTTCGCAAACGGTTGCCGCGGCCTGCCCGTTCTGTGTCACCATGCTTGGTGACGGCATTTCGGACTGTCAGGGAGATATGGCTGTCAAAGATATTGCTGAAATTGTGGACGAGGCAACGGGTTAAAATAGGGTTCAAGGGTTCGAGGGGGATACAAGGGTCCGAGGGGAGGCTGGCGGCTTAAAGCAGACAGCAGCATCCCAGCTTCCAAGCATCATAGCTTCACGGCATACAGGGGTTGGAGAATGGCTATGAGCTATAGCGCAATTTTCGGGGTTCAGCGAACGCAAAATGAATAATCCCCTGGCGCTTTGCGAACTCGCCGCAAGGGCTCCTAACATCAGCACCGGCCATAGGGTTAAACAGGCCTAGCTATTAAATGACCGTGTTTTCATATAGGATTGTTCATTGTCATGCGCTGATGCAAGGTGCCCTAATTGGCTCAAACAGCGCAAATCGCCATTGGATCACCCATTTCGCTCGATTTGTGGTGAAAACCGAAAGTTAAGCAATAAGCTATAAGCATTAAGCTGTTAATGGTTTACAGGCTAATTGTTGAAAAAAATGATGGCCTCATGCTAACCACAAACACGAAAAACACAAAATACAAAATACAAAACACAATATTTACTAATTTCAAAAAAGCGGCAAGGCCGCGTCACATTGGATCGTGGAGTGATCCGATAAGGAGAAAAACATGCAAGATCGCGCGCAGGTGGTAATTATCGGTGGTGGTATCATTGGTTGTAGCACCGCTTACCATTTAACCAAAATGGGGTGGAAAGATGTGGTGATACTCGAAAAGGGAGAGCTGACCAGTGGTTCTACCTGGCATGCGGCCGGGCTTGTGGGCCAGCTCCGCAGCGAGCGAAACATTACCCGGATGCTGCAGTACAGTGTCAGCCTCTACGAACAGCTCGAAGCCGAAACCGGGTTGACCACGGGTTGGAAGAAAAGCGGTTGTCTTCATCTTGCCAGCACAAAGGAGCGCATGTACGAACTGAACAAGGGGGCTACCACAGCACGTAGTTTCGGTCTGGAGATGAATATTATCTCGCCCCAGGAGGCCTACGATCTTTGTCCAATCATCACCATTGACGATATCATCGGTGCAGCTTTTATGCCCACAGACGGTCAGGCTGATCCTGCGGGAATTACCCAGGCGATGGCCAAGGGTGCCAGAAATCGAGGCGCAATTGTATATGAGCACACCCTGGTGACCGGTTTTGAATTTGATAAAAGACGCGTTGCTGCGGTAAAGACCGACAAAGGTGATATCCAATGTGAAACGCTTGTCAACTGTACAGGCATGTGGGGATACCAGATGGGGGAAATGCTGGGTGTCAACACACCCCTGGTTCCTTTTCAGCACCAGTTTCTTGTTACCGATGAGATCGATGGGATGCCTCCCAACCTACCTACCATCCGTGACAAGGACAGTCTTCTTTATTACAAAGACGAGGTGGGCGGCTTGGTCATGGGGGGCTATGAGCGTAATGGGATCCCATGGGCTGTTAACGGCGTAGACAATGATTTCATATCCCAGCTTCTAGAACCCGATTTTGACCACTTCCAATCACTGTCAGATCCGGCCATGCGTCGCACACCATGCCTCGAAGAAGCCGGTATCGCCCGCCTGGTCAATGGGCCCGAGGCATTTACCCCGGACGGTGATGCCATCATGGGGCCGGCTCCGGAACTGGACAATTGTTTCGTGGCTGTGGGATTCAACGCCTTTGGCATTGCTGCCGGAGGTGGTGCCGGACGGATGATGGCCGAGTGGATTATCGAGGGAGAACCGAGTCTCGATATCTGGCCGCTGGACATTCGAAGATTCGGACCGTATCACCATAGTCGACAATACAATGTGGATCGAACAAGGGAGCTTTATGGCAAACACTATACCATTCATTGGCCTCATGAAGAGCATGATTCTGCGCGGGGTGTAAGGCGTAGCCCGCTCTATTACCAGCTCAAGGAAAAAGGCGCCGTTTACGGGGCAAAATACGGATGGGAAAGGGCCAATTGGTTTGCACCGGAGGGTGTTGAACCCCAAGACCATGCTAGTTTTGAAACGCCGAACTGGTTTGAATACGTGGCGGCCGAACATCAAAATGCTCGTGAAAATGTGGTACTCATCGACCAGACATCTTTCTGCAAATTCGAAGTGGAAGGACCGGGCGCCCTTTTGTTTTTGAACAGACTCTGTGCCAATCAAATCGATCAGCCTGTGGGGAAAGTGATCTATACACAGATGTGCAACGGGCGCGGTACCATTGAGTGTGACATGACCGTCGGTCGTTTGACCACAGACAAATTTTTAATTGTCGTCGGTACTGCATTTGGTCTTCGAACAAAGTGGTGGATCGAAAACCACATGCCCGATGACGGTACGGTTTCATTCAAGGAAGTAACTTCGGCTTATGCGGTTATCAATGTCATCGGACCCAAATCGAGAGCACTATTGGAAAAAACAACCCAGAAAGATCTGAGCAACAATGGTTTTCCATTCGGTACCTGCAAATCCTTTGTCGTGGGATATGCGCCGGTCATTTCCTTTCGTGTGACCTATGTTGGAGAACTCGGTTACGAGCTGTATATCCCCACCGAATTTGCGGGCCACGTATACGATACACTCTGGGATGCCGGACAGGAACTCGGTGTTAAAAATGCAGGATACCGGACCATCGCCTCCACACATCTGGAAAAAGGATATGCCGACTGGGGCTCCGAACTCACACCCGAATACACCCCTTTTGATGTAGGTCTGGGTTTTTGTGTCGCCCTTGATAAGGATGATTTCATCGGCAAGGAGGCCCTGGCAAGAATCAAGTCCGAAGGGGCTGCTTGGAAGCTTTGCACCTTCACCATCGATGCGGGCAAAGCGCTCATGCTCCAGGGCAGTGCGCCGATTCTGCACGACGGCAAAGTGGTGGGGGTCACAACCAGTTCCGGGTATGGTCACACCATCGGAAAAAATATATGTTATGGATATCTACCTAAAAAACTGAGCGATGTTACGGATGGATATGAAATCGAATCATATAAAACAGTCTACCCAGCGCAACTGGAAGCCAACCGTCAATTATACGACCCTGAACGCAAGAAAATTTTCGCATAACAAATAAAACGGCAGGTATTTAGGCGATTAGGCTATTAGACTGTAAGACTATTAGGCGCCTACAGCCTAACAGTCTATCGTTTATTTTTGAGCACCTCCGTCAATACCGGTACAACTTCAAAAAGATCTCCCACAATGCCATAGTCGCACTTTCCGAAAATAGGCGCATCTTTGTCCGTGTTGATGCCGACAATTATCCTGGCGGTTTTCATGCCGGCGAAATGCTGAACAGAACCGGAAAGACCGCAGCCGATGTAGAGTTTCGGTGAAACCGTCTTGCCGGTTTGACCCACTTGCATGCTGTGAGGGGCGAACCCGGCATCCACGGCTGCACGGGATGCGCCCACGGCACCTGGCAGGACTTCGGCACATGCATGCAGTATTTGAAAGTTTTCAGCTGAATTCATGGGACGCCCACCGGTAATGATGATTTCCGCTTCTGTCAGATCAATGGTACCGGTGCCACCTTTTTTGACTTCCAGAATTTTAAATCCATCGCTGCTATCTGCTTCGGCGGTGAAGGGGACAAGTTCAGCGGATACAGGATTTTCAACAGCCTCGATGACATTGGGGCGCAGTCCAACAAGCAGTGTGTCACCGCTCAGTTGTATGACGGCCGTGGTTTTGCCGGAAAAATGACTTTTTACCACCGTCCCGTCAGACAAGTCTGCCTGTATGGCATCAAGGGCCAATGGCGCGTCCAGTATACAGGCACAGCGGGTCAGAAGATCACGACCGCGCGCACTGGAAAGTCCCAGCACTGCGCTCAGATTGAATTCTTTGACGGCCGCCGCCATGAGTTTTGCTTTTTGAACCGGGTTTGTGGCGGACATTGTCACGATTTTCCCGGCGCCAAAACGTTCCAGATCGTTTTTTACGACATCACCATTTTCGGTAAAAACCAGCGCCACGGCATTTCCGCCTGTACAGGCTGCTGTCAAGACACCATAATTGGATGCCTTTATCTCCTGCCCATCCATTTCTATGAGTACACCAATATTGGACATGGTCATTCTCTCCCTAATTGTTTTAAATTAAAATAAGTTTATTTCCCAACTGGTTGGGAGAATCGAACCTGCTTCGGCAGATAACGTCAACTGTAGCATGCTTATGACAACTGCTATAATAGCGACAACGTCGCGTCATATAAATTCGTGCAACGAATTTATTTAAAGAACCTTGGCATCATTTTCAAGTCGATTGACCAGGTCTTCCACCATCTCTTTGATGCTTCCGTTCATCATGGTTGCCGCACCACGTTCTTTTACCTGGGTAAGTGACGTCATGCTTGCAGACACAGGCGAAGTGGCAAGACCCAGATCAGCCAGAGCCATCTCGACAAGGGGCTTTTTCTTGGCCTTCAGGATGTCCGGCAATTTGGGATAGCGGGGTTCGTTTAATCCCTTGTTGGCACCGACAACACAGGGCATAGACATCTCGACGACTTCCCGGTCGCCCCCGCCCATTTCACATTCCACAACAGCATTCCCGTTTGCCATGGAAAAGACCACGACATCCGTTGCAACCGGCAGGTCCATTATGGCGGCCAAACGGTAATGCGTCTGCATGCCTTCGCTGTCTACAGACTGTTTGCCGGTGAAAATTAGGTCCGGCATTCCATCCTGATCGATGATGGCTTTAAGGGCCAGGGCGGTGGTGGCACTGTCAAGAAACTGGGCATCCGTCTTCACGAGAATACCCCTGTCAGCACCCACAGCCAGTGCACTTCGAACGGTATTTACTGCGTTTTGCTTTCCAACCGAGACGGCTACCACTTCGCCGCCGTTTTGCTGAACAGTTCTGACAGCTTCTTCCACCGCATATTCATCATAGGGGTTCATGACGAATTTGACCGACTCGTCAAATCCCTTATCGCCCACAACCTTGATATTTGCCGCAGTATCCGGCACATGCTTGACGCATACGATAATTTTCATGCCTTTCACCTTTTTCATTCATGTTTTTGGATAAAATCAGCAGACCCAGGGAGGCGTCCAACTTTCCAGAATCGCAGGAAGCCTTATCACATCAAAAGACTAAATTAAAGCGATATATTGTATCGTATGAAAGCGGAATCCACGATTTTATTCAGCAAAAGGCGATAATCTTCCAAAGGGCCTTCTGGAGATTTGTTGTAGAGTGTAAACATCTGGGGACTCCAACTTTTGATAGGCTTGAGCCCCGGGATACCGTTGACTTCGATGATCTTCAGCTTCTCATGGGCGTCGAAACGCATATCCACACGAACATGATCTAAACAGTTCAATGCATCAACCGCTTTTACGCACAATGCATTGGCCGCTTCGGCGCTGTGTTCGGGAATGCCTATTTTGGTAATACCCACCCCTCGCATGTCGCTTCGTAAGATGGGAAACTTTCCGTTGTTGCCGCCTTTGACCGTCACGACACCGGGAATGAATATCTGATCTTCCCCATTGCCGATCATCAAGACGGTATATTCTTCTCCCGGAAGGTAATCCTCGATCAGAGCGGGTTGTTCGAACCGCTTGTGGATAAATGCAACGCGATTTTGAAGTTCTGTCTTGTTCTGAACGACACTTTCATCACTGATCCCAACAGATCGCGACTCACAACTGGGCTTGACAAAGGCCGGAAATCGAACATCGGGTATGGATTCTCCCATATCCACCTGATGGTGTTCGGGAACGGAAATGTTTTTTGAGCTGAGGATACGATGGGTTGCTGTTTTATTGATGAGATCTTTCATGGTTTGGGCACTGGGGCCTATATAGGGTATCTGGCGTCGATCGAGTTTGTCAGCCAGCCAGGCATCATCATCTATATTCAATCCAATGATATCTTCTTTTTCGGAAATATAATAAAGAGCACTCCAGACAATATCATAGCTATGGTTGTCAATGGCCTTTAAAAAGTCATCCATGGTGTTGACATATGCGATTTCAGATGCTTTGCCGTTGGAATTGAGCGCCTTGCTGAGTGTTTGGGTTACTTCAAGATTTCCCCAACCCTGGGCATCGCCGCCAGGGCCGGTAATGATTAAAACTCTTTTCATGGTTAGTCCTTCCTGCATTGATTGTGTTGATACATAGTTAGTGCCCATCCACAAATGGTCTTTTTCCGCGATATCGGTGTTGGATGCCATGATTTAACTCCTCAAAATAGCACGCTATTACTCCGGGTTAAATCTGTCGTCCGCCTTGATCTCACGTAAAAATCCTCATTTCTGGAAGGACACTAGTTAATCCACTTCAAGCAAACAGGTCGGAAACATGCTTATAGTTCTTTAAAGCATTTGCCGTTTCAGGAGAAACTGACTGGATGAGGCTTGAAATGGATTTGATTTTTCTTTCTTCCCAAATGATTTTAGACACCACCTGTATGTCTATCGTGGTTCGAGAAAAGCGAACTTCCCGGCAGTTGGCCAGCAGATACGCGGCCATTTGACGGTTCGGGTTGAGAATCTTCACCGGTTTTTTAGAGAAATTCGCCAGGGCAGCTTGAATCAATTTCTGACAATAAGCAAAATGGGTACAACAAAGGGCGGCGTAGACAATGCCGGAAGCCGGATCGATATTTCGGGCTGCCTGGCGCATAAAGGTATTAATCATATCAGAGACCATTTGTCCGGCAGGACCCTTTTCGATTTCCGTTGCCAGCTGATCGCATGGCTGCAAAACGATCTGATCCGCTTGAATTCCATTTTGGATCAAATTGTCCTGGTGCACATGACTCTCAATGGTGGTTACTGTGCCCAGGATAACCACCTGGCTCTGGGATGATGTCTTAAGAGCACTGACCATCATCTCGACACCAAAACCAACGATGTCAATAACCGGGATTCGGACATGTTCACTGAATTTGGTTCGATAATACAGAACGGAAAGGGTATTGCAGGCAATCAAAATGAAATCCGGTTTGAATTTCATCATTCCATTCAAAGCGCTGTCAAACACCTGGATTCTTTCGGCTGTATTGCTGAGTCGATTGTAACCCCGGTTTTGCTCCGGCCAGGCATTGAAATAGATCAGTCGAACATTTTCGAACATATGACGCCGCATCAATTCTTCGGCGATTTCCGCACAGATGGAGATGCCTCCCAGACCTGAGTCCGTTATCAGAATCGTGACCTGCTTTTTTTTATAAAACAGGCTGAATTTTTCTGGTTCGGAAAGGGGCATTGTCAATCAACTTCCCTCCGGGCTGTCTGATATCTGCCGTGTGAGCCACTCCGCTACTGTATCCATTGACCAAGCGGGTGCTTGATCGATGGTCTTGTCCATGATCCGGGTCATGGTGTCCACCAGGTGCCGCTTATGCTGCATGGTCGTAAGTCGATTGCGGAACATGGCTGCCCCCTTGGCAGGTTCCCTTGCGAGGGTTTCCATAATGTTGGTAACTTCATTCTGAAATCCGTTGACACCATAATATTTGATAAATCCGTTCCATGCTTGGACGATCTGGGAAAAATCGTTCAATGGCTTTGATATGGTTTTGAGCTTCTTCATTACCCATCGATACTTCTCCTCTTTCAACAATTGAAGTCCGGTAGGCAATATCTCGTAGGGTACGATGCGCATATAAGAGAGTCCGCTTTCAGCAAGCCCGGCCTTGACAAAATAGCCGATTTTTCGAAGCTGCAGTTGGGTGTGCTGAAAGAAGACAAAGTTGCCAAGGCTGTAACAAATGGGTACATGGTTTTGAATTTGGACACCCTGGGGTACGTGGGGGTGGTGACCGATAATCAGGTCGGCACCGGCATCGGCAATCCCCTGAAAAGCTGCAGCCAGATAGGGCGGAGGGTAGGGGATGTATTCGACACCGCCATGGCAGACAACGATGGTTGCATTGACGCGTTTTTTGAGTTCCCGAACCTGATCGATTACCCCATCGACCTCCCATCCGTAAACGCCTGGGTTTTCTCCTGCAGCAGTCAGGTCTTCGCCTTCGCTGAAGTTGATGATGCCGATGGTGATTCCTTTGACCTCGATGATCAGGGGTGCGGCAGCTTCTTTGATGGACATACCGGCACCAACGGTCTTGATGTTATTTTGATGCAGCAGATCCCTGGTTTTGACAAAGGCTTGGGTTCCGTAGTCAAAGACGTGATTGTTGCCCAGGGTTGCCACCTCGAAGGGGACCCTGGTAAGTCCTGAAATATGTTCTGACGTTCCCTTCAGCACGGCCCCGCTCTTGGACACCGGCTGCCCCTGGTCCACCAGGGGGCATTCGAGGTTGACCATACGCATATCGCTACTTCGCAATTCCGGAAGCAGATCCCCATAGACAGCCTCTGGGTCCTGGATAATAATATCCTTGAATCCACGGATGGGTGCCCAGTCAGAGCATATAACGACCTCTGCCTGGGAATTTTTAATCTGGCTATTGTGCCACGTTCCGGTTTTCCAATCCATTGTCTCAGTAATTTTGTGGTGCATTGATTTGTATTTCCTTGAACGTAACTCAGTAGGGTAAGACTTTTTTTAGTCAGAAGCATTAAGCTGTAAGCTGTGAGCTGCTTATTGCTTACGGCTTATTGCTTACAGCTTCTCCGAAATATACACCTTGGGCACACGGGATGTCAGGGATGACACGACTTCATAATTGATGGTGCCCACCTGTTCAGCAATTTCATCGGCCGAAATGGTTTCGTCTCCCTGTGATCCCAGCAGAACGACTTCATCTTCGAGACACACACCCGGCACATGCCCCACGTCGATCATGGTCAAATCCATGCAAACCCTGCCGATGATGGGAGCCCGAACCCCCTTTACCAGCATATGCCCCTTGGATGAAAGGATGCGGTCATACCCGTCTGCATACCCAACAGGGATGGTGGCAATCCGGGTGGGGCAGGGCGTGACATGGGTGCTGCCGTAACTCACGGCAAAATCGGCTCCCACCTCTTTTACGTGGATTACCCTCGATTTTATGGACATGACCGGTTTGAGATCGATCTTGTGCCTGTCTATCTCACCCGACGGCCAGAGTCCATACTGGGCGATCCCGGGTCTCACCAGATCCAGGTGCGAACCGGGCATTTCCATGATGGCAGCGCTGTTGGCGGCATGGCGATATCTGACCCGGAAAGAATGCTTTTTCAGGACTTCCAGCATCCTGGCAAAGCAAGACAGCTGGGTTGTTGCATGACCCTTGTCCCGACTGTCTGCATTGGCAAAGTGGGTGAAAATACCTTCCACTTCAATACCGGGAAGGGCCGCGATGGCGAGAACATCATTTATGGCTTGCTTGAACTGTTCTCCGGAGTCTTTTTGAATTGAAATTTCATCTGCCAGAAGACCCAGACGCCCCATGCCCGTGTCGATCTTGATGTGGGCTTTGACGCTTGTTTTGCGGCGTACGGCTTCCGCTGAAATACGACGGGCACCCTCCAGTGAGTTAAGGGCTGCCCGAATATCCTTGGAGGCCAGGATGCCCACATAGGCAGGCAGGCTATGGCCAAAAAGCAGTATGGGTGCCGATATACCGGCTTCTCGAAGTTGGACAGCCTCACCCATGCGTGCCACCGCAAGCAGTTCAGCGCCGTTTTCAAGGGCTACCTGGGCCACCTGGGGCGCGCCGTGACCATATCCATCTGCCTTTACGACCGCCATCATGACAGCAGATGTATCAGTGACACGTCGCAACTCCCGGTAATTATGTGCCAGTGCGCCAAGATCGATTTCTGCCCAGGTCAGGGAAGGAAGGTCTTTATTTGGATGAGGCGCCGTTGCCATGTCACACCTTTCCTTGTCCATACGCAGTCGTGTAGTCTCTGAATAGCTGCATTACTTTTCGTGTCCGCGGGCCGGGTTGTCCATCACCGATAACAATATCGTCCACCTGGATAATCGGTACAATCTCCTTGTTGGAAGCGGAAATAAACACTTCTTCCATGGAAGATAGTTCATCCTTTTGGATTTCTCTGACATCCAGATCAAAGTGACCCTTAACCAAGTCTACCAGAACGCTGCGTGTAATCCCATGCAAAATATCAAGTTTGGGTGTGATGAGTTTGTTCTCTTTGAAACAGAAAAAATTCGTGGTGGTACCTTCAAGAAGTCGATTGTTGCGATCCACATAGATGGATTCAATGGCATCCATGGCATGCGCCCTTTCAAGGGCCCATACTGCTGTCAGGTAGTTGGTACTTTTGGCGCCGGGGATAAATCGTTCGATTTCCGCGGTAACCAGTTTTGCGCCGTCTGAATACCACCAGTCAGGCAGTTGGTGTTTGGGGGTCACCATGACGATCAGGTATCCATTTCCCTCTGGTGTGACGCCATCCGAGCTGATACCGCCGGTATAAACGATACGGATATTGGATTCATCGTGATGGGTGTTGCGGCGGGTGGTTTCTTCCACGATATCGCAAATCTCTTTGTTGGTGTGTTTCAGCTTAAGACCGATTTTTTTGGCCGATGTTTCAAGGCGTTGGACGTGTTCTTTCAAATAAAAGGGCCGTTTGTTATAGGTAATCAAGAAATCAAAGACGCCAAAACCCCTCAGAACAATAATATCTTTTACAGACAGCACGCATTTATCTTCATCTACATACTGCCCATTAATATAGTAGGTATCCACTTAGATCTCCTTGTGTCGTTTGCCACGGGGCAAAAAATCGGATCATTCCATGAGAAAGCGCAACATACATGTGCCTCATGGAATGTCCGATAATGGTTCAGGCATTATCTGCCTTGCTGCCAGCTGCTTTATGCGAAATAAGCGCGAATAAATTTTATGAACTTCTCATTTTCTGCATCGGTTCCAGGGGTTACCCTGAAATATCCGGTCTTTCCATGGATTTCGCCGATTTTCTTGAGATATATTTTTTCGTCAAGGGCGGCTTTGAGGATTTCTTCGGTACTCTTGCCGGTCATTGTGCCATCGATAAGCATGTAGTTACCGTTGGCGGGATAGGGCTTGAGACCCAGTTTCTGCAACTCTTCGGTAAAAATAGCCATCCATTTGTTGTTGTGTTCGACCTTGTCCTTGACTTCATCCGGGTTGTCGATGATGGCTTCCGCTGCGGCAGCAGACATCAGACTCACATTCCAGGGCAGGAACATGCGGTTGAAGGCAGCGATCATCTCTTCGGTTCCCAGGACAAAGCCAAACCGAATACCTGCAAAACCATAGGCCTTGGAAAATGTTACCGACAGAAATACCTGGGGATATTTTTTGATGAGATCTGCCTTTGAGGGTCTGTCAGGGTTGTAGTCAAGATAGGCCTCATCCACACAGAGGGGAACACCGGTTTCACAGAATCGTTCCAGATCGGCATCGTCGATAAAAACGCCTGTAGGGTTGTTGGGATTGATGATCAGGATCAGTTTGGTTCTGTCGTTGATGGCAGCCAGCATGCCATCCACATCATATTGCAGGTCTTCTTCCCGGACAGGGATCTGGACAACCTTGGCGTTGCACAACTCAGCACGGGGTGGAAAGAGTTCAAACGTCGGGGTGGACAGCATGAACTCGTCTCCAGGCTGCAGAAAGACGCGCATCATGGCATCGATGGTCTCTGAAGATCCATTGCAAAGGGCCACATTGTCCGGTCCCAGGTCATACATTTTACCGATTTTGGTTCGCAGCCTCAAGAAACTGTCAGGGTAGCGGTTACCGTTACGAATTGCCTGCGCTACGGCCTCTACGATTTTTTCCGAAGGCTGAATAGGGTTTTCGTTGAGCATGAGGCGGGCGTGATCGGGATTGGCCCATGCCTTGTCCAGGATGCCGACATTGTACTCTCTAGACGTATAGAGCCAGGGAACGATCCAGTCTTTTAATTCTTTTTTCATGTGAGTGTCCTTTCATTGGATGACGAAGGGTTGTTTTACCATTAACGGTTCTATAACACCGATTCAAACGGTTCATAAGTCAGATTAAATGCGTCTGAAACACCTTTGTAGGTCACCTTGCCTTCAACCACGTTTAGACCTTTGGCTATTTCGGGATTTTCCAGTGCCGCGATCCTATAGCCCTTGTTTGCCAGTTGGATGGCATAGGGCAGGGTGGCGTTTGTAAGCGCGACCGTTGAGGTCATGGAAACCGCTCCGGGCATATTGGCCACACAGTAATGTATAATGCCGTCCACCTCGTAGATGGGGTCGTCATGGGTGGTGGCTTTTGACGTTTCAAAACATCCGCCCTGATCGATGGCCACATCTACGATCACGGATCCCTTTCTCATGTACCCCAGCATCTCACGGGTGATCAGTTTTGGGGCCACAGCACCGGGGATCAAGACGGCGCCCACCACCAGGTCGGCCTCCTTGAGCAGTTTTCGCAGGATAGCCGGATTGGACATGAGGGGAAAGCAGTTCTTTGGCATGACATCCGAAAGATACCGGAGCCGTTCCAGGTTGGTGTCCAACAGATACACCTTGGCGCCCATGCCGCAGGCCATTTTAGCTGCATTGGTGCCAACGATTCCACCGCCGATAACGATGACGGTCCCTGGTTCCGTTCCGGGAACCCCGCCCAGCAGGATACCCTTGCCATTGTATGTCTTTTCCAGATATTTGGCACCTTCATGAATCGCCATCCGTCCGGCAACCTCGCTCATGGGTGTCAGCAGGGGCAGGGACCCATTGGCCTTCTCTACGGTTTCATAAGCAACGGCAATGGAACCGGTATCGATGATGGCACGGGTGAGTTCCTCTGAGGCGGCAAAATGAAAATAGGTAAAAAGCACCTGGCCCTTGCGGATCATGGGATACTCAACCGGCAAGGGTTCTTTGACTTTCATGACCATTTCGCTTTTCTGGTAAACCGCCTGGGCTGAGGGTTCAATCTGGGCACCGGCGTTCACATAGCTTTCATCTAAAAAACCGGAACCTTCACCGGCCGTGGTTTCCACCATAACGCTATGCCCGTGGAAAATCATTTGTTCGACACCCGCCGGTGTCATGGCGACGCGATTTTCCTTTGTTTTGATTTCTTTTAGAACACCTACCTTCATAGGGTCCTCCTTTTCGCAATAAAATTGCAATTAAGCATTGTTCAGACATTTGTCTGCAAATGAAACCATTTCCTCGGTGGCTTTGGAAAATTGTGCTGCGGTCCGTTGAAGCGCAGGGTGGGTATTGTACTCATCCCGGGTGTAACCGTCCACTGCGTAGGCCTTTTCAAAATAAGGCACCTGCATCAGTTTATCCATGACATCCTTGGGAATGTCTTTGAGAATGCGGTCTTTCTCGAAGACAATTTTATCTTGTTCTTCAAAGTTGATGATCTGATCAATAAAGCTGGGCGGGCAGGTCACGACCGTTGCACAGCCTGCTTTTTCTTCCAGATGCGGGATCCGTGTGACACCGTCCACCACGGGACCTATCCGCAGGGAACAGGAAAGCATCTTGCTCTGCAGCTTGTTGTCGCGCAGGTATTTATAGGCTTTCTTGAAAATAGCCAGCTCTGCCCATCTGACGTCCATGTCTGAAAGTTCGATGTTCTTTTCGGCCGCAAAATCTCTCAGCCCGCCAAGATCGCCATATCTTGACTCCATGTGCGTAATCACCGATCGCCATTTTGAAAGGTCCACATTGTTCTTTTTGGCTGTTTCAAGACCGCGCTTGACGGTCTCGGCACAGTCAACCAGCTGGGGCAGTACAAAGGTCAGGGTGTTGTTGGTGGCGATCCCTTTGGAGGTCAGGAATTCGATGACGTCATAGCCTTCTTTGGTACCCGGCACCTTGATCATGACGTTGGGATTGATTTTGGCGATATCAAGGGCCTGCTTGGTCATGGCATCTTTGTCAAAGGCACTGCGAGGATCAACCTGACCGGAAAGAAAGCCCTCGGTGTATCCGGACTTTTCAAACAGGGGCAGATACAGATCCGAACCCAGTTTAACAACGGAAAGGTAGAGTTTCCAGAAAAGCGATTCCGTATCGATGCCCGGATTGTCTGCGATGATTTCCTGAGCCTTTTTTTCCCACAAGGGAATGTCATCCTGGATGGCCTGGAGAGAAAGGGGCGGGTTGGTGGTTACGCCTCTAAAAAGCTGGGTCTCCGGGTTGGCAGGATCATACATCCGGTCAAACTGGGCCTGCAGAAGTTCTCGATCGGCAACATCGGCCTTGTCGAGCAACCTCTTGCACCAGTTGTTAAATATAACGGGTGATGAATCCCACCAGATCTCCATTCCGGGACTGACGTCGACTAATTTTTCCAACAGATTTCTTTCTTGCATGCTTGCCTCCTTGGCGTTTTTTGTAAAATGATTTTTGTATACTAGTTAATATCAATACATCGTTACAAATTGGGTTGCTGGGAGTTTATAAATTTGTAAATCAAATTTGATGAACGCGTAAATATTCTGAATTAGACGGTTTTTACGAGACCGTCAAATTTATTGTTCCGTTAAATGGTAGCGCCCGAGCTCGACGGCAAAAGCGTATTTGTCACCCCTGAAATAACCGCATAAAAATTCAATCGGCATATTATGATCATTGTAGGTTATGCTTTCCATGTACAAAGCAGCCGCGCCTTTCTTTAAATTAAGGGAACGTGCAATTTCACCGTTTAAACTGACGGCTGTGATGGTCTGTTCGCAACGGGCTAACACGGTGTTGAAGACATTGGTGAAGATCTCGTACAAAGACCCGGTCAGGTCCATTTTTAGAATGCCTCTGTATAAATCCACCGGAAGATAGGTTTCTTCGTAAATAAGGGGTAGATCATCCCCGGTCCGCAGGCGTTTGATAGCGATTACCTCACTATCAGGTCCTAGAGTAAGCGCCTTGGCGGTATGTTCGGACGGTTTTTCAATACCCTTGCTCAGTAGACTGGTATTCTCCTGAACCCCAGCGGCAGACAGCTCTTTACTAAAACTGGAGATGCGATTGAGTTGATGCTTAAGCGCAGTGGGCTCTGATGCCGTTACAAAGGTTCCCTTGCCCTTTTTTTTGGTCAAAATGCCATTCTTCGATAGTTCGGCAATCGCCTGTCTCAGGGTGTTGCGGTTCACCTGACACATGCGTGAAAGCTCGACTTCAGAGGGGATTTTCTCTCCCAAAGGGTATCGGCCGATCTGGATGGCTTCCTTGAGCCAAGTACTGATCTGTAGATATTTGGGTATTGGGTTATTGGGGTCGACTATTTGCATACGTGATCCATCTCAATGTCCGGGTGCTTGTAACATGTCCCGCAACATCTCTTTGCTGGTTCCATTCATATCTTAGGCATTGCTCTGAATCATAGACCGTATCTTGTTCAGGATGTCGTCGGGATCAAGACCCTGAAAACCAATCTGTTCTACAATGCCGCCTTGACCCTCCCGGGTGACACCCAAATGCGCATATGGGGTTGCATAGCCTCTTTCCAGAAGCCATGTGCCGAATCTGGCACCCATGCCTGATTTGACACTCTGTGTTTCCACGATCAGAGCAAAGCCGGTGGAACCCAGGCGGGTCATCATTTCCTCATCCACCACATTCAGGGTCGGTTTGTTGATCAGTCCGACCTGTAGACCTTCTTCCCGCAGCCGATCCACGGCGTCCAGGCATCGGTAGAGCATTTCTCCGTAGGAAACCACGTACCCCAGATCACCTTCACGAATGATCTCGTCTTTTCCAGGGGTGAATTGGTATGCGTCATCAAAATAGGGTTGCCCGGCTTCATTCTGGATAAAAGGAACCGCCGATCGTGTTGAAAACACAAAGCGCAAACCATCATCATCAAAGATTTTCTTGAGAAGCGCCTTCAACTGATGGGCGTCAGCCGGGTAATAGAGACGGGTTGTGTGCTTGTCTTCCAAGCCATTGTCTGCAAAGAAATTATTGATGCCGAAATGGCAGGTATTGTCGGCCATATCATCCACACCGGCATGGGAAAAATGAGCCAGGAGATTGGCATTGTTCAAGCGGGCCATGGTGATTTCTGAAACAACCATTTCTAGAAAAGCTGAAAAAGTACCGAAAATACCTTGTTTCCCCGGAGTAGCACCGAACCCGGCCGCCACTGAAAAGTTGTTTCGCTCCATGATGCCACCGTGTACATAAATCTCGGGAAAGGTCTTGCGGATATGGTGGAGCCCACATGAACCTTCCAGATCCGAGTCAACCACCAGAACTTTCGATTTCCGATCAGGCATTTCCTGAAGAATATCACAGATAATTTTACCAAAATCATCCCTGTTTTTGGCTTTATCCGTGGAACTGCCAAGGTATGTTCGCTTTGCGGACTTTTTGCTGGCATTTTTTAAAATACTGGCGGCTGGAGCTTGTCCTTTTTCCTCGAGATAGTCGATGGCCAAATCCACTGCTATGACATCATGTCCCTTGGGTGTTCCTTCAATTCCCTTGATGCCAACACCCATTTTCCGATAATTGATCAGCGCCATGGGGCCCTTAGTGGACAATAATTTCTGGATGTTCCTATATAGGGCTTCAAGATCTTCGCCATCGCAGGTATCTACCGGCATGCCGTGTCCTTTGAGAGTGTTGGCGACACTGAACCCCTTCAGGTATTCGCTGGGATGGCCAGCTATGGTAACATCGTTATCGTCGATGAGCAGTTTTACGTTCAGGTTCTGTGCCACGGCATATCTTGCCGCTTCAGCGTCTCCGCCTTCCTGCTGAGAGCCATCGCTGCCGAACATGACAACGGTCTTGTCCGGGTTGGCTGTGGCAATGCCATTGACATAGCTCCAGAGGTGTCCCAGCCGACCCGAGCTGAAAAAGATGCCTTTGGCGTCGTCTCTTTCAGGATGGCCATAGAGTCCGCTTTTGAACTCACGATAGTGAAACAGCGCTTCCATGGGCATGAATCCATTCAGTACCGCCATCTGATATTGGGCAGCCACACGGTGGCCGGCCTCGTCAAATAAAACAGGGTATATGGATGTATGGTTTTTCATAAAACCGTCAGTGATCAGTATCTCCGGTACGATATCATACGCGCCGCCTGTGTGACCGCCAAGACCCTTGGTGTTGGCATAGGCCGTAAAAAATACGATGCTGTCCCGAACCAGTTGTATATTTGCACTGAGTTGCTCTTTTTGATCGCTTGTCAATTCTTTTTGTGAAAGATCGAATTTGACAGGGGTGTAAGCCTCTAAATCAAACGGAAACTGCATGGACATCCTCCTTTTTATCCGGTGAATTGGATCATTACCGGACCAAGCGTAAACGTATAGAGTTATAAATGTATATACAGGCATACATTTATGGAAGATTGATGTCTTTGTCAAGTTATAATTGTACTAGGATTGCGTGATAAGAGAATTTAATATGGAAGGGTGGCATAAAGCCCGAAGAGGCATGATAAATAGTTACAGAAAGACAGACCATTTCGGCCCGGCTTCTTTATCCCATTATTAAAAACCGGGTCCTTTGGGCCAGGATTCTTTACGAATAAAGAACCTCACAAGGCCTGCAAGCCGGGGTCTTAGACAAGCTGTGAGGTTCTTCGACAATAATTTTTTTTCTATTCCATGTCCATGCGTTTCCAGGGCTAAGGGCAGCTCATTCTTTGGCTTTGAAACTGAACTTTTGACCGCCAATGCTGGCTTCGTACATAAGACCGCCTTTTGTGTGTATAAACACCGCCATACCTTTCCGATAGCTTGTTTTGGCTTGCGCTCCCGTGGCGGGTCCAGCGCTTGCTCCGGCGCTGGTTCCCTCGGTGCCGGCTTTTGCCTGCATTCCGACGGTGATTGCAACTGCGGAAGCCGACGCGTCAAACTCAAAGTTTCCGTTTGTGTAATCGGTGTAGGCACGTTCATCTTCAAAAAATATTATCTCGCTAAAGGCCTGTCCGCCGAGTTGTAGCCCGATGGTCGCTTTCATCAGAGAGGTTTCACCCGTTACTTTTCCCTCACGGTATACCTGGCCCTTGCCGTATGCGCCACCAATACCGATACCGGCTTTTCCAACCGTCGGGAAGACCGCAAAGCCGTATGCGCTTTTAAAGAAAGGCTGCGTTGCTTCAGATTTTTTGAAGACCTCGATTGTGTTGGTGAACTTGTCGGCCATGACCAGCGTTGGTGCGCTAAAGACAAAAATAATGGTAAGCACTAACATCGCTAATAAATAGTATTTTTTCATTGTTGCTCCTTTGTAGGTACGTTTTACAATTCGTTTTGGATCATGATGTTTCAGGCTGAACTGCCATCGGCACAGACACTGCTGATATCCTAAACTACCTGGACACATTACAACCTGTCAAGCCTGATTCTGATTCATCTCACTCGAGCCCTGGACCCCTGGAATCCCTGAACCCTTAATTGGGATCAACTTTTTTGAAGATGATCCTGAATTTATTAATAGGAAACTAAAGCGGAAAATGGCAGTTCAGGCATAAAAAAAGCAGGGTCGTTTTGACCCTGCTGGAAGTTTTATTGGAAAAAAATGGTTTCTAATATGCGCTTTGGAAGAGATCGATTTTTGAAGAAGTATGCTTTAAATATCTTCTCTCGCTATAATCTCTACGATCGAAGATGCTCCTTCTTTCAGGGCCAGCGTACACATTACGACTGTTGCCCAATCGTCTGTCCCTTTCTATTCTGCGATCTGTATCGACACGCCTATCTTGGCCCATTTATTTCTCTCCAGTTCGTAGCGTTAAATTCCTAGATATAAAATTGCTAAAGGGTGTGCAAGAAGAAAATTCATTACTGCCAAAAAATAGGTAATAATTATACCCGGGATACACATCCATCAAATAACGATGGCCCTATATGCTTTTTGAAAAAGTGTGAAAGTACTATTGAAGATTCCCTGCAGCATGCCAAAAGCACTGCCGAACGACAGAACATGCGGGGAATGTGCTCACTATTTCCGTTCAGCACACATTACTCAAAGACGATGCCTTCTTCCTTGAAACGGGACTGCAGTTTCTGTCCGAGGGATGGAAAAATACCCTGGGCCCATTCCTGGCCTGCTTTCATGGAATCTTGTGTAATGATCGGCGTCATAGACACGAGTTTACGTCCGATGGGAGATTTATAAAACCCAATCAATTCATATAGATCCGCCAATGAATAGTATTTGTGAAAAATGGGATATACAAATGGGTAAAAGGATTCCTTTACGATAAATTCATCGTGAAAGACGCCTTTGATTTCTTCGGTCATAATTTCAAAGGCTCTCGGGTCCATATCCGGTTTTGTTTTCTTATATAACTGGATCATTTGTTGCGCCGTTGCATTGCCAATAAGCTCGCCCATTTGCGCGCTCCCGGACACTTGCAACATCTCCTTTATGGCGGCTTTCTTTTTTGCTGTCAATTCATCACAATGTCCAGGGCAGGGGATGAACAAATAACATATTGTAATTGCAATGGTGACGTATCTCATTGAGACTCCTTTTCAAAACAAATCATCTACGCTTCATCTCTTTTTCCGGAATAGGATAAAATTGCGAAACAACGCCCCAATAATCAGAATCACAGAAACAGCAAGGAGGGACTGAAGATAGGCCAACAGTGACAACATTGTTCGTTCAATCGAAAGATCATTGTTGAAGTAGGTGTACACGTACACCAATAGGAATGCAAGTATGGATAGGGCGAAAAGGAAATAATTGTATATGGTTTTGGTTCGTATGTCGATGTGCTTTGGGGTGGTAAAGTAGTAAATAAGAAACGAGATGAAAAACAAAGATAAGAACCCAACTAGAGCGATGGTCATGCCGTTCCTTTCACCTGGAAAAGTATCACCGTTTGACGTGAGCAATAAGTACCACAAAGGTGCAGCATCAATCAATACAATTCATCTACTATTTCTTTTTTCTTTTTATCATATTCTTCCTGAGTGATAAAATAGTTATCTCTCATTTCTTTTAGCTGTTTAAGTTTATCAATTTTTTAGAAGCCATCTCCAATGTTGATAACGCCACTACATTTGAAGCGTACCCTGCAGCAAGCTACGGGGAATGTGCTCGCTGTTTCGGTTCAACGCTCCTGTTGGGTGTAGCGGTTCAATAATTCATACCATTTTTCAGTTTTCATCAATTTCAGCAAGGCTTCATTTATCGGTTTGCGGAGTGGGCTTTTTCGCTTTAGAGCGATAGCCACAAAATATTCATCGAATGTTCCGGGCAGGATTTTTATTCGTCCGGAAAATTCATTTTTTGCGAGATACTTCAACATGAGTTCATTCAGGAGAAACGCATCGATCTTTTTAACGGATAACGCCATCAATCCTTGCTGTACATTTTCAAAAGGCATTACCGCTATGCCATGCTTGGTTAAAAAATTTGTAGCTTCGGATTGCGGTATGGATCCAACACGTGCATGGTGAAGATCATTAAAGCCGCGGACTTTGCCGTGTAGTTCACTAATGGTTAACGAGGTCGTTATATGGGCTGTAAAGCTGGCGATGAACACAAGCGAAAAAATCATCCAGATGATCGCAACGATTCGCCCGCCAATTGTTTTTGGTGTTTTGTCTCCATAGCCCACAGTGGTCATTGTCACAAAAGACCACCAGATCCCGTGACCGATGGCCTCTGGGGCTGTGTCACCAAACATTTCGCTGTTGCGCCGTTTTTCAAACAAAAAAACGATCATACCGGCTGTCAGACACATTACGACTAACAATCCAACTGCCATCAAGATCTCCATTGAAAAGATTTTTTCGATCACGCTCACCCATTTGGAATCGGTGACTTCCGACGGTACCGCAATAGCCAATCCAGATTTATAGTATGATTGACTTAATTCCATGGCAGCTTCATACCGCGACTCGGCAGGCAAGGAGGGGATAACATCTATTTCTCCGTTTTCGATGGCGGATAGCAAGGAATCCAGGTTGTTATACTCCCGAAATTCGAAGGAAACGTCCAGACCTTGGGCCACAGTTTGCCAGATTTCAATGCCCAAGCCCTCCCATTGAGCATCAGCCGTTTTCATATACAACGGCGGCATGACCATCGTCCCAACAACTATCTTGCGTGGAGCTTTGCTGCCGTCTTGAGAAAAGACATTCTCAGGCAAAAAGAAATGAAGGAAGAGACATAGTATGCAACAAGTTAATATAATTTTTTTATTAGGATTCGATACCATATTTTGTGACAATACTGTTGATACCACCTGGTTATCCGTAGGATACCATGGAAAGACATACCAATGCAAGAAATGGTCGGTGGTGAACCGAGCGAGTCGTCATTCCGGCGAAAGCCGGGCGCGAAGTGAAGCTTTTCCGCTATCCAGGAATATAAACTGGATGCCCCCGGCCAACTACTTACCGGGGCAGGCTTATCAAGTCCGGCATGACAATAGATACCCCGTAGCTTGCTGCGGGGTCGTTCATTGGGACCTCGGGTTTACCCGTGGGGATCCATTGGAGATATTGCAGATATTGACATTTTAATTCTCATTTTTGGGTGCTGCCATTTGTTTCTGCGACATGTAGCCGCACATCGGACATTTAATCTCGATCACATAGCGAGATACCAATCTCTCCATGTCCCAACCACATCCTTGACATTGAAATTCGTAAAACAACATTTTATTTTTCTCCTATCCTATAATGCATCAAAAACATCAATTGTGAGTTATCCAAGTAAAATGCAATAACAATGCCACAATAAATAACATTTATAGATACAATCTATTTAACACTATAACAGTAAGTTACCTAGGGAAATAGTCATATTCGTCGTTAATGGTTTATGAAAAAAAGGTTACATTGTATAGATAATGCGGATGCAT
Source organism: uncultured delta proteobacterium (assembly GCA_963842925.1). Lineage (GTDB taxonomy): Bacteria > Desulfobacterota > Desulfobacteria > Desulfobacterales > B30-G6 > B30-G6. Next base: position 62,878 of record CAWJIL010000008.1, read on the forward strand.
ATTCCAGAGAGGCGGGATGGGTTACCACCGCAGACAATTAACGCTTGATATTTACGGTCATTGGATTGAATCAAAACCAAATGCCGGTATTAATCGTCTTGATACACCTGCACCCTACACACATCCACAAAAACAAAAAAGCCGTAACCAATTAAGATTACAGCTTATTATAAAGCATGGTGCCGAAGGCGGGATTTGAACCCGCACGGGTTGTGCCCACTACCCCCTCAAGATAGCGTGTCTACCAAGTTCCACCACTTCGGCACGATCCATGTCTACTCAGTTTTAGTCGGCTCATCCGTGCTTGTATCCGTAGACGGAACCGGTGCTTCCGGTGCGGTCTCAGACGCCGGTAGTGTCTGTTCGATGGGTGCCGGCGCGTCCATGACAAGCGACTTTCCGGATTTGTCCCCTGACATATACGCAAGTATCAGCGAAGTCAGCATGAACAAAATAGCAACAGCTGTGGTTGCTTTGCCTAAAAAAGAAGAAGCGCCCGTGCTCCCAAAGAGCGTCTGGCTGGAACCGCCACCGAATGCGGCCCCCATGTCGGCACCCTTGCCGGTTTGCAGAAGTACGATCATGATCAGTGCGATGCACGCAATAACGTGTATAACGATAATGAATAATGACATTTTATTAGTTTTACGTTTTTAGATTATAGGTTAAAATATAACAATTTTGCTAAAAGTTTCAGCATCCAGGCTGGCACCACCAACAAGCCCTCCATCCACATCCGGCATCGACATCAGTTCCGCGATATTATTCGGCTTAACGCTTCCACCATACAGAATCCGGATGGATTCAGCAAAATCCGAACCATATGCTTTTTCAAGCAGGGACCGTAGAAACTGATGGACTTCCTGGGCCTGCTCCGTGGTGGCGGTTTTGCCGGTGCCGATGGCCCAAACAGGTTCGTAGGCAATTACCAGTGTTGCCAAATCTCCCAAAGCGATATTTTGTAAACCAGTTGTGACCTGTTTGTCAAGCACAGAAAATGTAATGTTTGCTTCCCGCTCAGTTTCAGTCTCACCAACGCAAAAAACAGGTACAAGGTCTTCTTTTATAGCGGCAACAATCCGTTTGTTCACGGTTTCATCGGTTTCATGAAAATACTGCCGACGTTCCGAATGTCCCAGAATTACATGGTCACAGCCGGTCGACGTTACCATGTTTGGGGATATTTCACCGGTAAAGGCCCCCTCAGCATGCCAGGAAAGATTTTGAGCACCCAGATGAATGTTACTTCCAGAAAGGACCTTTGATACCAAAGACAGCGATGTGAACGATGGTGCGATCATGATATCCACCTCGGAAACATCCTTAACAAGGTGTTTCAAACGCTCGGCTGTCTCTGCAGCTTCTGAACAGGTTTTATACATCTTCCAGTTGCCGGCGATAAGCGGTCTGCGAAGGCTCATTTGTCACTCCTAATAATTATTACAAACAAAACAATTGAATCTTTCTACCAATGCCATACTAGATCCCTAATATGCTGGGAAGCGAGGATGCTTGGAGGCTGCTGTCCGCTTATAGCCCCCTGCCACCCTCGGACCCTCATTAGCCATTTAGCGGTTTAGACTGTTAGACTGTTAGGTGCCTTCCGCTATCAGCGCTCCGCCACCCGCCAACCCTTGTATCACCCTCGGACCCTCATTAGCCATTTAGCGGTTTAGACTGTTAGACTGTTAGGTGCCTTCCGCTATCAGCGCTCAGCCACCCTCGAACCCTTGTATCACCCTCGGACCCTCATTAGCCATTTAGCGGTTTAGACTGTTAGACTGTTAGGTGCCTTCCGCTATCAGCGCTCAGCCACCCGCAACCCTTGTATCACCCTCGGACCCTCATTAGCCATTTAGCGGTTTAGACTGTTAGACTGTTAGGTGCCTTCCGCTATCAGCGCTCAGCCACCCTCAACCCTTGTATCACCCTCGGACCCTCGAACCCTATATTTGTTATAGCATGTCACCCACCATGGCAGCCAGATCAACCATGCGGTGTGAATACCCGGATTCGTTGTCATACCAGGAAAGTACCTTAACCATGTCATCCACCACATAGGTTGTAGCTGCATCCACAATGGAAGAAAGATTTGAGCCGTTATAATCCGATGAAACCAGGGGAAGTTCGGAATACCCGAGAATGCCGGCCAGTTCTCCTTCAGCGGCGGCTTTCATCGCCTGGTTGACTTCAGACTTGTTAATACCCTTCTTTTCAATGGTTGCCACAAGGTCCACTATCGACACATTGGGTGTCGGTACACGTATGGCAAGTCCATTCAGCTTTCCGGCCAGTTCCGGCAGCACCAGGGAGACGGCCTTGGCAGCACCCGTTGTGGTGGGTATCATGGACAGAGCGGCTGCTCTTGCGCGACGAAGATCCTTATGAGGGAAGTCGAGCAAGCGCTGATCACCTGTATAGGAATGAATCGTGGTCATGAGTCCGGCTTTCAACCCAAAGTTTTCAAGAAGAACCTTGGCAAACGGTGCAAGACAGTTGGTCGTACAGGATGCGTTCGAGATAATGTGATGCTGTTTCGGATCATACTTGCTGGAGTTGACCCCCATGACGATGGTAATGTCTGGATCCTTGGCAGGCGCGGAAATGATAACCTTACGTGCCCCTGCGGTAAGATGTTTGCTGGCGCTCTCCCGGTCTCTGAACAGGCCGGTACATTCAGCAGCGATATCCACACCCAGTTCCTTCCACTTAAGTTGCTCCGGATCTCTTATGTTTGTAAATGCGATGGATCGGCCTTCGACTTCGATGGCATCTTCTTTGGCACGGACATCAAGATCCAGCTTGCCATGTACGGAATCATACGTAAGCAGATGCGCCATGGTAGCCGCATCAGTTAGATCATTGATTGCAACGACCTCTACCCCGGGGTGCATCCATGCAGCCCTGAACACGAGCCGTCCGATTCTGCCAAACCCATTAATTCCTATTTTAATACTCATATCTTCCTCCTGTACGTGTATTGATAGTTCGAGAATATTTCTCTAAAGGTCCTTAGTTGCGCGATTTGCCCCTTAAGATGCTGCTGGCCATGGATATGCTCTTTTTACCATATGTTTCAAGGCATTCAGTCAGTTTGGTGAGTTCCATATCAGGGCGAGAATTGATTGCTTTGATGAGAATGGGCAGATTGATACCGGAAAGAACTTCAATGCGACCCTCTTCAAGAAAAGAATAGCTCAAGTTGGACGGTGTTCCACCAAACATATCAGTCAGAATAAGGATGCCTTCATCCGAGTTTACCTTCTTGATACCTTTTACAATTTTATCTCTCAATGCATCGACGTTTTCATTCAGATCAATGGAGATTGATTCGATCATCTCCGGTTTGGAACCAACGATAAACTGGGCAGCATCGATGAGGGAGTCTCCGAGCTGTCTGTGTGTCACGATAACGATACCGATCATAATATATTCCAAAAAACCTGTAATGGTTAGATTTGTTTTGCCCTCCTTTTCGTACAAAGGGCTCAAATAGTCAAGCAGATCTCTATATTTTTTAGGATCTTCTCCCAATTAGTTGGTAGAAAGGGTCCAAGGGGTCAAGGATTCAAGGATTCAAGTGTTTGTTTTCCAGGGATTTGTCCATCGCTTTGAGAATTCGCTCGACATCCCCGATCTCCTCTTTTGCCAAACATTTAACTTTTTACAATTTTTAAGCATTGCACTCGAATCCTGGACCCCTGGAATCCTGGAATCCTGGAATCCGGAATTCTTAGAAATCTTCATCTTCTTCCCTGATGGCACGATAGATTTCATCCCTGTCCAGAGCCTGGAGGAGCCTTTCCTTAAACGGGCCTTTTTTCAACAGTCTGGAAATTCTCGCCAGAAGTTTGAGATGAAGCCCTGTTGAATTATCAGGTGTCAGCAAAAGGAAGAAGATATGGGTCGGTTTTCCATCCATGGATTCAAAATCGACACCGCTCCTGCTGAGACCGAATCCCAAAGCAATGGATTGCAGGCCGGTCAGTTTGCCATGGGGAATACCGACACCACCACCAATACCTGTACTCCCGAGCCGTTCTCTTTCAATCAGTACTTTTACCAGGCTGTCCTGATCAATCCCTGTTGTCTGGACGAGAGGGGAAACAAGTTCTTCCAGAATACCCTTTTTGTCTTTTGCCTTTAAATCATCGATAATGGCATTCTTGTTAAGTGCTTCAAGTATTCTCATCATAGACTCGCAATTACCTGGCTTGCCATTGGGAATGGGTTCCCGTTCAGTTGTTGGGCTGAATTAGCCCATAATGACCATCCTTGCGCCGATACAGAACATTGATCTGACTGTCCCTTGCATTGGTGAAAACGAGAAAGTTGTCATCAACCAGCTCCATTTGCATGACAGCTTCGTCAACATCCATGGGTTTGTATTCAATATGTTGGATTTTAATCTGTTTTTCGAAATCTTCATCAGCCTGAAAAGAATCTTCAGAAATCGAATCCCTGCCTCTGTATTTAGACCCGGATCTTTTGTCGCTCAATTTTTCTTTGTTCTTCTTGATCTGTTTTTCAAGTTTGTCCAAAACCATGTCAATGGCCGAGTACATGTCTTCGGTCTCTTCTTTCCCGTTGATATTAAGTCTGTCTCCTTTGATATTGATTTCTGCAATATGCCTGAATTTCTCAACCGACAGAACCACACTTGCTTCAGCCGGGTTGTAGAGATACTTGTCAAACCGGTCAAGTTTGTCGGACACATAGGTTTTCAGGTTTTCGGAGGAATCAATGTTCTTGAAAGTAACAGATGTTTGCATATGAAATCTCCTTAGAATTGTTTGCGTTTGTTGGATGATAACACACCCAGCATCTCACGGTATTTTGCAACCGTCCTGCGGGCAATATCGACATTTTGATCCTTCAGCATCTCTGCCATTTTACTGTCACTGAATGGTTTTTTCGGGTTCTCGTTTTCAATGATTTTTTTGATTTTATCCTGCACACTGGCAGAGGCAATGGCCTCGCCGTGGATTCTTTTTATGGAACTGTTGAAGAAATACTTTAACTCAAATATGCCCTGGGGTGTAAAAGCATATTTATTTGTCGTGACACGACTGATGGTCGACTCGTGCATCTCGATGTCTTCAGCGACATCACGAAGAACCATCGGTTTCAGATGGGTGATACCTTCTTCAAAAAAGGACCGTTGAAACTTTAAAATACTCTCCATGACCTTGTAGATCGTTTTCTGCCGCTGATGAATACTGCGGATAAGCCATGCAGCAGACCGGAGTTTATCCTGAAGGTATTCTTTGGTCTCTGCGGAGATCTTATCGCCCCGCGCCATGGCCTTTTTATAGTAAGAATTTATCTGGAGTTTTGGAAGGCCGTCATCATTGAGAACGATTACAAAATCGTTTTCTGATTTATATACATAGATATCGGGTGTTATATACTGGACATCCGATTCGCTGAACTCACGTCCGGGTTTCGGTTCCAAGCCTTTTATTACATTGACGGCTGCGATCACATTATCTATCCGAACCTTCAAAATCTTACAGATAATGCGATAATTTTTATTCTCCAGGTGATGCAGATGATTCTTTACAATTTCAGTTAAAAGACTGTTATCGCCAAGACCCAGGCGTTCGATTTGAATCAGCAAACACTCACTGAGATCTCTGGCACAGACACCCATCGGATTAAAAGTCTGCAACACGGTCAGGACACGTTCCACGTTTTCGCGAGGGAATCCACTGGTTTCTGAGATGTCATCCAGGGATATATCCAGATAACCATCTTTGGTCAGATTCCCAATGATAAGGCTGCCGATTTTCTCTGCCTCCACATCAGGAGACGTCATTAGGAACTGCCAGAGCATGTGATCGCTCAAAGACTCTTTTTTTGATATGAACGAATCAAAGCGAGGTGTTTCTCTCCCTTCACTTTCGACCGGCATTCTTCCGGGGGAATTATATTCCTCAATATAATTTCGCCAGTCGATGTCCTCATTCATTTTTTCTTCAAAGCTTACTTCCTTGGTCTGTTCAGACGCCTCGGAATCTGCCTTTGCCTTTTCAGCTGCAGATTCCGGGGACAGTGTTTCCTGGACCTCATCGAGCGCGGGATTTTCTTCGAGCTCCTGCTGGATCTTTTCAACAAGTTCCAACCTTGAAAGCTGGAGAAGCTTTATGGCCATCTGCAGCTGCGGTGTCATGATCAGTTGCTGCGTCAGTTTCAGCTGTTGTCGGAGTTCAATTGCCATATTAGATTCATTCCATGGAAAATTTACAAGGTGACAAAGTCGTTTTAAAGTTTGAATTCATCCCCGAGATAGATACGCCTGGCCACTTCACTGGCAGCGATGTGGTCCGGAGAACCAGACTCAATAACCAGGCCGTTATTTAATATATACGCTTTATCACAAACCTCAAGCGTCTCACGCACATTATGATCGGATATCAAAATACCTATCTTTCTTTTCTTGAGGTGACCGATGATTTTTTTTATATCGATCACCGCCAATGGATCGATGCCTGCAAAAGGTTCATCCAATAGAATGAAGGACGGATCGGTAACCAGGCAGCGTGTAATTTCAAGGCGTCTTCTTTCCCCACCTGACAGAACACTGGCCTTCTGATTCGAAAGATGTTCGATACCCAGCTCTTCCAAAAGAACCGATGCCCGTTCATTTTGTTTTTCCTTTGAAATCGGAAGGGTTTCAACAATTGCCATGACATTCTCTCTAACCGTCAGCTTTCTGAATATGGAAGCCTCCTGGGGAAGATATCCCACACCCTTCCTGGCCCTTTGATACATAGGCATCTGGGTAATATTGTTCTGGTCGAGAAACACCTGGCCCCCATCCGGTTTTACTATCCCGACCGTCATGTAAAAGGTAGTGGTTTTGCCGGCCCCATTTGGACCCAGCAAGCCCACGACCTCACCACTTTGCACACGCAAACTGATGTCGTTGACAACCTTTCTGCCACGGTATGCTTTGACCAGGTTTTCAACTTTTAAGGTCGCCATTAATTCTTCTTTTTTGGGGCACCCAATATGTTTTCATCCGAATAAAAAAAAGCTTCCACGGGTTTTTCCTGCGTTCCTGCCACATGAATGCGTCGATCGTCTCTGTAAAGGGTAATCTTTTGCCCGGAAATAGAGTTGTTGCCATCGAGAATTCTCGAGTTTGGCCCGGTGAGCACCACAATTCTCCTGTCTGCGATATATTCGGCATGCTCGGTGTGGGCGACCGTATCCCCAAGGACAATCTTGACCGTTCCCTGGGCAACCATGCGAACGATGGCATCCATACCAGATGTGGGTCCAGACTGGATGCCCTTTCTATAGTAAACCTTGAGCTTGGCGGATGTGATTGTCGTATCACCTTGGGTTGCCAGAACATGGCCGATAAACTCGGCGGTTTTATTCCGAGGATCGGTAATCAAGCTGTCGGCTGTAATGCGAATGGGGTTTTCCGTCTCAGGTATCGGTTTTCGGGCAGGGTCATCCTGAGCAATCGCGGAAATCACTAAAACCCATAGCACCACCAAGACAGGCAGGCCTGTAAAATAAAAGAAAAACAGGGCAGGGTGCTTATAAATCAATTTTGTCAAAAATAGTTCCCTCTATTTTACCATCAAAGGTCGTTTTCTGTGATGCCAAATTGTACGAAGCTGATTCAGCATTCAATTGCATCTTGTTGCCAATAACCTGCACAGGTTTTGTGGTCACAAGAACACGCCGAGCGTGTTCATAGTTAAGGGTTTCCGTAAGCATTTTTAGCTCGCCATCGTCGGCTACAACATTGCCATCGACGCGCATATCCCGGGTATCGGTATTCAGATATCCTTTGTGGGCAGTTAACTTGACCCGTTTACCGTTTTCCATATAAATATCCATGGACACTTCGTTAAAAATCGCCTGCTTGTCCTTTTCAATGAATTTGGCGGACCTTGCGTCGAGGCTCCATTCTTTGATACCGTTCTTTGTCGATGTCTGATGAACCCTGTCAATGACGATTGTGGCATCATCCTGAACCAGCGAGGATACAAACAATTCCTGTGGATTGGAAACCGTTCGATAACCGATAAACAGGGTTAACACAACCCCAAAAACAAGAAACACGGTGATCAGCCAGAACAATTTGATATGAGCTAATTTCGATTCAGACATAAGTAAGCAATCCCCGGTTTCTGGGCCGGATCCTTCAGACAAATACCGATTTTGAAGGTTGTGGCATGAATTTTGATCACGCAAGGGCCTGAAACAGGCAGAAGGGAAACAGCATTGTCGGAAATAAAATCAGAGATGCTCATATCCATATAGCTTGTGCTGATAGAGGTTAATGACAGCTTGGTATCGCATTCGATATATCTATCGTGCATGGGGTTAAAAGTCAAGAAACGAAAAAGAGCCCTTGATAAGGCGTGATTTACCTGGTATTGTTCCGGCGAATTAATTTATGGAAAAGGAGTTCATAACCTATTGAAAGATAAAAACAAAAGATTAAGCCCCAAGGTATTGATCATCATCTGCATCATGATTTTCCTGCCAATGTTAGTGATGGCTGTCATACGCATGGAAAGCGAACATCCCAGCGTCAAATTTGAAATGCCCTCCAAGTATATCGGCCTGGATAAAGGGCTGGAAATCAACGTCGCGGATAATAAGAGCGGTTTAAAACGATTCTGGGTTGCCATTCTTCAGGACGGGAAGGAGACCACGCTTCTGGATAAGCACTTCCCGGCCGTTGGCATACTGCATAAAGGATCTACCATATCCGAAGCCATCCGCATCAACATCGAGCCTCAAAAGATTGACTTGAAGGATGGTAACGCCATGCTTCGCATGATGGCCGTGGACTATTCCTGGAAATCATGGGGAAAAGGAAATCGGTCTTATTCTGAAATAGAAATTGTCATCGATACAGAAGCGCCCATTGTCCGGGTGTTGAGCCGTGCTCACAACATCAGCCCTGGTGGCAGCAATGCGGTCGTGTATGCATTGTCAGAACCCTGCGATATAAGCGGCGTCCAGGTGGCAGACCACTTTTATCCGGGGTATCCCAATCTGGAAGGAAAAGATGAGATTCGGATCGCTTTTTTTGCGCTGGATAGTCAGCAGGGATCAGGAACCGATATCTTTCTCATGGCCAAAGATCGTGCAGGCAACCAGACAAAAACAGAATTTCCCCACTACATAAAAACCAAGAAATTTAAAAAGGATACCATTCGAATAAGCGACCGGTTTATACTTGGGAAACTGCCTGAATTCCAGAAAACTTTGGCAGGACAAAGTCTGGAAGAGCCTCTGGATAAGTTTCTATTTATCAACAGGGAGATACGAGCACAGAACCAAGCCGTCCTCAACAGTTTGATGAAAAAAAGCGATCCCACCCTGTATTGGGAGGACAGCTTTCTACGGCTTCCGAAATCGGCTACACGATCGGGATTTGGGGACAGACGCACCTATCTTTATAAAGGTAAATCCGTTGATAAACAGACGCATTTAGGAATCGATCTTGCATCGTTAGCCATGTCACCGGTACCGGCTGCCAATTCCGGTAAGGTGATTTATGCAGAAACCCTGGGCATCTACGGGCGTCTCATGGTCATCGATCATGGTTACGGGCTTTTTACCATGTATGCCCACCTCAGCAGTTTCAACGTGCCTGTCGGGCAAACGGTTAAAAAGGGGGAGATTATCGCTAATACCGGAAAATCAGGTCTTGCCGGAGGAGATCATTTACATTACAGCGTTCTGATAAGCGGCACCTTCGTCGACCCCCTTGAATGGTGGGACGCATCATGGATCCAAAATAACATTACAAATAAAATCGAACGCCTGGGAGAAGGGGAATGAAGAAATTTGCCATAAACAAGACATATCAACAGATCAATGAGAAAATACAGGCGGGAGATGCTGTCGTGGTGACTGCCGAAGAGATGATCGGTCTGGTCAAGGACCAAGGACCTGTTGATGCTGCCAGACATGTGGATGTGGTAACGACCGGAACCTTCGCTCCCATGTGTTCTTCGGGTGCCTTTATTAATTTTGGTCACTCAACTCCCGGGATCAAGACCTCAAAGGTATGGCTTAACAATGTTTCCGCCTATGCGGGCATCGCGGCAGTGGACTGCTATATCGGTGCAACAGAACCCTGTGAAGATGATCCCTTAAACAAAGTCTATCCTGGGGAATTCAGCTATGGAGGCGGGCATGTCATCCAGGATCTGGTGGCGGGTAAAACCGTTCATCTCAAGGCAACCGCGTATGGCACTGACTGCTATCCAAACAAAAAAATTGAAAAAAAAATAACGCTAAAAACCTTGCCTAATGCCATGCTGTGTAATCCCAGGAATGCGTATCAAAACTATAATTGTGCCATCAACACCACCAAGAAAACAGTCTATACGTACATGGGTGCCCTCAAACCGCGCATGGGGAATGCCAATTACTGTTCTGCCGGGCAGTTGAGCCCCCTGTTCAACGATCCCTATTATAAAACCATCGGATTGGGGACACGAATTTTTTTAGGGGGTGCGGAAGGTTTTGTCACCTGGAATGGTACCCAGCACAAACCAACTGCCAAACGAACACCAAAGGGTACCCCCGTAACACCGGCCGGCACCTTGTTTGTCATGGGCGATCTTAAAAAAATGCAAGCCAAATGGCTTGTGGGCGTCAGTATTCAAGGCTATGGATGCTCTCTTGCCGTTGGACTTGGCGTCCCCATCCCCATCCTGAATGAAGAGATGGCAAAATTTACATCCATTTCCGACGAGGATTTATATACCCATGTCATCGACTACGGGAAAGACTATCCCCAGGGAAAATCCAAGAATTACGGTAGGGTCAGCTATGCGGAACTCAAAAGCGGTTCTATAGAGGTGGCGGGCAAACGCATTCCCACTGTTCCTCTTTCAAGTATGGTCCGGGCACGCGAAATCGCCGATTTGCTAAAAAAAAGGATATCCGCCGGTAAATTCTTGTTGGGAGAGCCCCAGTTTACACTCCCCAGGAAATAGAAACGCGAAACGCTTCTATTTCTCCCGACAACTCCGGGAGAAGCATCTGATATTTTGAGAATGAAACCTAAACTCAGGGCATTCGTCGCCATCGAACTGCCGGAAAAGGTACAAGGTGATATCCGGAATCTGCAACGTGCTTTTGCCTCCCATCGCTTGGACATTCGCTGGGTGAAACCGGTGAACCTGCATTTGACCATAAAATTTCTGGGTGATATTGACCCGTCTGTTACGCATACGCTGGGCAGGGTATTGTCAGATACGGCTGCAAACCACCCCATGTTTGATTTGCTTCCCCAGGGAATGGGCATTTTCCCGAACATGCGGCGACCCCGTATCCTCTGGGCCGGTATTGCAGGACAGACCAGCGTTCTCAGATCAATATGGAAATCTGTTGAAAACGCCTTGGTTCCTTTGGGATTTGAAACGGAAAAACGTGCTTATAAAGGACACCTGACGATTGGCCGTATTAAAACCCACATGGATCAGGGCAGACTTGCAACAGCCCTGCGGGCCCAGCGGGATTTTGTTTCCGAAGCATTTTCAGTGAAACGCCTGGTATTATTTAAAAGTGAACGACAGCCGAATGGTCCTGTTTACACCAAACTTTGGGAAATGCCCCTGGACATTTCAACAAAACATCACGCGAATGATTCTTGAAAGCTCCGGACACATATCAGCTGATTCGTACTTGAATATTCGAACGTGAAAGGATAACCTTTTAACGCAACTTTCGGGATTGGGCGAACGCGAAATGAATAATCCCATTTCGCTCGATTTGTGGTGAAACCCGAAAGTTGAGTTTTTAATTAAAAACAGAGCAAATTTTTTATCATCCAATAGACAGCCTAAGCAGGAGGACAAAATGACCATCTCACCCGACAAGGATAAAGCCGTCGACACAGCAATGCTTCAAATAGAGCGTCAGTTTGGAAAAGGATCTATCATGAAGCTCGGCAGTCAACCCATTATAGAAGTACCCGTAATATCAACAGGATCTATTGCTCTGGACCTGGCCCTAGGGGTCGGAGGCCTGCCCAGGGGTCGTGTAATTGAAGTCTATGGACCTGAATCTTCAGGAAAAACCACCCTTGCCCTTCATGCGGTTGCCAATGCACAAAAGCAGGGGGGGATTGCAGCTTTTATCGATGCTGAGCATGCACTGGATACGGCATACGCAAAAAGATTGAATGTCAACTGTGACGATCTTCTGGTGGCACAGCCGGACACGGGTGAGCAGGCTCTTGAAATTGCAGACATGCTTATTCGAAGCGGTGCCATCGATATTATTGTTATCGATTCAGTAGCGGCCTTGGTACCACGTGCTGAAATTGAAGGGGAGATGGGTGATTCCCACATGGGGCTTCAGGCACGGCTCATGTCTCAGGCACTGCGAAAACTGACCGGCTCCATTAGCAAGACCATGACATCGCTGATTTTTATCAACCAGATCCGAATGAAAATCGGCGTGGTGTTTGGTAATCCCGAAACCACCACCGGAGGAAATGCGCTTAAATTTTACTCCTCCGTACGGCTTGAAATCAGACGCAGTACCGCCATTAAGGACGGTCAGGAAATTACCGGCAACCGAACACGTGTCAAGGTTGTCAAAAACAAAATGGCACCGCCTTTTAAAAACGCTGAATTCGACATCATGTACGGTGAAGGCATCTCAAGAACCGGTGAAATTATCGATCTGGGGGTGGAAACAGGCGTTGTCGACAAAAGTGGTTCCTGGTATTCTTATAATGGAGAAAGGATCGGCCAGGGTCGTGAAAACGTTAAATCATTTTTGAACGACAACAAGGACTTGATGGAGACGTTGTCGCATACAATTCGAGCATCTGTGGGCCTCGTAAAGGAAGAGAAGACAGATGCTGTCACTGAATCCCCAAAAGAGGGCAGAGACTAAAGATAGGGTTCAAGGGGTCAAGGGTGATACAAGGGTTCGAAAGTAGCTGACAGCTGTGAGCGGCCAGCAGCATCCCAGCCTCCAAGCATTCCAGCGTCCCAGCATACAAGGGACCGAGGGGGAAAAAGGGTTCGAGGGTGGCTGATGGCTTAATGCGGATAGCAGCATCCCAGCTTCCAAGCATCCTAGCATCCCAGCTTACAAGGGTCAAGGATCCCAGGGCTCGAGTGAGATCTTGAAAGATTATAAAAAACGAAACATTTTAGGAGTATAATATGACCGGTAATGAGGTGCGACGTAAGTTTTTAGAATACTTCCGGAAACATCACCATAAAATCGTTAGAAGTTCCTCACTCGTTCCCCAGGACGATCCAACCCTTCTTTTTACAAACGCCGGCATGGTACAGTTCAAACGCGCTTTTCTGGGTGAGGAGAAAAGGGGCTATGTTCGCGCTACAACCTCGCAGAAATGCGTTCGTGCAGGCGGGAAACATAACGATCTGGAAAATGTCGGTTATACCGCACGTCATCACACCTTTTTTGAAATGCTGGGAAATTTTTCCTTTGGGGATTATTTCAAGGAAAAAGCCATTGAATTTGCCTGGGACCTTTTGACAAATGGATACGGACTGCCCGGGGAAAAACTATATGCGTCTGTTTACCTCGACGACGACGAAGCCTATGATCTCTGGCATAAGCATATTGGTATCCCAGAAGAACGGGTCGTACGATTTGGCGAAAAAGACAATTTCTGGGCCATGGGAGACACCGGTCCATGCGGCCCATGTTCAGAACTGTTACTGGATAGGGGCGAAGAATATGGGTGCGACCGGCCTGATTGTCGCGTGGGATGCGAATGTGACCGCTATCTGGAGATATGGAATCTTGTTTTTATGCAGTTCAACCGGGATGCGTCCGGGAAAATGACGCCACTTCCAAAACCCAGCATCGACACAGGTCTGGGACTTGAAAGAATGGTGACCCTCCTTCAGGATGTGCCTACCAATTATGAAACAGATCTGCTTCTGCCGATTATCCAAAAGGCAGAAGACCTTTCCGAGAAAAAAATGGGAGAATCAGCAGAATACGACGTGGCCATGAAGGTTATCGCAGACCACAGCCGTGCAGCAGCCTTTCTGATCGGTGACGGTGTCCTGCCATCCAATGAAGGCAGGGGGTATGTCCTCCGACGTATCATGCGGCGCGCCATCCGTTATGGCAGGAATATAGGTCTTAATAAACCCTTTTTGGATGTTACCGCCAGCGTGGTCTTCGATATCATGAAAGATGCCTATCCAGAGCTTATGGCCTCTAAAGCATTCATCACCAATGTTATCCACAACGAGGAAACCCGTTTTTCAGAAACACTCGATTTCGGACTAACCCTCCTGAATGACACGCTTTCAGATTTGAAAGCTCAGGGGAACAACCGTGTGCCGGGCAGTGTTATCTTCAAGCTCTACGATACATACGGTTTCCCCGTGGACATCGTCAGGGATGTCGTGAGAGACAAGAAGATGGTCCTCGACATGGATGGCTTTGAATCCGCCATGGAAGCCCAGAGGGAAAGATCCCGTTCCGTGATTGCATTTTCAGCGCTTGGAGATGCCTATCGGGAACTTTCCGCCAAAGGTATCAAATCCGAGTTTGTTGGCTATGATAAGGATACCCTGGATGCCACCATTCTTGTTCTGGTTTCCGAAGGCAAGCAATTGGACTCCATAGAAAAGGACATGGACGTAGAGCTCGTTACGGATAACACCCCGTTTTATGCCGAATCCGGTGGGCAGGCTGGTGACACCGGCACTGTGAGTGTATCAAACAACCACCAAGGTTTTATGATGGAAGTCACTGATACCATCAAAGACCCCACCGGTCTCATTATTCACAAAGGCAGGGTTCTTTCGGGAAAGGTTCACGTGGGAGAAAATGTAAGGCTAAAGGTGGACATGCTAAAAAGAAGCGCCACAGCTGCCAACCACACTGCCACGCACATTCTGCATCATGCCTTGCGAAAGGTTCTGGGAGAACATGTCAAACAGGCGGGGTCGCTTGTGGCACCGGACAGGTTTCGGTTTGATTTTACACACTTTTCCCAGGTCAGCCCTGATTTACTGGATGAAATAGAATCTATTGCAAACAGAAGAATCCGGGAAAATGTTCCCGTACTAACAGAAGAAATGGATGCGGAGGATGCCTTCAATTCAGGTGCAACGGCTCTCTTTGAAGAAAAATACGGTGACAGGGTCCGGGTGGTTTCCCTGGCCGATTTCAGCATGGAATTATGTGGCGGAACACACACAAAGCAGACCGGTAATATCGGTCTTTTAAAAATTATCAGCGAATCGAGTGTGGCTTCAGGCGTTCGTAGAATCGAAGCACTCACTGGTGAGACCGCATTGAATTATCTGCAGAAGACCTCCCATGTGGTCCAGGATTCTGCCAGAATCTTGCGAGACCAGCCAGAGGCTGTTCCCCAGCGAATTCAAAAGCTGTTGGAACAACTCAAAAGCACCGAAAAAAAGATCGAACAACTCAAATCAAAACTGCTAAGCCAATCTGCATCTAAAGCTAAAGATGAAGTAAGTATAGTTAATGGTATAAATATATTGGCTAAAATTGTAGATGCAGATTCTCCGGCCGCTCTCCGTAATCTGTCGGACAGATTTAAAGAACAGGTTCAATCCGGTATTATTGTTCTCGGAAGCCGCTCGGGTTCAAAGGCCTTGCTGCTAACCGCTGTTACACGTGACATGACCGCCCGTTTCCATGCCGGTAAAATCATCAGTAAATTGGCTGCGATCGTCGGCGGAGGCGGTGGCGGTAGACCCGATATGGCCCAGGCTGGTGGTCCCAATCCAGAAAACCTGGATGAGGCCATGAAAGCAGTCGTCGATATCGTTGCTGAGATGTAAGCGCGGTAGATATTTAAATCCGAAGCACGAAATTCGAAATTCTAAACAATACCGAATGATCCAAATTCGAATGATCAAAACAAGACCTTGGATATACCAGTTTAAGCACTATGTTTGAATCATTTGATATTTGGATTTGTTTCGTATTTCGATATTCGGATTTAGAATTTATCACATGAACCCCTTTAAGACATCCATCATGCTGAACACCTTGCCTTTTGCACCTTTTTGGATGTGTTGATGAAGAAACATCACCGCGTCAAGTGTGCCGTGAGCATATATCTCACGGCCATTTACATTGTGAGTGAACTGAAATTTGACGGTCTGGTCCTCAGATGTCAGTGTGTAGGTGTGCCAGGCGTGCCCGGCAAGATGTGTCTCTGGAACCCCCCACTCATTGAGCTGTATTTCGGGATCCCGCTCCTGTTCAATGTTCTCAGCCGAACACGCAAGGCCTAAGCTGTTGAAGTGACCCACCATGGCCTTGGCAGTGCCACTCGTGTCAACCTTGCCTTTCTGGTGGCTTTCTCGAATAGAAATGCCATACCCATCGAACAAGCCGGGAAAGGTGTCGGCTGCCCAGGCCATCATGGCTTGAAAACCGACAATCTGTTTGGCCATATTCGGGGCAATCACTGCTGCTATACCTGAATTTTCCACTGTCGCCACCAGTGCCTCCCGATCGCCACCGGTGGTTCCCATCACAAAAGGAATAAACATCTCGCAATAAAACCGCGCATTGTCCTTTACCGCTGTTGGATGGGTGTAATCGATACAAATCAAGTGGGTATACGACGCCAGAATATCATTCATTGCCGTCTGCCGTGATTCAGGGCGGATGAGACTCAGATTTAAATCACCCACAAGACATTTGTCCGATTCTATTTCCGGACCCGTAAGGGAATAAGGAATCAGTGTAAAACGCTGGTCAGAGATAATATGCCGGGCAACAACCGTCGCTACATTACCGGGCAGGCCGTTTATCATGACATTGATTCGGGACATGCGGTTCTCCTTTGAATTAGCTATAAGCTTTAAGCTTGCTTAGAGCTCACAGCTTACGGCTTACAGCTCAACGTTCTTTCCGCCTGTTGAACAATATTACGCAGCCCCGGCAAACGATTCCTTGCATGGTAAGCCTCAAGATTTCTCAAAAGCGTCTGTAGCGCCCCGGGTATGTACGCTTCAAAATAAGCTTTGCCTTTGTTTCTGGACAGGTGTCCGAAAGCTCCCAGAATCTGTAGATTGCGCGTTATGGCACAGGTTTCAAATCCTTTTCGAAAAGCAAGCGCGTCACAATTAACAATTGATAACAGGCGTTTAACATAATAATCATAAAGTACTGTAATGGTTTTTGGGGAAAGTGCCACGTAGGGATCCATCAGCAGGGATGCCAGGTCATACTGCAGGGGTCCTGTCCTGCCACCTTGAAAATCGATGATAAAACAACGCTTCTGTCGGACCATGATATTGCGGGATTGCAGATCTCTGTGCATAAACCCGACATTTGTACAGCTGGCAGCACTTTTTGCGAGGAACACAAACTCCCTTTTGAGCGTTTCAAAATCGACATCCATATCCAGGTAGCAGTTCAAGAAGGCCGTCACAAAGTAGTGGCATTCTTTTTCAAGGACAATCGTTTGGTCATACCTTGCGCTCTGCCAGGTCCATTTCGGATCGAATCCCTGATGTCCAGCCAATGCCATGTGGACAAGCTGATCGATGACCGAGCGATACAAGGACAAGATAAGCGCATTGTCCGTTTTGTGCTGCATCACCATATCCTGAAGATGAAGGTCACCCAGATCCTCGAGAAAAACAAGACCCGCAAACGGATCTGACAGCATTATGGCCGGCACAGCAACGCCCTTGCTGAAAAGATGTTTGCCGATCCGGATAAATGAATCGACCTCCTCTGTTTCAGATCCTGTTCGGATACCATGGTCAACCATGATGATGCTGGTATCTTCTGTGGTGAAGCGATACCACAATCGATCTGATCCGTCTCCGGCCAGTTTTTGCATGGCTATGTCCGAGGTCTTATTTGGGCAGTCCAGCCCAAACAAAACCTCCCGTACCATGGCCTGGCAGGCAGCATCCCGGTATCGCTCTGGAGACCCGATGTCTGTCCAGACAAGACGATCCGGGATATAGGCTCGGATCTTTTTATTCATGGACAAGGCGCTTTTGTAGGCATCGATCGTGCTGTAGAATCGCTTCGCTGGAATGAGGTCCAGAAGTCCCGGATGAATGATCTGTATGCCTGTGAAAGTCAGTGGGGTTTTATCTGTTCCAGGGGGGCGTGTTTCAGAATCAAATCCCAAAATGTGCTTCCCTGGGCTAACCCATACCTGGTTGAACGAGGGGTGGTCGTACAACATGAGTGTTGCAAGAGCATCGTCCTTCAGATGGTAACGGCAAAGGGCTTCAAGATCCGTATCAAACAGAATATCGCTGTTGACGACCATAAAGGGGGCATCATCCCAGAAATCAGTCAGGTTCTTAATAGCGCCACCCGTACCGAGAATTTCAGACTCAAACTGGGTTGTGACGGGAATAGGATATGACTGGGACAGCAGGTATTGCTCAATCAGGTGGTGAAGATGATGGGTGTTCACCACGATATGGGAGATGCCGGCCGATGACAGCTTCCGGATAACCCTGTCCAGTAAGGGCTGATTCGATATGGTGAAAAGCGGTTTGGGCGTGTGATGCGTATACGGTTCCAGTCGTTTCCCAAAACCAGCAGCGAGGATCAATGCTTTCATATTGTGTGTATAGAAGCCATCTCAAAAATAGGATTTTGGTTCAGAGTCAAGGCGGATCCAAGTTTCAATCCGCAGGTGCCCCGCAGGAAATGCCCTTGGGGTGCATGCGCAAGTATTCCGAGGCTTTGAAACGAGGGTCCAACGCAGAAATTGGGCCAAAAGACATTTTTGAGATAGCTTCTAATGATTGATACGGCCCAGATATTTTTGTATGACATCTGTATAAAATTCGATTCCTTCGCCATCCTCTGAACCTTTCACGTTATGGGTGGTAAAAAAGTTGATCCCATTCATATAATTGACTTTTGAAAGCGATTCGATCAGATCGATTTCTTTGTTTTTGTATAGGCGGCTACCATATGTCTGTATTTTCTTGAGCTTATCCTTGACAGATTTTCCGTCCTGAGGGTTTCTTCGAAAATAGTGCAGGACAATCCAGTAGGACTCAAAATAGGTCTTTAAAAAATGGGAATAATGCTTCAATTTTCTAAAACCGGCCGAGGTGATATTGTAGGTTTCAGGAAGTGTTGGATGGGGAATGATGATAGCATCGTCTATAAATGATTTAATGGTTTTACGAAGATAGAAATCCGGTGACCTGTCCACGTCAAAGGCAAATTCGTATTTAAAGAAATCCTGCAAAAACGAATAAACCTTCTGGAGATCCGAGGCGGAAAACTGGAAGGCGTCTTTTTCCAGAATTGCCAAAGCGGTAAAAGCTGCCGGCACAAAAAATGATATGCAGTTGTTTTTGTAATATTCCAGAACAGGGCGTTTGGAAATGTTGATCTTGTATGTGGCTTCGGACAGGGGCCCATTCTTGTTTTCATCAATTCTTTCAATCAACTTGCGATTGCTGTAGTCTTCCAGAACATTCTCCACCGCATGGACGTGATCCATTAACAGGGTGTCGGCAATATCGGCATTTTGCATGGTGACGTGCTGGACATATATCTCCGTATAGCGCAATAGATCGTCATAGGTCAGCCGTTCATTGGAATTATTCAGCAAAACACTGGCTACCAGGGCGTGAGGGGTGATAACGGTCACGGTATTGATGGCATTGATAATGCGATGCCCCAGGTTGCGACACAAAGCATTCTGGTCTTTGCTCAGCATCTCGTCAACGCGCGTCCCGTCCTTTTCAAGAAGGTTGTTGAGCGAGATGGTGGGATGAAACTTAATATATATCTTGCCGTATCGGTTCTTTAAAAATTTTCTGGCACTGAGCACCTGTAAGAAATTTTCCGGTTCTTTTTTCCCGCCTTCGATTTCGTGCAAATAGGATTTTTCTTCTAATACATGGTCATAGCCGATGTAGATGGGGGCGAAAACAAGATCGTCACAGGCACCGTTTTTATAGGCATTCATAAGAATCGAAAGAAACCCGAGTTTAGGCATGATGAGTTTACCGGTTCTACTACGGGTACCTTCTATAAATATTTTTATATTGTAACCCTCCAAGAGAATACGGTGGATATACTCAGAGAAGACCTTGGAGTAGAGAACGTTTCCCCGAAACGTTCTCCTAAGAAAAAAAGCGCCCAGCGCCCTGAAAATGGGCCCGATAGGCCAGAAGGAAAGGTTGGCGCCTGCTGCGATGTAAGGCACTGCCATATTATTGCGGTACATTAAATAAGGCAGCATCAGGTAATCAACATGGCTCTTGTGGCAGGGTACAAAAATAATCGGTCCTTTTTGGGAAATTTCCTTGATGTGCTGTAATCCTTCTTCGTTGTAGGACACCCCCTGAAACATCGTATTGAGAACCCACCCGATAATAATTTCAGCAAACCGAATGAGTCCTGGGTTTTGTTTACAAGCAATTTCGTCGATGTAGGCATCTGCCTTTCTGCGGATTTTCGTGATGGGCAGCTTGCGTTTTATGGCATGCTCATCAAGGTAGTCTTTTAGACGGTCACTTGTCAGAATGCTTTCTTTCAACTCCTCCATGGTTTTTTTCATGGGGCCGGTAATACTCTGCCTGTGTCGGTTAATCTGGAGGAGAAGATCCCGTCTGAGTATGAGCGCCTGATGATCCATGGGCATCTCTTTGATGTTCGGGGTTTCCAGAAACTGACGCAAACTCACGGGCTTGGAAACCTCATAGAATACTTTTTTGGGGTTCTTAAACAAGGTTGTCAGCCTGCGTGCAACGCCGGGTTTGCCTTCGGGTCCCAGCAGGATGTCCATTATGGTCGGAATTGAACGAGATGGTTTTTTCCCAAATGACATCAAGAGAGGAACGATATAAATTTCCCGTTCCAGTTGGTGCTGTAATTCAACCAGGTGATAAATGGGATCGACTTGTGCCTTGACAAAGCGCTTATAAAATCCCTTTTTATCAACCAAGGAGAGGAAAGCGCTTTTGCCTTGGGACAGTTCCTCGTGGAAATACCCGTCTCGATAGGGATTGGGCAGTTTCCATTTTTGCATCAGAAAGTCAAACCGGGCAAATAAAACACGCAGCAATCGTGATAAGGGCTGAAAAGTCAGGATGCGGTAATTGAAACCCAGTTCCGGAACCGGAAGCCTGCTTTCAATATGGCGCGTATGATAGAACAAAAATTCGAAATAACTCTGAAACTTATTCAGATAAACAACCGTGGCATCTTCCGGGATGGCTTTTAATATCTGAATCTGCTGCTGATTGCTCTCAATACCGGAAAAAAAACGTTTCAAAAGCCAGGATGAAAACAGACCCTTTTGCACTGGAAGATAGCACAGGTAATGCTGGTGGGTGCCTTTGAGAATGGTATCTGACATTCTGCGCCAAATGGATTTTGACTCTGAGCTGGTTTTACCGTACTCTTTTTTCATAACACTGCTTGCTTTCCTGACGGGTATATCAGTATCCTTGGCCTAGGGCCTTGAGAATATTTTCATTGTTAGAAATTATTTACCTTGTATAGAATCACCAATATTGGAAAAGTAACAAAACAGGTGGACCTTTGCAATATCTAAAAAAGTGGATGACACACCCATGCTCCTGGATAAAATTGAAAAAGACGCTTGCGTTAGCCCATATGATATGCTATTTTTTCGTTCATCAAAAATGCGTGAATAAGCTCATGATAACAATCTGATATAACATTTATTTCTTGCATTTTGGTTTAAATTGGGTCTTATATAGAGATTGAAGCTAAAACCAATGGATATTAAAGGAGGGTGACAATTCATGAAAACGTTAATCGGTGGTGCAGTTGCAGCTGTGTTGGGACTTATCGGTCTTTCCGTCTGGTTCAGTGAGTTCTTGCAGCTTTTAGCAGGCGCTATTCCCGTCATGCTTTTGCTGGGAGGCGGCTTGGCTATTTATTTAGGCTTTGACGAAATGAAAGATACCTGGAAAAAAGACGATTCATCTTCGGACGTTGGATCCGATTCTGACGATTCGGAAGTCTACAAAAAAGAAATTGATGAATTGAAAAAAGAAATCGACAGCCTGAAATCTGACAAGTCATAAACAAGCAAGAGCGCTGTCATTATATGGCAGCGCTCTTAACCGCTTTTCTTCTCCCGTGCAATTGCAGCGGTAGCGAGTCCATCCACTCTCTCATTCCCCTCGTCACCGGAATGCCCCTTGACTTTGACAAACAGAATGTCCTTGAATTGTGAGATCATTTTTCGAAGAGAAGCAACAAGCGCCTTGTTTTTCGTGGCTTTCCAGCCTTTGGCAAGAAGCCCAAGGGCATAGGAGCTGTCCGTATAGACGCGAACGGGCAGGGCGGGATTTCTGATGAGAGAAAGGCCTAGGCGAATAGCCTCCAACTCAGCGATGTTGTTGGTTGCAATACCGATATACCTTGAAACCTCCTTTTCATGGTCGCCATAGCGAAGCAACACCCCTATACCGGATGGGCCGGGGTTACCGGAAGATGCCCCATCCGTATAAATCTGAACAACACGATCTGTTTCACCCTTTTCATGGGTGTGCCTGGATGCTGCTTTCTCTGGAGGGATAGACACTTGGTCAGAGTCAGTTGTTGCTGATATACCCGCCGATTCCAGGGTATGCACATGCCTGCTGTGGACCCGGTATTCATGCGGCTGATCCAGTTGATACTTGATCAACACTTTCCCATTCTCAACATGGGGCTGCCCGGATGGCCCCAAGGCCACCCACACCTTGTTTTTTTTGAATCGCATGCGTGCCCAATCGGGGCTTACTTTATTCATATCCATATAAATGATAGCGCTTGCTCAAAGAATTAAACGCTTCCAGGTCTGGCGTCCAAGCGTCAAATATTTCCCATGGGTCATTCAGGTCTTCAAGTTGTTTTCGGATACCTGAATCACCGATAATCAGATCAATCGGTAATTTTTCAAATTCATATTCGTAGGGCGGGTCTTTCCATTGAAACGATTCCCTGTGGTTTGTGATAATTGCATGCAGCATCAACAGGGTTGTTTCATAAGGTTTGTAAGCCTCTGCATCCAGAATGTGGATGTGAAATCCCCGGCAAAAACATCCCTGCCATTTGTTGGATGTCGGTTCAAAAGCAGTTTCCCGTAAAATTACACCGGGCAGGCTCTTGTTGCCGATATGGGACAGCAGTGTTCCGGGGTTGATATAGGGCGCCCCAAAACACTCAAACGGTTGGGTCGTGCCTCTACCCTCCGAAACATTGGTACCTTCCCATATGACCTGCCCGGGGTAGACCATGGCAGAAACCGGCGTCGGTAGGTTGGGAGAAGGTGCAACCCAGGGAAGCCCCGTGTCCGAAAAAAACATGGGTCTTTTCCAGCCTTTCATGCGGGATACGTGAAGATCACAGCCAATACTAAAATAATCGTTGATCATTCCGGCATACTCAGCCATGGTCATTGCATGTCTCATGGGAATCGGGTAGCGACCCACAAAGGAACGAAGGGAATCCGACAGACAGTTTCCCTCAACCTTGGAGCCCCCCAGGGGGTTCGGGCGATCCAGTATAAGAATTTTTTTATTGTAACGGCGGGCAGCCTCCATACAATAGGAAAGGGTGGATGTAAATGTATATACGCGTGTTCCAACATCCTGTAGATCGACAATGAGTGTATCGATCAGGTCGAACATGTCCTGGTCTGGACAACGGGTTCTACCATACAGGCTGAAGGCCGGTACATTTAATGTCGGGTCGACACCATCCTCCGATTCTATCATATTATCCTGTTTTTCTGAAAACAGCCCGTGCTGGGGGGAAAACAAAGCCGTGATCTGTCCGGGAAATCTGTCATGGATCAATAGACGGGAATGGTGAAAGTCAGCATCCACAGAAGCTGGATTGCACAAGAGCCCGATTCGTTGCCCCTTGATCCAGCTGGGGGGAGCTGATAAAAAAGTCTCTATACCTGTTTGAACACGTTTCATATATCAGGCGGCCGTTATAGTCTTTTCCCAATTATTGGTCAGGAGAAAGGGTTCAATCCTTCATTTAAATCAAGGCTTT
Source organism: uncultured delta proteobacterium (assembly GCA_963842925.1). GTDB lineage: Bacteria > Desulfobacterota > Desulfobacteria > Desulfobacterales > B30-G6 > B30-G6. The sequence continues at coordinate 86,890 of CAWJIL010000008.1, forward strand.
TGGAGATGAACTGAAAAAACTTAACATATCAGAAATTTTATAAAAAGAGAAAAAATATTCTACTTTTTAAAACCCTTGACACGGCAGGTATTTGAAAATATGAAAGAGAGTCTTTTGAATATTGCCCTGTTATTGTGATGGCAAAACAGCTTAATTTGTTTTGAGACAAGATTGAATCCCATGAATTCGAACCTTATAATGCGTGTGGACTACAACGACATCGTTGTTATTGTCGGTAATTACGGCAGTGGCAAGACCGAGGTTTCCATTAATCTTGCGGTGACGGAAAAACAGGTCGGCAAGACCGTTCAGATAGCGGATCTCGATCTGGTAAACCCCTATTTCAGAACCAGAGAGGCTCGTAAACAGCTGCGGATGCTTGGTATTGATGTCATTCTGCCGCAGGAGCGTTACATGAAGGCTGACCTGCCGATCCTCAGTCCCGGTGTCGCCACAATGATTCGGACAAAAGAGATCCTGGCCATACTCGATGTTGGGGGGGATGGTGTAGGCGCGACTGTTCTTGCTGCATTAGCGGAGGCCTTTAAGAAACGGCCCACAAAGGTGCTTCAGGTCGTCAACCCTTTCAGACCTTATACCGACACCCTTGAAGGCTGCGAAAAGATTCGAACCGAAATCGAAACCACCGCCGGGATGAAAATTACCGGCATCGTCAGCAATGCCAACATGATGCAGGATACAACCATGGAACATATCCGGGAAGGATACGATTTTATATTACGCTTGGCAGATCACAATGGTTTGCCTATTGAATTTATTACGATTCCAGATGGTCTCCAAAAAGAAAATGACATGGACCCATTTTCATGTCCCCTGCTGACCATAAAACGACAGCTCGTACCCCCGTGGATGCAAGCTGAAGAACTTACATGAAGGAGTTGGAAACATGCCCTATCAGTATTCAATCGATGAAGAACGCTGTAAAGGATGTGGGTTGTGCGTAACAGTCTGCCCTAAAGATGTTCTGGAAATTGCCACAGATGTCAGCCCAAAAGGTTATTTCCCTGCTTACCAGGCGAGACCCGACGATTGTATCTTCTGTGCAACGTGTTGCCGAATGTGCCCAGACGTCGCCATAACCATTACAGAAACAGCTGAGAACACAAGCGATTGACAAATCCGGAGGACTAAAATGGCTAAGGTTTTAATGAAAGGTAATGAAGCAATTGGTGAGGCAGCCATTCGAGCAGGATGTTTGAATTATTTTGCATATCCCATCACACCGCAATCGGAAGTGGCTGAATATCTCGTTCGAAGGATGAAGGAGGTTGGCGGGGTTTTTCTGCAGGGTGAAAGCGAAGTGGCCGTCTCTTATATGATTTTTGGTGCATCCGCAGCCGGTGCCCGTGTTTTCACAACCTCGTCGAGCCCGGGAATCAGCCTCATGAGCGAGGGCATCAGCTATATAGCCGGTGCTCAGTGTCCGGCGGTTTTCGTTAATATTATGCGGGGCGGCCCGGGGCTGGGAGGAATCCTGCCATCACAGGCAGACTACCTACAGGCGACCAAAGGTATGGGGCATGGTGACTTCCGATTACTGGTCATGGCCCCTGCAAGTGTTCAGGAAGCCGTAACCATGGTGATGCAGGCATTTCCCCTGGCTGAAAAATACAGAAACCCGGTCATGATTCTGGGAGACGGACTTATTGGTCAAATGATGGAGCCTGTTGAATTTTTCGACGATCTGAAAACGGATGCCACCAACAAAGATAGCTGGGCAACCAATGGCATGGATCACCGCGGCAGCAGTCAGCGGAATCTTGTCAAATCACTTTTTCTGGATCCCGAAGCACTCAATCAGAACAACCTGACATTGAAAGCCAAATATGACCAGATGAGACAAGAAGAAGTCCGCTTTGAAACCTACAACACCGATACAGACTACCAGGTGCTCATTGTCAGCTACGGAACCATGAGCCGTGTTTGCCGGACTGCGATAGATAACATGAAAAAAGAAGGTTTGGATGTCGGCATGGTCAGACCCCAGACACTCTTTCCATTCCCCGAAAAACCGGTTTTAGCCGCAGCCGATAAAAAATCCTGCAAGTTTGTGGCAAGTGTTGAAATGAGCATGGGACAGATGATTGAAGATATTCAAATATCGGTAAAAGGGAAAAAACCCGTTCACTGGTATGGGAAATGCGGGGGCGACGTTCCCACCCCGGAAGAAGTAACGGAATTTATCCACACATTGTTATAAAATTTGGATCATCTCCAAAAGAGTTGATCCAAATCAAGGGTTCGAGGTTCCGAGGGTTCAAGGGGTCGAGTGAGATGTTTTAGGTTACAAGCAGTAAAGTTTAATTACAATCAAACCTCGAATCCTTGACTCCTGGAACCCTTTCTCCCAACAAATTGGGAGAAGAGCCTAAATTTTTGAATACGGGCAAACTTAATTTGATGGATTTCCGTATTACATAAGGAGCTGACATTATGGGAAAAACATTTACAAAACCCGAAGCGCTATCCGATCAGATAACCCATTACTGCCCAGGATGTACCCATGGCGTCATTCATCGTCTGGTGGCTGAAGTTATTGACGAATTGGGTATCCGGGGGCGCACCGTGGGTATCGCACCGGTGGGTTGCGCCGTACTTGCATATAATTACTTCACTTTCGATTTTCAGGAGGCGGCACACGGCCGCGCGCCGGCAATGGCTACCGGTATTAAACGGGTCCGACCGGATCTCATGGTATTTACCTATCAGGGTGACGGTGATCTGGCGAGTATCGGCATGGGCGAAATTATCCATGCTGCCAACCGCGGGGAAAAGTTTACCTCCATTTTTGTGAACAACGCCATATATGGAATGACCGGTGGGCAAATGGCCCCCACAAGCATGCCGAATCAACGGACGACGACATCACCTTTTGGTCGTGATGTAGACGATGTGGGTATGCCCATCAAAGTGGCGGAACTGATCGCCGCTCTGCAGACACCCGCATACATCGTCAGACAGGCTGTTTTGAAACCCAAGCATATTGTCAAGGCCAAAAAGGTAATCAAACAGGCCTTTCAGTACCAGATGGAAGGACGTTGTTTCAGCATGGTGGAACTGGTCAGCACCTGTCCAACCAACTGGGGTTTGACACCGGTTGATGCCATCAAGTGGGCGGAAGACAACATGCTGCCCTATTATCCCTTGGGTGAATACAAAACCCCGGAGTAAACCACCTGATCACTAATGGAGGAGGAACAATGCAGACTGAAGTACAGTTCGCCGGTTTTGGTGGACAAGGTATCATGGTTATGGGAAAAATTCTCGCTCATGCTGCAATGGAGGAGGGTTTTGAAGTGTCATGGGTTCCTTCCTATGGTCCGGAAATGAGGGGTGGTACCGCATACTGCACCGTTGTGGTGAGCGATCAACCCATTGGATCACCCGTAATCAAGAATCCTACCCACCTGGTTGCCATGAATCGGCCATCCCTGGAAAAATTTAGCGCTACCATCAAACCTGGAGGGCTTATCTTTATCAATGGATCACTCATAACCGTTCGAAGCGGTCGTGATGACGTACGTGAACTGATCGTTCCGGTTATTGAAATCGCAAGGGACCTTGGAGCGGTTAAGGCTGCGAATGTTGTTGCATTGGCGGCCTTTGTGGCAAAAAGTGGCATTGTCCAAATCGCTTCCCTGAAAGCATCCATTGAGGAAGAATTCGCATCCAGAAAAAAACTGATCCCCTTGAACATGAAAGCTGTCGAGGAAGGTGTCAAAGCGGCAGGCGGCTCTGAGTGACATGCCAAAACATGTAAATACCAGCTTCCACGCACCGGAAAAAGGCCTCCTGATCACCATTGACGGGCCGGCCGGATCCGGAAAGACAACCGTAAGCCGTCAGCTTGCAGAACGGCTCAATTACCAGTATGTGGACACAGGGGCACTATACCGTTGTGTTGCGTATGAAGTCGATAAAGCCGACATTGTACCAACGGATAATCGTTCCATACAAAAACTGTGTCAGAATCTCTCCATATGCTTTCGCAAAGTCGATGGTGAATCGCGGATCTTTTCCAACCACAAGGACATCACCCATAAGATCAGAACACCCGAGGTGACCATGCTTGCCTCAGCTGTATCGGCCATGCCTGCGGTAAGAAAGCATCTGCTGGAAGTTCAGAGAAAAATGGGAAAGGAAAAATCGGTTGTTTTTGAGGGCCGGGACATGGGAACGGTGGTATTTCCCGAGGCGGATGTCAAATTTTATCTGGAAGCGGCCATTGATATCAGGGCACAACGGCGACACAGAGAGTTGAAATCCCGGCATTCCCAGACCCTGGAAGCGGTCCAGGAGGATATGCAAAACCGGGATCATAATGACAGTAGCAGGGAATTGTCCCCATTAAAGCCGGCCAAAGATGCCTTTACCATCGACACCACCCATCTGTCCGCTGAAGAAGTCGTCGAGGTGATGCTGGACAAGATCTTGACCTCTTAACGTGGAAAAAGTGCCTAATCTCTCTTGAAATGAACAAATTAATGAAATTAAATGTTGTTTTATGAAATAAGCTCTGTTAATTATTATGGTTTGTACGACTATAAAAAGTCGATAAAAAATGGCTAAGGGGGTAACACGATTAATGGAAGATCTTACAGACAACAACTCAACAGAAAACAACAACAAGGGTGATTTGGAAGACAATTCCGCGCCAAACACTGAAATTGATGAGACACCAGAGGTCTCCGAGCCCGATGTCAATCAGGTGTCAGATGACGACGACATGGAAAGCATGATGGACATGTACGAAGAAAGCTTCAAGCGTTTCGCAGAGGGTGAAGTCGTCATCGGTCACATCATTTCCATCGACAAAGACCATGTCCTGGTTGACATTGGATATAAATCCGAAGGGCAGATCAATATCAATGAATTTATGGATGACAGCGGTGACATCAAAGCCGCCATCGATGATCCCGTTGAAGTGATGGTTGAATGGTGGGACGACGAGAATGAAGTGGTCGTTCTGTCAAAAGAAAAAGCCACCAAGGTAAAGGTGTGGGAAGAGATCAAAAAAGCCCATGATGCAGATGAAACCGTAGAAGGTACCATCATGAACCGCGTAAAGGGTGGTTTTTCGGTGGACATCGGTGTCCAGGCTTTTTTACCCGGATCCCAGGCCGACCTGCGACCCATACGAAATCTCGACGACATGGTCGGGAATGCCTATGAATTCAAAATATTGAAATACAACCGGAAAAGAAGCAATATTGTTCTCTCGCGACGTGCTATTCTGGAAAAGGAACGTGAGTCTAAACGGGCCGCAACACTTTCTTCAATCGAAGAGGGCAAGGTCGTTGATGGTGTTGTCAAAAACATAACCGAATACGGTGTGTTTGTTGACCTGGGGGGGGTCGATGGTCTTCTCCATATTACGGATATTTCCTGGGGCAGGGTAAAACACCCCTCGGAATTGTTTTCCATGGGGGACCAGATATCGGTAAAAGTGCTGAACTTGGATCTGGAAAAAGAACGCGTATCCCTGGGTATGAAACAGCTGACCGAAGATCCATGGTTGACAGCCAAAGATAAATATGCCGTCGGATCCAAGGTCACTGGAAAAATCGTCAGTTTAACAGACTATGGGGCTTTTGTGGAACTGGAGGAAGGCATTGAAGGCCTGATCCATGTATCGGAAATGTCCTGGACCCGAAAAGTAAGACACCCCTCAAAAATTGTTTCGGTAGCGGAAATTGTCGAAGCCGTGGTTCTTGACATCAAACCGGAAAGCAGACGAATTTCACTCGGAATGAAACAGGTAGCCCCGAACCCCTGGGACGTTATCAGCGAGAAGTATGCCGTTGGAACCACCATCGAGGGCAAGATTAAAAACATTACGGATTTTGGACTTTTTATCGGTATCGACGAAGGTATCGATGGGCTGGTTCATATATCGGATATCTCCTGGACAAAAAGGATCAAGCACCCTTCTGAAATGTATCAGAAAGGCGATGTTATCCAGGCTATCGTGCTCGAAATCGATAAAGATAACGAAAGATTTTCCTTGGGCATCAAACAACTCCAGGCCGATCCGTGGGAGACCGTGGCCGAACGTTACAGGGTCGGCAAAGAAATCACCGGCACCATCACAAATGTGACGGATTTCGGTATATTTGTCGAACTCGAAGAAGGCATCGAAGGTCTCGTGCATGTATCTGAAATCAGTAAAGAAAAAATCAAAACACCCGTAGGCATGTTTAACATCAGCGATGTCATCACCGCGCGGGTTATGAATATCAACAGCGAAGAACGTCGCATCGGTCTTTCCGTTAAACGAATGGAAATAGAGGACGAGCAGGAATTGCTGACCGAGTATGTAAATAATATTGGTCCGGCCACCTCCAGTTTTGGCGAAATCCTGCGCGAAAATCTTCAAGAGAAGCTCAACGACGAATAAAATCGCTGCACGATTTTATCTGACGCGACCTTGTCGCTTATATATGACCTAGCGACCAAATAGCCAACCCTGTCTTGACGGATCCCCGATCAAGTCGGGGACAAGCTTGATAAGCCTGCCCCGGCAAGTAGTTAGCCGGGGGCATCCAGTGATCTTCTGGATTCCCGCCTTCGCGGGAATGACAATCTGCGGGTATTTATCCGCCGGAACAATAACGAAATAGTATGCTGCAGCCCGTTGGGACTGCAGCATACTATTTTCTCATGGCTAAATTCATGTTTTCTAGAAGACATCCATATCTTTTTTCATTTCTTATTTTCTCCACATTGGTTACCATTGCGGTTGTCTGTGTTCTGGTGTTGGTAACAACAACCCTGAAACGCGCAGGCTTTTCCGATCTGATCGTCGAGCCCGGCGATGGTAAAGTCGGTGTCGTTGAAATCCAGGGGGTCATCACTGAATCTAAAGATATTCTCAACTTAATTAAACGGTTCAGAGAGAATGATGACATAAAATCGATTGTCATACGGATCGATTCACCCGGAGGTGTCATCGGGCCGTCCCAGGAAATCTACCGGGAAATCCGTAAAACAACACCAGAAAAGAAAATCATCGCTTCCATGGGGTCCATTGCCGCTTCAGGGGGATATTACATCGCTTCAGCAACCAACGGCATTGTCGCCAACCCGGGAACCATTACGGGCAGCATTGGGGTTATCCTGGCTTACACGAACTTTCGTGCAGTACTCGATAAAATCGGCATGGTGCCTGTGGTGATAAAAAGTGGTCCACTCAAGGATATGGGATCCCCGACAAAGAAGATGAGTAAGGAAGAAAAAGAAGTATTGCAGGCCTTTGTCGATCAAGCTCACGGGCAGTTTGTCACGGCCATCGCCGATGCGAGGAAAATGGATATCGACCATGTTAAATCACTGGCTGACGGGCGAATATATACCGGGGAAGAAGCCGTAAAACAGGGTCTTGTGGATCGACTTGGAAATTTCGAAGATGCTATTGAATGGGCGGGGCAACTGGGCGGTATCCAAGGTCGCGTCTCCACCGTTTACAAGAAAAAAGAAAAACTTTCCTTCCTCAAATACATCATGGAATCAAGCCTTCATGATCTTGTCAACCGGGTGACCCGCCAGGATATCTACGGCGGGTATCTATACAGTCCTGAATCAGAATAGCCACATTCCAAAATCAGAAACAAATACTTTTGACCACGCCCAAGAGACGTGGCTTTCTATGGCAAACAAAAAACCCCGCTACTTATTCCAGAGAACTGACATCCCCCAGTCCTTTCCGTAACACTTCAGGATAATCACCCATCAGCGATATGACACTGGATGGACGACCAGGCGTGGCGCCGCCGTCTATAACGATATCAAGATGCGAATTAAGCCTGTCGTGGATCAGGGAGGGATCCATTAAGATCTCACCATCGGGAAGTGTCGCACTGGTAGATAAAATCGGATTTCCCAGGGCTTCGATGAGATTAAAACAAATGCGATGGTCCGGAACACGGATACCGGCTGTCTTCCTTTTGGTGAGCATCATCCTGGGAACCAGCCTGGAGCCTTCCAGTATAAATGTGTAGGGCCCTGGGAGAAGTCTCTTCATGGTTCGATAGGCATAGTTGGAAACTTTGGCGTACAGACTGATATGTTTCAGATTGGAACAAATAAAACTGAAGGGTTTGTTTTTCTGACGCTGCTTGATCTGATAAACACGTTCGATCGCCTTTTTATTCATGATATCGCAACCGATTCCATAGAATGTATCGGTTGGATAGGCAATGATACCCCCTTTTTTTAAATGTTCGGCAACACGTCGGATAAGCCTCTCCTGGGGATTGATGGGATTGATCTTGAGCAGCATGATTCACCCTATGAGTCAGATGATAGAATATAGATATTTGTAAGGCAGATATCTACTATGGGCCTTATTAGCTGTCAAGTTGCGAAATAAAAGATTGCTAAAGGGCGTTCCATTTGCTATTCGAATTCAAACCCAAATACACTAAATAGTGTATACACCCTCTTGGGGAACCATTATAACTTGTGGAGGAGCTGTCCATGAAAACACCTCTCGAGGAATCTTTTTCCTTTGATGACGTTCTTTTGATTCCAAACTACTCCGACTTATTGCCGAAAGACGTCAATATCAGTACCCGTCTAACCCGCAATATCGCCCTGAACATTCCCATTGTCAGCGCTGCCATGGATACCGTAACCGAAGCCAGGGCTTCCATATCCATGGCCAGAGAGGGCGGCATTGGATTTATACATCGAAACATGAGTGTTCAAAGACAGGCAACAGAGGTCGACAGGGTCAAAAAATCGGAGAGCGGCATGATTGTCGACCCTGTGACCATAACCCCTGACCAGAAAGTTCATGAAGTTCTTGATCTCATGAAAGAGTATCGCATTTCCGGGGTGCCGGTTACCACGGGTGATAAACTGGTTGGCATCGTAACCAATCGTGACCTTCGATTTGAAACCGATTTAGAGAAAAAAATATCCGATGTGATGACCAAAGAAAACCTTGTCACTGTTTCGGAGGGTATTTCTCTGGAAAATTCGAAAAAATTGCTCCATGAACATCGAATCGAAAAACTGCTTGTTGTGGACAAGGCTGGTCGTCTCACCGGCATGATCACCATCAAGGACATCGAAAAAATAAAAAAATATCCCAACGCCTGTAAAGACCAGATGGGACGTCTGCGTGTGGGCGCAGCCATCGGTGTTGGTGATGACATGGAAGACCGCACGGATAAATTGCTGCAGGCAGGCGCCGATATTATTCTCATCGACACATCTCACGGTCACTCGGAAAATGTTATTCAGGCGGTCAAAACATTGAAAAAGAGATTTGCGGACCTCGAACTCATCGCCGGCAATGTTGCGACTGCCAAAGGCGCAGAGGATTTGATCCGGGCAGGTGTCGACGGTGTCAAAATCGGTATCGGCCCCGGTTCCATCTGTACCACTCGAATTGTTGCCGGTGTCGGGGTGCCCCAGGTAAGTGCCATCATGAACTGCCGATCAGCAGCCGCTAAAAACGATGTTCCTCTCATCGCAGACGGTGGTATCAAATTCTCGGGCGATATTACCAAAGCCATAGGGGCGGGTGCACATGTCGTCATGATCGGGGGACTCTTTGCCGGTACAGACGAAAGCCCCGGTGAATCGGTGTTTTTTCAAGGAAGAAGCTACAAAGTTTACAGGGGTATGGGATCTTTGGAAGCCATGAAAAAAGGCAGTGTCGATCGCTATTACCTGGGGGAAGATGAGGAAGACGACAAACTGGTTCCGGAAGGTATTGTCGGACGCGTCCCGTATCGCGGTACGCTGACGGCCAATATCCACCAACTGGTGGGCGGTCTGAAAGCAGGCATGGGATACTTGGGTTGCCGAACCATTCAGGAACTCAGGGAAAAAGCACGCTTTATGAAAATCAGTGCCGCAGGTCTGCGCGAAAGTCATGTCCATGACGTTATTATCACCAAAGAAGCACCGAATTATCGACTTGACTGAAAAAGAGGGGCGAAGGGTCCGAGGGTGATACAAGGGTTCGAGGCTAGCTGACGGCTATTTGCTAAGAGCACCTATCAGTCTTCAGTCTAAAGCCCTAAAAGGCTGTCAAACATAGTGCTTGAACTGGTATAATCAAGGTCTTGTTTTGATCATTCGAATTTGGAGCATTCGGTATTGTTTAGAATTTCGAATTTCGTGCTTCGGATTTAAATAACGACCACCATCGGCATAGCCAAAGATTTCTGACCTGGCCCAAAGGACCAGGTTTTAAATGACGGAAAAAAAATAATGTCAAATCGTTCAAACGACTTTGTTCATCTTCATGTTCATACCCAGTACAGCCTCCTGGACGGGGCTATCCGCTTCGATGAACTTTTTAAGAAATCCATCGAACTGGACATGAATTCCGTTGCCATAACGGATCACGGGACCATGTTCGGATGTATCGAGTTTTATGAAAAGGCTTTAAAAGCAAATATAAAGCCGATCATCGGTTGCGAGTGTTATGTGGCACCCAGAAGTTTGTCCGACAAAACCCCTTTGGACCACAAAGGACTTTCCCACCTGATTTTACTGGCCGAAAACAATGAAGGATACCGAAATCTCTGCAAGCTCGTTTCCACCGCCAGAATCGCCGGTTTCTATCATAAACCACGTATCGACAAGGACTTGTTGCAAAAACACAGCCGTGGTTTGATTGGTCTATCCGCATGTCTGCATGGTGAAATACCGAGAATGATCACCGCCGGTGACATGAAAAAAGCAGATGAGGCCGCCCAACAGTATTGTCAGATTCTTGGGGATGGAAACTTTTATCTGGAAGTTCAGAACAATGGTATCGATATCCAGGAAAAAGTGAATCAAGCCTTGTTCGACATGAGCCAGCGACTCTCCATTCCCCTGGTGGCAACCAATGACTGCCATTATCTGAACCGTGAAGATGTCAAGGCGCATGATGTGCTCCTATGCATCCAGACCGGCAAAACCGTCCAGATGACCAACCGGCTCAAGTTTGGAACCACCCAGCTTTATTATAAATCCAAACCTGAAATGTTCGCCTATTTCAAAGACCATCCTGCTGCCATCACCAACACCGTTAGCATTGCCGACAGATGTTATGTGGATTTTGATTTTAAAACCTATCATTTTCCTCAATTTGAGACACCCAAGGGACAGGACGAATCGGATTTTTTCGAAAAAAAAGTGCGGCAAGGATATCAACGAATTCTCGATCGGCTGAAACAGCAGAACCCCGAAATGGATGTGGCCGTCTATGACAAAAGAATCGAATATGAAATAAAACTGATCCAGGAAATGGGTTTTTCCGGTTATTTTCTGATTGTGGCCGATTTTATCCAATATGCCAAAGAACATGACATTCCCGTGGGGCCGGGCAGGGGATCGGCTGCTGGAAGTCTTGTGGCATACGCTTTGGAGATCACGAACCTCGATCCCATCAAATACGGCTTGATCTTTGAACGTTTTTTAAACCCGGCCCGCAAAAGCATGCCTGACATCGACGTGGATTTTTGTATCAACGGCCGTGAACGTGTTTTTAAATATGTTGTCGAGAAATACGGTGGGGGAGAAAGAGTTGCTCAGATCATCACCTTTGGAAAGCTGAAAACACGGGCCGTCATCAGGGATGTTGGCCGGGCATTGGATATTCCGCTTCACGAAGTTGACAGCATTGCAAAAATGGTTCCCGACGTCCTGAACATTAGTCTTGACGAAGCCCTCAGACAGGAACCGCGGCTACGAGAGCTCACAGAAAAAAAACCGGATATTGCTGAACTGATACAAATTTCCAGGATCCTGGAAGGCCTGCCAAGACACGCCTCGACACATGCTGCAGGTGTGGTTATCGGAGATAAACCCCTGGTGGACTATCTACCCCTTTACACCGGGAAAAAAGATGAAGTTGTTACCCAGTTCGACATGAAAATCGTCGAGAAGATAGGACTGGTCAAATTCGATTTTCTTGGTCTGCGGAATCTCACCGTCATCGCCAACACCTTGAGCCTGATTTCCCTCCAGGGTAAAGAGCCACCTGATATGGACCATATCAACGATGATGACCCCGCCACATACGCACTTCTATGTTCCGGGGATACCACCGGTGTGTTCCAGCTTGAAAGTGCAGGCATGAAGGACCTGCTGACCCGATTGCGACCGGAGTTCTTCGATGATGTTATAGCCCTTGTGGCACTATATAGACCCGGTCCTCTGGATAGTGGCATGGTAACCGATTTTGTTCAGAGAAAGCACGGCAGAAAAGAAGTCAATTACCTGGTGCCGGAACTGGAACCCATCTTGAAAGAGACCTACGGGGTAATCGTATACCAGGAACAAGTCATGAAAATAGCTGGTGACTTGGCAAACTATTCCATGTCTGAAGCCGACGATCTCAGAAAGGCCATGGGAAAAAAGATCGTAGAGATCATGGCCAAACATCAAGAACGCTTTGTCAGCGGTGCCGAGAAAAACGGCATCCCCCACGATAAAGCCGCTGAAATATTTGGTCTTATTTCCAAGTTCGGCGGCTACGGTTTCAACAAATCTCACAGTGCCGCCTATGCTTTGATTGCTTATCAGACGGCATATCTGAAAGCCCATTTTCCAGTAGAATTTATGGCGGCCCTGCTAACCAGCGAGATGCATTCCTCCGATGGTGTTGTCAAGTACATTTCCGAATGCAAAAGCCACCACATTTCGATACTGCCACCCGATATCAATGAAAGTCGGAAAGAATTCGTTGTGTCCGGGTCTGATATCCGCTTTGGCTTGGCTGCCGTCAAAAACGTCGGAGAAGGTGCCATTGAATCGATTCTCGAATACAGGGACGAGCAAGCTTTTACATCTATCTTCGATTTCTGCGAGCGGGTAGACCTCCGCAAGGTCAACAAGCGGGTGCTTGAAGGCCTGATCAAGAGCGGAGCATTCGATACCTTCGGGCTAAAACGTTCGCAGCTGTTTGCCGGTCTGGAGGACATCCTCGAATATGGGCAACGGGTCCAGCGTGAAAAGACCGATCCTCAAATGGGGCTTTTTGGGACCGGCACGGATCAACCTGCTATTAACCTGCCATCACTACCCGAGATAGGAGAATGGGATGAAAGGCAGTTGCTGGTGTTTGAAAAAGAATCCCTGGGCTTTTATATTACAGGACATCCCTTAAATCGTTTCAATGATATTATAGACAAATATGCCACGGCCGACGCCATTTCCTTGAAAGAAATGCCTGACAATTGCGCTGCCAGGCTTGCCGGAATTATCCGGAATACCAAGGTAATCACCACCAAACGCGGAGACCTTATGGCCTTCGTCACCATGGAAGACATGAATGGTTCGTTTGAAATGACCGTCTTTCCAAACCTTTATGCCAGCACCAGCCATCTGCTGGAGGTTGACACAGCCATCCTGGTGGACGGTCACGTTCAGAAAGATGAGAAAAGCGTCAATCTCCTGAGCAATCATATTGTTCCGATCCAAAAGGCTGAAGAAACCTGGACCGTGAGCATTCACATAAAATTGGACATCACCACCACAAATAGGGAGCAACTTGAAACCCTGCATGGTGTTTTCAAAAATCATCCCGGTGCCTGCCAAGCTTATATCCATATACAGGACCCGGAAATGACGGAAGCAGTGCTTGCGCTGCCGGAGTATCAGCAACTGCAACCACGATCATCCTTGAGAAAAGAGGTCAATGCCTGTCTGGGATATCAGGCTTACGAGAGTGTCTGCAGCAAAGCAGGAGTTCACAAAGAGAGAAACAGTCAGCGTGAACAATGGAAACAAAAAAAATGACATCCGACAATTTGACCATCTTTCCGGTACTACTAGCCGGTGGTTCAGGAACACGTCTTTGGCCGGTCTCCCGGGATCAGGCGCCAAAGCAGCTTGCTGAAATAGGGGGGGGGAGATCCTTTCTCCAAGAAACCATCCAACGGCTTCACCCTGCGCTTTGCCTCGACAATGTTCGGGTCGTTTGTGGAAAAACACATTGTGAGGAATCTTCGGAGCATCTTTCAGCCATTGGGTTGACAACAGAAAAGACAATTTTCGGCGAACCCGTGGGCCGTAACACCGGACCCGCTATTCTCCTGGCAGTCTTGAAAATTCTTGATCAGACATCTGACCGGGATGCTCTTTTTTTTATTCTGCCTGCAGACCATGTCATTGGGGATGTCACCCGCTTTCATGAAAGAATTCACAAGGCAATCCATCTGGCGCAAAAAGGATATTTAGTCACCTTTGGTATTCAGCCCGATTATCCGGAAACCGGATATGGGTACATCGAAGCTCGGAAACCGGTTCCCGGAGGCGGACTTGCCATTGATAGATTTGTTGAAAAGCCGGATATGGAAACGGCTAGATCGTATATTAAAGCTGGCGGCTTTTTCTGGAATAGTGGCATGTTTGCCTTTATGGCGTCCGCTATTTTAAACGAATTCAAGAGATTTGAACCTGAGTTGCTGAAAAAAATGACGGCTATTGTCGCCAAAGGCGAGCCGATTGCGGTAGCGGCATATCAAGATCTTCCGAGCATATCCTTTGATATTGCCATTATGGAAAAGACATCCAAGGGTGTGGTCCTGCCTTCTGATTTTGGATGGAGCGACATTGGGACGTGGAGTTCCCTGTATGACTACATGCCCAAAGATGATGACGCCAACGTTATTACCGGTGATGTCATCTCGTATAACACCAAAAACAGTCTCATCATCGCCAAAAACCGTCTGGTTGCCGCCAATGATATTTCTGATACAGCCATTGTTGAAACACCCGATGCTGTGTTTGTTTCCCGCCTGGAGACAAGCAGGAATGTCAAAGATATCGTAAGCATATTGAAACAACAAAAACGGCGTGAATATCAGGTTCATCTCCTGGAAACCCATGCCTGGGGATCCATTCAATATCTGGAAAAAACCGACCAACTCCTTGTTGCCAAGCTCTTGATCAAACCGGATGCCGCCTATGAAAAGGTCCCACATCGTCCTGGGCGCTGGCATATCTGCCTGCTCTCGGGTGACGCCCAAATATCCCACGCCGGGAATCCACACACGCTTCTATCAGGAAATTCCCTTTCTCTGAACGTGCAGGGTGAAATAACAATCCAAAACGCTGGCAAAAAAGACTTATTGCTTATCATAACCCATTAACAGGAACCTGATTTAATGAAAGTACCCCTGCATCTTCAGGAATGCTTTGCCTATCTTGGCTATCAACCCGGGGATTTTATTGTTGCCGAAAAGGCAGCCCGAAACTCTTTGGCCATTCCCATATACCCTGAGCTTTCAGACGCACAGCTTGAATATGTCGTAGAAACCATTAAGCTGTTTTATGGGTAACAACTCTGTAAACCAGGCTCATTTTAACATCAGATTTTGACTCCACCCCGATTTCATGCTAAAATGACCGCTCGCTTTCTTTGTAAACATATCCTTTAACTGTCCGGAGGCTAAAATGAAGTGGATACATTATTTAGGATTGACCATTGTTTTGATGCTCCCGATCATCTGGGGGTGTTCATCCGATGAAGATAAAAAACTGTCTCATTTTGAAAAAGGGAATGCCTATTTTGAAGAAGGCAGTTACAAAAGTGCCGAACTTGAATTCAAGAATGCTGTCCAGATTGACCCGGAATATGTGGCCGCCCATGTCAAGCTTGGTGAAACCTACCTGAAACTGGGAAATTCCCAGGGTGCTTTCAGGACCTACTCCCGTGTAGTCCAACTGGATGAAACCAACACAGACGCCCAGTTGAAAATGGCTACGTTCTATATGTTGGGTAAACAGACCGAGAAATCCAAAGAACTCCTGGATAAAATTCTCACAAGAGACCCGGACAATATCGATGCCCTCTTTTTAAGGGCAGGACTTCTTGATCTGGATAAAAAACTGGATGAAGCCGAGAGTGTGTTCCGTAAAATCATTCAGCTCGACCCGAAACAGACACGTGCATACATGGGTCTTTCCCGAATATTCGCCGCAAAGGGACAACTCGACATGGCGGAAGAATACCTTGTCAAGGCCACGACCATTGATCCCCAGGACATCAAACCGCGTCTCATTCTTTTTAATTTCTACCAGAGTAAAAACGAATTTAAAAAAGCGGAAGCAGTTCTGGAGGAATCCATAAAAACAAATCCTGATAATGCCGAGCTTTTGATCTACCAGGGAAATTATTTTGCACAGCGAAAAATGAACCCAAAAGCCGAGGCTTCGTATGCAGCCGCAATGGAAAAGGATCCGGACAACATTCGATCCTACATGGTTGCTGCTGGGTTTTATGAGATGACGGGTAATAACGAAAAGGCCCTGGCCCTATATAAAAATGCCCTGGATCGTCAACCAGACGACATTCGTGTCAAGAGCACCATTGCCAGGTTTTATCTCAAGAATAAAAACCTGGATCAAGCCGAGTCGACCATCGACGGCATACTCCAGGAACGTCCGAATTATTTTCCAGCGCGATTGCTGAAGGGGGAGATGCTGGTACAAAAAAGGCAGTTTGACATTGCCATCGATATCTTGAACCAACTGGTGAAAGAAGAGCCCAAGTCATCCAGAGCGCACTACTTTCTGGGGCTTTCCTATCTCGGTAAAGGTGACAGCAGTATGGCAAAATCCTCCTTGGCAAAAGCCATCGAGACCAATCCGCGTTTTCTAAAGGCCAAACTTCTCTTGGCAGAAATTTACTTGCAACAGCGTGATTTCGAACTTGCCAAAAAAGAGAGTCTTGAAATTCTTGAGATATCACCGGACAATTACCAGGCAACACTGGTGCTTGGAAACACAAACATGTTTCAAAAAAACATGGATGCTGCCAAAGATAATTTTCAGAAACTCATCACCATGGACCCCCAGAACCCTACCGGGTATTTTCGCATGGGCTTGTTGCAACGCTTGAGCAAACAATACAAACCGGCGCTGGCCAGTTTTGAAAAAGCATTGTCCATCAATCCAAAGCTCATGGATGTGTTCACCAATGTCATTCTTCTTCACACGGAAAAGAAAGAATTCAAAACAGCGTTAAAAAAATGCGACCAACAGATCGAGATCATCGGTGATGTACCGGCTGTACTCGCCGTCATTTATAATTTGAAAGGCGGGCTCTATCTTTCCCAGAACATGCCTGACAAAGCAGAATCGGCCTTTGAAATGGCGCTTGAAGCCAATCCGGATTACCTTAGATCCTACTATGCGCTGGCACGATTATACCTTTCAGGGAACAACCCGGACAAGGCCATTGCCCAGTATGAGTCCATTATTGAAAAAAACCCGCAGCAGACCAGTGCCAACATGATGCTCGGTACGATCTATGATCTCAAGAAACGCTTTGATCTGTCTGAAAAACATTATCGTGCCGCCCTTGAGATCAAGCCAGATTTTGCGCCGGCAGCCAACAATCTTGCCTATGTTTTAACGATCCAGGACAAAAATATCGATGAAGCCCTGGGCTACGCCCAAAAAGCCAAAGAACAACTCCCGGAAGATCCGGGTGTCATGGATACACTGGGATGGATCTACTACAAGAAAAGTCTCTATGACAGCGCTATCAGTGAATTTGAAGACAGCCTGGAAAAATTGCCCGACAACCCGACCGTCAACTATCACCTTGGCATGGCCTACTATCAAAAGGGTGACAAGATACGAGCCAAAAAGCAGCTCCAGAAAGCCATATCACTTGATACGGACTTTGATGGCGCCAATGAAGCCAGGTCGGTTTTGTCCAAATTATAAAATCGTTTGTAGGCTATTCTTTCATGAAGTATTTTCCATTCAAGATTTTAATCCTGTGCATTCTCATGCCACCGGTATTGTATGTCACGGCTGTCCAGGTGCTTGAAATAAAACTCCAATCCCTTTATAGCGAGGAAATTGAAGAAATCTATATTGGAGACACCCGTCCGTTGTTTGAAGGCAGTCTCACCATAACCCAAGCCATCACCAAGAATATCGACAACTATCTACAATCCAAAGCACTGCTTTCCTGGGGGGTCAAAGCCTCCGTAACCGTCACCACACCTGCCAACACCATTGTATACCCAGACGCATTCAGCCAGGAAGAGACACCCAGCACACCCATCCCGTCCCTATGGGTTGCCAAAGAGAATTACGCTGCCTTGAATGAGGGATTCACCGTGCTTGTGGATGTCCAGGTCGCACGCAATAAGTTTATCTCCTATGCCTTATTGGCAGTGTTTGTCCTCCTGCCGATCATGGTTTTTTCTTTTTATTACAGAAAGGGATCCCGCATGGCTGCGATGGAAACCAGCCATGTCCGTGATGAAATCCAGCGTCTTTCAAAGATGGAACAGGCCCAGCAAGCCCGGCTCAAAAAGCTGAACGAGCAAAGAAAGTATCTTTCAGAAGAGCTGCAAAAAACCAAGCAGACATACGACTCTGAAAAAGAAAAAGCCAGCAGAACCGAAGATGAAATGATCGATGAAATTGTTAGCTTAGAAAAAAGCATGCAAGAAAATCTTTTCCTTCAAGAAGCACAGGAACAAGAAATCAATGCCCTCAAGGAGAAAATATCACAATTTGAAAAAGGAGCCCTCAAACCCAACAGACAAAAAATAAAGACTTCTGAAGCCATTCAAAAGCGTTTTAAGACCCTCTACAAAACCCTGCTTGTGCATGACCGGGCTGTCAGCGGTTTTATTTCACTGACACCGGAGTTACAATTGAAAGCGGAAGAAATAATGCTCCAACTGCATGACGACCCCAAGCAGGTGCCCATCAAGCGGAAAGTTTTTGGCAAAAAAAACAGGGAAACTGTATTTGAGGTATTGTTTTCCTACAAGGGTCGATTGTACTATCGGAACACACAGGAACAGAAACTGGAAATTGTTTCCATCGGCACCAAACACACACAAGCGAAAGACCTGAATTTTTTGGACCAACTCTAAATGTATCTATCTTTCTATCAGCTTGACCGAAAACCATTTCAGATCAGCACGGATCCGAACTTCCTCTGGCTTGGCGATAAACACAAGGAAGCCCTGGCGGTTCTACGATACGCACTGATGGACAACAAGGGCTTTCTTCTGCTCACCGGAGACGCGGGTACGGGGAAGACAACACTGATCAATGCACTGGTGAACACGCTCGGAGAGGAAATAATCGTTGCGACACTGCTGGATCCAGGCATAGAAAAAGACGATTTTTTCTTTTACATCGGCAAGGCATTTCAGCTTGAACAGGCCTTTTCAAGCAAAGGAGAGTTTATTTATAATTTCACCATTTTTTTGAATCGTGCCCATGAGGAACGAAAAAAAGTGCTGTTGATTATCGATGAATCTCAGCGGCTCAGCCAGGAATTGCTGGAAGAAATCCGCCTGCTCTCCAATATCGAAAAGAAGTCCAGCAAACTGATCAACATTTTTTTTGTCGGACAGATCGAACTCAACAGCATAATCCTGGAACCCCAGAACAGTGCCCTCCGTCAACGAATATCGGTCAATTATAATTTAAATCCCCTGTCCGCCAAGGAGACAGGCCAATACATTCATCACCGTCTGAAAGTAGCCGGTGCCACCAAATCACTTTTCAATGCCGCCGCCGTACGGGAAGTTTTCCAATTTTCCAAAGGTTACCCACGGCTTACCAACATTATCTGTGACCGAGCGCTGGTAACAGGTTTTATCAACGAGTCCAAAAAAATTGGCCCAAAAATCATCAAGGAGTGTGCCGAAGACCTGAAACTTCAGAGCCAGAAAAGCCGGCCAAAGATAGAAAAGAGCCAGGATATAACACCCCCGGCCACCGGGCAGAAGACATCTTCCTTCCAATCCCGGGGCCCCCTCATTGAAAAGGTTTTGTACACGATTTTAGCCTTGCTGGTAGCAACGTGGGTTGCCGTTGCTATTTATTATTATTACCCACAATATTTCCCTTTTTTGGGAACGCCAAGGCCGGAAGCTGCCAAACCAGGCGCTCTTTTAACGGATGATACGCAGCTTGAATCCAAAGAACGGACAAATAACCCGGAACAGACCCAATCAATCAAAGCCACCCGGAAAAAAGCATCGGAGACCCCAGCACCTGAAAAACATCTGGCTGCCCAAGCCGACCCAAAGGACAGTATCCAGCCCTTTCACATGCCGGACCCGAATATGGTTATCCGCATAGAATTCGACAACAACAGCGAACTCAATACGGATGGTATCGATACCCTCGACAATCTCAGCCTGGTTTTACACAACCACCCCCATCTCGAAATCGTCATCAAAGGGTATTCAAAAGGTCAGGGAAGCTACCGCTACAATAAAAAAATGTCCGAATTCACGGCCAATATCGTAAAAGGATATCTGGTGGGCAAAGGTGTTTCGTCCCAACGGGTTGAAGCACTGGGGATGTGGGTTGTCCATTCGGATCCAGATGTCCCGGCGCCTGAAACCTTAAAGCGTTCGCAATGGGTTGAAGTTCAATTCAAAAATCCTTAAAAGAGAACTGTCGCGGTATACCACCAAGCGTACAGATAACTATCAGCCTTTAATCGCCTTCGGTTTCAATACAAAACATCTTGAAGAAAAGATTAGTTTATGAAACAAATAAAGTTTAGTAATTTAACTTTCTGGGTTCAGGGAAAAAGAAATAAATAATCCCCTGGCGTTGATGATACAAACGCGCCATGGTGCCGGGCCAAGGTAGTAAGTCAAGCGGTATCCTTGAAATTGATCGAATACAAGTTTTTGTGTTTATGGGACACAGTATAAAATAAAGGAGAGAGGCATGGTTAAGAACGCGTATTTCAGCAGGTTTTTTATAAAGATTTTATTCTTGGCCATTATAGGGTGTGTGCTAACGGCATGCAAAGAAGAAGTTGTGATCATTGAACAGATCCGAAGCCTGAAAACCATCACCGTTTCCGAAATGGCCACCAAACAAATCCGTAAATTTTCCGGCATCGTCAAGGCAACCGATTCTTCCAATCTGAGTTTTGAGGTGGGCGGAAATATCGAGACGGTGCATGTGGATATCGGCGATCGTGTCCGCAAAGGGCAGGTATTGGCCGTTCTTGACAAAGAACCCTACCTCTTGGACGTGGATGCCGCCCAGGCTGAACTGGAAGCGGCCAAATCCAGGGTTGAAAATGACAAAGAAGCGTATAATCGACAGATGCGGGTTTTTGAACAGGGCGCGGGTTCCAAAAGCAGACTGGACAAAACCAAATATAATCTCGAGACCGCCCTGAGCCAGGTGAATGTTCAGGTGGCAAAGCTAAATTATGCCAAACGTAATCTCAGCAAAACCACCCTTGTTGCACCGTACGATGGCTCTATCGCCTGGCGTTCCGTGGAACCAAACGAGGAAATAAAGACGGGGCAAAGAGTGTTTGTCATCGATGCCAAAGGTGCACTGGAGGTGGAACTGGCAATTCCGGAAACCACCATCAATCGCATACGTATCGGTACAAAGACAACTGTCCAGTTTCCCACAATGCCCGGTCGCTCTGTAAAAGGACGTATCTCATATATCGGATCTGCCGCTGTAAAATCCAACGCTTTCCCGGTCAAGGTAAGCCTGACGGATTCGCTGAAAGATTTAAGTCCAGGCATGACCGCTGAAGTGTCCCTGGCCATGAAAGAGGACGAACAGGCTGCCGGTTACCTGGTCCCGATTCAGGCCATCTTGCCCGCCAAGGAAATTGGTCAAGGATATGCGTTTGTGTATGACCCGCAAACCACCACCGTCCGAAAGACGCCCATCAAAACCCTTGCTGCGCAAAAAAACTTGATGGTCGTATCTGAAGGTCTCTCTGCCGGAGAGATCATCGCAATTGCCGGCGTAAGTTTCCTGGCCGATGGCATGAAGGTAAAACTTTTGGATGATTAACGGTGTTTATATCGCCAATTTTTTTTTAAAAGATTGCATCAGGTTTTAAACATCAACAGCGAGCGCGCCTGAATTAGACAGAATCCCTTACGGTCAAAGATTCCTCGCAGCCTGCTGGGGAGAATCATCAATTCGGAGTAGAAAATGAAAAGCATAACCGATTTTGCACTCAATAACTCGCGAACCGTTGTCGTAATGATGTTGGTGATATTCTTTGGCGGTATTATCCTGTTTGGGAAAATTCCAAAACTCGAAGATCCGCGCATCACCATTCGCGAAGCACTGGTTGCGGCAAAAAACCCCGGTATGTCTGTGGAGAAGATCGAGAGGCTGATTACACGTCCCATCGAAGAAAAACTCAGATCCATGGGTGAGGTGGATGATATCAAAGACTCCGTCTCTAAAGTCGGTGAATGTCTCATGCATGTGACCATTGCCGACGAAGTGCCCGCAGAAGATCTGCCCGCGGTCTGGAAGCTATTGCGCAATCGCATGAGCGATCTGGCGCCCACGTTACCAAAAGGCACCATCGGACCCATGGTGAACGACACCGTCGGTGACACATCCATGGCCACCATCGCCCTCTGGAGCGATGGGTTTTCCATGGCGGAAATGCGTGAAACCGCCCGTGAAATCCGGGAGCGCATCAACCTGATGAAGGGGATCCAGAAAATCGATCTCACCGGTGTTCAGGAAGAGCGCATTTATATTGAGTATTCAAACGCCAAAATGGCACAACTCGGCATTAATCCAGGGGTTATCGGCAATACCTTGAGACAGCAAAACGCCATCCGGCCGTCCGGCCGGGTCGATATCAACGGTGTAGAAATCATCCTGGAGACATTGGGCAGTTTCCAAACCATCGAGGAGATCGGTGATTCGCTGATACCCATTGCCGGAACCGAGGCCACTATCCCCCTGCGTGATATTGCCAGCATCCGAAAAGCCTATGTAGAACCTATCCAGAACCCCGCTTATTACAATGGCCAGCCAGCCATCGTCCTGAGCGTATTTCTGTTCAAAGGCGTGGATGCGGTGGCATTCGGGGAACGCTTGAAGAGTAAAGTCAATGAAATCGAACAATCCCTTCCTTTGGGTTACAAGCTCGATTTTGCGACTTTTCAGCCTGACCTCATCTCCAAATCCGTCAACGGAATGGTGAGCAATGTCCTTCAGAGTGTGGCCATTGTCGTTGCGGTTGTCATGCTTTTGCTGGGGCTTAGAACCGGCTTGATCGTTGGATCATTCATTCCCTTTGTCATGCTCTTCGGGGTGATGATGATGGGGGTCTTCAATATAGAAATGCAGCGCATTTCACTGGCTACGATGATTATTGCCCTGGGCATGTTTGTGGACAATGCCATCGTGGTGTCCGATGATATCAAGGTGAATCTGGAAAGCGGCATGGACCGCAGAGAGGCGGTCCTGAAATCGGGCCGGTCCCTTTCCGTCCCGCTTTTGACCAGCACCCTCACAACCGTTTTTGCTTTTGGACCGATTATTCTTCAAATTGGCAGTACCGGGGATTATACCAAATCCTTGGGTCAGGTCATGATTATTCTGCTCCTGGGCTCATGGTTCCTCTCCATGTTCTCTTCCACCAGTTTTTGTTACTGGTTCATGAAGGTCAAACCTGCAGCTTCCAACACTGACAAAAAGGAATCAAATGATCCTTACCAGGGAAAATTCTATCAGATCTATCGAAAAATTCTGGTATTTGGTCTGCGCAACCGATTGCTTGTGCTGGGTTTTGTGGGTGTTGCCTTTGCATTTTCAGTCTACGGGTTTACAAAAGTACCCCGCATCCTGTTTCCCAATGGTGACAGAAATCAGTACACGGTCTACCTCGATTTCCCGGCCGGGACCCATATCGAGGCAACCGACAGGAGTGTTCAAGATTTTTGCGCCTGGTTGAAAGATAAAAATGAGAACCCGGAGATCACCGGGTCAATCGCCTATGTGGGCAATGGCGGGCCCCGTTTTTTTCTTTCACTGTCACCCACAGACCCTGACCCGAACAATGCCTTTGTTATCGTAAACACACAAACCGGGGATCAGGTGGAAGAACTGATCAAGCGTACACGGCAGCATCTGCTGGATCATTTCCCCGATGCCCGCGGAAGGGTCAAACCCATGTACCTGGGGTCTTCCGAACCCGGAATACTGGAGATCCGGCTCAGTGGTCCCAACATCGATATATTGAAGGAGCAGGCCGAACAATTAAAGGCAGGTTTAAGGAAAATCCCCGGCACCCTGGATATCAAGGACGATTGGAATAACCGTGTTCTTTCCGCCAAGATCGAGGTGGATCAATACCGTGCCAGCCGTTCCGGTTCATCTTCCCAGGATGTGGCCGACTCTCTGAGTGCCTTTGTCGACGGTAACACCATAACCGATTTTCACCAGGGCAATGTGGATATTCCTATTGTAGGACGCGGCATCGAGACAGAGCGGAAGACAACGTCCAGCCTGTCGACAATTAACATTTATTCACAATCCCAAAAAAGCATTGTACCCGTCAATCAGGTCGCTAATGTATACCAAAGGGGAGATCTTAACCGCATTGTTCGCTACAACCAGGAACGCACCATAAAAGTCAGCGCCAAACACCAGGTATTGAAAGCCGTGGAACTCTTTGAGCAGATCAAACCCACCCTCGATCAACTGGATTTCCCCCAAAATCACCATTGGGAAATGGGCGGTGAACTGGAAAACTCCGCCAAAGCAATGAAGAAACTGTCAAAACCATTGTTTCCCTGTTTTGCCGCCATCGTCATTCTGCTGGTATGGCAGTTCAATTCCATCCGGACTGCCGCCATTATCATGCTGACCATTCCTCTGGTACTGGTGGGTGCCGTGGTGGGTCTGTTTGTGATGGGGGCGGATTTTGGTTTTATGGCCATTCTCGGACTCCTGGCTCTGGCCGGGTCCATTGTGAACAACGGCATTGTCATGATCGATAAAATCGAGGAAAACAAGCGGGAGGGGCAAACACCCTATGATGCGGTTGTCAATTCAGCCGTCAGTCGTTTCAGACCCATACTGCTTTCGGTTTCAACCACCATGCTTGGATTCACACCGTTAATTATTTATCATGATGCACTTTTTTATAATATGGCATGTGTCATGTTTTTCGGTCTTGGTATCGGCAGTCTATTTACCCTTAACTACGTTCCGGCGCTTTACTCTCTGTTTTTCCGTATTAAACCACCCAAAGAACAGGTTGGGGCTTAGTATAGAATTGGGATCATCTCCAAAAGAATTGATCCCAATTAAGGATTCAAGGATTCCAGGGGTCCAGGATTCGAGTGAGATGAAGTAGATCACCAGCTAATTGGATGAAGAACCATAATTATCAACCTAAAGGAACAGACGATAAAATGAAAACGCGCTGTCTCATCTATGGATTGGTTATCGGTTTTACGCTGCTGCTTAGCGGATGCGCCGTGGGACCGGATTATGTCAAACCCGAAGCACCGCAACCCCAGAAATGGCTTGAGAAAGACGACCCTCTCATCATGAGTGAGCCGGCGGATTTTGGCCAGTGGTGGACGGTATTTAATGACTCGGATCTCAATAAACTGGTTGAGATGGCTTCTCAGCAAAACCTTTCGCTGAGAATCGCCGGCATCAGAATCCTGGAAGCCCGCGCCCAGTTGGGCATTGCCATCGGTGACCTCTATCCCCAAAAACAATCTGCCGGAGGAAGTGCCACCTATACAAGCGCCAGCGAAAACGTAGCCAACACCCAGCCCGGGGCAGATTTTAACTATGGAAGTCTGGATCTGGGTTTTGATGCTGCATGGGAACTGGACTTCTGGGGCAAATTCCGTCGCGCCGTCGAGTCAAACGTGGGACAACTTGAAACATCCATTGCCAGCTATGATGACATCCTGGTCACGCTTACCGCTGAAGTTGCCCGTACGTATGTCTTCATTCGTACACAAGAGACGCTTCTGATGATTGCCAGAGAGAACGTAAAGATCCAGGAACAATCTCTTAAAATCGTTGAAACACGTTTCAAAGAAGGTGACATCACCGAACTGGATGTTCAACAGGCCCAGACCCTGTTGCAGGACACCAAAGCCACGATTCCCCGGATACAGATAGGACTTCGCCAAGGCCGGAACGGATTGGCTATTTTGCTGGGAATGCTCCCCGGGGAACTCGAGACGATACTTACCTCGTCAAAACCCATTCCCACAACACCTGCCGAGGCAAAAGTGGGGATTCCATCCGAGCTGCTGCGTCGGCGCCCGGATATCCGTCTTGCAGAGCGACAGCTTGCCTCCCAGAGCGCCCTCATCGGTGTTGCAAAGGCAGACCTTTACCCACACTTCACGCTTTTCGGCTCCATCGGCCTGCAGTCAAGTAACGCGGATGTTACCTCGGCAGGGTATCCCGGTGGCAGTTCATTCAGCGATTTATGGGCTTCCGACAGCATCTATTTTATGGGCGGGCCTGCTATTTCCTGGAATATTTTTAATTATGGTCGCGTCAAAAACCGGGTGCGTGTTCAGGATGCCCGATTTCAGCAGTTGGTGGTCAATTACCAGGATACCGTGCTCAAAGCAGCCCAGGAAGTGGAAGATGCCATGGTGGCCTATCTACGGACCCAGGATGAGGTGGGCTTCCTGACCGAAAGCGTGAAAGCCGCCACACGCTCGGTGGAACTTTCCATGATCCAGTACCAGGAAGGAATGGTGGACTATCAGCGGGTACTGGATACCCAACGATCTCAGAGTCAAGCGCAAAATCGTTTAACCGAGGTCGAGGGATCGCTTGCCCAGAATTTTATTGCCCTGTACAAAGCCCTTGGCGGCGGGTGGCAGATTCGGGAAGGAAAAGATTTTGTGCCCGAGGAGACCCTAAAAACCATGCAGGAACGGACAGACTGGGGGAATCTTCTGACACCTACAAATCAGGATATACCACCGGATGAAAAAGACCGACTACGCTGGCGGGCACCGGAATGGTAATCCCTGACAAAAGAAATGATACGATTGCGACTGCGGGATAAAACCTATCGAAAACCCTTGACACCTTTACAGCTAATATAGACAATTACATGAAAAATAAGCATCTTAGCAGAAATAATATCGGCCTCTTATGTTGCCTGATCATCCTGATTCTTTTCTTGCCCGCATTGTCGACCAATGACCTTTTGGTTAAAAGCATTCTTTTTACGGCAATCATATTTTTCGGCACTTTTTCTCTGGACTTTGTTAAAAGGGCTCAAAATATTCTGATCGTTTCGGGCTCATTGACCATATGTTTAAACTGGTTGGCTTACTTTATCGCCAGTGATAAGGTGCTCTTAATCTTTTCCTTCTCATTTTTTTTCTTCAACCTGTTTATTGTTGTATTTATGGTCAGACATGTGGCCAGAAGCGCAAAGGTCAATGCCACCATCATCATCAATGCAATCAACGGGTATCTGCTTTTAGGAATACTGGGCGCGTTGTGTCTGGCCATTGCGGAAACAGTGAACAAGCATATCGATCATCTGGATTCAAGGGCGATTAATTTTGCCGGGGGAGTTGCCAAGGGCTTTCATGATTATCTATACTTCAGCTTTGTTTCCCTGACAACCTTGGGATATGGAGATATCACACCGGTATCATCTTTGGCGAAATCCGTTACCATGGGCATAGCCGTTATCGGACAGTTTTACATGACGATTCTGATTGCCATACTGGTGGGTAAATATATAAGCAATGCCGCTGAAAAATTTTGACCCGAGCATTCCTCGATAAAGATTCTCTCTGTAAATCTTCATTTCATCTTTCTATTTGTTACGTGGTCGAATCAACGTACCAATCAGACAGGAAACCAGACCTGCAAAGGCCAAATACATAAATTCTTTTGATGGCTCCATTGTTCTAATGATATTTTCTACGATGGATTCTGCTGGCGCGGATATATATCTCGCGGCAACAGAAGACACCATGATCAAGGCAAAAACCGCCGACCAAATGATTATGCTTGAAAATTGTTTCATGAATACCTTCCCATCTGACGGCGATATGATAAACTGTATTGTTCGTTCAGACTGACAAGTCAAGGGTTAAAGACATGCAGGAGCAAATTTCATGCCGCAATTTAGATCACGATTTTAATACATAAAATAACAGATGTTAAGGCCGGATTATTGACACCCAAGAGGTATCTAAGAAATAGGAAGGGTGATTATACCTAATCAAAGGGCATGACAGATTACATCCACCATTAAATTGTATCAACATGCTGAAGCGCATTGATAAAAACAATGGATGTCAGCATGACAGGAAAACGTCGCGATGCCTTACGGGTTAGGGGGAATCGATTTTTTGAGAGATAAGAAAGATAAGGGATTCATAATCTAGTGGCATGACACGCTTGTCCTCTTTAAAATTTCGCAGCTTTTCTACGAGTTGATCAGCTGTTACTGCCTTTAATAAGCGCTTCAAGTCCCTATCAGCATCGTGCATCCGATCAGCTTCAATGCCGTTCTGAATTAGGCATAGCAGGATAACAGGGTCCCGTGGGCGTTGAGAATACGCCTGTTGCAGATACCACTTGGATTTATCATTTTTGCCTAACAGCCCTAGCGCTACTCCTAAATTTAATTTGGCATCATACCCATTCGGGTTTAATTTAAGGCTCTGCTTAAAGTACGGTATGGCTTTGTCCGGCATCATTTGTTTTAAATATATAAACCCGCTCAGGTTGTTGAATTCGGCATTTTGTGGATCTTGACCACGAAACTTGCTGAGATGAGTGAGAGCATCATCAAATCTTCCCAATTTTATCAATACCGTGACCAACCCTAGAGGGGCTTTTGTATCATTCGGTTTAATTTTTATTATTTCTCGATAGCTTTGGGCTGCTTCAAGATACGCACCCCTCGTAAAGTGGACACTGGCAATAGCATGCAGGGTCATAGCCGAATCTGTGCGGAGATGGGATCTACGCGTAAGGGCTTGGCCATAATACTGTAGCGCTTTGTCAAATTCTCCGCGTTGTTGATAAAGGCTGCCCTGGTTGTGATGTACGCGGCTAGAACCGGGCGCTTTTCGCAGCGCATCGTCCCACAATGTCTTTTCCGTTTGCCATACGTTATTTCTTATATGCGTAGCGCTTCCTATCCCAATGATCCACAAACAAGTAAAAATCCCCAAGATAATATACATTGATGGGTTAGATTTTTTATAATAATCGAGCGCAGATTTTAAACCGGCTGCAACCGGAAGAAATAAAAATGCGGACGGTAAATAATTACGGTGTTCGAAGATCAGTTCAAGGGGAAGAACAGTTGACTCGATAGTATGGCCGAGAAAAAAGAAAAGAAGTCCGAAGGCCACCAACGGTCTTTTTTTTGCCAGGATAGCACTGATCCCAATCAAAAGGCAGATGATAATGACGCTCGTCAAAGTTGTCCAAGGCACGATCAAGCTCTTTGAAATCATTATATCGTGCTCGATCGAAAGAAGATGGGGCATGGGATAGAAAAGCAGACCGAGATATAAAACAACGACCCGAGCCTGTGTCAGCAGTCGTTCGCCGGGTGTAAAAAAACGTTTGGCATAAAACTGACTCAAATCGACAAAGGTTACCCTACTCATCAAAATTAAAACAACAACTCCCAACGCGATAATCGCTACTCCGAGTATGATTCCGGTTAGATAAAACCGTTTACGGACCCTGGGGTTCGAAAGGTCTTGAAAAAAAAGGAACTCCATAAGCACTAACGCCAGGGGGAGTGTCAACGAATTTTCTTTTGACAGCAGGGCGAAGAGAAAACTGCAGCGTCAAACGTATTGCCATAAATAATAAAAATCAATAAACACAGGATGCTAAACGTCATTCCATGTCGTTTAGAAGAAATTGTAGTGCTTTGCTTGTTATCTTTTGGGTGTACTTCCAAATATTGCGACCCTTTCGGCTTTTTTAGAAATTTGCACGGCCGGCACATCGTAGATCCCTTTGGGTGTAGCTATTCAGGTTTGATCTGACAGTTACTGATTTTTTGGCGGTGTCTGCCAGTTCAAGATCAGGTGTCAACCTTTTTTGACATATATTATTTCTATCTTCAAGTGTTTCCATGGGAGCTTGTTCACAACACATCTTAGCTTGATATATTTGTTCATAATTGTATTTATCAAGCACTGATCCAGATCAACTTGCAGCGCCTCGATATCACGGTAACTTTTCTTTCTGAAGGTCACTTGATAAAATTCCTGCAAAATGGTTTTATGGAATTGCTCACAGATTTCGTACTATAGTCCCATTTGAGCCCGCTGAAAAACCAAATACAAAATGGTGTGCAAATTGGCACCTGAATAATTGAAGAACCTCGTAGCATACAGAGCACTACCGAACGACAGAACCCGCAGGGGATTATTCATTTCGCGTTCACCCAATCCCGAAAGTTGAATAATAAGTAATTTTTATATTGTGTTACGGGTAAAATTGGAGTAACTTCGGCGGCAGTTGGACGGAGGGCTTTGATTATTAACTATTTGAATCTACTAAGTAAATTGGCGGAAGTGCATGGGAATCGAACCCACCCGGGACGGTTTTAGCGCCCCACACCGGATTTGAAGTCCGGGAGCCTCACCAGTAAGCTGCGCACTTCCATATGACGAGAACGCGCTTATAATATAGACATTCTCTATTTTGTCAACTTAAATCCGTGTCATAATTTTATACACAGGGGAGGGCACATGATCGACAAAGAAAGACTGGCCCAAACATTTTCACGTCTGGTGCGTATCGATTCGGTATCCAAAGAGGAAAAAGCCATTTCAGAAGTGCTTTGTCAGATATTGACATCCATGGGAGCCGATGTTGCCCAGGATGATGCAGGGAAAAAGTTCGGGGGCCAAACCGGAAACATCGTTGCCAAATTTAAAGGCAATGTAAGTGTACCGCCCATGATCCTGAATGCGCATATGGACACGGTTGAGCCGGGCAGGGGCGTTGAGCCTGTTTTTGAAAACGGTGTCTTCTCGAGCAAGGGAGATACCATCCTGGGTGCCGATGACAAGAGCGCTCTGGCCGTCATTCTGGAAGTGTTGTGGATTATAAAAGAAAACAGTTTGCCGCATGGTCCCCTGGAAGTGGTTTTCACCGTCAGTGAAGAGATCGGTCTTCTGGGGGCTAAGCACCTCAATTTCGACCTCCTGTCGTCGACATTTGGTTTTGCTCTGGATGCCACCGATCCCCAGGGAATCGTTACCCGGGCACCGTCCGCCAACCACCTTGTCTTCACGGTTCATGGTAAAGCCGCCCACGCTGGCGCCAAACCCGAAAACGGAATCAATGCCATCCAGGTTGCAGGCAAAGCCATTGCAGAAATGAAGCTTGGCCGTATCGATCATGAAACCACCTGCAATATTGGCATCATCCAAGGGGGCTTGGCCATCAATATCGTACCCGAACGCGTCCGTGTGGAAGGTGAGGCCCGGAGTCATGATGAAGAAAAACTAAACCAGGTAACCAAGGCCATGGTGGATTCCTTTGAAAAAATTGTTTCTGACGCATGCCAGGAGTCCATTGAAAAGAATCTACCGTCCCTGGAATATACCGTTGAAAAAGAATTTACCCGTACCAATATTCCTGAAAACCATCATGTTGTGACGCTTGCCAGCCAGGCGGCGGGCAATTTGAACAGAACCATGGTCTGCAAATCCACTGGCGGTGGGGCTGATGCCAATGTTTTTTGCCAGCATGGCATCGACCTCGGTGTTATCGGCACCGGAATGATGGACATGCATACGATCAAGGAATCTGTCAAACTGGATGACATGGCGGCAACAGGCGAGCTCGTTCTGGAAATCATCCGCTTGCACGCCCAAGGAAACGCGGTATGACAACGGCCTATTTTGATTGTTTTGCAGGAATCAGTGGCGATATGACGGTGGGGGCCTTACTGGATGTGGGCGTTCCTCTGGAGTGGCTTCAAGAACAGCTGTCCGGGTTGTCTTTGGATAGCTTTTCACTATCCGCAGACAACATATCCCGTCACGGAATCCATGCCCGTCATTTTCAGGTGCATGTGCAAGGAGACTCTATCCACCGGCACTACGGAGACATCAAGCAAATAATCGAAAATTGCCCCCTGTCGTCCAATGTATGTCAAACCAGTCTGGCTATTTTCGACCAGATTGCTGATGCCGAGTCCAAAATTCACGGTGTAGAAAAAGCCAAGGTTCATTTCCATGAAGTGGGGGCAATCGATTCAATTGTAGACATCGTGGGAACTGCCCTGTGCCTGGAATACCTCGGTATCGACACCATCTTTTCTTCTAAAATTCCCCTGGGCAAAGGATTTGTGGACTGCCAGCATGGCATGCTGCCCGTACCTGCGCCGGCAACCATGGAGATACTCAAAGACGTTCCCGTCTATGGTGCTGGCGTTTCTGCAGAACTGGTAACCCCTACGGGTGCTGCGATCATAAAAACCCTTGCCAGGGGTTTTATTGATATGCCGCCCATTATTATCGAAAAAATCGGCTATGGAGCGGGATCCCGAAAGCTGCCGAATCATCCCAATCTCCTGCGGGTAGTGACCGGTCAGATGCACGCACTGTCTGCAGAGAGCACTGAAAATCTCATGGAAGACAGCGTGGTGCTTGTGGAAACCTGTGTGGACGATATGAACCCGGAAATATTCGGCTATCTCATGGACCGGCTTTTTGATGACGGTGCCCTGGATGTTTACTGGGTTCCTGTTTTTATGAAAAAAAACCGACCGGGTACGCTGATTCAGGTACTGTGCAAAATGGAAAAGAGAGCCGCTGTTATCAAACGAATTCTTTCAGAAACCACATCCACAGGTGTTCGATTCCATTCGATTCAGCGGGCCAAACTCATGCGGGAACTTGTCAGTGTTCCTAGCACTTTTGGCGATGTCCAGATGAAAAAAATAACCGATTTGGACGGAACGACCCGTTTAATAGCGGAATATGAATCATGCAAAAGAATTGCCCTTGCCCACAAAATCCCAATAAAAAAGGTTTATGAATTGATTGACAAGGAAGTCACGCAGGCAGAACTTTCCACACACCAGACCCAAGTCTGAGGCTATAAGCTCAACTTTCGGGATTCAGAGAACGCAAAATGGATAATCCCCTGTCGCTTTGCAAACTCGCCGTAAGGGCTCCTAACATCAGCGCTGGCCATATGATTAAACAGGCATGGCTGCCCAATGACCGTATTTTCATATTGGATTGTTCATTAACATGCGCTGATATAAGGTGCCCTAAGCGGCTCAAACAGTGCAAATCGTCATTGGATCACCCATTTCGCTCTATTTATGGTGAAACCAGAAAGTTGTGTATAAGCTTGTATGTCGCAACATCCCCTTGACAAAAACCGACCCAGACTATAGAGACGTGCCATGACATTGCGAAAGCAAACGATATTGTTTCTTTCGAGTGGTTGCCTGCTTGGCAAGATGCCGTTTGCTCCGGGGTCATTCGGCACACTGGCAGGTCTTCCTGTCTGCTGGCTGCTATCGAGGATGGATTCGAGGATTTCTTTTTTTCTGATCGCACTGACAGTTCCCATTGTCATCTGGATTGCCGGTGAAGCCGAAAAAATTCTGGCGAAAAAAGATCCCGGGGGCATTGTCATCGATGAAATTCTCGGCATGGCCGTGACGCTGGCAGGTCTCCCTTTCAATGCCACAACAGCAGGACTCGGTTTTGTGTTGTTCAGGGTGCTCGATATCATCAAGCCCTTTCCCATCCGTTATGTAGAACGGAAATTCAAAGGAGGGACCGGGATTGTATTAGATGATGTTGTGGCCGGTGTTCTTGCAAATATAACCTTAAGAATTATACTTCAACTATTTGATATTTTATAACTATAGGTGTTATACTTGAAAAATCCATCAACGCCCAAACCTCCCACAAGACCCGAAGCCAAAAAGAGCGGTCTGCGTGAAAACATAGAAGCCATTGCCATTGCCATCCTGCTGGCTCTGTTTATCAGAACATTCGTGGTCCAGGCCTTTAAAATTCCCTCCGGCTCCATGAAGGAAACCCTGCAAATCGGCGATCACATACTGGTCAACAAATTCATCTACGGCATCAAGATTCCATTTTTACAAAAGACAATTATCCCCATCAAGGAGCCACACAAAGACGATATCATCGTGTTCCGATACCCGGAAAACCCCAAACTCGATTTTATTAAACGTGTTGTGGGTGTTCAGGGGGACGTCATCGAAATCCGAAACAAAAAGTTATATGTGAACGAAAAGCTGGTGGAACGTGAATTCGCCATCCACACGGACCCGCATATTATTCCAAAGGTCTACAACAAAAGAGACAACTTCGGGCCGGTAATTGTTCCCCCTGATTCATTGTTCGTTATGGGCGACAACCGGGATAACAGCAAAGACAGCCGCTTCTGGGGATTTGTCAATCTAAAAGCCATCAAGGGTAAAGCATTCATGATCTACTGGTCCTGGAACAAGGATAATTCTAAAACCCTGTTGAAATACGTACGCTGGGATAGACTCTTTGATATTTTAAGATAGGTCTATGGACTTACTTTTAAAAGGCGGGCATGTCATCGATCCGGATCACCTGGACGGCCCAATGGATATTCTGATCCAGAACGACCGCATCCAATCTATCATGCCATCCGGACAAAATACCGGCCGGTTTCCTGATGTGTCCAATGCGCCGGACCGTCTGAAAATTATTGACCTTGCCGGTAAAATCGTGTCACCCGGCTTCATTGACATGCATGTCCATTTTCGAGAACCCGGTCATGAACACAAGGAGACAATCCAGACCGGCAGTAGGGCCGCTGTTTATGGCGGATTTACCGGTGTTTGCACCATGCCGAATACCGATCCTGCCAATGATTCGTCTACGATTACCACATATATTATAGAAAAGGCGCGTGAAGCAGGCATGACAAAAGTCTATCCCTGTGGCGCCATAAGTCATGCGCTTAAAGGTGTCCATACGACCCGGTTCGATGAATTGAAAAAAGCCGGCGCAGTAGCCCTTTCAGATGATGGCATGCCGGTCACCAGCAGTCGGCTCATGCGAAAGGCACTTGAAATTGCAAAGAAATACGATCTCCCGGTGATATCTCATGCCGAGGATCTCGAGCTTGCAGGAAAGGGTGCCATGAATGAAGGCAGGATCGCAGAAGATCTCAAGATACCGGGTATCCCCAACGCCGCTGAAAGCATCATGGTCCAACGGGATATCGCCCTGGCAGATCTCACAGGGGCGAGGGTCCATATCGCCCATGTCAGCACAAGAGAATCCGTGACAGCCATTCGGGCTGCCAAACAGGCAGGAATACCCGTTACGGCAGAAACAGCCCCCCATTATTTCACACTCACCCACGATGCCGTTAAAACGTGTGGGACCAATGCAAAAATGAACCCGCCCCTGCGCTCCGTTCAAGATCGGGCCGCCATTATCGAGGGTCTTGTGGACGGCACCATCGATGCCATTGCCACAGACCACGCACCGCATCACCCCGACGAAAAAAATGTGGCCTTCGAAAAAGCCCCCAACGGGATTATCGGGCTCGAAACCTCTCTTTCTCTGGGCTTGACCCTGGTTACGCAGGGGCATCTGAGCCTGGTTGATTTAATAAGAAAAATGTCTGTCAACCCGTCCAAAATACTGAATATCCCCTGTGGATTGAACGAGAATGCGTCTGCGGACATTACGGTTATAGACCTGGACAAACAGACCCGGGTCCGTGCTGAATCATTTCAGTCCAAAAGCCGCAATACGCCCTTTGATAACTGGAAGCTGAAAGGTGGACCGTTCCTAACCATCGTCGATGGCAGGATCGTGCACCAAACTTCCTAAAAAATGACAATAAGCGAAAGGACTTACCCATGCCGGATGTGATCAAGCCCCACATACTGGTCATCGACGATGAGCGCAGCATGCTGGAACTGCTGGAGATCATTCTCACCAAGGAAGGTTACCAAGTTACGTGTGCCGAAAGCGGGAAAAAGGCCATTTCTCTGCTCCAAAAGGCTTCTTACGACCTGCTTCTCTGTGATATCAAGCTCGGAGACATCAGTGGCATAGAGGTGCTCAAACGCGCCAAACAAAGAAACCCGGAATCGGTTGTGATCATGATATCCGCGTATTCATCCGCAGAAAATGCCGTAGAAGCCATGAACCAAGGTGCCTATGATTATGTCCCAAAACCTTTTGATAATGAAGAGTTGAAGTATACCGTTAAAAGCGCATTGGACATGCGAACCCTGGATCAGGAGAAAAAAGCAATCAATGTGGACCGTTATGAAACGCTCCATTTTGGAAAGATCGTGGGCAACAGCCCCAGAATGCTCCACATTTATGACATGATCCGCCAGGTGGCGAAAACCAAGACCAATATTCTCATCACCGGAGAAAGCGGTACCGGAAAAGAGCTTATTGCCAAGGCTATCCATGAACAGAGTGATCGTAAAGAAAATCCGTTTGTGGTGATCAATTGCGGCAGCATCCCTGAAACACTCATGGAGAGCGAGTTCTTCGGACATAAAAAAGGCGCCTTTACCGGCGCAAGTGACAACAAGAAGGGACTTTTTGAAGTTGCCGATCAAGGCACTGTTTTTCTGGACGAAATCGGTGAGTTGAGCACCAGTTTTCAGGTAAAGCTGCTCAGAGCTGTACAAGAAAAGGTGTTCAAGCGTGTGGGGGACACCCAGGATATTTCCGTTGATATCCGTTTTATTTCGGCAACCAACAAGGATTTGAATAAAGAGATCATTGGCGGACGATTTCGGGAAGATCTGTTTTACCGGCTCAACGTCATCGAAATTAAAATACCGCCTCTGCGTGAACGCACCGGTGACCTCAAGCCCCTGGCGCAATATTTTCTGGATAAATATTCAAAGGAAATGGGCAAAGAAATTACCAAAATATCTTCCTACGCCATCGAACTATTAAAAAAATATGACTTTCCCGGAAATATTCGTGAACTCGAAAATCTTCTGGAACGCAGTGTTGCCTTGACCAGCACCAACATCCTGCTGCCGGACAGTCTCGAACTTTCGATTTATAAAAAACGGTGGATCGAGGGCGTCAAGGACCGCCGGTTTGATCTGGATGAAGTTGCGCACGGGGTCTCCGTCGACTCCATCCTGGCAGAAATCGAGCGGGCTTATTTGGAGAAAGCACTCGATCTCACTCAGGGCAACAAGCAGGCCGCCGCAAAATTGCTCGGTATTTCGTTCCGATCCATCCGCTACCGGCTGGACAAACTTAACCTTGAGATGTGACAATTTTTGTCATTTTCTGCCAAAACATGTCATCAAAAGCGACTTTGGCATCGAACGCTTCCCGTCATAAAATAAAAATTATTTTTTTTATTTAGTTAAAACAAATGGGTACATTCCTATTGATTTAATTTCTTCCTTATGGTATGTGTCTTGCATTTCATCGCTTTCAACATGAAACAATAAATTGAAGAGATCAGTCAGCACATTCGACACACTTGTTTTTGTTTCACACAACATGCAACAGCCAAAAGGAGGAACACAATGTTTCAGAAAATGAGAAGCAACAAAAAAGGTTTTACCCTGATCGAACTGATGATCGTTATCGCAATCATCGGTATTCTGGCAGCCATCGCAATACCCAATTTTATCGCCTACAGAAACAAAGCCTTCTGTAGTCAGGCAGAATCCGATGCCAAGAGTATTGCCGGCGACATTGCCGACTATTTTGCAATTCCGACCCATACGGCCATAGCCACTGCTGATGTAGGCTATAACGCATCAGGATCCAATACCTTTACAGTGACTTCAGCCGACGCCAGTGTGAGTATTACCATTACGGTTACCGACGGCAGTGGTCGATGCCCTGCTGATTATCAGGGCGCAGTTGCCGGTTGGGATGGCGCTGGTGTTTTCACCGAGGTCCTGCTACCATAGCAATCAACCTGAAATTGCTGCCTAAAAGCACCATAATAAAAAAGGGGATGGGGTAACCTGTCCCTTTTTTTTGTTCCGTCAATTAAAAACGGGTCTTTATGGCCCTGTCAGAGATATTTGGCTATTCCGATGGCGGTAGTTACGCAAATCCGAAGCACGAAATTCTAAATCCAAAACAATACCGATATTTGATATGATAAAAATGCCTATCAAAACGGCGTGTTTTTCCGATAAGACAAAGACCGGGATGGCCTTTGTCTTGCTGGTTTTGTTGATTCTGCCCATCTATTCCAATACCTTTCACGCTGCCTGGCAATTCGATGACAAACCCAATATTGTCGAAAACACACGGCTTCATATAAACGATTTATCATTGACTTCCCTTTGGAATACCTTTTTTGCCAAAGCAGGCAAGGATTCTTTTTTTCGCCCTCTGCCCAGTCTTTCCCTGGCCCTCAACTGGTATGTTGGCCAGGCAAATACCTTTGGATACCATCTGGTGAATCTCGTTATACACCTGCTGACCGCATTTATGCTGTTTCTGGCCGTTAGACTGCTCTTGCAGACACCCCGTTTGAAACAGCGATACAGCAAAGAAGATGCTTATACCATTTCTTTGCTAAGTGCCATTTTATGGGCTGTCAATCCGATTCAGATTCAGGCGGTCACTTATATTGTTCAGCGTATGGCAGCTATGGCAGCCATGTTTTATATCCTTGGGATCTATTATTATTTAAAGGGTCGTCAGGCAGGCCAGCTGAAAACACAGGCCCTGTTTTACATGGCATGCTTTTGCAGCTTCGTGTGTGCGCTCATGTCAAAGGAAAACGCCGCCTTGATGCCCATAAGCCTGATATTGATAGAAATTATTTTTATCTCGGACGTGACTGCATTAAGATCGGCACGAAGGGCCGTTCCCATACTGGCAGTTACAGGGCTTATTCTTGTGTTTCTTGGTATTGCCGTTTTTCTAACAGGTGCTCTGGACTTTCTTTTCAGCGGGTTTTCAACAAGACCCTTTACCCTCTGGGAGCGGCTGCTGACCGAACCGAGAGTACTGTTATTCTATATCAGTCAGATATTTTATCCGCTGCCCACCAGACTTTCCATAACCCATGATATCGTGGTTTCAACATCGCTTCTTTCCCCGTGGACAACGCTGCCTGCGATCCTGACGGTACTTTTGCTGATGGGCCTTGCCGCATGGCAGGCAAAAAAAAGCCCCTTGCTGGCATTTGCAATTTTATTCTTTTTTGTAAACCATGTTGTGGAATCAACCATCCTGCCTTTGGAACTAATTTTTGAACACCGTAATTATCTGCCATCTTTTTTTATTTTTCTGCCGCTTGCCGCCGCGTTAAAGTATTTGGTGGATTATTATCGAACAAAGAACCGTCCCCTGTATGCATTTCTCGCAAGTTTTGTGATTTTGGTCATCATCGGCCTTGGCAGTTTCACCTATATTCGCAACAGGGACTGGCGCACCGAGGCAAGCCTGTGGCAGGCCGCCATGAGTAAGGCGCCTCTGGATGCACGCCCCATAACAAACCTGGCCATCCAGCTTGCATGGGGACCTGATCCCACGCCGCTGCAATATGATGTGGCCTTGGCAATGTTTAAGAAAGCCATGTCCTTGAACACGGCCCACGATTTTCTCACTTCAGATATTATAAATAATATCGGAAGCATCTATTACCACAGGGGCGCCTATCAAAAAGCCGTGGACACCTATAAACAGGGTCTTGAAATGGATCCCGAATTTTTAAAAATGCGTTATGATTTAACTAACGCCTATATCATGATGGGAAAATGGGAAGCAGCGGCCGGGGAAGCCCATCAGCTTGTTACCAACAAAAAAAACTATCTAAAGCCGGAATATTTCAATGTCAAAGGGTTTATCCTGCTGTGGCAAAATCAACCTGAAAATGCGATCGTTTCTTTTCGAAAAGCATTGGAAATGGCACCCAAAAACCCGGCTGTTTTGTTGAATGCCGGAGTGGCCCTCAGCCAGTTGGGTGAGTGGGAAAAGGCCGACGCGGTATTGAAAACAGTGGCAAAGAAAACATCGGGTGATTTGCGGCCTGTTTATGCGCTCATAGAAAACAGTGCCAGGGCAGGGGACATGCAAAACGCTGAAAAATATTCAGAGAAAATGTTTGCAGATTTTGGTATACAGACCATCTTGGACGGGTTTGCACTATTTTCCGAAAATTATCGCACGGCACCCATGTCGGAAGAAATGATCATTCCGGTTGTAAAGAAAACAATGATGCGATTGATAGATGACTTTGATGTTCCCGCGTCTGCGACTCTCATGGAGTAAAGAATCCTGGCTCAAAGGACCAGGTTTTAATAGTGGAATATATACCCCAAAATGAAAACCGACAAAAAAATTAAACCACTTCCATTCCCGGTGTATTTCTGGACCGTTGTAATCATCGCCATGGCCGGTCTGGCCGATGCGGTCTATCTTGCCATTTCCCATTATCGGGTTTATACCGACATGGGCTACAAGAGTTTTTGTGCGATCTCAAAATCCATCAACTGTGACACCGTATCCCAGAGCTCATTTTCTATTTTTCTCGATGTGCCGGTTCCCATATGGGGCATCGTCGGATACCTTTTATTTCTATTCCTGCTCTATCCTGCCCGCAAGGCACCTTCAGATAGGAACCGTCTTTGGCCGACTCTTTTCGTCATAGCGCTTGTTTTTACCATTTACAGTATCATTCTGGCCATCATCTCCGTTGCATTTGTGCACAGCTACTGTATCATGTGCATGGCCAGTTATGCGGTAAACCTGATGCTTGTGTTTTTTACGTGGCTGACCCACAAGCGATTTGAAAGCAGATCTATTGTAAACGGTATAGTCAAAGATATCCAATGGATCTACGCCCATATGAAAGTAAGCGGGCTTTTCCTTGGCGGAATAGCCGTCGTGATTTTGCTGTTGATGTTTTTCATTCCCCACTACTGGGAAATGAAGGTTCTGCCATTGGGAAGGGAACTCTCACGGGGTATCACAGAAGATGGGCATCCATGGATAGGGGCCAGAAACCCACAACTCGAGATCACCGAATTTACAGATTATCAGTGCTTCCAGTGTAAAAAAATGCATTTTTATTTGCGGGAATTCATGGCGAGTCATCCGGACACCATCCGGCTCATCCACCGCAATTTTCCCATGGATCACATTTATAACCCCATGGTAAAAGAACCCTACCATATCGGAGCCGGTAAAATGGCGCTCCTCTCCTTATATGCTGTCAAGTATGATAAATTTTGGGAAATCAGCGATTTCCTTTTTAACATCGATACCCAAAACGGCCATTTCAATATCAGAGAGATGGCCAGGGTTGGCGGCTTTGATGTCATGGAATTTGCCGGTTCGGTAAATGACCGGACATTGCAACAAAAACTCAGAGCCGACATTCTGGAAGGCATACGTCTTGGCATTAACGCTACACCTGGGTATCAGATCGATGGCAAAATATATGTGGGTCATGTCCCGGCGGATATCATCAATTTGTTGAGAGAATAGCTCGCTGTTCCGGTTCAAATCCTTTAAGAGGAGCGTCGTTGAAGAATACCAGTTCCCATCGTTTGCCTGGCGGCTACGGCAGTCACCTTGTCATCCTTGTCAT
Source organism: uncultured delta proteobacterium (assembly GCA_963842925.1). Classification (GTDB taxonomy): domain Bacteria; phylum Desulfobacterota; class Desulfobacteria; order Desulfobacterales; family B30-G6; genus B30-G6. The sequence continues at coordinate 128,257 of CAWJIL010000008.1, forward strand.
TTTGATATTGCTGGCCTACGCAAACACCTTTAATGCCTCGTGGCATCTTGATGACCTTACCAATATTATAGACAACAAAAATGTACATATTTCCACACTCTCCGTCAGTGACTGGGCCAAAAGCATACGGCCGCCTTTTACAGGTTCCAGCGACCCCAATCTGGGTCTGTCCGATCTTTACCGCCCGGTGGCCATGTTAACATTTGCTTTCAACTGGTACCTGGGAAAAGCCGATGTTTTCGGTTACCACCTGGTCAATATCCTCATTCATTGTCTGTCTAGCGGCTTGCTGTATCTGATAATTTTCAATCTCTTGAAAACACCGAACATGCGTGGAAGGTATCAGGGAAGCGAACAGACGATCGCCTTTCTGGCCACAGCACTCTGGGCTTTGCATCCCTTACAAACTCAGGCAGTGACCTATATTGTTCAGCGTATGACCAGCCTGGCGGCCCTTTTTTATTTGTCTGCGGTTTTCCTGTTTCTAAAAGGTCGAAACGCTCAAACACCCGTGCTCAAAGTATCTTTTTGGGGCTGCTGCCTGCTCTGTTTTTTGCTGGCGATGGGGTCTAAGCAAAATACCGTTACCTTGCCAGTTGCCCTGCTCCTGATAGAAATCATCTTTTTTATGAAACCGGACTCCTGGCGGAAAAACAAGTGGATTATCGTGGGCAGCGTTGTTGGACTGGTAATTTTATATGTGCTGCTGTTATTTTACTGGCAGAAAAATCCCATTGCCACCATTCTTGCAGGCTATGAAAAACGACCTTTCAGCATGCTTGAACGACTCCTTACAGAAACACGGGTGTCTCTGTTTTATTTATACCAGTTGTTATATCCCGTGCCGGGACAATTTTCCATCGTGCATGATTTTTCCCTGTCAACATCCCTGTGGACCCCCTGGACAACACCGGTCTCCATTTTCACCATTTTAACGCTCATGCTTTTTGCCGGGTACAACGTTCGCCGCACACCCATGCTTTCTTTTGCCATAGGCTTCTTTTTCCTGGGACACAGCATAGAGTCCACCATCTTTCCCCTTGAACTGGTGTTTGAGCATCGAAATTACCTACCCTCCTTGTTTTTATTTTTACCTGTTGCCAGCGGCATGACATACCTCGCCGGCACGTTTCGGGATAAAAACAATCTCTTGTACCGGATGCTGCAAGCTCTCGCGGTTGTACTGGTGGTGGCTCTGAGCATAGGGTCCTATACCCGGAACATGGTCTGGGCAACTGAAAAAACACTGTGGCAAGACGCTATGCAAAAGGCGCCAACCTTGGCCAGACCCTATCAAAACGTTGCTCTGGCATTTGAACAGGAACAGAATCTGGAAACAGCCCTCACTCTATATCAAAAGGCATTGGATCTTGAAGATCCTGAGCCGAAACTGTCACGCTTTATTTCGTATGGCAACATGGGCAACATCTACCGTAAAAGAAAAGAATACGAGAAAGCCGTACAATTTTTGACCGCGGCCACCCGTGTCGAAACCGGACCCTATATTCACAGGGTTCGATACAATCTGGTGCTCTGCCTACTGAATACTCACCAGGAGAAAGAAGCGCTTAAGCATCTTGAGTTTCTCCTTTCCGGACAAAAAACCAACAGCCGGTTCCTGACTACCAGAGGATTCATTCTTTTCCAGCAAGGAAAGACCGGTCTGGCGTTACAATATTGCAAGGCTGCCTTGCAGCAAAATCCTTACAACAAAGATCTTTTGCTGATTATGGCCATGGCGTTGAGTTCAGAGGGTTCTCATGAACGCTCAGCAACACTTTTAGAAGATGCAAAAGATCGATATCCGGACAACCTTGTTGTCTATCTTGCGTTGCTTCAGCATTCCCTGATGATTGAAGACACAACCCGGACAAATCAATACCTGGCCCAGGTAACCAAACGCTTTAAGCTGAGCGATATCGAACAATATCTGGCCGATCGTGCCAGAGGCTGGCACTATGTTAATGACACACTGGTGCCGGTGGAGGATGCCATGGTCATACCGCCGCTGGTGAGATATTTAAAACAGAAGGCAAGAGACCTGGATATTAACCCGGCAAATAAATAGCCGAACTCCGTCATGCCGGACTTGATCCGGCATCCAGTACCTTTCTGGAATTCCTCCTTCGCGGGAATGACAACTATGTGGGGTATTTAACTGCCGGGGTAATAAGAGACAGGGCGCTGCAACTTTATGAAACCACTAAAGGTAAAAAATAGCTTACTTCCCGTATCAATGCTGTTGCTGCTGTTGATACTGGTGGCCTCTATATGCATCCTGGCATGGGTCCCACCGGTGAGCAGAGATGCGCTGGTCCATCACCTTGCGATACCAAAGCTGTGGCTGAAACACGGGGGAATCTATGAAATCCCGGATTTGGTCTTTTCGTATTACCCCATGAACCTGGATCTTTTGTATATTATTCCGTTATATTTTGGAAATGATATTCTTCCAAAATTTATTCATTTCGCATTTGCTTTGGGAACAGCATGGTTGATATTCACATATTTAATAAAACGGCTCGACAGATTTTATGCAATTCTGGGTGGGTTGCTTTTCCTGTCCACCCCGGTGATTGTAAAACTATCGACAACGGTCTATGTCGATCTGGGGTTGATATTTTTTTCTACCGCCGGGCTCATGTATACGTTAAAATGGTATGAGGATTCTCCCCGCCTGAAATATCTTGTTTTAGCGGCTCTTTGTAGTGGTATGGCCTTTGGTACAAAGTATAACGGCCTGATTGTATTGCTGTTGCTCTCGCTGTTGGTGATATTCATCGCTTCCAGGGGTGTGTCAGAAGGCAAACACACCCCGTCCCGGGCGGCTCTAAACAGCATGCTTTTTATAGTTATTGCCGGACTTGTATATTCACCCTGGGGCATAAAAAATTACATTTGGACGGGAAATCCTGTATTTCCACTTTTTGATAACTGGTTTAACGCTTCTGATCCCTATGTCCTACAATCGATGCCCCCCGTTATTTTACGAAAACTGATGTATAATGAAACCTGGTTGGAAATTATGCTGGTCCCCTTACGCATATTTTTTCAAGGACAGGATGACTCGCATCAGTATTTTGACGGCAAGCTGAATCCAGCGCTACTAATACTACCCTTTTTTGCTTTTATCATGACAAAGAGGGATAATAATACGCACCGGAATCATGATGAAAATGGTATTATACTCATATTTTCGATTTTGTTCGTATTGATTGTTTATTTTCGAACCAATATGCGCATCCGTTATATCGCTCCCGCCATACCTTGCCTGGTGATTCTGTCAATGTTCGGGCTGAAAAATATATTTCTATATGCGGACAAATTGTTTGACGGAAATGCCAGACGTGTTGCCAGCGGAATTTCAGTGATGATAGTTTTACTAATATTAGGCAGCAACATGACTTACATTATCAAACAATTCCAAATTGTCGCCCCGTTTCAGTATTTGAGTGGCAATATTTCAAGAAATCACTATATTGAAAAATTCAGACCCGAGTATTCCGCAATTTGGCATGCTAATGATTTTTTACCGGCGGAAGCAAAGATTCTATCCCTTTTCATAGGAAATCGTGGATACTACAGTGACAAGGAAATGCTTTTCGATATCGATCTGTTTCATTCGACAGTTCAAAAATCCGATTCTCCAGAAGAACTGCACGCCCATTTGGCCAAGCTTGGCTTGACGCATCTGTTGATAAGACTTGACATGTTTGACAATTGGACCCATAATAACTTGAATAAAAAGAAAAAACAATTGGTTATCAACTTTCTGGATCTCAAGACATCGCTCTTGTTTTCAAAAAACGGTCACAACTTATATCGATTGCGAGGTCAGTAAAATTAACACCAACGAAAAGATAAATCATACTTTGGTCTCAGTAATCATTCCCGCCTATAATGAAGAAAATACCATTGGGGATATCATCAGGCAAATTGGAGCCCTATATCCTGATTATGAAATCATTGTCATTAACGATGGTTCAACCGACATGACTGCTGAAGCTGCTGAAACAGCCGGCGCCACGATTTTGAATCATCCCTACAACAAGGGCAACGGCGCTGCAATAAAAAGCGGCATCAGACAGGCTAAAGGTGAAACGCTGGTCTTCATGGACGCTGACGGTCAGCACGATCCCGGTGATATCGCTCAATTGCTGCAATATCTGCCCGAATATGATATGGTTGTTGGTTTCAGGAATTTGGAAGGGCATACATCTTTCGTGCGGGCTACCGGGAATAAAGTGTACAACTTGTTTGCTTCATATGTTGCCAAGTTCAAAATTAAAGATCTTACCTCTGGTTTTCGGGTAGTAAAGGCGGAAATAGCAAGGTCGCTTTTATATCTTCTCCCCAATACCTACTCCTACCCCACAACCATGACATTGAGCATCTTGAGAAATGGAAGAAGCCTCAAATATGTTCCCATTGGCGTAAAAAGCCGAAAGAGTGGAAAAAGTGATATCGGGATATTTAAGGACGGAGCACGGTTTTTCATTATCATAGTAAAAATCTGCACTTTGTATTCACCCTTCAGGGTGTTTTTACCGGTCAGCTTTTTTCTTTTTTGCTCAGGAATCATCTATTATTTTTATACTTTTTTATTGTGGCGGCGATTCACCAACATGAGTGCACTTCTCTTGACGACATCGATTATTGTATTTATGATGGGGCTTGTATCCGAACAAATTTGTCAGGTGCACAACAAGGACTCTGAAAATAACGATGGATAAATTGGAAAAAAATGCTGTTTTCCTGTCGTCACAAGAACCTCTCGACAAGCTGTACAGTTCCGGTAACCCTATTATCCGGTGGCTGCTAAATCGTCTGTTGAAAAAAACATCCGGACTTCTAAAGAAGATCAATGCTCGTTCAAAATCAGGTTTGGATGTCGGCTGCGGTGAAGGAAACTTTATTCACTACCTGGCGCTTCAAAACGCTATTGGCCCTTTGCTGGCAGTCGATTTGGACAATCGAAAACTCAATTTAGCCAAATGGAGGTATCCCGATTGTACTTATCTCAATGCAGATGTTAAAAGTTTGAATTTTAAGGATAATACATTTGATTACGTGATAGCCTCAGAGGTTCTTGAACACATTCCAGCGCCCTTTGAGGCCATGCAGGAAATCCAACGGGTTGCTAAAAAGGGTGCTTATTTTATTTTTTCCGTGCCCAATGAACCTTTCTTTCGATGGGGTAACGTGGTTCGTGGCAAATACTGGAAAAGCGGTGGTCGGACACCGACCCATGTAAATTTTTGGATGATGTCGGAATTCAAAAAATTTATCAGTGACTTTGTTGAAATTGAAGAGACGTACAAGTTCTCAGTTTTCCCCTGGATGCTTTTTCTCGGAAGATTTAAGCAGAGTTTTGTAGATGCTGGGGTTTGATCTTTCATGAAATCAGGGTGGCATAAATACTTTATTTATTTTTCACTGATATTTTTAATTGTCGTACTATATAAATCAGATTACCTTGAGATTCCCCGTATTTACTCCCCTGTTTCACTGCTTCTCGCCTTTGTATGCCTGCTTGGCGGCTTTATGACCAATGCACTCGCCCAACAACACCAGCTTGAAAAACATTCATTTCATATCAGTATTCGTCAGACACTCGCAATGGAAGGCTTGAATATTTTTAGCAAATACATCCCAGGAAAAGTGTGGATGATCATGGGTAAGGCCATGTATCTTGCGGACAAAAAGAAATATCCTGCAGGCGAGTTATCTTTGCTGTTTTTACATGTGCATGTAGTCGCTTTGTGGTGCGGATTGTTGCTGGGTATTTGCGGTTTATGGATGAATGATGCTTTACATCTTTTAAGTTGGATGGGGCTTGGAATTTTAGGGCTTTTTACATTAATACTGCTATCGAAGACGGTTTATAACGTTTTTTTGGGTCCGGTAAATAAAGTGCTGAAAAAAGATTACCGCCTGCCGAATCTGGACTTTACAAAATCAATATTTTTGATTCCTTGGTTTTTAGGAGGCTGGATTTTATGGGGGTGCGGCTTTTTTTTACTTGCCGCAAGCATCACGAATCATATTTTTCCCTTTTCAATCATCTTTTGTTTTCCTTTAGCCGGGACCTTAGGGATCTTATTTGTATTTGCTCCCGGGGGAATTGGCATACGTGAAGGTGTTATCACTGCATATCTTATGTTGCTCAACATTCCTTTGCCTGAAGCTATCATGATTTCAGCTAGTTCCAGACTCTGGTTTCTAATTGGAGAGTTTATTATTTTTACGACCGGATATTTACTCAGCCGAAATAAACCTCGGTATTGATAAGCCGTACCATATTATGATATGCTACTTGTTTAAGCGCGTTTGAACCACAGTCAAATAAGACTTGGGTATTTTTCAGGAAAGGTTCAAACGACACAGCAAGGGATAGATCAAAGGGAAAGTGGTACGCCTGGCAGGATTCGAACCTGCGGCCTACGGATTAGAAGTCCGTTGCTCTATCCAGCTGAGCTACAGGCGCACAAGGAATAGTTTAAAAACTCGACCGGTGCATAACATATGTTGGAATTCATGTCCATACAAATCCGTGCTGCAGAAAGCTGAGCCGGAGTTACAAAGATACAACAGGTGATTGTTGACGTGACAAAAAAAACCAAACCCACGAAAAAACCGCTAAAAAAGCCTAAGTCCGTTAAAAAAACGGCCAAAGGCCCAGCAAAGAAAGTGGCTGTGAAGCCAAAAAAAGCTTCATCCACCGAAAAAGCGGTTGTCAAATATGATCCGCTTCAGCGGTATCTGAATGAAATAAGCCAATACCATTTGTTGACCCGGGATGAAGAAAGAGAACTCGGCGCCCGTGTTCAGGAAGATGGTGACTCCGAAGCTGCCTATAAACTGGTAACTTCCAACCTCCGTCTGGTGGTCAAAATTGCTTTGGAGTTCCAAAGAGTCTGGATGCAGAATCTCCTGGACCTGATCCAGGAGGGCAACATCGGACTCATGCAGGCGGTAAAAAAATTCGATCCCTATAAAAATGTAAAATTTTCTTATTATGCGTCCTTCTGGATTAAAGCCTATATTTTGAAATTCATCATGGACAACTGGCGTCTTGTTAAAATCGGCACGACCCAGGGACAACGAAAACTGTTTTTCAAACTAAAAAAAGAGAAACAGCGTTTGATTGATGAAGGTTTCGATCCCAAACCGAAACTGCTTTCAGAGAAATTGGGTGTGTCTGAACGTGAAATCGTCGACATGGACCAACGGCTGAACGGTTGGGACGTATCCCTGGACGCACCCCTGAAAGACGATTCCGATACCGAACGGATCGAGTTTCTGAGTACGGACACAGCTTCCATCGAAGACAATGTAGCCAAAAAGGAAATGGAATTTCTGTTACATGCCAAAATTGCAGAATTTAGAAAAAAGATGACCAAACGCGAACTCGAAATATTTGATCAGCGCATTTTCTCGGATAGCCCGGTAACCCTGCAGGAAATCGGAGATCGATACGGTATTTCCCGGGAAAGGGTACGTCAGGTCGAAAAAAGTGTTGTCAAAAAAATGAGAGAATTTTTCAAAAAAGAAATACCCGATTTCGACGTATACGCATATACGAACAGTCCTGAAACATGATGAAACCATATATCCCCCTTCATTGGGTTGCCATAGTATCGGCCATATCCATCTTTGCGTGCATTCCCGCTGTTTCCAATGTGCCCCAGGAACCTCTTCAGCCCGAAGTCAGCTCCGAGCGCATGGATAACAACTACTATCTTTATACCGAAGCACAGTTCGCCCTCAAGAAAGGCCAGGTAGACCAAGCCATTCAGTTTCTTTTGAAGGCGTCTGAAATCGACCCGGCATCGGTTTTTCTTAACCTGGAACTGGCGTCTTTGTATCTGAATCAAAAAAAGACCGCGGAGGCACTTCTCACCCTTGAAAAAGGGCTTGCCATGGACCCGGAGCATGTGGAGGCACTTATACTCTATGGCAATATCAACCAGACCCTCAAGCAGAACGACAAGGCTAAACAAGCCTATACAAAAGCCATTGAAATAGCCCCGGATAAAGAAGAACGGGTATATTTGCTCCTGGGAAGTATCCTGATGGAAGAGGGTGACCTCGACAATGCCTTTGATAACTACCAAGGTCTGGTGGATATTTTCCCGGCATCATTTGCAGGGCATTTTTATCTGGGCAAAATCCATGCTGAAAAAGGTCGACCCCATCGAGCGGAAGCCGCCTTCAAAAGAGCGCTGGCCTTGGAACCGGAACTTGAGGAAGGTCGATTCGAGTTGCTGAAGATTTATAAAGCTTCGGGAGAAAACGCCAAAGTGCGTGCCCTTTATCTAGAACTTTTGGATAAAAACCCCAGCAATATACGCGCTGCCATGGAACTGGGTCTTTTTTATCAGAAAAACGGATTCCTGGAAGAGGGTGAAAATCTGCTGGAAGATCTTGGATTAAGAACGAAGCAGGATCCGGAGATTATTAGAAAAATCATCCAGCTCTATATCGACCCGAAACAATACGACGATGCCATCATCGTACTCGAAGGCATGTTGAAGGGGATGCCGGACAGCTCGGATCTGCAATATCTGGCAGGGGTTTCCTATGATGGAAAAGGAGATGACAACAAGGCCATGAGCACCTTTAAACTGGTTACACCCGATAACCGGTTTTATGAAAATGCCGTTGTTCACATCGCCATACTCTACCAGGAACAGCAGAAGCTCACGGAAGCCATCGCCTATATCAAGACGGCCATAGAAAACATCCCCGACAACCCAGAATTCATGCTCTATCTCGGATCCTTTTATGAAGAGATCGAAGCCTACGCTGATGCAGAAACCGCACTGAAAAAAGGTCTGGATATCGACCCCGGACATGTTCGAATTCAATTTCGCCTGGGGGTCGTATATGACAAGTGGGGCAAAAAATCAGAATCCATTGCCTCTATGCAGAAGGTTATCGCCCTGGATCCTGAAAATGCAAATGCCTTGAATTATCTGGGGTACACCTATGCCGATATGGGTACAAACCTGGATGAAGCGGAATCCATGATCCGGGAAGCATTGAAGTATAAACCCGATGACGGATATATTACGGACAGTCTCGGCTGGGTTCTCTACAAAAAAGGCCTTTTTCAGGAAGCGTTGATATATCTTGAAAAAGCAGTGGAACTGACCGGGGATGACCCTATTATCCTGGAACATCTCGGTGATGTTTATTTGCAAATGAATGACAAGGAAAATGCTTTAAAATACTATCAAGAGTCACTGCGGAAAAAAACAGAGGACACCGAAAATCTCAAAAATAAAATCCGTGATCTCCTTGAGCCGTGACCTGCTACCGGAGTAGATATTCCGACTGAGCCAATTATTTCTGACCTGGCCGAGAGGACCAGATTTTCGATACCGGACGATTCCCTTCACCATGAAACACTTACTAAGCACATGCGGTATTGTTTTTTTGCTCCTTTTAGGATGTGCGGGGCTTAAAGATCCAGGTGCGATAAAACCGGAATCAATGTCAACCGTATCCATGGATCCGGAATCCATTTTGGCCCATCTCGAGCAGACCAACACCGGGCTGACATCCTTTAAGGGTATTGGTAAGATCAAAATCTGGAAAGCCGGTGGCCTGCAAAGCACACGGGTTGTATGGGCCGGATATCAAACGGAAAAACTGCGCTTAGAAATACTGGGGGCAGGGGGCAGGCCTTTTTCAAGTCTTGTCTACGACGGCAGCCGATTTTCTCTGTCTCTTCATTCGGAACGCCGTTTCTACCAGAGACATACCCGCCGGGCAGATCTCAGTCGTCTTATATCACTACCGGTAACAATCCGTGATGTACTTACCATACTGGCCGGCCGTGTGCCACTCCTGAAAAACGCCACGCCAAGCCTTGAAAATGACCCCTCCGGCAAGCAGCTTGTCCTGCTTTTAAAAAAGGGGTGGTTCAAAAAACAAACCGGAAAAATCTACCTGCGCGAGGACATGAAAACAGTCTGGAAATACGAACTGTTTCAGGGAAAAGAGTCACTTCTTTACCGGGTTGAATTTTTAAGTCGCAAATCCTATGGAGACTATCAGCTCCCGGACACCCTTTTATTTTCCGACGATCTGCAGACGAGAATCCAGATCAAGGTAGACAATATATGGCCCGATGCTAAACTGCCACCCTCTGTTTTTGTACTCAAACCGCCGGAATGAGCGATGAGCAGAAACAGACCCATAGCCCTGGAATCACGGCTTTCTCACTGTGAAAATGTTATCACGCTGGGTGTCAAACCGAACCTGGAGGATTATTCCAGCGAGGCAATAGCACTTATCCGAAATTCAAAGAAAATTTACTATCCATCGTCCTTTCATTCGGAATTGTTTCACGCCACGGGCAAGGAAACATTTCCCAGTCCTCATAATTACCGTTTTGCACAGGATAAGATCAAACAGACGGCCATATTCAAACTTCTAAATATCCCTCACCCCCGTACCAGGGTTTATTATGGAAAACATCAAAAGGCCTCGATTTTCAATCGCTTTCATTTTCCTTTTGTTGCAAAAATTCCCCGGGGATCTGCCATGGGGCGGGGTGTTTTCCTCATACAGAATCAGACCGACTTGAATCGTTATCTATCTCTTGATACACCTGCCTATATTCAGGCGTATTTACCCCTGGACCGCGATATACGGGTTGTGGTAATCGGCAGGGAAGTTGTACATGCTTACTGGCGGATTGCTGCCGAGGGTGAATTTAGAAGCAATGTTGCCGCCGGTGCCAGCATCAGTCTTGAACCCGTTCCCAGAAAAGCGCGTGAGCTGGCACTGCATACTGCGAAGGCTTGTCGCTGGAATGACGTGGGTATCGACATCTGCTCCCACAAGGGGAATTTTTATGTCCTGGAAGCGAACATGAAGTATGGTAAGGAAGGATTTCGGGCCGCAGGTATCAATTATGCCGACATGATGGCACACAAAATTGCCACCGGAGCCATATAAAGAAGGGTTCAAGGGTCCAGGGTGATACAAGGGTTCGAGGGTAGCTGACAGATATCAGCGGATAGCAGCATGTCAGCTTCCAAGCATCCTAGCGTCCCCGCATACAAGGATTCCAGGGGTCGAGAATTCGAGTGCAATGCTATAAAATTATAAAGAGTTAAACGTTAAAAAATAAAAGCAATCACGAAAACACGAAATCTGAAAGACACGAAACTTTTGAATATTCCTATAAGCAGACTGCGAGGAATTGTCGCTATACTGCGGTACTTCGCAGCGACTGTAAGGAATTCTGTCTCTTTTGGATTTGCGGCTCATGGTCTTTTCGTGATTTCGTAGTTTCGTGATTTCGTGATAAAAGATCTTAATCTTTACCGAGTTGTCCTGACGAGGTTGAAAAAACCATGATGAAAATCCAAAAAATGATGCGTGTCTTGAATGAAACCGAATCCGAACGGTTCTCATCCATGGCAACAAAAAGCGGGCAGGGGATCAGGCGTCGACATGAGGCGCGTCTTGATTCCGACTATCGGCAATCCTTTTCCCTGGATGTGGACAGAATACTCCACTCCCGGGCTTATGCCCGATATATAGACAAAACCCAGGTATTCTACCTGATACAGAATGACCACATAACCCATCGTGTCCTCCATGTTCAGCTGGTGTCCAAAATTGCCCGCACCATCGGCAGGTTTCTAAAATTGAATGAAGACCTTATCGAGGCCATCGCCCTGGGTCACGATATTGGTCATACACCCTTCGGACACGATGGCGAGCGCTTCCTGTCGGATATCTGTCAAGCCAATGGCATCGGTCATTTTCTACACAACATTCAGAGCGTCCAGTTTCTCGATCGGGTCGAACGCTCTGGAAAAGGCTGGAATCTGTGTCTTCAAACCCTGGATGGGATTCTCTGCCACGATGGTGAAATACATAATATGTTACTTGAACCCATGATGGATAAAACCTTTGAATTACATGATATAGAAATATCTAATAAAAAGAATATGCCTGCCTATTCTCTAACACCCATGACCCTGGAGGGCTGTGTCGTCAGGATGGCGGATACCATCAGTTATATTGGTCGTGATATTGAAGATGCCATCCGTCTGGGGGTTATTCGACGGGCCGATCTGCCGTATAACTGTGTCAAACGCTTAGGGGACACCAACGGAACCATTGTCTACAGCCTTGTAACCGATGTTATAGAAAACAGTTTCCATAAGCCGCATATCACCTTCAGCAGCCCGATTTCCGAAGCTTTGAAAGAACTCAAACAATTCAATCTCGAAAGAATCTATCTCAGCCCTTTGATCAAAAAATATTATGAAGATATCAAATCCTTATTTCATATTCTATTTGAGCGATTTTTGCGTGATGTGAACGATGACAACCGGGATTCAATCATTTTCTCGGCATTTCTGGAAAATAAACCAGAGGCCTACATGGCTTCCCATCAACCCGAAGAAGTTGTTCGGGATTTCATTGCCGGCATGACAGATCGTTTTTTTCTACGTATGTGCCCCGATAATATGCGACCTCTCATGCAGACCAATATCCTGGAAACCTATCGAGAGAAGAGCTAGGGCCAGAATACAGAATACAGGAGTCAGAAGTCAGAATTTTGTAAAGCGCTAAATTGTTTTAATGCTGGGAACCAGATGAACATCGAACATCGTTATAAAATTACCATAGTTTAAGGTTCCATATTCCATATTCTGTATTCTGTATTCTGACTCCTGTATTCTTTCTTGATGGCTATTTGAACTCTCTGAAAGGATTACTTTTTATATTCCATGCCTCAGGAACGCACATATCGCAACCAGCTATATCACGACGGCTTGATTTCTTTTAGGACCATCGTAAAAGAGACAGATCTGTTTATCCAGGCAAGCATGAACCTGGATAAACAGGCAAAAGAATCCATACTGCAGTATCGGGGGCATATCGAGTCCTTCATCCAGGACCACCCGGATTTTTCTACGTCCCTGGTGCCTCTGCAAATGCCAAGACCGCTTCCAAACATCGTCGCCGACATGCTTGGCGCTTCCCACCGATGCGGGGTCGGTCCCATGGCCGCTGTCGCCGGTGCCATTGCGGCATATGTCGGTCATGATTTGCTGCAGTTTTCAAATGAAATCATCGTTGAAAACGGTGGCGATATTTTTATTCAAACCCATCAGCCAATAACCATCGCTATCTTTGCCAACCAATCGCCATTAAGTATGCATATCGGTCTTAAGATCGACTGTTGTGATGGTCCCATGGCTGTTTGCACCTCTTCTGGAACCGTGGGCCATTCAACCAGTTTCGGAACTGCCGATGCCGTGACCGTGGTTTCGCAATCATGCCCGCTAGCCGATGCAGCTGCCACTGCCATCGCAAATCGAGTACACCAAAAAGCAGATATACAGAAAGCTATTGATTTTGGTAGAAATATCAAAGGGGTAAAAGGTTTGGTCCTTATAAAAAATGATAAGGCAGGCATGTGGGGAGATATCAATGTTGTACAGCTTCAACAAAATAAAGGTTGAGTTTTGAGCATTAAAAAGGTAATAAGTGCCCATGATAAAAAACAAATATAGACAACGACGGGCAATAATATGAAAACCATGTGGGCCCCTTGGCGCATGGAATACATCCTGGGAGACAAATCAGAATCCTGTATTTTCTGCGATGCGCTGGACAAAAATGATGATCTGACGCTTTACAAGGGATCGACAACCCTGGTTGTCATGAATAAATTTCCATACATCAATGGTCATCTTCTGGTTGCACCGGTAAGACATATCGCATCCTTAGAGCAACTGAATCACATGGAGATGAGGGATTTGTTGCTGACCGTCGAACGCGCCATCGATAATCTCAAACAACAGATGGCACCGGATGGGTTCAATGTGGGTTTGAATCTGGGCCAGGTAGCAGGGGCCGGTGTGGAAGAGCATCTTCATTTTCATATCGTTCCACGGTGGTTTGGCGATGTGAACGCTCTGGCTGTTTTTGCAGATGTGCGTGTGATACCGGAGCACCTACAGGCCACCTACCAGAGTTTGAAGCCGCTCTTTGCCAGGCTTCCCGAAAATATTTGTCAATGAGGTTTTTCGATCAAACAGGGAGAACATAAAATGAAAAAAGCAAAGATCGCTTTCTGGTTGATAATTTTTGGCTTTATCGCTTTACTGGCCTATCAAAATTGGGATTTTTTCATGTCCCAGCACCGTCTCAAATTAGACCTTTTTGTGACCGAGGCGTTCAGTACGCCAGAATTACCAAACGCCATCCTCTTTCTGTTTTTTTTCTTAGCAGGTCTTCTTATCGCATATTCCGTCACCCTGTTTGAACGTTTCAAATCAAAAAAAGCCATCAAAAAATTAAATGCCACCATGGAAAAGAGCCAGAAAGAGTTGGATGAATTGAAATCTGAAATCTCTTTGCTTAAAGGTGAAGCACCTCCAATTGCCAGCCCCGATGTCACCACAGATCAACAGGATGTTAAGGATTCTGATGTTTCATGAATCCTTCTAGCGCTACCCCGATGATACAACAGTATCTGGCGGTCAAAGAAGAATACCCGGATGCCATCCTTTTTTATCGAATGGGCGATTTTTTCGAGATGTTTTTTGAGGATGCCGAAAAAGCTTCCAGACTTCTGGATATTACCCTGACTTCGCGAAACAAGAAAGCGGATACCCCCATCCCCATGTGCGGCGTACCACACCGTGCAGTTCAAGGCTATATCGCACGCCTGATTGAAAAAGGATACAAAGTTGCCATATGTGACCAGGTGGAGGATCCAAGCACAGCCAAGGGGCTCGTGAAGCGTGAAGTTGTCCGTGTCGTCACACCGGGAATGATCCTTGAAAATGAATTGTTAGATGAAAAAACAAACAATTATGTTCTGTCCGCTGTATTCGAAAACAATCGAATCGGTCTTTCCTATCTGGACATATCCACGGGGACCTTTCGTGTGATGGAAACCCTTGACATGGGAACTGTCATTGAAGAGACATTTCGTGTTTCACCACGTGAAATCATTCTTCCGCCCATGGGAGATGACGATTCAGATCTTAGCCTCTATATCGAGGCCGTAAAAATATTCCAGCCCACCATTCTGGAAACAAAAGCCTTTGAATACACACCGGCCAGGGACCGCCTCCTCAGATCGTTCGGAACCGTTTCCCTCGAAGGTTTTGGCTGTGAGAAATTGCACCAGGGTATTCGTGCCGCCGGAGCACTGGTTTTTTATGTTCAGGAAACCCAGAAACAGCAACTTGAGCACATACGACGCATAGAAGCCTACAATCTTGAAAGCTACCTGTTCATCGATGACCAATCCTATAAAAACCTAGAAGTTGAAAAAAACCTGCATTCCGGAACCCGCAAGGGCACATTGCTCAGCGCCATGGACATGACCATGACCGCCATGGGAAGCCGCATGCTGAAACAGTGGATGCGCTACCCCCTGAAAGACCCAACGCAGATCATCTCCCGATATGACGCGATTGATGAGTCCAGAAATCAATATCAATCCACATGTGAGATGCGCGATCACTTGGACCGGGTTTACGATATTGAACGTTTGAGGAGTAAAATCTCTATGGGGCATGCCAATGCCCGGGATCTGCTCTCTTTGAAACAATCATTGCAGAACCTGCCGGAAATCAGTCGTCTACTGAAAAAATTTCAGTCACCGCTGTTTGAGCTGTCTTTTGACCCGCAGTCTTTGGAATCCATTGCCCTTGAGATTGAACAGGCCATCCGGGAGGATGCGCCGCCGACACTTCATGAAGGCGGTATTGTCAGAGAGGGTTTTGACCCGGCCCTGGACGAGCTCATACAGATCACCCGTGATGGTAAAAGCTGGCTGGTAAACCTGGAAAAGCAGGAAAAAGAGCGCACCGGTATCACAGCCTTGAAAGTGCGTTACAACAAGGTGTTTGGCTATTATCTGGAGATTCCAAAAACACGTCTGGATAGCGTTCCAGACCACTATATTCGAAAACAAACCCTTGTAAACGCCGAACGATACATTACCGAAGAACTAAAGACCTTTGAAGATAAAGTGCTCAATGCCGAAGACAAACGTGCTGAAATGGAGTTCAACATATTGAATGCCATCAAAACGCTGGTCATGGATAAAAATGCTGATCTGGAAGCAGCAGGTTTGTTTCTGGCAGGTCTGGATTGCCTTTTGACCCTCGCCATTATTTCTCTTGAAAACAATTATACAAGACCGGCTATTAATACGGAAGGCCTTTTACATATCCAGGATGGCCGGCATCCTGTCATAGAGAAGATGATATCTGGGGAAAGGTTTGTTCCCAATACCCTGTCCATGGATAATCACCAGAATCAGGTTCTCATTATAACGGGACCCAATATGGCTGGGAAATCAACGGTTCTACGGCAAGTTGCCTTGACGGTCCTGATGGCCCAGATGGGTTCGTTTGTCCCGGCAAAAGAGGCTTCCATCTGTGTAACGGATCGTATTTTTACGCGGGTTGGGGCACTGGACAATCTGTCACGGGGCCAGAGCACCTTTCTGGTTGAAATGCAGGAGACGGCCAACATTCTCAATAATGCTTCGCATGAGAGTCTGGTGATCATGGACGAAATAGGACGCGGAACAAGCACATTCGACGGCTTAAGCATTGCCTGGGCAGTAGCGGAGTTTCTGCACGACATCCATGGAACCGGCGTTAAAACACTTTTTGCCACGCACTACCACGAGTTGACAGAACTGTCCAAAGAAAAGGAACGGGTAAAAAATTTCAATATTACCGTAAAAGAATGGAATGACGAGATTATCTTTCTGCGGAAACTTGTGGCGGGCGGAACCAACCGCAGCTATGGAATACAAGTTGCCAGGCTGGCAGGAATACCCGCAACGGTGATTCAACGTGCGACACGGATTCTTGCTGATATTGAAAACAAAAACCCCCCGCTTCCCAGCACACAATACCAAGGCCGAACCAGCCAGGGAGGGCAGCCCTTACAGGTCCAGCTGGAACTCTTTAAAGGTCATGACAATATTGTTGTCAAGGAGATTCAAGCGCTCGATACTGCTCGTATGACGCCGTTGGAGGCACTCAATTTTCTCCATTCACTACAGGATAAAATAAAGCCACAACCATTTGAACACGACCCCAGTGCTCCAACAAAGAGGAATTGAATGTTGCAATCTTTTTTGCTGAAATATTTAAATTTGAAAACGGACCGCCTGAAACAACTCATGGCGCTGTTGCTCATCAGCGTTGTACTTGGTCTTTGTTCATCCGAGATC
Organism: uncultured delta proteobacterium; assembly: GCA_963842925.1. GTDB lineage: Bacteria > Desulfobacterota > Desulfobacteria > Desulfobacterales > B30-G6 > B30-G6. Next base: position 145,508 of record CAWJIL010000008.1, read on the forward strand.
GCCCTGGCTAAAACAGCCAAAGACACCTATATTGAAGCGAATAGAAAATATTCATATCTGAAAAAAAACCCGAGACTTCAGAAATACCGGGACAAATGGTTTGCATGTATCGATCTATTCAAAGAGGTCTATCGAAAAGACCCTGCCGGCCCCTGGGCAGCCGCCGGCATGTACAAAACCGGAGAGCTCTATTACGAACTATACAAAAAATCCTACAAGCCGGCTGATAAAGCAGAGGCTCTCGACACATTTCAACGCGTCATCAAACGCTACCCCAATAGCCGATACAACCCTAAGGCCAAGGCTTTTATTGCCGCCATTGGGGGCAAAGTAAAATCGCCCCCCAAAAAAATGCCCCAAACCCAGACCCAGACCCGGCTCCTAAAGGAAGCGGAAAAATGTTACCAGTATCTTCTGGACAATGCACGATTGCATAAGTACCGAGATCGATGGCTCTCTTGTATCAACAAATACAAAGCAGCCTACTCCGCTGATCCCAAAGGCCCCCATGCAGCAGAAGCGATGTATCTGTCCGGCATATTGACTTACGAGCTCTATAAGCGCTCCTTTGCCTCTTCCGACAAGGCCAAGGCCCTGACACTACTAAATAAGACAATCCAATCCTATCCAGGCGATTCATATGCTCGCGAGGCTGGAAAAATGGTGGCAGCCATTACAGGAAAGCCAATAGAGACCAGCCCTGCCGATGCCATACAACAGTTCATTGCTGAATCAGAAGCATCCCCGGTGGAGGACAAACAGGGCATCCCATTACCTGCGGGATCACATACCCTTATCAGGGGGCTGCGTCATTGGTCCAACCCGAGTTACACACGCATTGTCATCGATGCGGACAAAGAGACATCCTACCGGCATCGACTTTTGAATCAAGACCCTTCCATCAACAAACCCAAACGGCTCTATGTGGATCTCGATCACAGTCGCCTGGGGGAAGACTTTGAAAAGGTGGTGCCCATAAATGACAACCTTCTCAGCAATGTGCGCGCAGGACAATACACCAGCAAGTCTGTCAGGGTTGTTGTGGACATCAAGTCATTCAAGACCTATAAAATTTTTTCATTGCGCAACCCATTCAGAATCGTCATTGATGTTTGGGGAATCGCCACCGCCTCCACCCCGCCGGTTTCAACCCCCAAGAACACCCATCCGAACCAGCCCAGGATATCACCAGGGGCATTGGCCAAACAACTGGCCCTGGGTGTCAGTAAAATCGTCATCGACCCTGGACATGGCGGCCGAGATTATGGTGCGCCTGGGTATTACAAGGGCGTTCATGAAAAAAAAGTGGCTCTGGCCCTTGCCAAAAAACTGGCTCAAAAGATCCGCAGCGAACTTGCCTGTAAAGTCGAGCTGACAAGGGAAACAGACAAATACCTGACGCTGGAGGAAAGAACCGCAATCGCCAATACAAAGAATGCAGACCTGTTCATTTCTATTCACACCAATTCAGCAAAGGATAAAAGAGCTTTTGGTCTTGAAACATATTTTCTAAATCTGGCAACGGATGACGAGGCCATTCGTGTGGCTGCTTTTGAGAATGCGACTTCGGAAAAAAATATCAGTGATCTGCAGACGATTCTGACGGACCTCATGCAGAATGCAAAGATCAACGAATCGAGTCGTCTGGCCGCACATGTGCAAAGCGAATTATACGGCCACTTGAAAAAATCATATAACAAGATAAAAAGCAAAGGCGTCAAGCAGGCACCATTTTACGTACTGCTGGGTGCTCAAATGCCGGCCATATTGATTGAAACATCCTTTATCAGCAATCCACGCGAGTGCAAACGTCTGACAAACACCCACTATCAGGACAAGCTGTGTGAAGGCATCGTCAGAGGAATTAAGGCATATATCAAAGAAACCAACCCAACCGCATTACTAAAAAGCCCTCCTAAAACCAAGGTAAAAGGCTAAGCAGCACAAATGACGTCCCTCATCCATAATGATGCGCCAAGAATACATCCGTATTTCATATTGATCAGCGGGATACTGGCAATTTCCACTGGGGCCGTCTTTGCGCGTCTTGCCGATGCCCCCTCATTGGTGGTTGCCGCTTATCGCGTTGGACTCGCATCGCTGCTGCTTGCTCCCATAGCGTGCTGGAAAGCCTACGACGAATTGCGCTGTCTTCGTTCAAAGGATCTTAAAACGGCCTTCTTATCGGGTGCTTTTCTGGCCATGCATTTTGCGACATGGATTTCTTCTATCAAGTATACTTCCATATCCAACAGTGTTGTCCTTGTTAGCACAAGCCCTCTATGGGTGGGTATCCTTGCGCCGCTGCTCATTAAGGAAAAAATCAAACCCATGACCCTGCTGAGCATCCTGTTGAGCTTTGTCGGTTGTGTCATTATCGGGTCTGGAGATTTCTCCAGTGGAGGAAGCGCACTCTGGGGTGATTTTTTAGCATTGATGGGCGGCGTTTGCGCCGCTGGATATCTCATTCTGGGAAAAGCACTCCGCCAAAAGCTCTCTCTTCTGGTTTATATCGCCATCTGTTATGGCAGTGCCGCCATTATTCTCTGGATCGTGGTTTTGATGATGGGTCTTCAGATTTCAGGTTTCAGCAACCAGACCCTGGGCGCGATCTGGGGCATGGCATTGATTTCGCAAATAATCGGACACAGCTGTTATAACTGGGCCTTACGATATTGCAGCACCACCTTGGTTGCCTTGGGTTTTCTGGGCGAACCTGTGGGCAGCACCATCCTGGCATATTTTATATTCAACGAACAGTTGACACTCACCAAAACCCTTGGTGGGATCATTATCCTGCTTGCCATCTACCTGGCAGCCAGGAGTGAACCCAAAGTGGCATAAACAACATACCTGGAGGAGCAAACATGGCATATGAGCACATTATTCTCGATATCGAATCACCACTGGCCACCATTACTTTTAACAGACCCAAGGCAATGAATGCGCTGAACAATGCCCTCATTAAGGAATTTTCCATGGCCCTCGATGACATCACTGCAAACCAGGATATCCGGGTGCTTATTCTCACAGGGGCGGGTGACAAATCTTTTGTGGCGGGTGCTGATATCAATGAACTGGCCACCTTTAATCCGCTGGAAGCAAAACTGTTCAGTAGAAATGGACACCGGGCCATTCACAAGCTTCAGACATTGTCAATTCCTGTTATTGCTGCCGTTAATGGCTTTGCCTTGGGTGGCGGAAGCGAAATTGCCCTGGCCTGTGACTTTGTCTATGCCTCTAAAAATGCCAAATTCGGCTTGCCTGAAATTACACTCGGTATCATACCCGGTTTTGGCGGAACCCAGCGACTTCCAAGACTGATCGGTAAAAACAAGGCCAAAGAACTGATTTTCACCGGAAAAACGATCAATGCAGAAGAAGCCAAAGAGATGGGAATCGTAAACCAGGTCCACGAAAAAGACGCCTTGATGGAGGCAGTTAAAACAACGGCCAGCATGATTGCAAGCAAAGGGAAGGCTTCTCTCCGTGCTGCAAAAGAAGCCATAAACAGCGGCATGGATGTCGATCTCCGCACGGGTTGCCAGATAGAAATCGATGCTTTCGCCCTGTGCATGGCCAGCACGGATGCAAAAGAAGGAACCCATGCTTTTCTTGAAAAACGCAAAGCGATTTTCAAGGGAACCCTGATCGGATAAATATTTGACAAAAAACACAATTTTGCGCTATAGTAAGCCCGTTTTCAACAATAGCAGCAATCATAAACCGCAAGGAATTCTGTTTAATTCAGATGTCAAAAAAAAACTCACCACTACAGATGAGGTGGGGGATATTACTGCTTCTTGCAGGTCTGGGGGTTTTTTTTATGACACCCCAGAAAATGCGGGAGATTGAAAAAATAGAGCACTTTTCTGCATACATCCCTTTTATCTGGTTCTGTTTTTACTTTATGAGTCTTTTGCTGATCGGTGGCGGGATAAAAAAAATCTATCATCATTATCGACGTTCTGAAGATTCGAATAAAGCCGATAAGCACAAATAGAATCGTTACACCATAGGGCAACGGGGTATCTCATGGCAAATAGCTTAGATGCATCAACGCAGGATGTCCAGAATCTCAAGACTGAAGTTGAATACCGCACCAAGCTTCAGGGGATCGGAAACAAGTTGAACTCGGCTACAAACCTGGATGAAATCTTTATCGATCTCCAGGACGATGTAATATCACTTTTTGAAGCCAAACGAATGACGGTGTATGTTGTCGATGGCGTCAAGAGAGAACTTGTATCACGTTTTAAAACCGGTGATGAGGTTTCAGAAATACGTATCCCCGTCTCGAAAAGCAGTATCGCCGGTTATGCTGCATTTACCCAAAAATCCGTCAATATCAAAGACGTCTACGATGACGAAGAGATTTCATCGATTGATCCAGATCTGCAGTTTGATGGCAGCTGGGATCAAAAAACCGGTTATGTCACCAAACAGGTCATTGCCCACCCGATTATTTTTCAAAAATACCTTCTGGGGGCACTCCAGCTCGTAAACAATAAACATGACCATCCCTTTACCACCATCGATGAAAAATATCTCAAGGAAATGGCCAAGATTTTTGGTATTGCCCTGTACAATCAAAAGCGTATCGCTAAAGGTAAAAATACAAAGTATGACTATCTCCTGGAAAACCATCTGGTCACCCAGAAAGAGCTCAACAAAGCCATTGCAGATGCCCGTAAGGGAAAACGATCCGTTCATGACGTTCTGATGAAAGACCTCAAGATCAAAAAAGGTGAGGTTGGTAAATCCCTGAGCCGCTATTACAAAACCCCGTTCATGGAGTACAATGCCAGAATTCCTATCCCGGGCGAACTTCTTGCAGGGCTTAAAGTTCCCTTTATGAGAAACAATCATTTCGTTCCTATTCGGATTGAGGAAGGTAAGCTCCTGATAGCCGTCGACAATCCCAATGATCTGCAGAAAATCGATCAAATTAAAGTCCTCTTTCCCGGGAAACCCGTCAAATTCTGTGTTTCCTTAGAAGAAGACATCCTCAATTTCATCAAGCTGTTTACGCAGGATGAAAAACAGATGGCTGAAATCGACGACATTCTCAGCCAGCTGCAAAATGAAGCTGAAGAAATCGAAGAAGCAGAATCCGGCATGGGGGAAGAAGACAGCGCTGTGGTTCAGGTTGTCAATAAAATCATCCTGGATGCCTATGCTCGCGGGGCATCTGATATCCACATCGAACCGTATCCTGGCAAACAGAATACGGAAGTCCGGATTCGAATCGATGGTGCCTGCACACTTTATCAGACCATTCCCTTCAGTTATAAAGCTGCAGTGGTTTCCCGTATCAAAATCATGTCCGATCTCGATATTGCCGAACGAAGAAAACCACAGGACGGCAAGATAAAATTCAAGAAATATGGCGGCAAGGATATCGAACTCCGTGTGGCAACCGTTCCTACCCAGGGCGGTCTCGAAGATATCGTCATGCGTATCCTCGCAGCTGGTGAGCCGCTTCCATTGAACAAAATGGGGTTTTCAGAGAGTAACTACGACAACTTTATCAGCATCGTGACACAACCGTATGGCATTATCTTTGTGTGCGGGCCAACCGGTTCTGGAAAGACCACTACGCTGCATTCCGCACTGGGCTACATCAATAAAACTGAAACCAAAATATGGACAGCTGAAGACCCGGTAGAAATCACCCAACGGGGTCTCCGACAGGTTCAAGTCAAACCCAAGATCGGTTTCGATTTTGCCGCCGCCATGCGTGCTTTTCTGCGGGCCGATCCCGATGTCATCATGGTCGGTGAAATGCGGGACAAGGAAACAACCTCCATTGGTATCGAGGCTTCCCTGACCGGTCACCTTGTTTTCTCGACCCTGCATACCAACAGCGCGCCGGAAAGTATTACCCGCTTGTTGGATATGGGCATGGATCCTTTTAATTTTGCAGATGCCATTCTCGGCATTATGGCCCAGCGACTGGTTCGAACCCTCTGTAAGGACTGCAAGAAAGCCTATAATCCTTCCAAAGAAGAATATGACGAACTGGTTCGGGAATACGGCGAAGAAGAGTTTAGCAAAAACGTCAATATCCCTTTTTCTGATGATCTGACCCTGCACAAACCCGAAGGCTGTGAATCCTGTCACAATACCGGTTATCGCGGCCGGATGGCACTGCATGAATTGCTCATAGGCACGGACGAAATGAAAAAATTGATCCAGTTAAAAGCAAAAATGGAAGATATCCGCAAACAAGCGCTTTTGGATGGCATGACCACATTGAAGCAGGATGGCGTTCAAAAAGTGTTTGGCGGAAATGTTGATCTGATGCAGGTGAGAAAGGTTTGTATTAATTAGGGCAGGGTTCAACGAGATGGCCCCTAAGCACTAGCAGCTTAAGCATAAGCTGCTTAAAGCTTAGAGCTTACAGCTAACGTAGTTCCAACGCTTCCTCAAATCTCGCTATCTGTTCCTGGTAATAGGCCCGGTCCTTTTTTGCTATTGCCAGCGCTTCCTTTTCTGTTGCCAGGGCCCCCTCAATATCACCATTGATAAAATAGCTTTCCGCAAGCGTGTCCAGAACATGGGCTTCCCTTTCCAGGGCTGCGGCTCTTTTTGCCAGTACCAGTGCTCTTTTTGGATTGCGAAAACTGGTATCTTCGCATGTGGCGTAGAGCCATGCCAGGTTATTGAGGGCCCTTGAATGCCGCATCGCCAGTTCAATGGCTTTTTCATATTGGAATACTGCATCCCCGTAGTTGTTCCTGCTGAAATAAAGATCGCCCATCATGCTATACAGGTCCGCATTGTCAGGCGTTTTTTCAAGCTCTTTTATAATAACTTTTTCAAAATAATGCGTATTGAGTACTGCGCCGGCTTCACCGTAATTCAGTTGATATCCGATGCCACCTATCAAAAGGAGTCCCACGAGATACCCCAAGATGCTCTTGCGTAATTTACTGTTATGTCTTGCAACATGGGTGCGATCCACCTCGCATTTTTCCAAAAAATCGATCCGCTCGGTGATACTGAAATGATGCCAATTGGGTTTGTCAGGTGATTGTCTGCTGGTGATGGATATTTTTTTCAGCGTACTGATAAGGGCTGCGGCGCTGTCAAACAGGGTGTATACATAAGCATCTGCCTGGCGTTCAAAGTTGCGCATAAAATAACCGAATATATAACGAAAATAAATTAGAAAGGTCGTAATGATAACCAGGCTGAAAATCAAGGATGTGACCGTCACCGGATTGAAACCCATGCGGTTGAATGCCTTGACAAGCGGGTCGAAATAAATCATGGCATAGACAATCAGGTCCAGGAACGAAAATGATATGACCATGTAGCCCGCGAAAAAAAAGAGGTAAAACAAGAGATGATGTTTTTTTACATGCCCGATTTCATGGGCAACAACAGCATCCACTTCATGAGGCTCCAGTAGATTCAGCAGGGCACGCGTCACCAGGATATAGCGGAACCTTTTCACCAGCCCCATGACACCGGCTGTAATGATTCTTCCTTCAAAAATCGGCCAGTGGAGAATATTTCGATACCCCAGATTGACAGACCGGCAAAGCTTTTCAATACGGGTGCGGTCCACCCCCTGTTCCAAGGGCCGGCAACCCCAGAACTTTTGGATCATCAGGGGGCCCGTCATGGCGACAATGACCAGAAAGACCACAAAATATATTATTTCTCCTTCCGGGGTGGAGAGGAAACGTGAAAAAATTCCCATGGGCAGGAGATGAATGATATCGGAAAAGCTTGAGATGACGACCCAGGGAAGCAATACCGGCATGGAAAAAGAAATGTTGGAGCTTATATAAGCCCGTCTGCCAATCCCGGAATGATACAGCATTTGATAGGACCGGTGAGCACATGCCCAAAGAATGGACAGGTAGGCAATGAACAGCAGTATGAACAGGATGGCCTGCAATGTTGGAAACAGAATAAATAAACGGAAGTCCGACACAAAAGATGAAAGATTAAGTCCGTATATATCCGCAGCAAAGAGGAGTAGGGCCAGAATCGATTGTCGGGTAAGCAGCGATGTGAACCGGGAATCACCTTCCGCATACCCATGGCTTTCCATCATTCGATTCAAACGCTGGAATTGCCGCCATGTATATGCCGTATAGATAGCCAGTAAGAATAAAAACAAAAAAAGACTCTGGAATGCCGAAAAATTGGTCGTGTCAGATGGCTGGTAGGTGGAATAGACCAGGAGAGCGATAATAAAATAGAAAAAATTCGCAAACATAGAAACCTGCTGTTTAGATAAATTCTAAATCCGAATATCGAATATCGAAACAATTCCGAATATCAAATGTTCAAATGACTCAAACCTATGTGCTTGACCATGATATGCCCTGTTTTGGTATTTTCAATTTGTATCATGATGTTTCATCATACAAGAAGCCATTTCAAAAATAGGATTTTGGTTTTAGATCAAGGCGAGATTGAGTTTCAACCCGGAGGAATACTATAGTATTTCGAGGAGTTGGAACTGAATCTCAACGCAGAGATTGGGCCAAAACACAGTTTTGAAAAGGCTTCTATTTGCACAGAAAAAAGAGCACTTGCCAAGCTTACTGTAGCTACAAGGAAGATGTTGTTCCGCTATAGTGAACTATGCGGTATGGCATCTGACGCCGTAGATGCGGTAAGATCGGCAAGCCCAACGGGTTTCAAATTTTAAGAAGTCAAATGGATCAGATCCTTTGAAGATAACGCTATGTCCAATATTCTTAAAATTTGAAACGCTCATTTTTTGTTGTAGTATCTCTGTTTTTCGCTATAAATACACCCACAGTACGACTGGCGATACATCTTGAGCTGTTTAGACGTTTCAACGCCTTCTTTCCAGCCGGTACGAAAGTCCTGGTAGTAAAATGGAATGCCGACAGCTTTCCCAACGGATTCACCGATGGATCTGATCTCCTCGTGTTTTTGGAACTTGCTGTACAACAGGCTGCTGGTAAAATAATCGAATTTACCGCGTTTGGCCATGAGGGCTGTTGATCTGAGACGGTCATGGTAGCAGTAAGTACACCGATCTTTCTCCCGAAAGGCAACATTGCGGAGAAAATTTTCCATGTCATATCCATCCGAATAGATGACACGCATCCCGATGGAATCCGCGTATGTCTCAAGCGTCTCTCGTCGTTTCATACATTCCGTATAGGGATGGATATTGTGGCCGTAAAAATATCCCATCACTTCAAATTCTGATTGTTGCAATAACGCGATGGGGACAATGGCACAGGGAGCGCAGCAGGCGTGCAACAATATTTTCATGTGCGTTCTCCAAAAATGGCTGTCCCAATGCGAACCAAAGTGGCACCTTCCTGAATGGCCACCTCAAAATCACCGGTCATTCCCATGGAAAGCTCATCCATGACAACACCGGAAATCTCCATGGCCCGAAGTTGATCCCGCAGCAGCCTCAAGGCCTTGAAAAAAGGACGCACTTTTTCCGGGGCATTAAAATAGGGCGGCATGGTCATGAGACCCTTGATTTCAAGATGGGCTAGTTGACTCATTTCAATGACGAGCTGGGTCGTGTCTTCTAATAGAACACCCGATTTACTGCTTTCTTCTGCGATGTTGACCTGCACCAACACATTCTGAACCTTGTCTATTTTCCCAGCCTGCTTGTCAATTTCTCTTGCTAACTTCAGGCTATCAACAGAATGGATCAGATCGAATATTTTCACCACATATTTGGCTTTGTTTGACTGAAGATGGCCGATGAAATGCCAGGAGAGGTGATGGGCATAGAGCGCGTTGAATTTATCCCGGGCTTCTTGAACATAGTTTTCACCAAACACCGTCACACCCAGGTCGATGGCTGTCAGAAGTCTTTCACTGGGCACGGTTTTGCTCACGGCTATTAGCTGGACATCCTCAGGCCGTCGCCCGGAATCAGCAGCTGCTTTCTCGATTCTACTCCGTATCATTGATAGCCGGTCTTTCAATTAGCTTTCCTTTCACGACTCACTTGGATGATGTCGTTTTTTAGAAGATGCTCCAGCACCTCACAGACCGGCAGCCCGACCACATTGGTATACGACCCGCAAATCCGTTTGACCAGAAACGAACCCAGTCCCTGAATAGCATATGCACCGGCTTTGTCATAGGGTTCATCGGTCTGAATGTACCATTCGATTTCCTGTGGGCTGAGATCTCTGAAATGAACCTCTGTTTTTTCAAGACCGGAAATACAGGTTTTCCTGGCTTCACAATAGATGGCATAGCCGGTGAAAACCTCATGAATTTGTCCATTCAACTGCTGGATCATTTGCCGGGCTGTTTCCGTGGAGTCCGGCTTGCCCAATATCTTGCCCTGGATAAGAACGATGGTATCGGCACCAATAACCCAGCTTTCAGGGTAGGCACCGGCAACATCCCGGGCCTTGGTCTCAGCCAGGGTTTGTACCAGTTTATCAGGTGCCGAAATGGAGATCTCATTCTCATCCACAGAACTAGGGACGACCGCAAACCTTAGACCCGCCTGCTCCAGAAGTTCTTTTCGCCGGGGAGATTTGGATGCCAGAATCAAAGGAGAGGGGTTCGTTTTCATAGGGGTAAAAGAAAGCCAGAAATACCATTTGTTTTTAATAGCGACAACGTCGCGTCCGATAAATTTGGGATCTTTTCCCAATTAATTGGGAGAAGATCCCAAATTTATTATCAGATAGATATTAGCTTAGCAAGCATGGATACACGCTTCAGGTCGGTATTACAGATCGGCTAAAAATCAGAACCGCATACCACCACACCCCCCCAACATCTTGGCTTGACAATGGTTCCGTTAATCGATACATCTCAAGCCATTAAAACATGCCTGGGTGGCGGAATAGGTAGACGCAAGGGACTTAAAATCCCTCGGTCCTTAGTGGCTGTACGAGTTCAATTCTCGTCCCGGGCACCATCATGACAAACAATACCAAAGGGTTGGCTATCTTAGTCAGCCCTTTGGCTTTTGTAAGCTAGGGTGGCTTGTTATATGTAGGCGTGCACGTTTTGTAATCATGAGGCGTACGTATCGTACGTTGAATGATTACGAAATGCAGCACAACGTAGAAGTTGGACTTTTTACGGGACCGTCAATATTGACAGCAGATAGAAATAACAGTACGGAACTACATACAAAAGCAAGGTTGATGTGACCGGATTTGTCAAAGTGATCTGATATTATCCTCTCCAAAACTTAAAGGTAAAGAATACTCGAACCACTCAACCGTCAACCATCTTCGAAAAGAGTATGCCAGAGATAATGTGCATGCAAATACTACCGAATCATTGGGTGCTCTTTAAGAACGTGCCAAACAAGGTGTATTTCATTTTATGAGCGCCAAACACTTAAATCGTTATCTTCATGAATTCGAATTCCGATGGAACCATAGAATTCCTGAAGAGAGAAAAACAAAAAAAGGCAAAAAGAAAATTGTCATGCGACCAATGCCAGTGATGGACATGCTGATAAGCCTCTTGTCAACGGCAAATGGTAAACAACTTTTAAGGACGCACAATGGCAGCATACCTTGGTGATGACCAAAAGGTATCGGTAATTTAACGGAGAGATTGATAACTGGGCTTCTCTCCACAAATCAACGGGGTGAGCATATCAGGGCTCGAGAATCTATTTTAAACACGATAAAGCGGGAATGCAACAGGGGGTGATATGCGAGGTGCTTTCATCATCGTTATCCTAATTACCATGCTCATCGCAGTATTTATAGTGACCAAAAACCTGAAGACCGACACTGTAGATGGTGCGGGCAAAGTGGAAAGCATCCAAAGGGCCAAAGAGGCCGCTGACATTGTTGATGATGCCGTCAAAAAAAGGAAAACGGCGATGGAGTAATATCGTTTCACGATTACTGTCATTCGTGGCTGTGGGGTCAATGTAATGTCAAAAGTGTCAAAAGACGAAAAAGTTCTCGTCAAGTTTCATGAAATGTTCGGGTTAACATAAAAAAGGGGAGTATGCCGATCTCCCCTTTTTTGGTGTACGAAGTATGCTCGGTATTAGCGGTTTAATATGTCAATTGAATAAAAAATCCATACTGCGTGACGGTATACTCGTCATCGTCGTATTGATTGGTGTCTGATTTCTTGTCCTTATACGATAAAGTCAAGCCCACATCCAGCCAATCGTTTACATCATAGTCCAAACCACCTCGCAGTGTATTTGTTATCAGTAATTTGTCGTCATTACCCCTACTGACATCTAGATAGTCTTCGACATTTCTCTCGTATTCAATATTCACGGAAAATTTGTTCATTATTTTTTGGGTAACCCCGATGCCCCCGTAAGTGTTCATGTAAGAACTGGAAACATCATTGGCATTATCCGCCGTTACAGATGTGTTCCGACTTCTTCCGCCAAAAAGATTGAAGGATGTCCGATCCCTGAGAAAATAATTAAGGTCTGCCTCGAAAATTATTTTGGGGTCATCGTCGTATTTGTTTCCATTTTTATCTTCATTGTTTTCAAATGACACCGTTTGGTAGCCAACCTTGGCGTTCCCGACAATTTTCCCGAACGGCTGAAACTGAAAACCGAAGAGGACTTCGGTCATGGTATGATCCTGGGAGTTGTTATCGTCCCATCCATCGATGTCGTCGTTCTGTTCATCGAATTTCACGGCAGCCTGACGAAGTTCACCCAGAAGCTGTAATTTGTTAAACCGATAAAGGGCCATACCGCCAACCGTGATGCGTGTCCTGTCCTGGTATTTATCGACCTTTTTATCGTACCGCTCAACAAAGTGACGCGCATAGGCTTCCACCGTGTAGGTATCGGCAAAGTCGTAGCCGGCCGTCGTATTAAAGGTATTGTTCCAGCGCTCTGTCTGAACGCCATCGTTGTAAGTGTTTTCAGATCCGTAAGGGTCAGCGGTGTTCTGGTATGCATCATCTGCTATTACATAAATACCGGCCGGGGATCGGTAGCCAAAACCGGCAAAAAGCCTGTGATCTTCGTAATCCGTATCTGAATAATCGTTGTATCGAACGATGTCGACACCATATCTGGCTTTTATGTAGTTACCCTGGTTTGCGCCGGGAAACATCAGTTTTATACTGGGGGTGATGGTGTGAATGTAGTCACTTTCTTCATTGTCTGCATCGCGAAAAATATTGTCGTTGAATTCACCATTATATTTAAGTCCGGTGACGCCGAAACGAAGTGCGTCCTCTGCACGTGCCGAGGCGTTCCACGCAAGCATCAGGAAAACTGACATTAAAATACAGGCTTTTACCAAATTATTGTTTGCTGATTGCATGCGCATCTCCCCTCCGTTGTCATATCGACCCATACTTTGATAGTCAGCCATTCTATTATACAAACACTGCGGATTTACTGTCCGTAAGAACCTTGGTCTGAGGATCTACTTCCCTGCCCGGAAGGATATTCATTTGCCGATGTCTTGGATCCTGCGTTCTGCTCGTTCGTGTTCGCTTGATAGGCCGCATAGATGGAAGCAGTCAGGGCATCGGACGAAGCGTCCGGAAGTTCGGCAAGAAAACTCTTTTTGACAACATCTGGATTGTCCGGTGCAAACACAATCATGTAATACCAGGCAAAGTTGGCAGCGCAGGACACATTGGCTTTGGCAAGTGACACAAAACAGTCCAGACCTCCTCCACCACATGAAGCCACTGCGGCATCGATCTGTCCGGAGGTCATGGTGCACTGAGCATATGAGGGACTGGTCATGATAAAAGGAAGTACCAATAACGTACAGCATATCCATAAAATTTGTTGCCTTTTTGGAGTTTTCATACCGTTCTCCTCTGCTCAGGTTCGTTACATTAAAGCCTTTTTACACAAACTGTCTATGGTATGATCGCTACCAATTGGCAAGAGTTGTGTCAAGGATCGTCTTCTATTTTCCAACTTTTGGCGTATCTGCTATTGATCACATGCTTTTCAAACCCTAATTTGATTGTATAATCTACTTTCTTCCGGGAAAGAAAAAAAGCCTACGTCCCGTAGAACGGTGTCTCCTCGGCATCATGACCGGGTGCCCACACTTATGAACGCTTCGGGCCGTTCATTATTCACCACGGATATGAATTTCAAAGAGCTCAATATCTCCTAAACCGGTTAACAAAAAAACCAATAAACGCCATAAAAATCGGAAACGGATTATGTATTTTACCAATGAGGGGTAGGTATTTGCACCTCGGTATGGGGCTATTGAAATATTATTATATTTTTCTCTTGTCTTCAACGATGAGGCTCAGCATTGCAGTAATAGGTGAAGGGATAATAGATCCCTCGTGCCGTTATTTACACCATTATTCCAATGCGTTGCTTAAGCATGTCACTTAATTGTCACCGTCTCAACCCCTTGAACATGGTATCTCAATCAGTATCCCCTGCGAAGAATACATAGATATAATGATACGGGTGTGACAGTGAAGATAGGTTACTTATCATCCAAAACCTCTGCCTCAGGTATCTGCTCAAACTTAGTTTCACCCTGAAGTATTTTAAGCGAGAGCTCTTGAAGGCTTTTTATGTTTATCAGGGATGGTTTGGGCGTGTTGTCCGGTTCGAGTATTCCAGAAGCCTGTTTGATCTGCTTTATCGTGACGTGGTGTTTGGATAGTTTCTCAGGGTCTTCAACGATCTTTTCAATAAGCCTTGTTTTGCCTCAAGAATGCGTGGCAATAATGCTGTGTTATGAATTCTGTAATACTGTTTTAATCTGTTTTGAAACGCTGGCTTTCTTATTAGCCGGTATACATTAGATGTCGCGTAGGATTGCTCCTCAATATCTTAGGTGCTGTAGCATACGAAAATATAAGGGAATAAATTGCCCGCAGGGCATGCTGGTTTACCTGATCGGTATCCCCGATCAGGTAAAAAAAACAAAATCTTAGCGTCAGGTTCCTGCCGTGGCGATTTTGGGGCCTCGTCAGTGGGAAGACAACTCTGGCGCGCCAACTGGTTAAGGCGGTTGAGGACGTGCTTTACCTTGACCTGGAAAGGCCCTCCGATCTGGCGCGGCTCGCTGACCCCGAGGCATTATCTGCGGCCAACCCCGACGCACTCATTTGCATAGACGAGATTCAAAGAGTTCCGGAAATGTTCCCGGTTATGCGGGTGGCCATAGACCTGGACCGGCGACCCGGCCGATTTTTGATTCTGGATCGGCCTCCAGAGACTTAATCCGGCAAAGTTCGGAGACATTGGCCGGCCGGATCCGTTATCTAATTGACACCCTTTCATTCAGGCGAGGTGTCAAAGGAAACGGGCCTGGGGAGGGACTAGTTGCGCGGAGGCTTTCCATTGAGTTGGCTTGCATCCGACGATGAGGCTATTTTGAGTGGCGCTTGGATTTCATTCGCGACTTTTTGGAACGGGATATTCCCATGCTGCAGACGCAAATACCGGCCGAACGTGTGAGACCACTCTGGACCATGCTGGCTCACCTCCATGGTCAGCTTTTAAACATGGCTTCGTTGAGCAGTGCCTTGGGAGTGAGTGGCCCTACCATTCGGAACTATATCGATCTGCTAAAAGGCGCATTTATGGTGAGACGCCTGCCACCCTACGAAGCAAAACTGAAAAAACGATTGGTGAAGTCACCCAAGATGTACCTGCGTGACAGCGGGATATTACACACGCTGCTAAATATTAACGACCGAAATACCTTGTTGGGAGATCCAGTATATGGCGTCCGGGAAGGCTTCTGCCTTGAGAACATCCTTGCCAGATGCGGCGCGCAGTCCAGGCCAGTTTTTTCAGGACGTAAGGGGGGCCGAAATCGACCTGGTACTGGAGCAGGGGGATAAAAAAGTTGCGGTTGCGTTCAAAGTCTCGGCGGCTGCAAAGCCGCAGCGTGGTTTCTGGACGGCCCTAAAAGACTTGGAAATAAAGCGTCTTGGATCATCGCTCCGATAGAAGAAAGCTACCCCCTGCACGGCGCCCAGGTCAGCTCTATTCAGGATTTTATCGAAGCCCCGGAAAACAGTGATATCTTTCTGAACATATCGATTTTGGGAAGTTGTGCAAAGGTCGCCGCGGATGTTCTGCACTAACATTCGAATAACGCCAGGATTTTTAAAAACGTGACTTAAATAGAAGATAAAAAAGTATTGAACTGTCTTATAAAGAGATACTATTCAGCCATGAAAAATATAATTTCCCAACTTATCCATGATTTTCATGAACGGGAGTTGCCGGTACAAGTTCTTCGTGACCAAAAATTATCTGAAATAAAAGGCAAGGCAGATGTCGTGATCGGCATGCGGCGTGCCGGAAAAACCTGGTTTTGCTATCAGAAAATGGCGCAGCTTCTATATGCTGGAATTGAGAAAGCGAAAATACTCTATCTGAATTTTGAAGATGATAGGCTGCTCGGGTTTGATATCAGTCATTTTCAGCACGTACTCGACGTATATTTTGCAAAATATCCTGAACATCGGAATACCGAGTGTTATTTTTCTTCGACGAAATTCAGCGAATAGATCAGTGGGAAATCTTTATTAGACGTCTACTGGATACGAAAAACGTTCAGGGTATCTTACCGGATCATCATCAAAACTACTGAGTACCGAGATAAGCCTCCAATCTGCGGGGACTTTCCATGCCAATTGAGATATTTCCATTCAGTTTCCGGGAATTTCTGAAAACCTGTACCGTTTCTCGTAATGCCAAAAACATTCGGCGCAAAAACAACCTCTACGCTTCGCAAGGCGGCAAAAGATTATCTTGAAATCGGCGGTTTTCCGGAAGTTCAGAGATTGGAACGAATCTTAGAATGGATGTTCTCCAGGGTTATATCGATTCGGTGCTGCTCAAAGACATCATCGAGCGACATGGCGTCGGCAACGTCACGGCCCTAAAGCATCTTGTCCGTTCCGCGATGGTTTCGCCCGGTGGAAAATTCAGCGTGAATAAGTTTTACAACACTCTGAGAAGCATGGCCGTCAAATGCACCAAGAACAATTTATATGAGTATCTCGTTCACCTGGTTGATGCCTTTGTGTTTTCAAAAGCCCCTCTTCACACATGTTCCGAGAAAGTGCGGCTGATCAACCCTGCCAAAATTTATACCATCGATACCGGGCTTTTGAATGCGATGACCTTTCGCAATGATCCGATTATGGACTGCTGCTGGAAAACATGGTGTTTATGCATCTGCGTCGAGAAGGCAATGATATTGAATATGTAAAAACAAAAGACGGTTTTGAAACAGATTTTTTTGTAAGAAACAAAGCCACAGGGAATGTAAAGCTGGTTCAGGTCTGCTGGGATGTGTCGGATAAAAAACCTTCGAACGGGAGCTTCGGGGATTGAAAAACGCGATGGCTGAATTGGAATAGCATCAGGCACCATCGTGACCTGGGATGAAGAAATGGTGATTGAGGATGAAATTAATATCGTTCCTGCCTGGAAATGGCTTTTGAGATAATGAATAAACCCTATTGCACATTATAACAGCTCATTATCTATACTTTGCCATGTTGTTTATTCAACCAAAGGGATTACATAATTATACCATGAATGGTACATCATGTTTTACGATAGTGTTGCCTAACTGGGTGAATAGAAACATATAAATCAAGGATGTCCCCTAAAGTGCATTATTTGGCTTTTGATAATCAAGATGAGGCAGCTGTCAGGCAGCGCATTCGACTTCGACACTAACTTTTGCACCAATTTCAAGTTCAGCTTTAGCAAGATCATATCGGGTCTGAAGATTCATCCAAAAACGGGGGCTATTTCCAAAATAGCGTGATAGACGCAATGCGGTTTCAGCACTGATCCCGCGTTTGGCATTGATAATCTGGGTGATACGGCCTGATGGTACGCGCAGCGCCAGGGCAAGCTTGTTGGCTGAAAGGCCGCGTGCCTGTATCTCACGCTTGAGAATGCGTCCTGGATGGATTGGTTTCATGGCTTTACCCCTTGTGATAATCTGTGATTTCAACATCATAAGCATCTCCGTCCTTAAATCGAAAGCAGATGCGCCAAGGGCCGTTGACCGTCATTGCCCACTGGCCGGCTCTATTTCCCGACAATTTGTGAAGACCAACACTTTTTAACGGGCTTAAATCTTTTAGAGATTCTGCCGCATCGAGCATTGCAAGCAATTCATCGGCAGCATCGGAATCCAAGCTACGGAATTTTGAAATCTTTCCATCTTCATAAAAGCGTCGAGTGCGACTGTTGGCCCATGAGCGGATCATACGCTAAATATAGTACGGATAACGTTGTATGGCAAGCGTTTTTTTACTATTGCATTGCAAGAGAAGATAATGGTATAGGAATGAATGTTGCCCGCAGGGCATGATGGTTTACCTGATCGGTTTCCCCGATTTAACATTCAAAACTTAGAATTCAAAATTGTCTCTTCGTCCTTCGCGTTTGCCTCAGGATGTCTATGCTGATTTATGCATGTTTTGTATTTTTGATATGAAATGTTCTGGTTAACTGGATGGACAGAAACTTATAAAAAAAGGGGCGTCCCCGAAAAATGCAGAAGCAATGCCCAATGTCTGCCACAGAGAAATAGTAGTCGAGAAGAGCCGCGTAGATTTAGGGAAAAACATCGAATCGATGGATTTTGATGCGGTTGAGTAAAGGATCATTGACTTGCCGAGGCATGTGGTATATATTAGTATATATTAATGCCATGGGGAGGGTGTGGGCTATGAAATCAATAGCAAAAATATTTCAAAACGGTCGATCCCAAGCGATTCGGCTACCCAAAGCGTTTCGTTTTAAAGGAAATGAAGTGAAAATCAGCAAAAAAGGGGACATGGTAATCCTTGAACCGATTGGAAGGAGTAAGTGGCCAGAGGGTTTCTGGAATGATTTCCCCTTGGATTCAAACTTTCAAAACACCTGAGGCGTTGCCATCAAAAAACTTCAAATCTGAATAAAATCGCAGCACGATTTTATGGAACGCGACTGTGTCGCTCTGAAACGATAGAAAAATTCGTGTCCTTGCAGCAAAGCTACAGGGTATTACGGAATTTAAACGAAGGAAATATGTACCTGCTCGATACTAATATCATCAGCTATTGGATGCGTGGTGATAAGAGTGTAATCGGTCGGATTAAGAAATATGCTCCAGCAGATTTATCTCGTCAACCATTACACCGGCTGAAATATTGTACGGAATAGAAAAATCCCCGATAAAAAAGAAAGAAAGACAATTGAAATTAAAAAAGATATCGTCGTTACTGGATCTGTATTCTTTTGATGAGGCAGCGGCCGGGAAATATGCTGTTATACGGGCTCAACTTGAAAGAGACGGTATGGTGATCAGTGAAAGAGACACTCAGATCGCATCTATTGCCATGGCAAACAAGCTAACAGTTGTTACCCATAATGTAAGAGAATTTGGTCGGATTGGTAAATTGAAAGTCGAGGATTGGGCAGCTGATTGACAAAAGCGCATCTACCTATAATAGAGTAACCTCGATAGCAAGGCATAAAATTATGAGCGTCGCCGTGAACACAGATACCAAGTCGAGGGGCAGATGGGCGCACGGTTAAGAAAACATCGAACCGCAAAGACGCAAAGTACGCGAAGAAAAATCTTTTATCGAATCGGGGCAGCCGATTGGATAAACCCCTCCACCCTTCGCGTATTTCCATGAAGCTATTCTCAACTATCGAAAACAACACACTGACAATTGGTACTAAACTAACTTTTGATAATATTGTTGAGAAAGATAATATAGGAAAAATACTGATTGCCCGTAGGGCATGATG
>CAWJIL010000009.1:0-147916 GCA_963842925.1 uncultured delta proteobacterium
AAAGTATAAGGTTTTATGCTTGAGGATGTCACAGTAAAAATGCCCCCCAAACTGAAGATGGCTCTGGTAAGGCTTGCTGAAAAAGAGCTTTCCAGCGTTTCAGGAATTCTAAAGAAATCTGCCGAATTATATTTGAAAGAGAACGGAATCGACTGGCGCAAGGATACCGAAGAATAGCGCTTAACCACGCAGAAGTGGGGATCCCCATGGCGTATGGTGTTGAATCATCATCCTTGCCTTTATCTTTCCTCTCCAACAAAATGATCAACCAACGGGAGATTCGCCGATGAGTTTCAACCTCGATGTTTTAAAAATTGATCCTGCCCAACAATTAGAGAAACTTTCAACGTTTATTGTGGAGCAGATAAATGTTGTCTTTCGTCGAAAAGGGGTCATCGTTGGATTGAGTGGCGGCATTGATTCCGCCTTAATAGCCGCCGTTGCCGTGCGTGCAATAGGAAAAGAAAAAGTGGTGGGGCTTGTTCTTCCTGAAACAGAGTCCAACCCAATTAGCAGTGAATATGCAATAAAGCACGCTAAAGCTTTAGGCATAGAACATCGTCAAATATTCATTACACCGACGGTTGATAGCGTTGTTCATTATAAATCACGTGATGAATTTATGCAAAAACTGATTCCCGAATATAAGCCTGGTTATAAATACAATATAACACTTCCTACGGACCTCTTGGATCGAGATACTTTTAGTTTTTATCGTCTTCAAGTTCAAATGCCCGATGGAGAAATAAAGAAAAAGCGTTTGAAGTTGGAAGATTTTCGTACAATTACTTCATTCGCAAATATTAAAATTAGAGCTCGAATGTTGCATCTCTATGCTGAAGCAGAGCGACGAAACCTGCTTGTTGTTGGAACAACCAACCGTACAGAGTTTATATTAGGGGATTTCTGCAAATATGGTGATGGTGGCACTGACATTGAGCCGCTCACCCACCTCTACAAAAATCAAATTTATCAACTTTCCGACTATCTCGAAGTAATTCCCGAGATTATCGATCGGCAACCCAGCCCTGATACTTTTAGCCTGCCAGTGAGTGATCAGGAATTTTTCTTCAGAATTCCATTTGCCAAGCTGGATCATCTCCTTTATGCATGGGAGCATGATATAGCTATCGCTGATACAGCCAGTGTACTCGATATTTCTGAAGATGCCGTTGAAAGGGCTTTTAAAGACTTTGCCTCGAAAAATCGTGCTACGGCTCATTTGCGGGAAGTACCCAATACACTACAACCTATCTCAAATTGAGATAGGTTGTAGTGTTGGAGTAAGATGCTTATGAAAATTACCTTTATGCTTGGTGTATCCGTTTTGGGATTGTGTATCTTATTTGTCAACAACGGAAATACAGGCGAATACCACTTTGTCTGGGAGCCACACCTCAATGAGCAGGTGGTTGAATTTAGGATCTATTTCAGGACCAACGCCAGTCCTTACAATATGACAGATTTTGAAGCGGTGCCAATCAGCGATCCAAAATTTGATCCAAGCAAACCAGACTGGCACTTCGTATTGCCGGATGTTGCTGAAGAATACTGTTTTACCATAAAAGCAGTCGACGATGCGGGTGTTGAAAGTGCTCCTTCCAATGAAATAGGCAAGGGTACGACCTGCGGTCAAATCGTTACTCATGCAAGTGGAGCCGAGGAAGCCCACGTGCGAAATGCTTCTAATGATGGCGGGGGCAAAGGTAGCGGCGGTGGCAGATGTTTTATTTTGCAGGGCATATTAAATGACAGGCGATGGGATTCTTATTAAAACCAGGGCAAAGGGCCCGGTACTGATTCAACCCTATAAGGGATTAATATTATACACATTATAAAATCACTCCTGCTGATAAATTTATTATTGTTGACCGGTTGTTTTCAGCTTCCGGAATATGCACAACCCCATATAATGGAGACCGAAAAAAAGCAGGAGAGATTTGAAGGAGGAATCACATATAGAAAATTGACGGTTGATGATTTTCAGGCATTAAAATTGCCGGAGAATATGGCGCCGCATGCAAAAAACATTGGCGCCCATGTTTGCAGTGGAATTCGAGTGGGTAAAGACGCCAGCTTTTCAATTACGCGTGGATATATAAATCAATATTATGGCACTATTAAACATGTCGTTTTTGAGGCAGTCATGAACCCGGAATGCTCCTGGCTGAATCCAAATATTTCAGGGGAAAAATTGGGATATGTTCTTGAGCATGAACAGATACACTTCGCGCTGATGGAAATCGCCGCTAGAAAACTTACCCAGGATGTTAGAAAAGAAGCCAAAAATTTCATTGCAATTCAATCAACCCGCCAGGACACGAAAAATGAAATTTCCGCCAAGATCCGGGAGATGGTTCTAACGGCTAACCAGGCAGTCCTGAAAGAACACAAGTCATTCGACGAGTATACTTCGCTATACTTTGATCCAGAGGCCCAACGCTGGTGGCTGTATCGGGTAGAGGATCAACTTTTAAAACAAGAAGGAAAATAAATTTCAATTCACAGGTGCAACACCAATAGTAAACAGTTAACTTCACCCCACCTATATCATGCTTTCTCCTATTGTTTTTCATCATAATATTATGTTCACAATTTCCTAACATTACACTTAAAATATGTAAGTAAGTTCACAATTGACACAGATGGATAACGCCTTAATTATATAACATATTGTAATTATATGCATTATGAACATGAGACAGTTTTGCATGTTTTTTGCATGTATATTGAAAAATTGACAAAGCCAAACCTGCTGAGAAACAGGGACAGAAAACTTCGGATCTCAACTGACTGAGAAACGCTGATTTAGGAGATGGCCGAGTTGCCTTGCTAAAGAGAGTGATTTGGTTTTTTTGGGTACTAAATTGGATTAATCCTTATTAAATTTGATGGCGAACCAAGCATGTGACTGAAGCAAATAATATTCCTATTGGGGATAACAAATGGAAAAAAATAGAAGGATTTGTGTAAATCGAAGGATTGCCGGTGATAGGCGATTTGGCACCAACCCTAAAGGATATTATGGTCCTGAAAGAAGAGCTGTCTTCGACCGTAGAAACCATAATGATAGACGGCAGGAGCAATATGCTGCCGAATAACCAAAGCTTATAAACAAAAATGAGCAGGGTCATTTATTTTATCCCCTGCTTTATTTTTTCCACATTGTTTTCATGCCATTCTTGTTCAATAATATATGCTGTACTGCCATATTTTATTACTTTCTCCCTCCACCCCATATGTGACCATTGCTAATAATTTTAACCCCAAAAAGATGGGCATGCTATATAGTTGGGCAACTCCTATTCAATCCACGACAATCAACAAATATTTTACACCACATCTCTTCGATGAATTTGATTCAGTATTACCTATAACTATCATATATTGATAATATTTATTGACACTATACAATATATAGTCCGCAATCAGCACGCACCGTCCTGACGCAATGGTTTTTAACGAATAGGTGTCAATTTTAAAAGGCGGCCACCGGAACCGTCTTCGAGCACGTACAAAGCCCCTTCGGGTCCCTGTTCAACCTCGCGTATGCGCTTACCCCATTTAAAGCGTTCGGCTTCTTCGGCATTGCCCCCTTTTAATTCAACACGAATAAGGGCTTTTGATACAAGTCCACCGATAATCGCACTGCCTTTCCAATGGACAAACATTTCACCGTCATAAATAACAAGACCGGACGGTGCAATGGAGGGCACCCAAAACGTCATCGGGGCTTCGAAGTCAGGACGGGTGTCATGATCAGGGATTGGCTTACCCGAGTAGTGGTCGCCGTTCGATACAATCGGCCAGCCATAATTTTTACCAGCAATGATCAGATTCAGCTCATCGCCGTGACGCGGACCCATCTCATGGACCCACAGACGTCCGTCCGCATCAAAAGCGATACCCAGCATGTTGCGGTGACCAACGGTCCAGAATTGCATGGCAATCTCACCACGATCCTGCCACGGATTATCATTGGGCACCGTTCCGTCGTCGTTTAAGCGCAGCACCTTACCAAGATGGCCGTTAAAATTTTGGGCCGGTGTAAATTTCTGGCGGTCCCCGGAAGTGATGAACATTTTACCGTCGGGGCCAAACGCGATGCGATGGCTGTAATGCCCTTTTCCTGTAACTTTTGGCTTCTGAATCCATAGTTTTTCCACAGACGCGAGTTTAAGCGGGTTGTTTTTTAGATCGAGCTTTGCGCGAACCACCACCGCACCGATTGTGGTGTCATCATCCGCGCGTTCGGCATAAGACAAATAGACCCAGGAATTGCGTTCAAAATCAGGATGCAGAACCACATCGCCCAAGCCGCCTTGTCCCCCATAGGCGACCTCCCACAAGCCCTGCACTTCTGTTTTTGATCCATCATTGGTAACATGCCACAGCACCCCTTTCTTCTCGGTCACTAAAAGAGTGCCATCGGGCAGGAAAACCATGGCCCAGGGTTCATCGAAAGTGGCAACCCGTGCGGCCGCAAGTTCGGTGCCCTTGGTGCCCAAAATTGGAAAGCCTCCGGCTGCAACCGGTACAGTAATTGAAATTATAATCATCAAGAGGATAATCACGCGCATATGTTTGAATCCTTTTTTCTGTTTTTGCCGAATTTAAATACAAAAAGAAACAGTATTCATAATCTAAGGTGCCGGATGAACGCTGTCAAACCATCCGTTTTCCATGCACAGCGGCCCTTATTCCAACGAAAACGGACATCAATCACAAGTCGGTGCAATATAATCAAACGCTGAAAGTGATTTTGAATTTGAAATTGGAGAAGCTAGCCATTCATTACTTATAACGAACTGTACCAATTTGGTTAACATGCAATATCATGGCAACCAACTGACATATAAAGTCAACAAAAGAATTCTTGGTCAAGTTTCATGAAATGTTCGGGTTAGTGGCTGTACGAAATCAATTCACGTCCCGGGCACCATTTACTGATAAGATCAAGGACTCAGGGAACGACCGAGACGTACATTCATATATAAATAACGATTTGAGAAACTAATAACGTGAGAGGTGAGACGTAAGACGTGAGACGGGAAGCAGAGGCCGTTTGATTAGTTCAATTGGTCCGATTGGTTCGATTAGTTTGATTGGTTTGATTGGTTGTATTTGTTGTAGGCTCGCAGCTGATAGAGAAGGGGAGTTTCCAGTATCCTGGCCTCATAGCTTCCCAGCTGATTTTCTCTCCTTTTTATCTTCTGTTCGTAGCGTTGGAATCGGCTGCTATCGTCCTCGAAAGAGTGCTGCAATGGGGATCAGGGTAGTCTTCTGTCTGTTCGTTATGAGCGTTAGGAGCGTTAAGATCGTTGGGAGCGTTTGGATCGGCTAGTCGTTTCTCAACCAATTATTGAAAATCCGTTTGACAGAATTCTATTGATGTCATATACTGATGTCAAATTGATGTCAATTAATGACATCGTTAATAGGGGGAGACATGAAGACTGTCACAATTCGAGGCATTGAACCTGAGATTTCTGAGAAACTCAAATCAAGAGCGGCAAAACAAGGCAAAAGTATTAACCAGTTAACCATTGACATTATCAAAGAGAGCCTTGGTTTCAAAAAAGATAAGAAGTATTCGCGCGAATATGATGATCTGGATGACTTGTTTGGCAGGTGGAGTGAAGATGAATTCAAAGAAGTTCATGCCAAAATAACCAAGGAGCGACAAATTGATCAGGAGCTCTGGAAATGAAAAAAGTATTGATCGACACCAATATCTATTCATTGGCCATGAAGGGTGAAGCCAATGTTGTCCATTTGTTGAGAAAGATTGATCAGCTTGGTTTTTCAGCCATTAGTATTGGTGAGCTTTTATCAGGATTTAAAGCCGGCAGCCGTGAAACCAAGAATAGGGAAGAGCTCAGTATTTTTCTGGATTCTCCAAGAGTTGTTGTTCATTCCATTGATGAGGGTACAGCTGATTTTTACGCTTCAATATTGACTACTCTGAAGGCTGCGGGCACACCCATTCCTACCAATGATATATGGATTGCAGCTGTTGCATTTCAGTATGGGTATAAAATATTTTCAAACGATAAACATTTTAATCTGATTCCGGGATTGGTGCAATTAGAGGTATAAAGATTTTAGGGGACGCTCATAGATTTTAGGGGACGAGATTTTAGGGGACGCTCCTTGATAGATTGATATGTCCTTTGATTAGTTCTATTGGTTTGATTGGTTAGCTATCAGCGGATAGGGAAGGGCAGCATCCTGGCATCCCAGCTTCCAAGCATATCTTCTTTCCTTCTATCGTTATTCATATTGCCTGATATCTGTCTTTATGTTATAAATTGAAGAACTTCGCATGCATACAAAGCACTGCTGCACGGCAGAACCCACTTAGGATGGCGAAAGGCGTGATGAAATCATTCACAATGATGCGCAGGGGGCGAATCCAGGACCTTGATCGGTCCTTTGATTTGCAATTCTGGCAGAAACAGGATTCCAAAGCTCGATTTACTGCCGCTTGGGAATTGATCGTTCATGCCTGGCGAGCGAAAGGCCGTGATGTTTGTCAACTCCGACTTCAGCGATCTGTTGAGACTTTTCAACGCCAACAGCGTTGAATTCTAATCAGTGCTTTTTATCTTTATTTGTGTGGTCAGATGTAATTCTTTTCAGCCTATAGACAATTCCCAGACAGACAAAAAAAAGTGCGATTACCCCGACTAAAATGGTAGTCTTTATTCCCAAAATAGGTGACAGGATAAATATCACGAAGATCAGTAGTACAGCAATCTTGATGTACTCATTTTTCGAGCCCATATTAGCAAATAATTTCTTATACTCATCCATATCAAAATTCCCTACACGCTTTGCACATCATTTAAATCCCAAATAACAAAATCCAAACTTATTTCAATCACTGGAAATTCGAATTTTTAAATTATTTGAACTTTGTTTTTTGATGCTTGTAAATTTTTCGATCATGGACACAACAATAGAAGCTATCTCAAAAATAGGATTTTGGTTCAAAGTCAAGGCAGAATCAAGTTTTAATCCGCAGGAATACTGAAGTATTTTGAGGAGTTGAAACGAGATTCCAACACAGAAATTGGGCCATAAAATTTTTTTGAGATAGCTTCTACTCAGGTGAACAGGGTATCCCTGGTCTCCTTGGGGGACCTCCCTGTCCAGCGTTTGAAAGCCCTGGAAAAGGCACTGTGTTCGGAAAAACCAAGCATAAAGGCGATTTCGGTTAAATCGGTTTCCATGTCGCGTATATAATTTTGAGCCAGTTCGCTGCGTGTCAGATCCAGGAGTTTTTGAAAGGAAGTGCCAAGGGTCTTCAGTCTTCGTTGAAGACTTCTGACGCTCATGTTTACCAAGGGGGCAACGTCCTGCTGCGCAACTTCTCCGGATGGAAGACGGTCAATGATGGCGGCCTTCACCTGGTTGACGGTATCACTATTTTCCAGTTTGGCAAGATAATCGATCATGATTTTATCATGGAGCAGGGCCATCTGGGGGTTATCACTGACCAGACGCTGGTCAACCGCATCAGACGGCAGGGTCAGGCTGTCCTGTCCTGCGTCAAACACAACCGGGGCTTTGAATACTTCCTGATAAGCCTGAAAGCAGGGCGGTTTCTTGCGGCTGAGGGAAATACTTACCGGGAATAAGTTGTCCCCGTAATTCATGCGACACATTTTCAAGATGCAGGCAAAAAGGGCATCGATCCGATTGGGTCGCGGTGCAACGTGAGAGGTCGGTTTTACAGCCAGGGCGAGCCCCTGATCATTATCCAGGAGGGTAATATCTGCAATCGGGCTTAATATCCGGTTATACCGTTTGTAGCGATTCAGGGCTTCTCGCAGCGTGTGGCTGGACAGCCAGGCATACCCAAGGGCGTGCATGTGTGCGGGATGCCATAGTTCACCTGCCCGCAAGCCAAAGCACGGGTCCGCAATAATCCTGGAAGCTTCCCGCCACAGTTCGTCTACGATCTTGAAAGGTACGCGCAGCCCCGCTGTTTTGATGGAGTCTCTTGAAATACCCGCCTTCGCAAAAAGCGGTGCAGGATCGTGATGGTTGGATTCCAAAAGTTGCCACAGGATATCTGTGACTGCTAACAAGCTGCATGAGTTCATTAAAACCCTCCAAAGATAAAAATTCTACCGAGAACGGCGCTAAAAGTCAATAAACTGGCAGGAAAGGTCAAGCATTGATGGTCTGTATGTCTTATTGTTTTTTTGGATCATCTCAAAAAAGTTGATCCAAATTAGGGTTCAAGGATTCCAGGGGTCCAGGATTCGAGTGAGATGAAGTGGGTCACCAGCCCCCGGCAATTGGATAGTGTCCGTCCAGAAATGATCTTTTCACGCCCTGCCGGTGTTGGGCGCCATGATTTAACGCCTCAAAATAGCTCGCTATTCCTCCGGGTTAAATCTGACGCCCGCCTTGTCAGAACGCGAAAATCCCTATTTCTGGAAGGACACTAGTTAGCCGGGGCATATAGTGTCTTTCTGGATGCCGGATCGCGTCCGGCATGACAATAGATACCCTGTCGCTTGCTGCGGAGTAGTTCATTCACATCAAAAAAAAATTAAACCAGGAACCACCGGAGATCAGTATGACAAATTACGCGTTAATATTGGGATGTATTTTAATCTTGGCTTTATTGACCCCAACCATGGCAAAGGCTGTTTCGCACGCCATGAACAAAAGACTGGCCAGAAAGCTGGCAAAAGGCCCTGTAGGCCTAATGCTGAAACATGATTTCAATTACGCCATGGAACTTTCCAAAATGGTCTCCGAAGGAGATCTCAGTCTCGCAGAAGTAACAAAGATTGCCGAGCATTGCCTGTGGAAAGCGGGGAAATGGGATAAGAACCCCAATGTAAATCAATAGGAAAAATAAAATGGTTAACAATATAAAACTCAAAAAGCTTACAAAAGCTCTGGCGGCACAAGAAACCGTGGACAATACCCGTGATATCCTGATGGATTTTAATGTCCATATCATCGGGAAAATTGCCAAACACAAGGTTGATGAGATGAACGACAAAGCGTTCAGAAAATTTCTCAACACCTTGATACTTAGTCAGGATTCTATTGTTGCAGCCTGGCTTTTGGAACTCATTGCGAAAACCAATGAACCCATCGGATGCAAATACGATCCAGAGGACATTGAAAAATGGGTCAACGATCATACCAGGCACATCATGGCCGCCTGTGAAGAATTTGTTTTTAACATTGTCCAGGATAAAAGAAACAATGAAAAATATCCACAACATTGAAACGCTGAAAACTGTGTTTTCACCCGCCGCCTGAAAGATATGGAATGTGAAACAAATTTCTCATCCCTGATAAAAATGCCGGTTTTATAGGCATTTATTTTCCCACCTTCCACACCTACGATACTGCGCATATATTTTTAACTTACTGTTATTATTTATCTTGTTATGACATGCAAGATATTGCATGATTCTTGCATTTTATTTTTAAATGAACTACCCCGCAGCAAGCTACGGGGTATCTATTGTCATGCCGGACGCGATAAGCCTGCCCCGGTAAGTAGTTGGCCGGGGGCATCCAGTTTATATTTCTGGACGGACACTAAATAAAATCCTGTTAAAAAAATCGCACCACAATACAGACGATTTCGCAAAAAATCAGAATTAGACGGTTTCGTAAAAAGTTCAAATTCAAGGCGTGCAAGTTTTGTAATCATGAGGCGTACTTATCGTACGTTGAATGACTACGAAATGCAGCACAACACAGAAGTTGGAATTTTTACGGGACCGTCAATACTGAGAACAAAAAAAAATCACTGCCATGCCGGGTGATAATTTTTAAAAATTCTATATGTCAGCTACTTGACAGAGAAGGCATTTTTAGGTAATATTTGTCATTAACAAATTGGATCATCTCCAAAACGTTGATCCAATTTAAGGATTCAAGAAATAAACTCCAAAACACTTGATTGCTATCCGGTCATATTATGGTTCTACGCTTTTTAAAAAGACTGTTTACATTTAGATTTCGCAAGCGGCGACGCTTCAACGCACACGATGGCGTTTACGTCATCATGGAAAACTCGATCAAAATGAACCAGGTCCAAAATATCAGTATGGGAGGGCTGGCTTTCGACTATGAAGACAACGGATATCTCGTCGGAAAAGGATCTCATCAGCTAAAAGTTTTGAAAGATAAGAAAATAAAACTTGATCGCATACCCTTTAGGACGGTTTCTGATTTTCCTGTGGGCGAAGTCCTTTATCCCTATCGAAAAATAAAGCGACAAACCATACAGTTTGCAGGCTTGAACAGTTCCCAGAAAGCGCAACTCAAATATTTTATCAAAAATAATACTATTGGCAGGGCTTGAACATCTTACTGATGCCTTGAGCTATCCGTCTTAACAAGCAGAGCTGTTCGCTCTGTTTTTTTTATTACCTTCTCATGGTTCTGCATGGAAAATATTGTCCAAATTCTCAAACTCATTCCCATTCTGATCGCTGCCATTCTGCTTGGCAACTGGTTTCTGTCTGAACTCAAACGTGCCAATGCAACTGGCAAACCCTGGTATACGGCCTATCTTTCCCCACCAGGCCTGCTCATAATGCTGGCCATTCTTGTAATCCCCGTCGTGCTATGGTTGCTGTCACATTGAAGATCGAGCTATCCAAAGACCTGAAGCTTTCCGATATCCCCGAACCCATCAAAGCTGAACTCATCCGCAAACTGACCATACCCAACCCCAAATATCTTGAAAACGCCAGAATGGGTAGATGGAACAGAAACGTTCCCAAAGTGCTTCGCTTTTTCCACCGCTACAAAGAGACCTTATGGATTCCCCGGGGATACCTCCGGCAGCTAATCATCCTGTGCCGGCATCACCAGATTCCATACCAGATGGAAGATCACAGACGAAAACTGCCATCAGCAAATTTTTCTTTCCAGGGTGAATTGAAATCCTTTCAGACAAAGGCCGTCGATAAAATGCTGTCCCGGGACTTCGGGACCCTGAATTCACCCACCGGCAGCGGCAAGACCGTCATGGGTCTCTTTATGATCGCTCAGAGGCAGCAGCCAGCCCTGGTGGTCGTTCACACAAAAGACCTGGCCTATCAGTGGATTGAACAGATTATGCATTTTTTAGGAATTCCCGAATCACAAATTGGATTGATTGGATCCGGAAAGAAAAAGATTGGGGATGCCATTACCGTTGCACTTGTCCAATCGCTTTATCGTTGTGCAGATGTTGTATCAAAGAGGATAGGGCACATCATCGTTGATGAGTGTCATCGGACGCCTAGCCGCACCTTCACGGACGCTGTTACCGAATTTGACGCCATATTTATGCTCGGTCTGTCGGCCACCCCATTTCGCAGGGATAATCTTTCAAATTTGATATTCTGGCACCTGGGTGATGTGCACCATTCAGTGGATAAATCTCAGCTGATCGAGGAAGGGCACATTCTCGAGGCTGAAATCATCGTTCGTGAAACCGAGTTTGAAGCCTACCATGACCCTGTGAACAGTTACAGCAAGATGCTACTGGAATTGACCATGAATGACGATCGTAACCATCTCATCGCATCGGATGTGGTCAAAGAAATTCAAAGGGGTGAAGGCATCTGTCTGGTTCTTTCCGACAGAAAGAGGCATTGTGAGACACTGCTGTCACTCCTGCGCTACAAACATCACGTGGATGCGGATCTTTTGACCGGTGATTTGTCCAACGAACAACGGCAAAACGTTCTCCGTCGTGTCAAAGCCGGCGCCGTCCCGGTCGTCATTGCCACCGGTCAGTTGGTGGGAGAAGGGTTTGACTGCCCCAACCTGACAAGCCTGTTTCTGGCAACACCCATCCGTTTCAGTGGAAGGGTTCTCCAATATCTTGGGAGGGTCCTCAGACCCGCAGAAGATAAAAACAGCGCCAGGGTCTACGACTATGTGGACGTCAAAGTCGGTGTGCTAAAGTCTGCCGCTAAACATCGGCAACAGGTGTATACAAATAAGTAAGGGTTCGAGGGTGGCTGACGGCTATCAGCGGATAGCAGCATCACAGCATACAAAGGGTTCAAGGGTCCGAGGGTGATACAAGGGTTCGAGGGTGGCTGACAGCTATGAGCAGATAGCAGCATCATAGCTTCCCAGCATACATTCAAGGGTCCGAGGGTGATACAAGGGTTCGAGGGTGGCTGACGGCTATGAGCAGATAGCAGCATCCTAGCCTCCCAGCACACAAAGGCTTAGTCCAATCGGACTATTCCTTCCGCTTTTGCAGCTGAAATCGCATCCCTAAACTCAGTCCTGGAAATGCTTCTTTGAAGCGCTTTGATACCCGTGACATCGCCACAGGGTCGGTATTGAGACATGAGGTTGACATAGGTGTTGGTGGATATTTCCCGGGAGATAAACCGCATGATTTCGCGTGTATCTGCCTTTCCTTCGGGCAGCACCAGATGGCGTATTAACAGGCCCCTCTGGGCGACACCCCTTCGATCGAAAACCAGGCCCCCCACCTGGCGGTGCATTTCTTGTATGGCTTTTCTGGCAACTTCCGGATAATCCGGCGCCTGGCAAGTTAATTCAGCGATATCCGAATCCCAGAATTTGAAATCCGGCATATAGATATCAACGACACCGTCCAAGAGCTTCAATGTTTCAACCCGGTCATAGCCCCCTGAATTGTAAACCAGTGGTATGCTCAGCCCCTGTGCACATGCCATTTCCACAGCAGACAATAGCATGGGCACGACATGAGAGGGTGTCACGAAATTGATATTGTGGCAGCCTTCATTTTGCAGTGAGAGCATCATGGATGCCAGTTGCGTGTCGCTGACTTCTTGGCCAACACCCTGGTGGCTGATATCATCGTTTTGACAGAAGGTGCACAACAGGCTGCAGTGGGTAAAGAAGATGGTACCCGAACCGTGCATCCCGACCAGGGGTGCTTCTTCCCCAAAATGAGGGTTAAAACTGGAAACCCACGCTTTTTCGTTTGTTTTGCAGATACCTGTTTGCCGGTGATCTGTCCGGTCGATATTGCACCGGCGGGGGCACATACTGCAGGCGTGCAATCGGCGGGAAGCTTCTTTTTTACGCTGTCTGAGCAAGCCCGAGCGATTGCTTTTCATATAGGCAGGTTTAAAATCAGTCACGAATATACCTTTGCGATTACCCTTTACGAACCGATTGGTTTATTTCGTATTTCGATATTAGGATTTAGAATTTATCACACGCTGAATGTGTATAATATTAATCCCTTATAGGGTTATATCATTTGGACCAGGGTATTTACTCTTTTAGAAGCGCAAGGGCTTTCCGAGCCACACGATCATCCAGCAGGCTGGCCATGGCGGTAATGAGCGCATCCGGTGCGCCCTTGTAGTGCATTTCTTCCATGAGGGTGTTGATCATGGAAGAACGGTGAAATGCATCTTTCTCCAAGATCGACAACAAGGTGTTTCGTATGTCCGGTGTTTCTTTGGCCACCTGTATCAGGGTGATGAAAGGTTCTTCGATGGGCGTCTGTTCAGAGCGTTTTTTTACGCGTGATATGAGTTTTTTCAAATATTTCATAATTTGCCATGTTGTTTATGCAGCGATAGGGCTTACTCGGAGAATAGTGTCCTTAAATAAGACCGGTCAGATGCTTTTTCAAAAATAACATCCTGCAAGGTGCCCTGAGAATTGAACCAAAAAGTCAGGGTATCGTAACGTGTCAACCCGCCCCTTGCCGAGATTTCAGCAGATCCGCCTATGGCGACTTCAAACACCGGAATCCCTATAGAAAGGCCGCTCTCCTGATACAGGGAGCGCCGGTAAATGAGCAAATCTGTGTTGTCGAGAGAATGAATCCCATCCGGTGCGCCCAAACTGGACAAGACATCGCCGATGGTTGTCTGACCTGCCAGGAAAGCATCACCCGGCTCTTTAATCTCAAGTCCTTCAACCCGGCGTTCATACTGATAGGAGATACATCCCGAGAAACTCAACAGGATGCCGGCCACCAGGGCAAGCGCTGCAAAATAACGATTAAAACGGCAAGCCATATTCAGCCTTGTCTGCATTTAAATTCGCACCATAGTGCGTCAAGAAATCATTCTTATCAAAGAAAAAGGCAACCTGGTCGACCTGGGTGTCATAGTTTGTAAAGCTGAGAAAAATCAGCCAGATCAAGGTGGCCTTGGCGACAGAACGTCGGTAAATATATGCATCCCCATTGGACAACTTAACCGTACTCGTGGGGGCGCCGAACAGTGCCGTGATATCTGTCGCTGTTGTTATACCCGGTTGAATAGACTCAAGAACCGCGGGGTCGAAGGGGTGATATTCCTTATTGGTGCCAAATACAAAACAACCCGTACAAAGAAGCAGGAAGGTTAATGTCGGTAATATAAAATATCTGTGGGGCACGATTGTTTCTCCTGTTTATTCTCCCAATTTACTTGGGAGAAAGGGTTCTAGGGGTCCAGGATTCGAGGATTCAAGTGTTTGTTTTCCGGGAAATTGCTCATCGCTTTCAGGATTCCCACAACATCCCCGAACTCCTCTCTTAATTCCTGAAGCCTCTCTTTTCCAATATAGCCCAAGTCACCGGATATCATTTTTCGGGATTCAGTAAACGCGAAAGTTGAATTATTAGGTCTGGCACGCGAAGCCTGGACCCCTGGAATCCTGGAACCCTTATTTATGTATACCGTCGTTGTTGCAGTTCAAGTCAATAAGGTAGCAGCCTCATTGATAAATGCAACTGTATTTTGTTCAAGATAGGGTACAATATATGGCAAAGTTGCCAAATCTGTGCTAATGCAAGATAACAATATCTGGGTAGAATCGTTACACGATTTTATCAAACACGACATTGTCGCTCCGGTGACAAAAAGTTTTTGATCTTTTTAAAACAAATAAAAATGATTCAAGGAGAAAAAAATGAAAATTATGGTTTGCTTTGATGGTTCCAAATCATCCAAAGAGGCAGTTCGTCTGGCCACCGAGCATGCGCAGGCTTTTGGCGGATCAATCGCCATTGTCACATCCATGGTAAAGGGGACCGAGTCCCAGAGAGGGGATATCGAAAAGGCGGAGCTCGACCTTGAATACGAAAAAAATATCGTAGTCAATGAAGGTGTCGCTTGTGAATACCACCTGCTTATCCGGGGTCTTTCCGCAGGAGAAGATCTTCTTCACTTTGCTGAAGAACAGAAAATTGATGAAATCATTATCGGCATCAAACGTCGCTCCAAGGTAGAAAAACTTGTATTTGGTTCGACGGCTCAGTATGTGATTTTGAAGGCGCTTTGTCCGGTCGTCACAGTTAAGTAGGTACCCGGGTCCAAAGGACCCGGCACTGATTCAACCCTATAAGGGTTAAAGTTAACCACATTCATCGTGTGATAAAATCTAAATCCGAATATCGAAATACGAAACAAATCCAAATATCAAATGTTCAAATGTTTCAAACAGAATGCTTAAATTGGTATCGCCAAGGTCTTGTTTTGATCATTCGAATTTGGATCATTCGGTATTGTTTAGGATTTCGAATTTCGTGCTTCGGATTTAAGTAAAAAGCACCATCTGTATAGTCAAATTTCTCTGACCTGGCCCAAAGGACCCGGTTATAAATGACCTAAGAAAATTGCCACACGATCATATCAGGAGATCATAAATGAAGGGAAATTTATTTCTGAATCTGGTGAACGACAGAATCGTTTTTTTTGACGGTGCCATGGGTACCATGTTGCTGGCGGCCGGTCTTCCAAGCGGTGGCGTCCCGGAAATATGGAATCTCGAGAAACCCGATGTTGTCATGGAGGTCTACCAGCAGTATTTCAATGCCGGTGCCGACGTGGTTCACACCAACACATTTGGCGCATCAACACTCAAACTTGGCGTCAAGGGACATGCCGAGCAAATGGAAGCCATCAACATGGCAGCGGTCCAGCTTGCCAGACGTGTTTGCCCGGAGAATGCATTTGTGGCAGGAGACCTGGGACCTAGCGGAGAGATGCTCCAACCCATGGGAAAGGCTACATTTGAAATTTTCGAAGAAGCTTTCTTTCTCCAGGCTGCGGCACTTATCAAGGGTGGTGCAGACATCATCAGTATCGAAACCATGTTTTCCCTTGATGAGGCCACCGCTGCACTCAAAGGCGCTAAACGCGCTGGAAATATCCCGGTCGTTGCCGGTATTACATACAACAAGACCCCCAATGGGTTTTATACCATGATGGGTGAGACCATTGAGCAATGTGCCAACACCTTGGTAGAAAATGGTGCAGATGCCGTGGCTTGTAATTGTACACTCGGCAGCAGCGACTTCATCGAACTCGTAAGGGAGCTGCGCAAAGCCACCACCAAACCCATTTTGATTCAACCCAACGCCGGAAAACCGATTCCAAAAGACAACATCACCCTATACGAGCAGACACCATCGGAGTTTGCCGCTGATATCAAACGGATCATCGATGAAGGCGCCGACATGGTGGGAGGCTGCTGTGGTACCAATGCTGCATTTATCGAAGAAATGGTGAGAACTGTCGGCAAATAAATTCGCTTCGCGAATTTATGAAACGCGGCGCTGCCGCTTAAAAACATGCAGTTATCTTTTAGTTGCGGTTATAGTGATTCTCATAATTACGTACTGGTTGATTTGAAGAGACTATCATTTTTGGCTCTTCTCCAATTTAGTTGGAGAAGAAGGGTCCCAGGACCCTATGTGATCAATCGTACTCCAGACAAAGGTCACTCCTAATTGACATTATGGCACCAACTAATCGGAAGATGATCCATTTATTACAACCAGCTTTTAATCATGAACCCAGAAAAGAGGGAGGTAGATGAATGAAAAGAATAGCATGTTTATGGGGCGTTCTCGTAATTATCAGTCTGGTATTGCCACTGGCCGCTTCGGCAGAGATGCTTCGCATCGGGGAAGCACAGATTGTTTCCCATCCGGCCCTGGACAACGATTCCAAAGGCTTTAAGGCCGCCCTTGAAGAGGAAGGATTCATCGAGGGAGAGAACATCATCATCGATCGTCAAAACGCCCAGGGCGAACAACCGAACTGTGCCATCATTGCAAGAAAATTCGAAGATGACAGGGTCCATCTAATTCATGCCATCAGCACACCCAATGCCCAGGCTTCGGTGAAAGTATCAAAAACCATTCCCATCGTCTTTTCATCGGTGACGGATCCTGTGGCCACCGGCATCGTGCCAAAACTCGGTCCCACAGGAACCCATGTTACAGGCGTCAGTGACCGATGGCCCATCGAGCTGCAGTGTAAAATGTACCAGGATCTGGTCCCTTATGCTAAACGGTGGGGAACCATATACAACCCCGGTGACGTCAACGTGACCTTTCATATCCAGGAAATGAAATCCGCCATCGAAAAATTAGGGGGCAAGCTGGTTGAAGCCCATATATCCAGCAGCTCAGAGGTGTTGCAGGCTGCGCAAAGTCTGGTGGGACGCGTGGATGCCATCCATATAACCTCGGACAACACAGCGGTTTCCGCCTTCGAATCCATTACCAAGGTTTGCAATGACAACAATATTCCTCTCTTTGCCGGTGACCGTGACAGCACCGCCAGGGGGGCCGTGGCCGCCTACGGGCTCGACTATTTCAAGATCGGATATACGGCGGGAAAAAAGGCAGCCCTAATACTCAAAGGAAAAGATGCCGGTGAGGTACCTGCAGGTCTGGCTTCGGGTTATAGTTTGTGGGTCAGCCTGAAACATGCCCGTGAACAAGGCCTGAAACTTCCCCGGACCTTGATCGAAAAAGCGTCCGACAAACTTTGGGACGAGCAAGGGCAGGTGATAAAACCCTAGGATAAGTGTTTCAACACTTAAATCCGAAGCACGAAATTCGAAATTCTAAACAATACCGAATGATCAAAACGAGACCTCGGAGATACAAGGTAGATTCTGCCGTACGGCAGGACGTTCTTTGTAGCTTGCTGCACAGGCTTTTCAAGTTTTTGAACATTTGATATTTGAATTTGTTTCGTATTTCGATATTCGATATTCGAATTTATCACATTGGTGACAAAATGTTCTTCGAGGGTATCCTTAGAGTTGTGCCGGTTTCTCTTGAGCTGGGTCTGGCCTATGCACTTGTTGCACTGGGCATTGTTATCAGCTTTCGAATTCTTGCGTTTCCGGACCTGACAGTGGACGGTAGTTTTGCACTGGGGGGAGCCGTTGCCGCCCGTCTGATCGTAGAGGGCGTCTCCCCCCTTGTCAGCATTCTCATTTCCGTTGTCTGTGGATTCGCTGCCGGCTGCTGTACAGGCTTTCTCAATACCCGATTAAAAATTAACAGTCTTTTGGCCGGCATTTTAATGATGACCATGCTGTATTCCATCAATCTGCGCATCATGGGCCGGTCGAACATTCAATTGTTGACCGTCGATACCATCCTGACACCCCTGGAAAACCTGGATATCAATCGCTTTATCCCCATTATTCTT
This sequence comes from uncultured delta proteobacterium, assembly GCA_963842925.1. Classification (GTDB taxonomy): domain Bacteria; phylum Desulfobacterota; class Desulfobacteria; order Desulfobacterales; family B30-G6; genus B30-G6. The sequence continues at coordinate 18,453 of CAWJIL010000009.1, forward strand.
TTCTTTCTGGTGGTATGCATTGTCATGAAAATACTCCTGGACCTTTTTCTGCACACCCAGATCGGCTTTGCCATGCGGGCCACCGGTGACAATGAACAGATGATTCGCACGCTTGGGGTGAACACGGATAATATGACCATTCTTGGATTGGGTATTTCCAACGCTTTTGTGGCATTGTCCGGTGCCTTGGTAGCACAAGATCAAGGGTTTGCAGACATCGGCATGGGGATCGGTATGATCGTATCCGTACTGGCTGCCATCATTATCGGGGAAACCCTCATTAAGGCGAAGTCCGTGCAACGCATGACACTGGCAGCGGTTATCGGATCGATTGTTTACAAGCTGATTATCTCCATCGGCCTGCGACTGGGTCTGGCGCCCACCGATTTGAAAATGGCCACTGGAATTATGGTCATTTTAGCCCTCGGTATTCCTGCCCTGAAAAAAGGGAAGGAGAGCAAGATGCGCCTGAGAGGTATATGATGCTTGAATTGAAAGCTGTCAGGAAAGTATTCAATACGGGTACGCCGGATGAAAAAGTTGCCATTGACGATATCGATATCGTGCTTGGCAAAGGTGAGTTCCTCACCATTATCGGTAGTAATGGGGCTGGGAAAACCACGCTTTTGAATCTGATCACCGGGACCTGCGAAGCAGACAAAGGCGACATCTTCATCGATGGATTAAATGTCACCCATCTCCCGGAACACAAACGGGCCGTATATATGGGCCGCATTTTTCAGAACCCGCTCATGGGAACGGCCGCTTCCATGACCATCGAAGAAAACCTCGGCATGGCTGATCTGCGTGGTAAAACCCGGACCCTGCGATGGGGGGTTTCCCGCAAAAGACGCACGCATTACATCCAATTATTGAAAAAAATGAAGTTAGGGCTGGAAGATCGCTTGAAACAATCGGTGAACCTCCTTTCCGGTGGTCAACGCCAATCTTTGACGCTCCTGATGGCAACCCTGTCACTCCCCAAACTACTGCTCATGGATGAACACACCGCTGCGCTGGACCCCAAAACCGCCATGCGGGTGATGAAACTGACGGCAGAGATTATTCATCAGCATCAACTCACCGCCATCATGGTGACGCATAACATGGAGCAGGCCATCAAATACGGAAACCGCCTGATCATGCTGCATGAAGGCAGGGTGCAGCTCGACATCCGTGGCAGTGAAAAGGAATGCTTTACTGTGGAAGAAGCGGTCAAGCGGTTTGGTTCAAAGCTTAAAGACGAGACATTGTTGTCATGCTAAAAACATATGAGCAGAGAATACAGAAGTCAGAAGCCAGGAGACAGAAGTCAGGAGACAGAAGAATTTGGATGTCGCTTCGCTCCTACAATTTTATCCGCCTTCGCAGAATACCACGGCATGCCCGTGGATGAATGCTAAAAATTAAGTTCATTGCTAGGGCGCGATGTCACCCCATGGAAAAGGCGAAGACAGGTATTTTAATCGCCCTTCTTTTTGACTGAGCCGAAGGCGAATCCATTATTCTGAATTCTGAATTCTGTCTCCTGTCTTCTGTATTCCCTTTCGAACTGTTTCAGGCAGAGCCAATCGTCTCTGACCTGGCCCAAAGGACTAGGTTTTTACTATATGAAAATCATCGCCACCCATCGAAATGCGGATTTTGACGCACTGGCATCTGTCATGGCAGTTAGAATACTTTTTCCAGATGCAATTCCTGTTCTTCCCAAACAGGTCAACCCCAATGTCAAAGCATTTTTATCCATCCACAAGGATGTTTTTAACTTCTATACTTTCAAGGATGTCGATCTGACCCAGGTGGAGCAATTGAAGGTGGTGGACACCAACAAATGGGAACGTCTGGAAGGATTGGCGGATCTCAAGACAAGAAGCGATCTTGATATTCAGCTCTGGGATCACCACCCCATACGTGGCAACATCACCACCCCCAGGAAGAACTGTGAAATCATCGGGGCCACCATCACCTTGTTGATACGCAGGATAAAACAAGAACGAAAAATGCTAAGCCCCATTCAGGCAACCCTTTTTCTTCTGGGGATCTACGAAGACACGGGCAACCTGACCTTTCCATCCACAACAGCGGAAGATGCCTTTGCTGTGGCCTATTTACTTGAGCGAAAAGCCGACCTGACGGTTGCTACATCTTTTTTAAGACCGGCTTATGGTGAAAAACAAAAAGAGATCCTTTTCAGCATGCTCCAGGATGCCGAACGTCTTCGGATAAAGGGGCTCACCATCAGCATCAGCCACATCGAGGTAGGTGGTCATGTAGACAGTCTGGCTGTGGTCATGCGCATGTATCGTGAGATATTGAACGTCGATGCTGCGGTGGGAATTTTCTCCAACCAACAGAAAAATACCTGTATGGTGATCGGGCGGAGTCATGCCGATGAAATCGACATTGGTTTGATCATGCGGGGTCTTGGCGGTGGTGGCCATCCAGGGGCCGGCTCTGCCATGGTAAAAAACAGTCATCCAAAGGATGTCCATGATAACATTCTGACCCTGTTCCAGGGACACCAGCCGGCATCGGTTCAAATCAGCGACATCATGTCTTTTCCCGTGGTAAGCGCACAATCCACCGACACCATGGAAGCGGTGGCTCTTCTGCTGCGGGAGAAAGGATGCACAGGTGTACCTGTGCTGGAAAACAATGCGCTTGTGGGAATTATTTCCAGGCGGGATTTTCAAAAAATTAAAAAAACATCCCAGATGAAATCACCGGTAAAAGCATATATGAGCAGAAAGATCATCACCATCGCACCGGGCAAGAGCCCAACCAAGGCAGCTCAGCAGATGGTGAAATACGATGTGGGTCGACTTCCGGTGGTGGAAAAGGGCAGGGTTATCGGCATCGTAACCCGGTCTGATACGATGTTGTACTTCTATGATCAATTGCCGGATTAGAAGAGGTTTTTAGACTGTTAGGCTATTAGGCTGTTAGACTGTTAGCGGCTAATATCTAATAGTCTAACAGCCTAAAAACCTAAAAAGTTCCCTTCAAGATCTGGTCTCATATTGTTGAACGATGTTCTGAATTCTTTCTTCAACAAAGGCAATGAGTTCTTTGGTGGTTTCTGTGGAGATGGTCTCGACACCCTGGGCCAGGCTTTCCACTTTTTCTTCTTCGATTCCGGTGATCTTGTTGATCAGAAATGCATCAACTTCACCGTCATCCATGCATTTTCCACAGGCCCCCACGGCACCGACAAAGGTGTCCCCCACAAAAACGGGCACCACAATTTTGACGATGCCGGCATCGCATTCCTCCACAACCGCCTGTCCGCTGTTACGGGCCATGACAGCCAGGTTCATGTGAGCCACCGCACAAATAAAGCTTTGCCCTTTATCGGTGGCTTTGATCTCGGGACATATCTTGTTCACCCATGCTTTATAGGGTGTAATCCGGATGCCGTCGGTGTTGAAGACATTGGTATCCAAGCCATATCGTTTGTGGATCTCTTTTTCCAGGTTCATCCATTCTTCCACCGACAAAAGGTCTGTCAATTTCATTTTTCCATCCATTCCTTTAGTTGCTTCAATCCCTCTGTTTGCGACACCTCCGGCACGTAGCCCAGATCCCTTTTTGCAGCGCTGATATCAAACCAGTGACTCTTGGATAGCTCGTTGGCCAGAAAACGGGTCATTCTGGGTTCAGATCTAATTCCCAGGCTTTTATAAACACTTTCCAAAACCCAGCCAATGGCATACGCAAGACCTTTGGGAATAGATTTTTTTACCGGTGGCTGACCAGCGGCAGCTAAGAGATGGTTCACCATGTCCCACAGATAAACAGGCTCTCCCTGGCTGATAAAGTAGATACGGCCTGAAAGTTGTTGGTTTGCCATCAGTTTTTGGGCTGCCAGGACATGGGCCTGGGCCGCGTTGTCGATATAGGTTGTGTCGATGCGGTTTTTACCGTCACCCACCCGTCTGAGGGTCTTGGCCTGTTTGACAATCCTTGGCACAAAATGGGTGTCCCCCGGTCCCCATATCAAGTGGGGCCGCAGTATGATTGCCTGGACCACACCCTCCTGGCATGCCTGGAGCACAAGCCGCTCAGCCTGGGCCTTGGTTTCCTGGTAGGCGGTCTGATATCCATCGGGGTAGGGGACCGACTCATCCACACCCATCACATCGGCTTCCCCATCATAAACCACACTGGGAGAACTGGTGTAGATCAAATAGGCAATCCCTTGCTGTTTGCAGGCTTGGATAATGTTGCGGGTACCAACGACATTGGTCTCATGGAAGCCTTGATGGGCTCCCCACATGCCGCCGGTTTTAGCCGCCACATGAAACACAAGATCCCGATGCTCACACGCTTTTTCCACGGCAGCCGGATCACTGATATCCCCCTGAAGCTGTTCTACACCCAGGGCATCCAGTGCTGCATACTGTTTCCGACTCAAGGATCTGATGTTCGGCGTGTGCTTCAAGAGGCGCTTGATAAGCGCTTTGCCAAGAAATCCACCGCCACCTGTCACGAGAACGCGGGAATCTTTCAAGATGAGGTTGTCGGTTAGCTTTGTTGACATAATTATTCCGTCAGTTAAAACTTGGTCCATTAGGCCAGTTCAGAGATATTTGGCCATTCCGATGGTGGTCGGTACTTAATTAAATCCGAAGCACGAAATTCGAAATCCTAAACAATACCGAATGATCAAAATAACGAATGATCAAAACAAAACCTAAGCAATACAAGTTTAAGCATTCTGCTTAAAACATTTGAGCATTTGATATTTGGATTTGTTTCGTATTTCGATATTCGGATTTAGAATTTACACACGGTGCCTTCACCGTACCCTGGCCTGCGCCCAAATCTTAAGTTTCTCACGGAATATCTTTGAATTGTGCCGAATATCCACCGGAAATGCTTTGTGATACAAGATGGTGTCAATTTCCTGGGTGAGGACAGACTCTTTGGCGAGTTCCAACAATTCTTCGGTAATCTTCTTTTTATTTTTCTTCTTGGGGGTCTTTTCCAGTTCAATGCAAATAACCGGTTTTTGTTTTGGGCGTGGCCGGATACCCACCAGGGCGCTTCTGAAAACCAGTGGATGGCGATTGAAGATGGCCTCGCAGGGAATGGTAAACAGGGTCTGGGTCTCTGTTATGACGCGGTGACTTTTCCTTCCGCAAAACCAGAGTCGTTGTTCCGTGTCCATCCATCCAAGATCTCCCATACGATGCCACAGACTGGTACTCTCTTCAATCTTGGAAAACAAGTCTTCTCTTTTTCTTTCGAAATATTGATGCGTTACCAGGTCACCCCTGACCGTGATCTCACCAATTTCACCGTCCGGAACAATCAGATCCTCAGACCACTGGGAGATAGGCTCATCACTAATCTGGATGATACGTACCTTCAGGTCGGGCAAGACCCGACCGACACATATGCCATATCCCTGTTCACTCAACTGACGTGTTTTGCCCAAGATCTCATGACTCCCCATGACCGAAACCGGCATGGCTTCGGTGGCACCGTACCCGGGGAATATTTCGGTTTCAGGTTCCAGCATCTCACTGAAACGCTCCAGGTTGTCGGGCAATGCCGGCGCACCGGCCGAAATGACGCGCTTTAGTGTGGGAAGTTTGATATGTCGCGCCTGACCGTATCGTCCCACACGATCAAGAAGTGCCGGTGAGGCAAACATATTGCCTACACCATGATTCAAAATCAACTCGATGATGCGTTCAGGATTCACCTGGGCCGGCTTGGTGGGGTCCATGTCCGGTATCACGGCTGTCATGCCAAGAGCGGGATCAAATAGCGCAAATAACGGAAAGGTCGGCAAATCGATTTCACCCGGCGTAATGTCGAATCTGTTTTTGATTTGCCGCACCTGGGCATCGAAGATGCCGTGGGTATAGACCACACCCTTTGCCGGACCTGTACTGCCGGTTGTAAAAAGAATCGCTGCTGTTTCGTCCTTCTGGGTTTTTGCAATGGGAAACGGTTTCCAGGGTGTATGACGAACATCTTCGAGTCTGGGACCTCTCCAAAACCATCGCTTTCCGATGGTTATGGCTGTGCTCAATGATTTAAAATAGCTGGGCGCACATATGCGCAGGGCATGCGCCAGGGGTAAGCCGATAAAAGCGGTCGCTTTGCTCTCTGAAAGACAGTTGAGCATCCGCTTTATCCCCATTCCCGGATCCACCATCACGGGTATTGCACCGGTTTTAAAAAGGGCAAAGGTCAGAACAAAGAATTCAAGACTTGGCTTTACCATCAATATGGTCCGGGTACCCCGTTTGATACCATGGCGAATAAGACCATGAGCCAAACAATCAGATTCCCTCTCCAGCTGTCTGAAGGTGAGGTGCGTGTAGGCAAGTCCCTTGTACCGGTTCTGCCGTAAGGGACAAATCACAGCCCTGGTGTAGGGCTGTTTACCTGCCATTTTACGAAGCAGGGATGCCACGTTCACTATTTTTTCTTCGGCGTATTCATCGGGCATGGGTAAAAAATAGGTTTTAAGTTTTAGGTTTTAGGTTTTAGGTTTCAGACAGCAATCGTAGATACCCGGTTCCAAATGATCCAGCACTGATTCAACTCTCTCATGTTTTGATCATTCGAATTTGGATCATTAGGTATTGTTTAGGATTTCGAATTTCGTGCTTCGGATTTGAGTAACCACCGCCATCGGCATAGCTAAATATCTCTAACCTGGCCCAAAGGACCCGGTTTTAAATGACGGAATAAACAAAGCGCTTTCAACAGCTTATGGCTTATGGCTTACAGCTCAATGTTTTTATATTTAATTTCTGTAAGTTACCCCTCAATCGCTCAATCTGTCTTCTAACATGAATTTACGGATATGGTCAATAACCGTTTCTGCTGCATCCTCCAGGACATAATGGCCGGCATCCTCAAAGGTGTGCACCCGGGCGTCTGGAAATCGATGACGCCATTCATCGAGATAGGCCCTGGTAAAGACAAAATCTTTCATGCCCCAACAGATAAGCATGGGCAGGTCTCGCAGACGATGTAAATCGTTCTGGACCGTTTTCACGGTCTCAAAACTCGGATCGCCTGGTTTGAGGGGGATGTCTTCTACAAATTTGAGGGTGGCAATGCGATTCTGCCAACTATTGTAAGGCGCCAATAGCCCTGATTTCACATCGTCAGGCATGCCTTTGGCCGTTGCCATGAAAAGAGCGCTGCGTGCAAAAGCGTTGAATCCCAGAACCGCCACCTTGGCAAAGGGCTTGACATGTCGGATCAATTTCAGTCTGAGGGGCAGGCTACGGTTTTGGGGAGGAAAAAACGCCGCCGTATTGAGCAGGACAATTTTATCTATGCGAGCCAAATGCCGGAGTGCATATGCAATTCCAATCATGCCGCCCCAATCGTGGAGTACAAGTGTTATTTTCTCCTTTAATTCCAAACGGCTGATAAAACGCTCCAAATCCTTGATCCGGCGATCAAGGGTATAGTCATATTGTTCCACAGCTGGTTTGTCTGATAAGCCACAGCCTATATGGTCCACCGCGATGGCCTGAAAGTCTGGAGAAAGCGCTTGGATAAGTCTCCGGTAGTAAAACGACCAGGTGGGATTGCCATGCACCATGATGACAGGCGAACCCGCCCCTTCATCCACATAGTGATATTTGAAGCCATTCACATCCAGAAAATGAGATTCAAATGGGTACAGGTGCCGGAATGGAGTAAGATCGATGGATTTGTTTTTTACCATGATGGCTTTCTAATTCATTCTTGCATGGATGTTAACACAAGAGGCTATTAGGCTGTTAGACTGTTAGGCGGCTAATAGTCTAATAGTCTAATAGCCTAAAAGCCTTCTGTATACTGTTAGGCGCCTAATAGTCTAATAGCCTAAATGCCTTCAGTTTTCTACCACTCAATCCCCAGCATCAAACAATTCAATCCGCTACCAATACCCAGCATTCCCACCAGGTCATCTGTTTTGAAAAAATCACGCTCCACAGCGATGGCGGCGGTAATGGGCAGGGATACGGTGCCAATATTGCCCAGGTATTGAAAGGTGGTAAAATCACGCTGTCTGGGAATGCCGATGGACTTCAGGATCGTGTCCTGGTGGGTTGAGCCCACCTGGTGGCAGACCGTCTTGTCAGGCTGGTCTGCGGTAAGTGAAAGGGTTTTGCGAAATTCCCGGTAGGTCTCTATCCCCAGTGCAACGCCATGTTTCAAGACCCCCACAGAATCCGTGTTCATGACCTGTTTTCCCACGCTGGATACGCCACTGTCAGGTCCCCAGGTGCAAAGCTTATGATGTTCGGTGGCACATTGATACGCCCCCCCCAGGAGGCGGTGATTTTGATCAGACAGGGTCGCATCCGTCAGGAGTACGGCCACAGCTCCCGACCCCCCCGTCAGGGTAGCAACTGTCTGCTTGAATACGTCCATGCTGCCGGCCGTCAGCATTCTTTGGATGGTACTGTCGACGATCTCACGTGCGGATTCACAGGACACCACAAGCCCGGCTGATATCTGCCCGAGTTCGATGGCATTCGCCACCTGAACCAGGCCATTCAGAATTCCAAGACAGGCATTGGAAACATCGTAAACCAGCGTGTCTGGCCCGAGACCCAGTCCATTGGATACGGCACAGGCTGTGGCCGGTTCCAGGTTGTCGCGGCACACACCGCCGTACACCAGCATCTGGATTTTCTGAGGATCGATGCCTGCACCTGCAATGGATTTTTCCCCCGCAAGAATCGCACCCTCTGCCATCTGGAATCCGGGATCCCAGAATCTTCTTTCACGAATCCCCGTGAGAGATTCCAGCTGCCCCTTTTGAAAATGAAGCGCATCGTACAACGGCGCCAGGCGTTTTTCCAGATCATCCGAACTCACCACATTGGGGGGTAGTTCGTATCCAAAGGAAGCGATGTTGACTTTTGAGTATTTCATTTTTTTTGGTGTTTGGTGTTTTGTGTTTGGTAGCTACCAGCAGCCTGCCAGTAGCTAATGGCTGTTTTCCTCTTCCCCTTTTATCTTCTTTCCTTCATTCCTTCTGTCTTTCTGTTCGTTGAGAACGTTAGGATCGTTGAGATCGTTAAGAACGTTTTTTGTTCAATCCGTCATCCCGGCCAAGTTCCACGAAGTGGAAGGCGAGCCGGGATCCAGTCTCAGCAAATAGCAAAGGGCAGCATCCTAGCTTTACTGTTGTTAAGTGTTAGGTTTTAGGTGTTAAGTAGGCCTTGAGCTGATTGCTAATAGCAGCATCCCAGCCTCCCAGCATCCTAGCTTCCTAGCATTTTCAATCTCTTCCATCGGTATCACCGCTTGGTTACCGGGATTAACCCGATGGAAAATTGTTCCATATGATAAATGGGCAGACCGTCTACTGTCAACAGGCTATCAGCGGTGAGCATGGGAAAGGGCTTTTCCTCCACGCTTGTCACCACAGCGACAAGCTCGATGCGTCTGTTTTCAGGGGTGATTTGTCCGCGATAGGTCCATTGATGATGGATATCCGATTTCAGGGTAAAACAGTGATCATCCGCCAGATGCGGCCATCGATCCAGGGCTATGAACTTGAGCGCTTGTATCAGGGACTCCAGACCTAGTGAACCGGGACAGACCGGATCATTCAGAAAATGGGCTTTAAAAAACCATTCCTCCGGCTGAACGTCTTTTGAGGCCTTGATGAATCCGTGCCCATGGGGTCCTCCTTGCGGGAGATAGGCATCCATGTGATCGATCATGCGTATGGCCCGTCCCGGCATTACCGCATGTTCATGAACATGACCGGATAAATCGTCCGGTGCCGTTGGGGCATGATCCGGCATTGCCATGCTTTTGCAGCCTGTCAAGTCCTCAGGCAGGGTATAGCGAGACATATGGATCTGCTGCAATCCCACCTGCTCGGCCAGCGCTTTGCGGGTAAAAAATCCAAAATGCGTCTGTCCCTGATAGACCATCTGCTGGGAAAGCAGGATCTGGAACGCATAGTGCTCGATGATCATGTCACCCGCCTCAGACACCTGCGTCAGGCGTGCACGCGTGGTCAGTGACGATCTTTTTGCAGGCACATCCCTGCTGAGTTGAGCCCTACCACCCAGATTTCTGAACCTGAGATCTTTTTCACTCCGCAGGGCCGAACCCATGTATGCCGCCAGCCAGCCACACGGCTGGAGTGCGATTTCATTTAAAACACAAAAGGGCATATTCGGCGTACGGTTGGCACGGAAATACCAGTCATCCGGATCAATATCCATCTCGGCCTGGATCCAGCCACCGGGTTTCAATACCCAGGGTTCCGGTGCAGCTTCAACCACCCGGTCCATGAACAGATAGGGCGGTTTTGGCAACCTGGCAATGAACCGGCGGCTATCAAATTCCCGGTAGGGTTCTCCAAAGGCTATCGAGGGCCTGCCATAGGCAAATTCTTCCAGCATTTTCCGGTTGAAAATTACGGTATCATTTCCTTTGGGTGCTGGCGGTGCTTTTTTTACAGCAGGAAAGGGCTCTTCTAGGGTGGCTGTTTCTGGAGGGATTTTCCAAATATTTTCGATCTCTTCACGTGAGCCCCGGGTCAATTTTATGGAAATACTGTCAAAATAAACAATGTACGCACCATCGGCGGTCATGCGGGCATCGGCAAGGGCGTATGGCTCCGGGCCATATCCCATTTCCTTGATGTCGATTTCATATACCACGTGCCGGGTCTTGGGTGTTACCGGTCCACGACACTTCAACACACTTTCAACCCCCACAAGCGGTTCATAGCAGGCGTCTTCTTTGTCACTGATCCATCCGATACGCTGCAGAAATACCCGCAATGTGTGTGCACAGCATTCGTACATGAGGGTACCCGGCATGACCATGTCATCAACAAAATGACAGGTCAGGTACCAATCGTCCGGGTGAACATCTGCTTCAGCACGTATCAACCCCTTACCAAAGGTGCCCCCATAGGGATCGAATGTGAGAACACGATCGATGAGGTGCATGCGCCCGTCCGGCAGCCACAGGGAAGAAGATAGGGTTTTGCCTTGAAACGCAGCACCAAATGCCTCCTCCAGACGCCCGGATCGCAAGGCATCCAGGTCCGTCTCGGAAAACGATTCAGCGGTCACCGGGGCGGGATGCCGCCAATCAGTACCGGACGCTACTTCCTTAGGCGTGTCATCATGCCCTTCTGAAACAATACCCCCGGAGTTTCGCACCTCCTCTTCGGTAAAGAAACCCGCACAGCCATCTTTCATTTGAATGAGCAGGTTATCATCGATAAACCCTTTGAATTTAAAAAAGAAAAGATGGGTATCCCCCTGACGGATAAACTTTTCGATCTCGATATCATATCGAATGGTCTCGCCTGGCCGTGGCAAGCCCCTGAAGAAGGTCACACAGGCATCCAGGAGACGATAAGTTCTGCGACCCTTGACCTCATGATCGATCCCCAGGTAGGAACTGAGAAACAGATCCGCCTGACCAGCCTCCACCGATATGCAGGCCGGCGCACGGTTACCGTCCAGATACCAGGCCCCTGGAAGCACGTCGTGTTCGGTAACGATCCGGCCACTGCCCAGGGAACATTTTTCACCCACGAGGGAAACAACCCGATCCACCAGCATGAGGGGTTCGTCCGGCAGTCTCACCCGGGCATTATAGGTATCAACCACCTGGAATTCAGGACCGAATACCTCGGCAACGCAGCCCGTGGCAAAGGTAAGACAGTCTTTTCTGGAATAAAGCGGGGCAGGCTCTGTTGAAGCGGGGTGTGTACCAGGTCCTGTTGCAACCGTTCCTGTCTCATGGGCTTGCTGCATTTGTGCGCTCAGGAGTTGGGCCTGCAGTGCCATGGCCTCCTGGTAGCCCTTTGTTATCCGGCTGGAAATTTCCAAATATGATTGGTGTGCTTCGGAGCTTGTCCGGGCATTTTCCTGAACAGACTGCATGAGCTCCCGTGCTATTTGGTGGGGAAGGCTCTCAGACGGCATCCCTGAAATAGCATCGATCGCCGTCACGGGATCAATGGCTTGTTCGATTTTCGATTCTTCCTGAAAAGACATGTCCGAATCTGTATTGCCCGGCAGTAAAGGTGGCGATCCGGGTAAGGGGAGACGGCTAGGGATGCGTATGGGAATTTGATTCGATTCCTTTTCTTTTGACAAGGCTCGCGATTTATTCAGTGTTTCATCATAGACAGCATTCATTTCAGGTGGGTAGGATATTCTTCCATATAATTTATCGAGTTGGACATCGAGCATCTCGGCCCTGAGGGCTCCCAACATCTTCAAGATTGACAGATATTCGTCATCACCGTTTCGACTGACGGCAACGGCCAGATGGGGACGATCTTCAAGCGTCTGCTGTATCATTCGCGTGCAGGAGGCCCGGGGTCCCATTTCGATAAAAACACGCATACCATCCTCATAGGCCTGTTGAATGGTGCGGGTAAAATCAAAGCCATGCAGGGCCTGTTCCGTTATGGATGCTGCTGTCTTTTCACTGGTGAGATCATAGGCATGGCCCCATGCACAACTGTAGAAACGCATATTCCCGGGTGGGTTGATGGGGTGCAGGTGGAGTTGCCGATAGTCATCCTCCACAGGTCTGACCGCATCGCAGTGGACCGTCACCACCCCGTCCAGGAAAACAGCGTTACACCCCAGTGTTTTGACAAGCGTTTGTATGGATTCCTTTTCACCGCCTATAACGGATTCCCTGGGCGAATTAATGATCAAAAGACGTGTCATGGGGAATTGCTTTAACACCCTCTTGACCTGGTTTGCCGTTCGATCAACCGCCACCACCTGCCATTCAAATTTCTCTTGGGCTTCAATCTTCCATGCACGCCTGAGAGAAAGGCACGGTCCGGTCAAGGCTGTCTTGAACAAGGGTGATTCAAGCATCTGTTTCAACAGGTGGTCTTGACCCTTCCAGGCACCCATGGCAACCAATCCGGCGGTCTCCCCAAGGCTGTACCCGATGACCGCCTCAGGCGAGGCCACAAACTCCTGCATCAGTCTGGCTGTGACACACCCGTGCATGACCTGCCCGAAAATCGCCGACAAGGGGTCGGCATGAATCTGATGCAAGGTCTGTGTTTCCCATTGGTTTTCCCAGGACATTCGATAGGGTATAAATCGTTCGGGAATCATTTGCTTTTTCAACTGTCGGGTTTCTGCATCCATCTGGCCTAAAATCAGCGGCCATTGGGTTCCCATGCCCCGTCCCATGCCAAGATAGTGATTTCCCGAACCAGGAAAAACAAAGGCCGTGCCGGCCGATGCCCCCAGGGGTTTGGGTCTGTAAAAAATATTTGCATGTCCCGGGGCGGTGTCCCGGTTCTCTGACGCGACGAGCTGTTTGGCTTTGCGAATCTCGTTTTTTGCCTGGTGGATATCTTTGATCACCAGACTGAGCGCTCTTTTTTTTCCTGCTTGAGATGCTGTTTTTTCGTACCAGACCCGCGCCACCAGTTCCATGGGCCATCCCCTGGAAATCCCTTTTTGGATCTGATCTAAAAGCCTTCCCAGACCTTCTATGATCTCCTGATCATGATCACCTTCCACGACAAAAAGACCGCTGCTCTGATATCCCAGGGGACGAAGCCTGTCTGATGCGACCGCCGGGTCTGAGTTTCTCCCTACTTTTTCGTATTCCTCCAAAAAAACATGGGTACAGTTGCCATCGGATGTCATGCCGCCCACACAAGCCTTGCGTGACGTGGTCTCCCGGTTTCGAAACCAGTATTGCGCTTTGATGGGAACGTGAAAACGTTTTGCCCATGCAATTTCCCCAGGCCGTTGATAATCCGGCATGGGCGGTATGAGCTTATGGTAGAGACACAGGCTTGTTTTCACGATGGAAGACAGGCCGGATGCGGCGCCCATGTGTCCCACAATTGGTTTGGTGCTGCCCAGGGCACAATGCAGCCCCGTATCAATGGAAATGGCATTCAACACCTTGGATTCTGTGGCATCTTCAGTATGAATACCACTTCCGTGCGCCTCAAAAAGGCTGATGTCCGACAAGCCAATGTCAGCCTCCTGGGTGGCACGCTCTAGGGATACCTGATACGCTTCCTGCGATACACGCCCACTTTCCATTGCCATTCCAGTGGCAGATCCAAATCCCTTGACAATGGCATAGATACGATCTTTTGCAACCAGGGCATCTTCCAGACGCTTGAGTACCAGGGCTGTACCGCCTTCTCCGGGAAGGGTCCCCCGAGCCGATCTATCAAAGGGCAGGACAGATGCTGTACTGGAATAAGGCCTGATCTGATGGTGCGTGGCCAGATATCTGAGATCCCCGGTAAAATCCACAGCACCCACAAGCATCGTGTCGGACGCATTGTCCTGCAAGGCCCTCACGCCTATTTCCAGGGCCTTGATACCGGAAGCTTCTTCACACGAAACAACGAAACTGGGGCCGCCCAACAGAAATTCCTTGGCGATCCGGCTTGCAATAACACTGGGTAAAGCTCCCAGTGTCCGGTTGGAAGTCAAGGGTCGGCTGACAGATGCTTTTAAAGAGCGAATCCATTCGGTGATATGGGGATCCTGAAGATTGAGCCCATATTTTTTTTCCCATCCACGGATGCTTCGATTAACAATCCATCTCAAATGAAAATTGGTGGCTTCAAAATCAAAATCAGCACCCACCATCACGCCCATCCTCGGGCGTTTTTCCCTGAGGGGCACACCGGCACTGATAAGGGCGCTTCTACAGAGCTTCATCATGAGGAGGTGCTGGGGTAGAATATCGGGTATTTCATTGGGGGGAATACGAAACAGACCCATATCCAAAGGGATCTCTTCCATGAATGCGCCGTGTTCCGGAACCAACTGACTGAAATAACTATCGGCTCCGGTTTGTATGCCCCGAAGATGCGAATGGTGCTCAATGATGGATTGCCCGTTGAAAACAGCCTCCTGAAAAGCCCTCAGGGTTGACAGCTTCCCCATGGCAGCACTCATGCCGATGATTGCCACCAGCGGTTTTTCCCTTGTGGAAATTCTGGAACAGTCATTTTCATCGCCATTCTTCAGGACGGCTTGCGTTTGCAGATTTATAGCACCCTTTTCATGCCCCTTGACTTGGGTCCATTCTTCCACAAGCATGTGGGCATTGATGCCACCGAATCCAAATGCGCTCACAGCGGCTCGACGGGGGGTGTCTGCATCCCGCAGGGTCCAGTCGCTCACTTCCGTCTGGACCCTGAAAGGGCTACCGATCAAAGGGCTGTTTTCGGTTGGTTCTGTATAGTTGTTTGATGGCGGTATGTTCTTATGCTTTAATGCAAGTAATACTTTAAGTGTTCCGGCTGCCCCGGCACCTGTTAAAAGATGTCCGATGGTGGATTTGACCGAGCCGATGGGGCAGACGCCGGCATCCATTTTGATGCCCTGCCACAGGGTTGTGAGACTGCTCAGTTCGGTATGATCCCCAAGGGGTGTGCCCGCCCCGTGACATTCAATCAGGTCCACCTGATCCGGTGTCCACCCGGTGGTGTCATAGGCCATGCGCATGGCTCTTACCTGGCCTTCACGCCTGGGTGCCAGGAGGCTGCCTCCCATATCGTTTGCAAGTCCGATGCCTTTGATGACCGCCAGAATATGGTCATGGTCTTTTTCAGCATCTTCCACACGTTTCAGCACAAACATGCCGACACCTTCCCCCACAACCAGACCGTCCGCACCTTTGTCAAAAGGCGCGCAGCGACCCGATGGCGACAAGGCACGCAGCTGTGAAAATCCAACCTGTGTATAGAGGCAGTCAGGCCGTGACACCCCACCCACCAACATGGCATCCGCCCTGTGGTGTGACAAGGCATCACAGGCAAGCTTGAATGCTACCAACGATGATGCACAGGCTGCATCCAGTGTATAGCTACCGTTTCCAAGACCAAGTCCTTTGGCTAACAGAGCGGCCGGAAAACCGGTCATTCTGCCGGCCAGACATTGATTCCTGGTCAGGACCGCTCCCATCTCCCCGGTCATGGGGTGGAATAATTGCTTTTCGAGATAGCTCCCCAGGATTTTCTCCGCGATCAATGAGGACGCGTCCGTTGGGAGGGCAATAGCGGCAAGAATCACACCGGTTCGTTTTTTGTCGATGGATTCATGTCTGGCAGCCAAAAATGCTTCTCTGCCAGCGTGCAGCACGATTCGGTGAAGGGGGTCAAGATCCTGAAGCATGTCTTTGTCAAGATCGAGATCATCAAAACAATAGTCCAAATCCTGGTTCAAGAGACAGGCCACCCTGGATATTGCCTTGTCAGGCTGCAGTCTTTCTGTGGTCATCATCGCCGGGTCCACCCGCCAGCGATCTTTTCCAAGCGCCTGAAAGGCATCTTTTTTGAGAACCAGATTTTCCCAGAAAGCATCCAGGCTTTTGGCACCCGGCAAGAGTCCGGCCATACTGACAATGGCGATATCGTAGGGTCTGGGCGTTTGCATATAGTTTATATTTTATCCACCAATGCCTCTTGGAACATCTTGAGGCGACAAGGTCGCATTTTAGGTTCTTCTCCCAATTAGTTGGGAGAAAGGGTTCAACTTTTTTGGAGATGATCCATATTTTATAAAATCGTATCACGATGTTATTGGGCTACATACCTGAGTCATGTTCTTATTTCAACTGCGAATAAATTCGTTTCACGAATTTATATGACGCGGCTTGGCCGCTTTTTTTTTATTTCTTCATTGAAAAACCGGTCCTTTGAACCAGGTCAGAGATATTTGGCTATGCCAATGGCGGTAGTTACTTAAATCCGAAGCACGAAATTCGAAATTCGAAATTCTAAACAATATACGATTTATTCCAAACGTTTAACTCTATGTAATTTTTAAACATTTCACTCGAATCCTCGAATCCTTAATTTTGGATCAACTCTTTTGGAGATGATCCAAAATTTTCATCATTCCAAACCTCCATTGCAGCGTACAATACTGATTTAGCATACGTACTATCTGGGAATTTTTCCAGGATTGCATTTTGCTTTGCTTATGGGAAACTGCCCATACCACGCCTGCCGGCAAAAAGGGTGGCTCTGACACTGCAATGCCTTGTCAGAAAACACATTCATATTTGAAAAGGAGGAACACACCATGATGAGAACACAGAAATGGATGACGATTTTTATGCTTATAGCCCTGGTAATGCTTTCGAGCGGGTCTGTCTTCGCCGAGGAGCAGGGAAAAATCAATATCAACACGGCCACGGTCGAAGAACTGGCACAACTGGACCGTGTCGGTCCCAGCTATGCAGATAAAATAGTTGCCTTTCGTCAGGAGAACGGTCCTTTTAAAGTGCCTGAGGACATCATGCTGGTAGCCGGTATTGGTCAGAAAACCTTTGAAATCAACAAAGACAGGATCGTGGTCAAATAATTACAAAGAATGGTTGAAGTGCGACCCCGCGGGTTCCCGCCGTATCATCTCAAAGGAGTCATTTTACTGAAGGCAATTCTGTTGCCTTTCCCGCTATTCGACCCCGCGGGGTCAGCTATTCAGATCAGGTAATGAAAAGGAGAGAACCATGGACTATGCCTACCAACGACTGGACGTCTGGAAAAAGGCGGTCGATCTTTCCATCAAGGTCATTCAATGTATCGCGGAGCTAGCCGATGAGCTTGAAAGTCAGCGTCTCACAGAAGAAATTGAAATGAGTGCCGTTAATATCGCCACCAATATTGCCAAAGGCAAGGCCTGTTTGTCGGAGGAGGATTTTATTTACTACCTGTTTTTATCCAAAAGATCCCTATACGAAACCATGACACTGTTAGAAATTCTCAAAGCGAAGCAACTGATTACAGACGAGTGCTACACAGAAATAGAAACAAAAGGTAAGAACATCACGACCATGCTGATCGAATTTATCCGTACGGTCAAAGATACCAACAGCCCCTATCAGGCAGAAAACTATCAGGCGGCTGTTAAGACTTAACCAGAAGCCTATTTTGGTTTTAAAGCTAAATTCGAATTGAAGTAAAAAGCCAACAAGCCAAAGTAAAAACCAGATTTTGTTCCAAGGTCAAGGCGGAGTCGAATTTCAATCCGCAGGAATACTATCGTATTTTGAGGAATTGAAATGAGATTCCAACATAGAGATTGGGACAAAAGATATTTTTAATTGGCTTGTTTAAAGGAGGGAAGAGATGACCTACATCTATGAAAAACTCGATGTATGGCAAAAAGCCATGCAATTTGCCGGGGATGTGATTGCATCCATCTCGATGATAAGCAGCAAAGACCACCATCAAGAGGTGTTACAGAAAACAGAAGGCAGTGCAGCCGGCATTGCCGGTGCCATTGCCATGGGAAAATCCTACAGTTCAAAACACGACTTTGCCAGACATCTGTATCAATCCAGGGGCGCCTTGTATCAAACCATGACCCTCCTGGAACTGTTGAAACGCAAGCGCATAATACCGGAAGATACCTTTGCTGATTTTGACACCAGGGCCAACCAACTGACCGCCATGTTGACCGCCCTGATCAAGTCGATCTACACACCCAAAACAGAAAATGGCAAAAAAGCATCCTAGCCGCCGGGCTCCTATAATCAAGCCGAAGATTCTTGTGGATTACAGGGAAAAGAATTCTGGGCTTCCAAGTCTTCTGGTTGATGCAGGATTTGACGTGGTTATAGTCAAACTGCCTTATTGTGACTACATTATTAACCATGGCATATCCATCGAAAGAAAGACCGGCAGGGATTTCGTTGTTTCAATTATAGATGGAAGGCTGTTCGAACAAGCCAGGAAGATAAAACAATTCCTCCCTCGCCCCTTGTATCTTGTTGAGGGAAATCCATTGAATTTCAAGATCAATATTTCGAGGGATGCGGTCCTGGGAGCAGTTGTTTCTCTTCAAGCCATTTGGCAGATACCAATGATTCTTTCGGAAGATGTTGAGCAGTCATGTCACGTCATCAGTATGATTTTCCATCAGTCCAGAAAATTACCAACTCTTGTTGAAATGAGACATGGGTATCGCCCAAAAAAATTGAGAAGTAGAAAGTTGCATCTACTTCAAGGATTGCCGCAGGTTGGGCCTCAGCTCGCCAAACGATTACTGGATCATTTCAAATCCGTACAAAACGCTTTGAACGCAAGTGAAAAGGATCTGTTAAAGGTCCATGGGATTGGAAAAAAGAAAGCCATACTGATTAAAAAAGTGTTGACTTGAGTCAGTCTGGGTTACCTATATTATAATAGCGACGCAGTCGCGTAGGATAAAATCGGATAGTTTAACTATCCGATTTTATTTTTGGATTGACATCCCCCGCAAGATATGTTCATCTTCTGAACGCTTTTTTTTGCATACCAGCAACAAGATGGGCCATCCTATCGAGACAATCAAATCAGCAACAGCATACTGGTCACGTTTTCTTCCCGTGTAACCGACCAGGCGGAGCTGTCCCGAATATTTCACGAAACTGCAGTAACCGTGGTTCTGACAATTGCACGTCGCCCACAGAGCTAACGAATGACGACTCGCGGCATGCGAAGCACTGCCGAACGGCAGAACCCGCGGGGAATTAGACCCGAAAGAGATTAAATCACAATATGACTTTATCAATTATAGCGGCGAAGCCGCGTCTCATTAATTCGCGGAGTGAATTAATTGATGGATAACCAGGACATCCGAACCCTTAAAATTCTTGAGGAAATCGAGAAAAGTTCCCGCTTGAGTCAGCGCTACCTGGCAGAACATCTCCATATTTCTCTGGGATTGGTGAACTCTTTTTTTAAACGCTTGGCCAAAAAAGGTTTTTACAGGGTCTGCGCCGCACCCAAGAACCGTATTGACTACCTTCTGACACCCAAGGGTGTTGTCGAAAAGAACCGACTCACCTATGCGTATATTCAGTTTTCTTTTCAATTTTTTGTTGATGCACGTCATAAAATAAAGCGAACCCTCAAGAAACTGGAAGAAGATGGCATGCGCGAAATCATTTTCTACGGTACCAGCGACCTGGCAGAAATTACCTATGGGTCACTTAAGGATACACCGTTAAAGTTCCAAGCAATGGTGGATGATCAACATAAGGGCAAGCTGTTTTTGGGACATACCATTCGATCATTTGATGCACTCAACACCCTATCCTTTGATAAAATTTTGATCACGGCATTTTCCGCCACGGAAAATCCCGTGGATGTATTGATAAAAAAAAATATTCACAAGAGTAGGATCAGTTTGATTAAATAGATACCCGGGTCCAAAGGGCCAGGCACTGATTCAACCCTATAAGGGATTAATATTATAAATATTCAGCGTGTGATAAATTCTAAATCCGAATATCGAAATACGAAACAAACCCAAATATCTCTGACCTGGCCCAAAGGACCAGGTTTTATATGACGAAATAAAAGATAGAGGGCCTATGAATTCCAATCGACAGAAAATAGATCAGTTGATCCAAAAAGGTGTGAATATTCCCAACCCCGAAAGTGTTGAAATCGGCCAAGAAGTCAAGGTTGAAAACATATCGGATAATGGGGTCATTATCCATTCAGGGTGCCGCTTGTTTGGAAAATCAACCCTTATCATGGGACAGACACAAATCGGCTATGAATCCCCGGTCACCATCCAGGATTGCCAGGTCGGCCCCCAGGTCGCCCTCAAAGGGGGTTTTTTCAAAGAATCTGTTTTTCTGGAAAAAGCCAGTGCCGGAAGCGGATCTCATGTCAGGGAAGGGTGTATTTTTGAAGAAGAGGCCAACATTGCCCATACTGTGGGTCTCAAACAAACCATCCTGTTTCCTTTTGTAACCCTTGGCAGTCTGATCAATTTCTGTGACTGCCTCATGGCGGGGGGAACCAGCAGGAAAGATCACAGTGAGGTCGGCAGCGCCTATATCCATTTCAATTTTACCCCCAACCAGGACAAGGCAACAGCCACGCTTCTGGGTGATGTGCCTAAAGGGGTCATGCTTGATCAATTGCCGATTTTTCTGGGAGGGCAGGGGGGTCTGGTAGGACCCAGTCGTCTGGCCTTCGGGACGGTCATTGTGGCAGGCACCCTGTTTCGAAAAGATGCGACCAAGCCCGGAAGAATGTGGTTCGAGGGTGCAGGCAAGGGGGGCAATGCCCCTTTTGTTCCCGGACTCTATCGGGGCATCAAACGCATCGCGGTGAACAACAGCCTCTATATCGGAAACCTCATCGCCCTCCTGCATTGGTATCAACACCTGCGGTCTCTTTTTATTTCAGACAAATTCCCGGAGGTACTCCAGACAGCCGTCATAGAAAAATTGCAGTTGATCATTCAAGAACGCATGCAGCGATTCAATCAACTGATCGAGAAAATGCCCTTATCCATTCAAAAATATAAGGATATTTATCACATGGACGCTGATGCAAAAATCATGGTTCAACAAAAAGAACTGCACGAAAAACAAGAGGCTGTCAACAGCTGCCTGCTTTCCATGCAGACATACCCGGGAGACACCGCCCTGAGAGATCCATTCTTGAAACAGGCAGCACACGCCTCACAGAACAATGACAAAGAATACATCAAGACCATCCAGACCCTCGACCCCAAAGCAAAGCAGATGGGAAGCAACTGGCTTCAGGGAATCGTGGACAAAACGCTTGAGGAGGTAATGGCGATTCTGCATAGTTTCCGCTAAAGGTGCTTGAAAAAGATACGAGACTGGGAAAAAAAGAACGCCCAACATCGAATTTTGAATGGGTTTAAATGAAGAAACAGAAATTAGCTCATAACTGATAGCTCATAGGACTTGACCAGCTAACAACTACCAACTATCAGCTGATAGTGTGTTTTCATTCGATGTTGGACGTTCGATGTTCGATGTTCGACGTTCATTTTTTGATGAACTCGTAAAAAGTCAAATTTAGACGGTTTTGTAAAAAGTTCAAATTCAAGGCGTGCAAATTTTGCTATCATGAGGCGTACTTACTGTACGTTGAATGATGGCTAAATGCAGCACAACGCCGAAGTTGGGCTTTTTACGAAACCGTCATCTTTTAATCAGAGGATATTGTTTATGGGTAGATTATTCGGCACAGACGGTATTCGGGGAAGGGTTAACCAACATCCCATGACCCCGGAAATGGCATTGAGGGCAGGAAAGGCTGCTGCTGTTTTTTTTAAAGGCAATACCGCCCACAAGCGTCCCAAAATAGTCATTGGAAGAGACACCCGTGTTTCAGGGAGCATGATCGAATCCGCCCTGGTTTCCGGCCTGTGTTCACAGGGGGCGGATGTATACCTGACAGGCGTTCTCCCCACACCGGGAGTGGCCTATCTCGCTACCCACCTGGCAGCCGATGCCGGTATTGTGGTATCGGCATCTCACAACCCTTTTTACGATAACGGAATCAAATTTTTTAGCGGCCAAGGATTCAAGCTCAGCGATGCCATGGAAAATGACCTGGAACAGTTGATCCTCGATGACCATAAAAAACAGCCCGCCATTGCAGATAAGGCCGTTGGAAAGGTTTTCCCCGTACCCGATGCCGGCATGATTTACAGGGATTTTCTTTTGAAGGTACTGACCCGGGAGGTCAAGAGCCGCATAGAAGGTCTGAAAGTTGTTTTGGATTGTTCAAACGGTGCCACCAGCACAATTGCCCCGGATCTCTTTTCCCGTCTAGGCCTGGATGTCATCCCTTTGTCAGCATCCCCGGACGGAATCAATATCAACCATGCCTGTGGCTCGCAGCACCCTGAAACGCTTGCGCAAAAAGTCCTGGAATCCGGTTCTGACCTAGGCTTTGCATTCGATGGGGATGGCGATCGACTGATTGCCGTTGATGAAACCGGAAAGATCCTTACGGGTGACCAACTCATCGCTATTTTTGCACGCTTTTACCATCAGCATGATTTGCTGAAAAATCAGACTGTCGTCACCACGGTGATGAGCAACATGGGGCTCGGCAAAGCATTGTCTGACATGCATGTCACCCACATGAAATCGGTTGTGGGTGATCGCTATGTCATGGAGCAGATGCTTACATCCGGTGCAAGTATCGGTGGGGAAGACTCCGGTCATATTATTTTTCTGGATGCGCATACCACCGGGGACGGCTTACTGGCCGCACTCCAGTTCCTGCGTGTGCTGGCTTCTGAAAAGACAACGGCATCCCATCTCGCTGAAGTAATGTCGGTTTTTCCCCAGATACTGATGAATGTCACCGTAGATGCCAAGCCGGCCATCAGTGACATTGACGGTTTGTCAGAAGCGATCATAAAAACTGAAAAACAGCTCGGTGATACCGGCAGGGTGCTCATACGTTATTCAGGTACACAAGCCATGTGCCGTGTCATGGTGGAAGCGGCAACCAAAGCTGAAGCCACCCATTTTTGCAGACAATTGGCGGAAATCATCAAGATCCAAATAGGCACATAAAAAACCCTGTGTAAAAATGAACACAGGGTTTTAATATTAAGGGTCATAAGGGGCTTCATCACAAAACATATGAGCCAGAGAAGACAGAAGTCAGAATACAGAAGTCAGGAGACAGAAGAACTTGGATGTCGCTTCGCTCCTACAAAATTTTATACCGCTTGTCATAATAATCTTCTGAAAATAAGATGGCGGTATAAGGGGTTGTAGCAGAAAAACGATCATCAATCGGAACATTTTTCTGACAAACCCTATATCTTCTTTTTGACTGAGCCGAAGGTGAATCCATTATTCTGAATTCTGAATTCTGAATTCTGACTCCTGGATTCCCTTTAGAACTGTTTCAAATCTCAAAGCGCTATTTATCTGCGGTCGCCTAAAATTCTCAGCAGCATCAAAAACAGATTGATAAAATCAAGATAGAGGGTCAAAGCACCCATAATAGCGCCTTTTCTGACCACGGCTGCTCCAACATCGGCCGGTTGCGTAAGGGCCATTGTTTTCAGTTTCTGGGTGTCATAAGCCGTCAAGCCTACGAAGACCAATACCCCGACATAGCTTATAATCATACTCATGGCGGAACTTTTAACAAAGATGTTCACCACGGAAGCAATTATAATTCCAATGAGCCCCATGGTCATGAAGCCTCCCATGGATGTCAAATCCCGTTTAGTGGTCATACCATAAACGCTGAAAGCGGCAAATGTGGCTGCACAAATGAAAAAGGTGGATGTAATTGAAGAAGCCGTATATATAAGGAAAATGACGGAAAGGGTGGCACCGTTGAGTGCGGCATACAGGACAAAAAGTGCCGTTGCCGTGGAAGCCTGAATTTTTTGAACCCGGGCACTCAGAAAAAAGACAAGTCCCAGTTCACCGATAATGAGGCCATAGAATATGATTCGATTGCCGAATATCACCTGTTGTATGGAAGGTGTGTTGGCTATATAATAGGCCACAAACCCGGTCAGGGCAAGCCCTATGGCCATCCAGTTATACACACTTCGAATAAAGGTGTTTACCTGAACCTGGGCCTGGGTTTTTGACAATGCAACTGGCTGCATGTTATCCTCCTGTTATTGTGTTTTGTGTTTTGTGTTTTGTGTTTTGTGTGCAATAATATAGCACAGCATTTGTTTATTTCAACCTGAATTGAAGGATTTTGGCAGTAACTGTATTGGCCCTATACGAAAATGAAACCAGAACAAATATACCACGCCTTAATTGAACTGGCTGATAAATTCAAGATTTCTGTGTCCGAACAGAATCTGCAGAAAACAATTGGCAAAGCCAAATCCGGTTTCTGCATCGTGAAAGACCAGAAGCGCTTTATCATTGACAAACACCTGACCCTTCATAAAAAGATTGATGTTTTAGGGGCCTTTCTCAGTACACAGCCGCATGAGAACATGTACATCATGCCCACGCTGAGGGAAGTGCTGTATAAATATAGGGTTCCAGGGTCCAAGGGTGATACAAGGGTTTGAGGGTAGCTGACGGATATGAGCGTGCGGCAGCCTCCAAGCATTCAAAGGCGGGTTCGAGGGTTCCAGTTCCTGAAAAATAAGCACCTACGTCAAAGTTTACATAATATACCTTATCAGACGTTAACGATATATAAAATAATACGCTGAGACTAAGATAAAAATGCAGCCTGCAAGCAACCAAAGACATATTTTAACTGTTTCGGAGCTCACGTCACAGATTAAATCCCAACTGGAGACAAAATTCCCTTTTATCTG
Source organism: uncultured delta proteobacterium (assembly GCA_963842925.1). Classification (GTDB taxonomy): domain Bacteria; phylum Desulfobacterota; class Desulfobacteria; order Desulfobacterales; family B30-G6; genus B30-G6. The sequence goes on from CAWJIL010000009.1 coordinate 43,523, forward strand.
GATCACCGGCGAGATATCCAATTTTCGCGTCCCCGTGTCAGGCCACTTCTATTTTTCCCTCAAAGATTCCCGGTCTCAGATCAATGCTGTCATGTTTCGTGGACAGAATACGCAATTGAAATTTGAACCTGAAGACGGCATGCAGATCAACGGCATTGGACGCATAAGTCTGTATGAACCCAGGGGTACTTACCAGATTATTCTGGAATATATGGAACCCAGTGGTGTGGGTGCATTGCAGGTAGCCTTTGAGCAGCTTAAACAAAAACTGTCTTCCGAAGGACTATTCAATGATGAACACAAACGACAGATTCCTTTTTTACCCCGTAAAGTCTGTGTCATAACATCATTGACCGGCTCCGTCATCCACGACATCATTCGGGTCTTAAACCGCCGTTTTACCAATATCCCCCTGGAAATCATACCCGCCAAAGTACAAGGCCGTGATGCGGAACAGGAGCTGATTGCCGCCATCCGACTCCTGAACCAGCGTGGTGACGCCGATGTGGCCATTCTGGCAAGGGGTGGCGGATCTCTCGAAGATTTGCAGCCCTTTAACACCGAAGGACTTGCCAGAGAGATATTTGCATCCCAAATACCCATCATTTCAGCTGTTGGTCATGAAACCGATTATACACTGGCCGATTTTGTTGCTGACCTGCGCGTACCAACACCATCGGCAGCAGCTGAAATTGTCGCTCCAAAGAAAATCGATCTGGAACACCAATGTCTGGATTTCCAGAAAAAGCTGGTGATTTCTTTTTCAAACTATCTTCGTTTCCAGAAAACCTATCTTAGAGAATTCTCAAAACGCCTGGTGGATCCCCGGAAACGAATCCAGGACTTGCGGCTCCGCACGGACGACTTGAGCAGTCGCTTGATAAGGGCATGTAGACAGGATATTCGACAACGTCGTGAGCGACTCCTGTGGCGGCTTGAAAAACTGCAGACATTTTCACCTGCTGCCAGACTGCCCCAGTTTAAATCTAAACATGAACAATTAAATGATAAGCTATTGTCATCAATATTAATTTATGTTAAAGACAGGAAGACTAATCTCCGTGAAAATCAAACCAAAATGACAGCTTTAAGCCCCATGGGCATTCTTGAAAGAGGCTACAGCATTACCCGCTCTCTCCCCGATGCCCAACTGGTCCGGAATGCCGAAAGTGTTGCCATTGGTGACCATTTGCAGATTCTTTTGGGTACCGGCTCTTTGGAAGCCCGGGTTGTTAAACAGTTGCTTGAAAAAAAACAATCACGAAAACACGAAATTTGAAAAACACGAAAACCATCATGGTCTTTTTCGTGGTTTCGTACTTTCGTGATTTCGTGATAATATGTCTTGACCTTTAACAATAAAAAACAGGAATCCACAATATGCCAAAACAAACATTTGAAAAATCCATTCAGCAATTGGAAGAGATCGTCCAGGAACTCGAATCAGGTGACCTGCCCCTTGAAAAGGCCATTCATCGCTTTGAAGAAGGCATAACGCTTTCCAAGCGCTGTTCCAAAATGCTCGACGAAACTGAAAAAAAGATCTCTGTTCTCATTCGGGAAACCGATGACACGCTGTCTGAAAAACCCTTTGACACAGACATCTCCTAAGACATTTGACGCAATGATTGATTTAAAACATTATTTGCAAACATATCAAGAGACTATAAACAATAAAATCCTTGCGTTTTTAAATGAGGATGATCATTCAAGCCGTGTTGTACAGGCCATGCGCTACTCAATATCGGCGGGCGGTAAAAGAATCCGCCCTATTCTGGCTTTAGCCGCAGCCGAAGCCATCCATGCCCCGGTGTTGGATGTACTGCCGGCTGCCTGCGCCATTGAAATGATTCACACCTATTCCTTGATTCATGATGATCTGCCTGCCATGGATGACGACGCCCTCCGTCGTGGTAAGCCCACTTCGCATATTCAGTATGACGAAGCCACCGCCATTCTGGCCGGCGATGCCCTATTGACACTCGCCTTTGAGATCCTGTCCTCAACAGAGAACCCATCCAGAGAAAGCCTGTCTCGGCACCTGAAGGTTATCCACGTGTTGGCAGGGGCTGCAGGATATCAGGGTATGATCCAGGGCCAGATGCAGGATATCCGTGCTGAAGGCAATAAAATAGATTTGCAGGCTCTCATAACAATGCATTCCCTCAAAACCGGTGCCCTCATTGAAAGCGCTGTGGTTGTGGGTGCTTTGTTTGGAAGTGCCGATCAAAATAAAATGCAAGCCCTGCGTTCCTATGCACGACAAATCGGGCTGGCATTTCAGGTCATCGACGATATATTGAATGTTTCGGGAGACCCTGCAAAACTCGGAAAAGCCGTTGGAACCGACAAGGATAGAGAGAAAAACACCTTCCCGGCTCTTATGGGCATGGCAGAGGCCAAGACATATGCCGAAAATCTTGTTCAAGCTGCCTTGAAAGCCTTGGAACTTTTTGATAACAAAGCAGATCCGCTGCGCGGTATTGCCCGGTACATCATTGACCGAAAAAACTAATGTTGGACGTTCATCTTTTAGAAAGGAAATTCTACTTAATTGAATATACTAGATAATATATCTTCCCCCCATGATTTGAAAAAGCTCTCCCGAAACAGTTTGAAACGGTTGTCTGGAGAACTCCGCAAGCGCATCGTTGATGTTGTATCCCAAAAAGGGGGTCACCTCGCCTCCAGTCTGGGGACTGTGGAACTAAGCATTGCCCTCCATTACGTGTTTGACACACCCGAAGATAAAATTATCTGGGATGTCGGTCACCAGGCATACGCGCATAAAATCATCACCGGGCGAAATGACCGATTCGAAACGATTCGGCAGTTTGGCGGTCTTTCGGGGTTTACCCGAAAAAACGAAAGTCCCTACGACACGTTTACAACCGGTCATAGCAGCACCTCCATCTCGGCAGGTCTCGGGATTGTGACGGCCAAACGTCTCAAAAAAGAAAAATCAAAGGTGATTGCCGTTATTGGTGACGGTTCCATGACCGCTGGTATTGCTTATGAAGCCCTGAATCAGACAGGCGGTTCACACAAGGACAAGGACCTGATCGTGATCCTGAACGACAACGAGATGTCCATATCCAAGAATGTGGGGGCCCTGTCTTCCCTTCTCAGTCGGACGTTTTCCCGTAAACGCCTTCAGGACTGGCGTAAAGAATTCGGTGTCTTTTTAAAATCGCTCCCCGGCGTTGGTGATGACATTTATCAGTTTGCCAAACGCTCAGAGGATTCCTTCAAAACCTTTGTAACCCCCGGCATGCTCTTTGAAGCCTTTAATTTTGAATATTTCGGCCCCATCAACGGCCACAACATCGATCATCTCATCGATATTCTGAACAACATCCGATTTCGTGATGAGCCGGTTCTGCTGCATGTGGTGACCACCAAGGGCAAGGGCTACCTGCCGGCAGAAAAAAATCCAATCTATTTTCATGGATGCAGCAGTTTTGATGTCGACACCGGCACATGCGCGCCATCTGATATCGAAGTCCCCTCTTATACAGATGTTTTCGGCCAAACACTGCTGGCACTGGCAGAATCCAACGATAAGGTACTGGCTGTCACAGCAGCCATGCCGCAAGGCACCGGTTTAGAGGCTTTTTCAGATAAATTTCCGGATCGTTTCTTTGACGTGGGCATTGCTGAGCAGCATGGCGTCACCTTTGCAGCAGGGTTGGCAACCGAAGGTTTCAAACCGGTAGTCGCCATCTATTCCACATTTCTGCAGCGGGCATTCGACCAGGTACTACATGATGTCTGTCTGGAGTCCCTTCCCGTGGTATTTGCCATCGACAGAGGAGGTATCGTGGGAGAGGATGGCCCTACCCACCAGGGCGTTTTTGATTACGCTTATTTACGCTGTCTGCCCAACATGGTTGTCATGGCACCTAAAGACGAGGAGGAGCTTCGCCATATGCTTAAGACGGCCATATCTCATGACGGCCCCATTGCCTTACGCTATCCCCGTGGAACCGGCGTCGGTGCATCGCTGACCGCGCCCCTTGCCAACCTTCCCATCGGTAAAGGGGAAGTTCTGAAACAGGGCGATGACCTGCTCATTCTTGCCGTGGGAAGCAGTGTCAACGAATCCCTGTCAGCCCGCAGGCAACTAAAGACGGAGGGTGTCCATGCAACGGTCGTCAACTGCCGGTTTATCAAACCATTGGACACGGAATTGATAGGGGAACTTTCCAGACGTATCAAGAAGGTCATCACGGTCGAAGAAAATGTACTTCATGGCGGTTTTGGCAGCGCTGTTCTCGAATGCCTGAACAATCAGGATATCGTCGATGTCCATGTCAAACGCATCGGTATCGCAGACCGCTTTGTGGAACATGGTCCCCAAAAGAAATTGCGATCCGTCTATGGCGTGGATGCCACGGCCATTGTCAAGGCTGCAAAAGCGTTATTGAAGCAATAAGCTTGACGGTTTCGTAAAAAGTCCAACTTCGGCGTTGTGCTGCATTTCGCTATCATTCAACGTACAGTAAGTACGCCTCATGATAACAAAATTTGCACGCCTTGAATTTGAATTTTTTACAAAACCGTCTAAACTGGACTTTTTACGAGTTCGTCAAGCTTTAAGCTGTAAGCTGCATATCGCTTAATGCTTACAGCTTATGGCTTATCGCTTAAAGCTTATGGCTAAAAATAAAAAAAGACTCGACCTCGCCCTTCTCGATAAAAAACTCGCACCCACACGGCAGCGTGCCCAGGCCTTGATTATGGCAGGCAGGGTGCTCGTCAACCAGAAACCCATGACCAAACCCGGGTCCCGGATTTCCGAGGATGACACGGTGGTCATCAAGGGGACTGACATGCCCTATGTCAGTCGCGGCGGCATCAAACTGGCCGAGGCGCTAGTCCAATTTAAGATAGATGTTTCCGGTCTGCATTGCATGGATATCGGCGCCTCCACCGGCGGTTTTACAGACTGTCTTCTTCAGAACGGTGCAAAACGTGTAATCGCAGTTGATGTGGGTTATGGACAGCTTGCCTGGAAATTACGACAGAATCCAAATGTTACGATCCTGGAAAGAACCAATATTCGCTACCTGACGGTTGAAGAACTTCCATTTCCAGTGGATTTGGCGGTTATCGATGTCTCTTTTATCTCATTAAAAATTGTCGTACCGGCAATTCGAAAATTTCTTAAAAGCGATGCCACCGTGATAGCCCTCATCAAGCCCCAATTTGAGGTCGGCAGAAATCGCATCGGCAAGGGCGGTGTGGTTAAGAATGCCCTCCTGCATGATGAAGTCACCCTGTCCCTCTCACAATTCTTCGAAACCATTGGTTTCCTGGTCCACGGCATGGTCCCCTCCCCTATCACCGGACCCAAGGGAAACAAGGAATTTCTTTGTCATATGCAAATAAAATCGTAAAACGATTTTATTTGCATTATTAAAAACCTGGTTCTTTGGTCCAGGTCAGAGACGATTGGCCATTGCCTGAAACAGTTGGAAAGGGAATCCAGGCGTCAGAATTCAGAAGTCAGAATAATGGATTCGCCTTCGGCTCAGGCAAAAAGAAGATAAAATTGAAGGAGCGAAGCGACATCCCCGTTCTTCTGTCTTCTGAATTCTCTGGCTCATAGGAAATACCTGAACGGATATTCTGGGGCGTATTTTTTTTGGGTTACGCTTGATTTTTTCAACTATACCATATAATGGTTTTTCTTTTGGATCTTCTCTAAAAAAATGTAAAATATGTTTTTTTGACAGAAAAATAACATCTTGACCCATATACTATTAAAAGCGACCTGGTCGCATCAAATATAATCGTATAATGATTTTATTGGGAGGAGCATAGATGAGCGAAGCAATAAACGAACTGAGAAATATCGCCTTTTTGGCTCATGGCGGCGCCGGGAAAACATCTCTGGCAGAGGCTATCCTGTTCAAAGCCGGTGTCACCAATCGTATAGGCAGGGTTGAAGACGGTACCACCGTCATGGATTTTGAACCTGAAGAGCTCAAGAGGACTACCAGCATCAACAGCGGCTTCTGCCAATATACCTGGAAAAAACATACTGTCAATCTCATCGACACACCCGGCGACCAGAATTTTTTCAGCGACACCAAACTCTCCATGCAGGCTGCGGATGCAGGCGTTCTTCTGGTGGATGCCGTCGACGGTGTCAAGGTACAAACCGAGCAGGCATGGGATTTTGCTACCGAACTCAATCTGCCTTGCATTATTTTTATCAACAAGCTTGACAGAGAACGGGCTGATTTTTCCCGCACGCTGCAGGATATTTCTGACTGTCTTGACCTGAAGCCGATTACACTTCACCTACCCATTGGAAAAGAAGAAGATTTCAAGGGTATTGTGGATCTTGTCAGCATGCAGTCCTACATCTATGACGAAGATGGAAAAGTCACCAGGGGTGACATTCCAAGCGATATGCAGGACCAGGTGGATTCTGAAAAAGAAAAGCTGATCGAGGATGTTGCCGAGGCGGACGATGAACTCATCGAGCGGTATCTGGAGGGGGAAACACTCAGCGATGAAGATATTAAAACTGCTTTAAAAAAAGGCGTCATTTCCAGGGAATTTGTGCCGGTTCTGTGCGGGGCTGCCGTTAAAAATATCGGCGTCGATATCTTCATGGACACCATCAACAGTGTCATGCCTTCTCCAGCCGATAGTAACGCCAGAACAGGCGTTGACCCCAAAGATGACAGCGTCATCGAACGCTCTGTAAACCCGGATGAACCCTTTTCAGCAATTGTCGTTAAAACCATCGCCGACCCCTATGCCGGGAGACTGTCTATTTTCAAGGTCATATCAGGTACCTTGGGATCAGAAGGAAATTTTTATAATTCCAACAAAGAAGTCAAAGAGCGCTACAACCAGTTGCTCACTATTTTCGGTAAAGAGCAGAAACCAGCCACTGGGGCTGTTCCCGGTTCCATTGTTGCCGTTGCAAAGCTGAAAGAGACCATCACGGGCGACACCTTGTGTGATGAAAGCAACAAAATACGCTATACCTGTGCAGAACCCCTGCCCACGCTCATTTCTTTTGCGCTCCAACCCAAATCCAAAGGGGATGAAGATAAGATTTTCAGCTCCATTTCCAAGCTGCTTGAAGAAGATCCAGCCCTGCAACTCGATCGAAATCTGGAAACCCATCAGATTCTTCTGTCAGGCGCCGGTCAGGTTCATATTGAAGCCACCATCGAAAAACTAAAAAGAAAATATAATGTGGAAGTAAATTTGAGCACGCCTAAGGTGCCCTATAAAGAGACCATCAAGAAAAAGGTACGGGCACAGGGCAAACACAAAAAACAGTCCGGTGGCCATGGTCAATATGGCGACTGCTGGATCGATATGGAACCGTTGTCCAGTGGTTCGGGTTTTGAATTCGTGGACGGCGTGGTGGGCGGTGTTATTCCCAGACAGTACATTCCGGCCGTAGAAAAAGGGATCATCGAAGCATCAAAAAAAGGCGTCCTGGCCGGTTTCCCCTGCGTTGATTTTAAAGTGACCCTGAATGACGGTTCCTTTCATGCCGTGGATTCTTCTGAGATGGCGTTTAAAATAGCCGGATCACTGGCCTACAAAAAAGCAGCCGAAAGTGCGAACCCCATCCTGCTGGAACCCATTATGAAAGTAACCATCACCACTCCTGACGAGTACATGGGCGATATCATGGGTGATCTGAATGGGCGACGCGGTAGAGTGCTGGGTATGGACAGCGCCGGTAAAAACCAGGTTATCAACGCTAACGTGCCCATGTCCGAATTTCTCACCTACGCCCCAGACCTCAGATCCATGACCGGTGGCCGCGGCATCTATACCATGGAGTTTTCACACTACGATGAAGTCCCGGCCCAACTGGTGGATAAGGTTATCGAGACGGTTGCTGCCCAACAAGAATAAATTCACCTTGTGAATTTATTTGACGCGACCTTGTCGCTTCTAAAACAAAAAAAAGGTGCCATGGAAGTTATTTCCATGGCGCCTTTTTTTTGTGGTGCTTTTCAAAACCACTGCCCACGGGAAACGCGAAAGTTGAGCTTTAAGCCATAAGCTTTAAGCTTGCTTAGAGCTCACAGCTTATAGCTATTTTCCATGAAAGGAACCCATATGCCAAAACTAACATTTGAAAAACCCATTCAGCAATTGGAAGAGATCGTCCAGGAACTCGAATCAGGTGATCTGCCCAATGATTGAAGCACCTCGCATCGACCGTAAGGAATTCTGCCTAATTTAGATACGCTCGGCTATCCACGCAGCAAGCCATGGGGAATGCACTCGCTGTTGCGGTTCAAAAATAGTGCCTGAACGGGTATCTCCGAGGTCTTGTTTTGATCATTCGAATTTGGATCATTCAGTATTGTTTAGGATTTCGAATTTCGTGCTTCGGATTTAACTAACTACCGCCATCGACATAGGCAAATCTCTCTGACCTGGCCCAATAGAATCTCAGTCTTCTTTAACGGTAAAAACCCCCTGTGGAAAACACTTTTTACAGGGTGCATAGCCCTCCCAGAAAGCTTCCCACAGACTGGAAAATAAAATTCTGTTGGACTTTTTCGTTTGTGCCCCAAATGAACATGCCTTTTGATGAAATCGCCTGGAGCGCTTATTGGCGATGAGCTTCAGCGCCTGTGCATCCCATCCATACCACATACCCTGCTGTCTTTGCATGGCAAGACGCTGTGCTTTTAAGAACACATCCTGAAAACGAAGGTTGGGTGCTTTGAACAAGCAATACGCCCATCCCTGCTCAAGCATCATTTGATTGATAAAAATATTCTTGTGTGTATAGACATACGCAAGCTCCCTGCCATGGCGGTCTGTTCTCTCTTGACCATATACCAGGTATATTTCCCGGTTCTTAACAAGACGTGCGTTATAGTTTTTTGCTTCAATGCCGTAGGGCTCTGTGGGCTCATTTCCATGTTGCATTTCCGGTGCATTGATCCCGATATACCGCACAAACCGCTTGTTATCCAAAAGGATGGTATCCCCGTCCACCACACGCTTCACATGTTGCCTATCCATGGCCAGGATGTGCGCCGGAGAAAAAAGAATTATCAAGAAGATCAGATAGGTCATGGCGCAAGATAACGATGTTCGATGTTCAAGTTTTTTTCAGTATTCTCTTCATCGGACGCAACACCCTGATATTCTATTGATTACCTTAAAAACAACGGTGTCGCGTCAAAAATAAAACGTTTCACGATTTTAGTCCACAGTGCCTCACCGCACTTTCATCCAGAATGGCGGACAGCCCCCCCCGGTCCGATGGCAGATATCCCATGACCTGTTCCCAGACATCATCGTCTTCCATACAAAAATAGACCGTCAAATCCGGTGCAAATTTACGAATAGCCGAAACCATGTGTTGATATATTCGGATACGAAGGGGTTTGAAATATCGCATCTTGTTGTCTAGGCCCGGAATAAACTCTCCGTAAACAATCGATGATTCCGGAAAACGCTGCTCTATGATCGGCTTCAACTGTGGCATGAAACGGAATGTGCCGATACTTATCCAGACAATATTCTGCGGGGACACATGGGCAAATATCTGTTTGATGACGTCTTCGTAGTCGTCTTCGCACCCATCATAAATGACCACCGGATCGAAATGAAACCCCACTGGATAACCCCAGGATTCACATGCCTGGGCAGCCCGGAGTCGCGATTCTATCTTTGCAGTACCCCGTTCCTCTGTTTTTGAAACAACATGCGTGTTGAGTGACCAGGAAAGAATCGTTTTTCGATGGTGGTCCAGTGATGCAAACGGTGCGATGGAAACGGTTTTGGTCTTCAACTCAAGCACCGATCGCGATTGGGATGCAAACCGTTCCACAAGTCGGGTGTTTAAATCAGAGCATTTCCCCCAGATGAGACTGTCGGTAAATTCACCCGTACCGATCCGGGATCCTTCCTCAAGAGACAAATGACGATCCAGTTCGGCGAACAAATCATCATGATTCACAAAAAACTGGCATATGGGTGGATGAAAATAGCTCTGCAGAATACAGTACGAACAATCCATGGTGCAGAAGGAACCGATGTGAAGGATCTTATATCCGCAGCAGGTGTAGGAACGCGTGCCCGGGCATTCTTTGATGAATTTACCCTTGTTACGGGTCAGCAAGAGGGCCTCTTTACCGCTTTGAATCGGGTCTTTTGTGCTGGAGACCTGTTCAAACAGTTTTTGGGTTTCCTCCACCACGCTGAAAGGAAGGTCAAGACGCGATACAATCTGTTTCGTCACCGGGAAATCAACGACATCTTTATGAATCAGGAGCTTTGAAATGCTCATTTTGAACACACACTTTCTGGTTTTTTCTTGACACAACTTAGATCAATCTCTTACCATAACAGGGTCATGGCACAGAATAATAATAAAAACAAACAATTGATCAGCCTGTTTTTTCTGGGGCTTCTCTTGCTGAATTATCCGATACTCTCCCTGTTCAATGTAAAAACGTCCGTCCTGGGAATCCCCCTGCTCTGCCTGTACATTTTTTTGATCTGGTCTGCCCTGATCCTTCTCATCGGTATCACCACACGTCGACCCAGGGGATCCCTGCAAGAACCAGATAAGAACTGAGCGCGTTTTGCCTGCAATTGGAAATCATGGCGTATTGGAGTGCCAAAACATCGCGTACACGCTATTCCATCAGTTTGAGAAATACAACTGTAGAATTTGCAAGACATTATGTTAGCAACAAAAACCATTCTATTCTTTTCCTTTGCCTATATCGGCCTGCTTTTTGCCATCGCGTATTATGGTGACAAAAGAGCTGACGCCGGTAAAAGCATAATCAGCAACCCCTATATCTATGCACTTTCTCTGGCGGTCTACTGCACGGCCTGGACCTTCTACGGCAGCGTTGGCCGCGCTGTGGCTTCCGGGCCTAATTTTCTCACCATTTATCTTGGACCAACGCTGATGATCGCCTTGAGCTGGTTTATTCTGCGAAAAATAATCCGCATCAGCAAGACCTATCACATCACTTCCATTGCCGACTTTATTGCCTCCCGATACGGAAAGAGCACGACATTGGGAGGATTGGTCTCAGTGATCGCCGTCATCGGCGTTGTTCCCTATATCTCCATTCAGCTCAAAGCCATATCAAAAAGTTTTTTGATACTGACCAGCCAACCCACCAGCGTGGCTAAAATACCGGTGTTTACCGATACGGCTTTCTACGTGGCTGTAATCCTGGCCGTGTTTTCAATTCTCTTTGGTACACGTCATTTGGACGCCACGGAAAGACATGAGGGGCTGGTGGCAGCCATTGCATTTGAATCCGTCATGAAACTGGCAGCGTTTATTGCTGTGGGAATTTTTGTTACCTTTGGTATTTTTAACGGTTTTGGCGATCTTTTTCAACAAGCCGCCGCCCTCCCGAACGCGGATAACCTTTTCAGGATAAGCAAGGAACCCGGTGCTTATGCCAATTGGGGATTCCAGATATTCGTGTCCATGATGGCCATTCTGTTCCTGCCCCGCCAGTTTCAAGTGGCCGTAGTCGAAAATGTCAACGAAGAACACCTGAACAAGGCCATGTGGCTATTTCCCCTCTATCTGATCGCCATCAATATCTTTGTCCTGCCTGTGGCGGTGGGCGGTCTTATCCATTTTCCGGGAAATTTAATCGATCCCGACACCTATGTCCTGTCACTGCCCATGTCTCAGGAAGAACCCGTTTTGACCTTACTGGTGTATCTGGGGGGTATGTCAGCAGCAACCGGGATGGTCATTGTAGAGACCATCGCCCTGTCGACCATGATCTGCAACGAACTGGTCATGCCGATTCTGCTGCGTTTCCAGCCATCGAAGTTGACGGAAAGAAGTGATTTGAGCGGTCTGTTGCTGGGTATTCGCAGGGGCAGTATAACCATGGTACTGCTCCTGGGCTATATTTACGTTCGCCTGACAGGTGAATTTTATCCTTTGGTTTCCATCGGTCTTTTATCATTTGTTGCCGTGACCCAGTTTGCACCCAGCATACTGGGTGGCATATTCTGGAAAGGTGCAACCCGTTCGGGTGCCTTGTGGGGCTTGACTGTGGGTTTCGGTATCTGGGTATATACGCTTTTTCTGCCCTACCTGATCCATGGTGGCATGCTGCCGGAAACCTTCATTACCAGCGGACCTTTTGGTATTGAATGGCTCAGACCCTACCAATTATTTGGTTTGGAGGGGCTCAGCGAAAAATCCCACTCTGTTTTCTGGAGTATGCTGTTCAATATCGGTCTCTACGTGGGCATCTCTGTCTTAAAACGGCCCACGGCCCTGGAGCACACGCAAGCAGCGCTATTTGTGGACATATTCAAACACTCCGGTGAAAAAGAGCGCGCCTTCAGATGGCGGGGAAAAGCATCGCTGCCAGGCCTGAAATCCATTCTGAGTCGCTTTCTTGGGGAAGAAAAAAGCAACAGCGTTTTATCCTCCTACGCCCAGAATAACCGGATCAACTGGGATAAAGACATCATTGAAGATGCCGGTTTGATAGCACATATCGAAAAATTACTGGCCGGTGCCATTGGATCAGCATCGGCACGCGTTATCATGGACACCGTCGTCAAGGAGGAGCCGCCCAGCATCGATGAGGTCATGGACATGCTGGATGAAACCCGTCATGCCATCGCTCACAGCCAAGAGCTGGAAAAAGCCACCACAGAGTTGAAACGGGTCAATGAACGCCTCACCGAGCTGGACAAGCTCAAAGATGATTTTATTTCTACGGTCACGCATGAACTCAAAACCCCTCTCACGTCCGTCCGTTCCCTGACAGAAATTCTGCATGACAATCCAGCGCTGAATCTGGATCAACGCAACAACTTTCTCAGTATTATCGTCAAGGAAACCGAGCGTTTATCCCGTCTTATAAATCAGGTCCTTGATTTCCAAAAAATAGAAGCGGGTATTGCCAATTATGAATTCACGCACATCGACATCAATACAATTATTTCGGATGCTTTGGCAGCCTCGGACCAATTAATTAAAGACAAGCGTATTCATCTGGCCCATGATATTAGGGTTTCCAAGAAAACGATCAGGGGAGATCGGGATCAACTCATGCAGGTCATGATGAACCTCATCTCCAACGCCATCAAATTCTGTGATCAGAAAAATGGTGAGATCAAAATTAAACTGTCCACAGAAAAAAAATTTTTAAGGGTGGATGTTGCGGATAACGGTATGGGTATCCACAAGAAGGATCAGACGATTATTTTTGAAAAATTTCGCCAGGCCAAAACCGCATCTAAAGGCAGGCCTGCCGGAACCGGCCTTGGATTGGCCATCACCAAACAGATCGTCGAACTTCATCATGGCCGTATCCGGGTCAAGAGTAAACCCGGAAAAGGCACTGTTTTTTCTTTTACCCTGCCAATATCACAAGATTGAAAAGAACAGCATTAATATGGGCCAGAGAATTCAGAAGACAGAAGTCAGGAGACAGAAGAACTTGGATGTCGCTTCGCGCCTACAATTTTACCTTCTTTTTGACTGAGCCGAAGGATTCCTAAAATTTCAATCGGGCATAATAGGTCTTTTCCGAGGCTTCCCTGGCCTCACCCAATGTCCGAATCCCCATATCCGCTAGCAGCGAGACAAGTTTGAGAAAAATTGTAGCCGTCATAAGGGCATCCCCCATGGCGGTATGGCGACCGACCACGTTGACGCCCAATCGGCCGGCAATGGCGGACAAGGCATGCTCATCATGGGCAGAGTTCGCCACTGCGGATAGCAACAAGGTATCCAAAACAGGTTGGATAAATTTTACACCCGTTCGGCTCTCACACATCTGTAGCATGCGCATATCAAAGGCTGCATTATGAGCGACCAATATGGTCTCTTCCGAAAATTTAAAAAAATTCGGCAGAACCACATCGATGGTGGGTTGGTTTTTCACCATATCATTGTCGATCCCATGAAAATGGGTCGAAGATGCTGGTATACTTCGTTGGGGATTTATCAATTGATCGAATGATTCTTCAGTTAGAATGCGTCCATTAATAATTCGGAATGCGCCGATGGAGATTATTTCGTCACCGCTGGAAGGATCCAGACCCGTGGTTTCTGTATCAAAAACAGTATAGGCAAGCTCGTTTAACAAGCGCGAGTCCAAGTTGGGGCTTTGACCGGGTTGATTGAATAAATCAAAGGCATAGAACTCGGGCCGACTTTCAGGTAGTACCGAGGCACGACGTATGGCTTTCTGTTCTTGGGGTCTAAATAGGGGTACATGCATGCGCAGGAAAGAACGCTTTTCACCATGATGCTCACGATAGGCCCATATTTCAATCCCATGATGTTCTAGAATTTCCTTGGGATGCAAGGGCATACGCTCATCTAAAAAAGCAAGCTGCATGTTTTCCCACTGTCGTATTTTCTCAATACTTATGGGTTTACCTGCCCACATAATATCCACAAAAGAGAATTCGTTCTCAAGTGAGTATTCACACCGATAGTGGGTAACTTCGGTCTCTTCGCGAATCCGTTGTAGAAAAAACAAAAGGACCATCATAATGGCATAGGTATCTACCTTAATCCACGACTCCGCCGAATCAGATTTAAAGCTTAAATCTATACCCAGTTTTGCGGCTGCCCTTTTTTGCAGCGCCACCAACAGGTCACTGATGGCGATGGGCATTGTGGGCCAGTGCTTGTGCGGATGTTTGAATGTTTGGTTACCCTCCCGCTGAATTAACTTCTCCAGTGATTGAGACTCCGTATAAATGATCTCCAGCAACTGTTGCTGTTGTGAACTGCTTACATTGGGGTATTCATGTATTACCTCAATAGCTGATTTGACGCTGGCAACCGAGTGCCGGACTTTTTGCTGAAAAGATTGCAACAAAAATCCAGATAGCGCTTCACCGCGTAATTCCTGGGTGATTTCATTAAAGATGATAACAAAACCGGTGAACTCACGTTGGGGGCTCAATATGGGCGATGCCTCCGCTCGCAGCAAGCGATTGGCCAAATCAGTGATTACAAAGTTGGAACTTACACTTTCTTCATTGTTTTCAAGTCGCTTATGGATTTCCGCCAGGGCATACTGAATTATGTTCTCCTCAACAAAGTCTGAGATGGGCCGACCGATGCCAATGTGACCTTTACCGGACTTTGTCGCTTCTACTGAATCCGTTTTACCTGTTGAGGCGGAGGCGCGCCCGATGGTAGCCTTTTCACTGAAAAACCGTTTGGCCTGGGAATTGTAAAGAATGATTCGACTATCCTTGTTGCAAATCAATACCGCGTCCGGCAGTTCTGCCATGATGGCAGCTAAAATATTCTTTTCCTCCTCCAACTCTGCCTTGGCCACCTGGACACGCTTAAAAACGCTCTTCTCAAGGGTTTCATATTTTTCTGCGGCTGAATTAAGCTGTTGAATAAGAGGCCCCATTCCAAAAGCAATGTCCATCTGAATACGATGATTTGGATTGGCAGTGTAAATCAGTGCGATTTCTTCCGATACTTTGGATAGCGGGATAACCAGTTTAAAAAATATGTGTGCCAGAAAAAAACCAAGCAACGCGATTACAGCCAGGCAAAAAACCAAGACCACGGGGAGATATGCCCAAAGACCCTCCTGGTTGGCGAAATTACTTTGATTCGCGGATTGATGCCAGAAAAGCATCACCCATGCAAGCCCGAGCAAGGCTGCTACACTGAGGGATATGCACAGGGCCCACCAGATTTTGTTTTTATTTTTCATTTTTGATTTGCTTCCACTCGGGTTTGAAGACGATGAAAATTTTATAGGCCATTATAAAGTCAAACGCCTGCGGCTGCAACCGGAAATTTTTGATTTGCTGTAATTTGCGGAATGGATGCAGGCGGTTCAATGTTCATCTTTTCGATTGTCCCATAGCCTCTTGACCACTTGACCCATCTAGTTATATGGTATCGCAAAAAAAGATATCGTATGTATTTCACCATGACCATCGATCAGATGGGGATTCACGTGTAGAGGGAACAGTATGAACGCCGAAGCCTTTGAATACCTTTCCAAGATGCCGCATTTCTCTTTTCTCCCGGAGGAGGATATCCGGACAGTTGCTGATAAAGCAACGGTAAAACACCACAGCAAGGGGACTGTTTTTGCCAAACAGGACAAGAGTGTCGTGGACAGCATTTATGTGGTCACCAACGGTGTTCTCGAACTTTTGGATGAAAAACAGGGCACGCGCATGCATTCCGGTTTGATAGCGGCCGGTGAAGTGTTCGGCGGTATCAGCATCATGATGAACGGCAGCATTTCCCTACGAACCGTCATCGTCGATGAGGACTGCAGCGGCTATGAGATTCCTGAAGAAACCTTCCAGGACCTATGCCGTAGGAACAAAGCCTTCTACGAGTATTTTCTTGATAATTTCAGCAGCAATATCATCGACAAATCCATTACCTCACTGATTGAAACCGGTCAGTTGAGTATTTTCCTGGCGGGTGTCGATCCATTCTCGTTCCTGCCTGAAGAGGAACTGGTTGAGATCGCGGCCAAGCTTTCTGCTGTTCAATACCCGAAGAACACGGTTCTCTTTATCCAGGGAAGGACCCGCATCGGGCATTTATACATTCTCAACAAGGGTTCGGCTGAGCGGTATTACGAGGAAGCCGGCAAAAAAACCATGTCCTCGGTACTAGGTGAAGGCGACAGTTATGGCGGGATATCGATCCTCTTGAACGACGGTGTTTCGGTACGGACGCTTCAGGTGAAGGACACCTCCTATTTCTATCTTCTCCCCAAAGACGTATTTCTGGATATATGTGAGCGGTTTCCGGACTTTTCTGAATTTTATACGGACATTTTCGGCAAGCGTATGCTAGAAAAATCATATGCTGCCATCATTGCCAAAACCGCTCAGCCTGGCGAAGAGGGGCTCCAGTTTTTCAACCAGCCCATTTCCAACCTGTATACCAAAAAGCCCATATTCGGGCATGCTGATCTATCCATCCGTGACGCGGCCAATCTGATGGTGGAATATAAGATCAGTTCCTTGTTCATCAAGGATGACGATGGCAAGTGCGTGGGCGTACTTACCGAAAAGGATCTGACCCGCAAGGTGATTGTGTTTGACTGGGATGTGGACCGATCGGTGTCCGAAATCATGACATCTCCGGTGCACACCATTTCGGGCCAGGCATTGATATTCGAAGCCCTGATGGTGATGATGAAGGAGGGGATTCGTCACCTGGCCATCTTGGGCAGTGATGAAAATATCGTGGGGATTATCTCCAACCGTGACATTCTGGCAGCACATGGGCAGTCGCCCTTCTTCCTGCTGCGGGAACTGACCAACGCCGACAGCATGAAGGAGATCATCGACTGTCACAACAAACTGCCCCAACAGGTCCGGACCCTGATCAACGGCGGTGCCCAGGCCAAAAACCTGACCCGCTTCATCACCACCTTATCAGACACCATCCTGAAGAAATTGATCGAGTTTACGCTCAATGAGTTGGGCCCCCCGCCGGCAAAGTTCGTGTTCATGATTCTGGGAAGTGAGGGTCGCAACGAACAGACGCTCAAGACCGATCAGGACAATGCCATTATCTTTGAAGATGTGCCCGAAGGAGAACTGGAAAAGGCCATGGCCTATTTTCTGATTTTTGGCGAAAAGGTCTGCGGCCTGCTGGATGAAGCCGGGTATGCGTTTTGCACCGGCAATATCATGGCCAAGAATCCCAAGTGGTGTCAGCCCTTATCCCAGTGGAAATCCTATTTTTCCGGATGGATCCATGCCGCCGGTGCTGATGACCTACTCCAAGCCACCATCTTTTTCGATTTTCGGCCTGGCTACGGAGACACTGGACTGATCAACAGTCTCAGAGAATTCCTTTTTGAAACCCTGGATGGCTGGTCCGGGTTTTTTACACCGTTTTCGGAAAATGCCCTGCGCCTCAGGCCGCCCATCGGCTTCTTCAGGAATTTCTTGGTGGCGACCAAGGGCAAGCACAAGGACACCTTTGATATCAAGAGCGCCATGACCCCCATCGTGGACTTTGCCCGGATCTACGCCCTGAAAAACCGAATAGCCGAAACCAACACCCTCGAACGTCTGGAACAACTACGCATCAAGCAGGTGTTGAAGCAGCCGCAATATGAAGAACTTGAAAAAGCCTACAGTTTTCTCCTGCAGATCCGTTTCGTCCGTCAGGTCAAGGCAATGATGGATGAAAAGGGCAAACCGGACAATTACGTCAATCCCAAAAAACTGACCCGCATCGAGCAGAAAATGCTCAAGGAGATCTTCACCCGCGTGGAGAAGTTCCAAACCCGACTGGAGGTCGATTTTATCGGCTAAGAAGCCTTTGGACGCATTCCACGATCTGTTTGTTTAAAAAGGGTTTGGTGATGTATTCATCCGCCCCCAGAACCATTCCCTTGGCAATATCAACTTCACGCCCTTTGGCGGTCAAGAAGATTATTTTAATGTGCTTCCACTCGGGTTTGAGTTTGACGATCTCGCAAACCTCAAATCCGTCGATGCCCGGCAGCATGATATCCAGCAAAATTAGATCGGGGTTTTCCTTGGATATGGCTTCCAAAGCTTCCTCCCCGCTTTGGGCCACAGCGGTATCATAACCGTTCCTTTCCATCAGGAACTGCAGGGGCACAACGATATTGGGTTCGTCATCGACGATGAGAATTTTCCGGGTCATTATGAAGTCAAACACCACCGGCGTCTGCCGAAGAATTTAGGTTTGCTGCAATTTGCGGAATGGATGTGGTTTGCTTGTATCCGCCGGCCCGACGAATCAGGCCGGCGGATAATGGCTTAGGTGTTAAACGACCCTGTGCTTACCCTTTTATAGGCACCCGAATCTCTTCCACGAGAGCCTGAATATGCTCGGGTGGTTCTGCGGTACTGCGAGCCACAACCCAGGCCACCGCAAAATTGATCAAAGCACCGATAAAGCCGAAAGACTGGGGTCCGATACCAAGAAACCAGTGTTCCGCAGTGTCCGGCAGCATGGCTGTCGATTTAATGAAGAACCAGCCCTTAAAGACGAAAATATAGACCAGGGTGGTTCCCAGACCGGCCAACATGCCGGCAATGGCGCCCTTGTCATTCATCCTTTTGTTGAAGATACCCATCATAATGGCCGGGAAGATGGAAGAGGCGGCCAGACCAAAAGCCAGCGCCACCACCTGGGCGGCAAAACCCGGCGGGTTCAAACCAAGATAACCAGCCACGAGAATGGCGCCACCAATAGCGATCCGGCTGAAGAGCAGCTCTTTTTTATCATCGATGTCCGGCATCAGCCAGCCTTTGAGCACGTCATGGGAAACAGCCGTGGCAATAGCCAGCAGCAGACCGGCTGCCGTGGAAAGCGCCGCGGCAATACCACCGGCAGTTACCAGGGCAATTACCCAGAAAGGCAGATTGGCGATTTCCGGGTTGGCCAAAACCATGATGTCCCGGTCAACCTTGGTCATTTCATTGCCTTTCCAGCCGTAGTCTGCGGCATTTTTCAAGCCCTTTTCATCATAGTACTGGATCTTGCCGTCATTGTTCTTGTCTTCAAACTTCAAAAGGCCGGTTTTTTCCCAGCTCGTAAACCAGTCAGGTACATCGGCGTATGCGATATTGGCCTCGGCACTTCCGACAGCACCATGCTGAATGGTCTGCATCAGGTTCATACGTGCCATGGCGCCCACTGCCGGGGCCGTGGTGTAGAGAATGGCGATAAACACCAGTGCCCATCCTGCGGATGAACGCGCATCCTTGACTTTGGGTACGGTGAAGAAGCGCATGATAACGTGCGGAAGGCCAGCCGTGCCGATCATCAACGACATGGTTAGACAGAAGATGTTGATCGTGGACATCTTCTGGGCCGTGTAGGCTGCAAAGCCTAGCTCCACCAATATCGTATCCAGTTTGTCCAGCAGGTAAACACCGCTGCCGTCTGCCAGCATCGCACCTAATCCCAACTGGGGAATGGGAATACCGGTAAGGGTCAGGGAAATGAAGATGGCCGGTACGGTGTATGCAAAAATCAGCACACAGTACTGGGCGATCTGGGTGTTGGTAATCCCCTTCATACCGCCAAACACCGCATAGATGAAAACAATGACCATGCCAATTCCGATTCCGAGTTCAAAGGAGACACCCAGGGACCGGGAAAACACGACACCGATGCCTTTCATCTGGCCGATAACGTAGGTTACCGAGGCCACCACCAGGCAAAGCACCGCCACCATCCTGGCCGTGTTGGAATAAAATCGTTCACCGATAAATTCGGAGACGGTGAATTTTCCGAATTTTCTTAAATAGGGTGCCAGAAGCATGGCCAGCAAACAATAACCGCCGGTCCAGCCCATGAGGTAGACAGACGCATCATAGCCCAGGAAGGCAATCAGGCCAGCCATGGAAATAAACGATGCAGCCGACATCCAGTCCGCACCAGTGGCCATCCCGTTGAGCACCGGATGAACGCCCTTGCTGGCAACATAGAAGTCACTGGTGGTTCTGGCCTTCGACCGAATCGCAATATAAATGTACAGGGCAAAGGACGCCCCTACAACCAACAATGTCCAAGTCTTGAGTCCCATAATTTATCTCCTTTTATTCTTCTTCGACGCCAAATTCTTTGTCAAGTTTGCCCACCAAGTGTGCATAAATGAAGATTAATGCCACGAAGATATACATGGACCCTTGTTGTGCGAACCAGAATCCGAGTTTGTATCCACCGATTTTAATAGCATTCAGGGGATGAACCAGAATGATTCCAAACCCGAAAGAAACCACGAACCAAACGATTAGGCATATGATTACCAGCTTTAAATTCCTCCGCCAGTATTCCGCCCGTGAATTATCTGCCATAGACCTTTCCTCCTTTTCAATGGGTTAATAAATAACGTCCGTTATTAAAAATGGAGCTTGCTTTCTCCAAGTAATGCCTGCATTTTGCACGGTTATTAGAAAAGATTCAGGGCTTACACGATTACGCACTCATGATTGAACCATTTTCTTGATGGATTCAACGATCTCGGGGTTGGCCAGGGTGCTGACATCGCCTTCATCAACATTGTTGGAGATGGCTCCCAGAACACGTCGCATAATCTTGCCGGATCGTGTCTTGGGCATGTCGGCAACGATCCAAACCTTTCTCGGCTTGGCAATCTTGCCGATCTCAGTGCTTATGGCATCTGATATTTTTTGTGCCAGTTCTGGGCTGGCCTCGATACCCGGCTTTAACGCGATATAGAGATCCGGTTCTTTGCCTTTGATGTCATGATTCACCGGAACAACCGCCGCCTCCGCCACTTCTACCGCCGTCATGGCGGCCGATTCGATTTCCTTGGTGCCCAGTCGGTGACCGGACACATTGATCACATCGTCGATTCGACCGAGAATACGGAAATAGCCGTCCTCTGACTCAACGGCCGCATCACCCGTGAGGTATGGCCAATCCTGCCAGCGCTTGCTCTTGGGATCTTTACAGTACCGGGCGTAATAGGTGTCCACAAAGCGGTCGCGATCCCCCCAGATGGTCTGAAAACCACCCGGCCATGGGTTCTGAATGCAGATATTGCCGGCTTTGCCGGCTCCCTGGGGCAGGGTCTCGCCTTCATCATCCAAGATGATGGGGTGAATACCGGGCATACCGGGTCCGGCACTGCCTGGCTTCATGGGTGTGATACCGGGCAGCGTACTGCACAGGAATCCGCCGGTCTCGGTCTGCCACCAGGTATCCACGATGATGGCTTCTCCCTTGCCCACCACTTCGTGATACCATTTCCACACTTCCGGCTCGATGGGCTCACCCACTGTGGTCATGTGTTTGAAGTGGTAGGTGTATTTGGCAGGCTCTTCCGGTCCTAATTTCCTCAATGCGCGGATGGCTGTTGGTGCGGTGTGAAAAATATTCACATCCAGATCCTGAGCAATTCGCCAGGCCCGACCGGCATCCGGAAATGTGGGGACACCTTCATACACGACCGTAGAGGCGCAGATGGACAGCGGCCCGTAGACAATGTAGGAATGTCCTGTAATCCAGCCGATATCGGCCATGCACCAGTAGACATCTTCGGGATGAATATCCTGCACGTATTTACATGTACCGGCAACATAGGCCAGGTAACCGCCTGTACCGTGCTGGCATCCCTTGGGTTTACCCGTGGTACCACTGGTATACATGAGAAATAGCGGTGCTTCCGCCGGCATGGGAACCGGGTCGACCCTGGCCCCATAAAAGTCTTTTAAAAGATCGTTTACAAAGAAATCCCGCCCTTCTTTCATGGGTGTCGGAGCGGAGGCTTTGCCTGGATACCGTTGCCAGACCAGGACCTTGTCGACCTTCTGGCCATCTTTCTCGGCCAGGTCGCAGGCAATATCAGCATTCTGCTTATGATCCAGCAGCGTACCACTTCTGTAATACGCATCGGCGGTAATCAATACCCGGCTGTTCGAGTCTACGATGCGATCGGCGCAGGCCCGGCCGCTGAACCCGCCAAATACCTGTGAATGGATAACACCCAAACGGGCACAAGCCAGCATGGTGATGGGAAGTTCTGCCAGCATGGGCATGTGCAATGTAACGCGGTCTCCGGCTTTTAGACCGGCAAAATCTCTTAAAAGGGCTGCAAATTCATTTACCCTGACATAAAGTTCCTGATAGGTTAGGTGTTCATATTTCTCATCCAGTGGTTCAGGGACAAAGTGTATGGCTGTCTTGTTCTTGTTTTTGGCAAGGTGCCTGTCGACACAATTGTAACTTGCGTTGATCTTTCCCCCCACAAACCATTTCCAGCATGGTGCATCACTGGTGTCCAGTGTGGTGTCCCAGTATTGATACCAGTCCAGCAGGTCTGCATACTCTTTAAAGCAATTCGGAAAATTATCCAGAGAAAAGCGATCATAGACAGCAGGATCGGTCATGTTGGCCTGGGCCACAAATTGATAAGATGGATAATAGTAGTCCTCCTCACCCCAGTGAACCGCAATCTGCGCTTCCGATGTTTCAACAACTTCTTTTTCCGCCATTTATAGCCCTCCTTCATTTAAGACCTCGTAAAAAATTAAACAGTCTTTTTACGGGTGTTTTAGGTTTGAAGTGTTAGGTTTCAGGTCATTAAATATTTCGATACAGCCTTATCATAAAACCTGAGAGCAACACTGAAACCAACCAACTTCGATTTTTTATTCGAAATCATCATCCGTGACGCTTCCGTGTTTTGGGTTTTTTTGGGCTTTTACTTTTTATGGGGTGTTTCTTGATGCCATTGTCAAATATTTCAAAGGCTATCTCAAGCGTTTCCCTGAGATAATCCTTATCTTCGTTGATAATACTTTTGCTTGTTTCCCAAAGAATCACACCGGAAAACAGAGCCCAGAAAGTGTCGGCAATGGCCATGGGGTGTTTGTCGATAAAAACACCTTGTTGAACCCCTTCCTGGAACAGTTTGGCCATTTCTGAAAGCGATCGTTTGGATAGATTTTTTATCTCTGACAGTAACTCAGGCGTCAAATTTTTTAAGGTATCGCTGGATTGCAGATGGAACATATTAATAAGGATCATGGGGTCGAATTCGTACACGTCAAACATGGCTTCTTTGAGACCCGATATCCGCGATTCAATGTCTGAATGTGCATCACTGTTGAGATGTTCCAGACGTATCAGCAAATAGTGCAGGATTCTGAGAGACAGTGATGCATACAATTCGTCTTTGTTCTTGAAATAGAGGTACAGGGTTCCCGGGCTTAACTCTGCCTCATGGGCGATGTCTTCCATGGTGGCTTTAGTGAAGCCTTTCTCAGAAAATACACGTTTAGCTGCCACGATGATCTGTTGGCGTCTTCGCTCACGTTCTCTTTCCTTGCGTTCATGTATTCCCATATTTAATGAACCTTATTTATTTCTTAAAAAGTCGTATAATCTTTATATTGTATTTGTCAAGTAAAATATGTTCACTAATAAAATTGTTCTACGATTTTTTATGGTCTGGCCATATTGCTGGTCTGTGCGAGGAGATATATCAGAAGACAGAATACAGAAGACAGTCTGCATAAAACTGAATACAAAAGGCGGTAAAACGCATTCTGTATTCAGTATTCTGTCTTCTGTATCCTATCTCTTCAAATGGTCAGGGAGATTTGAAAATATTTTTAAGGTGGGGATTGATGAGGGCTTTGTTAAGAATGTCAATCTGCCCTTTTAATTCAGTCTCGTTCTTAAAAGACATTCGCAGTTTCAGTGACGTCCCCTCGAAATACTCAGGAGGAAGGAGGCTGATTTTGCCACCCAGATTAAGCTGCCGCAGGTTACCTTGGAATGATTCTTCAGCACGTGAAAGATTTGGGAAACGCCGCCTACGCAATTTCGATCTTACAAGCCTGGTTTTCTGGAGATTGTCCAGGTCCTTGTCATCCAGCACTTCCTGAACACCTTCGGAAAGGAGTATCTCCTGGGTGCCTTGTTTTTCACGATGGGCGATTTCCTTGAGGTGGGAGCAGATTTCCTTCTGCTTGTTCTGGTTCAACTTCAGTTCCATGAAAATCCGGGCCATTAAAATCGCCGCAGACACTTCAAATTGATGGAGTTCGGCAGCCATGTTCAGAGATATTCTGTTCTGGTAAATTCCCGTCTGAATCAGATGGGGGAGTTGAGAAATCCCCAGGATTTTTTCAATGTGATGGTGGTTTTCGGGCAAGCCAAGGCTTTTGGCTTCTTTGAAAAAACATTGCCGGTCCTCGACATGGGCTTCCAGCAATGTCAGGGCTCGGGAAATCTCTAGTAGGTCAAGTTTCCTTTGTGAGAGGTTGTCGGCAATAGCGATCCGGATGCATTCGAGGGCTAAACTTTCTTCCGGCATCACTCGGGCGGGAATTTGCCTTTGGTTCAGCTGCTGCATGGCGGCAATACGACGAAACCCTGCAACAATCATGTACCGGTGCTGCTTTTTAACAAGAACAGGCGGGTTGATGAGTCCAACATGCTGTATGGAATCAGCAAGATCTTCCACGGCCTCAGACGTGGTAATTCTGTAGGTGTCGTCTTCCTGGTTAATGACGGTCAGATCCAGAACCGTCACGCTATAGGACATCGTCTCTACCCGTTAACTGGGTTAAGGCCTCCTTGTATTTCTGGTAGGTTTTCTGGACAACGGTTTCCGGAAGTGGGGGCGGAGGCGGCTCTTTGTTCCATTCGATGTCGCTCAGGTAGTCTCTCAGGTATTGTTTATCAAAGCTTTTTTGGGGACCGCCCGGGGCATAGGTCTCCTTGGGCCAGAATCTGGAGGAATCCGGCGTTAGAACTTCATCGATGAGGATGATTTCATTGTCTATTATTCCAAATTCAAACTTCGTGTCGGCGATAATGATACCTTTTTTATCTGAGATTTCAGCACCCTTGTTATAGATTGAAAGACTGAGGCGTTTAACTTCCTCGGCAATTTCTTTTCCAACCATCCGAGCGGCTTCATCAAAATCGATATTGATGTCATGGAGTCCGATCTCCGCTTTGGTGGATGGTGTAAATATGGGCTCGGGAAGCTTGTCGGATTCCCTGAGTCCATCGGCTAGGCCGATACCGCAAACACTGCTGGATTTCTGGTAAGATTTCCAGCCAGACCCGGAAATATAGCCCCTGACAACACATTCAATGGACAGGGGTTCTGTTTTCCGAACCAGCATGCTCCTGCCCTGTAGTTTTTCAGCATAGGGTCTGCAGACAGCAGGGTATTCAGCGACATTGCTTGAAATAACATGATTGGGCACCAGGGTCTTCATGGCCTCAAACCAGAACAGGGATATCTGGGTCAAAATAATGCCTTTCCCAGGGACCGGATCGTTCATGATAACATCAAATGCGGAAATCCTGTCGGTTGCAACCATCAACAAGGCATCGTCCAGATCATAGACATCACGCACCTTACCCCTTTTCAGCAGTTTCAAATCTTTAAAGTCCGTTTCCAGAACATGTTGACTCATGATCACAATACCTTTCAATCTATTTATTTTTGAATTCTTCGATGAATTTAAGCAGAATCATCTGCTTCTTATCATTGATCTGTGAAAACCGGATGCCCGCAACATAGATGTCTTTGGTGCTTTCGTTGAGGAAAATGACCTCCCCTTCTATATCGACAAGTTCATCTTCGATACCGATGGTTATGGAAATAGACGTTTGGGGGTCAAGGGGTTTGTAGGTCTCGAGCAATATGCCGTCTTCAGACACATTGAGCGTTCTGCCCATGCCCTGATGATATGGCTCGCCGTCTTCACCCCTACAGACAAAATTCAAAAGATTCGTCGATTCTACCCGTATGTGTCTTCGCTTATCGTTGTCATCCATCCTGTCCACCTGTCCTTGGGATGATGCCGCCCATACCCGTCAGCCGATGCTGCCTGCTAGGTCATCAGCTCTCTCTGCCGATTGTTCAGTACCTTTGTTAAGGAATGCGTGCATGTCGCGATATTATCAATAAAATTTTTGAACGTGGTTGATATATTGTCGTATTCCTGTTGGAGGATATCCGGGTTCAAGGTCTGAATTTTCAGATCCTTGGAGGCCAGCACAGAAGCATATTCCGGTTCATGACCCAAATCTAAAAATGGAATATAACCAAAAAAATCATCTCGTTCCAGATGCGCCAAAGGCACAAAACCGTCTTCTGTTTTCTGAACCAGGGAGGCCTTGCCATGCTGGACGCGGAACAAGCGCTTCTCATCATCACCCTGTTCGACCACTTTCTGTCGATATTTTAGATAATCGTCAAGATCTATCTGTTTTGTGGAGTACTCCACCACACGATCCGTGACATGACGCAATCTCCTGTCCAGACTCATGACGAATGCTTTGAACTCGTATGACATTTTCGAATATTCCTGGGCAAGACGTTGTGAATCAAGAACACCCAGTTGAACATCTCCCACGGCCTTGGCGGAGTACATCCGTGAATTGTTTCGGACCAGAAAAGAGGCCACACTGCCGACAAAGGATCCGTTTCCGATCTGACAAAGTGTCAAAGGTCCTGAAGTGGTTTCCTTGATGATATCAATAACCCCTTCGAGAACCACCCATACCCAGTTGCCATGTCGGCCCTCTTCCAGTATGGCATCACCGTCGTGAAATTCTTCCTCATCTACAACGTACATATAATCCACCAAAGGGCCCCAAATAACCGGAAGTGCTGCGCTAACTTCAGAATACTTGGCTGTGCGGCTATCCATGGAAACCGGCCCCAGTCTTTCGATCTGACCTTCGTCCAGCATTTTCAGACCATCCAGAATGATCCCCATGCGTCCCTTGGTGATAACCCTTTCGCTCGTAACGCCCGTGGTAGTAAACTCGAATTCACCATCTGTCCATCCGAACAGGCTGTAAAGGGCATCCAGTCCCGAAAGCATGCCGCAAGAGGCATTGATTGGGTTGCCGTTGTCAAAATAGATAATACCGGGTTCAGGCGCATATGGACTCATGATTCGCAAGATCCCTGAACTACCATTCCCCCCAAGGAGCTGCATGAGATCGCCAAGGTTCAGAAATTTGATGTTTCCCTGTAGTATGTCTTCTTTCATGCGATGCCTATTGTGCCCATTGTAATTCTTTTTGTAAAGCCTTCAACGTCAACTGGGCGCACTCCTTCAGTGTGTCGCCTACTCCGGTGCCTTTGGTGGCACTACCTGGAAAGGCCGGCGCCTTTAACTGGCGGTTGAGATCTTTGTCCATTTGCTCTATGGACATCAATGGAATGCCTTCATCAGCCAGATCTCTTTTATTGTATTGCAGTACCAGCGGAATCTTGAATATATTCAGGCCGTACTCCTTTAAATTCTTCTGGAGGTCTTTCAAGGACAGCATGTTTTTTTCCCGTCTGACCTCGAGGGAATCAGCCACGAAAACAATGCCATCGACACCCCGGAGAACCAGTTTACGGGTCGCACTGTATTGTACCTGCCCTGGTACTGTATAGAGCTGCATCTTGATATCACACCCCCTGATCTTTCCCAAGCCCATGGGAAGAAAATCAAAAAAGAGTGTTCGGTCCCCTTCCGTGTTTATGGAGACCATCTCACCGGTGATCTGTTTTGAATACTTTTTGAATATATACTCCAGGTTCGTGGTTTTTCCACCACGACCCGGACCATAATAGACAATCTTGCATTCGATTTCTCGTTTTTTCAGATTAAATATTGCCATACGGCGTGACTCCAGATGAATAAATAAAATCGCATACCGATTTTATGAAACGCGACAGGAATTCTGATTTAGAATTTAATTTCAACATATCATAATCAACTGTTGCCCAAAAGCCCTTTCTTTCTATTTGCTTGCTATCTTTATATCAAGACAAAAATCTCCTTGCTTGGGACCGGATTTAATTTCTGATTTCGCAGAGACAACACCCGATCCGTTGAACATGGCTATGGGAGAAAAGAACTGAAGATCTTTTAAGGCATCACCCTCTTGAAGGAGTTCAATTGTTTTGCCGTCGTTTTTTGAAATGATCAAACTGAGCATATTGCCTGATTGAAAATTTACATCAAATTCGACGACCTTGCCTTTTGAATGTCCGGCATTAAAATAAATGCCGATAGAGCTGATATCGATAAATTCTTCTTCTTCGGGTTCCTGAACACGTTCCTCTTCCATGGGGATTGGGGTAAGATCTCTTTGGATTCCTTTGCTTTTTAGTATCTCCACAAGGAAAAGACGAATTTTTTCCAACTGGGCCGGTGGGAAGTCCTCGGCGCGGGCCCATTCTTCATATTGGTCAGCGGCGGCATCTTCAGAGTCCAGTTGGATGCGGCATCGCAATACATTCTTCGCGGCCACTACCCGGTGTGATTCTTTGCCGATAAGCTTGTTAAATTCGCCCAGCGCCCGCTCAAACTGCCCGAATTTTGCAAGGGCGATAGCGCCTTCAAGAAGTGCTTCCTCTTTGCTGTCCGTCTTTGAAAATGAAAATAGCTTTTTGATAAGATCCTGGGCCTTTGCCGAAAGCTCGGGTGAGGTCGGTCCTTTTTTAACTCTTTTGAAATCTGAGTCCAGCAGACGGATCTTATGGGCAATGCCTTTGAGGATCTTTTCCTTGTTCTGAATCCTGTCGTGTTCTCGAACCCGTTTCTCGGCTTCGATATAGTTACCTCTTGCTTCGTCAAGCAGGCCATGTTTTTTATAAAGATCAGCTTCCTGCAGCAATTTTTTGATGGATTCTTTGATTCCCATTGCTTTCCTCATGATCGTATAAAATCAGTCAACGATTTTATTAAACGCGACATAGACACCCAAAAACGAGCGGGTTAACAGTCCTGGCTGTTTTGCCCATTCGTTTCATGGCAGGTTTTTTTAATTTCTATCCAACTCGCAATCTAACTCTTTATCCTGTTTTCATATAAAATGTCAATAATTGAACTAGATATAAATGTATTGACATCACTATGGAGTGTGCTATCAAAATAAATTTCAATAGCACGGTTTTGAAATATGACATAGACGATCATGGGCAAATGATTGTATCCATTCCGGCATGACATGGTTGGTGTCTATACTTGCCGGACTAGTTGTTTAACACAGTACACGCTTTACGGAGGAAAACTCATATGGATAAGAAAGTAACCGTTGTGGGTGCCGGTAATGTCGGTGCAACCGCGGCCCAGCGCCTGGCTGAAAAAGAATTGTGTGATGTCGTTCTGATCGATATCGTGGAAGGGGTACCCCAGGGAAAAGCACTTGATCTTACCGAAGCGGCACCCATTGAAAAGCATGATGCCCACCTGATAGGATCCAATGCTTATGATGATTCGAAAGATTCCGACATCGTCATCATCACTGCGGGCATACCAAGAAAACCCGGTATGAGTCGAGACGATCTGATCAGCACCAATGCAGGCATCATGAAAAATGTGACGGCCCAGGTCGCCGAACGCTCACCCAATGCGGTGCTCATTATTGTCAGCAATCCTCTGGATGCCATGTGTCACGTGGCCTATGAAGCCAGTGGATTTCCAAAGAACCGTGTAATCGGCATGGCAGGTGTACTCGATTCGGCACGTTTCAGGGCATTTATTGCCATGGAACTCAATGTGTCGGTGGAGAACACCCATGCATTTGTCCTGGGTGGACACGGTGATACCATGGTTCCATTGCCCCGTTACTCCACCGTTGCAGGTATCCCCATCACTGAATTAATGCCAAAAGACCGCATCGATGCCATTGTCGATCGTACAGCCAATGGCGGTGCCGAAATTGTAAAGCTGTTAAAGACCGGTAGTGCCTACTACGCCCCGGCGTCTGCAGCCGTTGAAATGGCTGAATCCATTTTAAAGGACAAGAAAAAAATATTACCGTGCGCCGTGTATCTGGAAGGCGAGTACGGTATACAGGATCTTTTTATCGGGGTGCCTGTGAAACTGGGTGCCGGCGGTGTGGAGGATATCATCGAAATCACACTTACGGAAGAAGAAACTGCAGCCCTGATGAAGTCAGCAGAGGCGGTTCAGGGGCTGAAGGATGATCTGCAGAAACTGATGTAAGGACAGAAGACAGGAGTCAGAATTCAGAAGTCTGAAGTCACTATAAAAAATTTGAACATCGAACATCGAACGTCCAACATCGAATTTTGAATGCGATTTTGGACGTTCTTTTTTATGAAATCATTTTGTCGGTTTATCCCCTTGTATGCTGGGAAGCCAGGATGCTGCTCTCCGCTGATAGCTGTCAGCCACCCTCGAACCCTTGTATCACCCTCCAACCCTCGGACCCTCTTGTATGCTTGGAAGCTGGGATGCTGGGAAGCCAGGATGCTGCTCTCCGCTTACAACTGTCAGCCACCCTCGAACCCTTGTATCACCCTCGGACCCTCGGACCCTCGTACCACCCTCGGACCCTTACATGCTGGGAGCCAGCTGCAGTCCGCTTACAACTGTCAGCCACCCTCGAACCCTTGTATCACCCTCGGACCCTCGGACCCTCTCGTACCACCCTCGGACCCTTACATGCTGGGAAGCCAGGATGCTGCAGTCCGCTTACAACTGTCAGCCACCCTCGAACCCTTGTATCACCCTCGGACCCTCGGACCCTCTCGTATCACCCTCCAACCCTTGTATCACCCTCCAACCCTCGGACCCTTTTTTACTAATCCCTCCTTCACTGCCTTGGCAATCTTGCGATTCATCCCCGGGAGCGCCGCCAGCACCTCCAAATCCGCGGTTTTGACCGATTCGACACTGCCAAAGTGCTTTAACAGCATTGCTTTTCTCTTGGGACCAACACCATAAATGTCGTCCAGAGTTGATCGCATGGCCTGTTTACCGCGGAGTTTCCTGTGATATTGAAGGGCAAATCGGTGTGCCTCGTCCCTTATTTGCTGCAATAAGAGCAAACCGTCCAGATCTCTCCCAAATGCAACCGGATTGGCCCTTCCCATCTGGTAGATTTTGTCCCTGACCTCGTCCTTTTTTTCATCTCTCTTTGCAATGCCAATGATTTCGAACGTGTTGTTCAAGCCCAGCATATTGATGATGTCGCCGGCAATATTCAACTGTCCTTTGCCGCCATCCACCACCAAAAGATCCGGCAATGGATCACGAGCTCCGGACCCGCCGTACCGCCGCCCCAATACCTCTGCCATGGCCGCGTAGTCGTCATGCATGGCGGCTGTCTTGAGTCGGTATGTACGATAGGATTCTTTTTGGGGCCGGCCCTTTTCAAAAACCACCATGCCGGAAACCGATGCCTGTCCAAACAGATGAGAGTTGTCAAAGCACTCGATCCTAAGCGGCAGGCGCGTCATATTCAGCCGCTTCTTGAGCCGTATCAACAGTGCCATGTCGGCAGCGTTGGATGCCAATGCTTCACGCAATCCATTTTCAGCATTTTCCATGGCCATTAAAGATAGACGTCTTTTCTCCCCCCTCTGAGGACGGTGAATGACAACCTTGCCGCCCCTGGACTCTTTGAGTAGGTCCTCGATAATTTCAGCGTCTTCAAGATCATGGGATACGAGGATCTCCGGTGGGATCATGTGTGCCTGTTCATAAAACTGACGCAAAAACCCGGCAAGCATCTCCTCTTCCGTAGCCAGAACCTTTTCAAAAACGAATTGACGTTTCCCAAGCAGAAAACCACCTCGGACATACAGCATGGTGATCATGGCATGCTCCGAAGATGTCGCCAGCGCAAGAATGTCCCGATCTTTCAAATCAGCTGATATTGAAATTTGTTTTTCAAGCGTCTTTTCAAGGGCAAAGAGTTTATCCCGCAGCTCTGCAGCCTTTTCATATCGCTCCAGATTTGCTTGTTGATTCATCTCTTTCTTGATCTTCATAATCAGGCGGGGTGTTCTACCGTTCAGGAACAAAACGACTTCCTGTATCAAGGCCCCATAGGTTTTCTTGTTCACATCCATACAGCAGGGAGCCAGACATCGTCCCATCTGGTAATGCAGACAGGGTCTTGTCCTCTGATTAAACTCCCTGTCCGAACACTTGCGAAGTTTGAATGTCCGGTTCACAATTTTAAGGGATTGCCTCACTGCACCTGCCGAGGTAAAAGGACCGAAAAAAAGCGTTCCGTCTTTTCTTATTTTTCGGACAATGGATATTTTAGGATAGGCATGGCGTGTATTGATACGCAAACAAGGATAACGTTTGTCGTCTTTTAGAATAACATTGTACCTGGGCCTGTATTTTTTGATCAGGTTTGACTCGAGGATAAGGGCTTCTTTTTCAGATCCTACCAGAATGACATCAAAAGCAGCCACCTTGCTCACCAGGACGTTTATCTTTGTATCCGCCTGTTTTTTTTTTGAAAAGTAGGATGCCAGCCGTTTCTTCAACTGACCGGCCTTGCCCACGTATAGTATCTTTCCTTGAATGTCCTTGAACAGATAAACGCCTGGCCCGGAAGGGGTTCGGGCAAGTTGTTTTTGAATTTCAGACCTTGATTCCTGATTGTTCATGGCTTGATTAGAAAACGTGAAGTCTGCTCCCGGAAAAGGTACAAATAAGTATTCGATAATTTTACGGATAAAAGTTAAAAGATAAAAGATAAAGATCGCTCATCACGAAAACACGAAAAGTCGAAATATAAAAAACAACACCTAAAGCTCTAAGCTGTAAGTGGTAAGCACTTAGCGGCTTATTGCTTATAGCTTATAGCTTATAGCTTATATTTTAAGTTATTTACCCGTTTTTCAGTTACTTAAAACCTAAAACTTAAAACTAAACCTATAACTCAAACAACATGGCTTTTTTCAGTTCTGCAATCTGGTCACGAAGAATCGCAGCCTTTTCAAATGCGAGTTCTCTTGCCGCCGCTTTCATTTCCGTTTCCATTTGTTTTAGTGCGGTTTCGAGACTCTCCTGGCTGTCATAACCCCGAAGCCCCTCGGACACCCTGTCCAAATCGACATGATCTGCCTCGGCCACGGCTGAAAATGAACTGGCAATCTCCTTTTGGATCGATTTGGGAGTGATCCCGTGGGTATCATTATAGGTTTTCTGAATCGTGCGTCTTCTGTCGGTCTCGTCAATCGCCCTTTGCATGGAAGCCGTTATGACATCTGCATACATAATGACACATCCGCTGAGATTTCGTGCGGCGCGACCACATGTTTGTATCAAGGACCGCGTAGAACGCAGGAATCCTTCCTTGTCAGCATCAAGAATGGCCACCAGGGACACTTCGGGAATGTCCAGACCCTCGCGGAGAAGGTTGATACCGATTAGAACGTCGAACGTGCCCATACGCAGATCTCTGATAATATCCATCCGTTCCAGTGTGTTGATATCCGCGTGCAGGTATCTGACCTTTATCTCCAAATCCGAATAGTATTCGCTTAAATCCTCAGCCATCCGCTTGGTCAATGTTGTGACGAGTACCCTCTCATTTTTTTGGGTGCGTCTACGAATTTCCATGAGCAGGTCATCTACCTGATTTTTCGCACTTCGAATGACTATTTCGGGATCCAGCAAACCGGTTGGTCGAACAATCTGTTCGATGATTGCCTTGGACCCTATTTCCAATTCATAGTCAGCCGGTGTCGCCGACACATAGACAACCTGATTCATCCTGGCAGCTGTCTCCTCAAATTTCAACGGCCGGTTGTCAAGTGCGGAAGGAAGACGGAAACCATATTCCACCAGGGTCATTTTCCGGGAACGATCACCTTTGTACATGGCTCGCAACTGCGGAACGGCGATATGGCTTTCATCGATAAACAGGAGGTAGTCATCTGGAAAATAATCAAGAAGCGTCGGTGGCGGGTCCCCCACCGATCGGCCGGTAAAATGACGGGAATAATTCTCGATCCCGTTACAGTAACCGATTTCCTGGATCATCTCCATATCGAATTGGGTCCTTTCTTCGATTCGCTGCTCTTCAATGTATTTTTTCATCTCCCGGAAGTTTTGCACACGCTCCTTCAACTCATCCTGAATGGTCTGGACTGCTTTTCTTCTTTTCCTGGCCTGCATGACATAGTGGCTGGCCGGGAAAATGGCGGTTCGCCGAATGCCTCGATGGACGGTTCCTTTAAGGGCGTCGATCTCTGAGATGGCTTCAATCTGATCACCAAAAAAATCGATGCGCAGGGCAAGACTGTCTTCATAGGCAGGAAACACCTCCAAGCGGTCTCCGCGTACTCTGAAAACTCCCCGATGAAAATCAATGTCATTTCTTTCATACTGCATGGCAACAAGATGGGCCAAGACCGTATCCCGCTCAATCTCCAGACCCTCTTCGATTTCGACTTTCATGGAAAGATATTCTTCAGGTTCCCCCAGGCCAAAAATACAGGAAACACTGGCCACCACGATGACGTCCTGGCGTGTCAAAACAGATCGGGTAGCGGAATGCCGCATTTTATCGATCATATCATTGATGGAGGAATCTTTTTGAATATAGGTATCACTCGAGGGAATATAGGCTTCCGGCTGGTAATAATCGTAATAGGACACAAAGTACTCGACTGCATTTTCAGGAAAAAGAGAATGGAACTCATTGAAAAGCTGGGCCGCCAGTGTCTTGTTGGGAGCAAGCACCAGTGTGGGTTTGCCAGTTTTTGCAATGGTGTGCGCCATGGAAAATGTTTTTCCGGAACCGGTCACACCCAGCAGAACCTGATGCTGTTCACCGCGCATCAGGTTTTCAGTCAAGGTTTTAATGGCTTTTGGCTGGTCACCCGTGGGTGTGAATCCAGAAACTAGTTTAAAGGGGGGCATATAATATTAGGGTCCTAGGGTCCGAGGGTGATACAAGGGTTCGAGGATAGCTTATAGCTGTCAGCTGATAGCAACATTCCAGTTTATAGAACGAAAAAAGATAGATCACAGCGATACAACACTTCAATCATAAAATAAGCGGCAACGCCGCGTATGATAAAATCGTTTCTACGATTTTATTTCCCAATGGGTTCCATCCGGATGATCTTTGAGAACAATATTCATGGATGCCAGCTGTTCTCTGATCTGATCAGCTCTTTCCCAGTCTTTCTCCTGTCTTGCCAGCTCACGGTCAGCGATCAATTTTTCAATGACTTTGGCATCCATGGTCTCCTTTGTCAAAATGGATTCACGTTGGGCATGGAAGTAGGCTTCCGGCACATCGCCACCGATGCCCAGCACAGCGCCCATTCGCAATATCTCACCTTTGACGACTGACAAGGATACCAACACATTGCCGGGGATCGTGCCGGTTTCATTTTCATCCATGATACGGTTGGCATGCCTCACGGCATTGAAGATCACGGCAATGCCATTGGCGGTGTTGAAATCATCATCCATGGCCTGACAAAATATTTTCCAGAATGGCATGTCTTCCTGCGTCTTGGCAGGTATTTCTGTCCCGGCTATGATCGCATCGATTCGAAGAAGCAGGGCATAGATCCTGTCCAAAGCAGTTCGCGATGTTTCCATGGAAGTCGAATTGAAGTCAATCGGCTTTCGATACTGTT
The DNA here is from genome assembly GCA_963842925.1 of uncultured delta proteobacterium. Classification (GTDB taxonomy): domain Bacteria; phylum Desulfobacterota; class Desulfobacteria; order Desulfobacterales; family B30-G6; genus B30-G6. Next base: position 79,429 of record CAWJIL010000009.1, read on the forward strand.
TTGAGAGAAGAAAGAGTCTGATCACTTCTGGATGGTATTGCTGAATGACATCCTTTATCATTCGGAAATTGCCCAGGGACTTGGACATTTTTTCCTTGTCGATATTCACAAACCCATTATGGATCCAGTATCGAACAAATTCACGATCATGCCCTGCCTCTGACTGAGCGATTTCATTTTCATGGTGCGGAAAGATCAGATCCCTGCCACCCCCGTGAATGTCGAAGGTTTTGCCCAGATATCTGGCACTCATGGCCGAACATTCGATATGCCAACCCGGCCGCCCTTTTCCCCATGGGCTGGCCCATGACGGCTCACCCGGTTTTGCAGATTTCCAGAGGATGAAATCAAATGGATTGCGTTTTCGAGGATCAACTTCCACACGTGCCCCGGGATCCATGTCTTCCAGACGGCGATTCGATAATTTGCCATAGGCATCAAAGGTTTCAACAGCAAAAAACACATCTCCATCCACAACATAGGCAACCCTCTTTGCCAGCAGTTTTTCCACAAGTTGAATCACATCATCGATATGCTCTGTCACTCTTGGTTCGAAACTGGCTCTTTCCACCTTCAGGGCATCCATGTCCCGGTAGAACTCAGCGATATATTTGTCTGCCAGTGCCTTGGGATCCATACCGATCTCCGCTGCACGGTTTATGATCTTGTCATCGATGTCTGTAAAATTCCTCACATAGACAACGTCATACCCCTGGGTTTTCAAATAACGTGAGATCACGTCGAATACCACCGCTGATCGCGCATGCCCGATGTGACAGGAGTCATAAACCGTGGGTCCGCAAACGTACATGAGAACCTTTCCCGGCTCGATGGTTTGGAACAATTCTTTTTTTCGGGTTAAGGTATTATAGATTGAGATGGGCATAGTTAGGTCTCTGCCTTTTGTTATACAATTTAAAAGATGAACATCCAACATCGAACATCGAACGTCCAACGTCGAATGAAAAACAATATTGAATTTTCCATTAATAACAGGAACTTTAAACCTGTTTCTTCGTTTCCCCCATTCAAAATTCGATGTTGGACGTTCGATGTTGGACGTTCCTCTTTATTTTTTATTCTGTTTCCTGACGCCTGTTTCCCCCTCGGACCCTATAAAATTAGTTGCTTTGTTCATTGTGTTCTTTGGGTTTATTGTGTTGCTTGTGGTCGTCGGTTAAGAGCCTTCAACTCGTTTCCGTTTCATCAACTCAATGAACCCAAGAAACTCAATAAACTCAATGAACTCTATTCCCCTCGGACCCTTGTATCCCCCTCGAACCCTCGAACCCTTCCTTTAAAAGCGCCACACACATGGCACCGATCCCCTCACCTTTACCAAAGGAGCCAAGCCCCTCATGCGTCGTGGCTTTCACATGCATACAGGTCTCATGAACCTGCAATGCATCGGCCATATTCGATTGCATCCGATCCAGGTAGGGTGCAAGTCTTGGCGACTCCGCTATGATGACGGCATCGGCATTCATGAGTGAAAAGCCGTTCTTTTCCACCAAACGTCCTGTCTTTCGCAACAAACGAAGGCTGGACACATCCTTGTACTGCGGGTCGGAGTCCGGAAAGAGCCGACCGATATCACCGAGGTGTGCGGCTCCCAGCAAAGCGTCAATAACCGCATGAACCAGCACATCCGCATCTGAATGCCCCAGCAAGCCCTTTTCATACCGTATGTCAACACCACCCAGAACCAGTTTTCTTCCCCGGGTCAATCGATGTACATCATAACCCATGCCAATTTTTATCACGGATAAGATCCTCCGGCTTCATTGTCAAATATAAGCCCTTCTGTCTGTCTGTAAACAAGGATGCTGCTTATAGCTTACAGCTTAAAGCATATCGCTTATCGTTTGCTTATTTAACCCCCGTAATATTGAAAACCTTTACAGGTTGGAATTTTCCTTTTGCATCGATGGGGTTGAGCGCATCCATATTGAATTGTGAATGCACTTCCTCACGGGTATTTTCCGATATGATGATCTGTCCCGCCTTTGCTGCGGAACAAATCCTTGAGGCCGTGTTTACCGTGTCTCCAATAACAGAATAATTCATGGTCTGGGTTGAACCGATATAGCCGGCCACAAGACTCCCTGTATTTATCCCGATACCGACCTTGATTTCCCTCTGACCCTTTGCCCGCAAAGAGGCGTTGAAATTCACAAGCTCCCGTTGTATGTCAATGGCTGCAAAACATGCCCTTGCTGCATCATCTGCATGCGTCACCGGAGCGCCCCATATGACCATCATCGCATCGCCAATAAACTTGTCAACCGTGCCCTCGTGTCGGAAAACAATGTCCACGATAATCTCGTAATGCTCGTTCAACAATTGCAGTATTTCTGCTGCAGGAACGTTTTCGCTCATAGCAGTAAAATCGCGTATATCTACAAACATTACAGTGGCTATACGATTTTCACCACCCTTTTCTACGGTCAGGCTGCCGGAGACTACCATTTCAGCCAGATCCGGAGAAAGCAATCGCTGAAATCTCTCCCGAGTAGCTATCTCCTTGAGACTCCGTTCCTCGGCTTTCTTTCTCTGATTGATGGTAAACTGTGCGTGGGATCCAAAAATGACGAAAAGGCAGATAACGATCAGGCGTGGCCAAATATTATCGTATCCAACACCAAAAAGATGGGTGCTAAAGCTGTATTCATATGATCCGAACAAGGACAAAATGGAATCCAGGATCCAGTACACACCGGCGATACCCAATCCGATCAACACCATTTTGTCTGTCAACCCAACGCGAATTTTCATGATTTCTCCAAAATCTGTAATCAGAATTTCTCGTTTAAAGCAGATCTTATTTCTTTTTTCAAGCATGTTGCGCTTTTGGCTTGTATGTGTTTTAATTCTTGACAAATATGCCTATTTATGAGAGATATACCTTCTATATATTTATAGGTAATAGTCATATACCTATTCATATTTATAGATACCATCAAACAGCAATGGCATTTGATGTTATAAATTACCATTAAATGGAGATCTTCCCTTGGCCAAGAAAGACGAAATTTCCTCCACAGAAAAACTGCTGGGTCTAATTCGCCAAAAGGAAAACAACATAGCCCCCCCCGCAGAAGCAGAACAGTCAGAGACTTTTCAGAAACCTCAGCAGCAGACAATACTTGCAAATGTCGTTCCCATGAGAAAAAAAATCGGCGTCGGCATCGATATCGGCTACCATGAACTCAACCTGGCAATGGTCAATCAGATATCGGATAAACGTCATGAATTGGTCGACTTTATCAGCATTCCCTATGAAGCCGATATGACACCCAGCAGCACCAAGTTTCCTCAATTTTTGCGCAATACACTAAAAGATTTCTGTGGCAGAAGCAAAAAGATTGCTTTGTGGAATGCCATATCGTCAGCCAAAGTGGAAACCCGAAACCTGAAGATCCCAAAAGTCTCCAAGAAGCAGATCGACAATGCAACGTATTGGACATTAAAAAAAGATTTATCCTTCAATGAAGACGAGATGATTTTCGACTACGAAGTTTTAGGCGACGTGGTTGAAGATGGCATCAATAAAATTGAAGTAATGGCCTATGTGGCTCCCCGGCAGGATATCGCCCAGCAGAAAAACCTATTTGAAAAGATCGGATTTCCACTGACAGGTATTTCTATCGTTCCCTTTGCACTTCAAAATCTGTTTCGGACCGAGGTGGTCGACACCCTTGGAAAAGATATCTGCAGCCTGTTTATCGGAAGAGACTGGTCAAGAATCGTCATATATTCCAACGGAAACCTTGTCCTTTCCAGGGGCATCAAAGCCGGCATCCGAAGTATGATAGAGGCAGTGGCCCAGGAAATCAGTAAAAGCAAAATGGATATTACCCAGCAATCCATCCAAGCTTCCGAAAGCAGTATTTTCGATATCGAAGAAGAGGGTTACATCCTCGATCTCGAAGAGGCCCGCAAGATTTTCTTTGATCACATTTCCAATGCTGAACCGATTCGACTGGAGGAAACCGGTCATATCCTCAAAGAGCATGATGTATTCGGCATGATTCAACCGGCCCTGGAGCGCTTGGTCAAACAGGTCGAGAGAACCCTGTCACACTATTACCTCCACTTTAATAAAGAACGGGTAAGCAAGGTCTACGTGTCCGGTCAGATGAGCGTCTACGAACGTCTGTTTGTCTTTATGAAAGAACAGCTAGACATTCCCATCGATACGATGAATCCTTTTTCTGCAAAGTTGAACTACCTTGGCATTGCGACCATACCGGGTACTCTGACAGAGAAAGAAGCCTTTGCACCAGCCATCGGCATGGCCCTTTCCAACAATTCTCTGACCCCCAATTTTATTTACACTTACAAAGACAAGCAGCGCTTCGAAAACACACGTAGGGTCAACCGAGGCATATTTGCTAGCATCCTTTTTTTTCTCGCCGTATGCTTCGGACTGTTCCTGTGGGGTAACAATTTGATCGATCAGAAAAAGATGGAACTGGCAAAATTACAGACAGAAATCGAAAAATTCAAACCCATGGTCAATAAAAATCTCATCATCAGTCTGGCCTCCAAAACCCGGAACAAGCGCAAGGCCATCAAGCAGCTCGGGGAAAAATACAAAGGCATAGCGGTTATTAATGAGATATCATCCATTACCCCCTCAGACATACGCTTGCTCAGTATATCAGCCAATATGGGGCAAAAAGAACAATCAGATGGTAAACAAATCAATCAACAGATCGAGATGGAGGGCGTTGTCATAGGCGACCGTCTCACGTTTGAATCAACACTGGCAGGCTATATTGTCAAGCTGAAGGATTCTCCCATGTTTGGGACGCCCAGCATTGAAAACAAGTCGTTTAAATATCTCGATCAAAAAGAAGTGTTGCTTTTTTCAGCTAAACTCGACCTGGTTTAATCCTGCCCTCCGGCATAAAAACAGGGTCGAAAAACAAGAGTATGGAAACATCAATGGCTATCAGTAAATTGCCGACGAAAAATATCATGGTCATCGCTCTTTTCGGCGGAGGAATCATCTTTTTTGTGCTCCTATCCATCTTTCCCAATTATATTGCCTACAGCAACATTGAAAATGAAATCAATACGCTGAAGAGCCAGATTGAAGAGCAGAAAATTCTTTCGCCCATTTTTAACGATTTGTCAAATAAGGCAAGATTTCAAACCCCTGACAATCTTCCTTTTCCAAAAAAAGAAAAATTGTCAAAAAACGAAACCGGTAACATATCAGGTATCATTCAAAATATTATTCTGCTAAACGATTTTCAGGTCAACAGCATCTTAACCGATGTCGGTGGATTAATGGATGGATCTGGGATCCTCAAGATGAGCGTTGAAATTACGGGAGATTTTGCGAACCTTCGGAAACTTATTATCCAGCTCGGAACACTGCCCTATCTCGAGCACATTGAAAATATACATATTAGCAACGCCAACAACAAACACAACATTCAGCTGAAACTCTGGATCGCTCAAGAGTCATAAATTTGCTGCATGCGTTTATGGAAATCTATAACCGATAATTGCTTTAAATTACAAAGCGTTCAATTTTTTACCTTTTGGACTGTTGGATTCTAACTTATGGCGAAAAGAGAAAAAATTATTCTACTGTTAATGATCATTGTTATCGCCTTTGGTGCTTACACCTACTTTTTCAGTTCCAACACCAAAACCATCATAGTTAATTCGAAACAGAATCTTACGGATTTGAAAAATTTCGTCATAGGCGCTGCCACGAATCTGTCCAACGAATACATCTCTGCCGCCGATAGATACATCATCGATCAGGCTGAAAAAGTATGGCCACAGGATCCTTTCCTGAAGACCGGCTCACTTCTCACGTCCGAACCATTTAAAGCGAGTGCCGAGGTAACGGTTCAAACCGTTCAGATATCCTATACAGGTTTTTTACAAACGTCGGATACACTCATCGCCATCGTCAATGGTACTGAATATGAAACCGGCGATCAACTGAATGAAGCAGGATATTATGTCAAAAGAATATTGCCGACCAAAATAATCCTGGGGATTGAAAACAATCCCGACACCATTACCCTTCCATTAGATGAACGCATTAACATGTCATTGGAAGAAAAGGAATAAGCTTTTAAAATGAAAAGACAAATCACATATTCGTTTATCGTCCGATGGGTGCTTTCTGTCATTTTTCTGCTTTCTTTATTTTCCGGTTGTGCGCACAAGCAGGATGAGGGAGAGGCTGATCAGTTTTTTAAACAATGGAAAACCACCGCTGAAAAATCCAAAGGCTATTCTCCCCAGACAAGAAAACGCTCCCTCGAGATGCCACCGCGTGTTTTGTCCGTCAAAGAAGCTGAAAAACAGAAAACCGAAAAAGATAAACCGCTGCCAACAAAAAAGATTACCATGCGCATGCATGAAACCGATGTAACGGTGCTTCTCAGGGCTTTGACACGGGCAGTCGGTTTAAATTTAATTGTCAATGAAAATGTAAAAGGAACCGTCAGCATCGATTTTAAAGAGGCTTCCTGGGACCAGGCCTTTCTGAGCATTCTCAATAGTCAGGGTCTTTCTTATACCTGGGATGGGGATATTATTCGTATCGTGACACAGGATGACATCAACAGGGATCTAGAACGGGTAACCGCCGAACAAAAAATCAAGGCTCAGAAAAAAGATGTGGAACTGGTAGAGCCGCTGATTACCAAAGTTGTTGAGGTTGAATTTTCCGATGCAAAAAAACTGAAGGAAAGCCTTGTCATGTTCCTTTCCGAAAAAGAGGCAGGCCAACCCATCGGATCTGTCATGGTGGATGAACACACCAATTCTCTCATTATTCAGGCAATTTATAGTGATCTGGAAAGAATACTCCCACTGATCCTCGAGCTCGACAAACCCACGCCCCAGGTTCTGATTGAAGCACATATTGTCGAGGCGGCAAAAGGTGTTTCCATGGAACTGGGGGTGCAGTGGGGGGGTCTTTATAACAGCGGTGATCTTTGGATCACACCCGGTGCGAATTCATCGGGTGTTCTTGATAATTCACTCTCAGCCGGTGGTATAGACCCCACTTCCGGAAATGTCTTTAATTCCGGTTCTCCAACAACCGGTTTAGCCGGCGCATCCGGTGCAACCGGTCTGACACTCGGCTTTGCCCTGGAAGACATAGGCGGCAGCATTCTGGCGGCGCAGCTCTCGGCACTGCAGGCGGAGGGCAAACTCAATATCCTCTCCAGCCCATCCATTACCACCCTGGATAACCAGGAAGCTACCATTGAAAGCGGTAGTGAAGTCCCCTACCAGACGGTAGTGGATGATGAGGTCAATGTGGAATATAAAGATGCCGTTCTCAGTTTGGTGGTAACCCCCCACGTCATTGGAGACAATATCCTCAAACTCAATATCAAGACCAAAAAGGATGAGCTTGACTTTACCAATGCAGTCCGTGGGCAACCCGCTATCAACACCAAAAGGGCCAGCACCAATGTACTTTTGTACGACGGACAGACCACCGTCATCGGCGGTCTGAGCAAGGAAAATTCTGAGAAACAAGATACCGGTGTACCTTGGCTCAAAGACATCCCGATTCTTGGTTACCTCTTTAAAGGAGAAGGAAACAAAGACACCCTGGAAGAGCTGCTGATTTTTATTACACCCCATATCCTGGGTGAGCGGTTTGGTGACGATATAGATGAAACGCCACTGGATGATTCGTCATCTGAAAGCACACCCGAATCCTGACTCGGTGCCCGGGTCCAAAGAGCATAGCACGGGGTTGCAATTATTTGGGACCTTTTTACCAATTATATGAACATAAGAATCCAAATTCTGACTCCTGAATTTTTTCTCAGAATAATTCCGGCTGAGTCAATTACCCATGGCCTGGCCAAAAATACCAGGTTTTGAACATGGACTACTTCAGTATTCTGAATCTAAATAAAGAGCCCTTTTCCAATTCGCCGGACCCAGATTACTTTTTCAACTCCCAGCAACATGTCAGCTGCCTTCAGAAGCTGGAATTGTCCTTGCGGCTCAGGCGGGGATTGAATGTGGTCATCGGGGAAGTCGGGACCGGGAAAACGACCCTCTGCCGCCAGCTTCTGCGACGCTTTTCCGATGACACGGAAATCGAGTCGCATCTTATCCTGGATCCCCATTTCAGTACGCCCCATGAATTTCTGCTTACTGTGACGGAAATGCTCACCCAGGAGAAATACCCTGAAAACGTCGATGACTACAAACTGAAAGAGCACATCAAAAATGCCCTTTTCACCAAAGGTGTCGATGAAAATAAAACCGTTATTCTCATCATCGATGAAGGCCAGAAAATTCCGGTCTTTTGTCTTGAATTACTGAGAGAGTTTCTCAATTTTGAAACAAACGATTATAAATTACTCCAGATAGCCATTTTTGCCCAGAGAGAATTTGACAACACCCTAAAAGAACATGCTAATTTCGCAGACCGCATCAATCTCTACCACTTGCTGAAACCCATGAACTTTCGCGATACACGCTCCATGATCCAGTATCGTTTGAATCAATCCAGTGCTGCTGCAAAACGGCTTGCCTTGTTCACCTACCCTGCCCTCTGGGCAATTTACCGTGCCACAAATGGCTATCCGCGTAAAATTGTCAACGTCTGCCACCGCAGCATTTTGACGATGATCATTCAGAACAAAAGAAAAGCCAACTGGTTTCTGGTGCAATCGTGCATTCGAAGGGTTTTTTCCTCAGGAAAAAAACGGACATGGCAACTGGCCGTCATTCTTTTGATTGTTATCGCCGGTATCTTCTTCACCATACCCAGATGGCTTCCCAACCGATCCCTATCACCCGTATTAAAAGAAACCATAGCATCCAAGGAACTGCCTGTCGCGTCCATCACCCCTGTGCCGATCGCACCCGTGACAAAGGATAGCCCAGAGACCCTCATAGCTAGCGAGATTCATACAAGCCCGGAAAAGGTCGTACCTGCTCCTGCTACACCGGCCAAGCCAAACCTTTCAGGAGCTGCTCCACAATCTCAGGGTACGACTCAGCTGCTGTCTTCTGCCACCACCACGCCGGAAGAGACAAACCCGGGGATACATGAGGTCCCCGGGGTCCTCGGACAAATTCAAGTTAAGCGGCATGAAACCCTTGGTGGCCTCATCCAGACAATCTATGGCGTCTTCAACAAGTCGTATCTTCAATCTATTCTCCGGATCAACCCGCACATCAAAAATCCGGACACCATCGATGTCGGGGACGTGATACTTTTTCCGGCCATTGCATCCCATGTGGAACAGCAACCACTGAAACGCTGGTGGGTTCAAATTGCCCAAGAGGATAACCTGGAAGCCGTATTCCGATTCCTACGACAAGAGACCGTCGTCGTTTTTCCCGCACGTCTGATCCCTTACTGGAACCGTACATCAGGGCTTCATTTTTCAGTGCTTCTGATTCAGCCTTTTTTTGATGAAGCCTCGGCTGTCAATAAGCTAGAAAATCTTCGTTTGAGCGGCATTACCAACGGTGAGATTGTTTCTAAATGGGATGAACATACTGTTTTTTATGCAAATCCTTACCAAAACACGAACACTTAAAATATAAAATAAGCGAGAGCAACAGTGAAAACAAAAAAGAAATTTGGAGAAATGCTCATAGAGGCCGGATTGCTGAGCGAGGAACAACTGAAACAGGCCATCATTGACCACAAGCGAACCAATATGAAACTGGGACAATATCTGGTTCGTGAAGGCATCGTCAGTGGGTCTCAGGTGGTTGATATCATATCCCAACAGCTGAAAATCAAAAAGTACAACCCCGATGACTATCCCATCGACGTTGAACTCTCCAAGGTGATACCGCTAGAACTTGCCCAGAAGTTCCAGGCTGCGCCATTAAGAAACACCAAATTCCTCCTGACCCTCGCCATGACCGATCCCATGGATATTACAGGGCTCGATTCTATTGAAGTCTACACCAATACAGAAGTGGAAGCCGTTATTTGTACATATCAGGAGCTCAACCATTTGATTGGCAGCCTTTATGGCACGTATTCAGGCATCGATGGTGTTCTTGAAGGCATGCAGGATATGCAGATAGAAAGAGACGATGATGAGGACAGTGCACGGGCGGCGATCGGAGATATCGAGGTCAGCTCCCTGCAGGACATGGCTGAAGAGGCCCCTGTTATTCGTCTTGTTAACTCGATCCTCTCCCAGGCTGTCCGGGAAGGGGCCAGCGATGTCCATATCAGCCCGGAAAAAGATTATGTCCAGGTGAGGTTTCGGGTTGACGGTAAACTACATGAGCTGCCAGCCCCACCCAAGACCATGATACTGCTCATCATTTCAAGATTGAAGATTCTCTCTAACATGGACATCTCGGTTTCAAGAATTCCTCAGGATGGACGATTCACCATTAAAATGGATGAAAAAGAAATCAACATCCGATCTTCCACCATCCCCACCATCTATGGGGAAAACATGGTGTTGCGACTTCTTGACACAAGCGGCGGCGTGCACTCTCTGGAAGAACTGGGGATGTCCAAGGCCGATATTCTCAAACTCGAACCCATGATCCACAAACCCTATGGCATGATTTTGAGCACCGGACCCACAGGGAGCGGCAAAAGCACCACACTTTACTCAATCCTCAAACGGATCAATCAGCCCGACATCAATATCATCACCATAGAGGACCCAGTTGAATATCGACTTAACAAAATCAGACAGATCCAGCTCAACAGAAAAGCCGGAATGACCTTTGCGAGTGGGCTTCGTTCCATCATGCGGCAGGATCCCGATGTCATCATGGTCGGTGAGATTCGAGATCCCGAAACCGCTTCGATTGCCGTTCAGTCCGCTCTAACCGGTCACCGGGTGCTGAGCACGGTTCATACAAACGATGCTGCCGGTGCCATCACGCGTTTTATTGACATGGGCATCGAGCCTTTTCTCGTTTCATCGGTAATGCTCGTATCCATCGCCCAACGTCTCGTCAGGAAGGCTTGCCCTTTCTGCAAAAAACCCTACACCCCCCCGGCGCCGGCATTAGAGTACTGGGGTCTCACGCATGTTGAAAATTCGAATTTTATGCAAGGCAACGGATGTTTCAATTGCATGGACAAAGGCTACAAGGGAAGAACCGGCGTCTATGAAATCCTCATCATCGATGAAATGGTCCAGCATATGATTCTCAATAGAAATTCATCCCAGGAAATTGCCCGGGCTGCTGTTAAGGAGGGAAAACTGAAAACACTCAAAGATGACGCCGCAAAAAAAATCCTCCAGGGTATTACCACCATTGAAGAAGCGGCATCAGCGGTGATTGTATAACTATGTTCTTTGAGTTCTTTGGGTTCGTTGGGTTCGTTGAGTTTCGGTCAACCCGATTAACAACCCAGTAAACAAATAAAACAATAAACACAACGAACACAACGAACACATAAAACAGGTCATTATGCCCACATATTCATACCAAGCCATCAACGAGTCCGGATCCACCGTCACCGGTGAAGTCGAAGCTGAATCCACCGATATGGCCAACAACATTCTTTCCGCCAGGGGATACCTGCCATCAAAGGTGGTTGAAAAAGGTCAGATGGTGCCCAGCGCTTTTACCAAGCAGCTTAGAGAGCGCTTCACATTCATTAAACCGCCGGAGTTGATTCTCTTTACCAAGCAGTTCAAGACACTCATCAGGGCCGGTATACCCATCTTGAAAATATTTAGGGTTATTGAGAATCAAACCGAAAACATTGTGTTAAGGGATATTATCCTATCTGTTTCCCAGGATGTTGAGGAAGGGTCCAGCCTGCATGATGCGTTCCGAAAACACCCCAAGGCCTTTTCGCCTCTCTACTGCAGTATGTTGCGTGCTGGAGAAGCCAGCGGGGCATTGCCGGAGATATTGGAACGTCTGATCTATATTCTCGAACATGAACACAAAATAAAGTCCGAGATTCGAGCAGCGCTTTCCTATCCCATCATCGTCTTAGCCTTTCTAGGACTCGCTTTTTTTGTTCTCCTGACCTTTGTCATCCCAAAATTTGTCGCGATATTCGAAAGATCGAGTATCGCCCTCCCTCTGCCTACACAGATCTGCATGCTCATGTACCAGATTCTTGCCAACTACTGGCTGATAATGCTCCTTGGTATGGTTGGCGGCATCGTATTCCTGAATTACTATTTAAAAACCGAACAGGGTTTGTTGGAAAGAGACACCTTACTAATGCGTCTACCCCTTCTTGGACCGCTTTTCGCAAAGGCTGCCATGGCAAGGTTTGCCAGTATTTTCTCTATATTGCAGGCCAGTGGCGTCCCTGTCCTAGACTGTATTCACATTTTAACGGAAACCATTGGAAATCATGCAATTTCCAAAGAGTTCGTCCTTGTTACAGAACGTCTGGAAGAAGGACGTGGCTTGGCAGAACCATTGAAATCCGCTAAATATTTTCCGCCTATTGTCATCAACATGATCGCCATCGGAGAAGAATCCGACAATCTCGAAGAAATGCTTAACGAAATTGCGCTTCATTACGATTCAGAGCTAGAATATGCCATGAAAAAGCTGTCCGAAGCTCTCGGTCCCATACTGACGCTTGGCCTTGCCGTTGTTGTAGGCTTTTTTGCCCTGGCGATCTATCTGCCCATGTGGGATATGACTAAGATGGCCGGATGAGCGAGGAGATAGAATACAGGAGACAGAATACAGAATATAATGGGTGTAAAACCGGCGGGAAATTTTCAGGACCTGATTGTATGGCAAAAAGGACACCAGTTCGTGCTGTCGGTTTATCAGGTAAGCAAATCTTTTCCTAAAGATGAGGTATTCGGCCTCACATCTCAGTTAAGAAAAGCCGCCGTATCAGTTCCCGCAAACATAGCAGAAGGTTTCAAGCGAAGAAAGAAATTGGATAAAGCCAGATTTATGAATATTGCTCAAGCATCCTTAGAAGAATGCCGCTATTATTTAATACTGACAAAAGACTTAGATTATGGTGACACAGCTAACTTAATGGGACAACTTGAAGAAGTCAGCAAGTTGCTTCATTCATACACGAATTCGATACTGAATTCCAATGTATGATTTCTGCCCATAATTCTGAATTCTGTATTCTGTATTCTAAATTCTATAAATCATGAAAGACATCCGATTCAATATCAGCCTCTACGTTATCATTCCCGTCATCATTGCGGGCATCTCTATACTGTCGACCATAACCTCTTTCAACCTCACCACCTATTATACCAAACGCGGTCTTGACCCCACCTGGCCTGTGGCTTTTTGGGGCGCGATCATGATCATCGTAACGGCAGTTTTCGGTATTTTGATTGTAAAATTTATTATTGATCCCATGAAACGTTTTGCACAAAACACGGAAAGTCTTGGTGTAATCGGTCGAGCATCTCAAACTGAAATCATATCAGATAAACAGGATGACATGGTCCGTTTTTCACAACTTTTCGATCAGGTTACGGAAATATTGGGTCAGGTTGAAGCCCGAGAGCTGTTCCCGGATATTGTTGGTCAGAGCAAGGTCATGCGGGGTGTTCTCAAACAGATACTTCAGGTTGCCAAGACAGACTCTACTGTCCTTATTCTCGGCGAGACCGGCACCGGTAAGGAGTTGATAGCCAGAAGTATCCATCAGCACAGCAAACGAAAAGAACGCGATTTTATTGCCTTGAATTGCGCTGCCATTCCTGAAAGCCTACTGGAGAGCGAACTGTTCGGCCATGAAAAAGGTGCCTTTACCGGTGCAGATGCCCGAAAACTCGGAAAATTTGAAATCGCCCACCGCAGTACGCTTTTTATGGATGAAATCGGTGATATGCCCATGGAAACCCAGACAAAGGTATTGCGTGCGATCCAGGAAAATCAATTTGAGCGTGTGGGCGGCATCAAACCGTTAACGGTTGATGTCCGGTTCATCACTGCCACGCATCAGAATCTGACCTTCCTTGTGGATCAAGGGACGTTTCGTCAGGATCTCTTTTACCGTCTGAATGTCTTTGCCATCCACTTGCCACCCTTGCGGGAAAGAAGGGAAGATATCCCATTGCTGGTCGATAGATTTTTGGAGAAGCATGAACGCTCATTTACGGTGACATCCGAAGCCATGCAACTTCTAACGGCCTACGACTGGCCTGGAAACGTTCGAGAACTTGAAAACGCCATGGAAGCTGCCACGATTATTACCGACGATATCATCCAAGCGAAACACCTGCCCTCAACCCTTAGCCGTGGTTTCGGTAAATCCATAGCAAAAAACATTGATACCCTACCCAAAGCAATGAATCTGGATCACCGTATCCAGGAGCTGGAAAAAGGGATTATTATGGATGCCTTGACCGAAACTGGCGGGATTCAGAAAAAAGCAGCCTTACTTCTGGGTATCAAGGAACGCAGTTTATGGCATCGAATAAAGAAATATGATATCGATGCTGTTTCTTTTAAGCACCAATGAATGTAGTTTCCACCCTACATTTTTTGATGCTTTGCAATTATATTAATAATTTAATAGTCTTAATTGTTTTTCATGGCACGACATTTTGTTAACACAAATACAATGATATTATAACCACGTATACGTTCTTATTAAACCCTTAATTTGTCAGCGTTCTACAATTTATATATTCTTAATTACCTGAATATTATATATTTTATTTTATCCAGACATTGTTTTTGATTGCAGGCGCTAATTATTTGGCAGATAAATTCTTTAAGCTTATATCATCTGTATATGTGCCACGTGTTCTATTATTCTTTACTCTGTTTGTTTTTTTCAGTGTTTTATTTTAGACTGGCACTTAATTTGCTTTAGTCTTTTACAGGTTTTTTGGTGCAAATAGAATTTCGTTTTTTTGATCTGTTGTCACCGTTGAAATAATGCATAAAGGAGAAACCCATGCGAACGAAAACACTTACCGTGAGAAAGAAGCTCAAACAGGAAAAGGGTTTTACTCTGGTAGAAGTTATTGCCGTCCTGGTTATTCTGGGAATTCTTGCAGCCGTTGCCATACCCAAATTTTTCGACATGCAGGATACAGCCAGAGAAAAGGCCATCGAAGGTGCAATTGGTGAACTCAACGGTCAGGTTGCCCTTGCCTTTGCGCAGAATGCATTGGATGGTGGCCCAGCCGGTAACTACGACCTTGCATATACCGGCGACGTTGGTGGGGAATTCGCAGTCACCGGCCAAGCTCCTGGCGTGCCTGGAACCGGCACCATCGGCTTTGTCAATCCCGCGGGACACGTCTGGACACTCACGTGGAATGCTCCCACTGGCACCGACTCACCAGGATACTTTTCACGAGGTGCTAAATTATAAGTTTTTGAGATAAACCACACTGATATTCTAATTCCGTGGTTTGTCAAAGGCTTAGCGAGCAATCCAGATTAGACAGTATTTCCTACCGGAAACCGTTCAGGGCAATGAAACCAGCGATGCTGCTGTTTCATTGCCCTCTTTTGGTTGCGATTCTGACAATTTCATGCTAACATGAACATTAATGTGTTGACACAGAAAGCACCATAAACCCCAAAATACCACATCGCCCATGTCACTAGCATTTCACTGCAAAAATAAAAATGGGTTTACCCTCTTTGAAATCATAGCTGTTCTGGCCATTCTTGTCATCATCAGCACCGTTATCATTAGCCAGTCAGGTTCATTTTCCGCCGATGTGGGTTCCCAAGCAGCTATCCTAAGGGGCCACCTTCGCCATGCCCAGGCGCTTGGCATGTCCGGAAGCGATTCGAGCGATATTTTTGGTATAAGATGTGACAGCGCTTATTATTGGATGTTTAAAGGCAATAATTATGATCTCAATATCATTATGCTCCCGGATGACCAGCAATACAACACCAACAATGACGGCAAACTCGATTTAGCCGAGAAAAAAATTGCCATAGGTACTGCTTTCACTGTTTTTTTTGATGCGCGAGGGATTCCGTATAGCGCCTATACAAATGAAACCACCAACACCCCCTATGCCGCAGACCTTGTAATAAATGTAACACCAGTAGGAGGAGGCGCACCTGTAGAAACCATCACCGTAACACAGCACACAGGTTTTATACCGTGATTGACACATTCAATAGGCATTCCATCATGGTGACATCCCAGAGGGGGTTTACCCTCTTAGAAATCATCGCCACACTGATTCTGGTCGGTATTTCCGCAGCGATTCTTTTTCCCGCCATGGGAACAAACCTGACCCGAAGTGCCGATCCCGTAAACCGACTGAACGATCATCAGCTTCTTATTGAGGAGATGGATAGACTAACAGGGTTCTACAGGGATGCAATTGAAAACGGTACGCTCGATATAATAAATAATTTTAAACCAACACACGTAGACACGAGCATTTACGTTGATGCAGGCGAAACCAATTTTATTACCCTCAGTGATGGCGCATACACAACGGCATCACCCAATATTCTTCGGGTAACTTTGGTTAAAAACAGCCAGAGCTTGGTTACCTTGTTCGCTCAATAATTCGGTATTGATCTTTTCTTTTCATTCGACGTTCATCTTTATTATTGATGCATAACTTGTTAATATGAAAATATTTCTTACTAAAAATAATGGTTTCAGCCTGGTGGAACTGATTGTGAGCCTGGTCATCGCTGGAATTCTGGCGGTTGCGCTCATGACCATCGTGGTCACAGCGCTCAACGGGTTTTCTCTTTCAAGAGACGCGGCCGGCGTCACCCAGAAAGCCGGCCTGGCCCTCTCCCGCATCCGTATCGAGCTCTTGAATGCCACAGCTATCGACACTGCCCAGCCAAACAGGATTGTTTTCACTAATGATGAGGGCACCTATGAAATCATGAAAACAGGCAACATCATCACCCTTGAAAAAACAGACGCCGGGTCTGCCATAGCGGCCCAAACCCTGGTGGACAATATCCAGGCAGATTACGGAACAGACATTTTTCTATCTTACGAAAAAAGCGATGGCTCCCAGTGGACACCCTCGAATATATCGGATCTCCACGGAATAACCATAGTACTCAAGTTTACAAACTACTCCCGAACCATTGAAACGATGGTCCATCCACGCAGTAACCGGCTTAGAAATGCACCCTTATTGGTATATCAAATAATGGGTTCAAGGATTCTAGGGTTCGAGGGTTCGAGGGGAAAAAAATCGAATATGAACCTGGCGACTAAATATGCAACTCCGTCATGCCGGATCCCCGATCAAGTCGGGGACAAGCTTGATAAGCCTGCCCCGGCAATTGGTTAGCCGGGGGCATCCAGTGCCTTTCTGGATTCCTGCCTTCGCAGGAATGACAACCATAGGCTATTTGACCGCCTGAGTATTATGGACCCTTTCTGGCAGATGTAGATGCCTTTAGCGTTTTTTCGTTTTAGTCCTTAACTGTAAAACTTGTGTATTTTATGGGAAAAAACCAAAATAATCAAAAAACACGAAAGTTATCATGGCCTTTTTCGTGGTTTCGATTTTTCGTGATTTCGTGATAAAAGATCTTTCTCTTTTCCGATTAATCTGGTGTGCGTTTTAGGTGTTACGTTTTAGCTTAGGTCACAAGGTATGAAGCCAATTCAAAATTCAAAATTAAACATTCAAAATTGCCCATCCCCCCTGGCGAATGCCTCGGGCGCCGTTCTGCTGACGGTGGTGGTGATTATTATTATCATCGGTCTGGCGGGTGTCGCTATCTTTTCTTTGACCAGCACCTCCACCTTTACCCAGCTATATGCCCAGAATGCAAGCAGGGCCTTTTTCATGGCTGAATCCGGTTTCAGGGTGGTGGCCAGTGAATACAATAACGCTCCCGAGCCCAAAAACGATATTCTGGAAACACTCCACGGAAAATCCCTCAGTCTGCCAGGCAATGACGGACAGTTCGACGTGAGGGTTTACCCGTACTGGTTTTCTGTCACCAGCGCCTACACTGCTGGCAACACCAGCATTAGTGTTAAAATACCTGGTGGCACCCCTTTGAGAAACCCTTCAGATATGGGCTCTCCCAGAATAACCCTACCCAGCAGCGGGCAACTGAAAGTACATGGCAAAAGCCAGCCGACCACCATCACATCGGTGTCCCCTGCCTCCCCTGCAGACGGCGCAACGATTGCCTTTGGTATATCAGGATTCCCCTATGATATTCAGGCTGATGAAGAGCTTTTTCTGATTTATACGGACAACAACACCACCAGCCAGACAATTTCCCTGGGCAACAGTCTCGACTTCCCAGGCAGCAACTCGGTTGCCCAGCTGCTGCCGGCCCAGAACGGCTCATTCAGGGTATATAATGAAGACAACGATAAAATGGACTATACCTACCAGGAGAAAACGCCAGCGGTTGTCGATCCCGGAAATCCCCCCACCACGATTACGCTGAGCGGCATTCAGCACCAGAACGATGCCACCCCATCCGTGGACCCGTTTACCATAGACAACACCTCTGAAATCTATTTTGGACGCAATCTGGCCGTCTTTGCTACCTCTACTGTCGGATCCGGTAACATGGCAGCTAAAAAGACCGTGGGCAATTATACGGATGTAGGACTGGATGGTGGCTTCTACGCGGGAAGCGACACCATTTCCTTTGACGAAGATATTGGCGATTTCACACCTACCATGAACAATCCCAACCCCTCGTTGGGAGAACCCATCGAGATCGACATAGGAGCAGGAACCATTCAACTCGGCGGCGACCTGCCCGACGGCTATGGCTCTGTCTGGTACAAAGGCAATTCGGACATCGCCGACTGCATTGGGGGCAACTGTCTTTTGGGCAGGGGTTTTCGGGCCTATTTCGAATTTACATTTGATGACCCGGACACTTCCGTCGACAGCAGTGATTTCGGCGAAGGGTTCACCTTTTCTCTTGTCAGTGGCACCAATTACACGATTGGTGATACCGGACTCGGTGGCCAGCACATGGGATATTCCGGTCCAGGTCTTTCCAGCAATGGACTGCAATCTCCCAAACTGGCAGTCGAGATTGACACCTTCCCGAATCCCGGCGCCGGAAATGTGTGTGGGGACGACAGCCGTAACGACTATGAACCGGTGCCCAACCCTAGTCCCAACCATGCCGCCCTGGTCTACTGGGGTGAGGAAACCGTTGGTTCTTTGGATGCTCAAGGAGGGTATCTCCGTATTGGATCCGCATCACCTTCCATCGGGGATGACGAGGACTGGAGTTCCCCCCAAGGGACCATCAGCTTCTGGTTCAAACGCGATACTATTGACTACGGCGACGGGAGTTCGAGCGGTGACAGGCTGTGGGGGCAGAACATCAACATGGAAACCCGTTTTAACAACACCGGCTCAAATTTTTATCTCGATTGGGGGTCCGGTGGCAATGCCGAGAGTGCCATCAATGCAGCCAACCCGTTTACCGTAGCCGGCACATGGTATTTTATCGCCATCACTTGGGATGATGATGATTTAATAAACGACTTAAAAGTCTATTGGGCCGACGAAACTGCCCCGACGATCTCACTTCTTGCAGAAAACTTAGACTGGACGGGAGACATGTCCATCGCTGATTTAATTACTGAAAACCTTTTTCTGAACTCCAGCGGTGGCAACAGTTCGAATAATTTTGCCGTCGACGGTAATGGCTCGGACTTGCGCTTCTACGATATCGCCAGAGAGTTCACAGATATAGAGGATGATTACAAACAGCGCCTGACAGGCAGTGAAGCCGACTATGGTGACCTGCAAGCCTATTTCCCCCTACAGGCAGATCCGTTGGATGCTGGTCTATTGGAAATAGCTGCCTCGACCATTGGAACCACGGACTGGTCTATTGACACGCTTACCGCTTTTGATTGTGGAACAGGGGCGGCCTCGTATGACGACAACCGCCACGGCGCCGGCAGCACCGGCACTCCTCCACTAACACCTCAGAATTCCCTGAACAGCAATAGCGGCAACGGCTATGACGGATATCACCAGGTTACGGGTTCCAGCCCCAACTGGCTTGAAGATGGATCTCTGCACAGGTTCCGCATGGAGCTGATACGCCCTCTCGTCGAGGCGGACGACGGCATACCCGACGGGCTCTATGATTACCAGGTAAAAATCTGGATCGACTGCGCCACCTGTTCGGCAGCTGAGCTGGCCCAGTTCGAGGACGTAAAAGCGGATTTTTCAGCCAGCCTGCCAACCATCGAAAAAACCATTAATAGGGGAAACTCTCTGAAAATTGATCCCGCTGATCATATGGACTTGCTGCGTGTCCTGTTCGGATTTACCCAGGGTACCAGCAGTGCGACACAGAACATCACGCTTCGTGATCTTGAGCTTTATTTTCTGAAGGAATACCCGGCATCCTATCCGGCTGGGTGGTAATGAAAGGGTTTGAGGGTCCGAGGGTGATACAAGGGTTTAAGGGTAGCTGACGGCTATTAGCGGACGGCAGCTTCCCAGCCTCCAAGCATCCTGGCATCCCAGCGTATTTTAAGGGTCCGAGGGTGGCCCAAAGTGATAATCAGACAGCAGCCTACCAATCTTCACGCCCCCTCGCTTCCCAGCATAGCAAGTCTTTTAGCGGTTTAGACTGTAGGCTGTTATGTGCTTTAAGCTGATTGCACTCCGCTACCCTCTAACCCTTGTATCACCCATGGACCCTCGAACCCTTCATGTGGATCAACTCTTTCGGAAATAAGCCAAACGATTTAACTTGTCACGCCTTTTATATTTTTTCCTTTCTTGATTTTTCTAAAAAACAATCTTAAAAGACCGGCAGTGAATTAATCGCGTGACGAATGCAGGTTGACCTGTTTTATTAAAGAGATGAACGTCGAACATCGAACGCTCAACATCGAATTTTGAATGGGTTTAAATGAAGAAACAGGTGTATGTTGAATGGGAAAAGATGAAGAAATGGGCCAATGACCTTTAATAAAGTCCGCTCGACTATTCATCGGTATTGTTTTTTTTCATTCGACGTTGGATGTTCGATGTTCGATGTTGGACGTTCATCTTTTAAATGTCTCCATAAAGGAATTCAATTAAATTGAACATAAAATCCATTTTAAAAAAAGCCATGAATTCCGGAATAACAGCTCTCTCAGAACACGAATCCAAACAGATCCTCCATGCCTATGGCATCCCTGTGGTCCAGGAGATCGTTGCTGCTACGGAAGAAGACGCCGTGGCTGCAGCCCTGGAAATCGGGTTCCCCATTGTTTTGAAGGGATTGGGCACCCGACTGACGCACAAGACCGAACGCGGTCTGGTGCATACGCACCTGAAAACCAAAGCCGGGATTCTGTCAGCCGTCGAAAGCATACAACACAATGCCGGAGATGATCTGGAAGGATTTCTGGTCCAACCTCATATTCTGGGCAAACGAGAGTGGATCGCGGGCCTTTCCTATGACGACCAGTTCGGCCCGGTCATCATGTTCGGTGCCGGTGGCATTCTCACCGAGGCTATCTCCGACGTGACCTTCCGCCTGGCACCTTTATCCCCTGAGGATGCTCAGGAGATGATAGATGAAATCAAATCATCTCCTCTTCTCGAAGACTTCCGGGGGGAAAAAAAGGTCGATCGATCACAAATCGTTCGTGTTCTTACCGGCTTGTCGGACCTTGCTGCAGACCACCCGGAAGTATTCGAGGTGGATATCAACCCCCTCATCACAAGCCCCACGGGAAAACTTCTGGCCGTGGACGCACTGGTGGTTGTGGGCCACAAACAAGATAAAATCGCCGCACCTCGCCCTATCTCTCAGCCCGACTCCCTGAGGCCCTTTTTTTATCCCAAATCCATTGCCTTCATCGGCGCCTCCTCCACTATGGGCAAATGGGGTCATATGCTGGTGGCAAACACCAAGAGCGGCGGATATGCGGGAAAGCTGTACCTTGTCAATCCCAAAGGGGGGAAAATTGTGGGTGAGGAGGCCTATAAATCCCTTGCTGATATTCACGAGCCGATAGATCTTGCCATCGTCACCATACCGGCTAAACACGTGATAGGCCTGATTCCGCAGCTAAAAGCAAAGAGCATCCGGCACATGCTTCTGATAACATCTGGATTTTCCGAGACCGATCGTGAGGGAAAAAGGCTCGAAAAAGAGCTGGTTGCATCGGCACAGGCGTCCGGTATCCGGATACTGGGTCCCAACACCATGGGGATCTGTAATCCCCATGTGGCTCTCAACTGCACCAGCCTGCCCGTACAACCACGGCCTGGCTCCACCGCTCTCGTATCCCAATCCGGAAACATGGGCACCCAGTTTTTAGCCTTTGCAGAACATCAGGGGATCGGTATTCGTGGATTCTGTGGTTCCGGCAATGAAGCCATGACCACCATCGAAGATTTTCTGGAAGTTTTTGAAGCGGATGAACTCACAAAAACCGTTATGATTTATATCGAGAGCGTAAAAAATGGCCGTCGCTTCTACGAGACTGCCAGGCGTCTGGGTAAAATCAAACCGATTATCCTGATGAAAGGCGGGCAAAGCAAGGCCGGTATCAAGGCAGCAGCCAGTCATACCGGGGCCTTGAGTACGGATGCACGAATTTTCAACTCGGTTTGCAAACAGGCGGGAATTGTCAAAGTGGAGCAGTCCATGGATCTGCTCGATCTGGCAGCAGCTTTCTCTTCCCTGCCCCTGCCCAGGGGTAACCGGGCCGGCATCATGACCCTGGGCGGCGGCTGGGGCGTTGTCACCGCCGATCTGTGCAATAAATATCACATAGACGTTCCAGACCTCTCTCCCGACCTGATCCAACAGATCGACAAGTGGCTGCCACCTTTCTGGAGCCGATCAAATCCCATTGACCTTGTTGGTGAGCACAACGACACGCTGCCGCTGAAAATAATCGAGGAACTTTTAAAATGGGATGGCTGTGATGCCGTGATCAATCTCGGAATTATGGGGCGCAAGCACCTGGCCGGGCTCTATTTCGACGCGGTCAAGCAATCGGACCCCATGTACGAGCCCGCATTTTTAGACAGCATTAAAGAATCGCTGGTGATATTCGAAAAAAAATATGTCGAAAAAATCGCCCGCCTCATGGAGGTCTATCAGAAACCCGTAATCGGTGTCTCCCTCTTGACCGATGCCATGGACCGAACCACATATCTGGTTGAAAACTGCCCATATAAAGGCGTTTTCTACACAACCCCGGAACGTGCCGTTAAAACGCTGGCCAAAATGGTAGAGTACAGTGAGTACAGGCTGTAGACGATTAGATTATTAGGCTGTTAGGCTATTAGGCTGTCAGACTGCTAGCAGCCTAACAGCCTAACAGTCTAACAGCCTAACATCCTCCAATCAGTACGGGCTGGGGGATTAAATAGAGCGGCAATGCCGCGTTGGATAAAATCCCGGAGTGATTTTATAATTATGTACAATAAATATATCAAAACATTTGACTTTGAAGTCGGTCACTTGATTCAAAGTCCCTGCAAAAACTGCAGTCGCTATTGCATTTTCCCTCGCTGTATTGCCGAATGCACACTGCTGGACAAAATACAGGATGTGCTGTCGACGGTGGTATCGAGTACAAGATGAACATTTAGGCTGTAGGCTGTTAGACTATTAGGCTTTTAGCGGTCCACGGCCTAACAGCCTAACAGTCTAAACACCTAAAAATTTACTGTCTTCTATGTAATTTTGCCACTGTTTCGATATGATAGGTATGTGGAAACATGTCCACCGGCTGTGCTTCCAGCAAATCATAGGCTTCCGATAGAAGGGCGACATCCCTTGCCAGAGAGGCCGGATTGCAGGAAACATAGACAATTCGCTCTGGTGCCAGTCTGAGAATCTGCTGAATCACGTCCTTGTGCATGCCAGCCCTGGGGGGATCGATTACCACAACCTGGGGTTTTTCAGTGAGTTGGGGAAGTTTATCCTTGATGTCTCCATGGACAAATCGGCAATTGGATACATGATTGATCCGGCAATTTCTTTCGGCATTTCTCACTGCAGATTCAACCTGTTCAATACCGACAATCTGTCTGGCCGACTCCGCCAGATAAATGGCAATCGTCCCGGTACCACTGTATAAATCAAGAACCGTCTCGTGCCCCTGCAGGTCCGCATACTCCCTGGTCTTGTCATAGAGTGTCTGTGCGCCCACACTGTTGGTTTGAAAAAAAGAGTTCGCAGAAATGCTAAATTCAAAAGACCCGATCCTTTCTTTGAGAGAAGATTCTCCGGCGACCAGCACTTCTGATTCTCCAATGGCAACACTTGATTTCCTGGCGGTAATATTATTGATAACCGAAACAACCTCGGGATATCGTTCCATCAATTGGCTGGCCAAAGATGCCATGGCTTTGGTACTTTCATAACTGGTAACGATATTGACCATCCAATGGTCATAGAAAGCTGAATTTCTGAGCATGACAAATCGCCAGTAACCGGCATGGCTTTTCAGCCCGTATGGTGGCAGTCCAGAACCTCGAATGCCCTGTCTGATCGTTGCCAGAATATCGTTCCCCAAGGGCGGGTGCAGCAGACACACTTCGGTATCGATGACCTTGTTAAATGTCCCTGGAACATGCAGTCCCAGAGCAAAGCTTCGATCCAAATCATCTCTATCCATCTCGTTCGGCAGTACCCAGCGCCTGTCCGAGCATGAAAATTCCATTTTATTTCTATACCCGAATACACGCTTGGATGGAATTGTCTCATGAACGGCTACGGTCTCAATCCCGCCGATATGCGCCAGGGCTTCTGCCACATGCTGCTGTTTGAAAACAAGCTGCTTTTCATAATCCAGGAATTGCCACTTGCACCCACCGCAGTAACCGCTGTAGGGGCATCCAGGTTCGACTCTGTCGGAAGAAGCTGTCAACAGCTCCAGAACCCTTGCTTCAGCATAATTCTTTTTTTTCCTGGTAATTAGCGCCTGCACCACATCACCGGGTACAGCCTTATCGACAAACACGGCAAACCCATCCGGTTTTGCAAGACCTTTCCCACCAAATGCGATGTGGGATATTTCCAGGGTAAGCACTTGACCTTTTTTAAGTGACATAAAATTTTTCCATTGCTTTATATAGCGCGGTTTCGCCGCTTTAAGACCCATTATCCAAACACCAGGTGCTTAAATTATACCTGGTGTCATAGGTAGTTTCCGTTTTTGATCATTGGGATTGCGGTAAGAGCGTGGGCAATTTAACGGGTTTCACATCATTTCAGCGAGGTGTAGGGAGCTGGCGTTTGCATTCAAGAAGATGAACATCGAACATCCAACGTCCAACATCGAATTTTGAATTAAA
The DNA here is from genome assembly GCA_963842925.1 of uncultured delta proteobacterium. GTDB lineage: Bacteria > Desulfobacterota > Desulfobacteria > Desulfobacterales > B30-G6 > B30-G6. The sequence goes on from CAWJIL010000009.1 coordinate 104,628, forward strand.
AGATGAAGAAAAAGGTGTAGGACGAGGGTCTATATATTTTTTTGATTCATCATTGGACATTCGGTGTTCGATGTTCATCTTTAAAAAATCATCAAACGGTATTCTGTCTCCTGATACTGCCTACTGTCTCCTGCTTACTACCTGCTGCTCAGAGCCACCCTCGAACCCTTGTATCACCCTCGAACCCTCGGACCCTACAAAATTAGTTGCTTTGTTCATTGTGTTCTTTGGGTTTATTGTGTTGCTTGTGGTCGTCGGTTAAGAGCCTTCAACTCGTTTCCGTTTCATCAACTCAATGAACCCAAGAAACTCAATAAACTCAATGAACTCTATTCCCCTCAGACCCTATAGCTTTAGCAGCTTGCTCACAGCCTGACCCCGCCACTTTCCTCTTCCCGAAGGCGTGGGAATATTATCCATATCCAGTTGGCGGGCAATTTTGTCATAGCTGAATCCTTGTGCCCGCATATCTTTTATCCTATCTGCAAGTGCTATTTCGACCGGGGCAGGCATAGCATCCGTGTTCTCTAAAATAGCATCTTCGGCTTGTTTTTCCGCCATCTCATTCTGTGAATCAATGGGATCACTTTCTCCGTTGCCGGCTCCAGCAAGTTTTTTCAAATAAAGGGCAATGCTTTCCATGGCCTCGGCTTTACGCTCTTCGATTTCCAGAAAATCCTTTTTGTCCGCAACAATCGTTTCCAACAATGCTTTTACCGGCGGCAACAGCTTTGCAATGGTTACATACGCATTTTCCGCCACATTGTTTTTTGTGTAGTTCCCTCGTTTTCTTTTATCCATACTGTTGTGCCTGTCGCCAGGACGATAAGGCATGTTGTCGTTCCCTCTTCTGGTTCGATCATAGCGCTTGTCTTTCCCGGTCCGAAGACTGTGGAGAAAGTCGTTCATAAAATACCCCCATTTTTTTTGTTTAACCTGATTTGAGCGATTCTCAAGGTTTTTGAAATGCTCACTTTAGGTTTAAATATCTGGATAAGATACCCAGTAAAATATCCCGACTTACGGTAGTTAGAACCGATTGCCACATGCGGATTGAATCACAATATTTTTAATTCGAAACGCGACTGCATAAAACCGGTAAAATCAAATTAGAAGCTCAATTGGATGCGATCTGAATTGAAGACCCTTATAATAGGCAGCAAAGAATCTTCAGCCGTAGGGTAGGATTGCATTGTTGACGCAGACCATCACATAGCAGAGACACTTTGTCAACCAAAAATAAAATCGTTTCACGATTTTATATGACGCGACTGTCGTCGCTATTTTTTTAGTTAGTGATTTTGTTAGTGCAGCGTTTCAGCTCTGCTTAGACAACTATTTGCAGGTCTGAAGACCTGCTGCGCTACTTCAGGATAAGTTACCTTGCACCATACGTGATAGCATTTGACACCGTAGATGCGGTAAGATCGGCAGTACCAATGCTGACTGCGGCTTTTCTTTTTTTTAGGACCTATAAACAGCTCTAAGACTGATGGGTGATCCCTGAGCGACTGTGAAACTGTCTGAGTTCTTTAGTGACTGTTATGCCGAACAGCATGATAATTATGGCATGGTTTATAATCCAGATACTTAAATTATAACTATCTATAAGTTTTGGCCCTGTTCGGCGTTACAGTCACTTTAGAACGAGTTTTTCACAGTCGAACAGGGATTATCCAGCGGTCGCAACACTCCCCTTCTTTTTGTTAATAGTTCCGTTTTTTTTTAATCTTCTATGGTTGACGGCCTGAATTTTGTCGAACCAGTGTTTATGATGGAAGGCCGCGTAATCCGCAGGGATTTTTCCCGTAAACATGGACAGAAAGGCGGGCATCTGTCCTTTGGCCATACATGCCATATAAATGTGGACCAAAAGACCGGCAAAGACGATTCCCACAGCGAAAAAGTGAATCAGAATGGCCCACTGCACCGTACCCTGACCGCTAATGTCCTGTTGAGCGCAGGTCATGATCCAGCCTGTTACAGCGATGACCACGCCACCCAAAAGAGCAGCCATACCGAAAATTTTCTGTCCCACGTTATAAAACCCCTGATCGGGAAGAGGCGTTTTCAGACCAAAGCGCTGCATCACCCTGGTTCCTACCGTCATGCTGAGACTCTTTTTTAACAACCACTCAAAATCTCTTCCAGGCGAAAAACTCAGCATTTCTTTAATAAAGGGCAAGGTTATGCGTTTAAAGCGTGCAAGGCCGTAGATCAGGAACCCTGCCGACCAGACAACACCGACAGTGATGTGGAATTCAAGCAAGGATGCTCCGCCGCCAAATATCGCATGTGTGGTTTTCACCCACCCCATACAGAACGGTTGCAACACTGGATTGTCCACAAGACCCAGTCCGCTCGCTAAAAGAAGAAGCCAGCAAATCGTGTTAAACCAGTGCATGAGCATGGCATCAATGGTGTGACGACGAAACATTGTCACGCTGTCAATGCCCTGGTTGGCATCCTTCTCCACAAGATGCATGCAAGAATTCTGAACAAACAATTGTCTTGTCAACATGACCAGCAAACCGATACCGGTCATACTGACAAGACCCTTGACCAGCGGCCCTGCGCCATATCGCCACAATTGAATGGGCACTGGCGCGGCTGCCTTCACTGTCCAGTCCATGGGTCCTGTCTGATCCACATAGTACAGAACCGGATCCGTATCTGTCTCTTGATTGACAACACGAAGAATTTTTTTGGTTTTCAACAGAATCGCAGCCTGGCTGTGGGGATTGTTCACGTTTCCGAATGTTCTGGCCTGGGTCGGGCAGGTTTCCACACAGGCGGGCATTTTCCCCGCTTTTCTGCGGTTTTCACAGTAATCGCATTTGTCGACAATTTTCTTTTTTGGGTGTCTGTGACGGGCACCATAAGGGCAGGCGGGTATACAGCTGCCGCATCCGATGCACAGATTCTTTCTTACTTTCACAATGCCGTCTGCTGCATCTTTGTAGGTCGCACCGGTGGGACAGGCATCAATACACGTGGGCTTATCACAGTGCATGCAGTTTCCAGGTTGAAAATGCATACCCAGAGGTGTTCCCGGTAAATTGGTCTTGATCCAGTTCCGACTGTGGCCAGGCAACACATCATTTTCAAGCTGACAGGAAATGATGCAGGCCCTGCAGTCAAAACACTTTGCCGAATCAATTACCATCGCGAACTTTGCGTTCATGTCATATCTCTATTAACAAGTACATGCCTCACCACCGACACCTTCCAGAATAAAAAACGGCTGAACCCTGCGAAACAGCTTGCGATCAAATCCCTCCACCAGAAGCAACTCCTCAATAAATTGAAAATCACCAACTTCTTCCCGGTAAGCCACGATGGCCTGGGCGAGTTCCGGGGTGATCAAGGGAACCCGTGCCAATTCTTCAGCCGTGGCTGTGTTGATGTTGATTGTTTTCCCCGTGATTTTCTCTTCCGCCGCTGCCATGGGGTCACACAGGACGATCAATACTAGCAGTGCGCCGATTGTCCAAGTAAACGTCGATATTTGATTTCTCATCGGTTCTCTCCGGTCTATTTTCACTGGTCTTTAAAATGAACTTCCAACGTCGAATGAAAAAAACAATCAATACCGAATTATTTCTGTTTCTTCATCTTTTCCATTCAAAATTCGATGTTGGGCGTTGGATGTTCGATGTTCATGCTTTCACCAAACAACAACCAAATCCATTGAATTGCGCCGACACCTTGCTCCAGTAGCCGGGAACGATGCTGTTGACCGACTGCCCAAAATTGCCTTTTATTTTATTGGCCGGTGCCGGATGCGACGGTGTAAAAACAGTGCCGGGCAACACCGCTTTGGTAACCCGGACCACCGCCCTCAGTCTGCCGACAACCGACTCGATATAGACGGCATCACCCTCTGTGATTTTCAGGGCTTCAGCCGTATCCGGGTGGACCTGCACAAAATTGCCCAGGGAAAGAGTCCCCATGTATTCCGACCAATTGGTAAAACTCTGCTGCCAGTGCTGCACAACCTTTCCCTGGACAAATATCAAGGGATAGTCCTTGGCTTTTTTGTTTTTCTTGTCCATGGGGCTGCCTTTGGGTTCAAACCAGCGCATGGGTCCCAGGAAGCTCACATCGAGGTTGACCTTAGCATCTGCCGTAAGAAAATTGCCATTCGGGAACATGGAGCCGCGAAGCTCGTTTGCATATATTTTTGGATAAGGCCAGGTAATTCCGGTGGGGCTGGCTTTGATCCTCTCCAGTGTCAGCTTGTGCCAGGATTCGACTTTTTGCTGGAACAGTTCATATATTTCTTCTGCCGATTCAAATTCGGGGAAACGATCGCCATTGAGCCCTCTCCCCAGGTCTGTATAGAACCGCCAGTCCTCTGTGGTTTCACCCGGTGCTTCCATCGCCTTTCTACGCCAGACCACCTGGCGCTGGGCCCCGTATTGAGATCCTTCGCTTTCAAAGGGCATGGTACCAGGTATGACAAGATCAGCAAGCTGAGCCTCTTCATCCATAAAAAAGCCGCGGTAGACAACAAAACCGGCTTTCCGGATACGGGCCTTGACCTCTTTGGTATCGGGATAACGTCGGTAACTGGAATTCAGCAGCAGCACATCGACATTCCCTTTTTTCATATTGTAAAGGACCTTGCGAATATTGATTGCCTGAGGCATGTTGGGCGACCGGTAGTATTTCAGGAATTCCTGTTGACCGCCTGGTTTGCCACCCTGAACATTCATCAAGCCCTTCCCGCTTCCCACTATATTATTTGTGATAGCCTGCAGAGCAATGATGTTCTGTATGGTCTGCATGCTGTTGGAATACCGAGACAGGGATCCTCCCAGCCAAACCAACGTTCGATGGCTCTTGCCAAGTATTTGCGCAAAAGATTGAATTGCCTGGGTGGACAAACCAGTGAGCTGGGCAGTGTAATCCAGTGTATAGGGCTCTACCGCCTTTTTAAGCGCCTCGAACCCATTGACTTTCTCCTTGACGTACGCGGCATCATACAGGCTGTTGGCAAGCAGAAAATGGGCAGCACCCAGCGCCAAAGCGCCGTCTGTTCCAGGCCGCAGACGCAGGTGCACATCACTGAATAGACTCGTGGGTGTTTCACGCGGGTCGAGAAAAATGATACGAGCGCCCTTTTGCTTCGCCATTGTCACCCAACGCATGTATGGCGGGTATATTTCGGCAATATTGGCTCCCCACAACACAAAGGTCTCGGTTTCAAGGGCCTCATCAAGGGTGGTGGGTGAGTTGGGACTTCCCAGACAAATTCTGAGCATGGTTGCAGAACTGCCGATACAGGTGTCTCCAGGTGAACAGGCATCCGGAAAACCACACATCTGCAAAGCCATTAGAGCGGCTAATTCACTCTCACGGCTGTCCCATAGCGGCATAAAGAGTGCCACCCTGTGTGCGAAATCTTCGGGGTGTTTTTCTTTGGCCCCCTTGATTTTGTTGACCACAATTTTTAAGGCTTTCTTGTAACTGATTCTTTCCCACCCTCTGGCTGTTTTCCGGAGGGGGTGAAGCAGGCGGTCTTTACGATAGTGCGTCTCCACCAGGGACTTGCCTTTAGGGCACATGCTCCCGGCTGTCCAGAAATTGTCTGGATTGCCGTATACATTGATGACCCTGCCATCCTTTATCTGCAGTTTTGTGGTACAACGAACCTGGCAGAACTGGCAACAGCTGTCAATCTCGGCATCCATGTATACGTCCCGATGCTGTTCGATACTTGACGCGCACCCTTTTTCCGGTTCCGGTACAACGCTGCTGCCGACAACTGCAGCACCCATTTTTAAAAAACTGCGTCGGGAAATTTCAGACATACCTTATAGCCGTTGTCATACGTATGTTCCGTTTGCTTTTGGCTAACGCTTCCTCGGGTGACAGCAAACAACCGCTCACCTGTTTGAAGAAAATTAGCGATCGCTAGGACGTTTTCGCCCCATCCTCCGCTGTGGTATCTTCTTTCTCAGGCGGTACAATGTCGGCAAGTGCATTAATCACCTGGTCCGCTTGCCATTTTGGAACTAAAAACAGATAGTCGTTCTGTGAAGAGATGGCCGGGTATTCCGAGGCATCTTTTTCGAGCTGTTCGAATATTTGCAGGGTATATTCTTCAGAACCCTTAAAGGTTATCATGGCAATGGGCTTCGTGAACTCGGTTTTTTGCCGGTCATAAACAAACGCACTGCATTTCAACGAGGAAAAATCGTCAATCAGTTTTGTAAGCTTGTTCTCTTTTACAACTTCCCCGTCCGCATTTCTCCAGACGGATTGGACGGTTTTTGTTTCCGGTAATTCATCACCGGCCGGTTTTTCACTTGTGGCTTCCGGGGCTTTTTCCTTGACAAAAATACCCTGTGCATCTTCTTTTATCAACCGAAGCTGTTCGATCTGACCCGAATCAAATGACATGACGGTTTTATCTCTGAACATGTCAACCTTGCCTTGTACCTTGTTTCGAAAACCTTCTCCGGCGTGATACACACGATAATCATCGGCCAGTTTGACAAAAGTCTGACGGTGACCTGAAACAGCTTTACCCACACGGAATTCCCGTACGAGCGCGTCTCCCTCCCAGGCCTTGATGGTGATGGCATGCTCCGGGTCCAGGTCATACCGTCCATAATTTTTCGATTCGGATATCAACGTCGTCAACCTGAGATTGGCAACAATATCAGCTACCCGATCGATGCTGGTTTCATCACCAGGATAGGCTTCTTCATTGACAAGCCATGCCCCTGCTTTTCTGATAAAAACAATGGAACCTTCTGAAGAATCTATGGTCATCTTTGATATTTTTGAAGCCGAAATGGCTTGGAGGTCCGGCAGTTCATAGAGACTGCGATCAACCTTGTTAAAAATCAAGTACAGTGACAACACAACAATAACGATACCGAGAATGACAGCTTCTTTTCTTATTTTCATTTCTGGATTTTCTCCACAATTATGAAAGTTGTTTCTATTGATAAAAAATAAAAACAATCACGAAAACACGAAACTGGGAAAACACTAAAGATTTCAAGGTCTTTTTCGTGTTTTCGTTCTTTCGTGATAAATTTTTTTCCGGTTTTCATTCAAAATTCGATGTTGGACGTTCGATGTTCGATGTTCACTCCCTGCCCCCCGGACCCCTCGAACCCTTATTTACTGAACATATTCTGAATGCTCTTTTTCCTGTGTGTCCGCCGGGCCCAAACAGCCAGACCGAAAAACACAACCACCACCGGTAAACCAACAATATTAAATGCTTTGACCGCTGTTTTGGTGAAAGCGCCTGTTTCGTTCAAGGGTGTAAACCGCTGCTGCTTGCTCCGCAGCCGGGCCACACCTTCCTGTTCGTTCAGGTAATCCAAAATGTTCATCACGAAAATGTCATTAACGCCCCGGCCCTCTTTGTCCAAGAGGTTGTCTTTAATCATGTCGCTGGATGCCAGGATAAATATCTTACCAGGCCTGCCTTTTTCAATAATATCACCCTCACTTTCAATCATTTTTGTGCTCGATGCTGTTGCCGTTTCTGTCTCGGCTGTTTCATCCTCTTTTCCTGAAGGTTCTGCCGGTTCTTCTTCCTTGGGTTTTTCAGGTACCGATTTTCCGGCAAAATAACTGGGAAATTCCCCCTCAAGCATGTATGCCAGGTCAAATTTTTTCCTCTCAGTATCTGGATCCGGGAGTTTAATGAAGTTGGGATTGAGGTTGATATTATCTTTCATTTCCCAGGCACGTTCTGAAGATTGAAACAGCAGTGTTGTTTTCAGATCATGGGTCTTGGTCTTTTCCAAATCGATAGTGATTGGGGCAACTTTAAGTGCAATAAGCGTCTTTATATTCTGCATATAACCCGGTTGATTGTTGATGTTGGCATTCTTGATCAGCGGTGCAAAGTAAACGGGTCTCTCACCACCGCCCATTTCAGGTGGCATGCGCTGCCTGAAACATTCCTCGTCGTTGACAATCGAAGGATGGACATCGATCCCGTAATGAAACAAGAGCTTTTCAAGACCCGATTCCATGGGAACATAGCTGGAATTCATTCCCTGCATCTGGAAACCTGAATTGTCCGGGCGTATCTCGCGCAGACTGTCCATAAAGATGGCCAGGCTTTTACCTTTCATCAGAAACTGATCGATCTGGAAAAGATCATAATCTGAAAATTTTTCTTTGGGTCCGGGTATAATCAGGCAATTGACGGTGTCCGGCAAGGGACCTTCCTTTAGTGCAATCTCTTTTAATGAATAATTCTGGCTTGCCAGGATATTAAAGTTTCCAGCCTGTTCCGGGGGTGGCCCAAATTGACTGGGTGCCGGCGGCGAAACAATGGGAAGGCTGCCAAAATCCGTCAGAACACCCAGATTCTGATTGATATCGATGAGCGATTCCATATTCGCACTGATAACTTCCTCCATCTGGTCAAGCTCAGCCAGTTGGTACTGCGTTCCAATAATGGGAATGTTTATGACCTGCATCAGGGGTATGGTGATGCTCTTTTTGCCGTAGCTCATTACCAAACCAATGGCACCCTGGCCTGCTTTTATCCTGCCATTGTCAAGCTCCGGCCAATTCAGTTGCAATATACGCAGCTTCTCCAACATAGCTTTGAGGTCAGGGCTTCGGGTCGGGTCCTTGTACGCGAATACCAGCTTGTCATAGCTATTGATGTTGATCCGCCCCACCATCTCCTCTAATTGTTTGGGCAGACGCTGCAAGTCATTCAGTTTCATGAGCGGGGCCACATCCATGAGAGACGAAGACATGTAGAGATCCACGTGAATCTTGTCCTCAAGAGCCAGCAGGGCACTGACCTTGTTGTTGAGTTTCCGCATGGCCATGGTCAACTTGTATTCGAGTCCATCCGTCGTGGTTATCGTTGGAATACGCTCAATCTGGTCGCCATGAATCATCGCCAGACCCATATAAGCCTTCTGAAACTTGACTTCGTCTTTCTCGATGGCCTGTATTTGAATAGGATGAATACCGAAGTCAGTAGCCAAGACCTGGTTCTGGGCTGTTTGGTTGCCGAGATCACCCTGGTCAGGGTTGACATCATAAAACCGGTAGTTGAAATTTTGGTTTGCTGCAGCTGCGTACTCCGATAAAAGATCATGCAGGTACCGCTCGGTATTGTTGTGGGGAGCTGGAAGGTTTTTTGTGAAAAACACATTGATGGTGAGGGGTTCCTTGAGCGTCGACACCACCGTTTTGCTGACATCAGAAATGGAGTAGAGCTTTCCTGCCGTCAGGTCCATTCTTTTAAAGAAGGTCAATCCTGCCGCATTCAAGAGTACAACAACAACGGCATAGGCAATAAATTTGGTATATTTCGATGATGTATGATCCATATTCTTACATGTCTCCTGCTGATAAATTACCGAATCTTTTCATTCAAAATTCGATGTTGGACGTTCGATGTTCGATGTTCACTTTTTTTGGTTCTTCTCCAATTGGGAGAAAGGGTTTGGGGCACTAACGATATCAGCACCTTTCTTCAATCGATAAATGCGTTGCATAAAGTCCAATAAAAACCACACTCACAAAGTAGAGCAGGTCTCGGGTGTCTATAATACCCTTTGAAATATTGGCGAAGTGCATATCAACACCCAGATAACTCAATAAGCCCAAAAGTGTTTCCGGCATAAAAAACAGCATCTTACTCAACATTGTCAGACCGAAGCAGATGGCCAGGCCGATAATAAAAGCAATAATCTGGTTGCGGGTCAGGGACGATGCAAACAAGCCCACGGCACAAAAAGATCCCGCAAGCATAAATGCCCCGATATATCCGCCCACAACAGGTCCCCAATCCAACTCCCCTAAAAAGGAGATGGTCAAGGGGTATGAAATTGTCGGTAAAAGCATCATGGTCATAAACATCGTTCCAGCCAGAAATTTGCCCAACACGACCTGACGAATGCTTACCGGCATGGTCAACAAAAGCTCATACGATCCGACATTGAGTTCTTCCGAAAACAGTCGCATGGTAACCGCCGGCGCAACAAAAGAAAAAAGGATCGGCATCATAGCAAAAAAATTACGCATGCTGGCCAGGTCATAGAGAAAAAAAGTTGAGAAGAAAAACCATCCCGTGACCATGAGAAAGATGGAAATAACAATATAAGCAATGGGGGACAGAAAATATGCGTAGAATTCCTTCTTGAATATTTGAACAACCTGCTTCATGTTAGTTCTCCAGTGTAATTTGTCTGAAAATTGATTCCAATGTTTGGGTTTCCATGGTTAATTCGGTCAAAACCCAGTCCGTATCCTTAATTGCCAGGTAGACCGAAGGCCTTATATCCGTTCCGCTTTCACAGCTCAGTTTTAATCTAAGCGTATTTTCTGCCTGGTCTGAAATTTCAACCTGCTGAACCCCTTTGACATCCCCCAGCAACTTCCGGGCAGCCTCCGGGTCTGCATCAAGTATGGACAGTCTGAGATGATTTTTCTGGTCACCGGCAAACTTTAGATTCTCTGTGCGATCATCGGCGGCGATTTTTCCCTTGTGAATAATCACAACGCGGTCACAAGTTGCCTCGGCTTCACTTAGAATATGGGTGGACAGGATAACGGTTTTTTCTTTGCCTATCTGTCGGATGATGTCACGAATCTCGACAATCTGGTTCGGATCCAGTCCGGAAGTGGGTTCGTCCAGAACCAGAATCTCCGGATCATCCATCATGGCATGCGCCAGCCCCACACGCTGTTTGTATCCCTTGGAAAGCTCTCCGATCGGTTTGTGCATCATGCTGCCCAAACCGCAGAGGTCTGATAAATACCTGATCCGTGATTGAATTTTGTCGCTGCCGATACCCCGGATCCCAGCCACATACTGCAGATAATCATATGCCAGCATGTCCTTATACAAGGGGGCTGACTCGGGCAGGTAACCCATCATTTTTTTGATACCCAGGGCATTGGATGCCACCGAGAGCTCTTTCACCTGGATTGTACCCGCGCTAGGCTTCAGAAAACCGGTCAACATCCGTAAAAAAGTGGTCTTACCGGCACCGTTGGGGCCCAGCATTCCCAATACCTCTCCCTTGTGCACATCCAGATTGAAGTTGTCGACAGCACAAAAGTCATGGTAATATTTGGTCAGATTTTCAACATGAATCATACAGATCCTCCCCTAAATTGATTGTAGCAATATGAAATGGCGTGTCCGGGTCAATAGGTGAACGGGTTGTTCCTGATTTCATCTGCAATGCTTGAACTCGGTGTCGGTCCATAATCATGACCCGGCCATACAATGGTAGCACCGGGTAATGTATAGATCTTCTCCTTAATCGATTGCAGCAACTGAGCGGATGATCCCCCCGGAAGATCGGTACGGCCCACAGCCTGGACAAACAAGCTGTCGCCTGTGAACACATGCCCCTGGTCGTACAGACAGATGCCGCCCGGTGTATGCCCGGGTGTATGGATTGTTTTCAGACAAGAGGCACCTATGGTGATGATGTCATTATCCTGGAGAAGAACATCCGGTGTTGGCGAAGAGCTGCCACCCAGAACATGTGAAAAAGCACTGTTAAGGAGTTTATTCAGGCGTTTGGCATCAAGCGTGTGTATCAGGAGTTTTGCCCCTGTGGCCTCAATAACGGCTTTATTCCCGGCCGTGTGGTCAGAGTGGCAGTGGGTATTGATTACATGGGTAACCGTAAACCCCATTTCCTCTGCAGTCTTGAGAATCCTCCGGGTGTCGAACGCAGGATCGATAAGAGCGCAGGTTTGTGTTTCTGTGTCTCCAACCAGGTAGCAGAAGGTGTCCATTTTTGATAGTTTGATCTGTTTGACAATCATGGGCTGGTTTTTCTCCCGGCTGCATCTTCCAAAGGTTTCTTGCCACGTCTAAGCATCATTTCCCGATCAAGGTATTTTTTTAGCTTCTTCTGTACCTTACCATAAAGTGTTCCTTCAGGATAATTACCCCTCTCGTCGGGGCTGCCCACAGGGGTACCCGTCAAGATTTGGATCCCTTCTTCAGCGGTGGCCACCTGATAGACATGGAAATCACCTGCTGCCACGGCATCGACCACTTCTTTTTTCAACATGAGGTTCTTCACATTCACATGCGGTATCAGAACACCCTGGTGACCGGTGAGCCCTTTGGTTTTACAGACATCAAAAAAACCTTCAATTTTCTGGTTGACGCCACCGATGGCCTGAACCATTCCCTTTTGATTGACGGAGCCCGTCACAGCAATCCCTTGATCAATCGGGCACCCTGAAAGACTGGAAAGAATGGCATACAACTCCGTGGACGAAGCGCTGTCTCCGTCTACTCCGTGATAATTCTGTTCAAAAGTAAGGCTGATGGAAAGATTAAGGGGTTGATTCTGTGCAAAGGTTCTCCCCAGATATCCGGAAAGCGTCAGCACCCCCTTGTCGTGGGTGCTGCCACTCAGATTTGCCTCCCTTTCGATATTGACGATTCCTTTTTTACCCATAAACGTTTCGACCGTAATGCGGGATGGGCGACCAAAAGAAATATCGCCGATCTGGTGGACAGCCAGGCCATTAACCTGTCCGACAACCGCTCCCGTTACATCGATGAGAACGGTCCCATCGCTGTAGGATTCATGGATCTTTTCCTCATACAGGTTATAGCGAAAGCGGTACTCGCTAAAGGCTTTGATGACGTGTTTTTTGGAAACCAGGGCCGTATTTTCTTTGCGTGCCCAATAATCTGCTTCCCTGACAATGCCGACAATGGCACCAAATCTCAGGGACAGTTTGTTATTGTTGGATGTATCTTTTTCACCGAATTCCACCAGGGCGGCAACACCATTGGGAGAAAATGGGAGTAGTGTTTCCGCTTGACATACCCTGGCCACAAACTTTGCATACTGCTGAATGGTCTTATCCGTCCGTTCGACTTCGTAATCAAAATCGGCTCGAACCTTGAAAATTTTGTTGAATTTGGAATCATAGTTCTGGAGAGTCTGAAACAACTCATACCCCCCGAGTAAAATGACCTTCACATCCGTCGGGATCGATTGAGGTCGAAGCGAAGACGCTGCAATGCCTTGTCCACCAGGCATGTCCTCGATAAAAATACGTTTGTTGCGCAAAGCCCGCTTCAATGATTCCCATACCACGGAATGCATCAACAAGGATTCAATTTCCATGATGAGAAAACCACCGTCAGCCTGGAGAAAGGAGCCCGCCTTGACCATGGTAAAATCGGTTGTCATACCACCCATGTGCGGTTTTTTTTCGATATGTCCAAAGACATTTTGATAGGTGGGGTTCGGCTCGAAAATAACAGGTGCGCCCTCGGTGTCTTTTCGGTCTACAAGAACATTGACCTGATATGGGTAAAAGACAGGCCCAGCCACGGGAAACAAGAATGTCTGTGGCTTATCAGCCGGTTCCCGACGTGGAAGAAAATCATGTGCATTTGACACAATGTTCTCACGGACTTCTTCGAGATAGGCTTTTATCTCCGGGCAGTCCTCATACGTTTCAATGATATATTCCATCTGTTCACTGACCACCGACAAGGCTATCTCGGTCATCAGCGTTTCCACGGCTTTTCCCTGATCCTGTCGAATTTTATTGACCTCTCTGAGGGCTGTTTCAATTTCGTCCTGGAATGCCTTTACCGTGGCCTCAATCTGTTCCTGGTTCTTTTTTGAAAGCTTAAGGAATGCTTCCTGGGTCAAAGGCTTACCATTTTTTATAGGAATGGTCTGCAGTCTTTCATCTGTTTTTTGGAGCGTTAAGTTTTTTTTCTGCGCGCTCAGTTCTAGGTTTTTAAAATATTCGCTCTCCTGGTTTTGATACGTGTCCTGGATAGCACCGATTTTTTTCTGATATGATGTGTCCTCAAATGCCTTGGGTAACTTGATTTTCAAGCTCTGGATCAGTCGATTCATCTGCCGGCTGAGAATCGATCCCTTGCCAGCAGGAACCACCAAGGGTTTTGGCCGATAGGGGTCCTGAAAATTGTTCACCATGCAACAGTCCTGTGGTGTCGGCAGGGCTTGGGCATGTTTTCGGGTAATGTCCGTGGTAATCGTTGATTTTCCGGTTCCTTCTATGCCTGTTACAAAAATATTATACTCGGGATTCTTCATGTTGAGTCCAAACTGAATGGCTTGGACAGCACGTTTCTGGCCAATCACTTCATCCAGTGGTTCAATCTCTGCCGTACTTTTGAACTTGAATATTTTTGGGTCGCAGAAATAACGCAAATCAGATGATTTCAATTCATGGGCCTGTTTCATTTTTTGTCCCTTCCTCCCTGCTTTTGTTTCTATTTGGGAGAAGTCATTTCGGATCCAATATAATAAGTGCCTGACAAAAGACAGCCCCTGTTGGGGCTGTTTGATTGGAGCAAAATTGTCAGGTTTTTTGTATACCAAGACCTAATTTGAGCAATTGTCGAAATTGCTTCAGAAACCTTGAATTTATATCATCAATATACCGATCAGACAATATAAATCAGGCAATATCCATTCTTATTTTTGTTGTCAGGTTATAGGAACAGCAGGTAAGATAAAAACCACAATCTCTTTTAAGCGGGCACGCGTATGTGCTGCGATGTTAACGCAGCTAAGCGTTATGGTGGCATATTTTACACGTTTTATGGGTAATACTGGTAATATTTATAATATCATCAGTATCCTACAATTCTATGAAACCCTGCTATTTAAGAGTTTACACAAACATCAATTTGTGGCATAATTTTTGCTGCAGTCGATAATGATAGAAACATGTTCAAAAGGTAACCGCCTCTAATCTTTTGAACTCTGCCTAACTGGCAGCCATAAAACCCGATACTGTTCGACTGAGGGGAAAGATCAATGGAGCGTGAAAAGATCATCTGCATATTCTGTGGGAGAATTGCAAAGATCAAGGAACAAGATGATCTGAAAATTGTAATATGCCCAAAGTGCAAACGTGAGACTGACTTGGATACGTACAAGGATATTTTTGACACGTGGTTAGGCGACATTCGCAATAAAGATGGTGAAAGATAACAGATTTCAAGCTTAGTACAAACTATATGACTTGAACTGTTACAGCATGTTCCTCCACGCCGTTGTTGCAATATCCGAATACATTCCACCTTGCATTTTCAGGCTGTTGTTCACCACTTGCGCTGATTGCGCGAGACATGATGGATACCGTGCCACTATTATTGGTTTCCCATAAATACTCCCAGTGCCGCCAGGCATAGGGCACGTCCAAACCGATCAACTTTGCCGGATTCCATGACTGACCATTATCAACCGATATTTCCACGTGTTTGACACTATTCTCACCGGCATAGGCAGCACCTCTAATCGGAATCACACCGGTTAAAAGTCGTTCATCTTGGGTGGGTTGGGTAATAATAGACTTGATCGATATTCCTGTAACAACTTCTCCGGAGCTAGGGTCTTCGCCTTTTTGGAAAATCCGGTATACTTTATCCATGAAAAAACCTTTCACGGGTGCTGCGATTAGCGTGATTTTAGTTAACCACTTGACACAGTTGGCACCTGTCCATCCCAGGGCAAGCGCACGCAATGGAAAGCCATGTTCAAGCGGGAGTGGCTCACCGTTCATTTCATAAGCCAGGATGGTTGACTCGATGGCTTTTTCAATCGGTATGCTTCGTATGAATTTTATTTGTGCCTTTCCTTTCGGAATATCAAACCCTTCAAAACATACATGCTTGGCATTTGATTTGAGACCTGCCTTGTTCAATATATCCTTCAGCCAAATCCCTCCCCACACGGCGTTTCCGACGCCTCCCACGGTCCATGGGTTCCCGGAAGCTTTTTGTTTGAGAAGCGAGCGGCCGTTTCCGGAGCATTCGAGTGTATTGGCCATCTCAACTTTGGGCAGCGACAGGATGTCTTCAAACCCTAACGTTAATTCCTTCTGTACAAGCCCATCAATTGCTAAGGACCAGGTGGCCAAGTCAATTGGACCTTCTGGAAACTGTCCCTGGTTACGCTTGAAAAACACCTCATTATCCGTAATCCATGTACGCAAACTTTCGATGGGTGTTTCGGCATTGAGCGGATTTTCCGTCATAACACGCATGTTGTTTTTCATCATAGTCCCTCCTTCTTACAAAAATTTGGAGATAATCCATATAATACAACCTCACTACCGCGCTATTGACCGCCGGAAAGCGATTTGACACCCAGTGTTTCAATCAAGCGGTTGATATTTGTGGTCTTGAGATTCATTCCGCCTTCCGAGACCGGCAGCAATATGATACGCTTTCCCTGAATTGCTTCGGCAATCCTCAGTTTCACAATCGCCTCGCCCCCCGATCCGGCAAGGGCGTTGTTCATTTCCTGAATACCAGTGGCTTCTGCTATGCCTTCGGCCTGTATGGCTTTGGCAAGAAGTTGTTGTTGTTCCTGATATACATCGGCCTCAATCTTATCCTTGAGGTATTGACCGTCTGCGTCCGCCACCATCTTGTTAACTTCGCCCTTGGCTTCTTCCAGTTTACGCTTGTATTCTTCACGGGCTGCGTGTTGAGCAGACTTGTTTTTCTCCACCTGCTGATCGGCCACTTTCTTGTCCTCGATGGCTTTCTGATACTGGGGGTTAAAACGATAATCATTGGTCAACACTTTTTCCACGACAATACCCATGGGTCCCAGGATTTCCTGAAGCGCCTCCCGGGCCTTTCCAGATTGGGCTTCGCGGGCATCAGCCACATAAAAGGCTTCCGTCTTTAGTTCGCCGAAGACGTCTCGCGGTTTGCTCCGTGCAACGGTTCGAACAATTTTATCCCGCAAGGTTGCATCATCCCGTGCCACGTACTGGAGAATGTGGGGAGCCATCTTCGCATCGATGCGGTAGGCAATGATAACATCCAGGCTGATGTCGTTGCCATCGATTGTTTTAAGCACCAAATCATCTCTGGATTTGCGGTCTCCCCTCACTTGCGAAAAGGTCATTTCCAGGTTCTGCAGTTTGGTGTCAAAAACATCCCAGTCATTGATAAAGGGCAGAAAAAAATAGGTGGCACCGGGAGCGTAGACACGGTCTTCAACTCCCTTTGGGCCGATAAAAGCCAATTTGCGGGTTCTTACCCCCACCTCGGTTTCCCCGGTAGTATGGGGAACACAGCCGGCTAGCGTAAACATGGCCAGCATCAAAACAATCCAATTGCTAATCTGCTTCATTGGCCCTCTCCTTTGCGAACGTCGAATAACTTAAGGGTGTTGTCTAAATTCAACGGGTTGACCCCATCCGGACCATCGCTAGGCAAAATGATCACCTCAAGTCCCTGGTAAGCATCGGCCATTTTCAGTCCCACCATACGCTCAGAACCGATCCCTTTCAGGGCCTCATTTCTCAGGCGTACGCGTTCCGCCTCTGCCAGTTTCACCAGCAGGTCCGCTTCGGCTTTTTTCTTGCGAACATAAAAATCCTTTTCGGCAATCTTGCGGGTAACATAGGCTTTGCCTTTTTCAAGCTCGACAGCGGCTATGACCATCCCTTCCTGAACGATTTTCTTCAATTCGGCCTCTTCCTTGGCCGCACGAGCCGCGGCCTGGTTGGTAAACACCATCTGGTCCTGGAGCTTCTTTTCTTCTATGTTTTTCTGGATTTCTTTACTGTACATAAAGTAACGTACCAGCACCTGGTCTACTTCGAGACCTTTTAAATTCAATTCTATATTGAGCCGCCGCTTGGCTTCTTCCGTTTTTTGCACACGCATGGGGCTGTTATAGAATTCTTCGGTGGTTAACTTACCCAGGGTCTCCTTTAGGGCCGGTTCGGCCTTGGGGATGATGCCGTTGTCTTCAAAAAGGGTTCCAGGACCAATCGTGGTAAAGACCATGTAGGGGTCCTTGATGTGGTAAAGAAAGGTAACGTCCACATCCACGAAAAAGCCGTCCGATGTCTGGATATGTGCCGCCCGGTCTTTCCTCGCCTTTTCTGATGCAGTATTGGGGAAATTGGTCAACTCCAGCACCTGAATGCCCTTGGGGAGTTGGTACATCTGCTGCAGTCCGAATGGCAAAACAAACGTCAGACCCGCCTGATAGATCTGTTTTTGAACACCACGGTTCATGCCGACTCTGGCTACTTTGATTCCGTATTTGTCTGGCTGCACATATACGAAAAAAAGGTTGTAGCCTATAACCAACAGCACGACCAAAGCCATGAGAATTTTCAGAATACCGTTCAGCCTGAAATTGAGCCGGGGAACTCTGAATCTCGATAGCGATTCCTTTATGGACGAGGAAATGTTACCCATCGGATCATTATCCATATTCGAACTCTCCTTTCATAGCGCACCATCTTAAATGGAGACGGTTATGTTTATCAGGATCATACAAGGTGTGCTTGGAACGATCAATAAGGAAATTTAATACGGAGGGATATGGTTGTGGAATGGAAATAAATTAGTTCCCTAAAATAAACCATCTGGACTGGGACGATAAAATAATCCGTCCC
Source organism: uncultured delta proteobacterium (assembly GCA_963842925.1). Taxonomy (GTDB): domain Bacteria; phylum Desulfobacterota; class Desulfobacteria; order Desulfobacterales; family B30-G6; genus B30-G6. The sequence goes on from CAWJIL010000009.1 coordinate 123,045, forward strand.
AGTCCTCAACGTTTTATTTTTTATGTTTTGATTTCTTATGCTTTGGTTTTTTATGTTTAGGTTTTAATAGCTCCACTTTTGCAGCCACGCCGGCATGATCAGACGGCCAAAGATAAGAACCAGGATATTCAGGATTGGGTACCATGTCAGATATTTCATCACCAACAACATCGCACTTAACTTTACCTATCCTTAGATCCAATCGGATCCAAGAAAGATAAGATCGATGCGAGTCGTGAGTTCAGCATTCGGGTCACTAACATATTCATCAAAGCCGCTGGTATAACCGTCATCATATTTTTTTTGCTCAAGCCAGGCATCTTTATATGCCGGCCATAAAATGTATCAGTTGCCTGCATATAAGGCGGAACATAAGGTACAGTTCCCATATCCAGGGACTTCATTTTCGCCTGGTAGTATCTTCCGAAGAGCTGTTGAAATCACCGACCATGATGATAGGTTTAGAGCCAAGTTTTCTTGACATACTATCTACTAGTGGTTAATAATTCCATGCATCTGAGCTGCCTGGAAAACTCTAAAAACGCTTCCCGGCACGCTGCGTACTTCCAGATGGGTATTGACGAAACGGAAATCATCACCCTTGATATTCACATCAACGCTAATATAACCCCTGTTGAATGCAACTGAATTGCCTCCGAGATCCAGTTCTTAATTGAAATTGATAGTTACCTTTGTTCCCATTTCATAGGCAAGCATGGTTTTTGCGCACCAGAATAACATCATGGTCAATTAGACGAATATCAGAAAGGATAATAAGTGGAGGTCTCGACACTTCGAAATCGTCACCATGGGTATTTCGATGTCGGCATTGGTAACCGTAAAAGCATTATAATACATTCCGCGGGCCTTCAATGCATCATCAAGAACCGTATAAAAGTCAATGACAAGATCATCAGCTTGTAACATCGGATTAGTACCAGCCCTAATTGAATAAAAATAATCGCCTGGAGTCTGGATATAATACGTCGACACTTCCTGTAGTCCAACAACATCGGCTTGAAGTGTGCAATTTCATCGGCAATCGCTTCAGCCCGCTGCCCAGAAATTGGTATAAAGCATCGTCTGATAAACCTCTGCAACAGCTATTGGAACATCTGAACCTTCTTTTCAGAATCAGGGTTTAGAGCCGCTTCAACCACTTTGAATATATCTGCTCCGAGATATAAATTTCGGGTCATAACTTTGATTTTTGAATTTTTTGATTTGGCCCATGCAAATGGTGAAGCCATCAATAGGATCACTATCAAAAGCACCCCCATTTTTATGGCTGATAAAAATTTTCCCGATTTTCTCTCCATAATATTGCCTCCTTTTAGATTGGTCTTATCCGGCCCTACTTGGACAAATACTATTCGCTCAAATAAATAATAACTGATTAGACTACTGCAAAAATCATGCAGGAATCCTATGCAATGGTCAACACCTGAATATCAAGGGTTCAGAGATATTGATGCTTTTATTGCTGTCAGTATTGTAACCAGCACTACCCAAAAATAATGTAATCCCTACCACAATATGATGCCATTTATATTTAATTTTCCTCTCTATCCCTGCTTGACAAGTACCACTATGTGGCATATTTTATTGTTGAAGATATTATAAAAATTAAACATCTTCAATTCTCCTCCTTTTTTGGTCCCGGCAGCAAGAAACCGGGGCCATTTTAAATCCTATAAATGATTTGCAAGCCTACAATCAGCCAGAATAACAAAACCCATTTGAATATGAATATCCGGAATATCCATCAATTACCAGTTTTCATCATTTTACACGGACATTGTAACCTTTTTAATTGTTGTACGTTAATAAAAATAAAAATGGTGCATCCAGGAATAAGCTGTAAGACCTTACCATTAAATGAAATCAAAGAAAAACCATGACACAGTTCATAAGATTCAATGTATCTACAACCTGTTACGCTATGTTTAAATGTTAATTTTTCTATAAAAAGGAGGTACCTGTGAAAAAAATGTTCATGTTGTTAACAGTATTTGCACTTGGGATAATGTTTATGGCGATACCAATCGTTATGGCGGGCGGTGATCAGAACCGGGGCGAAATCGGCAAAGGCTCCACCTACGAAAACAACTGTGAAGACCAGCCATGCGTTGAAGATCCACCAAAACCTGGCAGTTCGGCTACGCTGATTGTGCAATCTGCAGACGAAACGTCTGAACTTGATGATACTGAAATTCATCATCTACTCTTCATCCGTGAAGAAGAAAAAATGGCGCGGGATGTATATCGTGTTCTGTATGAGAAATGGGGCAACCCTATTTTTGCCAACATTGTAGAAAGCGAACAGGCTCATATGGATGCGATGGCGAATCTGCTTGCCTTTTACGGGATCGATGATCCAGTGCTGAGTGACGAGACGGGTGCGTTCACCGACGACGATATTGCCGTTCTGTATTCGTGGCTCATTGCGTGGGGCTCAGAGTCCGAGGTTGACGCGCTCCTCGTCGGTGCCTATATCGAAGAATATGATATTTTTGACATCTGGAAGGCCTACGACGAGACGGACGAAGAACGCATCCAGAAAGTATATCAGAACCTGTATGAAGGCTCCTACAACCACCTGCACGCTTTTGTGTATGTTTATGAGTTAGTGAGTGGCGAAAACTATATTCCAGAGCTATTGTCAGATGATGATCAGATGATGAATACGTATACGTTATGAATTTTGAGACTCAGGCTAACCAGACACAAGAACCGAAACAACAGAAAGGTAAATAATATAAGTGGTCGCTCAGAAAGCTGATCAGTTTGGGTTATAGATTTTCCATACGATTATGCCGATGGTGCCACCAGAAATATAGATTTCATTATCGTTGCTAATTACTTAAAGTTACATTATAAATAACCTTCCAAATCTATCACAATTTCAATAAAACACTGAAAGGTCGATTTCTAAAAATTAAACACCTTCGCCTCGGCAGCCATGTCAATCAAATGCGGTCCGCCATCTAACACCATATTAGAGAAGAATTTTGCCTCGTCAACCTGACGGGCTTTTGCACAAGGGATTCAGACTCCAATTGGCACTTGGTTATCAACAAGATAGGGCAGGTAATCATTCGGGCAATCACCCGTTGGTGTTTTTTCATCTAAATATCGCTCAGAATTAGCCCACTTAACGCCATTATCAATAAAAAATACATCTGTTTTGTGACCTTTTGAATGAGCGATTTTTGAAAATTGAAAGCACCTCGTTGCGGCCTCGTTGTCATCCCTGCTTAAAACAAATAAAAAATTTGCCATAGCTTCGCTCCTTTCTTTGCTAGCTTACGATTAAATTATTCATGCAATTACCAGTTCATATGCCTATTGTTCTCTATCACACGTATTCCCTGTCATTATCTCTACGAACATCATCCACCCACTGATCAGGACTTCCTCACCCGTTGAAAGGGTGTTTTTTATAATATCGATGATGGCTTCAACAATGTCAGTTCTCTGTTTTAGGCTCAGGCCATTGTTGGATCGAATGCGTTCGATGAGGAGTGCTTTCGTTGGTGCCATGCTGTGCTCCTGTTTAGGGGTAGTGCCGGGTAAGGTAGGATACCACCAAGAATGCCAAAGATAACTTGTAATGTCAAATGAGATCATATTGACATTCCAGTCAAAAGTTAATATAGTATCTATAGAAATGTTGATGAGATTAAATGTCACTCAGCTTCAACACTTTACACCTAAACCATGTGATGGCTTAATCAGCCTCCAAAGGTTATACTTGAAAAAAAGGTTGCTGAAATTGACATTTATCTGGCTTCTCTGGTGTGCGTGTATACGGCATTTAGGGAAGCCTTTATATTTTTTATCCCCTCCTGTCATTGTCGCTTCTCCGGTATCTTGTGCCTCTATTTTCTGGGCCATTGTATGAAGACCTACCACCTTTTCTTCTATCCGGATTGACCCTGCGATCTTTTCCACTTCGATTATCAGCCATCTTATACCTCAAATTGATTTTGTTACAGTAAATATGGTGGTTAAATAAGCCTATTAAGGCCATGTTCAGGGCTAAGGCACCTGCTTAAGGTGAGATAAGATAGTGTTAGTGCAGCTTATGGTTAGTGCCACATGCCTATCATACTGATTATGAGTATTCAATGTAAAGTTTGGCTTGAAACGTTCAGGAATGGATAAACCGCAAAACAGATGGAGGCAGCGACATGTCCAAACCCCAATACCCAACCAAGGAAGGAATTCTGATATCGAGTTGATTTCTTTTATCGTGACAGGAATCAACACCATTTTATATGCATCCTTGGAAAAACCCTGGATTACCGATGATGATCGATGCGAGTTCGATATTCTGTGGTGTCCCCACCAAGACCGCTACACAGCGTTTGATTGCCGGGTGCAGCGATATTTCGTAGAGGGCATGATCCGGGCCTGCGAAGATTTCACTGGCAAAAAATTCCACCCCTTGGTGGACAAAATTATTCCCCGCGGCGCAGACCGGTGCCATTTTACAGTGGACCGCTGGGAAGACGACGGTGGATCCCATCCCTGGGACAAATACTCCGTGGAGCTAGCCCGGCGCGCCTTGGACAAAATTAAAGACACGGACAAAGAAAAGAAAGCGTTTTCCGATCGCATTCCCCAACTTTAGATTCAGCTATATAAACATTTCGATATTTAGGGTATAAAAGATGGGTTTTATAAAATGAAATCGTTTTACAGCTTAAAAGTTGAGGATGCCTATGTCGAAAGCAACACCCTATACTGTTGTCATCAGCGGAACTGGACTTTACACACCGAAAAACATCATTACCAACGAAGAACTTGCCGATGCTTATAACCTATGGGCAGAGCAGTACAATTTCCAGCACTCAGCAGATATCGAAAAGGGCCGATGTGAAGCCAAACCCCTATCGTCGGCGGAGTTCATTTTCAAGGCTTCGGGAATCCGTCAGCGCTTCGCCTATGTGAAGGAGGGGATCCTGGATATCAATCGTATGCGTCCGCGCATACCGGAACGTCCGGAAGAAGAGCTGTCCAACCAGGCTGAGATATCGATCATTGCTGCACAAGCGGCAATGATTGCCGCCAACAAAGAAGCCCAAGACATCGATGCAGTCATTGTCTCATGCGCCTATACGCAACGTTCCTATCCTGCCATTGCCATTGAAGTGCAAAACGAACTCGGTATCAAGGGTTTTGCCTTTGATATGCTGGTGGCCTGTTCCGCAGCCACGTTTGCCCTGCATCGCGCCTATGAGATGGTGATAGCCGGTACCGCACGTTGTGTTCTTTTGATCAACCCGGAATTGACCTCACCACAAGTCAACTACTGCGACCGTGACAGCCATTTTATTTTCGGTGATGTGGCCACGGCAACCATCGTTGAACGTTCGGACACCTGTAAAGCCCTCCACAGCTATGAAATTCTTAGCATAAAAGCCATGACACAGTTTTCCAGCAATGTGCGATCCAACATGGGATATCTCAGCCGTGTTAACGATGTGGACCCTTACGGTCCTGATAAACTTTTCCATCAAAACGGACGCCGGGTTTTCAAAGAGGTCTGCCCCATAGCCGAGCAGCACCTCCGCAGCCATGTAGAAAGCCTGGGTTTAACCATTTCGGATGTCAAGCGCTGGTGGCTTCACCAGGCCAACATCAATATGAATCGGATGATTATCCAGCGATTGCTTGGGCGGGAAGCCACGCTGGAAGAAGCTCCCATCATCCTTGACCGTTATGCCAACACCGCTTCGGCCGGTTCCATCATCGCCTTTAATCTCCACAACCAGGACTTTAAGCACGACGATATCGGTGTGATCAGTTCCTTTGGCGCTGGGTATTCCATCGGGAGCCTTGTTGTGCGTAAAACCGGATAGGCTTTGACAGCTTAACCCTGATTTTCCATATAGAATGGCGCATAGAACGCGAATATTTAGTGCTGCAAAACAAATAATGGCTTATAGAATAAATCTATAAGCCATTGATTTTACTGGCGCGCCCGGCAGGATTCGAACCTGCGACCTACGGATTCGTAGACAAGACCCTCGAGTTTCCTAACCTCCTCATATTATTATAAGTAACTGATATTGTTTGGCATGTATTTCCACACTTTTTCCGATTTTTTCCAATTTTAGCAGGTTTTGGAACTTTTTTCACACACAGATTCACACACAGCTCAATCCATTTTTTTATCAATCTGGCTTTCAATCCATCCCATATCCACCCGCTTCCATATAATTTCTTGATCATCAATGTTTTGATAATCCCCAACGTTGCAAAAGCCGGAGGGCTTCAGAGCCAAGGCGTCAAGGGTGAAGCTGTAGTCGTTTACCGCGAATCCTTGACAACACCGGATCTGATGTCCTCCGGCTTTCCCGAAGGGTGAACAACATGGCAAAACCGACCCCATCCTTTGAATGCACAAAGGGAAGTATCCAGAAAATGGCGCTTTTATTATGATATCGGCTATAATAACGGATCATTAACCATCCTTTGCCAGGTTGTTTATGCAACCTTGGGGTAATCTATGCTTCATACCCCGGGGGGAGGTCAGAATTATTCAGTGCTTCAATCGTATCGGCAACAATGGCTTCGGGAAACATACGCAAATCTTCTTTCTTGATTTCAAATTCAGGCATATATTGCAGGATTAATTTGAATACGGCCAGCGCCTGGGAACGATCCCGTTTCTTTTTAATGGTGTCCCGATCTGTTTGATTGCTGAGCCAAAGTTTATGTACGGCAAAAGCACGGGGGTCCGGAACAATCATCGTAGCAGGGAAGCCATCCTGGCCGATTACAATCTGGGCAAATTTGGGTGCAGAAATTAACCACTGAAGATTCTTGATTTCAGCGGCCATAAGGTCATCACCAACACCCACCTGGCGGTTCTCAGATACCAGTACGGATCTGGGTTCAGGTTTAATCAGATCAACCATGTAACCATCTTTATTTACGGCTCTAAAATGCTTCTCACTAAGCAAATCGAATGAGCGATCCGCTTTTTTCAGAATGTCGATGAGACCGTTGTTGTCTACGTCATCGATTGCGTAAAGTCGAAGTTTGGGCCTTATATCCCATAACAAATCCATATCCTGGGTGGACAACAGTCCCCGTTCCAGAAATACACCGGCCCGGCCTTCATAAGCATATAGTGCATTGGTGCCGACGATTTGAAGGTTGCCGCCCAGTAGCTGATGCTGTTCGAGGAGTCTTAAGACTGCTGTCACTATCCGTGGTACGCGTGCGATGCGGGCCGCTCTGCAAAAGCGGGCCTGCTCCTTAAGCTTTTCTTTTAATATCTTCAACCGGGTGTGGGCTTGTTCTTTATTGCTGTGGAATTCACGGTATATGGATTCGGTTTTCTCTGAACGTGGCCCAAGACTCTTGCCATAGCCGTATCTATCCAGAGATCTGAACAGGTATTGCTTACCTTTTCCTTTTTTCCAATGCATACCGCCGCGATACGCACGATTTTTAGTAAAGGCGTCCAGATACGCTTCATGCAATTGGACTGCGTCGATGTAAATACGCCCTTGATCCTCATTTAAGTCATACGCTTGCATCTTGTTTTCCATCTTTTTATCGGTATTAAAGATTTGAAGGAAAACAACAGACAGGTTGGCAACTACCAACAATGGTTTTCCTTCATTTTACAATTGTTAAACATTGAAGGAAAACCATTAAAATGTCAAGACAATATTGTTCAGGGGTATGAATACAAACAATCCATATTTCCTTGATCTTGATGAAAAATAGCCTTTTGGATCAGAAAAGCCGCTGAGCTACGCTCATCTGGGTAGAATAAAAAAAGGACTTGGTGTTATCACCCAAGTCCTTGATTTTTCATGGTGCGCCCTGCCAGGTACAAAAAGAAAAAGTCCGAAGTTATACAGCTTCGGACTTTGAAAAAAGTACCACCGTGAACAGCCGGAGGCCCCCAGCATCCAATTATTGCAAAATCATGGCATACTAATCCAAAAAATCGAACGCTACAATGTGCGTTAGACGTTAGAAGTCAGATGATAGACGATGCGCTCTGATTCCCGTCTCCCGTCTCACGTTTCGGTTTTAAATCGTTATTTATATATGAATGTACGTCCACGTTTCATAAAAATTTAACAAACATTGTCATTTAAAGTGACAAAATTTGTCAATTTCCCATATTTATTAAGAGGTAAAATTAGGGAGTTTAATGCTTAACTACTTAATAATTCAGAATATTTCGAATATTGAATAATTTTGCACGACTTTTGCATATACAAATCAGCAGTTGTTTTTTTAATACTCGTAAAAGGCAAACCATTTGAAAGGATGGGACGCAAAGCTTCTGACCTAACCCTTGAAGCTCAAAAGTCAGCATCAAGGTATGGTAGCAGGGTTGCCGGGTAGATACAGCACCTTTTTGGCTGCATCTTCCGCGGCAAAGATTGCAGGCCAAATAGGTGTTGGTATGGTAACATTAAATCACAGATTTCTTAAACCTTCAAAAGCCCTTCTTTCGCCATGTTCTTTCATTTTCAAAGGTCTCGTTTCCCTTACTTTTTATAATGTTGGTGCTATCACTTTACCCAGCCAACATTGTGCATGGCTTTGAACTCTCAATTGCATTTGATGCAAACACGCAGCCTGAGCTTGCCGGTTATAGAGTCTTTTACAGGCAGGAAGGGCAAAACTATAATTATAACAATCCAGCCTGGCAAGGGACTGAAACTACCTGCACAATCTCAGGCCTTAATGAAAACACCACTTACTATTTTGTCGCAAGGGCATATGGCATCTATGGCAATGAGAGCGAAAATTCTGTTGAATTGTGTTATGACCCGGAAATTATAGATCGTGATGGAGATGGTACTCTGGATTTTCAGGATGATTTTCCCGATGATCCGGGAGAATGGCTGGATTCGGATAGCGATGGGATTGGCAATAATGTCGACCTGGATGACGACAACGATGGGATGCCGGATCAATGGGAAATGCAATACGGACTCAATCCGCTGGTTGATGACGCATTCAGGAGACACTGATGGAGACGGGGTCAGCAATTTAAATGAATATATCGCCGGAACGAACCCGACAAATCGCCGGGCAACCATGTTCCTGATCAACCCGTTCTGTCTTTGCCAACAGATGGTGCAAGTCGGTGTTTCTTTAACACCTGAACTTCAAACAGGTGCTTTTTCAGATCCGGACAGCGGGGATACCCATTTAAAGACCCAATGGCAAATCAGTTTGGATGACAGCTTCTCGTCACTGGTTTTCGATGTAACCAGCAACGTACATCTTACATCACTCATTGTACCGGAATTGGTTTTAAATATAAACACGACATATTATTGGCGAGTCAGGTTCTTTGACAATCATGATGAAGCATCAGAATGGTCAGAAACCTATGCCTTCACAACCCTGGTTGCATCTGTTGATGATATGGATGAAAACGGCATTCCTGATGATCAAGAAGTGGATGACACAGTTGACTTGGACGAGGACGGAACCCCTGATATCTATCAGGATGATATTAAATGTATTAATACCGTGGCTCAAGATGCGCAAGATGGGGGTCAAGATTTCCACAAACGTTGTGTCTATTGAGTCGATAAAGTCTATTGATCCATATGATATTTCTGAAACCGGGAACAGACCGGATGAGATGCCGTTTGATACTATCAGTTTCAAAATAAGGGTCGAAAACGCCGGGGATACTGCCAGGGTGATTGTTTATCTTTCCGGGGAGGCTACCGATTGGGGCCAGGTGGTATAAATATGATGTGATAAATGGATGGCAGGATTATTCAGATCATGCTACATTGAGTGAGGATAGAAGGTCTGTTACTCTGGAGCTTAAGGATGGGGGTTTTGGTGATGGGGACGGCACAGAAAACGGGATAATCATCGATCCCTCAGGGCTTGGTATTGCTTCTTATTCAACATCCATAGTCACAACTTCATCTAATGATGATAGTAGTGTTGGCAGCGGCTGCTTTATTGCTACGGCTGTAAGTTGGCGCTGATGGAGCCTGTTGCCGCTTCTGGGAATGAGTTGGAGGCTTTTGAAATTCGGCTTTTTACCAATTTTTTTTTATACTGCTGCTTTCAGTCTTTTTAAGCTATAGTCTTATATCGATGTCAGGATCTCTTAAAATTAACAAACGAAACCAATTCCAACCAATTAAACAAATCAAACCAATTTCATCAAGGTATATAAGGAATTAGGATGAAACTAATAAAACCACTCTTTATCTTAACCTTATTTGCTATTTTGGCTGTTCTGGTCATGTCCTCTACAAGTTGTGCCACAACCTATTATGTGGATGCCACAAGTGGGAATGATGATAATAATGGTACCTCCGAATTAGCTTCTTGGAAAACCATCACCAAAGTCAATTCCTCCATGTTCAACCCAGGGGATCAGATTTTGTTTAAACGGGGACGCACTTGGCGGGAACAGCTGACAGTCCCTTCGAGCGGCACGTCTGGCAATCCGATCATCTTTGGGGCATATGGGTATGGAGCAAATCCAGTTATCAATGCATCTAATTTAGTGATTTCGTGGAGTGCTTTTTCCACAAATGTCTGGCAGGCGGCTGTATCTACTCACCCCTATGTAGTCATGTTCAATGGCAACCAATACGGTTATCAGCAACCCTCTGTCGACCAACTTTCCAATAATTATTGCTGGTTTTGGAGCGCGGGTATTCTCTACATATATTCTCCGTCTAATCCGAGCAGTCATTATGCTTCAATCGAGGCGGCAAAAAGAAATATAGGAATCAGCACAAATGGCAAGAGTTATCTCAATTTTAATTCCCTGGAAATTAGAAATTCAAATCATTACGGTTTCTATTTTGTCGGCAATCAAAGTCATAACATCTTGACTAATATGGTCGTAATGAATTCCAGGCTATACAATTATACGCCACAAGCTGGTAACACTATTACTGATATACTATTAGAAGATTGTTATAGCTCACACGCTGGGGGGCATGGATATACACTCACAAACCAACAGCGATGGACTCTAAGAAGATGCTCTATAGCTATCGTGATTGCATAATAAGCTATGCCTACGACGACACTGGATGGTACGCACTCAAGTGGGCTGCTGGTTTTGGCAGTTTTGGTTCAGATAACCAGGACAATATATATGAAAATTGCGAAGTTTCTTATGCCGGTATAAGGGATGATGGTTATAAACCTGATCCAGTAAATAAAGGTTTTGGTATATGGATTGATACTAACTGGTGTGCTGCAGGACATGGGACTACTGTTCGATACAATAAGACATATAATAACGCCGCAAGCGGTCTATTCTGTGAAAAGTCTCAATACGCAAAGTTTTATTACAACATTTCATATAATAACGGTGTGTATGGACTTAGAGTTGATGCAGATGGAGATGGTGATGGTGGCGCTCATCCTGTGCAGTATAATGATTTTTACAACAACACTCTTTACGGAAATACTGTGGCAGGCATATATTCCGCAGGCGGTTGGGCTCAGGATGGCATATACATCCAAAATAATGTTTTTAAAAACAACATCGCTGCTGGTAACATTAACTATCAGCTTATAGCTAAGTGGGGAGGAGAAAATAACGGCTCGAGTGGAACCGGAAACATCTATGAGCACAATTCCATGGGTGCCGAGTCTCCCAATTTCGTCGAATGGGGAGTCAATGTGTATAAATCTACTTATGCAGCTTGGGAAGCTGCTTATGGGGGTACAACCCACTCGATTGAATCCGATCCTGAATTTGTCAATACCTCAGAAAATGATTTTCGCCTCAAGGCAGGCTCCCTCGCTATCGACGCTGGAACGAATGTAGGGCTAACGGTTGACTGTGTGGGAAATCCTGTTTCCAGTATTCCTGAAATCGGCGCCTATGAATTTGTGGCCTCGCCGTTACCGCGGCCTTCTGGGTTTAGATGGTCAATTAAGTGAGACTTTGATCCTATTAATAGTCACTTTCATCTCGCAAAGAGCCAAATGGAAGTTGCTGATTATCGGCGCCCCTGCAGAATGAAGCCCTCAAGCAGGATGATCAAGATGACAATTAATCCAAGTGTGCCCCTTTATTCAATTCGCTGTCAGGACTGCCAATTTTACAACCGGCCTTGGCTACTATCCATATGAAAGGCAAATCTTCAATTATGTAAATCGCCTCTTTGTTTCCGAAAAAAGCTCCAGAGCCATTCCATCCCGTTCCTTTGCATCGATAGCGGTGCTCCTCCGATTTCTCCCCGATATGAAGCTTAAACTCACTCCCACACCGATGGCAACCTTAACCTTGCATGCGGGTCCAAACTCGTATATCCATTTCTCCTGCTTAGGGACGCCTAATCCAAAAAAAAGAATGACGGCATTGGAGGCAGCGATAAGATTTGATATGCGGTCACACTCAAACGGATCGTTTTCGAGGCCGAAATAGGGACAATAGTGCGCACCTATTATGATGGGTACTTTTTTTGGTGTCATTCAGCTTAGAGTAGAGCCCTTCATACACCTTTAAAAGCACAGGCGCCTGGTGTCTCCACTCTAATTTGCTCTCCATACGCTTTCTACCCATCTCTCCCATCTTATCTCTCAGGCCCGGATTGTCCAAAAGGTACAGGATCTTGGATGCAAGCTCTGGTACGTTATTGGGCTTTGCATAGAGCGAAGCACCACCTGCAGAGCGTCTGCCCTCTACTAAGTTGTACTGAACGACAGCTTTTTTCAATGCCATGTACTCCAGTATTTTGTTCATAGTGGATTTATCATTCAACGGGTTGAGCGGATCAGGAGCGACACACACATCACATGAGGAAAGCCGTTCAATCATTTCAGCATCGGGGACCCGGCCTGTAAAGTCGCAGAATTCGGATATGCTCCTCTCACGGGCAAGTGCGATCAGAGACTTCCTTGTTGGCCCATCACCAATAAAGCAAAACTGAATGTCCCGACGTCCATTCTTGTGAACGATTTCATGCGCCGCCTCAACTAGGTGATGCACACCATCGAATTCTCCCATGACGCCCAGGTAGCCCACGAGAAGTTGCCGTTCGTTCTTGTAGGCCAACTTGGGAGGCACGGCATTGAATCTTCCAAGATCAGGGCCGCTTCTCACGACAAAAACATGTTCAGGAGTTTTCCCACCTCTACGAATTGCAACTTCCCTGTACGATTCATTAGTGCTGATCACTGTGTCCGCAAGCCAAAAGGTGCAACGCTCGGCAAGCTTTAAAGCTTTGTAGAAAAAACCCCGTCGTTCAAATTTGGATTCATAGAGTTCCGGATTTAGATCGTGGTGATCAAACAGGAACTTGGTGCAGTGAAAGGCTTTGAACCATATCGCCACCAAGAAGATCAGATCAGGCGGATTGCAGGCGTGAATAACCTCGAAGCCGTGTTCATGCCACACTCTGCGAGCCAGGCGCCACTCGTGCCACAATGCCGCTGCATACTCTCGGATGTAGCCCATTGATGAACTACGCTCCGGGGGTAGATAGTGGCGGTAAATGAATATCCCTTCAAGCACCTCGAAGCTTTTTGTGAAACCCTTGCCCTTAGGAGAAATAACCGATACTTCATATCCTGCTTTCTTCAACGTCGTTGCTTCCATCCACACTCTGCGATCGAATGGAACGGGTAGATTTTCGACGATAATCAGGATCCGTTTTGGTTCACCAGCATATGCCATCATATTTGCCCTGATCGCTGCACATGGAGCCGATTCGCACAAGATCTACAACAACTTGATCCTGCCGAAGGCGCTCGAAAATCGAACGGAACTCCGTAGCTCCGTTTCCGATAACTATCGTTTTGCCGTGAGCCAGAACCTCATCAATTGACCCAACCATGAGCCTGGAGATATGCGGAATAGAATTGAGAATGTAATCTCGATTAGCTCCCATCAAACTGGCTATTTTCACATTGCGGTCAAACAACCGCAGATCATATCCCTTTCCTGAGAGCCTCTCGATCAACTCGATCATCGGGCTCTCGCGGAGATCATCTGTCCCGGCCTTGAAACTGAAGCCTAGGATCCCAACTTGCTTGTGACCCTTTTCCAAGATCATCTTGATGCCTTTCTCGATTTGGTAACTATTGCTTAGCAGGACTGCATTGAGAATAGGTAGATTCAAATCGAGCGTGCGTGCCTTGTAGGTGAGTGCACGGAGGTCTTTGGGCAGGCATGAGCCCCCAAATGCAAAACCGGGCTTAAGGTAGGCAGCCGATATGTTCAATTTGGCGTCCCGGCAAAAAATGTTCATTACCTCATGTCCATCTATCCCAAGTTCTTTGCATATATTACCGATTTCGTTAGCGAAGCCTGTTTTGAGCGCATGCCAGGCGTTATCAGTGTACTTGATCATTTCAGCGGCTTCTAAAGAGGTGCGAATCAGGGGGCATTCAGGTTCGTATAAAGGTCAGCGAGAAAGTCGCCAGTGTGCTGATCTGTCGCACCAATAACGATTTTGGGAGGATGATAGTAGTCGTAAACTGAGCTTCCCTCTCGCATGAATTCGGGGTTGATGCAAACACCGAATTCCACCTCGGTCCTCTTTCCCGAGATCTCTTGCAGAACCGGAATAACGATCTTGTGCATCGTGCCCGGCAACATCGTACTGCGAACGACCACCACGTGGAAGGATGTCTTGTATCTGAGAGCTTTCCGATCTGCTCGCAGACCCTTCGAACGAATCGTGTGTCCAGGTTGCCGTTAAGCTGACTGGGCGTGCCTACGCAGATCAGTGAAAGCTCAGTTCCTTCAATCGCCTCGTGGGCGTTTGTTGTAGCTCTTAAAAAACCATCACCAACCGCTTTTTTAGTCAGTTCGTCAAGATCTTTCTCGATAACGGGTGAGGAGCCCTCATTGATCATGTCGACCTTTGTCTCCATCGTATCGACACCGATAACCTGGTGGCCTTCGCAAGCAAGGCATGCTGCTGTTACCGAACCGACATAGCCCAAACCGAATACGCTTACTCTCATCCAGAAATCCCTTCCTCTTTATTCCCCATCCGTGATTTGAACTGATCATGCCAAACTTCGAATGCCAAAAGGCTGAACAGATGCCTTGTGTAATCTTTCTTTCGATCTTTATGAAGTTCGACCAGATCGTTAATATATCCAATGTTAAAAAATCGTGCACATGCAGAGTCGGGGCTGCAAATCCTATCCCGAACCACTTGGTACATCTCGCGCTGAAACCATTGATCAACTGGAGTTTTAAAGCCTATCTTTGGTCTTCTCAAAATCTCATCCGGCAACCAATGTCTGATCGCCTTTCTAAAAAGGTATTTATGACCACTCCAGCCCTTCAGCCGAAGGTCTACCGGTAAATTCTCCACAAATTTCATCAATTCCAAATCAAGGAGTGGGACCCTGGCCTCGAGAGAGGCCGCCATTGACATCTTATCTCCGTAAATAAGCCAGTTATCGGAGAGGGAAAGCCGTGTCTCCACATATAACTGTTGAGCTAGTGGCACAAGACTCTCCACATTCTTTTGCCAGTAGTGCACTGAGTCCCGCGGTAGTGTTGATACACTGCTTTCGAAGAGATTATTTCGGTAAAGTTTTTGTTTCATCTCCTGCGTGAAGACAGTATACACTCCGGTGAAGCGATCCACCGGGTCATCATTGTCCAGTGCGTATACGGCGCGTTTGATTGCTTCACCTCTAGGCAGAATTGACACAAGAGGGGCTACCGCATGATGCCGTACGAATCCAGGAATGCGACGGTACCATTCACCCCACTTTTCTCCTCTGTATCGCCTATAGCCGGCCCAAGGCTCATCTGCCCCCTGTCCTGTAAGAACGACTTTCACATGCTCACTAGCCAATTGGCTGACGTAGAACATTGCAAGGGCGGATGGCGTGGCTATAGGCTCATCCATGTGCCACATCACTTTTGGAAAGACTTCCATGCATTTTTTGGCGCTCAGCACGACCTGGTGATGCTCTGTCCCGAGAATGGATGCCGTTCTTTGTGCCGCAACTAATTCGTTTTTATCGAACTCACCCTCGAACCCAACGGTGAAAGATTTAATTTGCCGTCCTGTTACTTCCTGCATGATAGCTACTACGGTAGCCGAATCCAAGCCGCCACTCATTAGCGCCCCTACCGGAACATCACTTATCATGTGACGTTTTACGGCCTTTACGAGCTCACTCCTCAAAGCTTCTAATGCTTCCCCCTCGGAAGGGGTCCCAGGGCATATGCCATCTTGATCTATAAAAGGAAAATGCTGTACCTGCCCTTTTTCAATGAGAACAGCGTGACCTGGGCGAAGCTTTTGAACACCCTTAAAGATTGTACCGGGAGAGGGTACGAACTCAAACGTCAAATAAGCGTCCAGAGAAACTAGATCTACTTCACAACGAAATGTGGGGTCGGCCATAAACGATTTGATTTCGGACCCGAAAAACAAACGTCGTGTCCCCT
Organism: uncultured delta proteobacterium; assembly: GCA_963842925.1. Classification (GTDB taxonomy): domain Bacteria; phylum Desulfobacterota; class Desulfobacteria; order Desulfobacterales; family B30-G6; genus B30-G6. The sequence goes on from CAWJIL010000009.1 coordinate 139,462, forward strand.
CCTTGATATACAAGGGTTTGATCCCAAAAGGATCCCGGGCAAGTAGTAACCGCTTTTGTCGCTTATCCCAGAGAGCAATCGCAAACATGCCATTGAATCGCTGCAAACAATCTAGTCCATATTCCTCATAAGCATGTACGATAACCTCTGTGTCAGAGCGTGTAAGAAATTTATGGCCGCGTTTAGTCAAATCATCCATCAACTCTTTGAAGTTATAAATTTCCCCATTGTAAACAACCCAGACCGTCCCATCTTCATTCGCGATGGGCTGATGCCCTCCAGCAAGATCGATGATGCTAAGGCGTCGCATAGCCATACCAACAAAGCCTTCATCTATATAGGCACCTTCATCATCCGGCCCTCGATGCGTGATTGAACGGCACATACGATCGAGTAGGAGTGGATTGATTTCATCAGCGCAATTCAGGTTTATAAAACCAACTATTCCGCACATTTAAAGGCCTTCCAGGTTGGTCCGAGCACCACAATAGTGAAGCAAGCAGTGCAATTGAAAATAGCGAGTACATTTCAATGTACCCAATGAACAAATAAGCGAGTTTTTATTTTCTTTCTCCATAGATGCAGATTTTTAAGAAAAGTTTTTTATCTCATTGTAATACAAAGCGAGTGATCGAAAAATTTGAGATTGTCCCAGCGGTGATATGGGATCTTATTCCTTAAATAACCTGTAGAAATCCTCGACACAAAAAAACCTTCAGCAGTCTGCCAGCCATTGAGCAAATCAGATACAAGCCGGTGCTTCATTCCATTGGTATCAATAGAGGATCCAATTAATAGAAAGAGATTGATCGCTTCAGCATAATCGTAGAGTTCAACAATCTTGAACTGTTTATTCTTAGTCTCTGAAAATGTCTTTGGTCTCTCCTCATTGTCAAAAAGGTTTTTTCGATAATAGTCGAAACCTCTCTCTACTGTCTCAAGCACCTTAGTGTCACCTGTTACTCTGTAAATCTGGTAAAGCCCTTTCAAGACAAAACAGGTATGTATATGATCCACAAATGCATCGTTTTCGTCATTTCCAGAATAATACCAGGAACCATTAGAACGCTGTTTCGCAATAACAAAACTGGTGTTCTTCTCAGCTATCTCCCGATATTGGTCTTCACCAAATATTTGATAAGCAATCATCAGGCATGCGGCCCTGTATGCGCTGGCATTTATGACGTGCGTAAAATCAAATGGTGTGTAACTGGCAGCTGATCCGGAATCCACGGGAGTGTCCTGGATATCATTTGCTACAAATTGAGCGATAGAACGGGCCACTTCCATGTAACGAGCTGTGTCGGTTGCCTCATATAGTCCAACGAAGGCGTAGAACGCATAAGGTGTTGTAGTGATGAGTGGCGTACCGCTTTTGACCAAACCTCGCTTAGTTTGCCAGTCAAAGGGGTACCCCCAGCAGTAACCGGAATATCCAGGCACACTCGTATCCAATAAATGCCTACCTATCTCTTTAGCCTTATCAAGGTATTTCGTATCACGGGTAGCGCTATACATTGCAAGAAATCCCATAATATAATGGGAGTCTGCGATAGGAAAGCGCGTTTTAGAGCGCGCAGATTGCGGGATGGATGGTACAAGCCAGTCCATAAGGGCAAGAGGGACAACTGGAAAGACTGCTTTGAATCCATACTTGTAATACAGTCCCTTTGACCAAATGCCATATGGTGTAGCCCACAAATCATACTGGTCGTAGCTGTCAAACCCGTAGTTTGAAAGCCACTTAATAAACTTTAGTTGAGCCTTTTCTACTCTACTTGCTGTACTTTGTACATTGAACATATTATTCTTTATTACAATAGCGGTTGACAATAACAGAAGTTCATCATCAGAAAATAGATTCTATTCCAATTCATGAATGGTAGAATTAGGCAGAGAGTTCTTTTAGAAAGACCAAGTGCGGATCAACAAAATGAATAATTCGCCTATGATTACGGCTTTTTTGTGGTTAATGCCGCATAATTCATCGCATTATCTGCTCTGTATTGAGCCATACACTAACCCCTCAATATGCATCGGTAATATTTTAAAAGTTGATTTTCAAAAAGATCAGGGCTGAACAAGTCATGAAAGCGTTGTCTAGCGTCATATCCTAATTGTCGACAAAAGTTTCTGTTGTGGTATACATCAAGTATGGCATGGTAAGGAATCATCAATGGAACCAGCACGCGCGATTAGTCCAGTCTTACGATGAAGAATGATCTCTTTATTGGCTCCGATATCGTAAACTAAGGAAGGTGCACCAAAAGCTAGTTGCTTCTAATATTACTATGCTAAAGGCTTCATATATCGATGGTAAAATTAAAATATCTGCGCGGCAGAGAAGTTCTAATTTCCTTTCATCGAAAACCTGTCCAACAAGTTGTAGGTTTCCCAGCCCATTGATTACATCAGAGCCGACTTATGAGCTTTTCCTCAGCAGCAGATTGGCGATCCCTGCAACCGTTGAGATCTAACATTCAACTCTGCTTCAGAGCAGCGTTGGGCCAATTTTACGAGCATCATCAAAGCCTTTCTCTTTGCTCAGCCTTCCCAAAAAGAGAATTTCTAATTTCGATTTTGTGTCCCTTTTATTTGTAACTTGACCCTTATCAGCTAACCCTCGCGGAATGGAATTGTATAGGTATTGAACCTTTTCCCTTGGAATACCAGGTAAAGCGTCACATAAGTCTCGATGTCGCTTACTTACCAAGAGAAACAGAGCGGTGCGCTTTATAACTTGCTGAAAAAGAAAAGCTGGAAAACTCGAGGATCAGCAGGCGGAAAAATGGTGTAAGAGCTATTAGGGTCGGTGTGATAATGAAATAACACATGTGATTGAAGCAATTTAAGGAATAATAAGTTAAGTGAGTCACTTATAAAAGAGAGATCTCCATTAGTGTGGTAATGTACTATTGATGGTCGTTTTATTGATATAATGTTTACTAATTTTATGAGCAACCGCAATCTCCGAAGGATGTAGGAAAGTTTAATGTGTGTCTTTCCAGATTCTTCAAAAGGACCATTATTTGTTGTACTGAAGACTTCAAGACAATATTCTCTATTTATATGTGCTGAGGTCAGTATCGTCTCGGTTACCGCTGAAACCCACCAGGGTCGGGTGGGCTTTTGCCAACAATGACTATTTTTGGTCTTTTTAACGTCATTACCATTAAATCATATCTCTAACAAAAGTATTATAGTATTGTTTGATCTAAACGCTCTTTACCGATCAAGAGAGAGGGAGTTGACACCAGACATTGGCGATTGACTTCCGAGAAAACCGTTTCATAGTGAATTTTCGGGCGTTCTTGCCGAGAAATTCACGGGCTGATGGAATTTTCAGCAAAGTTAGGATTTCTCTGGCGAATGTATCTGGATTATTGGATATAATAACCTCTTTGCCGTGCTTGCACCCGATACCCTCCGCGCCAAAACTTGTCGTTACAATGGCGCAGCCAGACGCCATAGCTTGAAGTACTTTATTCTTTACTCGAGACCCCTGAGCGTAGTGGACAAACAAAAATAGTACACGAGTCGTATTCGGCGGAAAGGTCTTCCACGTAGTCCACCGTTTCTACTTTTTTATGATTATTAGAGAACTTGAGACTCCCGCCCAGTTTTCCAACAACACGAAATATGATGTCAGGACGCCTGCTGTGAACGATAGGCAGTATTCTATTGCAAAAGTAATGCACGGCATCTCTGTTTCTTCTGAAGTCATGGATCCGACAAACAGTAGTTTGTTTTTTGGTCGACTCAAATGCATGTCTGTTTGGAAATAGAGGTCATCCACATACGTAGGAATTACCCGCCATCTGTCACAGCCTACTCTCGCCATACAATCAGCATCTTTGATAGAAATAAAAATGAACTCGTCAACAAAGCCATCCCTCTTAGTGAGAACCGAAATAGATATCCTTGCGTTTTATAATAGAGTTGCTCTAGAACTGACTTGGCAATTGAGGCACAGTTAGAATAGAAAGCAAAAAAATCATCACACAGGTCAGCCCCTACCCGGATATCCTTGAGCTCACTAAGATAACCAAGTAGCCTTGAGGCACCTAAGATAAGACAATAATCGAATTTGGTTCTTGACAAGGTTTGTTTTAACATTTTCGAAAATTCACGGCTCTGGTTGGTGCGTTCTGCCGCGGTGCGAAATAGAAGTATGCTTTCTCGATTATCCGTTTTAGTTTAGTATGGCGAGGTTTTTCCACTCTAACTATAAAGTTGACACCCATTAACGTTTGTAATTTATCGTATGGCGGGAGTTCAGGATAACCAACATCGAAATCGATAAAACTGATCAGAGTTATATCCGCGATGACAGATATGGAATGAATTGCCTGTGACATTCGAAGACGCATTCCGTCATTCGGAGGATAGGGAAATTCTGGTGTTAAAATAAGAACATTTGGACGGTCAGTCATAGTCCTTTAATTTGAGCACAACTCTCGGTATAATTGCTGTTGGTCCAAACTCTACGTATCGTCAGATGGTGGGGCGTTTTAGAACCGATGTCTTGGCAATATACTCCAAGTGATAACCGGCGCTATTCCCTGGTAAAGTAACTTATTATAAAGCCACTGCTGGCAGAAAAACACCCGGCCAATGCGATTCATTTCTTGTGGTGAGGGCTCGACAAAAAGCCCGCACGAAACAATAGGGCGAATAATAAGTATTCACTGAAAATAGGTATTGTATTTATAGATTCCAATGAATTGTGGAGCGCTCCCAACACCATAATGGCCGAGCCTAGCCCATAAGCGGCGTTGTTTCCCTCCAGAAAACGTCGGATATACGTCACTGTACCGCATACAATAGTAATTGAATAAAGCAAAAGTCCACCACTCCCAGATTTACAAGCATCTCGAGATAGCCGTTGTGTGCTGAGCCAACTGCCCAATTTTGACGCATGGAGATCTCTTCAATCCGTTCAGGGGACCAGAACGCATCATGTCCATATCCAAGAATAGGCCGCTCGCCTGCATACTCAAGCACGATCGGCCACAGGTATACACGACCGGTAAGTGCAAAGGGATTACCCTTATCTCGCTCCCTCATGATGGTCTCCCGTGTCAAACGGGACAGTGATATATCAGGGCTTAAAAGTGCCAAGCTTAGCACTACGCTTGTAAACAGGGTTGCGGCGGCTATTGGAGGAACTAAAGAGCCCACGCCGCGCCTGCGCACTTTATAGATGCATAGGGAAAATAGAAAAGCCAATACAACCGCCCCCAGAGCAGTACGCGACTGTGTTAACAGCAGAAAGATCGTGGCGATGAGAAGGCCGAACAGTAATAGAAAGCGTTGTTTACCATCTTTGTCCCATTGTAACCACAAGAAACCGAGAATCAAGAGGCTGAGATTGAAGCCCTGCAAATTGGGGTGGAGTGTTCCGCCGAAACGATATCCTGCAGTACTGGACAGGAAGGTACCCAAGGCGATCTCAGATAGCAACCCTACTAAAAAGTTTAGGCCACAGAACGTGATCACAAATGTAGGTAGGCGTTCGAAGGCAATGACTGCCGTGCCGAGTGCCGAGAGCATCATACAGGCAAAAGCAACCAGACGACGAATTGTAAGAACTTGGTTAACGCTCCATGAGAGACTGGCAAGCATCCAGATGAACAATACCAGCATTGTCCATCCAATTATCCCGTTGATCTGTATCCTCCGGCGGCCGTAAGAGGCCAAAATTGCGAGCCCATAAACCGCGAGCAGCGGCAATGCCACTCTGCGAACTATCTGACCTTCAGCAGCTTGGTTTGAAAGCTGCTCGAACGTTTCGTTGGCGCCGTTGACTGAGAAATAAATGTCATGTTGGGAAATAAAAGAAAGAAACCAAGTTACAATTAAGAAAAGCCAGAAAGCGACACTTGAGGCGTTTCGAGCTTGTTGCTTTTGAAAAAATTGGGCCATCATTAAACCAATCGGCTGAATTTAAACATTTTGATCAGTGTTTGGTATATCGAAAATCTCTCGACAGATGTTCCCAAGAGAAAAAATCACGCAGCCAATCGAGATTGCTGCAGGGGAACCGAACCAGACGTTCACATACCGATTCTGTTTATCAGGATGCACCCTCAAGACTGGCGGCTGATGGCAACGAATGCAGCACACCTTACACCTGATCCAGCAACATTAGCCAGCAATAACCCTGTTGCCGCACCAAGCGGCCGAAGAGACCTTACCAGCCAAATCCCGAGCGCAAAGAGAATAAACGAGGAAACAAAATTCACCTTAAAGTCAATGTCTGCCCGTTCCATTACAAAAAGCGCGCGAGAGAAAGGAAATGCAACACTTGCAGCAACAAGGCCCAGTGATAAAACCATAACTACCATGCCATTCCCTGTATACTTGGCACCATAAAATAGGCTCAATAAGATATCGCCTGCAATAAAAAGTGTACAGGCCAAAAAGCTCATTACAATCAATAAAAAAAGGCTGGTTTTGAAAACAAAACGGCGCAGAGTGACTGTGCCGCCTTCCACATAGACATTGGCTATCTTGGGGCCGAGAAAATTTTGTATTCCAGTCAAGGGGACGTTTGCCAAGGCGATGACACCCAGGCATGCAGCCCAGTCACCTGCGGATGAGGTACCGTGAAAAAAAGCCAGAAACCAGGGGTATAGGTTCATGCTTATGGCCCAAAGGATCCGCTCGCGAAAACCCACTTCCCAACCTCCAGTTGTTTTTAAAGTCAGAAATGACTTGGTCTATCTGGAGGTTGAATTGGGAACGGTTTAAAAAAAACCAAACCATCCCTGCACCTCCGCAGGCAAAACCAATTATCCAATATGCCCTGGTTGCGGAAAGGAGGCCTAACTTGGCAAGGCCGAACAGACCAATTAATTGCAAGGCAGCGACGCATGAGTCGAATAGGAGTGCGGCTTCCATACGAAGGCTGGCAAAACATATTCTGCGTACAAACTCCCTGAACAGTATGAAGACTATCACCACAGAAAGTGCCCAGACAATCGGCGCCAGGCCTTCCGGGCCAGTGCCAAATGAAAGCAAGACGCCCACCGTTACAAGCACAAGTACCACTAAGATCGTAAGAACAATTTGGTGGGCCAGTGAACTGCCGTTATAGATTTTAAGAGAGTTTCTCGAAGGCGTGGGCTGAATACCATGTAAGGCGTTGAGATGAGCGAGCTCTGTAAATCCATCAATAGCAAGACAATGCTGAATCCGAGCATGTAGAGCCCGAACTCTTCCTTGGTGCAGAAGCGGCCAATCAATACGCCGGTCAAAAAATTGGATGCGCTTACAACCCCCTGGTTTATCAGTGTTAAACCGCCTTTGCGCAGGGTTGGAGTTGAGAACAAGCCAGAGATCGTGTTGGTCAGACGCAATGGCCAAGCTGCGGTTCTACCATCAGAGGGGGACGGGAGGGCCCCTAAATAGAATAAATCAGTGGCTTTTTTGGGGTTGTTGCTATTCAATTGAAACCTATTGCTAAAAACAGTATATCTGCTTTAAAGTGCTGCGATTCAGGTCGGCGGTCAATCTGGATTATAGAAACACTGCGTATTTTTTTCGGCCGAAGACTCTCTGGAGATTAAAATAACATATATACAATGAGGCGCTATTTAACGGGCAAAAACCTGTCCGGAACAAGAAGAGCCTGAATGCTGTTGAGTTCATATTGCGTCTTTTTTATAGGTTGCAGCAGTTTAGGAATGGGAAGTTTTCCTAAGGGTTCAGAAGCTATATTTCTGATCCAGTTTGTTCTCTTTCGTCCGTCTTCCCTCATCCTTCTCACTTTGGCGGTTGGAGGAACGCTTCGCTTTAACCAAAAACCTTCGTGATTCAACTCAATTCATCAAGACGCCCCAGATCCCTCGAAAACCGCCGGAATTGTTCTTAGCAAGATTCTGAAGTCGAGCATTAGAGACCATTGATCTATATATTCCATATCCAGATTCATCCATTTTTCAAAAGTAACCGAACTGCGACCATTAATTTGCCAGAGGCAAGTGATGCCGGGACGGACGCTGAAACGCCGTCGATGCCAATCCTGACTAAAACCATTATAGTCTCTTACAGGAAGTGGTCTTGGCCCTACTAAGCTCATATCACCTTTAAGTACATTATAAAACTAGGGATTTCATCGATACTGGTTTTTCTCGAACAGATGACATCGTCGATTTCGGCGGTTTTGGTGTTTGGATTCCATTTGAGTCCCGGGCATTTGAATACGCGTGTGCACAACCGGTTACAGCCGCAGTTTTCACCCAGGCAAACAGCTGCGTCCAAATTCAGCTGGTACATTTTCCTGCCCTTCTTCTCGGGGGACAAGGCACAGCTTTGTTTGAGAATGAGCACGTTCACGCCGCCTTTTTCCAACAAACCCAAAATTTTCTGCTGGGTACCCTCGACGTCAAAGGGGTCGCTTGTCTCCACCTGCGCTCCCATAGCCCCCACAATCCTGGCAATGTCAAAGACC
>CAWJIL010000010.1:0-176703 GCA_963842925.1 uncultured delta proteobacterium
ACAGGGCAAAGTATGGAAGTACGAAGAAGCGATCATCGAGTTGTGGGTTAGTTTATCAAATCCTTACCTAAAGGATGACAAGCAGGTTAGAGAAAGGTTTCGGAGAGTCAAACAACTTAGATCACAGTCGTGATATCTACATAGTTCTACCTGACTACCTCTACAGAAATCATGTACATATCTGCGCTGGCTTGTTTTTTCAGTTTGTTGGTTTTCGTGATATCATTCACAACCAAATTAAAAAGAAGTTCACGTTGGATTACTAAAACCGGAAGGTAAATCGCGAGCTTTCCCTATGAACAATCTGCCCAAAATCCCTGATCCAGTCGTTTTCTTCCTCTGACAAGGGGCCTTTTTCACGAAGATTATCTAAATTCTCCTGGAGTTGTTGACGGTTTTTTGGGCCCGTAAGAACGATGTCAACATGGGGGTTGGAAAGACAGAAACGATAACAATCAGATGCGGTCATGACAGGGCCGCTCCACCCTTTTGGACGCTTAAGCAGACCGCGCCATCGCGTGGCTGTATAGGCGACAATGGTTGGTTTACGTTCAGCGATATGGGGAAAAATGTCCTGCTCGGCACCTGTATGCGCTGCGTTATAACGAACCATCAGCATATCCAATGGAGAATTCTGGGCGAGCTTTCCAGCCCTTTTCCGGTCGTGAATGCTCACGCCGATGGCACGAACCTTACCTGCTTCCCGAAGAGAAACCAGCGCGTCAACTGTGGACGGCGTCCAGGCACTCGTGCGCCCCAGCCAGAAAAGCTGAAATATATCAAGATAGTCCGTGCCGAGTTTCTTGAGCAATCGCTCACAAGTACGCCTGACACCCCCTCCAAAATATCCAATGGTCGGTCCACAAGCCAGAATGAGAGATTCCCGATCACGCTTTAAAGCTAATTTGAGAGAAGGGGTTATTTGTCGTGCTTTGGGCGTCCAAAATACATAATTTACACCCTGCTCAAGCGCCCATTCTAAATCTACTCCTTTAACACCATAGTTGGTAGCCAGGCCAAGTCGAAACAGTCTGGGCCCGAGGGCAGGAACATCCCGATACAAGAAACCATCGTTCATAGCATCATCCGGATCGACTTGAGTTTCTGCCCTGAGCCAGTATTGCTTTCCATCCCCCACGTTTCCTTTTCAATCCGTGTTTTGACGATCCCGGCCGTAAGGATAGTGATCTCATCTTTGGCAACTTGAGCGCTCTTAACGACAGTACGGCTCACAAGATAGGTCCCGATCTCTTCGAGAAGCAGTCGTTTCACCTGTACAAGCGCATTAACCCGACAGGAAGCTTACTGTCAATTTCGCTGGCATGATAGGTGTGCTCTTTGATAAACGTTTTAAGGTTTGCATCGGCAAATGAAGGCAAAAGAAAAGTGATCAAAACGTTCACAACAATAAAATATCGAAACAGCATGGCCACACATATTGCCGGGAAAATTATTTTTTCCGTATTTTATTGATCGATTCCCATACCGCTTTAACCTGCCTCTTGGTATCCTCCAATGTTCCTTCATTGTCTATCACAAAATCAGCATAGCTCGCTTTTTCATCAATGGGAAGTTGGGATTTCATTATATTTTCAGCCTCCGCTTTGGTGATTCCGTCACGGGCGGCAAGCCTTGTCGCCTGGGTTTGCGACTTTACATGTACCACCAGCAGTTTGTCAAAGAGAAATTGTAGATTCAGTTCGATGAGAAGTGGCACCGACACCTGGATTATAGCATCGGGCTGCTCTTTGGTGATCTGTTCGATGCCCTTAAAAAATTCATCATAAATATAGGCGTGGGTAAAGCTTTCCAGTTTTTTGCGCTTTTCCATATCGTTGAACACAACATCGGACAGCTTTTTACGGTCCAGTTCGCCGTTCTCCTGAAGGACCTGCTTCCCAAAATAGTCCACGATATCCTTATAGCCCTGGGTTCCAGGTTCCACCACCTGTCGTGCCAGAAGATCAAAATCGATGAGTGGCGCACCCATTGCCGACAGCATGTCGGAAACCGACGACTTGCCGCTGGCAATACCACCCGTAACCCCCAGCAGCATATGCTTTCCGTTGCCTTTCAGTTTTTCCGAGACATCTTTCAAACCTGCATAACTGGCTGGAAACATGGGGCCCACATCCCCCTCGGCACCGGCAAAGCTGATGGGATAGCGCACCCCTCTGCGGTAAAGGGTCTCCAGACCGGTCAGGGCCTTGGTCATCATTGCCGTGGGTATGGCCATCACCAGATCTTCATCCTGGGCGTGGCCGTACCGACGCTCTCCATAACAGGGTATCGTCAGAGAGGGTTTTCCCGATTCGTAACAGCGGGCAATGGCATCCGAACAGGAGGACTCCCCGACACAGAAGAACTGCATGACCTCGTAATCTTCGAACTGGAGAGCATTGATCAGCAGAATCATCTGGGCGGGGTTGGCGTAAAGGAGAACAATATCCGGCTCAAAGGGTTTGTAGACCAGGGGTGCCATAGCCACGGCTTCGTATTTTCCCAGGGGAAGCCTGGGTATGGAAGCCTCGTATTTTTTGCCGTCTTTTTTTGTCTTGACCCAGACAATGCTCCTGAAGGTGCCGTCTTTGCAGATCTCTGGATTATCGCAAAGCCCCAGGATGGAAGGACACGCGTCAAACAGGAAATCATCCAGATCTGCCCCGACTGTCCAGTCAAAATTTCTGACCAGGGTGATCAATTGGCAGAGGGTTGATTTATGCTGGGTTCGGCGAAGAAACGGTATCCCTTCCAGTTCCTCTTTTTTGGCCAGCATTTTGAAAGCCACGGGAAAGGATTTCAGCCGCAGCAACTGCTCCATTCTTCGTACCACTTTTTCCCAATCTTGTTTCTCTGCCATTTTGTTTTCCCCAATGAACGTTGCATACCAGATGCTATTGAAAACCGGCTTCTCTGCGAAAAGTACAGGGTTCATATGCCCCGCTCTTAAGTGCCTGGACAAGTTCCCTTTCGTTTCCTATGGAATGTTTAAAGCGGGTGGCGTACTTCCCTACGCCCGATATTTCATGGGCATCACTGCCACCGGTGACCGGAAGACCCAGCCCTTCAGCAACCTTTCCGGCAAACCGATTTTCTTTCTCGGTTACTTTTCCGTTCATAATCTCCAGGGCATGCACCTGCTTATATGCGGATCGCTGCATGGCTTTTTCAACCGTCAATCCAATGTGGCTGGCGTTAAATACCAAAAAGCCCCTGAAAGGATGGGCCGCTATCAAAAACCCATCAATATCGTCCACCATTTTATAGAGATCGGCAAGCTTGATGATTCCTTTCACATCGGTCTGCATACCAAAGACAAGCATATCCCCCTGATCGGTAGTTACTTCATTCCCCCCAAAAACAAGGAAACCATGTTTTTGGTTGAGATCTTCGATGGTTTTCTTATCCCACACATGGTTATGATCGGTCAGACAAATTGCATCCAGGTGAATCCTTTTGGCTTCCTGAATCAGTTCATCTACGCTGATGGAACTGCACTGGGAAGCAGGAAAAGAATGGGTATGCAGATCGATGACAAACCCACCTTTTATGTTCTGCAGGCGTCTTTTTTTGTTTTTGGGTACCGGTTTGATCTCACGATTCTCTATGGTTTCCGATGGCGGGGGTGGCTTTTTGGCTATCTCAGTTTCAGACCCCGTAACATATGCGTCAAACGTGAGATCCGCTTGATCAGACCTGGCTGCCTGCCACTTTATGATTTGAACCGCCTCTTGTGCAGCCGTGCAGCATTCCAACAGCAGATTGGCAAAATGAGGACATGATTTTCGACTGATAACCTTGTTGATCTCCTGGGAGAGTTCTTGGCTGTCAATTCGGAAACCCATGGCTTCCTGCAAAAACGGTATGGCTCTTGAACACTCGGGTGTCTCTTCCCGATTCCATTTTCCATCGATGAACTGGATGGTTAAATCGTCCATCCGCACCATCACATCGATTTCAAGTCCAAAGATATGATCATCCAGCAAGCCGTGTATCCGCAGCTCATCCGGGTTGTCCTGAAAAATGCTGACCAGTTTGTTTCTCTGAAACTTGAGCATAGGATATTTCCTGCCTATCTGTCCGGTTTTGTTTAGATCTTCATTCGAACCCTTGTCTGCTGGAACGCTAGGATGTTGCTGTCCGCTAATAGCCTTTAGCTACCCTTGAACCCTTGTATCACCCTCAGACCCTTACCCTTAAAACCCTACTTTATAGATCTAGGCCCTCCACCAAGGGACTGGGCGGCGCAAATGCCGCACAGCGATTGTAAAGCCGGATATTTTCCTGCACCATTTTTCTGAAAAACTCGGTAGATGGCGTGGCGCCTTTGGGAGCAAGGGCCAGGGCGTCTTTTGTAAAAGCCAGAATGACACCATGGCAGGCTTCTTCAATCAGGAGCGGCAATTCTTGGCACGTGGTCACCTCTCCCGTAAGACCCCGAATGATCTTTTTCATGCCCGCCCCTATTCGCACACCCTTAATTTTCTCGAGTGCCTCTGCTATACAAACACATTCATCCCGTCCTGATCGAATGAATTCTCCTTGGGCCTGCAAAATCTTCAATTCAGGAAACTGTATATGAATCCGAACAAATGCTTCGGTAAGGGTGTCTTGAAGCGTACACGTCGACACCAGAGTTTCATCATCGCGTTGTTCAACGCTGGTGGATCGATTTCGCGAATAGCACAGAATGGTGGTCATATAAAATTCCTTGCCATGGTGATGTTCGAGACAGCAAAGGCGTTGCCTGCCTTGCACTCATTATGAAAATATGCTCATAATACGCCAGCTTTGGTAAGCAATCAAGCTTCAAATTCTTCCCATTGATGAATTTTCACTCAGGAAGCGTCGCCTGGGCAGCCCATTCTTCAGGAAATGCCTGGCCGGGCTTCTCCCCAAATTTTTCTTTAAGCTTTTTCAATCCCGGTCTAGAAAATTCCATATGGCCTTGCTTCAGCGTCCGGCCATTAATGACTGCTTCCGAGCGCAAGCGCTGACCCACTGTTCGCTCGATCTGCCTGCCCAGCCATAGCACCCGATCCACATCATAGCCGTGTTCGATTCCCATTTCATCCACCTGAACCAGCATGTCCTCCAAACAGGTGAGTCCTACATAACGCGGGTCGTTATAATAATACTCTCCGGTTCCAGGCACCGGTCGGTCATCCATAAAGTTGGCAGGCTGCCCCCCCATTCCGCCCAGGGTTCCTTCAAATTGCGTAATGCCTGCCTGAAGCGTTGCAAGCACAGAGGCCGATGCAACACGCTTGGTCTCATGGAAATGGGCAATGTGCAGATCTGTATTCGGTATTTCATCCAGTATCATCGAAAAATACCTATAGACATCCGGTGCGGATGCACTGCCGTCATGGTCCGCATGCTCGATATCAGATGCCCCAATCTCCAGCCAGCGTTTGGTAAATTCAACAGCATCCTTCATGTCAGTGGCCCCTGCTATGGGGCTGCCCCAGATGGTGCTGACCGTACCGCACATCTTAATTCCGGCATCCGTACATTTCTTGATACAACGCTCGGCTTCAGCCCAGTAGGCAGGCAAGGTCGTTCCCGAGTTGGCAAAGTGATGTTCTTCCTCCGTGGATACCATCATCAATATGCGGTCCGGGCCGATACCTTTCTGTTTCAGCTCAATGGCACGATCGACAGCTTTTTCGCGGATGGTTACAGCAGTGATGCAGATATCTTCATAGGTGATACCCTTCCTGTCGCAACGTTTCTTGAATCGATCACTTCTGAGGTGTGCCAGTACTTCCTCGGCATCACTGAACTGAGGCATCAGATAGGCACTTCCCAGGTTGGTGACTTCAATATTGCGACATCCTGCAAAAATCAGTTCTTCGGCATAAAATATCTTTGCCTGGGTGGAAATAAACTTTTCCAAATGTTGAAAGCCGTCTCGAACGGTGATGTCGCCTATGGTGACTTTCCTGGGCATCCTTGGAAATAGTTTCCAGTAATCATATTCTGTCATTTTTTTTGCTCCTTTCTATTTCAGGTAATAAATTATTTATCACGAAAACACAAAAGTACGAAACCACGAAAAATTGATAGATTTTATGCTTTCAAAGATTCGTGTTTTTGTTATTGAAGTTGTGCCTTTCAGCAGCTTCTATCAAATTCCTCTACGATTTTATTTCCCTTTATAGACGGGTTTACGTTTCTCACGAAAAGCGGCCAGCCCTTCCAGTCGATCTTCTGTTGGGATGGTGATCCAGTACGCATTCGATTCTATGGCCAGACCGGTATGAAGGTCTGTTTCCAGACCACAGTTGATGGCATATTTGGCCTGTTCGATAGCAATGGGGCCGGCTTCACATATCGTCTCTGCCATTGCAATGGCTTTATTCAACAGCTCTTCCGGTTGACAGGCCTGATTGACGAGTCCGATTTTCAAGGCTTCTGCAGCATCAATACGCTGCCCCATGAAAATGAGTTCCTTGGCCTTTCCTTTTCCAACCAACCTTGGAAGTCTTTGTGTTCCACCGGCACCGGGTATTATGGCAAGTCGCGTCTCAGTAAGCCCCATGCTTGCGGTCGAAGCGGCGATACGAATATCACAGGCAAGCGCCAGTTCAGTCCCGCCCCCTAGCGCAACACCATTTACGGCCGCAATGACCGGCTTGTTCAGCTCCTCGATGGCAGTAAACAAATTTCGGATAGTGGTGATGAATTCTTTTACCTGAATGGGTGACAATGTTACCCGCTCTTTTAAATCCGCCCCGGCACAAAAGGCCTTCTCACCTGCACCGGAAATAATAACCACCCGGATATCGGTATTGAAACGCACAGCTTCGATCTGGGCCTTCAACGCATGCAGCATCTTAAAATTGAGCGAATTCATGATTTTCGGTCGATTCAGCGTGAGAATCAATATGCCGTTTTTTTCTTCCGTCAACAAGACATCATTTTCCATGGTCACTCCTATATTTTAGCGTGATAGGCTATAGACTATTAGGCTGTAGGCTGTTTATCGCTAATAGGCTACAACCTAAAGACCTACAAGTCTAAAACCTAATTTGAGCGATTGTCGAGGTTGCCGTAGCTACCAGGAAGATGCTGTTCCGCTATAGTGAACTATGCGGCACTGCATCTGACGCCGTAGATGTGGTAAGATCGGCAATCCCAACGGGTTTCAAATTTTAAAGATTCAAATGAATCAAGACCATTGAATTTACTTCTAAATTCCATGTCCTTAAATTTGAAACGCTCATATTAGGTAAAACTAACATCCGATATACCGTGATATAACAATCCGCTGCACCTCCGATGTACCTTCCCCGATCTCCAGAAGTTTCTGGTCTCGATAAAACCTTTCCACGTCATACTCCTTCATCAGCCCATACCCGCCGTGAATCTGGACGGCATGATCGGTGACTCTTCCCATAACCTCTGAACAGTATAGCTTGGCCATGGCAGCTTCTTTTTCAAACGATCTTTTGTGATCCCTCAGCCAGCAGGCTTTGTACAAAAGATTTCTGGCACACTCGATTTCCATGGCACAATCTGCCAGCTTGAAAGCGATGGCCTGAAACTTTGAGATGGGTTGGCCAAACTGTTGGCGTTCCTTGGCATACTTCAGACCCGCCTCATAGGCACCCTGAGCACCACCAAGTCCCATGGCTGCGATGGAAAGCCGCCCCCCATCAAGGGTTTGCAGCATCTGGTGAAAACCATCTCCCTTGTTTCCCAGGATGTTTTCCTTGGGTATTCGAACGTTATCAAAATAAAGCTCCGCCGTACTGGAAGCCCGCCACATCAGCTTCCTGTGCATGGGAACCGCTTTGAAACCAGGTGTTCCATGTTCCACTAAAAAACAGGTATACTCCGGCTTTCCGTTGGGTCTCGTGCCGGTTATCGCCTGTACTGTTACACCCAGGGAAAGGTCGCAGGCGGCATTGGTAATAAAAATCTTGGATCCGTTTAATATCCATTCATTACCTTCCAGCACAGCAGTGGTCTTACTCCCCCCGGCATCGGAACCAGCGGTTGGCTCAGTCAGACCGAATCCCCACAGCGCCTCTCCGGTACAAAGTTTGGGGAGGTATCTTTTCTTTTGTGCATCATTGCCGAAATAATAAAGGGGGCCGATACCCAGGGAATTGCCGGCTGCAATGGTGGCTGCCTGAGATCCGTCAACCCTGGCAATCTCTTCGACAGCAATGATATAGGAAAGATAATCCAAGCCCTGTCCGCCATACGCCTCGGAAACAATCATTCCGAAAAGACCGATTTCTCCCATTTTTCGTGTGATGCTGGATGAAAACTCTTCATTTTCATCCAGTTCAGCGGCAATCGGTGCAATTTCCTTCCTGGCAAACATGCGGACTTCCTTGCGAATCATTTCTTGTTCAGTGCTTAGGTCAAAATCCACCCGGTCCTCCTTTATCAACATATGTTAGATGATCAATATTGAACGAGCGCTCGGTCGGATTACCCTATTATTATTCGAGCTGTTTTGTCAACAGCTTTATGTGGCATTTGAGCGCCTCCTTGGACAGGCACAGCTTGTATTATAGTTGTCATATCTATCTAATTTCTTTGATATTATAAATTTCAATATCTCTTCGCCAGGAGACGTCTACCAGCATGGGTCAATACCTGTTTCAGGCCATTAAAAAGCCATCGGAATCACTTGACAATAAAAAACATGCCGTGATACTGTTTATTGACCGAGCGCTCGCTCGACAAATCAAAAGGAATGGCAATCAGGACAATTCCTATGAACCAACACTTAATCCGCATACTGGATGTTCCAACCCAAATCAAAAACCCTGACCTGGTTGAGCGACGACGACGGCAAATTGTTGACGCGGCGGCAACACTATTTATCGCCCAGGGTTTCCACAAAACAACCACACGGCAGATCGCCAGAGCCGCTGGTTTTTCAATTGGATCACTTTATGAGTACGTAACATCCAAAGAAGATGTATTGTATCTGGTCTGTGAATCCATTCACGCGGAAGTGGAAAAAGGCGTGGCAAACGCCATGGAGCGCACCACCGGCGGCAGAGAAGTGCTGGCTGAAGTTATTCGTGAATTTTTTCTGGTATGTCACAGAATGAGTGACTTGATCCTGCTGATTTATCAGGAAACGCGCTCTCTGCCAACTGTCTGGCGCAAGCGTGTCCTGGAAAACGAACTTCGAATCACCGGAATTCTCGTCCGTGTCCTGGCGGATCTTGTGGATACTGGAGAATTATCAGGTCTCGATGAAAGAACCATCGAAATCATGGCCCATAATATCTCTGTCCTGGGCCACATGTGGACTTTCCGAAGATGGTTTTTGTCTAGCCATTACAGCATTGACGGATATATAGACATTCAAACCAATTTTATTATCAAGACAATGTCATCGCAGAAAAAAATAGAAAGACAACCGATATCGCCTGGATGATCGTTTGGTCAGCCCCCTGTTTCGAGGAGAGATAATGAACGAAGCCGCTGTATATCTACCCAAGCACCCCATCAGAATCGTTACGGCAACAGCACTTTTTGACGGCCATGACGCCTCCATCAATATCATGCGCCGGATACTTCAGGGAACCGGTGTGGAAGTCATTCACCTGGCGCACAACCGGTCCGTTGAAGAAATTGTAAAAGCGGCCATAGAGGAAGATGTCCAGGGAATTGCCGTATCCAGTTACCAGGGCGGTCATGTGGAATTTTTTAAATTTATGCTCGACCTTTTAAAGCAGTACAATGCCTCCCATGTTAAAGTTTTTGGCGGGGGAGGGGGCGTCATTGTTCCGGATGAAATCAGAGAACTCGAAGCCTATGGCGTTTCAAAAATCTATACCCCTGAGGATGGCGCCCGCATGGGTCTGCAGGGGATTATAAACCACATGGTCGAACTGCTTGATTTTTCGACACTTCATCAGGCCGATCTCGACATCACTCGGCTTTCACCTGAAAACAGCCTCCTGATTGCCAAAATGATAACCGCGGTGGAACAGGCTGGCGCCGGAGCTGATAACGACATGATCCGTTTGCAGGCGGAATTGCTCGAAAAATCAAACCAGCACCCCGTACCTGTCATCGGCATAACCGGAACCGGCGGTGCAGGAAAATCATCCCTAACGGACGAAATCATCCTGCGCTTTCTCCTGGACATGAAAGATATCAGAATTGCGGTTATCAGCAGCGATCCTTCAAGACGAAAAACCGGCGGCGCCCTTCTGGGAGACCGAATTCGTATGAATTCTATCAAGAGCAACAGAATATACATGCGTTCACTCGCAACCCGTCAGTCCTTAACGGAAATTCCGGAAGCACTGACCGATGTTATCCATGTGGTCAAAGCGGCAGGTTTTGATCTGATCATCGCGGAAACAGCCGGTATCGGGCAGGGGGATTCGAGCATCGTGAATCTGACAGATATTTCCATGTACGTTATGACCAGTGAATTTGGTGCTGCATCCCAACTTGAAAAAATCGATATGCTCGATTATGCGGACCTGGTGGTTGTCAACAAGTTTGAAAAAAGAGGCGGCGCAGATGCTGTTCGGGATGTCCGCAAACAGGTCCAGCGAAACCGTAATATGTGGGAATCATCACCAGAGGAAATGCCTGTCTTCGGCACCATCGCATCAAAATTCAACGACGATGGCGTCACAGCCCTCTATCTTGCCGTTATCGAAGCTATCCAGAAAAAAACGGGTATCACGCTCAAATCGGAAAGAGTGCCCCTCTCCGGAAAAACATCTACATCGAAAACCATTATCATTCCACCGGAGAGAACGCGCTATCTTTCAGATATTGCCGCTTGTATCAGCCAGTATCACAAGGAGACCCATGCTCAGTCTGAACTGCTCCGTGAGGCATGGCACCTGGAAGAAACAGAGAAGCATTTTAGGGACACAGACCAAACCGGCAATGATCTTCTGACGGCGTTGAAAACCAAAATTCAGGAAATCAACACACGCATCAACAAAGAAACGCGTGCATTGACCCGTGAATGGGAAGAGGTCAAATCCGTATACAGCCAGGACGAACTCATTTATAAGGTACGGAACCAGGAAATAAGGATACCCCTTTTCACGGAATCACTTTCCCATCAGAAAATACCCAAAGTTTCGCTTCCGGATATTGAGGATCCCGGAGAAGCCTATCGCTGGATGCGGGAAGAAAATGTGTCAGGTCGTTTTCCTTTTACAGCCGGTGTCTTTCCGTTAAAGCGGGTCGATGAAGATCCCACAAGGATGTTTGCCGGAGAAGGGGATCCTCACCGCACCAACAGCCGCTTCAAACTTCTTTCTGAAAACTACGAAGCCAAACGGCTTTCCACGGCCTTTGACTCCGTGACCCTGTATGGGTATGATCCGGACCGGCGTCCCGATATTTACGGTAAGGTAGGCACATCCGGTGTCAGTGTTTGTACCTTGGACGATGTCAAGACCCTTTATAACGGATTTGAACTCTGTGCACCCAGCACATCCGTTTCTATGACAATCAATGGGCCTGCGCCAATTATTCTGGCGATGTTTTTAAATACGGCTGTCGATCAGCAAGTGGACAAGCATCGCAAGGAAACCGGCAAAGACCCATCTCCCGAATCCTATCAGAAAATCAGGGCGGAAGTTTTTTCGAATGTCCGGGGAACTGTTCAGGCAGATATTCTAAAAGAGGATCAGGGGCAGAACACCTGCATTTTTTCGATTGAATTTGCCTTGAAGATGATGGGAGACATCCAAGCCTATTTCATCGATCATCATGTCCGCAACTTTTATTCGGTGTCGATCTCAGGCTATCATATTGCCGAAGCCGGTGCCAACCCCATTACACAGCTCGCTCTCACCCTTGCAAACGGTTTTACCTACATTGAATATTACCTTTCACGGAAAATGCCCATCGATGCCTTTGCCCCCAATCTTTCCTTTTTCTTTTCCAACGGAATGGATCCTGAGTATACGGTCATTGGAAGGGTTGCCCGGAGAATCTGGGCCATCGCCATGCGGGAACTGTATGGCGGGTCAAACCGATCACAAAAGTTGAAATACCACATCCAGACATCGGGCAGATCGCTCCACAGCCAGGATATCCAGTTCAATGATATCCGAACGACCCTGCAGGCATTGTGCGCTGTCTATGATAACTGCAACAGCCTTCACACAAATGCCTTTGACGAGGCCATTACGACCCCCAGTAATGAATCCGTTCGTCGGGCACTTGCCATTCAGCTCATCATCAACCGGGAGTGGGGATTGGCAAAAAATGAAAATATGATTCAGGGAAGTTATATCGTAGACGATCTGACCCGGCTTGTGGAAGAGGCTGTTCTGATTGAGTTTGAAAGAATCAGCGAGCGGGGAGGGGTTCTGGGCGCCATGGAAACAGGTTACCAGCGCAGCAAAATCCAGGAGGAATCCATCTACTATGAAGGCTTGAAACATTCAGGCAATCTACCCATCGTTGGTGTTAACACTTTTCGGGATCCTGATCATGTATTTGACGAATTGAGCGAAAGTGTTGAACTGGCCAGAGCCACTGCAGAAGAAAAAGAATCGCAGTTGAAGCGCCTTGCAGATTTCAAAAAACGAAATGAGAAAACAGCCCCGGAAGCTTTGGAAAAACTCCAGAACGTTGTCCTTGCAGGCGACAATATATTTGAAGAACTCATGAACACCGTCAAGGTATGCAGTCTGGGACAGATTACCCAGGCGCTTTATGATGTGGGTGGCCAGTATCGGCGCAACATGTAATATTTCCGTATCAGAAATGGCTATTTTCCCGATGTGCGGCGTTCTCCGCGCGTTTTTTTCTTCGACGTACCCATACGACTCAGAAAAAGCCACTTGTGAGGCCTTGCTCATCAAGAAACTTTCTCATTTCTGAAACGGAAATATATTACAAGCCAAATGATCAGTGCTCATATGAGAAACAACAGCCACGGTCTTTGCTTCAAAACAGAATGCCTCCGGTACAAAATAGCAAAACACGATATACGAAACACAAAACACAAAATACCAAACACCAGTAAGAGAGGTTTTTATGAAAGAAGCAGTCATCGTCAGTGCGGTAAGAACACCTCTGGGAAGCTTTAATGGCTCTTTGGCCACCATGGGGGCCACGGATTTGGGCGCCATCGTTATCGATGCGGCCATCCAGAGGGCCGGCATCGAGAAAAATGCCGTTAATGAAGTCATCATGGGTCAGGTACTGCCGTGCGGATACGGCCAGAATCCGGCCAAGCAGGCTGCTGTCAAGGCCGGGATGCCTTGGGAAGCAGAATGCATCACTGTCAACAAGGTCTGTGGTTCCGCTTTAAAATCAGTCATGCTTGCTGCACAGGCAATACAAGCCGGAGATGCCGAAGTGGTCGTTGCCGGTGGCATGGAAAACATGAGCATGGCCCCTTACTACCTTGAAAAGGCACGTTTTGGCTATCGCATGGGCCCGGGCCAGCTACAGGATCATATGATCCAGGATGGATTGTGGGACCGGGTCAATGATTTTCATATGGGGATGTCCAACGAACTCTGCTCTCAGAAATATGGTGTCAGCAGGGAAGATCAGGATCGCTATGCAGCTGAGTCCTATAGCCGATCCATGGCATCCATAACGAGTGGTCGTTTCAAGAATGAAATTGTTCCGGTTGAAATACCCCAGCGCAAAGGCAAGGTCACTCTTTTCACCACAGACGAATGTGCACGGGAAACCGATTATGAAGCCTTGTCAAGGATGAAGCCCGCATTTAAGAAAGATGGTGTCGGAACCGCTGGCAATGCATCCATTATCAGCGATGGTGCAGCAGCCGTGGTGGTCATGTCCAGGGAGAGAGCCGAGGCTCTTGGGTGTCAGATGATGGCCTCAATTGGCGCACAAGCCTCATATGGTATTGATATGAAGTATGTTCTGGTGGCGCCCATCTGGGCGATCCCGAAATGTCTTGCCAAGGAAGGTATCGATAAAGAAACCGTCGATCTCTATGAAATCAATGAAGCTTTCAGTGGCTCCACCGTCGCAGTGCTTCGGGAACTCGGGTTGGATCCGGAAAAAGCAAATGTCAATGGCGGAAGCACTTCCCTGGGGCACCCAATCGGTGCAAGCGGCTGCCGTGTATTGGTGACACTTTTGCACGAAATGATAAGGGAAGACAAAAAAACCGGGCTCGCCAGTTTATGTCTGGGTGGTGGGGAAGCTGTTGCCATGATCGTTAAAAGATAGAATTCGTTTTACAGAGATAGGAAAGGAGAGAAGAAATGGATATCAACACGCTGGGTGTCATCGGGGCAGGTCAAATGGGCAACGGTATTGCGCAAGTTGCAGCCATGAGCGGGATGCCTGTGATCATGAACGACATTTCTACAGAATTTGTGCAAAAAGGCTTGGCTAATATCACCAAGATCCTCACGCGAAGTGTCGGTAAAGGTAAAATGACTGAAACCGAAAAAGAATCGATCCTGGGGAGAATTTCAACCAGCACGGACCTGAAGGATATGGCTGCGGCTGACTTTGTGGTAGAAGCTGCCACCGAGAACGAGACCTTGAAATTCAAGATATTCAAAGATCTGGACAATATCTGCCCAACTGCGACCATTCTTTCCACCAATACCTCTTCCATTCCCATCGGGCGGATTGCTTCACAAACCCAAAGACCCGAGAAGGTTGTCGGGATGCACTTCATGAATCCCGTGCCGGTAATGAGACTGGTGGAAATCATCCGGGGTCTTGCCACCTCTGATGAAACATTCAAATCAACCTGGGACTTGTCGCTTAAATTTGGGAAAACGCCTGCCGAGGCTAATGATTTCCCGGGTTTTATCGCTAACCGAATCTTACTGCCCATGATCAATGAAGCCGTATACTGCCTTTATCATGGTGTCGGCAAAAAGGAAGACATCGATACCGTCATGAAACTCGGGATGAACCATCCCATGGGCCCCCTGGAACTGGCAGATCTTATCGGCCTCGATACGTGCCTGGCAATTATGGAAACGCTTTACAATGGATTTAATGACTCCAAATACCGACCTTGCCCCTTGCTGCGAAAGTACGTGGAAGCAGGGTGGCTTGGCAGAAAAACCGGCCGCGGGTTTTACGCATACAAATAGACCCCATGAAAATAGGGAGGAGATGGCATGCCCCGTAAAAAGAAAGACACGACAGTATCCATTGGTCAGAAAATAAAAAAGGCCAGGACATCCAACAAAATCACTTTCGACCAGTTGGCCAATGAGACCGGCTTCACCATCGACTATATAAAGGACGTGGAGAAGGGCAAGGTAACGCCTCCTGTTGGAACACTTCTCCAGATAGCCAGAGCCCTTAAAATTGACTCCGGAGCCTTGTTGAAGGAAGATGAATCCAAAATGAAACGCCGGATTAAGGCATATACCAAGCGAACCGACCATTATGCTTACACCACGTTGACGCCCGGGGCTGAAAACAAACATTTGAAAGCCTTTCTGGTGACCATTGATCCATTGGCAGACCACCAGGGCGTGGGCTATCATCATGAAGGGGAAGAATTCACCTATGTTCTGTCCGGCCAGATAGAAATTATCGTGGGAGACCATGTCAACAAATTGAAGACAGGTGATTCGCTGCACTTCAACTCGGGAATACAGCATAACCTGAAAAACACAGGGAAAGATGAGGCAAAACTCCTGGTGGTGGTGTATGGACCGTAATATTTAGGGTTCAAGGGTCCGAGGGTGATACAAGGGTTGGAGGGTATGCGCCATAAGCTGTAAGCTCTAAGCTGCTTAAAGCCTATCGCTTATAGCTTATTTTCTCAACTTTCGGGTTTCACCACAAATCGAGCGAAATGGGTGATCCAATGGCGATTTGCGCTGTTTGAGCCAATTAGGGCTCCTTACATCAGCGCATGACAATGAACAATCCAAATGAAAACACGGTCATTTAATAGATAGGCCTGTTTAACCCTATAGCCGGCGCTGATGTTAGGAGCCCTTGCGGCGAGTTCGCAAAGCGCCAGGGGATTATTCATTTCGCGTTCGCCCAATTCAGAAAGTTGAGTTATTTCATTGTAAAATATCCAAAGGGAAACGAGGCATTCATATGACCTTCAAACTGAACGATGAACAGCGTATGATTCAATCCATGGTGAGGGAGTTTTCGAGAAAAGTCGTCGCTGCAACAGCCATGGAACGTGACCGGACCAAGGAGTTTCCAGCTGAAAATCTTGAAAGGATGGGAGAACTGGGTCTGCTCGGCATGATGGTACCCCTTGAGTATGATGGTTCCCAGGCAGACACCGTCAGCTATGTGCTGGCGCTTTCGGAAATTGCCTACTCCTGTGCATCCACCGCTGTGGTCATGTCCGTTCACAATTCCATTGTGTGTGAAAGCATTCTTCGACATGGCACCGAAGAGCAAAAACAAACCTATCTGAAACCACTTGCCAGAGGAGATTTTATCGGTGCCTTTGCCTTGACGGAGCCACATGCCGGATCAGACCCCGTCAGCCAGTCAACCCTGGCGGAAAGGGATGGAAACGACTACATCCTCAACGGCACCAAACGGTTTATTACCAGCGGGAAAAATGCAGGACTTGTCATTGTTACCGCAAAAACCGATACTTCTCTGAAGCATCAAGGCATCAGCGCCTTCCTGATTAAAAAAGGCACACCCGGTTTCATCGTCGGACGACTTGAAGATAAAATGGGCTTGTGTGCATCCGATACTGCAGATTTGATATTTGACAATTGCCGGGTGTCGGCTTCAGACATGCTCGGGAATGAGGGAGATGGATTTAAAATTTCCATGCGAGCCCTCGACGGCGGCCGGATCGGTATATCAGCCCAATCGGTTGGCGTTGCCCAGGCAGCATTCGATGCCGCTGTCAAACATGCCAAAGGCAGAGAGCAGTTCGGCCAGAAAATTTCAAAGTTCCAGGGGTTGCGATGGATGATTGCGGACATGGCAACCGAAATAGAAGCTGCCCGACAATTTATGTTTTCCGCTGCTGCCATGAAAGACCGGGGTGAAAATTACACGGTCCAGGCCTCCATGGCCAAACTGTTTGCCAGCGAAATGGTAAACCGGGTAACGGCCAAAGCACTTCAAATGCATGGGGGTTACGGGTTTGTCAAAGATTACCCGGTTGAGCGATTTTACCGGGACGCCCGGGTTTTTACTATCTACGAAGGGACATCAGAAATTCAACGCGTGGTGATTTCAAACCATATACTCAAAGACAAGCGACGACCGTAGTAGAATAAGGGTTCGAGGGGCCGAGGGGGATACAAGGGTTGGAGGGTAGGGAACAGCTGTAAGCGTATAACAGCACCCCAGCTTCCGAGCTTCCCAGCATAAAAGGGACCGAGGGAAATAAACAGCAGATAAAAGTGGCTTCAAAATTCCAGATCACGCCCAAGAACAAGGCGTGGACCGACGCAAAAGCGCAGCATACTGGGAGTATGTGAGCATTTTAAGGAGGTTCACAACACCGTTATTGGGTGTTAGATGGGATGTTGAAGCCACTTCTAATTTTCGCGCGGACGTAAATAGGCATGAAAATGCCGCTCGGCTCTTTTAAAACCCCAGACAATCAAAAAAGTGAGACATAGATAAAAAAGACCTGCCGTGATGAAAGACTCAAAGGGCACAAAACTCCGTGAATTTACTATTTTTGCGGCACCAAATAAATCCACGATAGTAATGACTCCCGCCAACGCACTGCCGTGAAGCATAAAAATAACCTCATTGCCATAAGCAGGCAAGGCCCGTCTGAAAGTACTTGGAAGAATAATACGTCGGTAGATCATTGGCACGGACATGCCACATGCTTTTGCGGCTTCTATTTCACCAAAGAGCGTCTGCTCGATGGTGCCCCGTAATATTTCAGCGGTGTAACCGGCAGTATTGAGGGCAAAAGCGATCAACGCGCATGCATAGGCTTCTTTGAAAATGGTCCATAAAAAACTGTCATGAATAATTTCAAACTGCCCCATGCCATGGTAGATCATATACATTTGCACCAGCAACGGAGTGCCCCGGAAAAAATAAATATAGGCCTTGGGAAGGAAACTGATCCATTTCTTTTTGGCTGTTGCCAGAAGCGCAATGGGTATGGCCAGGCAAAGTCCGATACCCAGAGAAGAAGTAACCAGGACAATCGTTGTCCAGAGGCCTTTGAAATAGAGTGGCAAGTTGTCTATGATGACCTGTATGTCCATTGGGCTCCTAACTCACCTTATCTCTTGTCATGTTTGGGCAACATCTACTAATCATTCTCTTCGCACCCCTACGCTGTACCGCTTGTTCAGCCTGCGTAGTCCGATGTCGGAAATGCCCGTGATAATCAGGAATAAAAACGCCACCACACAGTAAAAAGTAAACGGCTTACGGGTAGAGCCCCCGGCATTGCTGGCGTTGTACACCATATCCTGCAAACCGATGACGGATATAAGGGCTGTTGTTTTTGTCAAAACCAGCCAGTTGTTGCCAAAACTGGGCAATGCGTGCCGGACCATGGCCGGTAATGTTATACGGAAAAATACTTTTGTCGGATTCATACCAAACGCGTACCCGGCCTCTATCTCACCGTGAGATACCGCCAAAATACCCCCACGGAAGGACTCTGCCATGTAAGCGCCAAAAATAAAGCCGATGGTAAGGACTCCGGCCATAAATGGGCTGACATCGATATATTCCCAGCCCATTTTCTCTCCAATGTTGTTTACCAGAATCTGACCGCCGAAAAAGAGAAGGGTCATGAGAACCAGATCGGGAATGCCACGAATAATGGTTGTGTATATTCCTGCAAGAGCTCTAGCGACTCTGGAGTTGGAAAGCTTGGCAACAGCACCCAGCATCCCCAGAAATACCGATATCAATAGCGAAAGGAGTGCCACTTCCACGGTAAGCAACATCCCTTTCAGAATAAGCGGTAAATAGGCGATGACATCCGACATAATTTTTTCCTTTACAAAAAAACATCACAACACGCTTTAAAGAAATCCGTTTCCAGCTATTTCAAGGTTCCGGTAAGAAACTGACGAAAACGATCAGACCGGGGGTTGTCAAACACCCTGTCCGGAGGACCGTCCTCCATCACCAGTCCCTCGTCCAAGAATATCACCCGGCTGGAAACTTCGCGTGCAAAACCCATTTCATGTGTGACAACCAGCATGGTACGTCCTTCCTCTGCCAGGCTCCGCATAACCTTAAGCACTTCTCCCACCAGTTCCGGATCCAGGGCTGACGTTGGTTCATCAAAAAGCAGCATTTCCGGTTCCATGGCCAGTGCTCTTGCGATGGCTGTCCGCTGCATCTGACCCCCGGAAAGATGCGCCGGGTAATAATCCCTGTGTTCGTACATCCCGACCCGATTCAAAAGACGTTCCGCCCGTTCTCTGGCTTCCTGCTTGGGCAGCTTTAACACATGTATTGGCGCCTCGATTACATTTTGTATTACCGTCATGTGGGCCCATAGATTGAACTGCTGGAAAACCATTGCCAGTTTCGATCGAATGCGCTCCACCTGCCTTCGATCCATGGGTCTTCTCTCCCCCGAGGTCGTTTCACGCATGTTGATCAGCTCGCCATGAACATAAACCTTTCCAGATGTGGGTGTCTCCAGTAGATTGATGCACCGCAAAAGGGTACTCTTTCCGGAACCGCTGCTTCCTAATATTGAGATGACATCCTGTTCGTTGGCCTCGAAAGAAATCCCCTTCAAGACGGCTATCTGTCCAAAACTTTTATGCAGACTTTCAACTTTCAGGGCTTCAACGGGCGCTGTCATTGGCTGAGTTTCCTTATTGAAATTTGAAACGATCAATGGGGTTTATATTCTCAAAATGTGCGAAAATACAGTTAATCAACCGGTCTGAGTAAGCGAACCCGTCCTGCCCCTCATTCCGGAGCCTGATAGACGGGGAACCGGTGACATAGCGAAACAATTTCCTTTTTAACCGCCAGAAGCACATCGGGCTGTGTAACATGGGTAATCACTCTGTCGATGAGGTCTGCTACGATGTCTACCTCCGCCCTACCCATGCCCCGGGCAACCATGGCAGCCGTACCCATACGGATACCACTGATTGTACCCGGTTTCTGCTCGTCCCCCGGCAGGATATTCCTGTTAAGAATAATATTTGAGCTTTCCAGCGCTTTTTCCACCAGACCGGCATCCACTCCCCTCGATGTGACATCGATGATAACCTGGTGGGTGTCGGTTCCATGGGTTAAAACACGATATCTTTTATTGATGAATCGTTTAGCAAGGGCCCGGGCGGTATCGATGGTTTTTTCTTGAAGAGCCACAAAGGGTTTCCCCATGGCCATCTTTAAAATCACCGCCTTGGCTGCAATACTGTTTACGGCGCTGGTTCCCTGACAACCCGGAAATACGGCTTTGTCGATTTGTTGCGCAAACACATCCCTGCAGAGGATAATGCCACCTCTGCCCCCCATCATGGTTTTATAACATGTCAAGGTCACAAAATCCGCAAAGGGGATCGGGCTAGGAATCACCCCGGCAGCCACCAGGCCTCCGATATGAGCCATATCCACCATAAAATATGCCTGTATCGAAGCTGCCGTCTCAGCTATTTTTTCATAGTTTATCAACCGCGGGTATGAACTGGCGCCCGCTACAATCATCTTGGGTTTAAATGTTTTTGCCAGAGATGTCAGCGCGTCATAATCGATTAATCCCGATTTTGAATTCACACCATAATGTTGAATCTCAAAGCACTTCCCGGCAATCGAAACAGGATGACCATGCGAAAGGTGACCACCGTGTGAAAGCGTCATGGATAGAATTCTGTCCCCGATGTCGAGAACTGAAAAATAAACCCCAAGATTGGCGGATGTCCCGCTATGGGGTTGCACGTTTGCATGCTCTGCGCTGAAAAGTGCTTTGGCCCTGGAAATCGCCAAGCGCTCCACAGCATCTGCATGGATGCAACCGGCATGGTATCGCCGGCCTGGATATCCTTCGATGGTTTTGGTATTGAATACAGATCCGAGGACTTCCATGATTGCCGGAGGAGAGTGATTCTCTGCCGCAATCAGATCAAGCGTTTCTTCCAGACGCCGCGCTTCCTTGTGAACGAGATCGGCAATTTTCGGGTCTTCAAACTGCAAAACAGGCATGAACGGCCTCAAAGAAAATCTGAAACATTTGGGTTAAGGGGGGGTGGAAGGATCGTCGGCAGGGTCTTGCTCGACGACAAAGGTCTGGACCAGGTTGAAAAGTTCATTGACGCCGAATGGCTTTGCTAAAAATGCATCAGACCCCTGTTTCCTCGCTTTTGTTTCATTTCCCGGCAAATCTGAGAAAAGCACAACAACTGTTCCCGGGCTGGCTTTCTTGACCTTGGACGTCAATGCAAGACCGTCAATTTCCTGCAGGTTGACATCCGCCATGACCATATCGGGAAAACCTGATTCCTCAAAATAAACCCAGGCATCGAACCCGTCGTCAAAAGTCAGAATCTCTCTGTTGACGCTGTACATTAACGTGCTGACAATAAAATTTCTGACGATGACGTCTTCATCGATAACGGCTATTTTCACATTTGCTATGATGGCAGCCTCACGCAACTTTTAGGAACTGCATATCGCTGATGGTTTTACTGAATGTGATGGCCTCACAAATCGTATTCAGGTTTTTCTCAAGGGCCTCCTGCTTGTGCGCTTCAAGAGAATGTCCTTTGGCAAAAGCTTCAGCCATAACCGCCAGCAGT
Source organism: uncultured delta proteobacterium (assembly GCA_963842925.1). GTDB lineage: Bacteria > Desulfobacterota > Desulfobacteria > Desulfobacterales > B30-G6 > B30-G6. Next base: position 21,678 of record CAWJIL010000010.1, read on the forward strand.
TTAACCCGCTGATAAAAAACAGGCTCAAAATTCAATCCGTTTTGGGAGTGTTCATCCCATCCAAAAAACGCGATATCCTCTGCCAATCCCTCGGCGTCGACTTTTACAAACTCGGCGTTTTCCAGGATACTGCGTTCACGATAGCTGCCCAGGGGATATTTGTTCAGATATGACTTGGTCATAATGACAAGAAGCTGAAGCCTCGAGATAAAAACATCGTCCAGTTCCATCTCTCTCATATTTTCTGGTTTGGATCCCAGTCTGAGCATTTCAAACACCTCCCTTTTCTTTAGCAAGGTATCTTTAGGGGGTCTAGCCGTTTTCCTCGTAAGGTCTGCCACACTCTTTACATCGACCATCCGGGCCGATCACACCAATGCAGCTTTCATCGATACACAAGGTTCGATGCTCCCAATCCGTATCAAATTCGACTTCCTCCGGTTCATGTACCTCAACATCGCTTTCATGGGGAACATCTGCCTCTGTGGTATCGCTTGTCCGATATTCATAGCCTTCATACGGCTTGCCACATTCCTTACATCGGCCATCCGGACCGACCACACCGATACAACTCTCATCGATACACAGGGTTCGGTTCTCCCAGTCGATATCTAACTGGGTTTTATTTTTTTTTGGCATAATAAGGTCTTCTTATGAGGATGGATTCAATGACTTATTGGCTCTCTGTTCTTTTTGTGCGTTGATGCTCTCTATCAATGATTCAATGATGGCTTCCTGCACCTGGCTTGTGATGTTAAACCTGACGCCGATGCCATCCGCTGCCACACGAACAACGGTAGCCGGTATTTTGAATGCACTTCCTTCCCTGGAAAGTGACATGGATAGAACGATTTCTTCCCCAACGGAAAAAGCTTCCCGGGTTTTTATAAAAACACCACTCGTGCTGATGTCTTCAATATAGTCTTTAAAAACCCTTTCCGAATCGGTGTAATCGACGCTGACAAAGCAGTCCACGCGGACATGCCTCCGCTCACTTTCACTGGCGCTTTTGTCAGGCAACTCTTTATCCAGTTGGCCCAGTAGTGTTTTCAAACGGCCGGCGGGCATTTTATAAATCAGTTCAACAAGACGCCCGATGGTAAGAAACCTTTCCAATTCTTCTTCTGAATTCATCATCTGAAATCCCCTTAAAGAATAGAATCGTGTGGTTAGGCTAAAATAATCTATATCTTAATTTATTGTACTCAGGAGGTCAATAGGAGAAATACCATCAGAAGTATTGATAATTTGCCTGAGAAAATGTATCTGGATATGCATTCAGATCAGGCGCCGGTCCCGGATTCGTTACCTGATTTCAGGAAAGACAACGTTGCTGCTCCGAAAGCCGGTAAAACAACAACCCGAGGTTTAAGCAGACAGAACATGACCCGCATAAAACAACCCATCAATATCACCCGCACGGCGTATGCCTGTTTGAGCGGCCTGTTGCTGACGGCATCTTTTCCTGTGATGGGAAGCGGTGTGGTGGCTTGGTTTGCCCTGGTACCCTTATGGGTGGCCTTGAGAAACTTGTCTGCCCTGCATGGCTTTCTACTGGGCTTTCTCACCGGGAGTGTTCACTATCTGACCCTTCTGTACTGGTTTGTGCCCTTTTTGAACACCTATGGCCCGTTTCCGATGCTCATGAGCATGGGCGTTCTTTTGCTCTTGTCATCATATCTGGCAGTCTATGTGGGGCTTTTTTCAATGGCTCTTGCATGGTTCGGCATGTCTCTTTCCATACTGTTCTTTTTGGCTCCAGCGCTATGGGTTTCCCTTGAATTTATCCGGTCTTTCCTTTTCAGCGGTTTCCCCTGGGAACTCCTTGGCCACACCCAGTATAACGCGTTGCACATCATTCAGATTTCAGATATAGTTGGTGTTTATGGCGTATCCTTTCTGATCTTGCTGTCAAATGGGCTGCTGTTTTTCCTGTATCAGCATGTCACCAGGCAGGATCCTCAGAGGCGGAAGACAGGCTCTAAACAACTATTCGCCCTTGCCCTTATGGTCGGGGGTGTCATTGGTGCTGTCTGGTGCTATGGTGCCTGGCGAATACCCACGCTGGAAAACAGGATATCCCGGGCACCGCATAAAAGAATAGCAATTGTTCAGGGGAATATAGATCAGACAAAAAAATGGGATCCAGCATATCAAATATCGACCATAGAGAAGTATCTCGAACTGTCTAAAACAGAGCCGGCAAATCGCCCGGACCTTATTGTCTGGCCGGAAACGACCATGCCGTTCTATTTTGTCAAGAACATACCCCTGACAAAAATGGTTATACAGGGAATTCAGTCCAATGCAACAGATACCCTACTTGGAAGCCCGGCTTACACGCAGAAAGCGCAAAAGGTTCAATACTACAACCGTGCCTTTCTGATCAGCCATGATGGTATCGTTGCCGACAGTTACGACAAGGCGCACCTGGTTCCTTTTGGTGAATATGTTCCGTTGAAACAATGGCTTCCCTTTCTGGGAAAAATGGTCGAACATGTGGGAGATTTCTCCACCGGATCCGTTGGCGATACTCTCGATTGGGGGGAACATAAGATAGGGGCACTGATATGCTACGAGCTCATTTTTCCGTTTCTGTCCCGGGCCGCCGTAAAAAACGGGGCCGAGCTGCTCATCAACATTACCAATGATGCCTGGTATGGTAAGACGAGTGCTCCCTATCAACATTTTTCCATGGCGGTTTTCAGGGCCGTTGAAACACGACGAGCGCTTGTAAGATCTGCCAACACCGGAATCAGTGGATTTGTCGATCCGATTGGGAGGGTTATTTCGGAAACACCTCTTTTTGAAGATGCCATGATAGAAGAAGAGATCCCCTTAATGAGTGCACAGACACCCTATGTCCGCTTTGGAGACATATTCGCTGTTGCTTGTATTATCTCCGCAATACTAATCATGCTGCGGGTAAAAACAAATCCATCAGAAAAGATTTAGGAGGAAATAATTATGTCACTTGAACTAAAACAGGCCATTAACGATCTTGAACTGCAGCTGGAAAACCTGAAAGAGTATCTTTGACATAGAAGGAAAAGAAAAACGTCTCAAGGAAATCGAAACCACCTTTGCAGGAAATGGGTTTTGGGACAAGCCTGACAGCACGACCGCCATCTTGAAGGAACGCACGTCTCTTACAGAAACCATAGCGATCTATGCCGGACTGAAAACAGATCTGGAAGAGTGTGATATTCTGATGGACCTTGCCATCGAAGAAGACGATGAAGAGACCGTCAACGAGGTGACACGATCCATCACCGATATTCAGGCCAGGGCCAGGGTGCTTTCCCTGAAACTCATGCTGGATGGAGAGGATGATGAAAAGAATGCCATTGTTTCCATCAATGCGGGTGCCGGTGGCACAGAAGCACAGGACTGGGCTGAGATGCTCTTCAGGATGTACGCACGGTGGGTCGAAAGAAAAGGCTATAAACTCACTGTGATCGATTACCAGCCCGGTGATGAAGCCGGGATCAAGGGCGTCACGTTTACGGCGGCTGGAGAATATGCCTTTGGTTACATGCGTTCCGAGAGCGGTGTGCATCGACTGGTCCGCATTTCGCCCTTCAACGCCAGCGGCAAGCGTCATACATCTTTTGCATCCGTTTTTGTCTACCCGGAACTTGACAGCAGTATTTCCATTGACATCGAAGATAAAGATCTGCGGATCGATGTTTACCGTGCAAGCGGCGCCGGGGGACAGCATGTCAATAAAACCAGCAGTGCTGTTCGTATCACCCACATGCCCACGGGAATTGTTGTCCAGTGCCAGCAGGAAAAATCCCAGCACCGAAACAGGGAAATGGCCATGAAAGTACTGATGGCCCGTCTTTATCAGGCTGAAAAGCAAAAGCAGGAAGAAAAAAAACAACAACTCCACCAAAACAAGGATGACATCGCATGGGGCAACCAGATTCGATCTTACGTGCTGCATCCGTACCAGATGGTCAAGGATCATCGGGTGAATCTCGACATCGGAAATGTTAATGCCGTCCTGGATGGCGATATCGATCCATTCATCGAAAAGGTCCTGTTGTCACGCAAAACATAGGTCTAAGATGAGCGTTTCAAATTTTAAGAATATGGGATTTAGAAATAATTTCAAAGGATTTGATTCATTTCAATTCTTAAAATTTGAAACCCGTTGGGATTGCCGATCAGCTTAGATAGACATAGAAGAACCTATTTTTATAAATTCGGCATGATGATGCTACTTATAGCGTTTGTCAAAATAACGTTCCAAAATGGCTTCATCAACTGCTCTATCAACTGCTCTATCACACAAATAACGGGGTCAGGTTTCGAAAAACCTGACCCCATTATTTGTTTTTGTAACCTTTTTGCGGTTGAAACGTTATTGGATTCAGAGTGAAGCTTTTCAATCAATTTTACATCGAACACAAGAACAGCTTGTTCGCGTATCTCATGCGCATGACTGGTGACTACTATCTGGCATCAGACATGCTGCAGGAGAGCTTCACACGTCTTTTAGCCAGCTATCCATCGAGTGCCTGGTGCAAAGCCCTGCTCTTCAGGGTTGCAAGAAATGCAATGATCGATGAAAAGCGAAAACTTCGAGATGGAAAAAGACAGGCTTTAACGGAAAACCATGGTGCTCAAGATCACGAACATGAGTTGATGATCAGGGAAAGCTACCGTGAGGTATTGAAAGCATTGCAGGGCCTTGAGCCCATTGAACAGGATATTTTGAATTTGAAGATCAGTAGCAATTTAACCTACCGGGACATTGCCGGTATCGTTGGAATCAGTGAAGCGAATGTCAAAGTTAAAATTCATCGTGCCCGGATTAAATTGAAGTCAGTCCTGAAGAACGAGGTATAAAATGGACCATTTAAGCAGTCTATTCATCGATGATGAAATGACGATAGAGGAAAAAATTTCTTTTGTTCGTCATCTTAAAAAAAATCCCTCGACCGGAGATGAAGTACTCCATTTATTGAAACAGGAAATGCTTCTTCGAGGAGACGTTGTTACACACATCCCGAAAATCACCTTTGCAACCACAACGCCATGGGAAAAAATATGGGCTTTTTTGGTACAGCCCAAACGTCTTATAACGGCATCCATGGCGGCAGCCGTTGCTGTTTTGATGCTTTTACTGTGGTCTCCCCAAGCCGTGCTTCAGCCAAATCGATTTGTCATTTATCGGCCGGATGTTACCCGTGCAGAAATTACCGGCAGTTTCACGGACTGGCAAAGGGTTCCCATGCAGGCTTTGGGGAGCAGCGGATATTGGGAAATTGTAATGGCGCTGCCGGAAGGTGAGCACCGCTTCAGCTATATATTGGACGGAAAGGACAGTTTTCCCGACCCCACCATACTGACCAGAGAACAGGATGACTTCGGTGGTCAAAACTCGGTCCTCTTGGTAGGAAACACGGTATGAAAAGGCTGGTCGTTTCCACGCTCCTCGCTGTATGGGCTCTTGGAGGATGCGCCACGCCTTTGCAAAGAATCAAGGGAGAGCAGGTTTATCTCTACCTGAAAGACACCGGTGCTCAGACAGCGTTCTTCGCGAGTTCGCTGGATAGATTTCAACGCCACCCATTAACCAGGCACACCAAAAGCTCCTGGCGCATAAGCCTTCCTGCCGATCGGGAATTCACCTATTTTTATATCCTGGACAATCAGCCAATTTTACCGGATTGCCCTTATAAAGAGAAGGATGATTTTGGGTTTGAAAACTGTGTATTTACACCCGATTTGTAACCTTTTCCTGCCCCATCCGTTAACAATAACAGAAGCAAAAAAAACAACGGAGGCAAAAATGAAAAAGACACTATTGATACTGATGGCACTGATGCTTTGGGTTTGTCCTGTCTGGGCGGATGAAATATATGATGCGCTGCCGGAAAACACCAGTCTTCAGATAAGGAACAACACCCGCCAGATGATTCGGGCCGGCATCTCCCAGGACGATGCAACCCAGATGACCCGGGCCATGCTGCAACATCGCTTTCAGGAGAGACACCTACTCCAGGCCCAGAATACGCTCATGGAAACAATACAGTCGGGCCTTCCTGTCGAGCCGGTCATGAACAAAGCGTTCGAGGGAATGGCCAAAAACAAACCGGATGGGCTCATTGTCCAGGCAATGAAAAAGACCCAATCGCGTTATGCCTATGCATATCGGAAAGCGCTGGAATTAACACCGGACCGAGAAACGCAAAACAGCCTCGGATTGTCATTAGCTCAGGGCATGGGAGCCGGCCTCCAGGAAAAGGACATGGAGCCCGTCATGGCACAATTACAGACACGCATTCGCCAGATGTCACAAAACAAAGCGGATGAGCTGTGCCTTCAGACATTTTTAACGGCAAGGGTCATGGCCCGCCTGGGTGTTGATCCGGACAATGTTTCCGATGTGGTTTGTCAGGCACTTCAAAACCGATTTACCGCCAGGGAAATGCAGCAGCTGCGTTCGAATTTCAACAGCCAATCCCAACAGATATCACCAAACCAACTGGCAAATCAGTTCGCGCAGAAATTAGGCCAGGGCGAGAAACTCGGAGAGTCAGGATCTTCAAGTGGAAACAACGCCGGTCAATCAGGTTCCAGCCAGGGCAGGGGAAGTGACTCCGGCAACGATTCTGAAAACAAGGGTGGTTCGGAGAGCGGATCAGGCAATGCAGGAAGTGGCGGTGCTGATGGTGCAGGAGGTTCAAAGGGAGGCGGCGCCGGTGGTGGTGCAGGCGGCAGTGGAAAGAAATAGCCCGGAAAGTTCTCAAACTTGACCGATTGATCCAACCCAAAGGCAGGTCCCACACAGGGCCTGCCTCTTTTTATCCGGACCGGAAGGGCAGTTCGGGCTGCCAATAGCGTTTAAATGCCTGGCATGTCTTATGCCATCTACACTTGTGACAAACGGCAATATGCTTTTTGGGATTCCCCTTGTAGCGGGTACAAACAATGTAAGGGTCTGTGTGGTGTAGTTTTTCAGATTGTAAGCGATTCATATCAGATTCCGGACCCGGGAGACCCTGCCACAAGGTTTCTGTTGTCCTGTTTTCGATCGATGATCACCAGCAGATGCCCCCCCTCAATTTCAATCTCAGCCTTTTCATCCTTAAAAAGATTGCTGATACCCCGGGTTGTCCCCATAGGAAGCGTTTCGTTGTCAAGGGGAAATACAAAGCCCCTGAGCCTGATGCCTGTCACAGGTCCAGCCAGTGGGATAAGGGAAACGGTTTGACCGGGTTTCTCTTTCAGATCGATTTTTTGACAGCCGTGAAGACATAAAAATTCATATTGATTCTCCAGGATCCTCACATGGACATGGTGCAAAAACGGCGCCAGCAATATGAGAACATTTGAAAATGTCATGTCCCAACGGGCCCCCAGTGCTCCCAAAATCACTATTTCGTCGGCATTTCGATCGATTGCCACCTGGAGTGCCAGTTGCAAGTCTGTTTCATCCTTTCTGGCAGGAAACCGGTGGATCTCAACTTCCCCCTGTCCATGGGCCGTCAACTCTGCCGGGTTGATGGAATCCATATCCCCCACAATAATATGCGGCATCACCTTCCATTGTCGACAATGGTTGAAACCACCATCCGCAGCGATGATCAGATCCCTCTCCGGGGACAAATCAAATCCCAGGGGCCATTGGTTCATGATACCGTTTGCGAAGATCACAGCTTTCATGGTGTTTGCCCTTCTCTAATCAGAATGATCTCTTTGACATCGATCCACAATGTCATTTCATCACCAATGCCAGGCGGTGGCTCCGTATTCGGCAGGTCAAACGCCAGGACCTTTTCTTTGTCAACCATCATCTTGACACGATATAGTCGGCCTGAAAAAATCCGCTGTTGTACCGTGCCGACGATTTTGTGATACCGGGATAATTCCGGCCCCCTCACATACTGTCCGACAATTTCGGGCCGGATTACCACCGTAACCCTTTCATGGACCTTCAGATCCTTATGGGAAATATCCAGTTTTCCGATATCGGTTTCAACCCCGCCGCCAGGCAGGGCTAGCCCAGAAAGCAGATTTTGAAACCCCAGGAATCGGGCCACAAATGGATGTCTCGGTTTCAGGTACAAGTCCTGGGGAGAATCCACCTGAACCAGTCGACCCTGGTCCATTACCCCCACAACATCTCCCATGGTCAAGGCTTCTGCCTGATCATGTGTAACAAAAATAGCCGTAACGTCAAGTTTCTTTAGAATGGAACGGATTTCCTGTAACAGATGTTCCCGGAGCGACCTGTCCAGAGCACCCAGTGGTTCGTCCAGCATCAGCAGTTTCGGCCGGGGAGCCAGGCTCCGGGCCAGGGCCACACGCTGTTGTTCGCCACCCGAAAGGTCCCCCACATTTCGCTGAGCCATACGGGACAGACCCACCAGTGTCAGCATCTCTTCCGTCCTTTTCAAGATTTTGACCGGGGGTTGCCGCAACATGCGCAAACCAAATGCGATATTTTCGAAAACAGATTTATGAGGAAACAAGGCCAGCTCCTGAAACATCATACCAAACTGGCGCTTATGGGGAGGCAATCCGGTCATATCTCGAGATTCCAGCAATACCGAGCCGGAATCTGGTTTCTCCAGGCCTGCCACAAGCCGCAGCAGGGTGGTTTTCCCAGAACCGGAAGGACCCAGAAGACACAAAATTTGTCCCCTTTTCAACGCCAGGCAAATCTTGTGCACCGCAAACGGTCCATATGATTTGCTCAGGTTTACCAGTTCCAGCTGCACCATTTTAGAACCCCCCTGAACGCGGTCTCATTTTTTGAAGAAACAGAAAACCCACGGCAGTGGTGATCATCAGCAGGCAACTCATGGCCATGGCCTGGCCATAGTTCAAGGATCCTGGATGACTCAAATATCGAAAAATAGCCAAGGGCATGGTGGGTGTCTGGGGACGCACAACAAAAACAGTGGCACCAAACTCACCCATACTGATGGCAAAAGCAAAAACCGCGCCCACCAGGAGGGCACGCCTAAGGATCGGCCAGTCGATCACACACCAGGTCCGAAGCGGGGAAGCGCCCAAAAGGGCTGCGGCGTCTCTCAAGTTCTGGGGAATGCTTCGCCAGGCCGGAAGAAGGCTCCGGATCACAAAAGGAAATGCCACCATGGCATGCGCTATGGCGGGAAGAAAGATGGATGAGCGTAAGTTGAGCGGCGGCTCGTCAAGGGCGATAACAAAACCAAAACCCAGGGTAATGGCGGATGTCGACAGGGGCAGCATGAATAGCGGATCAAGTACCATGGCCCCTTTTTTTTTGGAGCCCACCAGAAATGCTGCCGAGAACCAGCCCAGTATCAGTGCAATGAGTGTGGCGCCAAGGGCATATCCCAGGGAGTTGGCAATGGCTGCAATGGGTGCGACATACAATATGGAGGCGGTTTTATTTTCCAGCAGGCCGGCATAGTAGACAAGGCTTAGACCCTCTTCGGTAAGTATTGATTGCAGAAAAAGCGCCAATAAAGGTGCGCCCAGCAGCATAGCCATCCACAGAATATTGACTCCCACAAAAAAACGTTCTTTGGGTGTCTGAATTTTTTGATGGAGGTTTTGGGAATCCGGCAGGGTCAAGGAAACAGCCACCTTCCGTTCGAGCTTGGTATACACAGCAATCAAGCCGAAAGTAAAAGCTATCTGAATCAATGCCAGTGCTGATGCCATGGGCAGATTGAAAAGATGGAGCGCCTGGCGGTATATCTCCACTTCAAGCGTTGCAAAACGGGGTCCCCCCAGAATCAAAACAACACCGAAACTGGTAAAACAGAAAACAAACACCAGGAGAGACGCCGCCAGAATAGCCGGTTTGAGCAGTGGCAGGGTAATGCTGAAAAACACCCTTATATCGGAGGCGCCGAGCATTCGCGCGGACTCCCCAAGGTTTTTTGGCAAACGAGACCAGAAGCCACCCACAATCCGCAGAATCACTGTATAGTTGTAGAAAACATGTGCCAGAAGGAAAAACCAGACAGTCTGATCCATGTGGATCACAGGGTTTTCCAGATGAAAAAGACGCATGAGGGTCATGTTGACCAGTCCTCTGGGTCCCAACAGCGCGTGGAAGGCAGCGGCGGTAACAACGGTGGGGAGTACAAAGGGGATGGTTGCCAGATTTTGTAGCAAGGCTTTCCCTTTAAAATCGAAACGTGCAAAAACATAGGCCCCCGGCATGGCAACAATCACCGTCAAGAGGGTCGATAGGGCCGCCTGCCAGACGGTAAACCAGAGGACACCGGCGTAATAACCGGTGCTGACAAGTTTGTACAGCTTTGTGGCATCGAATGCCCCCTCGGGCATAAAACTCATGAAAAAAATGCTGATAAGTGGATAGAAATAAAAAATACCCAGAAAAAGGAGGGGCGGCAACACCAGCCATGCGTGTAGACGGGATTTCATCTCAAAACCACATCCGTCCAGGTCTCGATCCATTTTTCCCGGCCATCCTCGATGGTATCCGGCAAGAGCAAAATGGGAGCCCTGGCCTTTTGGGCATATTTAAGAAAAACATCCGGCAGGGGTGTTTCCGGATTTGCAGGGAAAACCCACATATGCAAGGGGATGTCTTTTTGAAATGCCGGGCTCAACATGAAATCGATCAGTTTTTGGGCCAGTTCCCTTTTAGCGGTGTTTCTTAAAATTCCGACAAATTCAATCTGACGAAAAGCGGATCCAGTATCCAAAACACCCGCGGTCGGGGTATCTGCCAGGTTTTTTTCACTGTAATAGACCTCGGCTGCGGGACTGCTGGCATAACTGACCACGATGGGTCTTGTCCCACCTTTGGCACGTACAAATTTCCCATAGTAGGCCTCTGACCAGCCTGCTGTAACATAAACATCGTTGGCACGTAATTTTTCCCAGAAATCCACATAGCCCGACTCACCATATTTTCCCACCGTGGCAATTAAAAACGCCAAACCCGGTGATGATGTGGCAGGATTCTGAACAATGGTCAACCCTTTATAGGACGGCAGGATTAATTCATCCAACCCGCGTGGCGGTGCCAGACCTTTTTTTGAGAACCATGACTTGTCATAATTCAGACAGACATCCCCGTAATCCACAGGAAGCAACCGGTTGGACGGGTCTAATTTGAGAGCATTCGGGATGTCCTTGAGAAAGGGGGATTCATAGGCCTCAAAAATATCCGCGGATAGCGCACGGCTCATAAAGGTGTTGTCTACGCCGAAAAAAACATCTGCCAGGGGATTTTTTTTGGAGAGCATGGCCTGGTTCAGGGCAGCACCGGCATCACCACTTTTGAGAATTTTGATTTCAGCGCCGTGCTGTTTTTCAAAATCGTCGAGCAACTCCTGGCTCACTGCAAAACTGTCGTGTGTCATCAATGTCACAAACGGTGTTTTTTCTTTTGCCTCAGCGATACCCACAGATAAAACAAGCAGGATACAAAGCATCAGGGTCCTGGGGTTCCACATGTTAACCTCCTGTTGGAATTTTATTTGCACGGTCAGGGACCCGATTGATAAAAGGGAAAGGGAATAAAAAAACGCCCCCAGCGGAGGGCGTTGTGTGCGCGGCCTTTTTTCCTCCACCGGCATTATCCGGATCAGGTTCAACGGTCGGATCCATTTTAATAAGGATCCCTCTCAGCCCGATTTCTCGAGCTCCCGACTAGCCTTCTTTCTCAAAGGTTTTTTGTTGGTATGTATTCTATTAGACTGCTTTCAATTTAGCCTGTCAAGCTTTTTCATTCTATTATAACAATTGTCATAAGTATGTTCCGTTTGACGTTCTTTGCCGAAACAATTTCAATACGTTATTCTGATAAACGCTATAAAAAAGCCAATCAGAGGTTTCAATCTCTGACCGGCTTTTCGATATATGATAAATTAGTTCAAAGAAAGTAGATCTCTTTCTTACCAGCCCCAGATGAGATAGTCATGAATCGAATTGGCTGCGGCTCTGCCGGCGCCCATGGCCAGAATAACGGTGGCCGAACCTGTCACGATATCGCCGCCGGCCCAGACCCCTTTTTTGCTGGTCTTCCCGGTGGCTTCATCCGCTACGATATATCCCCACTGGTTGAGTTTCAGCCCTTCAGTGGAACGGGTCAACAACGGGTTGGCGTTGGCACCCACGGCAATGATGACCAAATCACATGCCATCTCAAATTCCGAACCTTCTATGGGAACCGGCCGACGTCTGCCCGATGCGTCAGGTTCACCAAGCTCCATTTTCAATCCTTCCATACCCACCACACGCCCTTTTTCGTTGCCCATAAAGCGGGTCGGCGCTGTAAGAAAATGAAATTCAACGCCCTCTTGTTCTGCATGGTGAACCTCTGCTCCCCTGGCCGGAACTTCCTCACGCGAACGCCTGTAGACAATAATCGACCTTTCCGCACCCAGTCTCAGTGCTGTGCGGGCTGAGTCCATGGCAACATTTCCGGCACCCAGGGTAACAACCGTTTTCCCCTGTATAACGGGTGTGTCATATTTAGGGAAAAGATAGGCTTTCATGAGGTTTGAGCGGGTCAGATATTCGTTGGCCGAGAAAATGCCGATCAGGTTCTCACCCGGTACATTCAAAAACCGGGGCAAGCCTGCCCCCACGCCTAGAAAGATAGCATCATAGCCTTCTTCAAACAGTTCTTCGACGGTTACAGATCTTCCCACAACCGCATTGCAGTCCAATTTGGCCCCGAGTTCCTCGAGTCCCGCCACTTCTGAAAAAACGATTTCTTTGGGCAGTCTGAATTCCGGGATGCCGTAAACCAGAACCCCACCTGGTTTGTGGAAAGCTTCGAATATCGTGACATCATGGCCCTTGAGAATCAAATCACCGGCCACGGTTAAGCCGGAGGGGCCAGAACCCACCACGGCGACCCTTTTACCTGTCGGCGCCGCCTTTTCCGGCAGCTCTGCCTTTTTATGTTTCCTTTCATAATCGGCCACGAAGCGCTCCAGGTTCCCAATGGCCACAGGCTCTCCTTTTCTCCCCACAATGCACTTTCCTTCACACTGACTTTCCTGGGGGCAGACCCTTCCACAAACAGCCGGAAGCGCGTTCTTCTCCCATATCTTTTTTATCGCACCCGTGAAATCTCCTTCCTTGACCAGGCTGATAAACCCGGGAATATCGACTTCCACAGGGCATCCCTCCACACAGGCTGGCTTCTTGCACTGCAGGCACCGTCCCGCTTCCAACACGGCTACCTCAGGGTCCTGACCCAGGGGTACTTCCTCGAAATTTCTTGCCCGGATAGCCGGTTCCTGTTCGGGCATGGGTTGTCTTGGCACTTTTTCTTTTTTAACCTTTTTACCTTCCTTCACTCCCATAATTTCCTCCACCGATAAAATCGCCAGGCGATTTTATGTAATGCGGATTCCCGCAGTAAGTGGTTCATCCGTTGCAAACCTGATTTGATACTAGGATCCCCTCACATTACAATAATGATCATAGCTGTTTTTCTCATCTTCGGTGTAAGCCTGGAGGCGAAGCATGAGCTCATCGAAATTGACTTCATGACCATCGAATTCAGGTCCGTCCACACAGGCAAAGCGGGTCTTGCCGCCGACAGTTACCCGACACCCACCACACATACCCGTTCCGTCAATCATGATCGGATTCAGGCTGACCATGGTCTTGACATTGTAGGTTTTGGTGATATTGGACGTGGCTCTCATCATGGGCACCGGACCAATGGCAACCACGAGCTTGACATCCCCTTCATCCAGTACTTCTTTCATGACTTCGGTTACAAAACCGTGGTGGCCATATGAGCCATCATCCGTACAGATGCGCAGATCATGGGAGGCGGATTTCATCTGCTCTTCCATAATAAGCAGATCCTTTGTCCTGGCCCCGATAATACAGGTCACCTGGTTGCCGATCTCTTTGAGCGCCCTGGTAATGGGATGCAGCACGGCAACACCTGTTCCACCACCAACGCAAACGACCTTGCCCACTTTTTCGAGATGGGTTGCTTTCCCAAGGGGGCCAATGAGATCCTGGTATCCATCGCCCACCTGAAGATCCCTGAAAAGAGCCGTTGATTTCCCGACCACCATATAGATAACGGTAACCGTACCTGCTTCGGGATCGGATTCCGCCATGGTGAGCGGTATGCGTTCACCGGTTTCATTGGCTTTCAGAATGACAAACTGGCCGGGTTTGGCCTTTTTTGCAATGGCGGGTGCCTCTATTTCATTGAGTATGACCGTACCTTCGGCCATCTCCTCTCGTCTGACAATTTTAAACATAGTATCCTCCAACATGGTTTCCATCATTGAGCGTTTTACGCGACCGTTAGACTAATCATATACTCATAATGAAAGCAACCATAAAAACGGGTCAAAATCTTATGACCGGTGTCTTAAAAACACCTGAAGTATTTATTGCTTGATCACAAGCACCGTTTTCACTATTTTAAGCTAATTGGAAACGCTCAACTAAGGTTCAAGCAAGTTTACGATTGGAATCAAAGCATGAAACTTTTTGACAGTCATTGCCATCTGGACGACCGCTCCTATGAACGCGATATTAAAGACGTTGTTCAGCGTGCCGGACAGAAAGGCATCGAAAACATGATGACCGTGGGTATTGACCAGGAAACCTCTATCCGTTCGATGGAAATCGCTGAAAAATTCGATGGTGTATATGCAGCCGTCGGTGTACATCCGCATCGGGCATCATCCTGTTCAGAGCAGGTCTTAAAAAGACTGACAGAGCTGGCAGGAAATCCCAGGGTATGCGCCTGGGGGGAAACCGGTCTCGACTTCAACCGCATGTACTCCCCGAAAGAAGACCAGGAAACATGGTTTGTTCGACAGATTCAGGCAGCCCATGAACAAGGTCTGCCCCTGATCCTGCATGAAAGGGACAGTCATGGACGGCTCCTGGAAATACTGAAGGCACATCCCAACGAAAGTCGCCGGGGTGTGGTTCACTGCTTCAGTGGCAACCGCTCCGAACTGGGCGCCTACCTGGATCTGGGGTATTACATCGGGATCACCGGTATTCTAACCCTCCAGAAAAGGGGAATTGATCTGCGAAAGCTGGTGGCATATATCCCTTTGGAAAGACTGCTGATCGAAACCGATGCACCCTATCTGACACCGGCTCCCCAGAAAAACAAAACCCGCCGGAACGAACCGGCTTTCGTCAAATCGGTGCTTCTCAAACTCGCCGAAATACGTAATGCAGATCCTGAAAAATTGGCCCACGATACTACCAGCAATGCCAGGCGCCTTTTTAGCATCACAGAGTCATGACATCAGGAGGCAGATAATGAAACGGGAAAATGGTACCATTTTTGGAAGCCGATTTATCTTTTTGCTGACACTCGCTATCGGTATTTTATTCCCACATCAAGAGAAAGGCTTATACCCGCTTTATCAGAAGGTTTGGGGGACATTGCCGCCGGTAATTTAACCATAACCGACAAACGAATGCAGCAGGTTGATTTTTGCGACCCTTTTCAAACAAGTGTCAATGAAATTCTGGTTACCGGTTCAGGACATCCGCCTGTGAATGCCATCTCAGATCTGAGTGGCCAGGTGGTTCATGTGAGAAAGTCAAGCAGCTATTATGAAAGTCTTGAACAGGCCAATGGGAAGTTGGCGGCTGCTGGCAAACCTCCCATTAAGATTGTTGAAGCCAACGACAACCTCGAGGATGAAGACCTTTTGGAAATGGTCAATGCCGGTCTGATTCCCATGATGGTCATCGACAGTCACAAGGCTCATTTCTGAACTCAGATTTTTGAAAAGATCAAACTTCATCCTGAGATTAAATTCAGGGAAAACGCTAGCATTGCCTGGGCAATTCGAAAAAATACGCCGCAGCTAAAAAGGGTGATCAATGACTTTGTCAAGGTTAACAAAAAAGGGACCTTGGTGGGGAATACTCTTTTTAAGCGATATCTTAAAAATACCGGCTATGTAAAAAACAACCTGGCCGGTGAAGACAGAAAAAGGTTTGAAGAAGCGATCCTGTTTTTTAAAAAATATGCTGATATGTATGATTTTGACTGGTTAATGCTTGCTGCGCTGGCCTACCAGGAGTCAACCATCGATCAAAAGAAAAGAAGGAAAAGCTTCAGGAATTAAGAGAGGAGCTCGGGGATGTCGAGAGAATGCTAAAAGCGATGATCAGATCCCTGGAAAACAAACCCTTGAACCCTTTCTCCCAACGAATTGGGAGAAGATCCTGAATTTTATTTGGACATGAGCCGGTTAACGGCCTTTTCCAGGCCATCGATGGAGAGTTCGTACATGGGGAAAATATTATTGATTGCCATAATGGTCTGGGTGTAGCCCCACATGTTTTTGGATATGGGGTTCAGCCAGACACAATGCGAAAAAGTATCCGCCAGAAACTGGAGACAGTCGATACTCCGTTTGCCACTTCGTTCCTCCAGGTGTATCGAGCCATCCGCAGCCATGAGCTCATAGGGTGCCATACTGGCATCGCCCACGATAATGATGCGTGTTTCCGGATCAAAGCGGGTACAATTCTCTATGCGAAAAGGTTTTTTATAACGGGGTGCATCTTCCCACAAGGTACTGTATATCGTGTTATGGAAAAAATAGGTTTTTAAGTCTTTGAACTGCGCCCGCGTGTAATCAAAGAGTGTCTGAACCACTGTTACATAGGGATCCATGGACCAACCGCCATTATCGATGGCCAGAATCACCTTCAACCTGTCTCTCAAATCCCGGTCAAATACGATGTCGATTTCACCGGCATTCTTCATGGTCTGGTAGATGGTCTCATCGATGTTGACCTGGTCTTTGGGTCCCACCGGCACCAGATTGCGCAATCTTTTCAGCGCTTCACCCATCATGGCCTGGGTGAGAGGGCCACTCAAGGAATAATCCTTATAGCGCCTGTCCATGGCCACTTTGACGGCAGATTTGTTTCGTGACACCCCGCCCACGCGCATCCCTCCCGGGTGAAAACCGGAGTGCCCCACCGGAGATGTACCCCCGGTTCCGATCCATTTGCTGCCCCCGTGATGTTCCTCTGTCTGCTCCTTGAGACGGTCTTTGAAGTACTGGATCAATTCTTCGGGAGAGAGATTCTTAAGCTCTTTTTCATCGATACCGAGGGCATCGGCGATCTCTTTGGGATTCTTCAGCCAGGAATCCAGAAGTGCTTTGGCCATCTCATCCAACTCGAAACCCTCGTAGTCCGGCATTTCAGCCCCTTTGAAGTGATGAGCAAATACCTGATCAAACAGATCGAAATAGCGTTCGCTCTTGACCAGAATCGTGCGGGCGGAAGTATAGAATTCATCGAGCGAGCGGACAAGTCCCCTGTTCAATGCCTTATGGAGGGTTAAAAAAGCTGTCGGGCTTACCGGAATACCGCTTTCTTTGAGTTTGTAGAAAAAATCGATAAACATATAAAATTGTTCCGCAATTTTATTAGAGACTGTCTAAAATAAACGCCGGCGTTCCGTCTGCTGCAACGCCCTGCTGTAGTCCTGGCTTTTCTTGAACAACACACCCAGAAACGGCACCTCACCCTTTGCAAGTTTTTTGGGTTTGAAGTCCGGATCCGAATCCAGGGCCCGGATCCAGTTGATCAATTCCCGGGTAGCTGGACGTTTTTCCACGGCATCCAGTTCCCGGAGCCGGTAAAACGTATCGATGGCGGTTTCGGTCAGGTCAGAACCCAGCGTCGGAAAATGAACATTGATGATTCTGCGCATCATTTTTGGGTCTGGAAATGCGATGTGATGGAAATTACATCTTCCCAGAAATGGATCCGACAGGTCTTTTTTCGCGTTGGAGGTAATGATTATTACAGGCCGACGTTTGGTCTTTATAACCTTGTCGATTTCGATGATATCAAACTCCATCTGATCCAGGACATCAAGCATGTCATCCTGAAAATCGGTGTCAGCCTTGTCGATTTCGTCAATGAGCAGAACGGTCCTGACATCCGATGTAAAGGCTTGGCCGATCTTGCCCATTTTGATATAGTCCTCGATATTACTGACATCCCTTGTGGAATCACTGAAGCGACTGTCATTGAGCCGTGTCAGTGTATCGTACTGATAGAGTGCCTCCACAAGCTTCATACTCGATTTCACGTTCAGAACAATCAGCGGCATATGAAGGCTCTCCGCAATCGCGTATGCCAGCATGGTTTTCCCGGTTCCGGGTTCGCCTTTTAACAGCAGCGGCATCTCAAGTGCCATGGAAACATTCACGATACTCGCCAGTTCCTCGTCCAACACGTACTGTGTTGCCCCGATAAATTTCTTGTTTTTTTCCGTGTCAAGCATAACGCTCCTCTCTTCTCATATTATCCGAAATGCCCTTGGTCAATCTTAAGACCTTTTCAGTATGTCTTGACGTAAGGGCCCCCGTCCCACAACTGGGTGTGATCAAAGATTGCCTTAAAACAATTGACGGGTCAATCCCCAAGGCAAATAAGTTTTCTGTTTTGTGCTTGAACTGCTTGGTCAGGGAGCTTATCGTTTCCTTTTCAATGTCGTCCGTCCGAACCGTGGGAACGATTCCCCAGGCCAGGTATTTTCCTGCGTTCATGAAGTCGACGATGGCATCCTGATATAGAATCAAGCGGTCAAAATACGTGTAGGCGTCAAAACTGATCATATCTGCACCGGTTTCCATCAACATGGACCAGTCTGTATTGGCACAGACATGTATCCCTGCCAAACCACCCGCACGGTGAATCATGCCAATAAGTTCCGCAAGACAGTCAAGAATGACTTCTCGCGAAATACTGATGAACTCAGACGTCCCGAAACCTGCCAGCGCAGGTTCATCGATAAATAAAATTACCGGAAACCCTTTTGCCGCCAGTTGTTCCACCTGCCATCTGGCCTTCATGGCTAACAGTTTTACAATCATATCCCGGAGAACCTCATCATGGAAAATAGCGACTCCTGACGGGTCTTTAATCACTGTGCCAAGGGTGAAGGGTCCGGTTATCTGTCCCTTGACGGCTCTGGGTGCTTCAGCCAGACGATCGAGTCGTTCCACAAAGGCAAAAAATCCCCGGGCAGTTTCCTGTGATAGGGAAAACAAGGCATCATCCAGACATGTAGAAAGCGATGCTGCATGAAGATAGGTTTCATAAAACCGGAGCATCTCATCCTGAAACGCTGCATCGGTATTGTCCACATACAGGGAACCCCGGTGTCTTTTTAAACCCGGCAGCCCGGGTGCGAACTGGGCCACCATTCCTTCTTGTTTATCCCCGCCGGGCATCTGTGACCAGTTCGGGATAGCCGGTGAATAGGCCATGACTAAATCAAAGGCCTTTTCGTCGTCCATTTCCGGGAGGCTCCCGAGAAACAACGGCAGGCAGTCTGCGTTGAATGCTGTCTTCCTCAATTAAAAATCCTTATCCTTTTTTGTTCTTTTGCGAATGCGGGTGCTACCCACGGAAAGCAATTCATAATAGAAGTCGAAACAAAGCGCAACAGGCAACTGAAACCTAATTTGAGCGGTTGTCAGGGTTTCTGCATCTACAAGGAAGATGCCATTCCAATAGGCCGTTTTCAACCAAAAGCGCTCCCGCTAAAAGATTGACACTCCCAGACCCCGATGTTATAGTATTTCTTGGCTTTTTCATGATGCGTGGCAAGGGGGCTCTTATGGCCGATATCATCGCTATAGATAAAAAAAGGAAAATCAAAGACAAAGAGCAATCCGATCTGATTCGGATGCACAAAATTATGGCGGTAAGGAAAGTCTTTCACTGCACACACTGCGCATCCAAATGCGAGAAATGTGGGTCACAACTGGGTATAGACCCGGTTACCGGCCAGGCAGTACAACAGATCAAGCCTAGCCCATATCATTTCTGTGATAGCTGTGCTGAAGAGTACAGAGATTACATTGCACGACTGCAGGGCAAGGGCAACCCTTCGTATTACTGGCACAATGATGCCTGGCTTGACATCTGGCAAAAATGGATCCATTATCAGCACGCAATCGATACCTTTTTAAAATCAAAGGAATTTACTCGGCTTTTGCAGGAATTAAAACAGGGCGGGTCGATTTAACGTAACAGGAGGCGTACATGTTTGGAATAGGAATGCCTGAACTCATCATTATACTCGTTATTATTCTTATCATCTTTGGGGCCGGGAAACTGCCTGAAATAGGCGGTGGAATGGGAAAAGCCATTCGAAATTTCAGAAACGCCACCTCCAAATCCGACAAAGAAGAAGCAGATAAAATCGAGGAAAATAAAGAATCCTGATTTTCACCCAGTGCCGGTACTGATAAGCGACCCATTCGGATCTGTATCGGCATTTTTTTGCCCGCAATAGCCGGAGACGAACAGGCGGACAACAGACGCATGGGGCTGTCGCAAATCTTGCCCGCCATCTTATCCCACGAAACCGATGCCAAAACTCTATGTAGACGAATACACCAAATCCTTATCAGGGAAACATGTCTTCATCGCCTGCAGGGAAGGCATATTGAGGGATCATTTCTCCGACATCATCACAGATATAAAATTCCTGAACCGCCAGGGTGTTGTTACAACACTGTTCCACAATATTTCCAATCGATTCTCCAATCAGAAACACTTTCGTGAAATTGCCGACCGCTTACCTGAGACACGTGTGGTCAAGGTGCTCCCCGGGGTCGATTTTTATAATCATGTTCTGGAATACCAACGGTCTGTTTTTAAAATCATCTTTCTGGAAAGAAAATATCTCGTGGATCAGAAGGGCTTGAAAATAAATGCCATTACAACCCAGAGAATCCGGCAATCCATTGGCGGATATGGCGACCTCATCGGAAATGTCAATTTCAAATCTATACTGGAAATGATCTGCCGGAAAATCGATCATGGCAACATTGACAGGGTTCATATTCTCCCGGCTGGCCGCTATACCATCAAACACGAACTTTTTTCCATCGAAGGGTCCGGTACCCTGATAGCCAATAACTATGAGGAAGTGCTGGTAAAGGTAGCCAGTGAGCACGAAGCCCAGATTGTCACCGGCATCCTCAGTATGTACAAGCGGGAACGATTTCTTAAACCACGCAATCTGCAGTATATTCTTAACAGGATGCCCCGTTTTTATGTGTCCAAGATCGATGATATTATCGTGGGCTGTGTGGAGCAACTCGATATCGATGCTGAAACAGTTGAACTCGGGGCGCTGGCCATCTCTGCCAGATTTCGAAGTCAGCGTGTGGGTAACTTCACCGTAAACGCCTTCGTTGACCAAATGGCACGCAAAGGTTATAAACGATTTATCTCTTTCACGAATAATCCCCGGCTCCAGAAGCTATATCGCGGTCTCGGATTTGAAAAGCGAAAGACAGCGCAATATCAAACCCGTCAAGAACAATCACCTGGAGTGGCCATGTTCATCAAGGAACTATAAATTATGCATTGCTTTACAAGCATTGAAGAAACAAAACGACGTTTAAAGGACGCCGCTTATATCTGCTCCAGCGAAATCGCGACGGTCGTCTTTTTGTCGGCGGCAACCAACAAGCCGATTCTCGTGGAAGGACCCGCCGGTGTCGGGAAAACCGAACTGGCCAAGGCCATCTCCAGATGTCTTGAATGGGATCTCATACGGCTGCAGTGCTACGAAGGTCTGGATGAGGCCAAGGCACTTTATGAATGGGAATATGCCAAGCAGCTTCTTTATACACAAATGATGAAAGAAAAAATTAACGAGGTCATCGCCGGCGCCGTAACCCTGACGGAAGCTGCCGATAGAATCGCAGCCCAGGAAGATGCCTTCTTTTCAGAAAAATTCATTCAGCCGCGCCCCTTGTTGAAAGCCATCTCTTCGGAAGAACCCGTGGTACTCCTTGTGGATGAAGTAGACAAGTCCGATCCGGAATTTGAGGCATTCCTACTGGAGATTCTGAGTGATTACCAGATCTCCATACCCGAGATCGGCACCCGCAAAGCAGCCCACATCCCATTTGTCATCCTGACCTCCAACAACTACAGGGATATGAGCGATGCCCTCAAAAGACGCTGCCTTCACCTGTACATCGACTATCCGGGAAAGGATCTCGAAGCAAGGATCGTTCATCTGAAGATCCCCGGTATCCAGCAGACGCTTTGTGACCGGATTGTTGAATCGATCCAGGCCATCCGGACCCTGGACCTGAAAAAGAAACCAGCCATATCAGAAACCCTTGACTGGGCCAACGCGCTCATGGCCCTTCAGGTGGAAGACCTGTCCAGCAAGGTGATCTTGAGCACATTGAATGTGATCGTCAAGCATCGCTCGGATACCGATATGGTAAAAGAGAATCTTGCACGGATATCCTGACAAGCTGACTACATTGCACGGTTTTTCTACCCGTCACCGGTGTCGCCATACGTATGTTCCGTTTGACGTTATTTGCGGAACATTATTCTGACGCTATCGTCAGGAGAAAAGGTCTCTATGCAGAACCTTATCCTAAAATTTATTGATTCCGCCAGAGCGGCCGGTCTCCGGATATCGACATCTGAAACACTCGACTGTCTGAATCAGCTTAAGCATATCGATCCATTAAAGGAATCTCAATTTTCAAGGACTTTGCGGGCCAATTTTGCAAAAAGCCACCGGGACCAGCGCCTTTTCAACCACCTTTACGATCTATTCTTTCATGAACTGCGGGTTAATGAAACCCTCAGCGGTTCCGAAAAAATTTCCCATATCAAAAATGAGATCAGCACACAGCTTAAAGCCGAATTGAATAACAGTGATGCCATGAAACCCATTGTGGATTTTTTAGATGGCGATCCGGCAAGCTATCTAAATCGGCTCCGGCAAATCGAATCGGAAGGCACCGGCACCACCCGGGGTGTCGGCTCCGGCTTTGGGGGCATGGTCAGACGACTCGATATCATGCTTGCCATCAACCGGGCAGGTGCCTCCGTCTCTCAGTTTCTGGCTAAAAACCGCACCAGGATCCATTGGGAAACCCGCCAGGACATCGAGGCACATTATCAACTGCGTTTGAACAGCGCTCTTAGGCTCCTGAGCGTAAACCGCAGCCCTGGAAATTATCGACACAGAATACGAAAATCCTATGACCGGCACCTGGGAAAACTCGGAGAAACCGCTTTCACCTCTTTGACAAAAAAAGAAGTCCAGGAAATGCGGGATGCCATACGGGCCCTGGTACGCAAGCTGAAAGACACCGTTACCCTCAGATATGCCGTCCACGCAAGAGGTGTTCTGGATGTTAAAAAAACACTACGCAAAGCAGCCCAGTACCAGGGTTTGCCCATGGAGATCGTTTACAAGAAAAAACCACCCCGGCGGGGTAAAATAGTGGTTCTTTGTGATGTGTCAGGCTCGGTCTGGTCGTCGGCAAAGTTCATGCTCAACATGCTCTATTCGCTTCAGGAATGCTTTACCAAGGTGCGCTCTTTTATTTTTGTTTCCGGTCTTGATGAAGTCAGCCATTTTTTTGAAGACCACGATGTGGATCAGGCCATTGACCGGGTTATGAGCGACGCAGATATCGCCTATGACGCTTCCACGGATTACGGTCAGACACTGCGGGAATTCAAGGCCGACTACATGGATATCTTGAATAAAAAGACAACCCTCATCATTATTGGCGACGGCCGTTCGAATTACACCAATCCCGAGGCAGGCATCCTGGACGAGATGCGGGAAAAATGTCGGCGTGTGCTCTGGCTCAACCCCGAAACAGAGGTGTTCTGGTATTCAGGTGACAGTGAGATGAATACCTACCAGGCGATCTGTCATGAGGTCAGGCCATGCGGAAATCTGAATCAACTTATAGAATTTATTAGAGACTTAATCCTTTGACGGTCTCGTAAAAAGTCCAACTTCTGCGTTGTGCTGTATTTCGTAATCATTCAACGTACAATACGTAGGCCTCATGATTACAAAACGTGCACGCCTTGAATTTGAACCTTTTATAAAACCGTCTAACTTGGACTTTTTACGCGTTCTGGCCTACATTACCTTGCTTATCATGCCTTCCAGTATCGCTTTATGCGTTCCTATCCAGTGCATCAAACCGATATTGTGGCTGATGAACGCATAATACGCGTCATCATCCCCTGCGGTCGTGTTGTAAAAGTCAACCAGGTCCCAGTTGAGTACATAAAGGTTGGCAATGGCCAGCATGGGAACCAGAGCGCCCTGTTCCTGCTTTGTCAAGGGGACGATGCGTTCCGAGTGACGACAGGCGTCATTGTAAGTGCTCAGAAAAAGGATAAATTTATCCGGTCGCAGGCCTGCGGCATGGTCACCCCAGATACTGGTAAAATAAACCAGACCCAGGGCAAGATCAAATAAGCGGAAATCGATTTTTGACCAGTCAAAATCGAAAATTCCAACCCCTTTTTCATCCCGATATTTCAGATTTCCAGGATGATAATCACAATGAATCGGCAACGCCATCATTCCCTGGAATTCGGCATCAAATGTCGCCGCATTGTCCAGGGCGCTACAGATTGCCGAATAATTATCCCTGAACAACTGGTCACTCCTGCGATCAGCAGCCTGTTTGAGAAATCTAGTAAAGGTATTCTTGAATGTGGGAAGAAAAGCCATGATCCGGGGTTGGGCACGCTCGGCACCGGGTGGTTTTCTGAATCCATGGGCGCAGTGGTGAAGATGGGCAAGAATGCCGGCCGCACTCATGAATTCATTATCCGTCAGGTCTGTGTCGGTCCAGGAATATCTGTTTTCCCCTTCAAGAAATTCGAATAGCGCCCAAAATGCTTGATTCCCCGGGTGATCGGCCGGTGGAGGGGTGGTCACCAGTGTTTCACCATTTTTACAGCGCACAACAGCGGCCGCAAGGGTAAAGCCGTTTGCTCTCAAATGATCGACCAGGGCGTGTTCAAACCGGATTTCTTTTTCAATGGCCTTGGGGTTATACAGCCGCAGAAAATAGCGCTGAGTATCCTCATCGACCGACATCCATACGGCATAACTTTTATTACAACATCCGCCCAAGATGGCCTTGGTATGTGTGAGCTTTCCAAGATCGTAACTATTTTCCATCAATCTGCGAATATTTTCCACAGCCCCCCCAATTTTAGTTCTGATCGAGGTTCCTTATTTTTTCAGGATTTCTTTTAAGAATTGTCCCGTGTAGCTCTGCAGAACCGTGGCCACCTTTTCCGGTGTTCCCTGGGCCACGACCCTTCCGCCTTCATGTCCTCCATCCGGTCCTAGATCGATAATCCAGTCACAGGTCTTGATAACATCCAGGTTGTGCTCGATGATTACGATCGTATTGCCGGCATCCCGAAGACGCTGCAGCACGGACAGCAGCATCTTGATATCCTGAAAGTGAAGTCCCGTGGTAGGTTCATCCAGAATATAAAGGGTTTGGCCGGTGGCGCGTTTTGCAAGCTCTCTGGCCAGTTTGATCCGCTGGGCCTCTCCCCCCGAAAGGGTCGTGGCGGATTGACCCAGTTTTATATAGGATAGCCCCACATCCATCAGGGTGTCCAGAATTGATTTAATTTTCGGGTGGCTGGAAAACAGATCCCGGGCCTGATGAACCGAAAGATTCAGGATATCTGAAATGGAATGGCCCTTGTATTTGATTTCCAGGGTGGAGGTGTTAAACCGTTTCCCCTTGCATTTCTCACAGGGCACGTATACATCCGCCAGAAAATGCATCTCCACCTTGATATGACCATCGCCCCGGCAGGTCTCGCACCTGCCCCCCTTCACATTGAAGGAATAACGCCCCTTTGGGTATCCACGCAGTTTTGACTCCGGCAACAGGGCATAAAAATCTCGAATATGATCAAATACTTTTGTGTAGGTAGCCGGGTTGCTCCGTGGGGTTCTACCAATGGCCTTCTGATCGATATTGATGATCTTGTTAAGGTGTGACAATCCCTGAATGCTGCCATGTTTGCCCACTCCCAGGGGAGAATCGTGAAGTGCCCTGGCCAGCGCCGGGTAGAGAATCTGATTGACCAGCGTTGATTTACCCGCACCGGACACACCGGTGACAGCCACGATTAAGCCAAGGGGGATGCGCACATGGATATTTTTAAGATTGTTTTCCGATGCTTTTCGGATCGTCACCCATCTATGGCCGGTATTTCGAACGGATTTCCTATCTTGGGGTATGTCAATGTTTTCTTTGCCGGCAAGATAGTTACCTGTAATGGACTTGCGGTTTTTCATGACCCTGGCCGGGGTTCCTTGAGCCACGATTTCACCACCGAGATGCCCAGCGCCGGGACCGAAATCCACCAGCCAGTCTGCCGATTCCATGGTTTCCTTGTCATGTTCCACCACAATAAGGGTATTGCCGATATCCCGTAAATGACCGAGCGTGTTGAGCAGCTTGACATTATCTTTCTGGTGCAGCCCGATGGAGGGTTCGTCCAGAATATACAGAACACCTGTAAGTTCTGAACCTATCTGGGACGCCAGGCGAATTCGCTGGGATTCACCTCCTGACAAAGTTGGACCTTTGCGATTCAGAGACAGATACCCAAGACCGACGTTTACCAGGAAACCCAAACGACTGCCGATCTCCTTCAACAGTTCATGGGCAATTATCTTACGGCTTCCGGACAGTGAGAGCTCATCCAGAAAACGGGCAGCCTCCTGGATCGTCATTTCCGTGATGTCGATAATAGAACGTCCATTGACTTTTACGCTCAACACTTCCGGCTTGAGACGCCGTCCCTCGCAGGTGGGACAATGCTTGGAAGACATGAAGCGGGCATACCATTTTTTCATGCTTTCGGAGCGGGTCTGCTTATATCGCCGCATAAGACTGTTTAGGAGTCCTTCATGGGTGGTGGTAAATTCCCCCTGAATTTTTTCGGATCGCCAGTTAACGACCATTTCTATCCCATTAGAACCATTCAATATCAAGTCTTTATGCTTTTTGGGCAAGCGGGTCCAGGAAACATCCAGATCGATACCCCATTGGGATGCCATGGCCTTGAGCTGCATGAATCCCCAGGAGCCATTTTCCGTCTCTGCCTTGGAAAAATAGTTCTGCCAGGGAATGACCGCGCCTTCCCGAATGGATTTGGTCTTGTCGGGGACAATTTTCTCCACATCCATGGAGAGCATGGACCCGATGCCATTGCAGTCCGGACACATGCCCATGGGCGAGTTAAAGGAAAACAACGGTGGGTCCAGTTCCGGGTAGGCAATGCCGCAACAGGATCTGGCTTCACTCATACGCATATCTTCTTTGCCCATTGTATGCACGATGATCTTGCCCTGCCCGAGCCTGAGGGCTGTTTCCACCGAGTCAGTCAAGCGTTTGCGAAAAGAATTCCCCGCCTTGACCACCAACCTGTCCACCACCACCTCGATGGTATGCTTCTTGTGCCTGGCAAGGCTCTGTACCGACTGGATATCACTTACAACCCCATCGACCCGTACCCGTGCAAATCCATCTCCTTCTATCTTTCTCAACAGTTCCAGGTATTCACCTTTTCTGTTCTCAATGATGGGAGCCATGATAAGAATCCTGGTGGCTTCCGGCAGGCTTAGAACCTGGGAAACCATGCTCTCGGCATCTCCCCTGCCAACACGTTTGCCGCATTTATAGCAATACTGATCCCCGACCCTTGCAAACAAAACCCGTAGATAATCATAAATTTCTGTAATGGTACCAACCGTCGATCTTGGATTTTTGCTGGCGGATTTCTGTTCAATGGCAATCGTGGGGGAAAGCCCCCTGATGGTATCGTATCTGGGCTTCTCCATCTGGCCGATAAATTGGCGAGCATAAGCAGACAGGGATTCGACATACCGTCGTTGCCCTTCTGCAAAAATTGTGTCCAGGGCCAGACTCGATTTTCCCGATCCCGACACCCCTGTAAATACGATCAGCTTTTTTTTGGGCAAAGAAATATGGATGTCCTTCAGATTATGTTCTCTGGCACCCTTGACGATAATGGTATCCAGCTCTCGCGATCTTTTTGCTTTACGCGGGGTTGGCGTTTTTCTTGTAGCGGTTGTTGTTTTAGTCATGAGCAATCGATTACCTCATATGCCCTTTGGTTCATTGCCTACGCCTGCAAGAGGTCTATAATGGACCCAGGTGGGAATCACCGGTCATACCACAGGAGTAAATTTTGATTAATCTAAGCACCCGGATGACATCTGGCAAGATTGTACGGGGAATATCGAGAGCATCGTCCGGTCAGGGCTCACTCAGGCTCGATTTTATCTCTTCCAGCGTGTTCTGAAAGACACCGGACATGGGGCCGCCCATGCTGACAGCTTTTTCAGCGGCGGCCAGCGCCGCCTCTTTTTGCCCCTGTTCAAATAGAACCTGGGCAAGATTGTTGAAGGCAGCCCCCTGTGCGGGGAATTGACGCGTGGCCTCGGCAAATGCGCGTTCAGCACCAGGTAAGTCGCCCATGGCATAATAGGCATTGCCGATACCCATACGTGCGGGAAGATTGTCTGGCCATTTTTTCAAGGCCGTACGATATCCTGCAACGGCTTCCGGCCATTTTCTCGCTTTTTCGAGACCCAATACGGCTTCTGTGTAGTCTGTTTTAGCAGCGGTGGCAGGCAACCGGTCCGGCGGGAGTGTTAATAACCCCCAATAGCTGCTCCGGGACCAGGTGTTTTCAAAAACGCGCATGGCTGTTTCTTTTCTATTCGTTTCACCGGAATGCAAGGTCACGACACCTGAATCAGCATCATACCCGATCACCACGGCATAATGCCAAACAGGGGCCCATGACAGGCCCAGGTTCTGTAGTACGATAACCGGATGACCGGCGGCCACCTCTGCCAGGAGTTCCTCGGGGCTCGAGATTACATAGGCCACCCTTCCATGGCGTCTGGCAGCGCCGATCATGGCCGGTTGCAGGCTTCCTTTCAGGGAGGGTGTGTACACCGATCCTGCGAGCCTCTCAGGATCAGTTAAAACACCGCTCCAAACAAGTGTCATGGCCAGAGAAGCCGGACCGCACTGGTAGTCTGTCTGGGGAAAAAAGGGAACCGAAGAAATCTGATGCTGCACAGGCATGCCATTGAATGGCGGCGACCACTGCCGTGGCAGGGTGCCTGCACAACCCCACATGGCGATTGTTAGAACCAGGCACAGGAAAAACCCTGCGCCTGGTACAAGCAACGACCTGCTATTTAACTGTTTTTTTAACAAAGGGAAAAACGTCTGTAAATCCAAGAATGTCCGTTACCAGCAGCACCAGAAAAACCAGTACCGCAAGACCGACAAGATAGCCAACGAGACCACCTACGGGCAGTTGCTCCATGGTATTGGCAAACTGGATGGCCTCCTGATCCGTCAGGGTTCCAACCCTTGCCTGCGCTTCAATGGGGTCGATACCACGGGCGATGAGCGCTTTCTGAATATCTTCCCGCGCCAGCACACTGGTAATATAAGCCCGGGCTTCCGTTGCCTCCTGAGATCCCATCAGGTCTTCGGTGCCAATCAAGGCTGCCAGTGCGGACTGATACGGCAGTGACAACATCAACATCAATATGACCAGGAAAATGCTGACAGGTCTTAACCTGTTGCGAATATTTTTCATGTCAAGCCTCCGTTTTAAAATTGAATGGTTAGACGTGTAGCCTGTCTTTCAGAATAAATTGAAGATCCTTCTCATTACGCCACGGGGAACACGCTCACTGTTACGGTTCAGATTCAAAACGGGATATCATCATCCTGGGAACCTGAAAACTCCGGCCCGGGAGGTATATCATTTTTCTTGAACGCGGATCCCCCCCCTGCATTGTCATACGTGTCCTTGGAGCCAAGCATCTGCATCTGTGATGCCACGATTTCAGTGGTATAGCGTTTGTTGCCGTCTTTATCCTGCCAGTCGCGGGTCTGAAGACGTCCTTCAACATAGACCTGCCTTCCCTTGGAAAGGTATTCACCACATATTTCCCCGAGTCGGCGAAAGGCGACAATTCGGTGCCACTCCGTACGTTCTTGTTTTTCGCCTGTTTTCTTGTCTTTCCATTCCTCTGATGTCGCGATGCTAAAATTCGCGATGGCGGTTCCATCCGGTGTATAACGAACTTCCGGGTCCCGTCCCAGTCGACCGATAAGCAATACCTTATTAACGCCTGCCATTTGATACCTCCCCTTGTGCTTAACTCCAATAATTATTGCCCATAGACACAAGTTCGTGTCCTGAGACCAATGAAACCTTATCCTTTATATCAAAATAAATCAAACCCAAGACGAATAAATCGTTCCACCTTCGGAGCATTCGGATCAACTGCCATCAAAATCCCTGCCATTGGACCTAAATCTTTTACGATGTAGCGCGAAAAACCCCAGCCAGCGATCGTTTCTTTAAGGATTTTACCACCGAAAAAATATTGATTTGTTTGGTCAAGCTGAATTGTTTTACCTATAATCAATTCAACTTTGCAAATCGATTCATCGTCCTTTTCAGGGAGTTGTAGCACAAACCTAAGCTGACCATTATCAGGAGGTGGAAATGCCTTCATATTGTTTCCAGCATTAGTGGACAACCCGGTAAATAAGAAAAATATGAATGTGACAGTAAAAACGATACGCATCGTTCTTTCCTTTGCAAACCTAATAAACATAACAACACGCTCCTATTGCGTCACTTTTTATTCGCCTTAAAAATACCCTTAGATTCAATTATTTCTATTTTATCCTGGTCTGTAATTTTCCTACAAACTTTCATGAATCTTCGATCTTTGTTTTTCTGAAAATACTCCGCACATGATGAAAATACATCTAGGTTATTCGTGCATTGAAATATTTGCATTATGATATCTCGTGCCTCTTTGCTACTACTTTTGCGTAACATGAAAACTAATTGAGAGTCTTGTTGTCCAATCTTAATTTGCCCAGACTTTGTACTTTGGATAATCTCTTTAACTTTATCAGGCGTGGGTGTAGAAAAATATTCCCTATCTAACAGGCCTGAATCGGCAACTTTTCTCACCATTCTTTTCGATTTGATTGATCTTCCAATCACTGAAAAAACTGAGGCAATAAATGCTAAATCAATAATCAGTTTCGTTACGTACATATAAGTTTTTGCAAAAATAGAATTTAGTTCTACATTTGAAATTGCAACTGCATAAGATCCTAATAATCCAAGCGAAATACCATCTATTACAGTTTGGATTAAAAACTTCAAAAGCTCGATAAAAGTTATATCCCCAAAACCGATATCAGGGTAATAAGATGCTAATATAACACCATTATATGCAAAGACGCAAAGGAATAGACAATTAAAGAAAAAAACTCCCCAAACGGAATAGATATCATAGTAATATTGGCGATGACGAGAATAAGTATCTGTTAGGGATTTAAATTTACTAAAATAACTATAGTAATAAAAAATAGATGTGATGCTCAAAAGCAGGGCTAAACTTGCAGCTATATGGATTGATTTTTCAATTATTGTCAATCCATATATTAAAATCCCTGACAATAGTATAAATAAAAATAAAGGGTAATTTTCTTTATAAATTCGTTTTATTCTAACTATATATTTTCCAACATGTAAGGTATGCATATCTATAAAACACAAATGCCAATAAAAATAATCGCCGGAGGAACAACAATTAATATCAATACGCTAAGACATCCCGATGCCTGTTTATTTGCTACCTCCTCTCGCCATTTTCCATGGCATGACCTACAATAAAAGTTT
The DNA here is from genome assembly GCA_963842925.1 of uncultured delta proteobacterium. Classification (GTDB taxonomy): domain Bacteria; phylum Desulfobacterota; class Desulfobacteria; order Desulfobacterales; family B30-G6; genus B30-G6. The sequence continues at coordinate 53,280 of CAWJIL010000010.1, forward strand.
CGTACCCCCTTTTCCCATGCAGCTATCGTTCGCTTATTGTGGGGCATAGCAGTACCACAATCTGAGCAGGTATAATTTTCCCCCCATTTTGGTTTAGTAACTTTTTTTGATCCAGCTTTCGATATCAGATAAACGATTACCCCAATTACAACCAAGACAACCATAAATTCCATACAACTTCCTCCACAATCAATTGAATTTATTAGGAGTAAATAATAATCAGTCTTTTTTTCTCATAATAGACATTATTAAATACATTTTAATAGATTTTGCATGTAGGTCCAGCCCCATATTTAATGTTATCGGATAGCAGGTGATGGGTTAAAATTCACCCCTCTTTAATGATTTTGGTTTCTGAGTCGGAACGCCAAATCCGATAACGTACTTCAACCCCCTCCGGAACATATATTACGATTGGCAAACGGCTGTTGTATCGGATCAGGTATGGCTCTCCACCAAGACGAATTAATCGTTCCACCTTCGGAGCATTCGGATCAACTGCCATCAAAGTCCCTGCCATTGGACCTAAATCTTTTACGATGTAGCGCGAAAAACCCCAGCCTTGAAAACTGAAAAGGATCATATCACAATTTTTATCCCTGGGCACTGATATTCAGCGGAATATTTGTCGGCTGGATGGCGGGCGAGCTAGTCGCTTTTGCTTTTAAAAATATTTGAAGTGATGCAGGCAGAATAATTAGAATTAGCTGCCTTTTGGGTCTCGTGGTGGTTGCCCTATCATGTTTGTTAAATTGGCAGGATCGAAAATCTAATCGATCGCCCGTCAACAGAAAGCTATCTTGATATATTCGCTCATATAAAAACGATGGGGAACGCCCTTTTAAGAAGTGCTTTCCGCGGATCGTTGGGTCTGAACTTCCCTCATCGTTTTTAGAACCTCAATGCTGCTTTTTAATCCTTTAACGTATCTGGCCATATTGATTGCCCCTCCTGCTATTTGGGCGAGCGCTTGAACAAAATTTAAATCATCTAACTTGAACTCCCAGGGCTCAGACGTATAAACACGCACAGCCCCCATTAATTTTCCCCCCACAACGATAGGCACCGAAAGTATTGAAAATATTCCTTCTTTCTGTGCTTCTTCTGGATACTGAATTCTGGGATCATCCATAACATCATAGATCGCGACGGGTCCGTCCTCTAAGGATTGGGCAATGGATCGCAATGCACTCACAGGCCCTTTATTTATATACTCATCACTCAGCCCAAATGAAGTGGCCAGCTCCAGTTCATTTGTTTTCCGGTTGAATAGAAACAATGAACAACCTTTAACATCCATCGCCGTTTTAATGCTTTCTACTGTCATTAACGCAACTTCTTCTGGATCCTTAGAGTGCGAAATTGCCATTGCAACCTTTAACATTGTCTCATAATTAATGATTTGTTTTTCCATAATGTTACCTCCCATGTTTATTGGTTATGGTTTTTTGATGGAGCTAATCAGGTACAGCGTATCCTTCTCAGATACGATTCATCAAAAACTTGAGCGGCACAACGGTGATGGCTCATCATCAATAATGCGCAATACCATAAGTATGACGGGTGCATTTTGTTCAGGTGCTGTTCAAAAGACAATACTCACGCATGTGTTTAACCACATCCAACAACCCGACAAAATTTGTTTAGCAGGACTTGTTGGACAAAAACGGATTATTCACTGGTGCGAAATTCGATGGGGAACAAGATTCGATTCTGCGTATCGAGAAATGCTTCACGCTTCATGTGAGAAGGAAATAGAGAATCAGAAAAAGATTGTGAATAAGCATACCCATATTGATCGACCTTGTCAATCAGTAACAATTGAATAGGTCTTTGAAAGGATGGGTTGTTAGCAAGCATTTCGTGGGTAATTTGATAGATGGATTTTTCTTCTATGAACCGAAAAAGCGAGCACATTCCCCGTAGCTTGCTGCGAGGCTCTTCAATATCCCGTTCATTTATTGATCCATAGCGAGAACTTGGAAAAACTTGGAAGGGAGATTAAGCGCTTGAAGAGTATGAACAGTTGAACAGCAATGATGGCAGCGACAAGTCTCGGCACGCACATCCAGAAAAGTCCCAGACCCAGGGATAGAAACAGCACCGGATCTTCGATCATGGAATGGTTGATGCCGATGGAAATGTGCAGTCGTTCAAGTTCTTCTTTTGAAAGATTACCTTCTTTTGCTTCCTCGACAATTACTGCAGCACCATATGTCAATCCGAATGTGGCGGCTGTGAGCCACAAAAAGCCGGTCTCTTTTCCAAGACCAAGCACCTTTAAAGCGGGTGCCAGCAAACGAATGATACGTTCGGTAACGTTGTAATTTTTCATGATTTCAAGTGTGATCATTACCACCACGATGATAAGCAAAATTTTTACAGAAAGAATAAGGGTCTCTGCCACCCATGTTTTGAGCATCGAAAAAAATTGTGGCTGGATCACGGCCGGGGCATCCTTTAGAGTACTCGCGGTGGTTTCATGACCCATAAACCAGGAAACGATTATCACCGTTGCAATGGATGCCATCAACCGAAAGAGTGTCGCCATTAAAAAGGGGAGACCGGATTTACTCTGAATAACACCCTCCTGAATCAAATTGTGCGAAATAAGCAGGAAAATCGCAAGAAGGGTCATCTGGTCTAGCGTCAGCGGCAGAGGGGCCATGGCCGCAATTGCGCCGTATGGGCCGGTCAGTAATCCTGCAATAAGGGGGATTGCAGCCATGGACGGCAAGCCGATCACTCCCATGGCAGGTTCCAACATGAAATCCAACCGGTTAATCAACCCAGACCAGGCAAGCAGAAACGTCAAAAAAGAAATGGGCACAAGTATCTTCAGCACCCATATAAATCCATTCCAGCCCTTTGTGAGTCCTGAGATCAGGCTGAGTCTCAGTTTGTTGGTTGTGTTTTGCATACTTTCTTCTAAATCAGCCAGGATATGGTTTTGTACTTAGAAGGTGCCCTGTATCATATAAGTCGATGCGGTCTCCACATTTATCAAAATGAACGCGTTCATTTCAATTAATGTGTATTCTGCTTCCGAAAGAGCCTTCCAAGCAGGGGTTCTCTGATGTTAATGGCGCCATAGGAACATATTTCCAGACAGCAATAACAACGGATACAGATGTTGTAATTGAATCGAATCCCCTTGATATGACGATGGATGGCCTTGGCTGGGCAATACCGCCAGCACTCACCGCACAGTTTGCATTTCTGGTTGTCTGACACCGGCTTCTGGAGGACATATTTTCGCATGAATCTTTGCAGAATATCAGGCCCGATAGCCATGGAACCCATTTCCGGGAATTTGAAATCACTTAAAATATTAAAGTCACCATGCACATGGATATCTTCCGGCACCAGCTGCAATTGTTTGGCTGCTTTGTTTGTCAACAGGTCCAGGGGTTCCAGACCCAGAACTCTGCTGATGGCCATGTCTGCCGCAATGGCATCTTTACTCCCTACAAGCAGGTTCAGTTCCCTGGGTGTGCCGCTCTTTCCCGGGCCCTGGTCTTCAAGAGCCAGGATACCGTCGATGATGGTCATGGCCGGGCTGACAGCCTTGTAAATCTGCACCAGCAGTCGTGCAAACATTTCCCTGTCCGTACCTGCTCGAAAGTGCCATTCCGGTTTCTTGAGACCGATCACACAACCGAACATATTCTTTACACCGAGGGTCAGTTTCATCTGGGCATGGGTTTTAAGCTTTGCCAGATTGATCACGAGATTGGCTTCAAGGGCATCTTTCGCCATCTCGATAACACCAAAGGGCTCTCGGATATCAATTTGAGCGGGTTCCCTGAAAGGGCGGAACACCAGATCCAGACCTGACAGCGCCTTGACATACCCCCCTTTTGCCAGAATTTTTTCGAATGAACCAATGGGCGGGCTGTCAGAAATGATGGGACTGCATCCTTTATCAATTATGAATTCAGCCACATATCGAACAATATTAGGATGGGTGGTAATGCCTTTTCCCGGGTCTGCCGCCAACAAAAAGTTGGGTTTGATGATTACCTTTGCCCCGGCGGGAATGGCATCACCCCCCATGGCACGCATCATATCGAAAACAACCTGTTTCAGACCGGGATCCTCATAATGGCTATGTCTGAAGTATATGTCGACCATGGTTTCCTTAAAATTGATTTACAAGGCTTGAGATTGCTTCTAATATTATGCCTGTGATTCAATATCAAGCGCAATCCCAACGGGTTTCAAATAATTAGAATTGAAACACACATCGCAGAAAGGAACAGAATGCCCCAGAACACCCCCCTTCAAAAGCGGGTCAAACGGCATGTCATCGGCAGGGAACACACCTTTTTCGCCACAACCCCACCGGGTCTTGAACCTCTCTGTGCCCAGGAAATCGCCACCCTGCCCATCGATATTAAGGGCACGAATATCGTCCCGGGCGGTGTTGAATTCAGTTGCCGACTGGCAGGGTGCTATGCCGCCAACCTTCATCTCAGGATCCCAAACAGAATCCTGATGCGTCTGACCGATTTTAAGGCCACCAACTTCCGGCAACTCGAAAAAAATGTGCTGAAATTTCCCTGGGAACTCCATCTTTCCCCGGCATTAGGGCTTGACTTCAGTGTTAAGACCCGGCACTCTCGGCTTTTTCATACAAGCGCCATTACAAAACGGATAGAAAGCTGCATCCGCCACCGGATACCCAGCCTGCCTTCCGGGAAACCCGGTCTTCCAGAAAAAAAAGACCGTCAACACCTGTATGTCAGGGCAGTGGACGATCACCTTTTCCTTTCCCTGGACAGCAGTGGTGATCTTCTTTTCAAAAGAGGATTAAAACACGATGTTGGAAAAGCACCCCTTCGGGAAACCCTTGCCGCAGCCATATTGAAACTGGCCGGCTATGACGGTTCACAGCCCCTGCTTGACCCCATGTGCGGTTCCGGAACCTTTTCCCTGGAAGCGGCCATGCTTGCCGGGAACATCCCCCCCGGATTTTACCGGGATTTTGCATTCCTGCAATGGCCGGCCTTTCGTAAACCCCAGTGGCATTACCTCAAACAAAAAGCGGCCAGTGATATCAGGCGCATAAACAGTCCCTTGATTTTTACTTCAGACCAGGACATAAAGCGAACTTCAGAGCTTAAAAAGATTTCCGGCCAATTTGAATGGCTGCATGTGGTCCAGGTGCATACCCATGATTTTTTTCGCCTCACACCCCGGGATGTGACTGAAACACCCGGCATACTGGTTCTAAACCCACCGTTTGGCGTGCGTCTGAATTCCAATGACAAGCCGCAAACCTTCTATCTTGACATCCTAAAAAAACTTGCAAAGGATTTTCGACATTGGCAAATCGCCATCCTCGTCAAGGATCGGGCCATCGTGAACTTGTTTCCAAACAACTTCAAGCAGTACCCGCTTTTTCACGGAGGGATTGACTTAGTGCTGTTAATTGGCGTATTTAACTAGAAGTGACCTCAACCTTGGGTATTCAATTTGATAGCGCGGACGGATTGATTCGATAATATAAAAAATTCATATCGAGAAACAGCGAAAGGAGGAAGCCTGGATATGCAAAAACAAGCCCTGAGGGAACGCTACAAATTCGCTGATTTTTTGTACTACATCACTCTTTTGGCAGTTCCCGCATTCACGGCATTTTATGCCATCGCGAACCATTCCATGGCCTGGCTGATTTTCTATCTTGTCCTGTGTGTTGCAGCAGGTATTGTCATTCTACGTTTCTACTGCACCCACTGTCCTCATTATACCCGAGAAAGCCGAATCATCCAATGCATGTTCATGTGGGGAATACCCAAATTTTTTTCGTCGCGTCCCGGTCCCCTGAGCCTTATCGACAAAGCTGTGGCATTGCTCGTTCCAACATTTCTGACAATTTTTCCCTTATATTGGCTCTTGCAGCAACCCGGTCTCATGGTCATTTTTATTCTGTCCCTGATTGTATTCCTGTCCACAGTGCGAAAAAATGAATGCCGACGATGCATTTACTTTGACTGCCCTGTCAACAAAGCCCCTGAGGACATGAAATCTCATGACAATACTGCATAAAATTATCCAATTTATCACAACTGGCATCTGGCAAATAGAGTCAAAAAATGCATCCCGGAGCAGATCTTTTTTTCTTCGGCAGCTGCGGGTTATGGTCCTTGCCTTCCGCGGATTCAAAGAGGATAAGCTTCAACTCAGAGCCTCCGCGCTAACGCTCTATTCCCTGTTGGCCATTGTCCCTATACTGGCCATGATATTTGCTATTGCAAAAGGCTTTGGATTTGACACGCTCTTGCATGATCAATTGATCACAAAATTTCCAGGACAGCAGGAGGTCCTGGTCAAAGCGATCGAGTTTGCCAAGGCGCTGCTGGCAAAAACAAGGGGAGGACTGATCGCGGGTATCGGCATCATCGTTCTTTACTGGGCCGTCATCAAGGTTCTGGGCCATATCGAACAATCCTTCAACGACATCTGGAATGTCTCCAAGGCCCGCTCCCTGTGGCGAAAATTCAGTGACTACCTGACCATCATGGTCATCTGCCCGGTGCTGATCATACTTTCAAGCAGTGCCACGGTTTTCATCAAGACCCAGATCACCCTGATCGTGGACAGAATCGCTCTGCTCGGTTTTTTCAGTCCATTGATCTACGTTTCCTTTAAACTGATCCCCTATGGTTTAATCTGGTTGCTCTTTACCTTCACCTACCTGATGATGCCCAACACAAAGGTCAGGATCGGCTCCGGTTTGGTCGCCGGCATCGTAGCCGGAACGATCTACCAGATACTTCAAATGCTTTACATCAACTTTCAGTTTCTGCTCTCGAAATACAATGCCATTTACGGAAGCTTTGCCGCCCTGCCTCTTTTTCTCATCTGGCTCCAGACCAGCTGGTTGATTGTCCTGTTTGGCGCCGAGATCTCATTTGCCCACCAGAATAACAAAACCTTCGAGTTCGAACAGACAACCCGGAAAATCAGCTTCTCATTAAAAAAACGATTGGCACTCCAGGTTGTACACCTTCTGGTGATAAACTTTTCCAAAGCTGAAGAACCTGTTAACGCCCATCAGATATCGGCTGCCATTGAAATCCCCTTACGTCTGGTTCAGAAAATTCTCCCTGAGCTGGTGGCATCAAAAGTTGTTTCTGAAATAGATTCAGACACCGTGGAGGAGCCTGTTTTTCAGCCGGCCCTGGATATCAATCTCATCACCATCGACTATGTGATCAATGCACTGGAACATATCGGAACCGATCAGTTGCCGATTTCCCCAAGCCGTGAATCCGACCTCATTACCCGGGCCATGAAAAAATTTGAAGAAGCCATGGAAACCCATCCTGACAATCAATTGCTGAAAGATATCTGAAGGAGCCGTCTTAATGAAAGTTGTCAAAATCGGCGGAGGGTGCCTCAAAGGCATCAAGAACATCCAACGCATCATCGCCTTAGTGGCTGAACGTTGCCAGGGTGATTGTCTGGTGGTCTCAGCCCTCAACGGCATCACAGACACGCTCATCACAGGTATGGAAAAAGCACTGGCTGCAGAAGAAAACATACCAAAAATTATTCGCCACCTGGAAACGGTGCATCTGAAAATTGCCGGGGACCTGATGCCGGTGGGCAGCTGTTTCGAAGGCTTTTCCAAAGATTTAAGCTCCGGTTTGAAAGACCTCGAGCGGCTATATTACGGGCTCAATTTTACCCGCGAAATAACGCCGCGCATGCACGACATTATCTCCAGCTTCGGAGAGCGGTTCAGCGCCCAACTCTTGACGGCCCTGCTCTGTTCCGGGAAATTGAAGGCTTCCACCCGTATGCCGCACCAGATCGGTCTCCTGACAGACGGTAGATACGGAGATGCCACCGCTGACATGGCTCAGGCCACCAGGAATCTTCCCAAACACATCACTCCGGCCTTGAAAAAAAAGCACATCGCCGTTGTGCCAGGGTTTTACGGTATCAGCGCCCAGGGGGAAATCACCACCTTCGGCAGAGGCGGCAGTGATTATTCGGCCGCAATCATTGCGGCCGCTCTTGGGGCAGAAACCCTCGAAATCTGGAAGGATGTTGATGGCTTCATGAGCGCGGACCCGCGAATGGTCTCTGAAGCCGAGTTGATCCCCAGGCTTTCCTATGCCGAAGCCGCCGAGTTGTCCTATTTCGGCGCCAGGATTCTGCATCCCCGTACAGTGGAGCCCGTCCGGAAGAAAAAGATTCCCATCGTCATTAAAAATACGCTTGCGCCGGACAACCCTGGAAGCCTCATCAACAGCAAAAGCCCCAGGCACCGTACGGTCATCAAGAGCGTTGCCCACGATACGGACATCGGCATCCTGAAGGTACATGCCTCGGCCGTGGGAGCCCGGCCCGGTATTCTGGCCCGGGTTGCCGGTCAGATTACCGAAAAGGGTATCAATATCAAGTCGGTAGTGACATCTCAAACCTGCATCAGCCTGCTCTTTTCAAAAAAAGATGTGGAAAAAGCCAGAATGGCACTGAAAGAGTTGAAACCGAGACCCTACCGCAGGCTTGAAAAACTGGAGCATGTCGCCCTGATCGGTATTGTGGGTGAAGGCCTTCTCAAAAAGAAAGGCGTCGCCGCCCTCTGTTTTACAGCAGTGGCCGGCTGTGGCGTTAACGTGGAAATGATTTCTTTTGGCCCATCCAAGGCCGCCCTATACTTCCTGGTAAAAATGGAAGATCTTCCCAGGGCGATCACTGCTATTCACAGCACCTTTTTTTCTGATCCGCGTTGTGTGCTATAGCAAAATAACACAACTTTCGAGATTCAAAGAACGCAAAATGAATAATCCCCTGTCGCTTTGCAGACTCGCCGTAAGGGCTCCTAACATCAGCGCTGGCCATATGATTAAACAGGCATGGCTGCCAAATGACCGTATTTTCATATTGGATTGTTCATTAACATGCGCTGATGTAAGATTCCCTAAGCGGCTCAAACAGTGCAAATCGCCATTGGATCACCCATTTCGCTCTATCGATGGTAAAACCCGAAAGTTGTGAAAATAAGTTGAAGAACCTCGCAGCATGCTGCGAGGAAGCTTCAATTTGTTTTTTTAGTATGAAATCAATTCCGCAACATCATCGATGGACAGACCGATACCGCGTACATAGACCTTCACGTCTGTTTCGGCGTCTTCCATGGGATTGCAATCTTCCGCTGTTAAGGTATCGTCAAAATCTCCTGCTGGAACAGCGATGGGTTCACCAAAGGCAATTACAGAGCTCATGTCTTCCGCAACGCCCGGGGCTGACTCCTGATAGAACGCATCTCCCACCTGGGGGTCTCCCGGCATCAAGATCCCGGGAAGCGCTCCATTCTCACCGGCACGCCATGCGCCATCGTTTGATACAACGATGCCATTTTCATATATATCCACATCTTCCCCAAAATAGCATACGGTTCCGTCCGCTGCCTGGGCTATGAAGTTTCGGGAGATTTCGAGGAGTTCGCCGTCTTCGTACTCGGTCTCTATCATAACGAGCGTTTCAACACCTGCCACCTCCTCGGTATCACCTGGAACCGTGATCTCGACCCGAACGGTTTCTCCATCATCTTCTCCTTCCAGCACAAGCTCCGTGGCTAGCGTCAGCGGAAAGAACTCATTGTCGATGGTGGTCGAAAACACCACCGTGTCAGGATCGCACAGAGAAATATCAAGGGTGGGTTCCGGACAGGTTTCGTCGTCACCGCCACCACCACCGCCGCCACCATTATTGCATCCAGAAAAACTGAAAATCAAAATAATTGCCAGAGCTGTCGTTAAAAGATATCCATGTCGTTTCATTGTTTGCTCTCCTTTTGTCTGGTATCCCCAAAGGGATAATAAATGATCAAAACCGTACTCCCCAATGGAGTACCACCAAACCGGAGGCACTGGTATTCGGCATAAAAAAGGCTCTCCATTTTGCAGTGGAGAGCCCATTGACACATGTTCATTGTATTAATGTACTGAACAAGGTGAGTGTGCCGAAAGGCCCTCAGGTTTCCCAGCCAAGCACACTGACCCGCCAAAGTTTCGTGCCTGGCTCTTTTGTTTTTATCGATTATTTGGGATAATATTCCCAAAACAAATTCCTTGTCAAGAAAAAAAATATATACTTAAAAAAAATGCCTTCTTTTTGACAAAGACAATTTGATCTGATAGGTATAATTTATATTTTCATTCCACGGCGTCACAACAAATGCTTAATATATTTAAATGGCTATGGTACCAATAAACGGATTGATACCGATCAAGCCAGACCAACACACAACAAGGTGCTGTTTTCAAGACCCACGCACCGCTATTTAGAGGGAGGTAGGTAAAAATGAAACATAAACCGATGGTTCAATTCCTTTTGCTGTGTTTAATTCTAATCTTTGCCATTGCAGCCGTGCCCGGATCCGCCATAAGCAAAACGCTTGTCTTTGGACGCGGCGGGGACAGTGTCGGCCTGGACCCAGCCTATGAAACAGATGGCAACTCCTTTATGGTCTGTGACAACATCTTTGAAGCATTGGTGGCTTATGCCGATGAGAGTACTGCCCTGGAGGCGGGTTTGGCCAAATCATGGGATATTTCAGCCGATGGCAAGACCTATACATTTCATCTGCAGAAAGGTGTTAAATTTCATGATGGTACGCCCTTTAATGCCAATGCGGTGGTGTTTTCCATCGGCCGGATGATGAAAGAGCGCAACGTAAAATTCCTTGGCAAGGGCTGGGACATCCCTGCCCAGGAACGCCCACCTGAATACTGGGTGTCCATGGAGATGGACGATACCATTGGCAGCATCGAAGCCGTGGATGATTCTACCGTGGTTTTTAAACTGAAACGCGTGGAAGCGCCATTTCTGGCAAACATGGGTATGGATTTTGCCGACATCATCAGCCCCACCGCTTTTTTGAAAAATCCCAAGGAATTCCTACGTAACCCCGTGGGAACAGGCCCGTTCAAATTTGCCCAGTGGATTAAAGACGACCGTATCGTTCTGGAAAAAAACACGGACTACTGGGACAAATCCGGTGGCCCATATCTCGACAAACTCATCTTCCGATCTATTCCTGAAAATTCCGTTCGCTTTCTGGAACTGAAAACCGGAAACATCCATATCTGTCAGTTCCCTAATCCGGCCGACATCGACATGGCCAAAAAAGATCCCAACCTGATTCTTCCGACCCAGTCTGGTATGAATGTTGGATATCTTTCCTTCAACCATACCAAGGAACCCTGGAAGAGCAACGTCAATCTGCGAAAAGCCATTGCCCACGGTATCAATCGCAAGGCCATCGTGGACAATATTTATCAGGGAATGGGGCAGGTTGCCAAAAATCCGATTCCCCCGACCATGTGGGGTTACAACAAGTCGATCCCGGGTTATGAATATAATGTTGAACTGGCCAAAGAATATCTGGCCAAGGCCGGCTTCCCTGAAGGCAAAGGACTTGGAGAAATTACCTTGTGGTCCATGCCGGTACCCCGGCCCTACAACCCCGAAGGTCAGAAGATTGGTGTTGCCATGGCAGCAGATCTGAAAAAATTAGGCATCACCGCCAGAATCGTCAGTTATGACTGGGGAACCTATCTCAAAAGGCAGCGTGAGCAGCCGGATGATATGGATCTGTTCCAGCTGGGATGGACCGGTGACAACGGTGATCCGGACAACTTTCTGGCTGTACTGTTTGACGGCCTGGCATCATCCTCTGTCAGAACCCAGTACAAGAGTGAGGCCTATCACGACTTGATGCTGAAAGGCAAACAAACAGTCGACCAGGCAAAACGTACGAAAATCTATGAAGACGCACTGCAGCTGCTGTTTGATGAATGCCCGGTCATTCCCGTGGCACACTCCACCGTTATCTGGCCGGCACAGAAGAGCGTGCAGAACTTTAAGCTGCACCCCACAGGGTCTGTGCGGATGAAAAATGTTAGTTTGAAATAAACCAGATCCCATGGACACCAAAACAGGGGGACTGGGGTCATCAAAAACCCGGCCCCCCTTTTGAACACTCAGCTGTAAGCCATAAGCAGTAAGCTTGCTTATGGCTTACAACTTACTGCTTACCGCTCATAGCTATATGCTTTCTTACGCCATCAGACGTATACTGATTTTGATACCCACCCTGCTGGGTGTGTCTATCATTGTCTTTCTCATGCTTCACCTGACACCGGGTGACCCCGCCGAAATGCTGCTGGGAGAACGGGCCACAGACGAAGCCCTGCATCAAATCCGTGAACATCTGGGCTTGAATGAGCCCCTGTATATTCAGTACGGCATGTTTCTCAAACGTTTGATGAAGGGGGATCTGGGTGAAACCATCTGGACCCGACAAAAGGTCTGGATCGAAATCAAGCAGCGCTTTCCGGCAACGATTGAGCTGGCCGTGGCCGCTCTCTTTATTGCCTGTCTGTTCGGTATAACCCTGGGCATCATTTCCGCCACCAAGCAGTATTCGGTTTTTGATTACGTCAGTATGCTGGGTGCTCTCACCGGGGTCAGTATGCCCATTTTCTGGCTTGGTCTTGTTTTTATGCTCATATTCTCTGTCAACCTGGGATGGCTCCCATTATCCGCCCGTCTGAGTATCGATGTCGACCTCCAGGTCATCACGAACATTTATACCCTGGATGCCCTGCTCACCCGTAACTGGGTGGCCTTAAGAGACGCTATTTGGCATCTCATCATGCCGGCAGTCACCCTGAGCACCATCCCCATGGCGATTATCGCCAGAATGACCCGCTCAGCCATGCTGGAAGTGTTGCGTCAGGATTATATAAAAACCGCCAAAGCAAAAGGCCTTTCGCAGTTCAAGGTGGTCTTTAAGCACGGTCTTCGAAATGCCATGATCCCGGTAATTACAACCATTGGTCTGCAATTCGGTGTCACCCTGGGGGGTGCCATACTCACAGAATCCATTTTTGCCTGGCCGGGTGTGGGGAAATGGATGTACGATGCAGTGACGCAACGCGATTATATGGTCATTCAAGGGGGCACGCTTTTTATTGCAGCCCTGTTCATATTGATTAACCTATGCGTGGACATACTCTACGCCGTCATTAACCCGAGGATAAGTGTCCAGTAATTCCATGTCAGACAAGCCAAAGAGAAAAAATCCGATAGATCGACACCCATTTCTCGACCAGTTGTCCCAACTCTGGCGCAACAGAACCGCTGTGGCCGGCATGCTGCTTGTTTCTCTATTTGTCGCAACAGCCATTTTTGCTCCCGTCCTGAGTCCGCACGACCCCAACGAAACATCCCTGTATGATCAACTCAAACCGCCCTTGTGGCACGACGAGGGAACCACAAAAAATATTCTTGGAACCGACGACCTGGGCCGGGACCTCCTCTCCAGGTTAATTTACGGCGCGCGTGTCTCTTTGGTAGTTTCTCTTTTCAGTGTCGGCCTGGCATTTTTCCTGGGAACATTTCTCGGATCAGTGGCCGGTTACTATAAGGGGAAGCTGGACAGCATCATCATGCGCATCATGGATATCATCCTGGCGTTCCCGTATCTGCTTCTGGCCATCGTTGTTGTAGCCTATCTAGGCCCCAGTCTTCAGAATGCCATGATGGCCATCGGTATCACCTATGTTCCCCGCTTTGCACGTATTGTCCGGGGAAGTGTATTAGAAGAGTGCGGGAAAGATTATGTTACGGCGGCCCGGGCCATCGGTGCCAAAGACCTGCGCATTATTTTTCTAACCATTCTACCAAACTGTCTGGGTCCTCTCATCGTCCTGACCACCCTGTCGTTTGCATCGGCTATTCTTGACGCCGCCGCCTTGAGCTTTCTGGGACTCGGCGCACAACCACCCACCCCGGAATGGGGTGCCATGATCGCACGAAGCCGTTCCCTGATTCTCAGGGCCTCCTGGGTAATGACCTTCCCGGGTATCGCTATTTTATTTGCGGTTCTTGGATTCAACCTTTTTGGCGACGGTCTTAGGGATGCCCTTGACCCGCGCTTGAGAGACTAAATCGAATGTCGGATACCCCGCTATTAGATATCGTTCATTTACAGACCCATTTTTTTGTGCGGGGTCAGGTAGCAAAAGCTGTGAACGATGTCAGCCTCACCATCGAATCGGGAAAAACCCTGGGTCTTGTAGGGGAATCCGGATGCGGTAAAAGTGTGACCGCCCATTCCATCATTCAATTGATACCAGACCCCCCCGGAAAAATCGTGGACGGTCAAATCATTTTTAATGGCAATGATCTGCTCACCTATTCAGAAAAACAAATGCGACAAATCAGGGGCAACCAGATCTCCATGATTTTTCAAGAACCCATGACATCCCTCAACCCGGTATTTTCCGTGGGGGATCAGGTGGGAGAGGTCATTCGTCTGCACAAAAGACTGTCTGCAAAAGAAACCCGCTTCCGGGTGGTTGATATGTTTCACCGGGTCGGCATCCCTGCCGCAGAGCAACGACTGGATGAATATCCTCACCAGATGAGCGGTGGTATGCGACAACGGGTCATGATTGCCATGGCACTGGCCTGCAACCCCAAAATGATGATTGCGGATGAGCCTACGACAGCACTGGATGTAACCATTCAGGCTCAGATTCTGGACCTCATGAACAAACTGAAGGAAGACACCGGGGCATCCATTCTCTTTATCACCCACGACCTGGGGGTCATTGCCGAAATGGCACAACACGTTGCTGTTATGTATGCCGGTCGCATTGTGGAGTACGCGAGTGCCAAAACTCTTTTTTCAATGCCAAAACACCCCTATACCGTTGGTCTCATGGAGTCGATTCCCGTTCTGGGTAAAAAGAAAAAATCAAAGCGACTCGCCACCATAGCAGGGGTGGTTCCCTCTCTATTTGACCTGCCGGAAGGTTGCTTTTTCAGTGACCGCTGCCCGGATGTATTTTCCGACTGTCGAAAAATATCCCCTCGTCAATATGACATAGGAAAGAATCACTCGGCGAGGTGTCTAAAATATGCATGATACCGCTATTGGAACAAAACCGCTTTTGAGAGCCGAAGGACTGGTAAAGTATTATCCGATTCTTGGCGGTGTGTTTTTAAAAGAAATCGCTGCCGTTAAAGCAGTCGACGGTGTGGACATCTCCATCAACAAAGGGGAAACCCTGGGTCTTGTAGGTGAATCAGGGTGTGGAAAGTCGACCCTGGGCCGTGCCATTGTGAGACTGGAAGAACCCACGGCCGGCGCTGTTTATTTCAACGACGAAAACATTCTCGAATACACCCCCACGCAGACCCGGAATCTGCGAAAAGAAATGCAGATTGTCTTTCAGGACCCGTTCTCTTCACTGAACCCCAGAAAAACAGTCGCCCATATCATTGGAGAGCCCCTCCTGGTTCATGGCGTCGGAAACCGCCAAGAGAGAGATGCCAGGGTTTTGGACCTTCTTGAAGTCGTGGGGCTGAAACGGGAACACATGCGCCGCTATCCGCACCAGTTTTCAGGTGGGCAACGTCAGCGAATCGGTGTTGCGCGGGCTCTGGCACTCAACCCCCAGCTTATCATCTGTGATGAAGCCGTATCAGCCCTGGATGTTTCCATCCAGGCGCAGGTCATCAATCTTTTTCAGGATCTGCAGGAAGAGTTCAACTTGACCTACCTGTTCATATCCCACGACCTGAGCGTTGTCGAACACATCAGCGACCGGGTGGCCGTCATGTACCTGGGTAAAATCGTGGAGCTCGCTGATAGTGAAAAACTCTATCGGCGCCCCCTGCACCCCTATACCCAGGCCTTGTTGTCTGCCTCCCCTTCTCCGGACCCCACCATGAAACAAAAACGAATTATTCTCAAGGGAGATGTCCCCAGTCCCATCGATCCGCCAAAAGGATGCCGGTTTCACACACGCTGCCTCTATGCAAAAGATGTCTGCCATACCCAGGAACCCCCCTTCAAAGAAATTGAGCAAGACCATAGGGTATCCTGCTTCTTCGCTGGAAGCGTGGGTCAATAATATCGCTACGCGACATTCTCTGACGCGGCTTTGCCGCTTTTAAAAAACATGACCCTATATTATTAACTCAGTAACTAAATAGCCAAAACCCGTCATGCCGGGTCTCCGATCAGGTCGGGGACAAGCTTGATAAGCCTGCCCCGGCAAGTGGTTAGCCGGGGGCATCCAGTATCTTTCTGGATTCCCGCCTTCGCGGAAATGACACCCGTGGCGGTTTTAACCACCGGAGTATTATTAGGGAAGGAAACTGAAGAACCTCGCAGCATGCGAAGCACTGCTGAACGGCAGAACCTACGGGGAATGCGCTCGCTGTTTCGGTTCAATTCTCGAAAGAAGGTACTATGTAAAAACCCATTTCGACCACCTGCGAACGGCGCTCATGTGGGAGCCGAGAGGTCATACCGATATGGTTGGCTGTTGGGATGGGGGGATCAGGATTTAGACAGGGAATGAATCCCATCAAGATACACCTTCAGGCTGTTTTGGGTATCCTGATCGGTCATCAGTTGGGGAAGTTTTTGCATGGCCAGTTCAATGGATTGGTCAACCATTTCAGCCTGCAGCTTTTCACGAGCAGACGTTATCTCGTACCCGATTTTCTGCTTGGCACTTTCCAATAGCAGATGACTCTCCTTTTTGGCGTCATCGATGATTTTCTGTTTTTTCCGTTTGCCCTGGGAAATGACTCTGTCCCTAATCTCCTGAAGGTGTTGGCGGCCTTCTTTCCGTTCCATTTGAAGTTCATTGACACGTTTCTTGATCGCCTCTTTTTCCTGCTCGACCTCTTTGATGTTCTCTTGGATCTGTTTGGATTTTCCGTTTAAAAAAGCTGCCAAAGGTTTACGGGCATATCTGAAAAAAAGAACGATCAGTATCCCAAAATTGAGCCAACGCATCACGATGTCATAGGTCGGGCGCCAGTTAGCCGGTGCGTCCGCACCCAGGGCCTCCGTAGCCGTCGCCAGCAGGACCATAAAAAACAGCCACAAGGCAATGTTTTTCCCGTATTTAAAAGCAGTTGATGTCATGGTGACACCTTCCTGTCCAGGATCTTTTCCATGATGGAAACCGATAAGGCTTTGGCTTCTTTTTGTACAGACGTCATGGCCTCGGCAAGCAGGCCTTCAATTTCACCCTGCGTTTGTTTTTTTATGGCAGCAATTTCTTCCCTTGCCACACCCATGATGTCCTGGGCTTCATGATTCCCAAGACCTTCCATGTCAGCGACTATCTGGAGAGCCGCCTGCCGTATCTCTTTTTCCTCCTGCTGTGATTCATCCACGATCTCCTGGAATTCCCTCTTTGAATCGAGAATATCCTCCCGGACCATTTGAATGTAGTTATCCCTTTCCTCCATGGTGGCTCGTAACGGGCGGATCATGATCCGGTTGATAATGAAAAGAAAAATTAAAAAAGAGATCAGCTGGACCACCAGGGTCTCATTGATACTGATGAGGGCTATGTTACTTATAATCTGCATACGTTGACTAAACCACAAACAGCAACAGCAACGCGATGACCAGGGAATAGATACCGGTGGACTCAGATACGGCCTGCCCCACCAGCATGGTCCGGGTCAACAAGCCCGCCTCACGCGGATTTTTACCGATGGCTTCACACGCCTTGGCAGCCACCATGCCCTCGCCCACACCCGGGCCGATGGCACCGAGTCCCATGGAGAGACCTGCACCCAAAAAGGCTGCCGCTTTTACAATATCAACACCTTCAATAGCCATTGTCCTACCTCCTTAATAAAATCGTTGCACGATTTTATGTGTCGCGGTTTCGCCGCTATTATATTTATCAATCACCTCTGAAAAAAGATGTTCATTAAACCCTTCGTAAAAAACTTCAGTTAATGGTTTTGTAGAAGATTCAAGTTCAAGGCGCCGCGATTTTCGTGTTGCTGAGGCGTACCGCGGTACGTTGAAGCAACCACGAAATGAAGCGCAACGCAGAAATTGGATCTTTTACAAAGCCATTAACGCTATACGACAAATATCAACACCAACGACACCACCATGGCGTAAATCGCCGTCGATTGAGATACCGCCTGTCCCACCAGCATAATCCGCATGAGTTCTCCGGCATGCTCCACATTGCGAGCGACCCATCTGACCGCTCCTTCAGCGGCCATGCCGTTGCCGATACCCGGCCCAATACCACCGAATCCCATACAGACACCCGCTGCCAGCAGGGCCATGGATGCCTGCAGCGTGTACGATTCAGGGAATGATTTGAAAATGAGAATAAAACTGACCAGCAAACCAAATATGGATGGTGTTTGAGCGACGGCTTGTCCCACCAGCATGACTGTGGTCACGTTGCCCACCGACTCGGGTTGTCTGGAAATCCCTTCACAGCTGGCACCGGCTGCCAGTCCGCCCCCGTAACCGGAACCAATCGCTGCAAGACCGGTACTCAATCCAGCACCCAAAATAGCCGCCCATGTGGGAGCCAGCGGCAGATGACTGAAATCCATAAAGATCAGCATCAATGCGATAACCATGGAAAAAATGGCGGGTGTCTGACAGACGGCAGAGCCTATCAGCATGCCGGTGGTCAGACGGGATGCGGCCGCCGGCTGACGCGAAATACCCAAACACGCCTGCCCACCTGGAAATCCAGAACCCACACCCGAACCCACCGCACCAAACCCCATACAAAGCCCTGCGCCAAACAGGGCCGCTCCCTTGAGCAGATTGTCGGTTGGTACATCCAGAAAAAGCATCAATATCGCAACCACCAGGGCAAAGATGGATGCAGATTCTGCAACTGCCTGTCCCACCAACATATTTTTAAAAATATCACCGGAAATGTCAGGGTTCCTGGAAATGGCGGTATTCGCTTCACCGGCCGTATATCCCTCTCCAATGGCGGCACCAATTGCACCCAGCCCCATGGCAACACCGGCGCCGGTGAATGCGGAAAGTGTAATGACTGTGTGGACATCAATAATCATGTTCTACTTTACCTGGACCGAAATATAGACAACCGTCAGCATGGTAAAAACAAAAGCCTGTATCGTCCCCACAAACAGACCGAAAAATGCGTTGAGCAGGGGCGGAAGGAGCACACTGTAGGTGAGGTAGGAAACCACCAGAATGATGATCGAACCCCCCATGATATTTCCAAAAAGCCGAAAGGATATGGAAACAATTTTGGCCAGCTCACCAATCACATTCAGCGGCATCATGAAAAACATCGGTTCAAAGTATTCCCTGGCATATGCCTTAAAGCCCTTCGATTTTATACCGGCCGCATGGGCAATAACAAACCCCATGATACCGAGACTGAGGGGTGTATTCAGATCTTTTGTGGGTTCTTCCAGATAGGGAATAATACCAAGCCAGTTTGCCAGCACAAGAAACATGAAAAGCGCACAGATCATGGGGCCATATGTTTTTGCCATCTTCTTGTCCAGTGCATCTTCGGTGATCTGGTAAAACTGGGTGATAAAAAGTTCACCAAAGACCTGCATGGCCTTTGGGTAAATACCCCGCTTGCGCGTGGACAAAAACCCCACCAGGATCAACAGAAAAAAAACAATCCACGTCATGAGGATGACTTCCAGATTCAAGGTGATGTCATGCCCGTAAAACGGTATGATCAGCTGATGTATTCTACCCAGTTCTCCCATAACTGTCCTATGTTATGTCCCTTGCATCCCCTCGGGATGAACCAACCTGAAGAGATGTTCTCCCATGATCATGATCTGTACCATAAAAATTCCAACAGCGGCAGCAACAAAATTCAAACTTTCCATTTTCAGCGACAGGATAAGGGGTGCCGACAACAACAGAAACCGAAACAACATCGAAACAAATGAGAACAGAACAGATCTTTTTCGGGATGTCGTAATGATCAGCGGCAGAATTTCACCGATCAGAACAAAATTGATGACACTGAAAATAGAACCGAGCACCAGACCTTTGGCAATCGATTTTTGCCCCATCAGGATAAAAGCCACACCAACAATAACAGCCAGGACCATGGCCCTGGATCCAATTTTTCTTTGTATCTGATGAATTGCTTCCATATTTTCTGAAATAGCGCCTTAGCCTATCTTTGGGTTTATTTTTTCGGCTCCATGATATCCATAATCTGACGATAGACAACATTTGCGCCGCCGGCAATCCCCAGAAAAATAAAAATAACCGTAAACAGTCCTCGAATGCCGAGCCACCGGTCAAGCGTAAGTCCGACAAAAAAACAGAAGCCAACACAGCCTGCCATGGTCAGCCCTATCTGCATGACAATGGAAAGGTTTTCCGCCCATGCACGGTGTCTTTTATAGTCAAGCGTCACATGTTCCCCCGATATTTACAGCCTAAGATGGGTGCGTCAAATTTTAAAAATATCGCTCAACTTAGGTTCAAGAAACATATGCCTTTGAAATAAAAATGCAAGGTTTCTTCGATACCATACACATCTGAAATTGCAACGATTAATTTTTTCAGTTTTTGGATCATCCGTTGAATTCTATTGAAACTTGGTATAGGATGTGCTTTCAATATCCTGTCTTCGCCACGATAAGTGGTGATGACGCCATTGCACAGCCGATATGCCTTAAACTCAAGGATCCATTTATGTTTAGACAAAAATAAATAAGGTACTATAAGGAAAGGTGCTTGTAAATGCGTTTCCCAAAAACAATGGCAGTCCTATTATTCCTGTTGTGTTTCTTTTTCTGGCCGGCACCGATGATTGCCGTAACCCATGCATCTGACACCGCGGATACCGGGCATGCTCCGGAAAACCAGGTGGCGCATGTTTCAGCCGAGGCATCGGCCCATGGGAGCGGGCATGCCAACCTTGGAGAAGTTCTGCCCCTGTGGAGCTGTATCCCTTTTGCTTGCATGCTGCTCTCCATAGCCCTGCTGCCCCTGCTCCTGCCTAATTTCTGGCATCATCATTTCGGCAAGGTCTCCGCTTTTTGGGCAGCCGCTCTGGGCATCCCTTTTTTATGGGTTTTCAAAGGCGGCGCCGTTTACGAAATTTTGCATATCATTCTGGTTGATTACGTGCCCTTTATTATCCTTCTCTGGTCGCTTTATACGGTTTCGGGCGGCATCTTGTTACGGGGGTCCCTGCGCGGGACACCGGTCTTAAATACCACCATACTGATTATCGGTGCCCTCCTGGCTTCCTGGATGGGAACCACAGGAGCCGCCATGCTCTTGATACGTCCGTTCCTGAGGGCCAACAACTATCGAAAGAACAGAACCTTTATGGTGGTTTTTTTCATCTTTCTGGTGGCCAATGTCGGTGGTTCCCTCACACCCCTGGGGGACCCCCCCCTGTTTCTAGGCTATCTCCATGGCGTCACTTTCTTCTGGACATTTAAAATCATGCCCCACATGCTCTTGGTGTCTATCCTGCTTCTGATCATATATTTCTTTTTGGACACCTATCATTACCGCAAAGAATCTGCATCCGTACCCACGGAAGAAGCCAAGGAAGCCCTCAAGGTCGAAGGAACCTACAACTTCCTGTTTCTTGGTGGTGTGGTGGGCTCCGTCCTGATGAGCGGTATGGTTGATCTGGGGGAAATCAACATCCTGGGAATTCACCGGGCCATTCAGGACTGGCTCAGGGATGGTATTCTGGTACTGCTGGGTATCGCCTCCCTCATTGCAACCCCCATTAAACTTAGAGAGGACAATGAGTTTACTTGGTTTCCCATCATTGAAGTAGCCTATCTCTTTATCGGTATTTTTATTACCATGATACCCTGTCTGCTGATACTGAAGGCCGGCACCCATGGCGAGCTTGCGTTCCTGATCAATATAGTGGAAAAACCCTACCATTACTTCTGGGTTACCGGCGCACTGTCCAGTTTTCTGGACAATGCCCCCACCTATCTAACCTTTTTTAACACGGCGCTGGGTAGTTTTTACTCCGGTCTTACCGAGGCGCAGGCCGTGCCTCTGCTGATGACTGAAAACGCGATTTATTTAAAAGCCATTTCAGCAGGGGCGGTGTTCTTTGGTGCCTGCAGCTACATAGGCAACGCCCCCAACTTCATGGTCCGTTCGATTGCCGAAGAAACCGGTACACCCATGCCAAGCTTTTTTGGATACATTATTAAATATTCCCTAATTTATCTCGTGCCCACATTTGCCATTGTCTCTCTCGTTTTCTTTTAAAAAGGAGTTGATCCATGACATTTAAAAAGGTTTTATTTCATACCCATTTCAGAGAGCTGGCGCTCAATTCCTTAAAGACCATTCTGGAATTGAAAAAAGCAGGTCTGGAATCCATCATCCTGACCCATATCATTCCCAGGGATGAGGTCTCCTTTGTTCCATATGGCGGCTATCTTAAGGAAACAGAAGAGCAATTGAAAGCGGAAGCGCGGATGCGGTTTGAGGACTGGCAGAAAATGATTGCCGACCATGGTATAAAAAGTCTCATCAGGATTGAAGTAGGCGCCCCGAATGCAGAAATTCTGTCCATTGCCGAAGAAGAGGGTGTTGACTTGATTGTCATCGGCAGAAAAAAAAGAACCCTGATGGAAAAGGTATACGTGGGTTCACATATTATGGACATCCTGCGACGCAGCCCTGTGCCGGTACTCATGAGCAAATATATGGTTCAGTTTGAATGGGAAAATGAGCAGCTCACACGAACCAATGACCATATTTTTGATCGCCCCATGCTCGCCACGGACTGGTCGCAACCTTCAGAGAATGCACGGCAAAGCATGTCAGCGCTTAAAGGACTTGCAAAAACCATCCTCGTGGTGCATGTCATCGATGCCAAGTTATCCAAAGGAATGACTCGCGACAGACGCAGTGACATTGAAAAGGAAAGTAAATCACGACTCAAAAACTACTGTCGAAAAATCGAACAATCCGGCATACGCGCCGAGTACCACTTGTCCGCCGGAAAAACCGTACAAGAACTTGTGAGACTCTCAAGAGATCATAAAGCCTCCATGATTGTGATGGGAAAGACAGGAAAAGACTGGTTTTCTGAATATTGGCTGGGAGGTGTTTCTCATCAGATAGCAGAGCTTTCTGAACTTCCGGTTCTGCTAATTCCTTAAAAAGGTTGGATAGTATTTTATGATAGAACGATTTGAAAAAGCCCAAATTGTCATCGTCGGTGGCGGCCGATTCTGCCTGGCACTTCTAAAGTCCTTTTTCAGTGAAGATTTCGGCCCAAAAAAACCCACTATACTCGGGGTGGCCGATCTGGACCCGGAAGCCGTTGGCCTTGTCTATGCACACGACAAGGGAATATTCACCACCACAGACTACAAAGACCTTTTAAAAATAGAAGCCCTGGATATAATTTTCGAACTTACCAAAAACATCAGTCTGGGAGAAGACATCATATTGAACAAACCTCCCGGGGTTCGGTTTGTCGACTTTTTCGAAGCGCGGGCAATCCTGCAGCACCTGTCCATCGATGCTAAAAAAACAAAGATGTTAAAAAGTATCCGCAAGGCCCGAAACGACAGCGTGAAGATTGAAGCGCTCTTTGAGCAGTTTTACCAGTCGATTATTCAGTTGACCAAAGAACAGGACGTGTTCACACAAACAAGTCGAAAAGAGCTGGTGGACGGCGAAAAAGCCTTGTTTCAAGCCATTCAGGGCAGCACTATCGCAACATTCCTGATCAATAACAACCATGTCGTTACCCACTGGAACAAAGCCTGCGAGAAACTGACCGGCTATTCTGCCAACCAGATCGTTGGTACCCGCAACCAATGGAAACCTTTTAGGTCAAAAGAACGGCCCATCATGGCCGATCTGATTTTAGACGGTGTAAAGGAAGAAGAGGTCTGGCGCTACTATGGGACAAAATGGAAGAAGTCAGATCTTATCGATGGCGCGTATGAAGCCGAAGAATATTTTGAACATCTAGGCGACAACGGCAAATGGCTATTTTTTACGGCGGCACCCATCAAAAATGCACAAGACATCACCATCGGCGCCATCGAAACACTCCAGGACAAAACAGAAGAGAAAAAAACCCATGAAGAGCGAAAACAGAACAACATCGCCCTGATGGAAAAAACCCGGGCCATCACCGCCAGCCAGCAAATCATGTCGCAGATCATCCAGGGCAGCACCATACCCACATTTGTTATCGACGTAAACCATGTCATCACGCATTGGAACAAAGCCCTGGAAAATCTCACGGGACTGCCCACCAGGGAAATGGTGAACACAAAAAATCAATGGAAACCCTTTTACGACCACAAACGCCCGTCCATGGCCGATGTCATTTTGGATCAAATCAGTGAACTGGAAATCAAACGCCTATATGGGACAAAATGGCACAAATCTAGCCTCCTTGACGAGGCCTATGAGGCGGAGGTCTTTTTTCCCAACCTGGGGAATGAAGGAAAATGGTGTTTTTTCACGGCCGCCCCCCTCCGATCACAAGAGGGAGAGATCATCGGTGCCATTGAAACCATCTGGGACAAAACCGAAGAGAAAAAAGCCGAGGCAGAACGTGAAAAGCAGAACGCGGAGCTCGCTCAACGCGCAAAAGCCCTCAAAGCCAGCGAGAAAACAATGTCCCAGATTATACAGGGCAGCACCATACCCACGTTTGTGATTAATAAAGAGCACATCACCACCCACTGGAACAAAGCCTGCGAAATGTTAACCGGGTATTCTGCGGAGGAGATCATCGGCACCGACCAGCACTGGAAACCTTCCTTTGATGAAAAAAGCCCCACTATGGCCGATCTCATTTTAGACAAGGCCGGGGAAGAAGAATTCTGGCGCTACTATGGTACCCAATGGAAAAAATCGGAGTTGATAGACGGCGGATATGAGGCGGAAGAATATTTTGGCCGTTCGGAAGAAGAAAAAAAATGGATTCTTTTCACCGCTGCCCCCATAAAAGATGAGGATGGTGACGTGATCGGCGCCATCGAAACCATCTGGGATCGAACCGATGAAAAGCGTTCTGAGGAAGAACGGGAACGGCACAATCGGGAACTTGCAACACTCTGCTCCATCTATTCAACACTAAGTGCACCACTAAATTTAGATGATAGGATCAACAACGCACTACAGAAAGTTACCGACATTTTTTCATTTGATGTCATCTGCGTTTTTATCCGTGAAGAGGATGACAGATTCTGTCTCAAATACAGCCACGGCCAGTATCGTAATCTTTGTCAGAAATATGGTCTTCCTGACAAAAAGAGCATGGTGTTCAAGGTAGCCCAAACCAACCAGGCCAAAGTTTTCGAAAACATCCAAAGCGTTGACAATAACGAAATCGTCGTACTAAAAAAAGTCGGTTTCCAATCCCTGGCCTATATTCCACTCGTGGACAAGGAAAAAAAGACCTTTGGTGTTATTCGTGCAAGTAGCAGACAGATCAAACAGTTCACCACTGAAGACCGGCAGGTACTGGAGCTTATCGGCAACCGGATGGGTGTTGCCATTGAAAATTCCATCCTGCAGGAGGAAATCCGCCGAAAAGCCCATTTCCAGTCCAAGCTCATCAGCTGTTCAAACAATGCCATCGTAGCAACCGATGCAGACTGGAATATCGTTCTTTTCAATCCAGAGGCGGAACGGCTTTTCGGATACACCCGGCCCAGCCTCCCCCAAGACTTGAATGCAAAAGATATTCTGCCTGGAGAGGTCGTACAATCCATCGAAGAAAAAATAAACATCCCTGAGTTGCGTCAGCTCAACCTGTGGGAAGAAGCGACGATCCAAACAAAAGACGGTCAACAGACACCCGTCAACTTTTCCGGGACACCGTTGTTTGAAAACAATCAAATGATGGGTGGTGTGGCCTTTTTTCAGGATCTGACGGAGATAAAAAAGCTCGAGCGTGAGCTGATCAACTCCGAACGCCTTGGGGCCATAGGCCAGACCGTAGCAGGCATGGCCCATGGTATCAAAAATATTCTAGCCGGGTTCAAAGGGGGACGCTATCTGGTGGATCTCGGCATTGACAAGAATAACACGGATAAGCTAATTAATGGCTGGCAGATGATCAAGCGCAACATCGACCAAACATCCGATCTTGTAATGGATCTTCTGTCCTATTCAAAAGAAAGAGAGCCCGAATACCAAAATTGCTTTCCTAACAACATTGCCGACGACATCTGTGAACTCGTAACGGAAATGGCAAACACCCATGGTGTTCGCATGATCAAAGATTTCTCGACGTCCATTGGCGAAGTCAGTATGGATCCGAACACGGTCCACCAGTGTCTGCTCAATCTGGTATCCAATGCCATTGACGCATGCACCTTCGACGACAATGTCGATAAAAAGCATGAAGTCCGCATCCTGACAGCGCTCGAAGGAGAAACAACCATCCGCTTTGAAGTTTCGGACAATGGTTCCGGTATGTCCGACAATGTCAAGACAAAACTTTTTTCTTCCTTTTTCAGCACAAAGGGCGCCAAAGGTACCGGACTCGGCTTGCTCGTAACCCGCAAACTTATAGAAGAGCACCATGGAAGCATCGACGTCGTTTCCAATTTAAACCAGGGTACGACGTTTATCATGAAGTTGTCCTTTAAACCAAAGGAAGATCAAGCGTGATGATACCATCAACAGACTATTTATTCAGGCATTGGGAGGCCTTACCATGAGCAAAAAAGTACTTGTCGTAGATGACGACCCTGATGTGAGATTGTTCAATGTTACCGTGGTGGAAGAAAATGGTTTTACGCCTATTGAAGCAAGCAACGGCGAGGAAGGGCTCAAACTGCTGAAAGAAGTACAACCGGATCTGGTCATTCTGGATGTACTCATGCCGAGACAGAGCGGTATCAGACTCTTTAGGGATTTGAAAACCGACAATTCACTGAAACATATTCCCGTTATTCTTCTTTCCGGCATTGCGAAAAAGACTTTCCTGCGCTCACAAAAAGCCCTGACCGAGTTTGGCGGTGAGAGTGTGCCGGAACCCGAAATATACCTTGAAAAACCGGTTGAACCCGAAGAGCTTTCAGCAGCAATCAATAAGTTTATCGGATAGGGCGATCAACCAAAATACCTTTTTTCGTTATGCTGTAAAAGCTGCCGTTTGCGTGAACCTCTCCAAGCACGAGGGATAAAGAAGGAACCAGCATTATGGATATCCGGAAAATATTATTTGTTACCAAATTTGAAGAGCTTTGGTTTGATGCGGTTGAATCTCTGATGGATTTAAGAAAAGCCTCCTTCAACCACGTTGTTTTTCTCAATGTCATCGAACGTGAAAAAGTCGCCCTGAGAAGAGGGAAGGGATACCAGAAAGTCGAAGAAGTCCGCCTAAAAGAAATGGCCAATATCCGTTTTATCAACTGGGCTGAAACCCTGTTTGAAAAGGGACTCGAAGTCGGGGCCTATATTGTGGTGGGGAGTCTGGTAAAACAGGTTGTCACAGCCGCTGAGAAAGAAGATATTGATCTCATCGTTGTCGGCTATAAGAAAAAAGGTCGCATCGAACAGTTTTATTCCTCTTCAGATATTCTGGAGATCATTCACCGGTCTCAGATACCGGTTCTTGTTTACAAGTATAAACCCGACAACACCATCGCCGTAGAAAAACCATTTGAACGCCCCCTGCTTGCCACCGACTTCTCAAAGATAAATCAAAACGTCATTGATTATTTGAAACCCATGGGCCAGGTCATTAAAAAAGTAACCATTATCCATGTGGGGGACCCAAAAAGTTTGAAAGAATCATCGGCCATGGGTGTCCAGAAAACCAGAAAAAAAATTCGCCGGAAACTCGATGAACAGTGCGATCTGCTTATTGCAGCAGGAATAGACGCATCGCCGGCTGTGTATGTTGGAACGCCGACTAAAGAAATTGTCATGGCGGCCAAAGAATGCAATGCCACCATGATCATTACCGGCACGTCCTCGAAACAGTCTTTAAAAGAAAAACTGGTGGGGAGCACCCCCCGATTCCTGGCGGAAAAAACGGACATTCCCACATTACTGATTCCACCCGTAAAATAATCAGCCTTTGGAGGTAATAGCGATGGCGGTCCTCACCATATCGAGACAATTCGGCGCCGGGGGTATAACCCTCGGGAAAATGATATCAGACAAACTCGGATATACCTTTGCGGATACAGAAATCATCCAGGAAATAGCAAAAGAAGCAAATGTTTCGCCTCAATGGGTCGAATCATTTGAAAAGGAAGCCGGTACCAAGTTATCCCGCGTCATCTCTTCCATGGTTTCCCAGAAATGGATCGATCGTGTTCTTAAAGACGAACGGGGCTATCTGGACGAACAGATCTATCTTGACTATCTTGTCCTGATTGTCGCCAAGATGGCCGATGAAGACAACGTGGTTATTATCGGACGCGGCAGCCAGTATATCCTGAACGACCATCCAGATGCATTCCACATTCTTCTGGTGGATGAATTTGAAAATCGCGTGAAATTTCTTATCGACCGCTATCGTTTTTCACCCAAAAAAGCAAATCAGGTTGTTATCAATGAGGACAAACGCCGCTTAAATTTGTACCGAAAACTTCACAAAAAAGATTACGACAATCCCGGTCTCTATCATCTGGTCCTCAACATGAATCGCATTGATTTTAACATGGCGGAAAAACTGGTCTACCAGATGATGGGCGCATAAACCCCGCGGATAAACACCTCACATACGTAGACCCATGCCATATCTCGCTTGGCTGTTTGCATAAACACAAAAGCCCACCTCCCCACAACATATTGACATTTCTCATTTATTGATATATCATAAATAGTTTTGATTAAAATTGCCGCTGTCAGATCTGGCAAACACATGGCTATTCCAATCCCAAGGAGACGAAGCATGGAAAAAGAAAAATTCTATTTTACATCCGAATCGGTAACGGAAGGGCACCCGGATAAGGTTGCCGACGCGATTTCCGACGCCATTTTGGACGCAATTATGATGGAAGATAAAAACTGTCGGGTGGCATGTGAAACACTCGTAACCACCGGCCTTGCCTTTATTGCCGGTGAAATCACCACCCAATGTTATGTGGATATGCCCCAGATTGTCCGTGATACCATCCAAGACATTGGATACAGCTCTTCCATGATGGGGTTTGATTATCAAACCTGTTCCGTCATCACCAGCATCGACAGACAGTCCCCTGATATCGCCCAGGGTGTCAACACCGGTGAAGGGCTTTACAAGGAGCAGGGCGCCGGCGACCAGGGTCTGATGTTCGGTTTTGCCACCGACGAGACGCCCGAACTCATGCCCATGCCGATTATATTTGCACACAACTTGTGCAAACGTCTGGCCCAGACCCGCAAGAGCGGCGCCCTTGATTTTCTGAGACCCGACGGCAAATCCCAGGTTACGATCGAATACGACAACGGTAAACCCCGACGGGTGGATACGGTGGTGGTATCGACCCAGCACAAACCGGACGTATCCTATGAAGACCTCAGGGAGGCTGTTATCGAAGAAGTCATCAAAAAGACCATACCGGAAGAATTGCGGGATGGTGACACCCGTTATTTCATCAACCCCACAGGCAAATTTGTTGTGGGTGGCCCCATGGGCGACTGTGGTGTTACTGGAAGAAAAATTATCGTGGACACCTATGGCGGCCAGGGAAGCCATGGGGGCGGGTGCTTTTCCGGCAAGGACCCCTCCAAAGTAGACCGGAGTGCTTCCTACATGGGCCGGCATATTGCAAAAAATATCGTTGCTGCCGGACTGTCCAAAAAATGTGAAATTCAAATCGCCTATGCCATCGGTGTTGCCGAACCTGTCTCCATTATGGTTGATCTCATGGGAACCGGCGTTATCCCCAAGCAACAGGTGGAGGATATCGTCAGAGACGTGTTTGATCTGCGCCCGGCCGCAATTATCGAATACCTCGATCTGTTGCGGCCCATCTATCGTAAAACAGCCGCATATGGCCATTTTGGCCGATCCGAACCCGAATTTTCATGGGAACATACCAATAAAGTAGAAGAGATAAGAAAAAAAGCAGGGTTATAACCGGAGATAGTTCCAATATATTCCCTTTCTGCCGATGTCTAAAATAAAAGTATGCAAGCAATCAACAGGAGAAAAACGAATATGAATCATGATGTAAAAGACTTGAAACTCGCCAAGGACGGCCGCTTACGCATTGAGTGGGCTAATCAGAATATGCCGGTGTTGAATCGTATCAAAAAACGATTTAAAAAAGAAAAACCTTTGAAGGGAAAACGTATCGCTGCATGCCTTCACGTGACAACCGAAACCGCCTCCCTGATGCAGACCCTCAAAGCCGGCGGTGCGCAGGTCTCTCTTTGCGCTTCCAACCCCCTGAGCACCCAGGACGATGTGGCAGCCTCCCTTGTAAAAAATGATAAAATTGCTGTTTTTGCCATCAAGGGTGAAAATAACAAGACATACTACAAGCACATCAACGCTGTTATCGACAAAAAGCCGCAGTATACCATGGATGATGGTGCCGACCTGGTCTCAATCCTGCACTCAGAACGATCCGAGCTCATCGATCTGGTCCAGGGCGGGACAGAAGAAACCACAACCGGTGTCATCCGACTCAAAAGCATGGCAGCGGATCGCGTGTTGAAGTACCCCATTATTGCCGTCAACGATGCCAAGACAAAGCACTTCTTTGACAATCGTTACGGCACCGGCCAGAGCACCATGGACGGCATTATTCGCGCCACAAATCGATTGATCGCCGGGTCGATATTCGTTGTCTGCGGATATGGCTGGTGTGGCCGGGGTCTTGCCATGCGGGCAAGGGGAATGGGCGGAAACGTCATCGTTACTGAAGTTGACGCCTTGACAGCGCTGGAAGCGGTCATGGACGGATTCTCCGTCATGCCCATGAAAAAAGCTGCCAGGGTAGGGGACTTTTTCTGTACCGTAACCGGCAACATCAATGTTATCCGTAAAGAACACTTCTCCCTCATGAAAGACGGTGCTATCGTGGCCAATTCCGGTCATTTCAACGTCGAATTGGACCTCGCGTCCCTGGGTGAACTGGCTAAAAGCAGAAGGATGATCCGACCGTTTGTGGAAGAGTATGTGATGGCAGATGGGAGGTGTATCAATGTTCTGGGGGATGGCAGACTCATCAATCTGGCTGCCGCCGAAGGTCACCCGTCAAGTGTCATGGATATGAGTTTCGCAAATCAGGCGCTTTGTATTGAGCACATGATTGCAATGGCAGATTCACTGGCGTTGGATGTACACCCGGTTCCGGAAAAAATTGACACGGCTATAGCAAAAGAAAAGCTGGTTTCCATGGGTATCAAAATTGACCGACTCACCCGGGAACAGAAACAATACCTTTCTTCGTGGACGATTGGGACATAGGGTAAGGAAGGGTTTAAGGGTCGGAGGGTGATACAAGGGTTCAAGGGAAAGCTATAAGCCCTCGGCTATAAGTTGATTGTTGCTCATAGCTGAGGGCTTTTTTTAAAACGCTCGATAACTTTTTTAGGGTTTGGACAGTAGCCTGTCAGATACCTTCTGCGGATCGCTCTCAGCCACCCTCGAACTCTCGAACCCTTGAATCCTGGGACCCTCAGTTCCCCTTCTCTATATAATCCAGTCGCTTGAACCCCATTTCAACCTCTTTTTTCTGCTCGTCGCTTCTCGCCAATGTCTTGGCTGTCTCCATCAGAGCTCTTCCCTGATCAAAATCCCCTTTCATTCCATATACGATGCCAAGTCCCACATATGCAGGTGCATACCCGGCGTCGAGTTCCATGGATCGTTTAAATTCCCTTATGGCAGCATCGGTTTTCCCATATGCCATCAATTTATTTCCATTATCTACATGTTGAACCGGCGTATCCAGACTGGGTCGCAACACAATGGTTTTCGGTCCGCATGATACCAAGATCAACAGGCAGACAACCGGCAGGATGGGTAGCAATTTTCTAAACCGGACAAGACGTAAGAAATCTTTTATCACGAAAGAACGAAAACACGAAAACACGAAATTGACAAATGAGGTACTATAAATCATGCCCCCTCCGGTTCAATCAGGTACAATGACAAATGGTTTAAATCTGTTTGATCTCTTCGGGAAGAATCAGTTGGGCAAGTCCACCGAACATATTCGCCTAATTTTGTTGACCTTTTTAGACTATATAGTGTAAGATTTTTTGTGTCAACAAGAAGACCGGCCCCGGTTCAAACTCTTCGGCGGATAGGCGCTCCCCGGAATGTGCCGACGGTTGAACGTTTACACCATCAGCGATCAAGATCTGTAAATCTGAAGGCATGTATGCAAACCATCATCGGTGCAATAGGCAGGCGAACACTCCATTTGTCCAACGACTTTGCCACACTCCTTACGTTTGCGTATCAAATTCTGCGAACCATTGTCTTTCCGCCAAAAAAGGGGATGTTCCTGGTCCGTCGCATTACACTCGAGCAAGTCTATTTCACCGCCGTTCAGACGCTACCGGTTATCATTCTTTTTGCGATACTGATCGGCAGCATGATTATCCTTCAGTTTTCCAAAGTTTCAGGGCAGTCACCGCTGGGGAATATTATCGTCTTGATTCTCATCCGAGATTTGGGACCAACCCTGACGGCCCTCCTGATTATTCTCCGATCGGCAACAGCGGTTACAGTTGAGATCAGCTACATGAATGTCTTTAATGAAATGGACGCCCTGGAAATGTCGGGGCTTGACCCACTCTGGGTGGTATGCGTCCCGAGACTGGTGGGCATTACATCGGCTATTCTCTGTCTTTTTATCGTATTCGACATTACCGCCATCGTGGGGGGTTATGGCATTGTCTGGCTCGTCACCTATATCAATCTTGGGGATAATCTTTTTCAGATCGCCGATAACATATCCGCTGCTGATATTATTGTCGGAATCATAAAGGCCATACTGTTCGGCATTATCATTACCGTCATTTGCCTCTATCATGGATTCAAGACAAAACAACATATTACCCAAATACCCGTAGCCGCTTCCAAAGCATCCGTGCAGTGCCTTGGAGCCTGTCTGATCGTCAGTGCAACCATATCCGCATTATTCTATCTTTAACATGAAACTCATCGAACTTACTGAATATTCATTTGAATCCAAGAAGACAGGCCGCCCTTTCCTGCCCTTTTATTTTTCCATGACCCCGGGTGATGTGGTTTCAATCTCAACGGATTCTGCTGGTGATGCCCTCAACTTTTTAATGGCACTGGCTACGCTGGTTCACCCGCTGCAAGGTGAATATCGATACAAAGAAAATATATTGGATTTTTCGGATTACAGAAATCTCCTCGATGCAAAGAAAAATATCGGATTCATCACGTCCCACTCTGCCCTGATAAGCAATCTAACGGTACGTGAAAATCTGCTTCTCATGAATGCTTACTTCGCGAATTCTTTTTCCATGCAACTGGATCTGCGCACACAAGAGCTCTGCAAACTGTTTTCACTCCAGGACAAACTTGATATGAGACCGGCAGATCTTACAGATCATGACTACCGTTTTGTCGTTACGGTCAGAGAACTCGCAAAAATACCAGAGATGCTGCTCATGGAATATCCCGAAAAATATATAGGGATATCGAATCTCGAGACATTGAACACGGTATTGTTTAACATGTTGGGCGGCAACATGTGTTTTGTGTTTTTATCCGAGTATCAACATTTTATTGAAACTTTCTCCAAGAGAGAACTTGTGATATCAAGGGGGACACTGCAGGGAGTGACTGAAGGGTTCAAGGGGCCGAGGGGGATACAAGGGTTCGAGGATAGCTGACAGCTATCAGCGGACTGCAGGATCCTATCGTCCCAGCCTACAGCCTAACCCCTAAAAGGCGAAGATATGGAAACCACTTATAACAAAAAAGAAAAAATCGTCGGTATATTTGTTATCTCCATCGCTTTATTGTTGTTGTCAGCCATCATTGTCATAGGGCGCGGCAAAAACTGGTTTGAGAAATACAATACATATTATACGATTTTCAATGAAAGCTACAATCTGAAGGTTGGCGCCGATGTGAAACTGTTCAAAACGACCATCGGTAAGGTCAAAGCCATTACTGTTGAAAACAAAGTCAAGATCAAACTCGTCATTTTAGAAAAATACGAATCAAGAATTCGAACGACCACCCTGGCTACCGTCGAGAGCCCCACGTTAATCGGGTCCGAGTACATATCCATCATTCCGGGTTCCGACGATGCTCCACTGCTACCCCAGGGAGATGATATTTCATCAAAGGCAAAAAAATCCATTGCCGATATCATGGCTGAGTTTGAGGTGGAAGAAACCGTCAAGAAACTTGTCCAGGCAATTCAGGATGTTGCAGAATTCACCCAGACGCTAAAAGATCCCAATGGGCCACTTTTATCTGCTTTTGAAAACATCAACAAGACAACCCAGCATATTGAGGGAATAACAAGGGGAATCGAGGACGGGGA
The DNA here is from genome assembly GCA_963842925.1 of uncultured delta proteobacterium. GTDB lineage: Bacteria > Desulfobacterota > Desulfobacteria > Desulfobacterales > B30-G6 > B30-G6. The sequence continues at coordinate 87,588 of CAWJIL010000010.1, forward strand.
TGGCACCCTGGGAAATTTGTTAAAATCTACCCAGCTGCTGGACGTCATTTTGCAGCGACTCAAAAGAGTTGGTGACATACTGGCATCTCTTTCAGAAGCCAGTTCAAAAGCACCCGGCACGGTCGATCAGGCGCAAACCAGTCTGGCAGGTTTTGAAGATGTTACCAGGGGCGTAACAGAAAGTGTGGCGATTTTGAAAAATATCCTGGCTGAGATTGAAACCAACATGCCCACCATTAAAGCGATCCTGGAAAATGTTGAAAAAGGGAGTCAGGATGTTCCGGAAATTACGACATCCACCATACGTGGTATTCAAGACATAAGGGATGGTGTCGAAAATGTAGACAAGGTCTTCCAGTCCCTGCAGAAAAATGTTCTCATACGATCAAATATACCCCCTGAAGCTGTGGGCGAAAATACCGACGCTGGGTTGAGGAAGTAAGCTGTAAGCCGTAAGTTGTAAGCGATAAGCGACTGACCGATTGCGGCTTAATGCTTACAGCTTATCGCTTAGGGCTTAGTGCTTAGTGCTATACCCGCGACCCGCTCCACCTGAGCTTGGTCTTCAACAGGTCGAAATAGTCGTCATGGTCCAGCAGTGTAATCACATAAATCGGATGGTCACCTTTCTGAATAGTGATCACATCCCCTTGGTCGATTTCACACACGGCCTGACCGTCAAACGTCACGATGGCATCTGAAGATCTTTCAGCCAGCTGAATCTTGATCCGCACAGAGTCCGGAACGAGCAGAGGTCGGTTTGTCAATGTAAATGGACAGATAGGGGATAGCAGAATGCTGTTGACCCCGGGATGAACAATCGGGCCGCCGGCAGCCAGTGAATATGCGGTGGATCCTGTGGGTGTTGACACAATAAGCCCGTCCGCCCGGTACTCCGTCAAAAAATGCTCGTTGATATAGGTTTGAATGCGCGCCAGATGCGCCGATGCACCGCGATTGATCACAACATCATTGAGCACGGTTTCTTTGGAGATCTCTTTGCCATGACGGTCTATTTTGGCCTGCAGCCGCATCCGCGGTCTTGTTTTAAAGGCACCTTTCAAAACAGCTTCCCCCACACGCAGAAGGCTGTTTTCATCTGTCTCCGCAAGAAACCCCAGTTCACCAAATTTCACCCCCAAGATGGGAATTTTCTGGTCACCGATCCAGCGGACAGCACTCAAAAAGGTTCCATCACCCCCCAGGGCAAAGACGCAATACAGATCGGGTGAAGCATAGGCAAGACCGCAATCGGGGTTGGCGCCATCCGGACATTTAATATCCCTGCGAATGATGGACACCCCTTTGGCAACCAGCCAGGCTTCAAATTTATCAGCCTGCTTAATGGCCTCCATATCTTCTTTGACGATTAAGCCTATCTTCTTCACGTTTTTCATGACTCCGGACAATTATTTTAGATCGAAATATATCCCATACAATGATGTTTTCTTACCGGGAAGCACACCAAACAGCAATATTTTTTATCATATTCTTGAAATTTGCCCTAAAACATGATTGAGTCAGACAAGTTAAACTTCTTTTAGCTTGACTCAACCCCTGCTTGGGTTTATAAATTTAAAGTTTGTAAGGATATTCTATTTCATAAACATATAAGGAGGAAATGCAATGATGAAAAACCATGTTCGAAAAATACTTGCGCTCGCATTTACGACCACATTTATCTGCCTGACCCTGTCAGGATTGTCCCTTGCAGCAGACACAATTAAAATAGCTGTTGTCGGCGCTCATACGGGAGACTTGGCTTCTTACGGTATTCCGCATGTTAAAGCTGCAGAACTGGTTGTTAAAAAGATCAATGCCCAAGGGGGTGTATTAGGAAAGCCCGTTGAACTTATAATTCAAGACGATGCCTGTAAACCAGAGTTGGCAACAAATGCTGCTACAAAAGTCGTTGGCGATGGTGCTCATTTTGTCATTGGTCATACTTGCAGTGGCGCAACAAAAGCTGCCCTAGGCATCTATAAAGAATCAAAAACGATTTGCATATCCCCCTCGGCAACGAATACTGAATTGACCTTAGGTGGGGATTACCCAAATTTCTACCGAACCATTGCCTATGATGATGCCCAGGCCCAGCTTCAGGTAAATTTTGCTGTTAACATCTTGAAGGTAAAAACTGTTGCGTGTTTGCATGACAAAGGTGATTATGGAAAAGGACAATCTGAACTAGCAAAAAAATACTTCGAGGCTGCAGGAATCGATGTCGTGCTATTCGAAGGCGTAACACCGAACGCAGTTGATTACTCGGCTATTGTTCAAAAAATAAAACGAAATAATCCTGATCTTGTTTTATGGGGTGGCTATCATCCAGAAGCCTCTAAAATAGTTGGTACAATGCGCAGGAAAAAAATGAAAACCCTATTTCTGGGGGCAGATGGCATAAAAGACGATACGTTTATAAAAGTAGCAGGTGTTTACGCGGAAGGTGTTTATGCAACCGGCCCTAAAGATGTATCAAAAAATGAAATGACCTCCATAGCCAATGATGAACATAAACAAGCATATGGGGAAGACCCAGGTCCTTTCTTTATTGAGGCATATTCGGCTACGTTAGCAATTCTGAATGCCATCGAAAAAGCCGGTTCCACCGACTATGATGCTGTATCCGCCGCACTTAAATCAGAGTATGTCGACACCCCATTGGGAAAAATTAAATTTGATGATAAAGGCGATGCCATGGGTGTTGGATTCTCAACCTATCGCGTAAAAAATGGTGTATATAAAGAATTATAAATCGTTTAATGTGATGATTTTATCAGGGGGCGGGTCCATAGTGCCTGGCCCCTGATTTTTTATCTGATAAAAACAGACTTAAAAATTAACACATGGAATACTTTATAGAGCTTTTTCTGGGAGGCCTCACACGGGGAAGTATTTATGCCCTGATTGCACTTGGGTACACCATGGTGTACGGGATCATCCAGCTCATCAATTTTGCCCATGGTGAAATTTACATGATCGGTGCCTTTACCGCCCTTATCGTGGCTGGTATTCTATCCATGCTGGGATGGAACCAGGTTGCCATTCTCGTTATCGCTTCCATCGTGGCGGTTGTTTACTCAGCCGCCTACGGCTTCACCATCGAAAAAATAGCCTATAAACCCTTGCGAGAGGCACCCAGGCTCTCGGCGCTTATCAGCGCCATTGGTATGTCCATGTTTCTGCAATACTACGTGCTGCTGGCCCAGACTTCCAATTATATGCCGTTTCCCAACCTGATTCCGGATTTTAAATTCCTGGAACCTGTTGAACATATTGTCCGCTCTTCTGAAATCGTGATCTATGTCACCACGGCCATCGTCATGGTTCTTTTGACCGTTCTCATCAAGTTCACAAAAATCGGGAAAGCCATGCGGGCCACCGCCCAGGACCGAAGCATGGCCATGCTGGTGGGGGTCGATGTCAACAAGGTCATTTCCATGACATTTATTGTCGGGTCTGCCACTGCTGCACTGGGGGGTGTCCTGATCGCCTCCCACACGGGACAGATCAATTACTACATAGGATTTATCGCCGGCATCAAGGCTTTTGTAGCGGCTGTACTGGGCGGTATCGGCAGCATGCCGGGGGCTGTACTGGGTAGCCTGGTACTGGGAATGTCGGAAAGCTTTTTCACGGGCTATATCTCCAGCGATTATGAAGATGTATTCGCCTTTCTCTTTCTGGTGTTTACCCTGATCTTCAGACCTTCGGGTATTTTGGGCAGATCAGATACGGATAAAGTCTGATAAAGCTTCAATTTATCATGTTTTAGGTGTTAGGTTTTAAGTGTTTGGTATGGCTAACCTGTTATTCATACACGCTAAAAACCCAGCCTAAAACCTAACACCTAAAACTTAAAACCATCATTCTTGAATTATGTTTCGTTTCAGTGAAATAAAAAAATCGTTCCTGGTGGCATTGTGGTTGATGTTTCTGACCTTTCCCATCATGGTGATTCGTGTGAACACCATCTACAAAACCGTTGAATGGCGCTGGGAACGGATGCTCATGGTGGGTATCGGCGCGTTTTTTCTGTCATTTCTCTGGCGATACCTCCACAAAAGAAAAGAAGCCGGCGAAAAGAAAGCCGAGGAAGCCGGAACCCTGCCCCTGGCACAGAGACTCATCAAGAACAAGCAATTCAGTGTTCCCGCCGCCATCGGGCTAGGTATTTTCGTCATCGCCTTTCCTTTTGTCTTCTCCATGTATCAAACCAACATCATGACCACAGCGCTTATTTATGTGGTTGTCGGGTTGGGGCTTAACATCGTTGTGGGTCTCGCCGGGCTGCTGGATCTGGGATATGTGGCCTTTTATGCGGTGGGTGCTTACAGCTATGCCCTGCTCAATCATCATTTCGGGCTGGGGTTCTGGGCAGCTCTGCCCATCGGGGCCACATTCGCCTTTCTTTTCGGCGTCATGCTGGGCTTTCCGGTTCTCCGTCTTCGGGGAGACTACCTGGCCATTGTCACCCTGGGATTTGGTGAGATCATCCGCCTGATTCTGGAAAACTGGAATGCCTTTTCTTTTGGACCCAGCGGTATTGCCAATATACCCAGACCCGGTTTTTTTGGTATGGACATGTCCCTGTCTCAATCCATCACCTATGTCTATTTCCTGATGATCGGTATGGCCATTTTTACCATCTTTGTGGTCAAGCGCCTCGAGGACTCTCGTCTGGGTAGAGCCTGGATTGCCCTCAGGGAGGATGAGGTGGCTTGCCAGGCCATGGGTATTGACAAGACCCGGACCAAACTGAGCGCATTTGCCCTGGGTGCCACCTGGGCCGGTATCGGCGGTGTGGTCTTTGCAGCAAAAACCACCTTCATCAATCCTGCCAGTTTCACCATTTGGGAATCCATCATTATTTTATGTATCGTGGTCCTGGGTGGCATGGGGTCTGTGTTGGGTGTTATTTTCGGCGCCATGGTTCTGATTCTTCTTCCGGAATATCTGCGGGCATTTTCCGAATACCGCATGCTCATTTTTGGGGCAACCCTGGTCATCATGATGGTCTTTCGTCCCGGCGGAATTATTTCGGATGTTCGAAAAACATACAAGTTCAAAGGTTTAAAGGACAAGCAACCGACTGCTTAAGTATATGAAACCGATTCTCGAAGTAACAAACCTAACCAAAGATTTCGGCGGCCTCAGGGCCCTCGACGACATCAGCCTGACTGTCGGTCAAGGTGAAATTGTTGCGCTGATTGGTCCCAATGGTGCGGGAAAGACCACCTTCTTTAACTGCATCACCGGTATTTATCCACCCACAAAAGGGGATGTTGCCATCATTCCATCTGACGGGAAAAGGATACTTATCAAGGGACTGAAACCCAACCATGTTACCCAAAAAGGTATGGCCCGTACATTTCAGAACATCCGTCTTTTTCAAAACATGACGGTTTTGGAAAATGTCATGATCGGCCGCCATTGTCGTATGTCTGCCGGCATACCCGGCGCCATCTTCAGAAACCCTGCCACGGTGAGAGAAGAAAAAAAGTTGTCGAAGACAGTTACAGGGTGCTGGAAAAAATCGGCCTGGAACAATTCGTCAATGAGTACGCTAAAAACCTCCCCTACGGCGCACAACGACGTCTGGAAATCGCACGCGCCATGGCAACGGAGCCATCGATCCTGCTTCTCGATGAACCCGCCGCAGGAATGAATGCCAGAGAAACCAAAGAGCTTGATGACCTGATTGTTCGCATACGCGATCAGGAAAATATTTCCATCCTGCTCATCGAACACGACATGAAATTGGTGATGAGCCTGTCTGATCGTATCTATGTGGTGGACTACGGCAAAAACATTGCCGAGGGAACACCCCTGGAAATCAAGGCCAATCCAGCCGTAATCAAAGCTTATCTGGGAGAAGAATTGGATGCTTGAGGTTAAGGACATTAAGACCTACTATGGTAATATTCAGGCCCTCAAGGGCATCAGCCTGGAAATCTCAGAAGGTGAGATCATTACCCTGATCGGTGCAAATGGCGCCGGAAAAACCACGACCCTCATGTCCATCTCCGGTATCGAGCCCCCCAAATCCGGTGACATCCTATTTTTGGGGCAACCCCTCCAGGAACTATCTCCCAACCAGATTGTGGCCCTTGGCATCAGCCAGGTACCTGAAGGACGTCGTATCTTCCCCTATCTTACCGTCATGGAAAACCTTGATATGGGCGCTTTTTTACGAAACGATACCGATGAAATCCAGAAAGATCTGGAATATATCTTTGATCTCTTTCCCATTCTGGCGGAGCGGCGTCATCAGTCAGGCGGCACCCTCAGCGGTGGTGAACAGCAGATGCTGGCGGTTGCAAGAGCCCTCATGGCTCGACCCAGACTTCTTCTCCTGGATGAACCCTCCCTGGGACTGGCACCCTTGATCGTGAAACAGATTTTTAAAATTATCCGCAAGATTAATAAAGAAAATAATACCACGATCTTTCTTGTGGAACAGAACGCCAACCTTGCCCTGCAGGTCGCCCACAGGGGATATGTCATGGAAAACGGTCGAATCACCCTTTCTGATACCAGCCAGAATTTGCTCGCCAATGAGGATGTGAAGAAGGCCTACCTGGGTATCTAAGACGAGGCTTCAGAAGCTTCCCTCGTGTCCAATCTCTGTGTTGAACCGAAGTGTTCAATCCTCAAAATACCATACGTATTCCTGCGGTTAAACACCCCGGTTCGCCTTGATCTTGAACACGATTGAAGCTTCTGAAGCCACGTCTATCATCACAAAAGGCATTCGATTATAGCGGTATGAATATGTTCCGAATGGTTCCCACGGCTCCAAGGGTTTCCCGTTCTGATCGGCCCCGCCGCAAGGCATTTCATACCTGAAGCCGTAGTATGCTACTGCGAAGGTTGAATAACACCGCGGCGGGGCTGATCAGAACGGGAAACCAGGCCAGGTTGAGATGGGGTCGGTAGACCTAACAATATGCATGCCCGCTTTTTCGAATCGCTCAAATGCCTTATTGGCAGGTTCGGTATAGTCGATCACATCCGGGATTACCACCGGGGAGGTACAGTCTTCCAGCAGGTATATCCTGGAAGCCAGGGCTGGATCCTTTTTTTCGATTTCAGACAACAGGTCTGCTACAGTCCAGGCCACACAATGGCTCTTGGCCTGCCCGGCAATAATAACCGCATCAAATGCCAGAAGTCTGTCCATGAGCTGCTGGTTGATACTGCCAAGCACCCTGTTGTCCAGTCCCTCGGTGATTTCAGGACGCAGTACTGAGTAGTTCTCCGTCAGGGAATGGGCCCCCTTGATCTGGAAATCAGGCTGGCTGAACCGGCACACCGTATGGAAAAAGATCGCTTCTTCCATGGCAGGCACCAGGGCATGCCCGATACCCCCCAGCATGGCATGATAGGGCCAGATGGTGAGATCGTATTTACCCCCCTTTTGCAACTGTTGTGCATAATGCATCAGATGAACCTGTCCTAGGCCTTCATCAAGACCAAGTTCCCCTGCCAGTTCATTGTTAAACCGCCAGATACCTTTTTCAATATCATCCAGTGAGACCAGGGTATAGGGATCCGGGTGCTCTCCGGCTTCATTGATGAGAAAGATACTGTGAAAGATCTGCATGACCTGGTGGGTATCCAGGGTGGGACAGATCTGGGTGATGAAGGTTAGATTCCGATAGATAAAGGCTCCCAGTCGCCGGTTGTCATCCACCGCACCGTTTCCAGTTGCGCCCCCCACATAGAGTTCAAAGCCAGGAACGCAGAAAGTGTTTTGGATATCAATGAGCATCAGGCACACTCTGGCAGCATCCCGGGCAGCGGGTCTGATACCATGCTGCTCCCGCCACATAGCTGCTTCCTCGGCCCTCTCCTGATAAGGTACCCGCCAGACCTTCCCCACGCGAGCAGTATTAAAAAAAAGCGGGACGGGTAATTCATTAATTGTCATGGTGTCTCCTTATATGAATCTGATTAAATTTCCTTTTGGGCCACAACAAGCCCTTCACTCAGTTTCACAGGGTATGGATGCCTCTCATGGATCGATTTATATTTGTCCGGCAGGGCGCTGAAATTCGATTTGAAACCGGACCGGATATCCTCTAAGGCCGGCGACAGACCCACCCGTTCTCCCTGATGCATGACATGTGACAAAAGCGGGGTGGCACCATCAATGGCTTCGTCTCGCAAACCAATGATATCTCCGGCATAAGACCCACCAGCATCGATTTGTCGAAATACCTGCTTTTCACCGGCCAGGGTCTTTTTGCCCGGGCTCAATTTCCTCACGAGCCGCTTATCCATTTTGACCAGTTTGTAAACCACATCCAGATAAGGTGCATCTGCACAGGAACCCACTCGCGAGCCCACCCCGAAAGCATCGATCCGGGCACCCTTTTTCAGCAGCTCATGAATCTTGAACTCGTCAAACCCGCTGCTGGCATATATCTTGACTTCGGTAAGACCGGCCTTGTCAAAAATCTCTCTCACCCGGCAGCTCAGGTCGATCATATCACCGCTGTCAAGACGAACACCCTTTAAGGCATTCCCTTGTTCTCTCATTTCCAGACCCACGCGTACTGCATTTCTGGCACCCTGGAGGGAATCATAGGTATCGATAAGAAAAACAGAATGCTCCGGAAAGATGGCTGCATAGGCGCGAAAAGCATCGATCTCGTGTTTAAATGCCGATATATAGGAATGCGCCATGGTACCGGAAACCGGTATACCATAGCGTTGCCCGGCCAATAGATTGCTTGTTCCTGCAAAGCCTGCGATATACGTGCTTCTGGCAACATTCAGCCCGGCATCCTGGCCCTGTGTCCTGCGCAGGGAAAAATCGATCAGGGGCCGCCCGTCAGCCGCATGAACACAGCGCGCCCCTTTGGATGCAAACAAACTCTGGGAGCCGATGGTATTGAGCAGAAAGGTTTCAACGATCTGGGCCTGGATCATGGGGGCTGTCACTTCAAGTACGGGCTCATCCGAAAAAAAGAGGGCCCCTTCGGGCATGGCGAAAATATCGCCCTTGAATCGTAAGGTCTTTAGAAAAGATAGAAAATCATCTGCAAAAAGACCGATACCCTTTAAGTAGTCGATCTCCCGGTCTGAAAATTCAAAACCCGCCAGCTCATCCAGAACCCTCTCAAGTCCGGCAGCCACAAAATAATTCCGTGCTGCAGACTCCCGCACAAACAGGGAAAAGCTGGCCAGCTCCTCAATTTCTCTTTCAAAATATGCCGCCGCCATGGTCAGTTGGTACAGATCCGTAAAAAGGGGGCCGATGCGCTGGGTTTGGGTCATGATGTCTGTTCCCTTGTCATACATTTTCACATAAGGACAAGATAACAGCATAATAACTGACCGCATGTATTTCAAGTATGGAATTGCAATTTGCCCGGGATCCGGCTAATATCGCCCCTGTTTTATAAATAGCTACACGCAATGTCACGCTTGGGGACGCGACAGGATGCTGGCACCCGGCTGTTACCGCTCCTGGAGACCCATACTAAAAAAAGGCAGTCAAAACGAATGACAAAAAAGAATAATCACCAGCTGGATAGAATTTTCACCCCCAGGGGGATTGCCGTGTTCGGGGGTATCAACAGACCCGGCGCCTTCGGCAATCTCATCGCCTTGAGTCTGATCCGGTATGGATACCCGGGAAAGCTCTATCCTATTTCCTCCAAGGGTGGTAACCTGAATGGACACACCATCTATAAACGCATCCAAGACGTGGACGGCCCGGTTGATCTGGCTTCCATATCGGTTCCAGCTAAATTTGTACCCGAAATCCTGAGGGCCTGTTTACGTCAGGGTGTCACCGGCGCTCAAATTCACTCGTCCGGGTTTGCCGAGACCGGTTCACCAGAAGGTCTGGCCCTGCAGGAAGAAGTGGCCGCCATTGCCCGTGAGGGAATCCGGGTGGTAGGGCCCAACTGCTTTGGGATTCATTCACCCAGGGGGGGAGTCACCCTTCTGCCCGGAGCTGATTTTTCCAAAAAACCCGGCTCGGTGGCCATGATTTCACAGAGTGGCGGTGTGGCCACGGATTTTGGGTACGAAGCCCGTTTTGCCGGTATCCACCTCAGCAAGGTGGTTTCCTTTGGCAATGGGTGCGACCTGGACGCCATCACCCTTATCGACTATCTGTCCGATGATCCTGAAACAGATGTGATCGTCGCTTACCTGGAAGGTATCACGGATGGACAAACCTTCCTGAACGCCATACAGCGGGTGACCCGGAAGAAACCGCTGGTGGTCTGGAAAGCCGGTCTGACGCCTCCGGGAAACCTTGCCACACAGAGCCATACGGCGTCTCTGGCAGGTGATGCCGGTATATGGCAGGGTGTGCTCAGACAGGGTGGGGCCATCCCTGTCCAAGGCCTGGATGAACTCATGGATGCCCTGGTAGCACTGAAATATCTCAAAAAGCCGGGCCCCCGAATAGCCCTGGTGGGTGGCGGCGGCGCCATCGGTGTATTCAGCTGCGATCTGTCTCATCGATCCGGGTTGAGGCTGGATCATTTCAGTACTGAAACTCAAAGACGGCTTCGTCAATATTATCCCACCCCCGGCAACAGCATGCAAAATCCTCTCGATACAGGATCCCCCGTGGTGGCGGCAGATGTCATTGAAAACTCATTGGAAATTATCCTGGACTCGGAACCCATCGATATCCTGATCATGGTATTCCTCATACGACCTCTTGAAGTGGAAGTACGCTCTTTTATGGAAATGGCCGGTGTATCAACAGGACCACCCGGGGCGTATCTGGAGGGCTTGTTACCGATACTCGAACGCTTGAAAAAGAAATCCAACAAGGAAATCATAACCGTTTTTGAGAACCGGGCCATGACCGTTGCAGATGTGGCGGTCGAAAAAACATCCCGTATCATGCGCAAAGCATTTCAGTCCCGCGGCATTCCCGTGTATTCCAAGGTCGAAAGGGCCTTGCGGGGCATCCGCCATGCGGTGACATACACATCCAGGCACCCCGGCCGATCCTCGTGAGTGATAACACCAACAGCTACAGGACGGTATTTTCCGTCAGTCTGCCCCTGGTTCTCTCCATGGCGGCCACCACTGTCATGGAATTTACAGACCGGGTGTTTCTGGCCAATTATTCCATCGAGGCCATTGCAGCAGCCCTGCCGGGTGGAATTACCGCCTTTCTGTTTTCAACCTTTTTTGCCGGTGTCACAAGTTATCTCAATGTATTTATTGCCCAGTATACAGGTGCGGGTTCTTTCTCCCGTATTGGTGCCTGTGTCTGGCAGGGCATTTACTTTTCCCTGCTGGCCTCTGTCATCCTGATTGGCCTGTCATTTATGGCTGATCCGCTTTTTCGCCTGGGGGGGCATCCCCCGGAAATACAAGATCTGGAGAGCGTCTATTTCAGAATCCTGTGTATGGGCGCCGGTATGAACGTGCTGGGCACCGGTCTGGCCTGTTTCTTTTCAGGCAGGGGAAAAACACGGCCCGTGATGATCATCAGCATCATCGGTATGGCTTTCAATATTCCCCTGGATTATGCCCTGATCAATGGGATATGGATCTTTCCGGAGATGGGTATCCAGGGGGCGGGTATCGCAACGGTATGTTCCTGGACACTCATCGCAGCACTCTATTGTGTGCTGATTTTCAACCAAAAAAACAACCGGGTCTATGCTGTTTTTTCCAATTGGGCCTTTGATGCAGAACTGACCCTGCGTATTTTGAGAACCGGTATTCCAGCGGCCCTGCAGTTTGCCATGGACGTGTTTGCCTTTACCTTTTTTATCTTCATGGTGGGTAGACTGGGCAAGGTGGAGCTCGCAGCCAGCAACATTGCTTTTTCCTTGGAGTCCATTGCCTTCATGCCGGCCTATGGTTTCTCCATAGGTTTGTCCACACTGGTGGGTCAGGCCCTGGGGCGCAATGATGTTTCGGGGGCGATTCGATACACCAGACAGACCATCGTTATCCTGTTGTCCTATATACTCCTCATCGATCTGCTGTTCTTCATAGCCCCCCAATGGGTGATTAAACTTTTTGCCACAGCCGAAAGTACGGGGGCCTCCTACGAGCAGATACTGGATCAGGGGGTGGTTATCGTACGGATTATGGCCATCTTCATCTCTTTTGATGCCCTGTACTTTGCCTTTATCGGTGTATTGAAAGGCGCCGGTGACACCCGCTTTATCATGTGGAGCATCGGGATTACCACCCTGGTGGTCATGATTCTGCCCATTACCATGGGTGTCAGATTCCTGGGATGGGGAATCTACGCTTGCTGGATCCTCCTGACCCTGTACGTGCTGTCTTTGTGTACCATATCCTTTCTTCGATATCGTCAGGGCAAATGGAAAAATATCCGTGTTATCGAGAAGATACCTGTCTGACCCGGACATGCCAATAACAATCCTAGGACGTTTTTTTACCGGCATCCGTTTCTTCCCGTGTCAAATTGAACATTCGATGTTGGAGCTTGAATGTTCGATGCTCATGGGTTCATTTGTATAATGGGTCTCCCCTAAATATTCCCCACCATGGACAAGGGTGATCGTTCAAGGGGTTTCATTTCAATGGCTTCATCCGGGCAGGTTGTGCTGCACAGACCGCACCCACGGCACAAACCCGCATGGTAATGAATCTGTTTTTTATCAGGCTTACCGGATTGGGATGTTTTTTTGGAAAGGCTAAAGGCCTTAAACGGACATCGCCCGGCACAGCGTCCACAGATGCCGCACTTGTCAGCGTGCCACTGGACCACATAACGACTCAAGGGATAGAGTCTGGTTTCACCCAGGTAATCAGCCAGCTGCACCGGGTAGCAGCAATCCGAACAGCAGTTGCAGATGGCGCCGTCCAGAGAGCCGTCTGATGCTATCCCCACTTCGGCACTTTGCATCAAGCCCTTTTTATGGGCCTCCAGTAAAATTTTCCGGGCTCTTTCTTTTGAAATCTCCCAGCCCAGGTTCCGGTTGTTGCTAAAACGCAGACAGACCAAACCCGGTTTTTTACAGCGCTGCATCATGGCCCGGCAGTTACAGGGCCACAAATAAACATGGGGAACCTTTTGGATCAGGGCCAGTGCCTCGTCCAACAGCACGTATTCGGGCCAGATGAGATGTTTATCCCGTTGCCCGCTTTTTTTAAAAGCATCGATATGGGGTTTTTTGCGATCCACAAAAGACGCAAGCTCCCATTGATTGAGCCGGTCTTTAATTTCCCCGGGCAGATCCTGCCAGCTTTCAAAAAGCGCCCAGAATTCATATCTGACATGAAAATCGGCGGGTATGTAGTTGCCGTCATTGTCCAGACTGATCACACCACGTCGATAACAGCGGGTCAGAAAATCATCCGGCCAGTTGGGTTCATTTTTTTGAAGCCATTCTGAAATACGCTGTGTACCCATATCTCTTGAGTGCTGCTGGTTCAATTCCAGAATGAATGCTATCTCCCTGGGTTCAAAAAACCGAGATAACCAGGCAATCATAAAATCCGGGACCTTCACGATGACACAGAATGCATCGATCTCTTCTCTGGAGAAATCATCGGCAATGCTGTCGACAGGTGTAATTTTTTCAGACATTTGGATCCTTTGTCTTGTCACATGTACTTTTCGAGAATCATTCTCGTCGCCCATCTTAAAAAAACCATCAGGTCTGCACCCTCTGCAATGGCATTGCCGGCAAATTTAGTTTCAGAGATTCGGTTGGCAACGCCTTTGATGAGACGCGACAAGTACCCCCCCTTTGCCCACTAGCACCGGGGTAGAAAACTTAATCAGCCGTTTTTGCACGGTTCTGGTACAGTGATGCAGCCAGCATTGCTGCTATTTCTTCGGCCTGCTTCTGGGTGGGTGCCTCGTGCACACCGGCAAAATATCCTCCCACGGAAAACATGAGATCAAAGGTATCCATGATCTCTATCATCCGGACATCCTGGATTGCTATGTTCGTTTGGATAGTTCTGCCGCCGAAGTTCTTAAAGTATGTGTGAAGCCCTGTTACCAGAGCCCGGGCCTCTTGAGCTGTTTTCTGCTTTGAGATGTAGGCTGTTGCCCGGTGTTTGTCGACCAGATATTCGGCTGTGAATACATTATCAAGGGGCTCAAAACCGAATGCATCGTTGGAAATTAATGAGGCACTTCCCTTAACGCGGTTTTTCAATGGAAAGAGCGCCAGTTGAGGAAGGCCTTCCCCTTTGATGGGTGTCTCCCGGACAAATTGTTCAGCCAGTAATTTCAGCACGGATATTTCACCGTCCAACGGTATAATCCATAGTATTTCCACGTAAAAGGGACCATGCACCAGATAAACTGTGTTTTCAGTTTGATATGCAAACGTTGCGACATCGATAGCCTGTGCATTATCACGTCGCTGCAAACTGAAAACAGAAAACGCATTCAGTATGCCGCCCATGTGATAGGCATTGACCTCTATCATGGAATCAACATCTTCAACCCCTTCATACAGCTGGCTCGTGAGCGAGACAAAGCCGGCAGAAAGATAAAATTCCGCCTGACCATTTATTTTTTCCCAGAGAGTATCCGGGCTGAATGTCTCCGGAGACCCTGAGGCTCTGAGACCGGGAGGAGCGGTCATCCCCGCAAATACTTCTTCGGCCTGCCCCGGAACAGCGGCAGAAACAAGTAGTATACCGGCGAGCATGACTGTGAGGCCGAACATCATCAAGACCCGATAAGGGATCCTGTTATCGATTGCTGGTCGATTTTTTTTATTCATGGCATAAAATATCCGCACTCAATCCCTTGCTAAGCTAATTTTTCAGACGCTTCCCGCATAAGTTTTGTTATGGGCATGTTCTGGGGGCATCGATGCTCGGCCGTTGAAAAATCCGTCCCAAGGAGTCTTCTGCACGTGGCCGGCTCAATTTTTTCTAAGTATCCGGCAGATAGCTCCGGTTTCCCATATGCATGGTCATACATGAGCCAGCGCATGATATCACTGATCGGGACACCTTTGCCTACACAGGATCCACAAATATCCGCGCAGCCTGCGCAGTAGCCGGGGGCCGTCTGACGAGCATAGTGTTCCAGACGCTGCTTGTCACCTGAGGTCAGGTTTTTCTCGTTCAAAGCCGCGGCAACATTGGCCTGCAGAATGGTCATATTCGGCATGGCCGAGCAGATGCTGGCAATATTCGGATTTTCCCACACCACTTTGAGGTTCGCCTGTTCTGCGGTATATCCTTTTGCTAACAGTCTTTCGGTCAACTTTAAGGCATCGTCTGTTTCAGACCCTATGGAAGCATAAAAATTGGCCGAAAAAGCGGCCTGTGTTTTCATGGCTGTCAACCCTATGCCTGCCTTGACACAGGCATCGACTGCTCTTTTCATGTCGCTTTTCACCATCAGTCTGTAGTTATAACTCATCATGATGCCGTCGATCCATCCAAGCTTCGCTGCGGCAAGCATGTTATCTTCCATATTTTTATGGGCGCTGAATCCAAAAAACCGTATGTTTCCTTGCGCTTTGGCCTTTTCGGCCCAGATCTTGACCTCACGGGTCAGTTTATTTTTTACATCACCGACATGATGAATAAAATACAAATCGATATAGGATGTATTCATTCTTTGAAGTGATTCATTTAATTTGTCCGATAGTTTTTTTGGGTCTGAAGCGCTTGTTTTCGTAACTAAAAAGACTTTTTTTCGGTCGTCCGGAAATCTGGAAAAGTATTTGCCGATGGCTTTTTCATTTTTTCCCCAACCATATGAATCTGCCGTATCCCAATAAGTTACACCCATTTTAATCGCTTGTCTGAACATGAGCTGGTCCGACATACCCAATACACCACCGAGTGAAAGTATAGATACATCGACACCGGTTTTCCCAAATGGTCGTGTGGGCACAACCATTTTTTCAGAATTCATGGTGGAAGCGTCTGCAGATGCCTGTGCCAAAGCACTTATGGATACGAGTGACGATCCTAAACTAACAGCCCCTGCTGTCTTGAGAAAATCTCTCCTTGATATCGTTCCCTTTTTTTCATACATGTGTCATCTCCCTTGTTGAAGCGTACCCTGCAGCAAGCCCAAGCCGCAGGGAATCTCCCTGAAAAGAATTTTGCCTATTTTGCTTCGCTCGCTAACCCCGCAGCATGCGAAGCACTGCCGCACGGCAAAACCTACGGGGAGTGCGCTCGCTGTTGCGGTTCAAAAGAAAGGGTGTGCGCAGGCCAAAGCAGTCGTGTATGGCAATGATGATGACGCGTCCTGAGGAGACTTTTATGGGCTATTTCATCACTCGGACCTGCAATGATTTCTTGCCTGTTGCCCCTTTCTTCGGTCTGTTGTCATCAAAAAGAGAGATACAAAAATATGTATTCCCCGTCATTGATGTTAATGGCGATGTCGGCACCCCTTGACTCGGCAAAAACGAGCCATGGGGGCTTGCCTGCACTTCCACAATCGGCGGTTGGGTAAAACTCACCTGTGATGCCGCAGGACCATGCCAGCAGCATGGGATCGTCAGTCAGTTCATTTGCCTTCTGTTTGGCGAAATCCGTGGCCGATGCCAGGTCAAGGTCAGGCTTTTCCAGTTTGAGCCGTATGTGGTTTCCGGTAAAACCGGTGAGATCATTGCTTGCCATGTTTACCTCCCGAAAAGTCCCAGACTTCCCTCTAATGGGTTAAGGGGTAAATCGTCTAATGAATATTGTAGAATAAGAGAAAGATGCCTCAAAGAATGTCAAAGACAGACCACAATGTCAAGCAGACATAGCCATTTACTTGATATCGTTGTCTATTCTTGTAATGCTTGCCGTTTGGCACATGCTGGAAGCGCTTGCTTTATCGTGACGTCTGTGCGATACATGCAAAGGCTTTCGTGGCAGCTCTAAGCCATACCCATCAACATGGAGAGCGATATGCTATGAATACAAACCCTGTTTCCTGAATCAAGAGGCAGGGTTTTGTTGTTTTGAGCTCACCATTGGGGAACACTGGGAGAACAGATAGGAGACGTCATGGCTTTCTATATTGTCCAACATGGTCAAAGCTTGACCAAGGATCTCGATCCTGAAAAAGGGCTTTCATCTTCTGGATTCGAGACGGTAGAAAAAATTGCCCGGGTCGCTCTACACAACAGGGTGACGGTGGAGCGGATCCAGCACAGTGGGAAAAGACGGGCCCGGCAGACAGCCGAGCTTCTGGATGCAATCCTGAAGCCGGCTCATGGATTGCAGGAGGTAACAGGTATCAAACCGCTGGATGACGTTGCGGATTTTGCAACCAAAGTCGATTATTCAGCCAATACCATGCTAGTGGGGCACCTGCCCTTTTTGGAACGATTGACATCTTTTCTCATCACTGGGCAACAAAACCCCATTGTATTCAAGCTCCAAAACGGCGGCATTTTGTGCCTTGACCAGATCGAGAATTCAGATTCGCCGGCCATCAAATGGGCCCTGATGCCACAGGTGAATTAACAGTTTCCTAATGTTTCCGTTGACATTGGTTGTGGTTTTATATGTGATGATCAGGGGGCTGGTGACCTTTTAAAATCCAAACTGTAAAATATGCGAGGGGGCATCCATTGTACGTATCTAATCATTGCCAAGAGAGATTCTCATGCCGGTAAAAATAACGTATAAAAACAGACGTGCGGATATGAACAGGAGAAAGAATCTTTCCACAGATGTTGATCCTGAAAGACGAAGCGGATTAGACCGAAGGAAATTGGACGAAAAACTCAAGCACTTGATCGAAATCAATGTTAAAGATCAAGACGAAAAAAAATCAAAACCAGTTCAAAAAAAACCCGGCAATGTTATCCTTAGAAGAAAAGGTGAATGATACGGGTCAATGCTTGAACTGCGACGGCAGGTGCGACCCCTTTTTCTTTTTGTTTTCGCCTTTCGCGGCTTGCCCGGAAAAAAATTTATAAAAAAGCGTTTTGGAATTGGCAATATATTGTGAGCATCCTTTTTGAACCCATAAAAATAAAAAATCTGGAAGTGCGCAACCGCTTTGTCAGATCTGCCACCTACGACGGATGCAGCGACAGAAATGGCGAGGTGACCGAAAAGCAGATCAAGCTCTTTACGGATCTTGCGGACGGCAGCGTTGGTCTCATTGTAACGGGTATCGCTTATGTTCACCCATCCGGCCAGATTTCACCCTTTCAGAACAGCCTTGCCCACGACGCGCTCATACCTGGTCTTAAACGACTGACCCGGGCTGTTCACGACCGCGGCGCAAAGATCGCCGTCCAGTTGTTTCATGCAGGCAGAGAATCGGCCCGGTTTCTTGAGACAAAAAAAGAGCGTGCGATTGGACCGTCCATTGTACCCGACGACCTTTTTTTCAAAAAAGAATACCGCGCAGCGACCGTGGAAGATATTAGGACGATCACCAGAGCATTTGGCGATGCTGCAGGAAGAGCAAAAGTAGCCGGTTTTGATGCTGTTCAACTCCATGGTGCCCATGCGTACCTGCTCAGTCAGTTTCTCTCTCCCTACACCAATCACCGCGATGATGAATATGGCGGGTCTTTTGAAAACCGTTTACGATTCCACCGGGAGATATACCTGAGCGTCAGGGAACAGGTAGGAGACACCTATCCGGTGCTCATCAAAACAGGCGTCCAAGACGGGTTTGCAGGGGGACTCACCTTTCGTGAGGGCAGCGAGGCGGCCAAACGCTTTGCCCAATGGGGATTTGATGCATTGGAAATCAGCCAGGGATTGAGGGGCAACTGGTATGAAGAGACGGAATTTCATACCAAAATAAACCGGGTCGAAAAAGAGGCCTATTTTCGGGACTGGAGCAAGAAGATAAAACGTATGGTGAACATACCCGTGATGATGGTAGGCGGTTTGAGATCCATTGGACTCATGGAGGTGCTCGTCGAAAAAGGCGAGACGGATTTCATTTCCCTGTGCCGCCCATTGATAAAAGAACCCCATATCATCAATGCATGGAAAAGCGGCAGCCGGGCCAGGGCCGATTGTATATCCTGCAACAAGTGCTACGAGAGCCTTGTCAGGGGCGAGGCATTGCACTGTGTACTGAATGAAAAGAAGTGATCATAAACTCAAACCTGCCCTCTTAACGTCTCGATCATCGGATAGTTTTTACGGCTGGTGGATCGTTGCTGCCGGCGCGATTATATTGTTTGTGTCCTCAGGAATCGGGTTTTACGGACACGGCGTCATCCTGGATCCATTGCGAAGTGTTCATGGCTGGACAAAGGGAACTGTTTCTTCGGCAATCACCCTGTTTTTCTTTTCTAACGGTATCGTCGGTCTCCTCATCGGACGCTGGATGGATCGCTACGGTCCAAAATGGTTTCTTGTGTGTGGGTCAGTTGTTTTTGGTTTGAGTCTCAGTGCCCTGAACTGGTGTAATACCATTCCCCAACTCTTTTTTGCCTACCTGATAATGTCAGTCGGCTTCTGCTGCACATCACTCGCTCCGGTCAACACCCTGATTACCAACTGGTTTGTTCGTAAACGGGGTCTGGCCATGAGCATTGCCAATACCGGACTCAGCGTGGGTGGTGTCATTCTGGTACCGTTGACCAGCTATCTCATCATTCAGAAAGGACTGGGTGTTACACTGCCCGTATTGGGATGTCTGTATAGTATGGTCATTATTCCCATGGCTGTCTTTTTTATCAAACAGAAACCGTCAGATCTGAGTCAATATCCAGACGGAGACCCTCCGGACAGTACTATTGAAAAGCAAAATTGGACACGGGCTGCCACAGGCCAGATGCAGGTGTGGACCCGCATACAGGCGATGAAAACCACGGCCTTCTGGGCAATTGCGATGGCGTTCATGCTCGCTTTGGGAGGGCAGATCGCCTACCTAATCCACCAGGTCTCTTTTATAGGTCAGTACCTGGGTTTACAGAAGGCTGCCATGGCGGTCAGCATAACTGCTGCCGCCAGTATCACGGGACGCCTGGTACTGGGAACGTTTGTGGATCGTTGTGAAAAACGATATGTGGCCATGGCTTGTTTTTTTATTCAGGGTCTGGCTGTTCTATTGCTTGCCTTTTATCAACATGTTGTCGTGCTTTATCTTTGTACCTTTGCCTTCGGCTTGACCATGGGATCCATCATCATGCTGCAGTCGTTGATCATTGGGGAGTGTTTCGGGATCCTTTCTTTTGCAACTGTTTCCGGCACCATCGGTTTTTTTTCAATGCCTGGAGCAGCGCTTGGCCCGATGATTGCCGGTGTCATATTCGACGCAAGCCAAAGCTACCAGACAGCCTTCATCTTTTTCGCGGGAACCAGCTTTATCGCCATGATGGCCATCATTTTTGCCAAACCAGCATCCAACCATCATACAGGGATATGACCCGCAGTTCAGGGATGGGATGTCAGCGAGAGCATGTAACAGGGGAAGCCCTTGTTAATCTTCAACTTTCATAATATTTAGCAGCGTCTCAACGGATTTTACCAAGCCGTCCACAGAAAGCCATTCTGTTTTACTGTGAAAATTACTGCCCCCGGCAAAGATGTTCGGGGTTGGAAGACCCATGGCAGTAAGCCTGGAACCATCCGTACCGCCGCGGATAGGCACCCACACCGGTGTAACGCCCGCTTTCTCAGCCGCTGCCCAGACCCGATCCGTTACCTGGGTATGTTTTTCCAGCTCGGCGCGCATATTTCTATACGATTCGGTAATCTTCAACTTGATTTTCGCTTTGGGAAATAACACCTGTACGTCACTTATGATCTTTTCCAGAATCTCTTTCTGCGTATCCAAACCTTCTGTTTTGAAATCCCTTAAAATCATTTTCATGCTCGCCCTGGCAACACTTCCCTCCATTGTCATGGGATGAATAAATGGGTCATACCCTTCTGTCGTTTCCGGGGCCATATCGCTGGGCAGCCGTGAAATAATGTTTCCAATAACCCTGATCGCATTGACCATACCATTTTTAGCAGTACCTGGATGAATGTTGCGGCCTTCAATCTCAACACTTGCTTCATTGGCTGAAAAGGTTTCCCGGTTTAATTCACCTGCAACGCCCCCATCAACCGTGTAAGCAAAATCAGCACCGAATTTTTCCATGTCGAAAAAGTCTACGCCGTGACCAATCTCTTCATCCGGTGTAAAGCCTATTTTTATTTCTACATGCGGTATCTCCGGGTTTTCCTTCAATATTTCAAGTGTCGTCATAATGGCGGCAATGCCGGCTTTGTCGTCAGCAGCCAACAAGGTTGTACCATCGGAGGTGATCAGGGTGTGCCCCATACAGTTTTTAAGCTCGGGATTCTCAGATGCCTTGATGACTATGTTTAAATCTTTATTAATAACAATATCTCCGCCCTCATACGTCTCAATCGTTCGGGGTTTTATATTCTTCCCGGAAACTTCCGGTGACGTATCCAGATGCGCAATCAGTCCGATTTTGGGAAGATCTTTATCAAGATTGGCCGGCAGCGTAGCCATGACATGGCAATGCTTGTCAACACATGCATCCCTAAGGCCAAGTGTCTTTAGTTCATCCACAAGCAGGTTGGCCAAATCGAACTGAGTTATTGTACTGGGAAAAGAGCCTGCAGCGACATTGGATTGCGTGTTGATTTCTATATAACGAAGAAACTTCTTTAGTGCTCTTTCTTTCATGCATACATCCTCGTGTCCTTGGTAAATGATTGGGGTCAAACCTTGACGAGTGAACCGAAACAGCGCGCGCTAAAACTGTATCTTGCTGCGAGGTTCTTCAATAGAGGGGCAGCGCCAAGTTCACACGTGATCCTTGATGCCACATTTCTACGGTATATTAAAAGAATTTAAACATTCAGGAGTATTTCCCAAAAACCCCTATTTTTCCAATGCCGGGTAGTCTGTATAGCCCTTGGGTCCAGAAGTGTAGAATGTCTCCATGTCAGGATCGTTCACGGCTGCTCCGGTTTCCCACCTCTTCACCAGGTCGGGATTCGCAAGGAAAGGCCGTCCCACGGCAATAAGATCACACTTGCCCGCGGTGAGGTCCTTTTCTGAGCGCTCTGCATCGTAACCGCCAGAGAGAATCAAGGTGCCTTTGAAAAGCTTACGAAAGGTCTCTTTGATGGCGTCGGGCACGGGCGGCATGCCCATAAGGGAGTGATCCACAAGGTGGATATATGCCAATTTGCGGAAGTTTAGCTGTTCTGCCAGATAGGTGTAATCCGTTTCCATGCTGTCGTATAACGGCATATCGTTGAACACACCGAATGGCGACAGTCGGATACCCACCTTGTCCCTGCCAATGGCATCAATCACCGCCTCGGTTACTTGCATCACAAACCGGGCACGGTTCTCGATGGGCCCACCATAAACATCCGTACGCTGGTTCGTGTTCGGACGGATGAACTGTTCAAGCAGGTATCCATTCGCGCTGTGAAGTTCAATGCCGTCAAAACCGGCTGTAACGGCATTTTTAGCAGCCTGAGCAAACTCCGTAATGGTGGCTTTAATGTCTTCTTCCGTCATGGCCTGGGGTTCGGGGTGGGGCATCATGCCCTCGGCATCCGTGTACATCTCGCCATCAGCTGTCACGGCAGAGGGTGCCAGTATACGTGCCCCCTCAGGTAGGTTCAGCGGATGGGAGATTCGCCCACAGTGCATCAGTTGAACGAATATCTTTGCACCCCTGGCATGCACCGCATCGGTAATGGATTTCCATCCCTCAACCTGGGCCGGAGAAAATATTCCAGGTATACGGGGGTAACCCAAGCCGTTTGGTGAGGGCGACGTGCCTTCCGTAACAATAAGTCCTGCCGTGGCACGCTGAGCATAGTATTCCAGCATGAGTGTATTGGGAATATTGTCGGTGGCACGACTGCGTGTCATGGGTGCCATGACCAGATGATTTTGTAAGGTCTTAAGGCCGAGAGCAGCCTTTGAATATAGCGTTGACATAGCGAATCCTCCTTGGCGTTGTTGGCATACAAAATTGATATGCTATAGAATAATCACTCTATCAAAATAATCCAATGAATCTTCCCAGCAGATGACAATTTATCAAGATATTTAAAGACTTGATAGGCTCCAGTGTATGGTATTTCGACGACCTGTTCGGATGGGATCGAGACAAAGCTCTGATAAAAATCAAACGCTTAAAATTAGAGAATTCTCAACCGAATCCGGGTGATCGTGTCGGAATAGGGTCCTAATATATTACCTTGAGCTCTTTTTCAGTTTCACGGATTATTTCATCGATTTCTTTTTGAGCCTGCTCACTGATGGGATTGGGTTGATGATTTGCAAGCAATTCCCTGGCCCTTTCCATAGCCCTTTCGTGTGCGTCAGTTCGACCCTTGGACGACCAGTTATCATAATTTTCACGGTTCATAAGCCTGGGTTGTATCAGCTCGGAAAAATGATTCAAGGTGCTTGGATGCGTCAAGTAGTTCCCAGTGTGTCCTACCTCCTTGATAAGATCCACCGAAAGAGACGATTCCGTAACCGGCAGCCCTTTAACGATGCGCTTGATGTTATGATTGATCTCATCATCAAGGATCATTTTGCCATAGTCCAAAACCATTCCGCTGTCCAGCATCCCGGCTCCATAAACCAGATTGGCACCTGCCAATGAGGGAAGAAGCGCTGTGAGCAATGATTCGAACCCGGTTTGGGCGTCACACAGTTTGCTGTCCACCTACCCACCCGATACCCTAACGGGGATATGGTAATAGCGACCCATCCGGGCCAGGGCCGCGTTCAGGATGGCACCTTCCGCGGAGCCCACGGCAGCTGTGCCAAAAAGCATGTCCATGGATGTGGTGGAACTGCTGTATATCATGGGCGCACCGGGCTTCAGCAGTTGTCCCAAAATCAACCCGCTCAACACTTCGGCATTGTGCTGAACCACTGTTCCGGCAAGATGAATGGGCGAAGTCCCTCCGGCCAGACACATGGAGAGCACACTGGTGACAAAATTGTGTTCAACCGAAGCCATCAGCACTTCACTGCATTCGTCCACCAGTTGTAAAGGACTCACAACACAGACCCCGGTAAAAAAGAATGGATTCTGCCGAAAGACATCTTTGCCGACAGCCGCCTCTCCCATGAGAGCCATTTTGGGAATCAGATTAGCCGTAGGGGGTACGGCCTCCACCGCTTTGGTGGTGTTTGCAAGCATGGCTGCCGTGGCATGCATGGTCTCCGTCAGGGGAGATTTGTCTGTACAGCTTAAAACGGTAATCAATATTTCTATGCTGTTCATGGCATCCAAAACGCGCGTTGCCTGTGCCACATCTTCCGTAGTGGATTTACGACGTACACCCGTGGCTAAATCGTTAATAAACACCGTAGTCCCGAAATTGATAAACCCCAGGGAATCGCCACCCATGAGGGTATCCCGTGATCGCTCCCGCCCGGGAATGCGAATTTGCTCGGGGATGGTGGACATGGCTTTTTCGACGATGCCCGGGGCCAAAAACACCCGATGATCTTGTTTGCTCACGCGAGCGCCATGATCTGCAAAGATTTCGGTTGCTCGGGCACTGGGAACAACAACACCGGTTTTTTCCAGAACTTCTAAGGTGGCAAGATGGATTCTCCGGCACGCTTCGTCACTCAGGCACTGCAGCCGAAAAGGTGCTGCCGGTTCAATGGCAACACCACATTTTTTTGCGGCATGGGCTATTGTTTCCATTGGCATCATTTTCTCCTTTCAGAAATCCTCATTTAGAAACCTGTCAATATGATAAATGGCATGCATGCTTTTGGCTTGACCAAAGGGTTTAAAAAGACCCTGTGATCGGTTGTGCTGACTGTTTACTTGGAAATATAGCTTTTCCCTGATTAGAAAGTCAATTTTATCTTAAACAATAGTTTTAACCTACTATAAAAACCGCATTTCGCCAACATTGCCATATGGTCGGGTTGTTATATATTATTGATCAAGCGAAACAAAACAACAATGAGACCATGGAGGTGATATTATGAGTGAAAATAACACAAAAGACTACTGGGATGACAGAAACGAAGGACACGTGGATACACGCGAACAGAATTTTAAATGCGACAATCCTGACAAACATCTGGGTTGTGACATGGGCATCGATGTCGCAGGATAAGATGAAAGGAGGCCCATCATGATAGGAACCCTCATCATGTTTTTAGCACTAGCCTATTTTGTTAACAACTGTACGCAGAGATCTATGGCATTTTGCAAACGGTAAGAACGAAACAGATCTTACAAGAATTTCATTAACAGAGACATCAACCACCGACTAAGGGTGTATATATACGAGCAGAGCCTGGTAACAGGCTCTGCAGGGACGGATTCCACTCCATGTTTCAAAAAGCGGGCGCCGAAATACAATGGTTATTCATATGCCCCGCTTGCCACCGCATCTTTGACTTGGGGTTTAAGGTGCCGAAATAAAGGAGGAACTGTATGGTTCAACCCATCTATCTCGACTACAACGGCACCACACCCCATGATCCGGAAGTGATCGCGGCCATGCGGCCCTTTCTGGAAACCGAATTTGGCAACCCGTCCAGTTCTCATTGGTACGGTATCCGTCCCAAAAGAGCGGTGGAAAAAGCCCGGCAGCAGGTGGCTGATATGCTCAATTGCCAGGCAGAGGAAATCTTTTTTACCTCCGGTGGCACCGAATCCAACAACCACGCCCTCAAAGGAATGGCCCGGGCCCTGAAGGGAAAGGGCCGCCATATCATCACCAGTACCGTGGAGCACCCGGCAATTTTGGAGGTCTGCGACTATCTGGAAACAGAAGGTTTTGAAATCACCCGTGTGAATGTGGATAGCACTGGCATGGTCCGTGTGGAAAATCTTGCTACCGCCATTCGATCGGACACGATATTGATTAGCGTCATGCATGCCAACAACGAGGTGGGAACCCTTCAGCCCATACGGGAGATTGGCCTGCTGGCCAAACAGAAAGGTATCTGTATCCACACCGATGCGGCCCAAAGCACAGGAAAGATCGCTACTGATGTTCAGGAAATGAACGTAAATCTCCTCTCCATTGCCGGGCATAAAATATACGCACCCAAAGGGATCGGTGCGTTATATGTCAGAAAGGGCTTGTTACCTGAAAAATTCTGTCATGGGGCAGGCCAGGAGATGGGCTGGCGTGCCGGCACCGAAAACGTACCGGCAATCGTGGGTCTGGGCAAAGCCTGTGAAATGGCCGATCGCAGCCTTGATCACGCCGGGAGACAGTTAACGGCCATGCGCGACCGCCTGCACAACGGCCTGACAGCGCAGTTGGATAACATGCGCCTCAATGGTCATCAGGACCAACGCTTGCCCAACACCTTGAGTCTCTCTTTCAAGGACCTGGAGGCCAACCGAATCTTGGAGGAAATCGGTATAGAGGTGGCGGCCTCCGCCGGAGCCGCCTGTCATTCAGACACGGTGACCCTGTCCCACGTTCTGGAGGCCATGCAGATTCCCCTGGAATGGGCCAAAGGAACCATACGCTTTTCCACCGGCCGCATGACAACACCCGAAGAAATCGACACTGCCATCCATATCGTAGTAGATGCTATCAAACGATTGAGAACCTGATTGAGTTGTAAACGTCTTCTGTGGTTTGTCTAAAAAAATACCAGCCGGGCAGGAGAATGAGATTTTGCATCTGTTTTATGCCAAGAGAAATCCACGACCAGCGCGTCGGGGTCAGTCCATAAGGGTCAGAAGACAGTTTTCGACGGCAACCAGGGCGGCAGATTCGGGAAGGTCCAAAATACTCCGGCCTTCGATATCGCAGATCCGGATTACATCATCCTCGGGGACCCAGCCCAGGTACTGGAGTGTTTGCGGGATGGCAATGCCCTCTATTTCCCTGCTGTTTTGGCAGCGATTGACTATCAGACCGGATTTTCTGTAGTTAACCACTTGCTGTGCCACCTGTTGGATCGTTTGGACAACACGAAGTGCCTTGGCGGAGGGATCCGCCACGAGAACCAGGTGGCTGACCTTTTCCATGACCCGTCGGTTAACCTGTTCGATACCGGCTTCCCCGTCGATCACCACGTAATCGAAATGACCTGCCACGGAAGCAATGATGTCCTTGAGGATGTGGTTGACCTGACAATAGCAGCCTTCCCTTTCGGGACGGCCGATGGCGAGAAATGCCAAGTTTTCATGCTCTATCAGGGCCTCGAACAATTCGTAATCGAGCCGGGAAACAACCGCCTGCCTGTCCCCGGCCTCTCCCTGCGCAAGTCTTTGAATCAGGCTGTTCCGGATGTCGTCGACAGTTTTCTCGGCGGATAATCCCAACGCGGAGGCCAGCCCCACGGCCGGATCCGCATCGATGGCCAGGACCCTTTTCTTCCTGTCCCGGGTGAGTATTCTCACCATGGCTGCACTGATGGAGGTTTTGCCGACACCGCCCTTGCCACACACGGCGATCATTGCTGACGGCTTCCCTGCGTGATCAAGCATCCGTTGTTTTTCCTCTCTTCTGAAGCGACCTTCGCATCGCTCTCAAGTCTTCCACTTCCCCGCAAATATCGCTGTATTCGCAGGTGTCACAGTCATAGGAAACCTCCTCGATCATCTTGTTCATGGCACCAATGATCTTGAGTGCGTTTTCGGCAATGGGCAAAAATGGTTTCATGTCCCTACGACCGGATGTGAAAAAAACAACTTCCACGGTTTTAACAAATTTAAATTCAAGGTACCTATCCACCAGTGCACCACCTAAAATCGGAAAGGAAAACCCGTCATCAATGGCCGAACGGCTCACTCGGCTCCATTCTCTACCGTATTGTGAAACGCCGCGCATCATGTACCCTTTCAGGCGAATATCGTAGCGTACATTCTCCAATTGCCGGTAGCGTTTATAGCTGTTGTTCTCGTTAAAACCATCAACACCAAGGAGGATGATTTTCCCGAAGGGTATCCGCTTTCCAACAAGCTTGTGCAGAGCAGGACCCAGAACAGATATCCTTTTGTTTCTCAGCCGCATCGGCTCCCTTGTCCAGATGAGAAATGCCGTCGAGCCTTCCTTTGGGTGCCCCAGTTCTACGGCCGTGTCTGCTCCCATAATGAGATCGCCTTTGTCGGCCAAAGGCCAGCCAAGACCTCTCTGGTGGATGGTATCGCTGATTTTTCCCTTTTCCCGCATCTTTTGAAGATGGAAAAGGATATCGTCGAAGTGTCTGCCAAAAAAATCCATGGCCGTCAGCTTATCGCCTGTTCCTGAGCATATAGGGCCGCGCCCAACGCGCCGATGATTTGCGGATCTGCCCCGTTGAGTGCTTTCAGTTGTGTGTTCAAAGAGTGGGAAAGAGCCAGGAAAACACCGCTGTTCTTGGCCACCCCACCGGTCATGACAACATCCTCTTCAATGCCGATACTGCTCGCCAGGGCGGCCACACGCTTGGCCATTGCATGATGCAGCGCATTGACGATGTCCGGGATTTCCTTTCCATCGTTGAGCAGTGAGATAACCTCGGTTTCGGCAAAAATCACGCACTGGTTGGAAATGGTAAGTGTCTCCTTTGCTCTTGCCGAAATGTTGCCCATCTCGTCTAGAGGTAGTTCGAGTGCTTCCGCCATGATTTCAAGAAATCGTCCCGTTCCTGATGCACACTTGTCGTTGTATAGATAACGCGTCACCTTTCCATCGTCATCCATCCGTGTGGCCTTGGCGTCCTGCCCTCCGATGTCGATCACCATCCGTGCGGAAGGTATCAGATGTTTTGCACCCTTGGCATGGCAGGAAATTTCAGATTCAACGCTGTCCACAAAAGGAATCTGCGCACGGCCATACCCCGTGCCAACAATATATGCAATGCTGTCCTGCTGAAGGTTGGCCCTTTCCTGTGCCATCTGCATCACCTGCTCGGCTGACACCGAAGGCCTGCTTTTCACCCTGATAACAGCACTTGAAATAAGCTTCCCGCTTTCCATGAGAACCGCCTTGGCTGTAAGGGAACCGATATCGCATCCAGCCACAATCATGTTATTCTCCTCTGCCTAGGTTGACCTACAACAGTGCTCAAAGAATCCCTGCAGCTGCCTGCGAGGTTTTTCAATTTTTCCATCGAAAACAGAGCGGCGCCGATGGCTCCGGCCATCTGGGGATCAGCCTTGCGCGTTTTTTTAATTTTCCGTCCGAGGAGTTTTTCTAGTGTATTGACAACACCGGTATTCTTTGCCACGCCACCGGTCATCAGAATGTCTCCCTCAGGTTTCACGGTATTGGCCAGAATGGCCACTCTTTTGGCCATGGCACCATTGATTCCGGCACCGATGTCCGCAAAGGGAACACCAGAGTTTATAAACTTGATCACATCTGCCTGGGCCCAGACAGTGCATGTCGAGGCAAGTGTGACGGGAGTGTTCGAGCCTGTGGAAAGTTTTCCCAGTTCTTCAATGGAAACACCCAAGACTCCGGCCATCACTTCGAGAAACCGCCCTGTTCCGGAAGCACATTTGTCGTTGGCGACGAAATGGATCACTCGCCCATCTCCATCGACTTTCATTGCCTTGCAATCCTGACCACCGATATCGATGATTGTCTTCACCGAAGGCAATAACCACCGTGCCCCTTTGCCGTGACAGGAAATTTCTGATTTTATATCACGGACAAAGGATATTTTCTCCCGACCGTACCCCGTGCCAGTGCAGTGTGCAATGTCGTGCATGTGAAGTTCTGCCGTATCAAGAGCTTCCTGCATCACCACTTCAGCGGATTCCTTGGGTTTGGGTCGGGATTTGATAATCGCGCTTCCCATAATCCGTCCATGCTTCATGATGACGGCTTTCGATGTCAGAGAGCCAACATCGCACCCGGCAACAATGGTCATAACAGCCCCCTTACTTGAAAAAATTCATCCAGACGTTCTCTGGTGGATTCCCATGACTCTACGCGATCATCAAAGGCATCGTCATTCATGATGTGCACCGGGTACCCCTGGTTTTCCAGGTCCCGGGAAAATGGCTTGACCATTCCCCAGGTGTTGCGACAGCCTGGCGTTCCGTTGTAGATGATGCACTGGGCATGGCAGAGTTTTGCTATGGCAAGGGTTTCTTCCAGCCACATGTTTCGCTTGTCATAAGGACCCCGGATCGAACGCACCATGGGCAGACGCGCATTCATCTGTGCGATCGTGTCGATCATGGCCTCGGGTGACGACACATCAACACCGTATCCAGAGCCCTCCAGGACCTGGGTGTATGTGCTGAAATCTCTGAAATTGCGGGAGAGAATGGAGCCCACGGTGGCAATGCCCCGTTCATCCAAGTAATGCCAGAAGTTCATGTCCACTGTGTAGTGGTCGATATAGCACATATAGGCCCGCAGTTTTTCTTTTCCGGATTTTAACCCTGAAAGTCCTTGTTTTGCACGGGTTCTGGCCCATTCGAGCATGCTGGTCAAGAGACGGGTGAAGGCCTCGTGCCCGCAAAAGGCAAACCGCCCCGCATACATGGCCAGGTTGAACAAGGGCGGCATGGGAACCGGAACCAGCATAAACATGTCTTCGAGTTCTCCGATCAATTCATCCTGCTGGTCAACCACTTTGATAAGGTCAGCAAGACGATCGTAGTCCATCTTTTTACCGGTATTTTTTTCAAGAAATCGGATCATTTCCTTGTAGTCGTCCAGGTGGTATTTTTCGCTTCGGTCGTCACCCAGTGTGCTGGGATAATTGAGCTGGTAAAAGGGCTTGTCAAGATAGGTGGCGGCAAAGGAAAATGCATTGGCGTTGGTGTCGCAGACGCCGGGGGTGTCGCAGACCACAAAATCGATTTCTTCACCGAGCCTTGCCAGATATGCACCCATGGCCCCACGTTGTGACGAGCACGATGTCTCTGTCATGCCGACCTCACAGCAGTAGTCCATGTAGTCGAAAAGCCCCCTTTTCCAGACAAGTCCGCCCAGGGCTGTGAGTACCTCAAAGGTTACGGGAACCACATCCATTGCATAAAAGATTGCCGGGGTCTGGCAAAAGGTGGTCGCCGCAATCTTTTTTCCCTTTTCCCGGGCGGTCAGAATATTTTCATAATACTGGGATAGCATTTTCAACAGCTGTATTCCAGGGTCCCCGGCATTGAAAAAGGCATCGGCAACCCCATGGTAGTAGGGTAGGTATGTCAAAGCAAGATCGGTCTCTTTCTGTGTTCCTCCTGGAACCATGGCCGCCGCCTTTAGGGTTTTTCCCATCATCCAGTCGTAATTGTATTCCTTTAGTTCCGGTCTCATAAACGATCTCCCTACTAACACCTAAGATGATCGTTTCAAATTTTAATAAATTGGGATCAAAATTTGAAACCAGTTGGATTTGCCGATCTTACTTCATCAACGGCGTCAGATGCCATCCTGCATCGTTCAGTAATTTTTAGTACAGACTCCTGTCATGCAATCTGCTCCAGAAAGGCGTCGACCCTCAGTTTAATCCTGCCTGTTTCTTTAAGAGGGCCGTACTCTCTCTCAAGTCTCAGACAAGGGATACCTTCGGCTTCCAGATCTCGTTGGAACAAGCCGTTTTCCGAGCCGTGAAGGTCACAGAAACGGATGTTCTGCAGAATGACACCCTCGACCCCGGCCCGTTCGATTTTTTCCCTCAGCAAGGCCAGGCGCTGCTTGTATTTTCCGAACATTCTCGGGCAGACGGATGTTTCGAGATAGTGTCTTGCCAGTGACAGGATCGGGTCCCCGTCTTCAGGAATTTCATTTCCCTCATACCGGACACCAAAGCAGAGATTTTCCGCCACCACCACTGCATCGGTTCCTTTTTCAATCAATTGAAACAGATCGATTTCATCGCTGATGCTCCCGATGACCATCAATCTCTTTTTCCCACCTTCTAAGGGATCTCTACCGGACAGATCCGCCAGCCATTTTTCCAGTTGCCGGGTATATTCTTCTCTGGGCAGAACGGTTCCGGCAATGGTGGCGCTAAAAACATCGGTTCCGGAAACCCTGAGGTTTTTTTCAGCCCTGAGCGCTTCCACGGTCTTGAGTAAACGTCGTCCCCGGTTGTATTCCCGAATCGATTCGCGCAGAGCGGTCCCGGTAATAGAAACCCCGAATTGCTGCTCTATACGCTCTATGAGGTTTCGTATCTCCTGCACAAACCAATTCATCCCGTGTACTTCCGATTTGTGCGGGACATCGAAATATTCAAACCATGTCGGCACAATCCCCTGGTGATCTTCACCCGCCTTTCGCCAGCATTCATCAAGACGCCGCATGGCATCGCACCCAGGAATAATTAATACCCCGTCCAAAAAAGAAAATACACCTTTGCCCGCTAGTTGGAGTAAGCACTTTGGAAAACTGCAGATAAAGGGTCCAAAATACGCGTCTCCGATTTCCATCCCGTCGGTCTCGATGCCGCGCAGACGAACCGGGAGAATGCCGGCTGCATGGAAAACCTCCGGGGGAACATAGGAGCAGGTGTATCCCACGACCTTTTTCCCGCTTTGCTTCCAACGGCTGATGGCATGGTTTTCGATTCGGGTGGCCGCATCATGAAAAAAATGCATGGGTTAAATCTCCTCGGACATCAGCAGTGAGCGCAAAGCCTCCCGGGCACGGGCGGCATCTTCCTCATACACGTCATCCTCCGGCCTCAGAACATGGCAGACCCAGGTCACCAGGCCGGGAACCACACTTCTGGCCACTGGCCGTAAAGACCCATCAGCAGCATCAAAAAGGTGCTGAGTTGTCTCGGCCAACGCGTCATCGTCTATGGCGCTCGAAAATCGGGAAACCATATTCACCAGGGCATCGGGGTTCTGATCCCACAGACGGTTGATTATTTTCAGGAAATTGTTCAAAACTTCAGCGGTTTCCTGAACATCGTATGCAGCGAGTCTTTCCGTCCATAATGCGTCAAATTCCCCGTCATCCATCGCTTCAAACTGCAACAGCTTTTGGTTTATCTGCTGTCTACGGATATTGATCAGTTCCGGATGTTTCAACATGGCCTCTTTCAAGTGTTCCGGATCCTGATGAAGTGCGTTCAACATGGCCTGGTCAAAAGAGGCCTTGATTTCGGCAATGGCAACCCTGGCTTTCCAGAAAAGAACCGGGTCCGTTCCAGCAATGATTTCTACCAGTTTTTCAGAAAAAAGTTTCGGCAGTTGAGGAGCGCCGGCATCGCCCAGCAAGGCACTGCCTGTGTGCAGTTTCCTTCCCATTTCAGCCAATGCGTTCACCAGTCCGACGACCATGGACACGTCGATTTCTCTTGCCAGGGAAATGACAATATCGGTCAGCAGATCAGGGGGGATTTCCTCTAGTTGACCTACGGATACGAGAGCCGACCGGCCGAGGATATTGGCCAGGGACGGCAGCAAAGAGAGGCATAAAATAACCTTGGCAGGATATTGCCACATGGCATGGTTCGTGGTTTCAACTAGGGAAACCAACCCTTGGGCGGAACCATCCACGGCCTCCTTGAGTTCCCCGAAATCAACCGAGGCCACCCATTTCCTGATACCTGGCGCCAGCACCCGGGATAAAAACTCGGGGTCATTTTGATGGATGTCGTTGATCACCCGGGCGAAGTTGGTCACCATGGCACCGGTATTCCCGTGCATTAAACGTGAGATTTTTTCCGTGGCAATCTTTTTCTTGTCATCGGGGGGCATGCGTTCCAGCGTCTGTGCCCCGGTAATCAGCACATCTTCGATGCCGATCAAAAGCCCCGTAATCAATTCAACCAGGGTGTCGAGAAAATCAGGATCTTCGAAAAGCTTTTCAATCGTCTCTTCTTTGCTTCCAGACGCTCCGGAAAACCCTTTTTTCAAAGTGCCGGCAGCCACCTTTGAAACGAGTCTTCGCCAGCCACTTCCTCCCACCCAGAGCTTCAAGACAACCGGGACGGCTTCGACCAGCAACGAACGTGCCTCGCGGGTTTTCAGGACCCTTTCCAGAATTTTGTTCAACAATTCATTGGAACCTGGATCTGCCCCTTGCGGTTTCCCCACGGGTGATGTCTCCTCAGCTTGATCTCTCTGGTTGTTCATGCGGGCATCTTTCTTTTCTTCATCGAAAATGACAACATCTCTTTGTCATACCGCCTGGATCTCCATGGCAGGTTCTGCTGTGTAGCCCTCATCCATGGTTATCAGGTGTTTGGCCAGTCGTTTTCCCAGGGACAGGATCGTAAACGTTGGCGGCAGTCCCAACTCCTGGGGTATCACCGAACAGTCACAGACATATAGGTTCTTGATCCTGGTTTGCAGCTGCGGGTCCAGATGTTCGCCGATTTTGACTGTGCCTCCGGGATGCGCAGCCAGAAGCCAGCTATTATAAATATCCGTTGCGCCCATGTTTTTCAGGATTCTTTGCGCATGTTTTCTTCCTGTTCGAAGCTTGTGCTTGTCCGAAGGCTTCAACGGTTTCCATACCCATCCGGCATCGGTAATATGTCCTCCCAATCCATCACGCACTTTGATCATAATTGGCACGACATTGGCGTAATTGAATACCTGCCCGAATCGAAACACTTCGAGATCGAAAAGTGCTTTGAGCATTCGGGTCATGTTGAAGTCGGTCATGACGATACCTTCCTCGGCAAAATGAATGCCGGCACACATCTGCACACCTTTCCCGCTGCCGCCGTTCTTGACTGTGCCGTACACGAAGCACAGGGGATCGAAGAAAAAATCCCTGCCCACGCCTTCGATGCCTGTATTTCTCAGAATCTGTGGAGATCCAATCCCCCCGGCAGCCACAATTACCTGGGGCGCATAGACTTTGTGATGTGTTCCTCCATGGCGGTACTGTAAACCCATGGCTTTGTTGTTTTCCACGATAACCTTGTCCACCCTGGCGTGGTTGATCATCTTTGCGCCGTTTGCCATGGCCTCTTCGACAAAGTTACGAGCAGTCCACTTTGCTCCTTCAGGGCACCCGTAGCTGCAACGATCACAATCCTTTTTACACTTTTCCTGGTAGATGAACTTGTTCAGCTTTTTTGCGTCGTAGCCCAGGTCGAGGGCGCTTTCCATAAACAGCATTCCAGCAGGGCTCATGAGTTCATCAGAAAGAGGGTTAATAGGAAGATCGGCCCGGACTTCCTTCACTTCATCGGTAATATCCACACCGTAAGATTTCAGCATTGCCACCGGAGGATCAAACGCTGTGGCACAATAGAAAAGGGAGCTTCCCCCTGTTGTAATACCGCGGACCATGCCCAGTAACTGACCGGTGATCAAAAGAGATTTTCCGGGCATGAAACTCTGTGGGAACGCCTGTACAAACGTTCCCTTCACGGGGTCATTGCCACCCCACTCCAGGATCAAAACTTTTTTCCCTTTTTGGGACAACTCCCGGGCAACGATTGCGCCCCCAGGGCCACTGCCGGCGATAAGCGCATCGTATTCCTTATCCTTAGGATCCATAGGGTTCCTCCTTTAGCCCGAACATTTCACGAACCTAATCGGTTCTGGTGCAAGGCATTCCAACCTAAAGCCGTAGTAATATCACCGCGATTGAAACCGGACCGATTGCGCATTTATTTATTGATACGCTTCTATCCTCACCTCATCAAGCTGTTCGGGTTTCAGATAGCGTTTCGCATACTCAAGATGAACGCCTGAAGTTAAAAAGAGGTCAAAGAGCTCTGCATCGATATGCTCATCTTTTTTCATAAAGCCCATGATCTTGATTGCCTGGGAGAGTGTTTTGCCTTTTTTATACGGCCGGTCTGAAGCAGTCAAGGCTTCGAAGATGTCGGCAATGACCATGATCCGTGCAGGTATGGAAAGATCTTCCTTGTGAAGCCGTCGTGGATATCCTGTGCCGATCAGGGTTTCGTGATGGGTACCGGCGTATTCTGGTATCTGTTCCATATTTTCAGGATAGGGTAGCCGCTCCAGCATTTTAATACTCATGATGACGTGCTCGTTGATCTTAAAGCGCTCTTCAGGCGTGAGGGTTCCTTTTTCAATACAGAGGTTATAGATTTCACCGTGGTTATACAGAAATTCAGGGACGTCTAATTTAAAACCCTGTTTGTGGTAGGCTTCCTCGTCAAAGTTGAGTCGCTTAACCAGGTGCTCGGGTTTATCGCTCATGAGCTGTTCAACAGCCGGAACTGGAATCTCTTCAATTCCCTCAACCTGGAGCAGCTCGGCATCTGAAAGTCCGAGTCGATCACTAAAGTGGCGTATCCAGGTACGGTCGGCAACGTTTTTTATACGTTCTTGCTTCTCCTGACTCATAAACTCTCCGCCAATATTGCACCCGGCAATAAAGGAAAAATCATCCAGAAGGGCTTGTTGGGCTTCCTGTTTCCAGGTGCTGACCTGTTTTTCGTCTTCACCGTTAAAACGCCGTTCATAAGCGTCTATCTCGATGTCGCGCCAGATCACTTCAAAACGGGTCCGGATTCCGTGAATCCGGTTGTGGATGGTTTCGAGTTTGGTTGCCTTGTCGACAACATACTCGGGTGTCGTTACTTTACCGCAGTCGTGCAGCCAAGCGCCGATCTCAAATTCTCTCCAGGCCTCATTATCGTTAAATCGAAAATTTTTAAAAGGACCGTCGTCTACGGTATTGGCGGCTTTAGCCAGCATCATAGCGACCTCGGGCACCCGTTGACAATGTCCACCGGTATAGGGAGACTTGGCATCAATGGCATCAGCGATGAGCTTGATAAAAGAATCCATCAACTCTGCCTGTGACTCTTGATATGCCTGGATGCTTTTTGTCATGGAAACCAGCGAGTCAGAGAGATCCATTAGTTCTGCGATATGGGTCTTGATGGGTGTGACTTCATCAAAGTGGCGTGCTTTGATTTTATCATTCTGGAGCATGAGCTCCTTGATGGGTTTGACAATACGCGCGGTGGTATAGAAGATCAACGGCATTGTCAGAATCAGGAATAAGAGGGCAATGGCCAGGGAATAAAGAATTTTTTCGTGGTATGGTTTGAGCATGACATCTGCATCGATGGCAATGCCCAAATGGGTATCAGTACTTATTTCATTCGAAAGGGTCGTGACCATGGCAAACAAATCTTCACCCTGCTCTTTATAGCGAAGGAGATGGTCTGTTTGACCTTTTTCAAGAGCCTGGATCAGAAAGGCATCGCTCTTCTCATCTGGCGCCCGAAGGTCCGATGATGCAATAATACTGCCGTCCCTGCCAAACATCACGATCTCACTGCTTGGACCAAATTTCTGCTCATATAAAAGAGCATTGAGTCTTTGAAGGGTAAGGTCAATGGCCAAAACAGCCTGGGAACCATTGATCACTTTGGCAAAGGTAATCCCCTTTTGCTGGAGGTGTGAAAACAAATAGGGATCTGTCCGTATCACTTTGTCGCTTTGATAAGCCTGTTTGAACCATGGTCGTTCATTGGCCCGATATTCAGATGATTCTGAACGGGTTGAAATCAGTTGCAACGCGTTGTTTAAAAAATCAAATTGTCGTACCCTGCCCTGGGGTGAATCAAATATTTTTATGATTGCCCAGCGTGTTTCCGGGGGTGTCTTGAAATGGGCATGCAGGCCGGCGGCACTTTCCATGTTGACCACTTCAAAAAAATCGCCGTTGGGATGTCCGATATACATGGCATAAATATGGACAGAGCGTTGCATGTTGGCGACAAAGCGTTCAATGGTGTCTCTATGACGGGCGTCGGCCGGCGAAAGCGTTAAGTCCGGATATAATTCCGTGAGAGAGAGCATGTTTTTGGCCAGGGCATCACGGGCTTGAATGTGCTGGGTCACCTGCCGTGCTGTTTGAACAAAGCTTTTATGTGTTGCCGACTTGGCCAGCTGCTGGCTGAAAAAATACTGCATTCCCAACAGTGAAACAGCAATCAAACCGATAACAAGCATAAAATTGGTGAGAATGTTGACACGAATCGAAATAGGGCGGAACATGGTTATCCCCTTATATTGGAAGTAATAAACAGAAGATTTTCTGCATCAAGATGCATTGCTATCATGTGAATACGCCATGGCTGGTATGATGTCAAACTTGTCGGCTCCGGGTGTTTTCCAGTACATTTCCAGGGTCGCCGTTCCTTTTCTCTGAAAATACCGCATCAGGATAGCATACCGGCCCGGTTCTTTGATCTCGATCTTTGTCTCTGATGTAAAACGATCCGCATGACCGTCCGGATCGTTGAGAATCATTTTGTTGTCCAAAAAGAAACGAATACCGTCGTTGCTGTTAGCTTTGATCAGGTATCTTCCGCTTTTTTCAAAATTCAAGTAGCCCTGCATTTGTACACAAACCAACCGGCTTTTTCCACTAGCGAACACCTCACCATTTCCGAATTGGTGGTCGATTATCAGAATCGGTTCCCCAGGCTCACCCTTTTCTGCCATCCATTTGCTGCTTGGCATCTCGTCCAGGTGTCTGATTTTACAATAAGCATAAACAACCGAAAGACCTGGTGTTGTTTGTTGCTCCGGAGTCGTCAAAAGAGCCGGCTGGGGCCAGGATACCGCCTCCAGGGCATTGGAATTTCCTTCTTTCCTGGGATGTTGTGCACCACCACAGCCGGTCAGGGTGATGATTATCCAGATGAACATCAATAAAGCGGTACCTCTTAATATCGAATACTTCATGCTCTCGACCTCCTTTGCAGGTTTGTTGTTTAAGGTATATACGCTGATAAATTAAATTTGGGAGGATATAGGGGGGTTAAAAAGGATACCTTTCCCGGTTTGACTATGGGATAAGCATACAAACGGTAAAGGTCACCGTTTTGTTATGCAAAGGAAAATTACATCCGGTATCTGAAAAAAGTTCGCAGACATTTTATATGACTTTGCAATGCACTATTTACTGTGGACATTGCAAATCAATTCTGATCGCCGGGGGAGCCTGGTTCTTTCCCATCTCCTTCGACTTGAAATCTGAGTGTCTGATTTAGAGAGACGCTATTGAAAATATTGTGGCCTTCCTGGAAACCAGCCTTTCTCAAAAGCGCTTCTCTACTTGATTTAAGAACCGAATAATCTTTCATACCTTCACACAGCATTTTGGTTTTTGGGAATGTAACAACCTACCAAAAAGGACCTAACCCCTATTATGCAAAAATCGTGCAAGATCAACATATAGTATAATAACTTAAAAAAAATTAGAAGATATAGGATTTTTCCGTACCCAAGCACTTGCAATTCGAACCAAAATTACGCAACTGGTGTGAACTGAATGTAATAGTCCATATCAAAGCTTGAGCAGGGAGTCTTCACTTCCAAAATCGTTGTGGATATAGCCATCGGCATCCCAGTCGTTCTCCCATCGGTGGGCCCCAAGATAGTACTTGAACCGATATGAACTGTTTGCGGGCAATGTGATCGTAACCGAAAAGCTCCCATCCTTAAGAGGCTTCATGGCGGTTGCTTTTTTATTCCAGTCATTAAAATCCCCGCACAGCACGGCTTTTCTGGCATCGACATCCGGTGGCACCTTAAATGTCACCCTGCAAAATTGGCCTGTTTTTGTGTAATTCTTCTTAAGCATGACGCCTCCTTATAAAAGAATGAGTTTACAGAATGCATCGATATGCTTACCCAGGTTGAGCATAATTGTTTCAGGGATCACTCAACTTAAGTATTCCAGGTACAGGGTTTTGTCCAGTCCAATAAGAAATCAAGACAGTTGATGCAACCGTCCTGTGTTTTCAGCACAACGCTGTTTACCCTCCTGCAATCATCGGTATTAAATATATTTCAGCATTATCCGGAATAACATGTGTATCAAAGTTGGGTCGGGATACATACCGGCCATTAATCTTGATCACGGCATATGGATGGTTATCGGTGATCTCCTGCAGCAAATATGATATGGTCATGCCGTTTTTCCAGGGCATCTGCTCGCCATCCAGGGTAATCACCTTGTCACTCCGTTCTCCTTGAGGATCTTAAGAACAGCGGGAAAATCGATACCCAGACGTTTGACGGTTTTTACTGTGGGAATGCCGTTCTGTGTCCATCCTCTTCTCTCATAGACCGCATCTTTTAATTGTTCATATTGTTCTTCCCGCAGCTTGCGTAAAACAGCCACCTTTTCTGCTGTCGACTTGCCCTCGATATCAATGCCATGCTTCTCCATAAGCTGGCCATCATAGCGTTCCTGACGGGATTCATATTCTTCTTCTGTCACCGGGCCCATTGCACGATACGGCAGGATGTCCTGGGCTCTTGTGCCAAACCCCATTTTCAAGTTGAAGATACGCTGGAAATTGTAAACCGCCTCGCTGATGGTGATGAGATCCTCCGGAACGACGTTGCGCCCGGTCACTGCACCAAAATACTGGGCGTACCAGGTCATATGCTTGATCACTTTTGCTGGTTCTTCTGTGTCTTTGTTGTCTTCCGGAACAATATCATTCCAGGGAAGCTTGCACAGACCACAAAGCCCGAACCATGTGCGAAACATGGGAAACCAGTGCAGAGCCTCTGCTTTCTGTTCGAATGTGGGCATGTAATTGTGTACCATGTCCAGAAAGATCAGCCAAGCTTCATCGTGCTGCGGTCCTTTGAGGGCCATGCCATATCCACCCTGCTGGGCCAGGGATTCCTTGGTCATGTACTCGGAAAATTCCAGACCCTTTGACTCCATGCCGATATCCTGCAGGATATGTGCATCCACACCAAATTCCGATGCAAATAGTTTTTTCATCTGCCGAACACCCTGACCGAGCACTGTTCCAAAGCCCTCGCCCCTGGCCACCTGATGAAGCAGTTTAAGGGCTGCATCCCGATTACCGAAATGGAGGTTCAGCCCGCCCGTATGGCTTTTGTTAATAAGACCCATTTCAAAGCATTCCATGACAAAAGCCATGGAAGTCCCCACGGAGATGGTGTCGAGACCGTAGGCATCACAGTAGAAATTGATTTCGACAATGGTAAAGGGATCAAAGATGCCCAGGTTGGAACCACAGCCGGCAATGGTTTCATACTCGGGTCCGTCCACAAAAACCTTGACGCCTTTGTAGGGACCTGTCAGCGGCACAAAATCTTTTACACCATGAGAGCAGGCCACGGTGCAGCCCATCCAGCATCCGTCAAACCCTGGATCAAAAAAATCTTTATAAACGTCCTTTCCTATCAGACTCGCCATTTTATGCTGCCCGAATTTGAAATTATGCGTCGGCAGCAGATCAAAATCGTTCATTATAGGGACCAGGTGGGTCGTACCGATCTTTGCCATTTCGTTCTGTTTCGGGTCCAGTTCAACGATCTCTCTGGAATAACTTTTGGCAACAGCTTTCAATGTTTCCTTGTCGGCCGGGTTGTTGGAATTCATGGAAACGGTATCCCACCTGACAACAACAGCCTTGATACCTTTGTGAGCAAACACCGTGCCCAGTCCACCCCGGCCCGCCTGTTTATACCTGGCCCGTTTCCGTTTTGGGTCGTACCAGGTGACGTTCAGACAGCCCATCAAGCTGTTTTTTGCACCCGGGCCCGTTGATACCACAGAAATTCCTCTGGGTTTTTCATTCCCAAAATGCTGGGTCAACACAGATGAGGTTTCATACGCATCCTCGGGCAGATCCTCTGCCTCGAAAAGGGTCACGGTCTCGCTGACGCCGTCAATATAGACAACCACTTCCCGGGAGGCCTGACCGCGTATTTCCAGGGCATCGAATCCTGAAAATTTAAGATAGGGGCCAAAATACCCCCCCACGTTGGAATCGATAACCGATCCGGTCAGGGGTGACAGGG
This sequence comes from uncultured delta proteobacterium, assembly GCA_963842925.1. Lineage (GTDB taxonomy): Bacteria > Desulfobacterota > Desulfobacteria > Desulfobacterales > B30-G6 > B30-G6. Next base: position 129,170 of record CAWJIL010000010.1, read on the forward strand.
CGGTCACAATGCTCTTCCCTGATCCTGGATAGGACGGGGTCCCGCCCATGGGGCCCGAAGCCATACAGATGGTGTTCTCCGGATCCGTCCACTGGGTAGTACCACTTACAGCATGCCACAGCAGCCACAGATCAAAGCCTTTGCCCCCCACAAAAACCTGCTTCATTTCGTCGGAAACCGGTTTGATGCTAATGTCGGCATCTGAAATATCCACGCAAAGGGTCTGATTTGCGTATCCTTTTTGAATTTCCGGTCGCTGATAGGTCAGCGACTTGATCTCTTTTAAACTAAACGTTTTCATATGTTCCTTCCTTTAGGTGTCTGTGCTTTTAATATGCAGTATCCTTTTAAGACCGGATACCGTATCCAATGTCAAACTCAGTAATGCAGGAATCAGAAAAATGGTGAATATCGTTGAAACCAGGATGCCTCCGATGACGACGCTGCCAAGCCCTCGATAGAATTCGGAGCCGGCCCCGGGTGAAAGCACCAGGGGCGTCATGGCGCATACTGTGGTGATGCTGCTCATATAAATGGGTCGTATTCGTGACCGGACCGATTCTGCAATGGCTTTCCGGGATGCCATGGCAGCATTGCGTATGTTGTTGAGTGTCTGGTGAACAATCAGAATTGCATTGTTCACCACAATGCCTACCAGGATGACAAAACCGAGCATGGTAATGATGTCCAGGGGCTGATAAACGAGGAACCGGTTGAGTAGAAAAAGACCCACAAAGCCCCCGGCAGCTGCCAGGGGCACGCTGAACATGATGATGAAGGGATACAGAAAATTTTCAAACAAAGCTGACATGAGCAGATAGCTGATGACAAGGGCCAGCAGGAAATTCCAAATCAAGGCTTGCCGTGTGCGCGTCAAATCGTCGGCCGTCCCCCCCATACGGATATGATATGCCTTATCAAGGCTGCCGCTCTCACGAATCGGCTTCAGAACTTTTTCGGAAAGATCCTCCATGGCGGTTTCCAGGGGCACATCAGGCGGCGGTATGATCTGAATGATGATGGCCCTTTCTGCATTGAGGTGGTTGATCTGGCTTGGACCCTCTTCCAGACGGATATCGGCCAGGGATTCCAGGGTCACTTTTTCACCCGAGGGAGCGATAATGGGAAGTTCCGAGAGGTCTTGAAATTTTGCTATTCTGTCTTTTCGGATCTCCACGACCAGATCTATCTCATCGCCCAGAAAACGGTATCCACTGGCACGGGCGCCATCCACCATTACATTTAACGTCTGTCCGAGGTCGGCAGTGGTCATACCCAGCCGGGTAAGCCGGTCTCGATTCGGTACCACCCTCATCTCCGGGTTCCCCAGGTCGAGACCTGGTATGGGACGAATCTGGGAACCAGGAATCACCTGCATGGCACCGCCGAAAATCTGACGCCCGAAGTTGATCAGTCTGGACAGATCCGGTCCGGTTATTTCCACTTCGATGGACCGCCCCTTTCCGATGCCGCGTGCAAAAATTCCGGGCTGCTGAACAACGGCAATCATACCTGGAATCTTTTTAAGCGCACCGTAAATATAGGGTAGGAGTTCGCGGGTTCGCTCCTGGTCCTTTGACATGATGCCCATGAATGCCTGTTGGCCGAAGGCGACAAAGAAAAAACTGTCAATGGATGGCAGGTTGAGCTCCTTTGCAGTGGGGCTTTCGCCATCGTGACTGATCAGGGGAAGAATATCCTTGTCCAGCTCGCCGGCAATACTCTCCATTTCCTTCAGGTTGTACCCGGGAGGCGGAATGAGGATGCCAAAAAGCATCTCCCGGTTACCCTGGGGCAGGTATTCGGTTTTGGGCATGAAGCCGACGGCAAATCCAACAGACATGGCTGTCAGTAGAATGACGATAGCGATGCGGGTCGTTATCCGTCCGCACATCCAATAAACAAAACCTGAAATACCGCTCACGATGCCGCCTGCAAGACCGTTCAAGGACAGAAAGCGCGGCTTCTTGGATTTCGACTTGGCCACCCGGCCCAGGATCTTAGCCGAAAGGGCCGGTATACCGGTAATGGAAACGATCAGGCTCAAAAAGACCGCGCTGCTGATAGCAAGGGCAATATCCCTAAACAGCTGGCCTGCTTCTTCCGCCACGAAGACGATAGGCAGGAAAACCGCTACGGTCGTCAAAGTGCTGGCAAGAACAGCTCCCCAGACTTCAACGGTTCCATCATAGGCTGCCTGTCTCCGCCCTTTTCCCATTTCACGATGTCTGAAAATATTCTCAAACACCACGATGGAATTGTCCACCACCATGCCGATAGCAAAGCTGAGCCCAGCCAGACTGACCACGTTGATATTGCGGCCCATTAGCGTCATGACCAGGAACGTGGCTATGATGCTGATGGGAATAGCGACTGATATGATAATTGTGCTGGCAAAGTTTCTCAAAAATATAATCAGCACGAGAATCGCTAAAAAGGCTGCTAGAGCGATATTATTTTTTACAAGATCAATGGCGCTTTCAATATACTTGGTTTCATCGTAGGCCAGTCTAATTTCCAGCCCTCTTTCTTTTAGCACGCTCTCATTGAGATCTTTCAGTACGGACTTGATACGCTTCATGATCACAAGAACGTTGGCGCCTGGCTCACGAACCGCGTTCATGACAATGGTGACCGTTCCTTCGTGTCGGACCGCCACATCCTGGTCCTCATACCCCAGTCGAACCAATGCCACGTCGCCCACGGTGATTGGGATACCGTTCACCCGCTTGATGATCACCTTTGCCACATCTTCCACACTTTTAAATTCGCCCACTGTCCGTGTGATGTAACGACGCTTCCCCTCGTCAAAGTTACCGGCGCTGATATTCCGATTTTCGATTGCCAGCGCCCGCATGATTTCGGGCACCGTTAACCTTCGGGCAGCCAGCGCTTGCAGGTCAACGACTACCTTCAGCTCCCGTTCTCTGCCGCCGTACACATTCACCGAAGCAATGCCCGAGATCCGCTCCAGGTAAGGTTTGATGTTATCTTCAATAAAATCGTATTCCTGGTTCAGGATCCCTTCATAACCTTCCCTGCTTTCCAGAATCATCCAGGCGATGGCCGATTCAAATCGGCCACCGGTTTTGATCACCGGCTTTTCCGCATCGACAGGATATGTCTTGACCTGATCCATCTGCTTGGAGACTCTCGTGAGCGCATCATCCGGATCTGTTCCAATTTCGAACATAAGATGGATGTAGGCATATCCATCCCGGCTTTCACTTTCCAGCGTCTCGAGGCCTTCAATATTCTTCAGTTCCTCCTCCTGGACGTCGACAATCTCTCTTTCCACCTCCTGCGGGCTCGCTCCGGACCACCGGGTTTCAATCGATATCTCCGGCAGATCTACATTGGGTGTCAACTGAATGGGAATTCTGAAAAGCGAAAGGACACCGAAAAGGATCAGCAGGATGGCCCCTACACTGACCGTAACGGGTCGTTTGATGGCAGTATCGACTAATTTCATGGCGCCATCACCTTAACCGACTGGCCGGGTCTTAAGCGTTCGTTCCCCCGGACAACGACTTGTGCACCATGCTCCAAAGCCCCTTCGATGGCGGCATCACTTTCATAGTAGCCAATCACTTTGACCGGAACAGGAACCGCTTTCCCATCGTTGATGGCAAAGACCATACGCTGATTTCCAGACGTTACAATGGCATCCTTTGGTAGCAGTTTGACCGTTCGTTTTTCTCCTACACTGAAGGTCACGGCTACGGCCATGCCGCTTTTGATCTTGAAATCACTGTTTGACAGCTCGATATGCACAGGAAAGGTTCGCGCGTTTGACTCCCCCTTTGGCAGTATTGTGGATACAGTTGCGTTACGGGGTGTTTTTCCCAGACTGTTGATGGTCACACGAACCCTGCTTTTGCTTTTGATCCCCACCATATACGTTTCCGGGACATCCACCGCAATGAGGATGCGGCTAATGTCGACAAGCGTGACGATGGGTCCGCCGGTATGTACCCATTCCCCTACCTGTGTGTGTTCTTCAGCCACAAAACCCGAAAAAGGTGCCTGAACATCTTTTTCTGATATTTCGTATTCCAGCTGCTCGATATCGGCTGCATTTTTTAAGAGTTCCTGTTCAAGCGCACTGTGATTATAGAAAGCTTCGTCATACTGTTTTGCCGCCACACTGTTGGTACTCTTGAGGTTGCTGACACGCTGCAGTTCCTTTTCAGCAAGAACGCGTCTTGCCTGGATTCCGGCCCTGGCAGCTTTGGCTCCTTTCAAGCGCAGCCGCGCACCGGTAGAGCCTAACACCGCCAGCGATGTTCCCTTGGTGATAGAATCCCCGGCTTTGACATAAAAGGCTTCTACCAGACCCGACACTTCGGAGGCAACGACACTCTCTCGGATGGGTTCTGTCGTGCCGATCAAAGAAATTTGGTCGCTGACGGTTTTTTTAACAACAGGTGCGGTCTTGACCGGAACGGCCGGGCTTGTTTTTTTCTGTTCCTGGGCAAAAGAAAAGGAAGTGAAATTCTCCCCTGCAATTATTGACAGGGATAAACACATCAGTGTGCGGATAAAAAACCGATAAAACAAATGCATTGGGTTGCTCTCCCATCTGAAGAGGATGATAAGAAATTGATAACAGATTATATGTCTGCCATCAAGATGATTAGAGCCATCATGAGGATTGTGTCTGGGGTTTTCTGATCATCATAATTAAAACACTCACCACAAGATATAGTAAGCCAGCGGCTACGATAAGAAATTTTGGAATGGCACACCAGAAAGCCAGTGTCGGCCATATTTCACTTTCGTTACCCAGCAGAACATGGATCAGACCCATATTTTCAAAAACATCCAGAAGGGCCGCACCTAACTGCCCCCATGCGAGGGGTGCCCCCAGCAGAGAAAATGACTTCATCTGTCGGGACAGACCACGGGCCGCCAGAACACACCCCAGACCGATTGTCCCGGCATAAGAGAAGAGAAAAAGAAAATCAAGACCCAGGCTCAATCCTGCATAGACGGCTCCTTTCGGCCCCCAAGATGCGATTATTTGCCTGGCGCTTGTCAGACTTTCCGCAAACTCAAAGGAAACGATGCCTCTGGGTGCCGCTTCGGTTTTCAAGGCATCATCGAAAACCTGAAGCCCTCCCATGACAACCAGTGTGATCATGAGCAAAACCACAAATACCCGTTTTTGGGCCGTGACAGACAACCATTCAAATGGATGCAGGTTCTTCATACGGCTCTCCTTTGGCGGGTTACAGGATAGCAAGTCTGTCGTTGGAAACAAATTAGTGATCGTTAGGGAAGAGACTGGCTATCTGAAAACACAAGTTAAGTTGTTTTACCAGTTCCTATAAATATTTCAATTTAATAGATGGCCACCTGTTTTAAAGCGGCAAGATCGCGTCAGATAACATCGCCTATCGATGTTATCTATGATGCCGTACTATGCGATAGGGATGTGCCTCGATATGGGGCGGGGCTCCTGTCATGATGTCAGCCACGAGTTTTCCTGTCCCCGGCGCCGCACTCAGACCGATCATGTTATGCCCAGCTGCGATCATGACATTTTTCAAGCGGGGCGAACGATCGATAAAAGGCAGCCCATCCATGGTCATGGGTCTGAAACCAGACCATTCTTCCTTGTCTTTATGGTCATGCCTTTGATGGAAATAGCCATTGAAACCGCGTGTCAATGCCCCTATCCGGTGGGGATTCAGATGGGTATCAAACCCTGAAAACTCCATGGTGCCTCCCAGGCGGCATGCATCCGGCCAGGGTGTGGAGACAATGCTCTGTTCTTCAAAAAAGCAGGGGATTCCGGGAAATTTTGGCGGTTTATCCATGGTGATTGAATACCCCTTTCCCGGTTGGATTGGCAGGCTGCACCCCAGCACCTTTTCGAATTCAGGTGCCCAGGCCCCGGTGGCCAGGACAAATGCATCGGCCCCAAGCGTCGTATCCCTGGTCACAATGCTAACAGCATGGCCATTTTTCTGCTGGAACGTTTGAACAGGGCAATTCTCCAGGATCTGCGCACCGCGGCTGAGAAGAATCCGCCGTAGCTCAGACAGAAGCCGTTCGGGTCGGAGATGGGCGGTCTGTCTGTAGAGCCAACCACCGCTGATGCCATTTACAAGACCCGGTACCATCTGGAGCACATCTTCCCTGTCCAGGGCCTGGGCCTCAATACCAAAGGGTTTTAAAAAGGCATCGGTCCTGCGATAATCGTTCCAGTCCTTGGCGGATCTATAAATGTGAAGAGAGCCGCCCACGTCCCAGTCACAATCCACTTTTTCGGCTTCCATGAACGCCGGATACAGCTCAAAACTGCTCTTCAGCAATGCATGACGGCCCCTCGCAGATCTTAGGACCGCTTTTGGGTGCGCGTGACGAGCAAACTGACAAAACCATTTTATCAGACCGGCATCCAATCGCGGCTTGATATAAAGCGGCGAATCTTCATACAGCATCCACTTGATGGCTTTGGTAAGAGTACCCAGAGAGTTTAGGGGCAAAATGTGATTGGGGACGATCAGACCACAGTTGCCGCTGGATGCTCCCTGGCCGAAACGGTCTTTATCAACAACGGTAACCGACCAGCCTTTTTCCAACAGGTAATAAGCTACAAACCCGCCGATAATGCCACCACCAATGATGATGACATGCTTGGCTTTTTTCATCATCAGACATTATCTCTATTGTTTTGGCTCTTCTCCCCATTAACCAGAAGAAAGAGCCCAGGGTGTAATAAGTTCAATTATTATACCAATCCCATCTCTGTTAAGGGTTTTTCTTCGAGAATACGTCGGGGAGAAAACAGGGACAGATCCAAAACAGGCTCTTTACCCAGAATGACTTCTGACAAATAGCGCCCCACTGCCGGCGCCTGCTGCAGACCATGACCCGAAAAACCATTGGCCAGAAACAGACCTCTTGTCTCGGGCCATTCTCCGAGTATGGCATTACTGTCCATCCGGTTGACCGCATAGAGACCGGCCCATCCCCGGATGAGTTTCAGGGTATCGAAAGCCGGCACAAACTCGGCCAGCTCCGGCCACAAAATTTCATAAAACCGTTTTTCGTCCCAGGAAAAATCAAAGCCCACGGGATCCTCATGCATGGATTTTCCCAGTAGAATGTGACCCCCTGTTTCCGTTCTAAAATAAAGACCCGATGGGAGCACCGTCAATGGCAGCGGCTGCTCAGGCTTAACTGTCGTGTCCAGTACAAAGACCTGACGTTTGACCGGATCTATGGGTAGGTTAACATGAGCTGTCTTGGCTATCTGGGCTGCCCATGCACCGGCACAGTTGACAGCGACACCGGCCCCAAGGGTGTTGCCGGATGCCAGATCTACACCGCTAACCCGATTGTTTGACGTCTGGATTTTAATCACCTCGTCTTCCACATAGCGGGCCCCCATGGCAGTGGCTTTTGCCTTGTATCCCATCAGAGTGGCATAGGCATCAAAATAACCATCCTGAGGGCCAAAAGACCCACCAACATATCCTTTCATATCGTACAAGGGGTACTGTGCCACTATCTCTTCTGGGTTCTGCCATTGGACGTTACAGCCCAGGTCTTTTTGCATTTGAAAAGCCGATGTTGCAGATTCGAGTTCCTTTTCATCCACCACAAACAGATTCCCTTCCCGCTTGAATCCGATGCGGGGGTGTCTCTCTCCCACCCCCATCTCTTCCTCGAATCGTTCCAGGATTTCAAAAGCGTATTGGGATATCTGGACATTCTCTTTCAGGCTGAACTGAATGCGTGCATTGGACATGGACAATGCAGTGGATGCACGGGTGTAAGAGAAATCCTTTTCCATCACCACCACTTTCAGACCTTTGTCCGCCAGCAGCAATGAATAGGCTGTGGCACTCCCCATAATACCCCCGCCGATGATGAGTATGTCGGTATGATCACGCATGAATCATGGCATCCTTTCTGGTATTGCGATGATGGCACTTCCTGATGGAAAGCCAGTCCATCTTTAAAATATCAATATTCAAATCACAAATCACAAACAAATCTCAATGATCAAAATTCGAAACGCCAAACATGTTTTGAGCTTTTTGAACCGAAACAGCGAGCGCATTCCCCGTAGCTTGCTGCGGGGTTAGCGAGCGAATCAAACTTAGGCAGAACATTCCCTGCAGCTTTCTGCAGGGTACTCTTCAATTTTGTCTGGAATTGGGTGCTTGCTATTGGGTGTTTTCGATAAGGTATCATACGTCTAACCAAGTTCCGATCCCTTTTTTCCTGGCCTTTTTGAAAATCAAGGGAGCCACAGCCATGTCCTCTATGGCAAGACCCAGGTTTGCGGTCATGGTTTTTTCCTCCTTTGTCTCGCGTCCAGGCTTCTCGCCCGTCACCAGTTCTCCCAGATCAGCATGAATGGGCGGAATCTCCTGAAAATATCCCAGTGTTTTGTAATGCAGCATCTGAGGGGTGTCATCCGTACAGAATTTGATTGCTTCCTGCATGGCATGGGCATGCCAGTAAGAATCAAAATCCACCAGGGAAGCAAAAGCGCCTTCCGACATCCATCCGGCCTGGATGGTGGCATGAGGCTTTTTCAGAATCGGTCCGGCCGTCACAATGATATCGCTGCCTGTCACCGCCGCCTCGGGTGTCGAGACAACCTCCACAGAGACATCAAAACGGGTCTGAATCTCTTTGGCATAGACACAAGCTGCCCCATTATCAGTATCAAAGGCTTTTACACCTTGAATGGGAAACAGCACCTTCAAGGCTTCAAAATTGGTTCTGCCCTGAACACCACACCCCAGTATACCGACAATGGATGCATCGGGTCGTGCCAAGTAACGGGCCGACAGGGCGGTTGCGGCGCCTGTTCTCATCCCGGTAAGCCAGACACAATCCATGACGGAAATTGGCAGACCCGTTTCGGCATCATTTAAAATAAGCAGCCCGTTGATGTAAGGCACGCCCAATTTGAGGTTGTCCGGAAAGCCACTGACCCACTTGATGCCGGCAGCCTTCATGGATGGTATATAGGCCGGCATGGCATGGATAAAGTTATCACCGCCGCCTGGATGAATCCCCGGTTTGGGTGGCATTTCTGTATGATGTTTTCCCTTTTCCTTAAAGGCAATTTCCAGCAGATCAATAACTTCCGCCATGGTAACACCGGCCGTGGCCACATCCTGCCGGGAAAGATAGAGCAGACGGCTTGAAGACATGAGACCTCCTTGATGATCGAAGAACAGCCTGCAGCAAGCAATGGGAATATGCTCACGATTGCCGTTCAACCTAAGTTTACTGTTTAAATTTTTAAGCTCTTGGGATCAGTGATCACAAAAGTTGTTTCTAATGGAGGCTGTGTGAAAATGCAAATGGTTTCCGAGTAATCGTTCCCAGAATAAATTTTCCTGGGAGAAAGACTTGAAATATGGCGCTCAGAAACGTATAAGCAGCCAACAAATCATTTTTGAACCGAAACAGCGAGCGCCAACCCCGTAGCTTGCTGCGAGTTTAGCGAGCGAATCAAACTTAGGCAGAACTCCTTACGGTCGAAGATTCCCTGCAGCTTGCTGCAGGGTACAGTTCAATAATAAAAGGAAAATTTCATGGAAACTTTTTTTCAATTTCTGGAAGACAATCAGATCGCCTACACACGCCATGACCATCCGGCGGTTTACACGGTGGAAGAGGCCGATCGCCTCGTACCGGAACTGGCGGCTGCAAAAACAAAAAATCTGTTCCTGAGAGACGACAAGGGCAAGCGTCATTTTCTAGTGACCGTGCCCGGTCACAAACAGGTGGATTTGAAACAATTGAAAAATCGGATGGAGATCAAACGCATCAGCTTCGGGTCACCTGAGCGAATGAAAAAACATCTGGGTATCGAGCCGGGGGCGGTTTCTATCCTGGCGCTCTACAATGACAAGGCCCATGCTGTGGAATTGTTCATGGATCAGGAACTGTGGGCATCAGATTCCTTTCAATGTCACCCTCTGGTGAACACCGCCACCCTGGAAATCACCCGGGAAAACCTAAGGCGTTTTTTGGAAGTCACCGGTCATGACATGAAGCTTATCCAAGTTCCGGGACGTTAAGCTTTTAAGCAATAAGCACTAAGCGATAAACAGCTCACAGCTTAATGCTATCCGTTCACTATACACTTAATCTCCACGCAGCCCCCCTTGGGCAGGGCGCTTACCTCCACCACGGCCCGGGCCGGTTTGTGACCGGCAAAAAAAGCCTCGTAGATACCGTTGAATTCAAGAAAATTTCCCATGTCGGTCAGGAACACATCCACGGCCACCACCTGGTCCAAGCTGCATCCGGCAGCTTCTACAATATGCTTCAGGTTCTCCAGGGCCTGTTGGGCCTGGCCGGCCACGTCCTCGCTTACCAGTTCTCCGGTCTCCGGATTCATCCCCAGTTGTCCGCTCACAAAGTGCCACGCACCTGCGCTGATGCCCTGGGAATAGGGGCCGATGGCAGCCGGGGCCTGATGGGTCTCAATGGGTTGAATTGCCATGGGTGAGTCTCCTTATAAAATAGACGTACTCGAATTTTTCATTTTATTGCAGGGTTAGGTCGGCGTTATTTCTTCATTTCTCTCAGACGTTTTTCGACAAAATCTTTTTCATTTCCGGCCAGGGTGCAGGTGAGAAGATGGCTGGCTTCGAGCTCCAATATTTCTTCAAAACTCGCGCTCATGCCCTGATCGATAGCAATTCGGGACAACCTTAAGGCCATTGGGGACCGCTGGGCAATTTTTTGTGCCATGGACAGGGCTTCATCCATCAAAACGTCATCGGGGACCACTTTATTGGCCAGCCCGATTCTACATGCTTCGTTAGCGTCAATGAATTCACCCGTAAAAATTAATTCCTTGGCTTTTCCAAGACCCACAAGATGGGTCAACAATTTAGTGCCTGCGTTTGTCACTGTCAACCCGACGCCTGTCTCGGGAAATCCGAAAACGGCAGATTCAGCAGCGATACGAATATCGCAACTCATGGCGATTTCACAACCACCGCCCACAGCATACCCCTTGACGGCGCCAATAAGGGGCTTGTCCAGCTTCAAGGTATAACGCTGCACATCCTGAAGGCGCTCTGCCTCATCCATCCATGTTTCGACGCTTTTTCCTTCGGCGGTCTCTTTCAGGTCTTCACCCGAACAAAAGCTCTTGCCAGCTCCGGTAAGAACGATGACCGCAGCCTCTTTATCCCGGCGGGCGGCATCGAGTATTTCCATGAATGATTTTAAAAGTTCACCGGTCAGCGCGTTAAGACGATGGGGGCGATTCAAGGTAATGATACCAACATTTTCTTCGCGATGATATAAAACGGTTTTTGCTTGCATGGGTCTATATCCCTGTTGCTGTACAGATACAAAATAATCCGGCCCACGAGACCCGGTTTTGATACCGTGTTCCGGCTTTAATCACCCAGGTAGGCTTTTTTGACCTGTTCGCTTTCCAGAAGTACCGAAGACTTGTCCGTCAACACAATCTTGCCTGTTTCCATGACATAACCTGTATCGGATATTCCCAGGGCCATGTTTGCGTTCTGCTCCACAAGAAAGATGGTTGTGCCTCCGTCCTGGTTAATTTGCTGTATGGTCTCAAAAATGACTTCAACCAGTTTGGGGGCCAAGCCCAAAGAAGGCTCGTCCAGCAGCAACAAGGTCGGCTTCTGCATGAGGGCTCGGGCGATCGCGAGCATCTGCTGCTCGCCGCCGCTCAAGGTGCCGCCCAACTGCATGTCTCGCTCTTTTAAACGTGGAAAGAGCGTAAAAACCCAGTCCATATCTTTGGCAATTTCCTTTTTGTCGTTACGCAGGTAGGCGCCCATTTCCAGATTTTCACGAACGGACATATCGGGAAAAATCTGCCGGCCTTCCGGGCTTTGCGCCACGCCCAGAGCGGCAATTTCTTCGGGCTGAAGCTTTTGAATGGCTCGGCCTTCGTAGAATATCTCCCCTTTTGTGGCCGGTTGGATGCCGAATATGGTCATGAGTGTCGTGGATTTACCTGCGCCATTGGCACCGATCAGGCAAGCGATCTTCCCTTTGGGAATGCTTATGGACACTCCTTTTAGGGCATGAATATTCCCATAATAGGTATGGACATCCTTGAGGTTGAGAATGGGTTGATCATTTGCCATGTCAGGATTCCTCGTGTTGGTGCTGTTCGGATGCATGCAGTTCGCGTTTACGTCGGCTTGCCGGTATCAATCCCTCCGGTCTCAGGACCATCATCGCTGCCATGGCGGCACCGAAAGCCAGCATACGGTAATTTTGAAGATCCCGGAATATTTCGGGCACAGCGGACAAGATCACCGCAGCCACAATAACCCCGGGTATACTTCCCACACCGCCCAGAACAACGATGCATAAAACAATGCACGATTCCATGAAAATAAAAAAGTTCGGATTTGTATAGCTCAACTTGGCAGCAAAGAAACCCCCAATAACCGCGGCAAAAGAGGCACCCAGAGCATAAGCCAAAAGTTTCAACCACATGGTCGGTACGCCCGACAGTTCCGCCGCGACCTCGTCTTCACGTATGGCCACCCATGCCCTTCCGATTCTGGACCTGTCCAATCGCCGTACGCCGATGACCGTCAATACTGCAATGACCAAGGCCAGAAAGTAAAGTGCTTCAAGGGATTTCAGATGAAAGACAACCCAGTTCAAGCCACCGTCAGAAAAGGACGGATATATGAGCGCTGGTTTGGCCTGACCATAGAGGCCATTGGGTCCGGCGGTCAAATTGTCCCAGTTGTTGAGCATCAACCGGATAATTTCACCAAACCCCATGGTCACAATAGCCAGATAATCACCCCGCATTTTAAGTGTGGGATAACCGATGATGCATCCGGCAATACAACCAAAACCAATGCCTATGGGAATACAGAACCAAAAAGGGATGCCATAATTCAAATTGAGAAGTGAATAGGTATACGCGCCAACGGCGTAAAAAGCGATGTAACCAAGATCGAGCAGCCCGGCAAGACCCACGACGATATTCAAACCCAGCCCCAAAACAATATAGATAAGGCAGGTAATACCGACATCCACGAGGTACCGGTTAGCCACCATGGGGTAGATCACGGCAAAGGCCAGAAGGGCCAGGATGTAATATTTGGCCGGTACAGCGATCAGTTTTTCTTTGATCTGCTTGCGAGCGGGCGCCAGGCTGTCGGATATATTCACATAACCGCCGCTGCGCCGAATTCCTTTTGTAATCAAACCAAAAGCCAGCACACCCACAAACAAGCCCCAAACGGTAAAAGCCCGCGAGGCATTGAACGTTGTAGAGGCGAACCCCACCATGGGTAAAATAAGGATGCCGAGAAACAGGGAATAAACAAAAAATTTCTTTAAATCCGATTGTACCATATCACACCTTTTCTGCGGTCGCGCTCTGTCCTAATAGACCGCTCGGTTTCAGGTATAACACCAGAATCATAACCACGAAGGTGGTTACATCTTTCCATTCACTGGGTAGAAATGCCGACCATGCGACTTCTACGAAACCAATGATCATACCGCCCAGCATGGCCCCCGGTATGGAACCGATACCACCCAGAATGGCCGCTGCAAAGGCTTTGATCATATAGATAAAACCCATATCGAAGCGAACCGAGCCATAGTACAGACCCACCATTATCCCGGCGGCGGCACCCAAACCCGGTCCGATCATAAAGGTGACGCGAATGGTTTTATCGACATTGATACCGAGCATCCTGGCCATGGGTTTGTTCTGTGCAGTGGCGCGCATGGCCTTGCCAAGCTTGGTGGATTTTACAAAAATCCACAAACCATACATGAGGGCAAAGGCCAAAATGATGATAAAGACCTGTCCGTAGGATATTTTAGCACCCAGGATGTTAAACCCTTCCCAGCCAAGTACATTTGGAAACCCCCGGTCAGAAACACCCTGGCTCAGCATCATGCCGTTGGACAGAAAGATGGACATTCCCAGGGCGCTCAGGATGGCAGCCAGACGTGATGCGTTCCGCAAGGGTTTATAGGCTACCTGCTCAATGGAAACCCCAAGAACGGCAACATAGGCCATGCCAAGGCCGAAAACCAAAACCATGGATAAGATAAAATGGCTGTCGACAAAACCCACTTTTTGAAGTCCTGCCAACACAATTAAACCGGCAAAGGACCCTGCGGTAAACATTTCGCCATGGGCGAAATTGATCAACTGAATAATTCCGTAAACCATGGTATAGCCGAGGGCGATCAGGGAAAAAATGCTACCCAGAAAGATGGCGTTGATCAATTGCTGAATAAGAAAAGCTGTTGTATCCATATGGACGTTCCTTTGACTGAGCAAAAAGACGACTTACTTCATATTGGCGGGCATTTGTTGTTAACGATCGGAGGCACAAAGGCCCCCGATCGATTGTGATAAATTAATACATTGTGTCGGTAAGTGGGTTGTAATAAGGCACGAAATTGCCATCTTTGACAATCCATATGGCGTGGGCCAGGGCACGGTCGCCCTTTTCGTCAAACGTGATTTCTCCGGTGGCCCCCAATGATTTCGATGCCCGGATGGTTTCCGCGAGTTTGTCTACGCCACTCTTTTTTATGCCGTTCAACACCAGCATGGTGGCATCGTAAGCAAAAAAGGAGAATGAACCGATTTCATCTTCACCAACACCCCAGTCTTTGGAGTAAGCTTTTACGAAGTCTGATCGAACCGGGTTGTCTGCAACCGGTGCTGCAAAGGTCAGGTAGATACCCTCGGTGGCCTTTCCGCCCACCTCGGTGAATTTAGGCTGAAAGCAGGCATCTTCGGTAAACAGCGTCGCGGTGATTTCAAGTTGTTTGACCTGACGTGCCATCAAGGAGCCTTCGGGTTGATAAACAGCCATGTAGATGACATCAGGATTCACTCGTTTCAGGGATGTCAATATAGCGGTGAAGTCTTTATCTCCGGGGGTGATGTGCTCGTGGGCGACAAATTCAAGTTTCCCGGTTTCCTTGGCAAACTTTTTGATATTATCCACAAGACCGACGGTGTAGGTCTGACGGTCGTCAATCAGGGCAACTGTTTTGGCTTTCAGCGAGTTTTCCATAAACTTTACGGCTGACCAACCCTGAACATCGTCTCTGGGCGGCAAACGGAAGAAATTTTTGAATCCCCGCTCGGTTATTTTTTCATTGGTGGACGCAGGTGTAAGCATGACGATGCCTGCTTCTTCGACCGGAATTGAACTCGGCAGGGTTGCAGAAGAGCAGTAACAACCGATAATGGCGGATACGTCACTGTTGATAAGCTTGTTGGCGGCCATAGTGGCCTTGCCACCGTCACAGGCACTGTCTTCAGCAAGAATTTCGATTTTGTCAAAACCGGGCACTCCACCACTGGCTTCAAACGCTTTCACAGCGGTTTTCACACCCTGGAGAATGTAGGTTCCATCCTGGGCATAAGGGCCTGTCAGGGGGCTCATGGTTCCGAGTTTTAGTGTTTTGGCTGTTGCCATGCCACTGAAACTTGCGATCAGTACGATGCATAATACAAAAACAATAAATTTTTTCATCTTAACTCCTCCTTGTGTTGGGTTTATATATCATTCCCGCTTTTCTATGAATTTAACATGCGGAACAATCATTATTGCATCAAAGATACCAACAGATCCGGCTATTTTTTGCCTCCCGATCCCAGATAGGCTTCAATGACAGTTTCGTTGTTTTGGATTTCCTTCGGGGTTCCTTCGGCAATCTTCTGCCCATAGTCGAGAACAGTGATCATGTCAGAGATTCCCATCACCAGTCGCATATCGTGTTCAACCAGAAATATGTCCAACCCGGTATCCCGGATTTTGAGGATAAGATCCATCAGGTCGGCGGTCTCTTTGGGATTCATGCCGGCAGCCGGCTCATCGAGCAGAAGGGTACCCGGTTCAGTAGCCATGGCCCTGGCGATTTCAAGACGACGCTGATTGCCGTAGGCAAGGTTGGAAGCATAATCGTTTCGGTATTCCTCAAGTCCGAGAAATTCGAGCACCGCCATGGCCTTTTCTGCTATTTCCTTTTCTTCCCGCACCAGAAACGGAGTGTTCAACAGTGCGCGTATGGCACCACTTTTGGTACGGCAGTGTAATCCCACTTGTACATTTTCCAGAACCGTCATGGAATTGAAAAGGCGGATGTTCTGAAATGTCCTGGCAATACCGCGGGAAACGACCTTGTTGCTGTGCAGGCCATTGAGTCTTTCACCATTGTAAGTAATGGATCCTTCGGTTGGTTTGTACACACCGGTGATCAGGTTAAACACTGTTGTCTTTCCGGCACCGTTGGGGCCGATTAAGCTCAAAATTTTCCCACTAGGTACCTCGAGATCCAAGTTGTCAACAGCCAGCAGCCCGCCAAATTTCATGGTAACATTTTTCAATAGCAACTCTGCCATACAAACAACTCCGGTTTTTAGGGTTTTATTAAAGGGTGTATCCCAAAATCGCTGATACGATTTGTCCGGTGCAACACAAAACGTTACGGGACATCAATGAGATGCGTAAATAAGGGAGGGGTCATGGTTGAATACTGTTCGGCAGGACGAAACATTTTATGATTTGTCTCCGGCATCGCTTGATGTGCCGTTCAAAAGCCTGTTGCCTGTTTCGGTTAAATCCTACTCACAGAAATCGTATCCTTACACATCTGATGCCGAGCTAGCTGTTGCACCAAGCAATATATTAACGTGATTTAAATACAGAACCCTATTCATTTAGTCAATGAAAATGTTTGGGTGTCTCACCTTACTTTAAAGTAGCCGCATACAATTAACCTAATAATTTAAAATGGCTAACGGTATCACCCTTGGGGTTTCGCCTCAGACCAAACGAAATGGGCGCTCCAATGGCGATTTGCACTGTTTGAACCAATTAGGGCTCCTAGCATCAGCGCATGACGATAAAAACCTAATACCGGCGTAATACACGCACGGCTTTGCCCATCTCTGTTCGCTGGATGGATTGAGGTGGAACCAGGTTAACCTGGGCTTTAAAATTCAGCACAGCTTTAATTTTCCCTTCCAGTTTCCTGGCAATAGCGTCCTTCTGAACCAGGTCGATGTCAGCACCATGCTCAACAGCAATATTAAGACCGGTATAGGGCGAAGGATGGTCCAGAACGATTTGAAACTCTCCATTCAAATCCGGGACCATCTCTTGGATCACCTGCGAAATACCGTTGGGAAAGACATTCACACCTTTTACATTCAGCATATCGTCTGCTCGGCCGACCACCCTGAACCGAAAACCGGTCCTGCCGCAACGGCAAGGGCCCGTGCCTAATATTTCCAAAATGTCTGAGGTCCGATATCGAACAAGTGGTTGGGCTTCTTTTTCAAGATGGGTCAAGACCAGTTCGCCCTTTTCCCCGTCTTCGATGGGAATATCTTCCCCCGTGGTCGGATCGACCAACTGGGCAAGCAGGGACCCCTGGGCCAGAAAATGCAGTTGATAAGTCTCACTGCAAACAGATGCAAAGTTACAGAGAACATCGGATACGCCATAATTTGCATTTTGTGGCTGCATTCCCCATGTCTCCGCAATACGGTTACGGTAGGACGGATTTTCAAGACCTGATTCTCCCCCAAACAGTCCCAGCCTGAGACCCAGTTCCTTTGGCTCGATGCCCAATTCATCGCGGACGACATCCTCCAGGTAAGCCGGATAGGAAGGGGTTGATGAGATGACACTGATTCCAGCATCCCGAATTACGCGGACCAGTTGGCGTGAGTTACCCACCCCGAATGGGAATACGGTGGCACCCGTCAGCTCCAAGTTTGAATGATCCGTATAACCACCCATCCACAAGCAGTAGTTCAAGCAGTGAACTACCCGGTGGTGCGGTCGCAATCCTGCCGCCCAAAATGCCCTTGCCCCGCAGTCATTGGTCATTTCGAGGTCATTATGGGTGAGGGCGGTGTAGATAAATTGTCCGGTGGCGCCGGAGGTCCGGTGAACACGGTTGACCCGATCCGAGGGCGTTGCCAAGAAATCGCCGTAGGGGGGCTTCCGTACCTGGGATTCACGTAATTCTGTTTTTGTCGTAAAGGGGAGTTTGGCGAGATCTTGAACACAGGTGATATCCTTTGCAGCCATACCCGTCCGGCGATATTTTTCCTGGTACATGGTACTGCTGGCAAAGACATACTGGATCTGGTCTATCAGTTTTTCCTGTTCGAGCTTCTTTTGATCAGGCAGGGAAATCGCCTCCATTGCCGGATTCCACATGGTTCGTTCCATAGCTTCTCCTAATTCCAACCATAGATATTATTGAAGAACCTCGCAGCAAGCTACGGGGAATGCGCTCGCTATTTCGGTTCAAACCTAATTTGAAACGCTCAATTTAGGTCAAAGTTTGCTGCTTAAATAGAACACGACCGGAATCGTGAAAATACTCAATAGGGTGGACAACAGGACCATCGCCCCGGCAAAACGGGAATCCACCCCATAGCGAAGCGGCAGGACAACCGAAAAAACCGCCGACGGCAGGGCGGATGCGGAAACCACAACGATTCTGGCCGAGCCGGTAATGCCGAATATGTTTACCGCCAACACGCCGGCAACAAAACCAAGACCAAATCGCATCAACAGTCCTGATATCAAGTGGGGATCCGCACGCATACGGCGTTTTCTCAATGAACACCCGAGGGCGAATGTCGCCAAAGCCGGAGCACCGGCACCGCTGAACCTACATGCATCCAGCAGTGGCTGTGGTATTTCAATATCTGTATAGCGAAACCCGAAACCCAAAATGATAGACCACAACAGCGGTGATTTAAAAATCTCCACCAGACCCGACAATGCGAATCCGCCGGCCACGAGGAATATGCCCAGTGTAAAAATGAAAAAGGTCTGGATCTGATCATAGATGACGATCTGGTTGACTGCCGTGGCACCTCCCCACAATTCCATCAAGGGAATTCCGAGAAAGCCGGAGTTCATAAAAATAATCGGCGGCAGAAAGGCGCGTTTATCGAGCTTGAAAACACGGCAGTAGACCAAGGACGCGATGAACAAAAACAAGAGTACAAAACCTACCGCCCCGCCGAGTTTCATCGTATCATTCAGGTTGATTGTGGATGTGTAAAGGGAGTAAAAAACAAGCATGGGCATAAAAAAATCGGTAACAACCCTTACGAGGGTGTCTTCCGACAGGGTGAACAACCACGCACAGATATAACCACCCAGGGCGAGAACAATCAATGGCAGCAGGATGAGATAGGGGTCAGTGATCATTGTAAGCCTTTCTATTGAACATTACTACAAAATCGAACAGGCTACCCCTAACATAGGTTGAATCATGATGCAAATATTGCAATGCTCCCTTTTGGATTTCCATGCGTAATCCAACGGATTATTTCCTATGAATTGAAGATATTCCCTGCAGCCCTATAATAAGAGATCTTTGACAAACCACGGAGAAGTTCTTGCTATTAACGGTTCAGACTGTTGAACAAACACTACAGTGGGTTTGGGTTTATTTTGGCAAACAGGTTTGTTTCTACTTGACAAGTCCAAACTCAGGGGGCAGATATACCCACATATAACCATTTAATTATAAAAGATATATGAAGAATGAGTTTATGCATCGACACCACTATCCCCCTGGATATCAATCCTGGCTGACCCTGTGTTTGGGGATTGCTTTCTATTTTTCGGGTTTTTTTCATAGAATGGTCACAGCAGTTATGGCCGACCAGCTTATGGCGGACTTTAATATAGGAGCGGCCTCCCTGGGTAACTTTTCCTCTTTTTATTACTACAGCTACGTGGCGGTTCAAATTCCCACAGGCATTCTTGCCGATTATTGGGGACCCCGAAAATTGCTCACGGCAGGCGCTCTTTTATCAAGCGTTGGAGCCTTTATTTTTGCCACGGCATCCTCGATTCACACGGCTAATTTTGGCAGACTTATTATCGGCGCATCCATGGGTGTCGCCTGGGTTTCTATCTTAAAATTATCGACCCGATGGTTTAAGCCAAACCAATTTGCGGTTGTAACTGGCATAGCTCTCTGTCTGGGTATATTGGGCGCTTTATCTGCCGGCGTTCCGCTAAGACTATTAATGAACGTATTTGGGTGGCGTTCAATTATTTTTTTCGCTGGAACGACAACACTTATTATATCCCTGGCTATTTGGGTTTTCGTGCGAGACGATCCCGTTCAAAAGGGCTATGACAGCTACGCCACAGACATTACCACGTCAATTCATAGACCCCTTACGTCTATTCTAAGTGATCTGTCAGATATCTTTCGTTATAAAAACACATGGATTCTCTCCATCGTTCCGGCCAGTTTGATTGGACCCACGCTGGCATTCACCGGTTTGTGGGGCGTCCCCTACCTCACGACGCATTATGATCTAAGCCCAGTAAAAAGCGCCACCCTGATATCCGCACTTTTAATCGCCTGTGCGCTTGGCGCACCGATTCTGGGCGCTCTATCTGAAAAGACAGGACGCAGAAAAACCATCTATTTTTATGCCCTCTGTCTTTCCTCAATGGCTTGGATACCCATCCTTTTCCTGCAAAATCTACCGTTGTGGCTTCTCATTGTATTATTTAGCATTGTGGGGTTTGCCACAGGCGCCATTGTTATCGGCATGGCTTTTGTTAAGGAATCCGTGCCCCTGGCTTTGGTAGGAACCGTTTCAGGCATCAGCAACATGGGTATGGAAATGGGGCCCATGATTCTGCAGCCCGCAATAGGCCTGATTCTCGATCTTAAATGGGATGGATTTTTGGAAAATGGCATCCGAATCTATGATCTCAATGCATATCATATGGCCTTTGGTGTCATCATTGGCATATCCATTTTTGGAACCTTTCTTATTCTTTTTTCTAAGGAGACATTCTGCCAACAATTGCATGAATGAAATAAAGGAGAACCGATATGCTTGACTTTTTAAATGGCGCAGCCTATGTCGATGAAAAAATTGTGCCTATAGCTGAGGCGAAAATATCGATCCTTGACTGGGGCTTTCTCCATTCGGATGCGACCTATGATGTCGTCCATGTATGGAAGGGAACGTTTTTCCGACTTGATGATCACCTCGATCGGTTTTTGTCGGGAATAGGCAAACTGCACATGTCGATTCCCCACAGCCGCAGTGGGTTGCGCGCCATCCTGATTGACTGTGTGAGGGCGAGTGGATTACGTGAAGCCTATGTCGAAATGATCTGTACACGAGGGATACCAAAACCAGGATCACGCGATCCACGGGAGTGTACAAATCGCTTATTTGCCTTCGCTGTGCCGTTTGTATGGATCGCGAATCCTGAAAAGCAGAAAGAAGGGTTGCACCTGATCGTCAGCCACGTGCAGCGAATACCACCTGAATCGGTGGATCCTACCGTAAAAAACTATCATTGGCTCGACATGGTTATGAGTCTGTTCGAAGCCTATGATCGCGGGGCTGAAACCGCCGTTGTCGTTGATGCACAGGGAAACCTTGTCGAGGGTCCGGGCTTTAATGTTTTCGCGGTAAATGGCAGCACCATCACGACACCAGCGCGTGGCGTATTGGAGGGTATCACACGCAAAACGGTGATTGAACTGGCAACCGCGTATGGTTATGAAATCATACAGCACAATCTTTCAGCTGACAAAGCCCGTAGTGCCGATGAGGTATTTGTCACCAGCACCGCTGGCGGTGTAATGCCGGTTACAAAGATCGATGGAAGCAAAGTCGGTTCGGGTAAGCCCGGTCCGGTTACCCAGAAAATACAGAAAGCGTACTGGGCAGCACACGAAGACCCGCAACACACATTAAAAATTGAATATGATTGATCATGAAAATAAGACCAGCAACACAATCTGACCTTCAAGACATTGCGGCTATCAATATCGAGAGCTGGAAAGACGTTTATGCGGATGAAATGCCTGCAGAATTCATGACCGGGCAAATCGACCGGGTTTTGGCACAGCATTGGAGCGAAATCGAAATACAAAGCAAAGACATCGTCTTGGTTGCAGAAACAGATTCTATTATCGGCTTTGCAGCGGTTTGGTGTCGACCCATTCCATTCATAGACAATTTACATGTGAGACCCTCTCACAGGTCTAAAAAAATAGGGTCCGCCTTAATGAAGGCGGTGGCAAAAGAACTCATCAAAAAAAAGCACAAAACAGCTTACCTCTGGGTATTTGAAAGCAATGAAAAAGCCGTACGATTTTACGAGAGCTTGGGAGGAATGCAGAAAGAACAGGCCTTAAAAAACATTTTCGGACATGCGGTGCTCTGTCGGAAAATCGAATGGAATGACCTATCTAAAATAGGTGTATGTCAGCCCTAATCTAATTTTCATAAATGACCAGACTTACGGATCCATCGCTTCCTGATCCTGAAATACCGGAAACAGATAAATGTCAAAGCAAAATGCGCTTCTTCTCATGGTTCTGGTCACGTTGATCTGGAGTTCCAATGGGCTGCTGATCAAACTCGTTGAATGGTCACCCATGGCAATATCCGGGTTGCGCAGCCTGTTTGCCGCCTTAGTATTGCTGCCTTTCCTGGGAAAACCACGTCACTTGGTATCATTCGATACGCTGATGGGTGGTTTAGGGTTTGCAGGAGCACTGATCACTTTTGTCATCGCCACCAAGTTGACAACAGCCGCCAATGCTATCTTTCTGCAGTTGACAGCACCCGTATATGTAGCCCTGCTGTCCGGATGGATTCTCGGGGAACGCGTCAGAGTATTGGACTGGGTTATCACCGGCATCATTCTTTCGGGAATGCTTCTTTTTTTTGGCGACAACCTCACAATTGACGGTTTCTGGGGAAATATATGCGCCATTATCAGCGCCATCTGCTGGGCTATTTTTGTTCTTTTTTCGCGCAGGCAGAAAGATGATTTACCACTCAAGATTCCCATTCTGGGTCATGCCATCTGCGTGCTTTTGGGCATACCCTTTATCGTCATTTCCGGACTGCCTGAATCAGGAGGGTTCTGGATCATACCCATGGGAACTATCGGGGCCGGTCTGTCATTTGTTCTCTACACGGTTGTCATAAAGCATCTGAAAGCAATCGAGGCCATCATCACCCAGACCATCGAACCCATTTTTAATCCAATATGGGTATTTCTAGCGGTTGGTGAAACCCCGGGACCCTTGGCATTACTGGGAGGGATGGTTGTCCTTTCGTCGGTTACCTTGCATGCTGTCCTACGACGAAAAACAGATTAATGGTGACGCTAAAACCCCATTAGGCGAACCATTACAATCTTTGAACCGTTTCGTTTGTATTTCTAAATTCCCTTCAACACGACAAATGAAAACAGGCCCCCACGCTGATCGAAGCTGAGCTGTCGTTGTACCAGGCTACGGCCTGATGGTTTGGGCCTGATTTAAATTGAATTCCCATCTTTCCCAGTGTCTTCTCCAGTCCAGGTTCGGGCTGCATCCGCCCGTAAGTACCCGTACCAGCGATGATCATTTCAGGTCCGGCTTCCACCAGAGTTTGCACATCTGTTCGGGTCAATACGTGGCCCCGGCTACGCCGCCATCCATCCCGGACATGTCCGTCCGGATTGATGATCAGATCTGATGTATATCTGCGGCCGTCTATGACCATTGAACCAAAGATAAACGAATCTATCACATTCTCTCCCTACCGAAGACACATTTTCTCAAGAAAGGAGCTAGTCTCTTGATGGGTTTGACAGCGCTTCCGACAGTGAAATCAAACTTGATATACATAAATCAATTTTACGTCTGTTTCCATAAAATTATGTTGAATCGAAATAGCGAGCGAATTCCCCGTAGTTTACAGCAAAGAATCTCCAATCCCTTTTATACCTAATTTTGTTCCGTATTCTAAGGGTGTTTTACAAGGATTGATTTTTGATAGCCCTTTGGCATCCTATATCCAACAGAACATATAGGCTTGTGAAAATTGAACCGTAACAGAGAGCGCATTCCCTGTGGGTTCTGCCATGCGGCAGAACACTCCTCGTGGCTTACTGTGAGGTTCTTCAAACCGTCTCACCATTAGGGTGAGACGCTCAATGGAATGTTGAGGAGGGCTGTCATGACCAACAAATCTATTTTTTTCCCGCTCATCGTCTTTATGCTGTTTTCAATCATTTCACCCATAACATATGCAAATGAACCAACTGTGTTTGGGCCAAAGAATTTGGAAATAGGTAGTTTCCATTTACATCTCTCCCGGTATTCATTTTCAGTGCAAGCGCCAGGCAATGGCGTTTTATCCATTACAAAAAATACATCTGAATTGGCAATCAGCACAGGTTTTCTTTTTTTTAATGGTACCTTCATTACCCTAAAACCGTTTTTGTCTGGCAATGACATTCATTTTTCTGAAGAGCTTAGCTTAGCTGCCTCAAATCATTTAACCGTATTTCTTGGCGGTACCCCCGGAGCCTCAGTTAATGTAATAATTGAAAATGCAGACAGCCTGATTCCACCACCTGTGATTGATTTCAGCGCATATCCTGATTCAATTTTTCGGGGTGAATCGGTCGTGCTTGTATGGGAGACAACCAATGCGGATACTGTTGAAATAGACCAGGGAATCGGAATGGTGATCGATAATGGCTCGATGACGGTTTCACCCACCGAAACGACCACTTATACCCTTACCGCCACAGGCTTCGGCGGAAGTGTCTCTGACCAGAGAACCATTACGGTGGTCACAACACCCCAGGTCGGCCTGGTGGTATCCGATACTGAAGTAGATTATGGTGAGTCCGTAACTCTGAGTTGGTCTGCAGACGGATATGACACTGTTTTCATTAAGGACGGTTCTGTTGTAAGCGAAGAATTGCCTAACGGCAGCCGTGTTGTCACGCCAGATTATACAACAACCTATTCTTTGTCGGCAACAAATGCTGATGGACCGATCTTTCTTACGACAGCCGTCAAAGTTCTGGGGCATTCTCCCGAACCTCAGCCCGAGGGTTCGTTTGGAAAACAATATGAGGATCTTATCCCGGAAGATGCCAGCCTGCCATCTTATAATGTAGAAAGAATGATTGTTCTAACCGGTCTTGTGACCGATATTGCCGGTACTCCTCTATCAGGTGTAACAACAAGTATCCTCGGGCATCCCGAGTACGGTACGGCCTCAACAGATGAAACCGGGCGTTTTTCCCTTCCCGCCGAAGGTGGAGATACACTGACAGTTGTCTATCAAAAAGAGAATTATCTCTCAGCTCAAAGAAATATGAGTACGGGTCATAACGACATTGTCCTTGCTGAAACCATTGCACTGATCGAACCTGACCCGCTCGCCACGACTTTTACGTTTGATGATAACCCGTCCACGGTTATTACCCATAAAAGCACCCCTGTAATCGATGCTTTTGGAAGCAGATCCTGTTCTACGGTATTCAGAGGCAACAACAAGGCCTATGAAGTGGATCCAGACGGAAATATTTTGAGGGAACTTACCACCATCACCACGCGTTCCACCGAGTATACCACGCCAGAATCAATGCCTGCAGAACTACCTCCTCGGTCAGCCTATACATATTGCGTAGAGCTTTCTGTGGATGGTGTAAAAAATGTGCGTTTTTCAGATCCCATTGTTATTTGGGTGGATAACTTCTTAGGATTTGATGTGGGTGAAGTTATTCCGGCTGGGTTTTATAATAGGGACAGGGGTTTATGGGAACCATCAGATAATGGTGTTGTGGTCAAACTCCTGGATACCAACGCCGATACAATGGTAGATGCTTTGGATGTGGATGGCGATGATCAGCCGGATGATCTTAATAACAATGGGTCCTTCATAGATGAGGTTATGGGGCTTGAGGATTCTCAGCAATACGTACCGGAAACAACGTATTGGCGTATAGAAACAACGCATTTTACACCTGGTGATTGGAATCTTCCCTCTGGAACGCCACAAGCCGCAACATGGCCAAATTCAACTTTCGCACCGGAATCCGATCAGAATCCAGCCGGCAATGAAGCTTGTTATGGTAAATATACGGCTTCCCTCGTAGAAGAGCGTGGGCGTATTGTTCACGAGGACATGCTCATTCCGGGAACGGATATTACCCTGCATTACGCCAGCAACAGGGCTGAAGGTTATAACACCGTGATAACCGTTCCTGCAAGCGGGGAAACGATTCCGGATGTTCTGAAAAGAATCGAAGTCACTGTCAACATTGCCGGTACAGTTCAGAAACAGGAACTGCCGCCGGAGCCTGATCAAGTGGCGGAGTTCTTTTGGGATGGTCTGGACTATCTGGATAGACCCCTTCAAACACCTATTCCAGCACATGTAACTGTTGGGTTTGTTTATGATTCTATATATTATTCGCCAGGTGATTCTGACCAGGCTTTCGGCCAGCCAGGTGTTGAAACCACAGCAATCCCTGCCCGTCAGGAAATTATATTAACAAAAAGTAATGATCTTATAATTCACCCCTCCCGAAGTAAAGGGACAAAAGATTTCGCCCAAGGATGGACCATTTCTAATCACCACCATATGAATTTACAGGATTTTTCCACGCTACACAAAGGAGATGGTACGACAGTGTCTAACAATGTTCGGGTGATTGAAAGATATGCAGGGACTGGAAATCTTTATCCATTAGGCTATCCAAATAAAGTGGCGGTAGACACCCAGGGAAATTTATATGCAGCATTAGATGTCTACGGTGTTATTTATAAAATAGACACGAACGGTATTCGTAATAACCTTGCCGGTCTGTATCAGGGCTGGGGATTTAGCGGCGATGGCGGGCCGGCGGTCGAAGCACGAATTGAAGGCTGTGGGGGGATTGCGGTCGATAGTAACGGAAACATTTATTTCTCAGATATTGGCAATTCCTGTATTCGGAAAATTGATGCCTCTGGCATCATCAATACCATTGCAGGCATACCCGGATCATCCGGTTACAGTGGTGATAACGGACCTGCAAGGCAAGCATTGTTCTATTCCCCAAAAGGTATAGCAGTTGATGATATTGGAAACCTGTACATTGCAGATAGTGACAATAACCGTATCAGAATGGTTGATGCCAATGGTATTATTACAACCATCGCCGGTGGTAATGGAGCAGGTCATAGTGGCAACGGCGGGTTGGCCATCAATGCACAGATATACCGGCCTGAAGGTATTGCAGTTGATCATTCCGGCAATATCTACATGACCGAGGCTACTGCATATGGACCCCATGTCATCAGACGAATTGACACAAGCGGCATTATCACCACCTTTGCCGGAACAAGCAGTCGAGGATTCAGTGGTGATGGCGGACCAGCAAACGAAGCGCAGCTTCTTTATCCCCGGGATGTAGCTGCGGACAATTTAGGAAATATATATATAGCAGACGATAGCAACTCACGGATCAGGATGGTCAATACCAGCGGAATCATCACAACAGTTGCTGGATCAGGGGTGTATGCGTATGATATAAAAACAGGTCCCGCAACCTTGGCCAAGCTCAGACATCCTATAGGTATCGCAGTCGATGACAATGGAAATATTTTCATTGCCGACAATACCAACCATCTGATTAAAAAGGTCTCAATTCCTTCTTCATTCACAGATACAATTATGGCCGGTGAAAATGTTTTTTCTGAAGAAAACCTTCAGGGCCATGTCATCTCCGCTTCAGGTTTGCACACAAAGACCGTTGACTTGCATACAGGTATTGCCCTCCGTTCCTTTGAATATGATGATAACGGCCGTCTGGCTTCCATTGTTGACCGGTTTGGCAATGAAACGGTTATTTCAAGAGACGAAAATGGTGTCCCCGTATCCATGACCTCTCCTGATGGCATTACGACAATCTTAGACATAGACGAAAACAATCATCTGAATCAAATCACCTATGCTGATGGAGCTTCCTTTGATTTTGAATATGACCCTGAAGGGTTGATGACAAATAAAATCGAACCCGAGGGGAACCAGTTTGGGCATCAGTTCGAAACAAATGGAAGACTTGTCCTTGCAACCGATGAAGAAGGAGGTACTTGGGCTTACAGCAAGGATCGATACGCCAACGGCGACACGCTTGTCCAGGCCACCTCTGCTGAAGGAAATAACACATCATATCGAGATGTTACTGAATCAACCGGCGCCTATGTGTCTACGATTACTGGACCTGCCGGCGCGGAAACCTTGTACAGTCGTTCGGACGACGGCCTGCGCGTGACCAAATCGACGTCATGCGGAATGGCGTTTTCTTTCCTGAAGGATATTGATTCCGAATATCAATATGAGTTTGTCAGGGAAATGATAGAGACAACCCCAAGTGGATTGGAAAGGATCACCGTCAGAGATAAAATATATTCACCGGATTATACTACCGGAGGAATTGATTCAATTACAAACACAATCACTGTCAATGGTAAAACAACCACCACCGAAGACAATCTGGAATCTCAAATAACAGTTACCTCCCCAGAGGGAAGAACGGCCACGATGCTATATAACCCTGACACCTTGCAGACAGACAGCATCTCTATTCCCGGCCTTTTCGAAACAACTTACGCTTATGATGACAGGGGACGATTGGGCTCAGTACTTACAGGAATCAGGGAAACCGCCTACGATTATAATACCCAGGGCTTTCTTGAATCCATTACAGATGCGGAAAACCAAACCACACGCTATGCCTACGATGAAATCGGACGTGTCACGCGCATTGACGGCTCGGACAGTTCATCGGTCTGGTTTTCATACGACAGCAACGGCAATATGACGGTGCTTACAAATCCAAATATCATAGAACATGGATTTGGATACAACCAAGTCAATCTGAATGATTCATACCAGACACCCATAAGCGACAGCTACAGCTTTAATTATGACAGAGACCGGCAGCTAACCCAAATCAATTTTCCTTCAGGAAAGCAGATCAACAATATCTATGATGCAACCAGACTCATACAGGTTCGTACACCTGAAGAGAATATCGATTACACCTATCTTTGCGGAGAAAAGGTGGAATCCATAACCAATGGGAGCGACGGCATTGCTTATGGATATGACGGTAAATTCCTAACATCGGAAATATTGAGTGGCACACTGAGCCAATCTCTTGTTTACGCATATAACGATGATTTCAATATAACAGCCTTTACATATGCCGGAGATACAACAGATTACTCTTACGACAATGATGGATTAATGACAGGCGCTGGAATTTTCACCATCACCCGCAATGTAGACAATGGCCTGCCTGAGTCGGTGAGCAGCGTCTCGCTGAATCTCAATCGAATCTTCAATGGATATGGGGAGGTCGAAGCAGAGAGTTCGACGATTAATACGCTGGCCTTCGGCTCATGGAACCTCACCCGGAACAATAACGGGAGAATCACCCAAAAAACTGAAACGCTGGCCGGTGTGACATCGGATTATGCCTACACTTACGATACCTTAGGAAGACTCCTAACCGTAACCAAAGACAGTACACTGGTGGAAGAATATCAGTACAACGTCAATGGCACCCGCACCTATGAGATGAACAGCTTGAGGGATATTTCTGGCAGAAGCTATACCTATTCAAATGAAGACCATCTCTTGACCGCCGGTGATGTTTCCTATCAATACGACCTGGACGGATTTCTCACCAGTAAAACCGATGGTGCGGATGTCACCCAATATGACTATTCCGTCCGTGGCGAGCTTTTGAATGTAACACTGCCTGACGGGAAATATATTGAATATATCTATGACCCCTCAGGCAGAAGGATCGCCAAAAAAATCAATGGCACTATTTCTGAGAAATACCTCTGGCATGGCATGACAAGACTGCTTGCTGTCTATGACGGCAACGATAATCTTCTCATGCGATTTGAGTATGCCGATGCAAGAATGCCCTTGGCAATGCGACAGGGTAATATGATTTATTATCTTTCATATGATCCTATTGGCTCATTGAGACTGGTTGCAGATGAAACAGGAAGCGTGGTAAAGACAATAACATACGACATTTTCGGCAATGTCGTTTTTGATAACAATCCGCTTTTTAACATCCCCTTTGGGTTTGGCGGCGGATTTTACGACAAAGATACTGGACTTGCCCGATTCGGTTATCGGGATTACGACCCCGATATCGGAAGATGGACAGCCAAAGACCCAGTCCTTTTCAGGGGCGGTAGCATCGATCTTTACGGATATTGTCTGAATGATCCAATAAATGCAGTTGATTTAATTGGATTGGAAATTTATGGGGCTGCGAATGCTGGATTTGCTGGGATTAATTATAGCACAAGTACACAAAACCCAAGTCGAGCGTTTCTGACTACTGGTAGTGGGGTTATTGTTGGTGGTAGTCTATCCATCGGGTATGATTTTGGCAAAGGAATTTTTGGTCATATTACACATGATTTACTTGGCCAAGATTCTATTAATATCGGTCTTGGAAAATATTTGGGAATTTCTCTTGCACCTGATTTTTCAAAAGTAGAATTAAATTTTGGTCTTGGAATAGCGCTTCCTATCTCGTACACATTTCCTATTAGAGATGGTGCATGGGAACCTATAGACCCTATATTTGGGGATAATCTTTATGATTATTTTCACAATAATCCATGCAAATAGATATATTTAAAAAACTTAAGAAAGAATTTACCCTGAAATGAATAAAAAATTAAGTATAAAATCAATGGTTGAACATTGGGTGAAACATGTATTGCTATCTTTTATTATATGTGGCGTAATACTTTTTTGCTTTTCAATGATTATAACATATCATAATATTTCTGATAAATATATGGCTATCGCATTACTAATATGCTGTATATATTATCTTTATCAAATATTAGTAATTACAAAAATTAAATGTCCAAACTGTAATAAAGCAATAATATTTTCATTTTTCACTGGAGAGTTTTATCTAATTTTAAAAGCCGATATTGCCAGAAAGTGTTATAACTGTGGCAAAAAATTTGAATAAAGGCTTCGGACCTCATTGTATGAAAGGCCTGAGGATAGAGTTAAGGCACTAACTAGTGTCCATCCACGGGAATAACTACCCGTAATAAATAAAAAAAGCGCATTTTGCGGTGGCCTTTTTCTACTTCTTGTAGTATATTGAAAGTGACCAAACAACCAATATAACTACAGATTTAGAAAAGGAGCCAATTACAAAATGCGCGAAAAATGGCAAAAACAAATGCCTCTGATGTCCCAAATTACAGACCATACCCAGAGCAAAGAACTGGAAGCCATCAGCAACATCATTGATGCCAATCCTACCATTTGTGATCGTGTTCTTCAAGACCTGAATAAGGGAAAAAATGTTGCTCATCGGCAAGGTGCCAACGGCATGAGTGCCGATCAGGTACTGCGCAGCGCCATTGTGAAAATCCTTTTTGGCTTCACTTATGAACAGTTGGCCTTTCACCTGGTGGACTCCCATAGCCTGAGTTGGTTTTGCCGCATCGGCATTGCAGACAAGGGATTTAAGAAATCGGCTCTGAACAAAAATATCAAAGCCATATCGGCCGACACCTGGAACATGATCAACACCGATCTGTTGGGTTATGCCAAGCACGAGAACATCGAAAAGGGCCGAAAGGTTCGCATCGACTGCACCTGTGTTGAGAGCAACGTGCATTATCCCACCGACTCTAACCTTCTCTGGGATGCCGTGCGTGTTTTGACCCGGCTGTTGGAGCGCTGCCGGGTCGCCGGTGTTACGATCCCCGGCTTTCATAACCACAGCCGGGTGGCCAAACGCCGGATGCTGGCCATTCTGAACGCCAAGAGAAAAAAACAGCGTAAAGCGGCCTATGCTGATCTGATCAAAACCACCGGCAAAGTGGTCGGTTACGCCAAAAGGGCCATCGAGACGATCAAAGCTACCCCCGGGGCTGATCTGCGTATTATGGCGATATCTTGGAAAATCGATCATTATGTCAAATTGACTGAAAAAGTTATCGATCAAACCGTACGCCGGGTTATGTGCGGTGAAAAAGTCGATGCCTGCGACAAGGTGGCATCAATCTTTGAGCCCCATACTGACATTATCGTTAAAGATCGCCGCGATACCCATTTTGGTCACAAAATATGTTTGACCGGCGGCGCATCCAATCTGATCCTGGACTGCCTCGTGCTTGAAGGTAATCCGGCCGACACCGATCTGGCCATACCGATGCTGGAACGGCAGAACCAGTTGTATGGCCGCTATCCGCTCAAGGCCAGCTTTGATGGCGGATTTGCATCCAAGAACAATCTGAAGCAGGCCAAATCGTTGCATATTAAAGATGTCTGCTTCGCTAAAAAGCGCGGTATCAAAGAAACCGATATGTGTCGTAGTCAGTATGTATACCGCAGCCTGCGCCGCTTCAGGGCAGGCATCGAGTCCGGCATCTCCTGGTTAAAGCGTTGTCTGGGGCTAACACGCTGTAACTGGAAAGGATGGAACGCATTTAAATCCTATGTTTGGTCATCAATTGTAGCGGCCAATCTGTTGACCATTGCCAGGGCCAGGCCAGCGACCTGATGGTTGCTGTGCAGTCCCCTAATTTATAGATTCGGCAGCACCGGTGTGCCTGTTGTTGCCGGTTTTTCATAATTTGATGTAACTTGATGCCGCAAGGTACAAATTTACTTCGCCTTGAAGACTGAGTAGTATTTTTTGCTTCTCGGCGGACCCGAAAATCCGTTATTTATGGATGGACACTAACTATCTAATTATAAAGATTATTCCGCCAGTTCCAGCATGCACAGTTTAGCTCTTGTGATTTTCTCATGGATGATCATATTTACCTCCTTTTTTGATATAAATACAATATTTTCAAACATTTGTGTAGATGGCCCCAGTATGGTTAAATAAAGGTTACACCACCAAACATTTAACCAGGGAAGGAGGCCACCATGTCAGACAGTGTATCGAAAAAGTCTCGGTAAAGTCATCCAGATTGATGAAGATCAGATTCGTGAACATTTAGGGGAGCTTGTCCGGGGTTCGGTTGAAGAGACCCTGAACAAATTACTGGATGCCGAGGCTGAAAAACTTTGCAATGCAGCAAGATATAAGCGAATCGCAGACTGGCAGGATATGAGAGCCGGGCATGATCAACGCAAGCTCCATACGAAAGCTGGTGAGGTTACCCTGAACGTACCCAAATTGCGCCAACAAAAATTTGAAACAGCCATCATCGAACGTTATAGACGGCGTGAGTCCTCCGTTGAAGAGGCCATGATTGAGATGTACCTTGCCGGTGTATCCGTGCGTCGAGTCGAGGATATTACCCAGGCGCTTTGGGGTACACGGGTGAGCCCGGGCACGGTCAGTAACCTTAATAAAAAGATCTATGAGCGTATTGAGAAGTGGCGTAACCGGCCTATAGAGTGAAGCTGTCCCTATGTCTAGCTTGGATGGCGTTGTATTAAAGCGCACATGGGCAGAGCAGGTCCGTAATATTTCGGTGCTGGTAGCCATAGGTGTTGATACCAATGGCTACCGTCGGGTACTGGGTGTCAGAGAAGGCGCCAAGGAAGACAAAGCCGGTTGGACTGCGATTTCTCAGGCATTTAAAAAAACGTGGCCTCAAAGGTGTCGAGCTGATCATCAGTGATGCATGTATCGGCTTATTCGAATCGATTGGCGATTTTTATCCTGATGCCAAGTGGCAACGTTTGAATCGTTCATTTTTATCGCAATGTTTTCAGTGTTGTGCCTCGCGGACGGGTCAGGAAGGTGGCGATGATGCTAAAGGCCATCCATGCTTCTGAAGATCGGGAGGCTGCGAACGAAAAAACCCTGTCTGTTATTAAAAAGCTAAAGCACAGAGCGAATGCGGCCAAAAAACTTGAAGACAGCATTCATGAGATGTTATCCTGCTATGATTTTCCAAATGAACACTGTCGCAGAATCAGGACAAACAATCCTCTGGAGCGATCCTACGTGAGGTAAGGCGAAGGACTCGCGTTGTAGGAGCTTTCCCTGATGGTAACTCGGCCTTGATGTTGGTTGCGGCTCGGTTACGTCACATTGCAGGTACCAAGTGGGGAACTAGACGCTACTTGAATATAAAGTTATTAAAGGCAATGGAGAACGAAGAGGAACTCGCTGCTTAAAACAAAGGGTCACCGCACAGGAAAGTGCGAAAGATTCTTGACACTACCCTTAATGTTGATTGCTGCTATGCTACGCCATGTTTCTGGTACTCGCTGGGGAACACGTCGTTATTTGAATATAGATTTGTTGGCAGAATTGAAAAGGGAAGAAATCGCAGCTTAACCAAGTGGCCACCAGATCAAAAGTGCGAAAGATTCTTGACGCTAAGCGCTAATCTTTTTAGATTAATTGGCGTTAGAGCGTTTGTCATAATAACGTTCCGATAGCGGCAGTTTTTTGAGTCCGCGAGGGATTATAAATAACATCTAATATGGCCTGATCCAAACGCTCTAATAGTTGTTCTTCGTTTTTACAAACATGATTATTGAACCAGCGTGCTTTCATTGTAAGCCAGATTCTTTCGATAGGATTTAAATCTGGTGAATATGGTGGCAAATACTTTGGTTGCCATCCATGCCATTTGGTAGACACTTTTCGATGCCATGAGGCATTGTCCATAATCAAGATATTGATTGTTCTTTGAAATGAAACGGTTTTACTCGCTTCATCCAAAAATGCCTGATAGGTTACCGAGTCAGAATGAGATGCTTCAATGGCGAAAAACTGGCCTGTACGCGGGCAGACCATCCCGATGACATTCATGCGCAGATGGCCGCCATTTTTCGTCACACGGGTTTTTCTTCCCTTCTTGTCCCAGCGTTTTCTGGGGCGGGGGTCGCCCTCAAAACCAGACTCGTCAGCAAACCAGATGTCTACATCCGGTTGATTCAATAACTGCTTGAGCTCTTGCAAAAAGATTTCACGTAATTGCTCATCTTGCCTATCCGGCCAGGGTTGAGGCATCTTTAAAGCATAGCCTTGTTTGTGAAAAAACCGTACGACAGTCTCATAGCTGCATTCGATCTGGTAAGCCTCACTGATGTAGCCATGAAATGCTTTGGCCGTCCAAAAAGTTCTGTCTGCTTGTTGCGGTTGATCTATCAGGTCTGCCAGTTCCAAGACCTGGTGATCTTTGATGATCGTCATTCTTCCCGGTCGCTTTTTGACAATCAGACCGTCAACACCAGAATGATTGAAACAGTTAATCCATTTTCTTAATATGCGATTAGTGACCAACAAAGTATCACAAACAAGCTGTCTACTGGCGCCAGCTAAAAGCATTTGAATGGCAGTACAGCGTGTCGCCGTTTCGCTAGAACTAATCCGGGAAACCTGTTTAAGCTCTTGAATGGTTGCGTTTTCCGGGTACGGTATGAGTAAAGGTTGTGCCATATTTTTCAATATGGCATATCGTTCCGTAAAAGTCTAGATTTTTTGTTGATGAAATCAACACCATAGCGGTTGTCACAATCTGAATAATTTCAACCGGTACGTGAACATATCGTTGCCTGATTGTAAATTAGACCAAACGGAACATA
This sequence comes from uncultured delta proteobacterium, assembly GCA_963842925.1. Classification (GTDB taxonomy): domain Bacteria; phylum Desulfobacterota; class Desulfobacteria; order Desulfobacterales; family B30-G6; genus B30-G6. The sequence goes on from CAWJIL010000010.1 coordinate 164,598, forward strand.
TTTATGACAACCGCTATAACCCAGACAGTAACTGACCGCCCATTTTTTTTATTCAAGTGTTAAGTCAAGTTCGCTCTGTGGCATGCTATGTTATAGTGATGAGGCAAGAGGGGGTGATTTTGACTTGTTTGTGGGTTTATTATAATATCGGAAGAATGCATCGACAATTATTTCCTCGAAATGCAGGCCACTTTCCTCTCGGAGTAACCTCGTAGCTTTTTCTAACGGCATTGGATTTCTGTAATGTCTTTTGGCCGTGATTGCTTCAAAAAAATCTGCCACAGCAATAATTTTTGCCCCCAATGGAATTTCTTCCCTTTTTAGCCCTTTGGGATATCCACTACCGTCAATTTTTTCGTGATGTGCACCAGCAATATCCGGCACTTGACTGAAAATTCCCTCAAAATGAACTTGTTCCAGTATACTCCTGGTTTTTTCTGAGTGCGTTTTTATCACCTCAAATTCTTCCGGTGTTAATTTCCTTGGTTTTTTCAGCAAGGAATCAGGAACGCCGATCTTTCCATAATCGTGGAGCAATGCTGCTACCTGAATCATTTCCCGATAGTCTTTGCTGAGTTTCAACTCATCGCAAATCCCGAGTGAAAATTCTGTGACCCTTTCAGAGTGGCCTGCAGTAAGGGGGTCGCGTGCGTCGATGCTGGCAGCAAGTGTCGCCAGTATCGATCTGAATTGGCGTTCTTTTGCTTCAAGGAGTTCTGCATTCCGGATACAGATACCTAGAATTGATGCAACACCGATAATCAGACTGATATCACTTTGAATCAAGGGCCTTTTTGATGTCAAGTTATCAACGGCCAGAACACCCAGAGATTCATTGTCACAGATGATTGGGCAGCAAACAAAAGATTTTGATCCCAGCAATTTTGCAAATGACAGGCTGCGAGGGGAGAGCGTTTCTTCAATTTCATCAATGTCATTGATTAAAAAGGGCTTTTTTTCGTGAAACGATACAACGAAAATACCTTTTGAGTCAGGCTTGTTTAAATGAAAGGCAGTATTTTTTATCATCTTGTACTGCTCAGGTGAATAACCAAAACCAGCCTTGAATTGCAGCTTGGTTTTGTCGGCACTCGCTAGAAGAATAATTCCCCTGTCATAATCCAGACGGTTTTTTGATATCTTAATAATATTGGCCAGGATATCTTCTTTTCTTGTGTACTTGCTGATGGCAAGTCCAATTTCGTTTGTCATCAATGCATTGTTATAATTGATTTCAATATTTTCAATCATCTGATCACTGAGATCTCTCAAATGATTGAGGCTCTTCAACATCTCTTGTTTTTCTGTCCGGTCACTTATGGAGGTAAGCAAAAATATAAGAAAAACCGAGATCGGCAACATTGCGGAGAATGTAAAAAATGGGTCGATGAATATGGACACTGCTAAGATTATAGCGAAGAATAAAAGGGCATAATTTCGAAGTCTTTTCCAAATATCCGAGAATGATTTTTCCCAAGTGACCACATATCTACAGGTGGCCCCCCCTCGAAACACGCATTCTGGGTGGTCAATTTGGGGGAGCTTGTTTGTGAAACCCATGGTCATGGCTTCGAAAAAGCCAATCCTATTTTCACATTGGAAGGGCTGCTCTTGTACCCCCACCATTGGGGTGATACGGATTTCAACTTTATTATCGTTTAATTTTATGGACTCATATTTTGTTGCTTTTGTATATTTTCGGGCTGCATTTCCTGCCAATTCATACGCTTTAGCTGGGCTCACCATGCCTAGAACATATTTTCTCATTGAGCCAATAACTTCAGGTGATGCAGCAAATCTTCCGGCTTCTCTAGCAATATTCTCATTATTCGTTAACTGGGAAAGTTTTTTATGAAAAAGATTGACCTGCTCTTGGGTAAACCAATGACCTTCATCAGCAATTTCATATGATTTCATGTGTGCTGACTCAAGTATTTCCGGGATATTTACATGGCAATAGTGCTTTTTTATTAATTTGATATAATTAATAAATATCCGGCTGTTATATAATGGAACTTGTTTAGTGTTTGGATGATTTTTCATTAGTGTCCCGCACGGGGATGGTTGAAACCCCTGTCTTATAGTCGGGGGTTGTTCAGTCAATGATAATAACTCAGAGGATGTCAAATAAGTCTCGTTAATCGATTAATGTATCTAAAGTAAGTGTCTCCGAACTGAGTATCAAGCATCCATAGATTATATATTTTTTCAAAAGGCACTGAATTATTGATCATATAATCAACTGGATATACCAATACTGGGAAATTTTCTGCGTTGAGTCGAGCTGAAATCAAATAAAGAGTTGTTTTAAGAACATGTTCCGGTAAATTGTCAGAATCAAGAATTATCACCTTCGTTCCACTGGTGAGATCTGACAAATTCAGTCCCTTATTAGAAACATCAACCATTACTACTGCGATCAAAATATTGTCATGTTTTAATGAGAAAAAATAACGTTCACGTTTTAAACCTGCTTTTCTATATTCCTCTGAAAGTGCATTCAAATTGAATTTACTGTATTCAATATTGAGAGCCTTTAGCATAAGACCACCACAGTTGTGTGAATAAAAAGCATCAAGTTCCTCAATGTCTTCTGAATCAGAAGGATTTAAACTCCAATCCCAAAAAATATCATTTTTATTCTCTATTGAATTTTTTTTATTATTAAAATGAAAATAAGCGAATGATTCTATATCACATTTTTTTGCATCGTTTATTGTTCTCGTAGCACCCCCAAACACACGATTTGGGAATTTGTTTTCAGGGCGAAAATAGCATATTAAATAGTTCATATGATTTGAATAAAGACTGTGAGAGTTGTTTGAAAAGTGACCAATTTGATTTAAAACTACTAACCCGGCATTAAAAGCAGTAGATCTTCTTCCAGCATGGTGATGAATTAACCAGGTGTTCTCGTAGAACCGTATCATGGACAAATGGCCTGCTATCAACCCTTTGTTTTGATATGTAAAATGCCTTGCTATGCTTGGGTTCTCAATATATATTTTTTTATATGTATTTTTTATGTTATGTGAGTTCTTTTGGAGGTAGTTATACTTTTCGGGATAGATAAAACCAGTTTCGAATAGAAAGTCCCACAGTGAATCTATATCTAATTCATTGCAGATATAAGCATCTTTGTTTTTTAGTTGAAGTAAAGTAGACTGTAAGTTTAGATGGTCATCGGTGGCAATATCTAGTAATGCCAACCCACATTTAAACACTTCCTCTGACTCCAACGACACAGATTTTTCTCGATAAATCACCTGGGCTTTGAAATGTATCTTGAAGCTGTTGGCAAAGAGCATTTCAACATCAGAGAGAATGATGCCCGGCAGAAGAACACAGGTATTTTCTGTTTCTTGAACAGAAAAACCTGACCCTGAAAGATCAACGACTTTAAAGCTATGCACTTTACCCGTTAATGGGTGTGTGAAACGGATGATGGGGGCAGGAATGATATCTTCACGGATGCTTCTGAATCTTTTTTTCTTAAATCGCTGTATATTGTGATTTGTGGGCTTGAGCAGAAAATCAATTGTGTTACCGTTCGATGTCTCCTTAACAATTTTGCATTCCCCAGAATAGAGTGTTTCTTTATCGCGAGTCAAAAGAATATTAACGGAAACATTTGGGTTGAGCCACTGTGATGTCTGGGGAGGCGCCAGCCTGGTTTTTACGCTGAATTCGGTTGCACTAAAATCGATGAGCGTACCATCAAAAATAACGCTGTTTTGAAACATTTGCGCCCTGACGCCTTGGCAGGGTGCTCGTAGGATTTTCTTTGATATCAGTTCATAATATATCTCAGGGATTCGAAAATGGATAAAGTCCTCGTTAAGGTCTATCAGTTCTGGGCGCAACTCCAGATTCCATTGTTTATCTTTCAACAGGATACTTTTGAATTCATATGCCCGGAGCCGGGTTTTCAGTTTTGAGGCATCCACCCATGTGCAGAGCAGGTCTTCTCCCATGCTGGGCTGTGGTTTTGCCGCGCATGCAAAGACATGTTTGAATTTTTTATGTATAAAATTTATCAGGATAGTTTCATCTTGAAAGTTAATGAAATTCAGTTTATTGACGAGCTGTTGCCTGCTTATCTTTTGGGGGGGCGTATGTTCTGGCTTTTTATTGATGCTGGTTTCAGGGGTACTGACCGGGCAGGCGACAGAGCCTGATTTAATCAATTGATAACTCATACTTGTTGCAACCTCATTCGTTAAAAGATATCAAATCTTGTGGCGACGGAATCTATGTCCTGCACGCATGTAGCCTATTAAAAATTTCTAATGATTTTTAATAGACCCATAACAGAAAGATATTTATCATGGAAAAACAGAATATACAAGAAAATATAGCAGTTTATCGCTAAACACAAGCATTCAAATCATTGGATTTTATCGGCAATTTTAGAAATATCTTGGATATTTCCAAGTTTTAGGCATTGTCAAGTGAATACCGGGTAGCACGAAAATTTTCAGAAGTTCACCATGCCGGTGCGTAATAATATATTGAATGAACAGGAGATTGCTATGTCCACTTTATCACATTTTCTCACGGTTATGCTTGCTATCTCACTGATCTTCCTTCCATGTCTTCTGGCAGATGCTCATGCTGATGACCTTAAAGCGCGTGAGATTATGGAAAAAGTAGATGCAAGGGACGATGGAGACAATCAAACCGCTGACCTGGAGATGGTTCTGATAGATAAAAAAGGGAAGGAACGTTTTCGTGAGATCAGAACCTTCAGCAAAGATATGGAGGCAGACACTTTTCGGCTGATGTTTTTTGTTTCGCCTGCCGATGTCAAACACACAGGATTTTTAACCTACGATTATGACAACCCTGAAAAGGATGATGATCAGTGGCTTTACCTGCCCGCTCTGAAAAAAACCAAGCGAATAGCCTCTAGTGATAAGAGTGGGTCTTTCATGGGTTCTGACTTAAACTATTCAGATATGACTTCAAGGAATCTCCAAGATTTTGATTTTTCCTTGAAAGATGAACAGGATGTCCGTGGCCATCCTGTATGGCTTATTGAATCTATTCCCCGGACAAAAAAAGTAATAAAGGAAACCGGGTATTCCAAATCGTTTCTTTTTGTACGCCAGGACAACTTTTATGTTATTCGAGCGATACATTGGGTTAACGGTAGCGGATATTTAAAGTATGTGGATGTTAAGCACCTGGAACAGATCGATGGCATATGGATAGGCACTGAAATGCATGTTTTCAAGAAAAAGGGAAAAACCCTTGTTCACCGAACAGAACTAAAATGGAAAAACATCCAATTCAACCAAGATTTAGAGGACGAGCTTTTTACAATTCGACGACTTGAAAAAGGTCTGTAAGGAATGAAAACAATCAAAGCATTGCCGATCATTGTTTTTGCATCGCTCTGCTTGATCTTTTTGCAACCCGTCTTTCCGGCGTTTGTCGCAGCCGAAGAAGACCTGGATAATCTGATCGAAGGATTTGAGGATGCGTCTACCGACACGTCTGAAGAATCGTTCGATCGCATTTTAGATGGGTTTGAAGAGCCGGAGGGAGAAGGCCGTCCCCAGGTTATCGATGATGAAGATGAAACAAGGCGAAATAAAAATAAGGTGGATGCCATTAGTTTCAACGGGCATGCCAGTGTTCGGTCAACCTATAACTATGCACACGAGAAACCCGAGGAAAATGAAACAGATTGGAGAGGTCTATCAAGCCTTCGCTCGGAGTTGATGCTGGAGATTGACACGAAACTAGGGAAAAACTGGTCCGCCAGAATCAGCGGTAGCGCTGCCTATGATGCTGCCTATGAAATAAACGGTCGGGATTCATATACTGATGACGTTCAGGATAATTATATAGAAGAAGTGGAACTCCTGGAAACATATGTCCAGGGGCGTCTTCTGAAGTATCTGGATGTGAAAGCTGGGCGGCAGATTGTCGTATGGGGGAACCTGGATAATATTCGGGTGACAGATATCCTGAACCCTTTGAACCTCAGGGAAATTGGTGCCACCGATATTGAAGATCGTCGTCTTCCTGTCAATATGCTGAAAGTTGACGCCTATGTATACAACTGGACCCTTAGCGGGTTGGCGATACCTGAAATCCGCTTCAACAAAGAGCCCGAATACGGCAGTGATTTCTATCCTGCCGATTTGCCGCCCGTAGATGAGGATAAACCTGAAAGCGGATTTGAGAATATGGAATATGCTCTGTCGGCCAGAGGTGTGTTCAGTGGCTGGGATGTCGCTTTTTACTGGGCGGATGTATACAGCGACGCACCCCATCTGAAACGGCTGCCAGGTTTTTTTCAGGTGGAGTTGGCCCATGCGCATTTAAAGCTTTATGGCGCGGCCTTTGATGTTGCGCTTGGAAACTGGCTTCTGAAGGCTGAGGTCGCTCATATTACGGGTCTGAAATATTTTAATACGGACGATGAAACCTATTCAAGGACCGATGTCGGTGCAGGCATTGAATTCTCCGGTTTTAGCGAGATGATTCTGGGTATTGAGGTAGTTCAGCGGCATATTCATGATTATGATGATGTATTGGAAAACGAACCGGACAATCTGAAAAAGATTTCAACCCAATCAGCGGCTATGTTGACAAAGACCTGGCTCAACGAAACACTCTCCCTGACAATCTTGGCATCGGCATTTGGAACCGACTTTAAAAAGGGTTCGCTTCAGCGTTATGAGCTGATCTATGATATTTTAGATGGCCTCCTTGTCAAAGGAGGGCTGGTTGCATACCAGTCAGGGTCCACCACTGGCTTTAATAACATCGGTGACAATGATCGCTTGTTTCTTGAATTCAAATATAGTTTTTAGATGGACCCGGGGTAACTCAAATATGGAAAATGCTAAATTCAATTTCTGGCAGGACCACTCATCCAACTACTTGGAGATGGCCTTTCGCACAGATCACACAGGCATTGTTGAAAAATCGGATGGCCACGGCAAAAAAACAGGTGAATGCGGAGATACCGTTGAAATATTCCTGTCGATAGAAAACGATTGTATCAAACACATGTCTTTTGTGATCGAAGGCTGTCGAAATACACATGCATGCGCCAATACCGTGGCTTCACTGGTCGAAGGAAAAGATACGGATACAGCCTGGGAAATAACGCCTGATGACGTCATTCAATTTCTTGAAACGCTTCCGAAAGAGAATCACCATTGCGCGGAACTTGCCGTGGGCACTTTTTATCTTGCACTCAGCAACTACCAGGAAAACAAACGCAGCGGCTGGAAAAAAATATACAGATAATGTGAGTATTGAAGAACCTTGCAGCTTTGATGAGCCGGTATCAACATGCTACAAGGAATGTTCTGCCATGTGGCAGCGACCTGAAAGAATTCTGTCTATTTTTTGAGTGCTCGCGTATACCCTGCGGAATGCGAAGCACTGCCGTACGGCAGAACATCCGGGGTAAGCGCTCGCTGCTGTGGCTTAGCCGTGGTTGTCCTGCCACACCAAAAAATGAAATACAGAACAATTGAGGCAAACAACCCTTTGCCAAGGGTCGTTTATGCTTGACAGGATATGGCATTTTGACTATAGCACATTCTTTGGATAGAGGTCATACGAGGTATTGTTTTCAGCCAAAATAGCAAGGGACATTGCATTGGTATGGGGCTAAGGAATTTACTGGAAAACAAAAAATCTTCCATTATTAATAAATGGTTTGAGTTTGTGACCGAGACCTATGCGCCGGACGCAGCTCTATTCTTTAAAAATCAAGGAGATGGATTTTTAAACCCTGTCGGCGGCACCACCCGAAGTATTCTTGAAAAACTCTTTGAAGCCCTCCTGGAAAAGACAGATGCCGATGGCATCGCTGTTACGCTGGAGCCGCTTATAAAAATTCGAGCGGTACAAAATTTTTCTCCTTCTCAGGCAGTTGGATTCCTTTTCGTTCTGAAGACAATTATTCGCAAAGAACTAAAAAAAGAATTAAAAAAGATAAACCCGGAAGAGTTGGTATCCATTGATACCAGGATTGATTCATTGGCCTTGATCGGGTTTGACGTATTTATGCAATGCAGAGAGAAGATTTACGATCTAAAGACCAATACAGAGAGAAGTAAAATCTATACCGCATTTGCACGAGCCGGGTTAATTAAAGAGATCGCGGCAGATGAACCTGATCTCAAATTTGTTTAATATCTATCAGCGAGGTAATGTTAAATGAATACAAAGTACATGTATTCCCTGTTAGCGGTTATTGTGCTGGCTTTTATTTCCTATTTCCTGGTTGAGGCTGCATCGGGATTCAAGGTTCTATTTGGTGTCATCATTCCATATTTAGCCTTTATTATTTTTGTTGCAGGATTCATCTACCGTATGATGAACTGGGCGCGTATTCCTGTGCCGTTCCGTATCACCACAACATGCGGCCAGCAAAAATCGCTGCCTTGGATCAAACCAAACAGGATCGACAATCCTTTTTCCAAGGGCGCAGTGCTTGTACGGATGTTCTTGGAAATCGTGTTCTTCCGTTCGCTCTTCCGAAATACGCGCTTAAAACTGAAATCAGGACCCAAAATAGCATACAACCTTGAGATATTTCTGTGGGCGGGTGCTTTAGCCTTTCACTGGGCTTTTTTAACGGTTCTCCTCAGGCACTTGCGCTTTTTTACCGAACCCGTGCCAATGCTGGTGCAAGCACTTGAAAATGTAGATTCCTTTTTCCGGGTAGAAATACTGTATGATGTAGCTCAATTTGGATTGCCTGGCGTTTATCTGTCCGGAATTGTATTGTTGGCAGCCGTTATATACTTGTTTCTCAGAAGAGTTTTCATACCCAATGTTCGTTACATCTCCCTGGCTGCAGATTTCTTTCCTCTGTTTCTTATCATCGGCATTGCATTTACAGGGATGTTGATGCGATATGTCACAAAAATCGATGTTACCGCTGCCAAAGAGCTTACCATGGGATTGGTCACATTTCATCCGACAATACCCGATGGTGTTTCATCCATTTTTTATATTCACCTGTTTTTTGTCAGCATCCTTTTGATTTATTTTCCTTTCAGCAAGCTCATGCATCTTGGCGGCATTTTTTTGAGCCCGACCCGAAATCTGACTGCAGACACACGCGCAAACCGACACGTCAACCCATGGAATTACCCGGTACATGTTCACACGTATGAAGAGTACGAAGATGAATTCAGAGAAAAGATGGTAGAAGCTGGTTTGCCGGTAGTGAAACAGCCAGTTGAAACGCCTCCCGATGAATCAGTGGAAAAGGAGTAATATATGGCAGATCTTCTAAAACCCGAAGAACTATACAAAACAGACACCCGTCCACCGACAACTGACTGGATGGATACGCCTGCCGAAATTAAAAGGGGCATTGCCTGTTATGCGGGAAACCCCAAAAGCCTCGAGTATGTAGGATTGCCCAATCCGAGGACCTGGAGCTGTTTCGACGAGGACTGGCAGTTGCCGGAGAACTGGCAGCAGATCATTCACGAGGGATTTAAGGAACGTCTTGAAAAATTCCGTTCCTTTAAAGTTTTTATGGATATCTGTGTCAGATGTGGCGCATGTGCGGACAAATGTCACTTTTTTATCGGGACGGGCGATCCGAAAAACATGCCCGTATTGAGAGCGGAACTGTTAAGATCGGTTTACAGAAATGATTTTACAACAGCGGGTAAAATACTCGGCCGGCTCGGAGGCGCACGACCCATGACCATGGACGTCCTCAAAGAATGGTGGAGTTACCTGTTTCAATGTTCCGAGTGTCGCAGGTGTTCCGTGTTTTGCCCGTATGGAATCGATACGGCTGAAATCACCATCATGGGACGTGAGCTATTAAATCTGCTGGGTTTGAATATCGACTGGGTCGCAACACCGGTTGCCAACTGTTATCGGACGGGCAACCACCTGGGAATTCAGCCGCATGCGTTTAAAGATATGCTTGACTTTTTTCAAGATGATATTGAAGAAATTACGGGTGTACGCGTAGAGCCTCAGTTCAACAAAGTCGGAGCCGACATCCTTTTTATTACCCCGTCCGGAGATGTGTTTGCAGATCCCGGCACTTACACCTGCATGGGGTATATGATGCTTTTTCATTTTTTGAAGGAAAAGTATGGGTTTGATGTAACCTGGAGCACCTATGCTTCTGAGGGGGGAAATTTCGGTTTCTTTACCTCGCATGAAATGATGAAGCGCTTGAATTCAAAGATGTATGCGGAAGCCAAGCGACTGGGTGTCAAATGGATTCTGGGTGGAGAGTGCGGTCATATGTGGCGGGTTATCAACCAGTACATGGATACGATGAACGGTCCTGCCGATTTTCTGGAAGAACCGGTATCACCCATTACAGGAACCAAATTCGAAAATGCCAAATCCACAAAAATGGTTCACATTACAGAGTTTACTGCGGACCTGCTTAAACACGGCAAGCTGGATCTTGATATATCACGAAATGATAACCTTAAGGTGACATTTCATGACTCCTGTAACCCCGCAAGGGGTATGGGGCTGCTGGAAGAGCCCAGGTATGTCATCCAAAATGTCTGCAATCATTTTTATGAAATGCCGGAAAACACCATCCGGGAGCAGACATTCTGTTGTGGAAGCGGCTCAGGGCTCAATGCCGGAGAAGATATGGAGTTGAGAATGGCAGGGGGGCTGCCCAGGGCCAATGCCGTAAAATTTGTTCATGAGAACAAAGGTGTCAACACCCTGGCCACGATATGTGCCATAGACCGCGCTGCCTTACCGGATCTCATGTCCTACTGGGTCCCGGAGGTGGAGGTATACGGCGTACACGAGATGGTAGGAAATGCCCTGATTTTGCCAGGTGAACCAAAGAGAGAGACGGACCTGCGCGGCGAACCGCTGCCGGGAATGGAGGCTGCAGATGAGTGATAAGAAATTGATCATAGCGGGTGTTGCCATTTTTGTTGCTTTGATCGCTTTTCCGTTCTGGTTCAACATGGGCAAGGCTGCACCAGCACCCGAACTCAAACTTACCGAGCATGCCAAAACAGCCAATGATGGCAAGTGCGTCATGCCGGTGGACTATATGAAAGCAGAACACATGCAACTGCTGGATGTATGGCGGCATTCGGTTGTGAGAAATGCAGAGAGAACGTTCGTCAATACGAGCGGAAAAGAATTTAATATGAGTCTTTCCAATACCTGCTTGGATTGTCATTCGAATAAAGCCGAATTTTGTGACAGATGTCACAATTATGCGTCGGTAAGACCATACTGCTGGGATTGCCATATCGACAACCCGAAGGAGACAGAATAATGGAAGACAGCAGAAGACGCTTTCTAATGCTGGCCGGTATTTCGGCGGTGGGCTTGACAGCCAAACCTGTATTGGATGCATTCGCAGCTGAGCAAAAGCAACATCCAAAAATCGGTCTAAAAAAGGGTAATGATGCGCTGACTGCGAAACAGTGGGGAATGGTAATCGACACAAGAAAATTCGAGTCCGCGGAAGACATTGAACCCATCATCGAAGCCTGTCACAAAACGCACAATGTACCATCCCTAGAAAATGAAGACCATGAAGTTAAATGGATCTGGGAAGAACATTTTCATAATGCCTTTCCAGGCCTGGCACAGAAGTTTCAGGATGAAAGAACCGAACATACCCCATTCCTGACTCTCTGCAATCATTGTGAAAACCCGCCCTGTTGTCGGGTTTGCCCGACCCAGGCAACATTTAAACGGGAATCAGACGGGATTGTTCTGATGGACTTTCATCGGTGCATCGGTTGTCGTTTCTGTATGGCAGCCTGTCCATATGGCTCGAGGAGTTTTAACTTCAGAGATCCTCGGCCATTTATCGAGGAGACCAATAAAGCTTTTCCAACTCGGATGAAGGGCGTGGTTGAAAAATGTAATTTCTGTGCCGAACGCCTGGCCGTTGGAAAACAGCCGGCCTGTGTGGAGGCTTCCGACGGTGCCATCGTCTTTGGTGATCTTTACGATCCAGCGTCAGAAGTCAGAGAACTCTTGAGAACCAACTACACCATTCGCCGTAAACAGGGTCTTGGAACAGGCCCGCCGTTTACTATATCGTATGAGGTGACTATGCTTGAATTAGCAATAAAAGGAAGCAAGAAATATTATG
>CAWJIL010000011.1:0-122862 GCA_963842925.1 uncultured delta proteobacterium
TTTTTGCCGGATATTCGCCGGATTTTAGGTCATTTGCCAAAATCGGATCGTCAGACCTTGTTGTTTTCGGCTACCATGCCCAGTCAAATTCGTGGTCTGGCAGACGAGGTTTTAAACAATCAAGTCCGGGTTCAGGTTGGGCATGATGCGCCTGCAGAAACGGTCAGCCATGCCTTTTATCCGGTGGCGCGGCATTTGAAGACAGCGCTTCTATTCAAGTTGCTCGGCAACACGAGCACCGAAGCTGTCCTGGTTTTCACGCGCACCAAACATCGCGCCAAACAGCTGGGAGGAAAACTGGCCAAGGCCGGTTATCGCTCAACTTCCTTGCAGGGAAACCTTTCCCAGTCGCGGCGGCAGGATGCCATGAACGGTTTCAAATCGGGCAAGTATCAGGTGCTGGTGGCCACCCACATTGCAGCCCGTGCCATCGACGTGTCCAATATTTCCCATGTTATCAACTATGATATGCCCTCTACCCCGGATACCTACATTCATCGTATTGGGAGAACCGGCCGGGCTGAAAACAGCGGCCAGGCATATACCCTGGTAACCGATGAGGACAGGCAGATGGTCAGGGCTATCCACGGGGTTATGGGGACGCCGGTGGAGCGCGCACTCTGGCAGATTTTCATTATCATGCCCCCATGACAAACGCCAGCGGTCAACCAAGGCCACGCAGCGCAAAACCTCTTCCGGGCAGACAACGCAGACATCCGGGTGGGAATGGCCGTAAACAAAACAGCCGAATTGCCAAAAGCGCCTTTGCCTGGCTTTCGCCCCAAAAGGCAAAGGGGACCGAGCACGTGTCAGACCATCCGCCTGACCCGGAAGTTTCATCAAATGTTCGGGTTAGACTATCTTGCGTATAATAACATTTGGATCATCTCTAAAAAAGTTGATCCAAATGAAGGATTCAAGGATTCAAGGGGCCCAGGGTTCGTTCTACCCTAACACCCAGTTTTCTCATCCGTCCGCTCAGGGATCGCTCCTCAGTCTTATAGCTTTACCTTTGTTTGTTTTTTAGATCCGAAACCAAACAATTCACTTCCCAGCAATGTTCCCAAAATTTTCCCACAATTGAAAATGCCTATTTGTAATCCATTTCAGGAGACGGTATGATACCATCTAAAGGGTTCGAGGGTCATAGGGTGATACCAGGCTTGGAGTGTGGCTGAAAGCTGACAGCAATGGGCAGCTAACAGGCTACAGCATAAACCCCTAAAAGGCTGAAAAGGATCCGTATCGAAATGGCGGTGGTGCCAACGAAGTCATGAGTGATATTATCTGTAAGTTTGAAGGGATGTAATTAAAGGGTTTGAAGGTTCGATGATGATACCTGTCAAAGGACAAACTATGAATAATTCTGAAGTTCATCAGGACAAGGACGTTACAATTGTCAACACCGGTTGCTGCCATGACTGCGGCGGCCGATGTGTTTTAAAGGCCCATGTCAAAGATGGAAAGATCATTCGATTGGAAAGCGATACCGGGGAAGATCCCCAGATCCGGGCGTGTATGCGGGGGCGTGCGTATCGGCAGCGACTCTATGCACCGGACCGCCTGAAGTATCCTCTACGGCGGGTGGGAAAAAGAGGCCAGGGAAAGTTCGAACGTATTGCCTGGGATGTGGCTTTAAATGAGGTTGCCGGCAGGCTTGAGCACATCAAAAAGACCTATGGTAACGCAGCTATCTTGTTAATGGCCAGCGGTGGGAACCAGGGCATGCTGCATGGTCATCTTCCGGTGGGTGCCATGCTTCAGGAATTCGGCGGTTTTACGCGCACCTGGGGGATTGCGTCGTATGAAGCGGCTATGTATGCGTCCATGGCCACCTATGGGACCATACGCACCGGCAACTCAAGAGAGGATCTGTTAAACGCAAAACTGGTGGTTTTGTGGGGTTGGAACCCGGCTGTGACGGTCCAAGACCCTGGAACCAGTCTGATGCTTGCAAAGGTTCGGGAAAAAGGAATCAAAATCGTGGTGGTGGATCCCCGGTTTTCCGATTCAGCGGCCACATTTGCCCACCAGTGGATTCCCATCCGCCCCGGGACCGACAGCGCCGTACTCATCGCCATGGCCTACGTAATTCTCAAGGAAAACCTCCAGGATAAGGCCTTTATTGATAAACACACCGTGGGTATTGAAACCTATACCGACTATCTGTTCGGTATTGAGGACGGTATTCCAAAAACACCCCAATGGGCCGAGTCTATCAGCACCGTTCCTGCCGAGGTCATCGCAGATCTCGCCCGGGAGTATGCCCAGAGCAAACCGGCTGCCCTGATTGCCGGGTGGGCCCCTGCCCGGGCAGCTTTTGGGGAGCAGTATTCCAGGGCTGCCAACGTGCTGACGGCTATAACCGGAAATATCGGCATTCACGGCGGCTATGCGGCGGGATTTATGCGGGCATACTCCAGCAGGGAGTTCAGTCACAAAAAAGTGATGGCACATCCGGATCAGGCAAAACCCAAAAGCACGGGCAATCCCGTGGAAGACGGGGCAGCCCCCAGGAAGTATTCGCTTTATAAACTTTACGGCGGAACCAACCCCAACGGTGCCCGCATCCACAACTCCAAGGTGTACGATGCTATCCTGCGGGGAAAGAACGGTGGGTATCCGGCCGATATAAAAATGGCTTATGTGGTGGCCAGTAATTTTCTGAACCAGCACCCCAACACGCGCCGGGGGGAAGAAGCCTTGAGGGCGCTCGATTTTCTGGTGGTGCACGAGCAGTTCATGACCCCCACTGCAAAATTTGCCGACATTGTTCTGCCGGTCAACACATTTATGGAACGCAGCGATATTGCCCCTCCCTGGCTGGGGGCGCCTACTATATCTATTTGAACAAGGCCGTGGACCCCCTGTATGAATCCAAGTCGGATCTGGATATCTGCCGGGAGATTTCCCGGAAACTGGAAATATCGCCCATGATGTTCAATTTTACGGAAGACGAGATTTTACAGGGCATTACCGCAGGCAGAAACGATATTCCCGACTACGATGCCATGAAACGTGACGGTGTTCTAAAGATCAAGCTGAAGGAGCCGATTGTCTCATTCCGGGATCAGATTGAAGATCCTGACAAGGCACCGTTTCCGACCTTGTCCGGCAAAATTGAAATCTACTGCGCGCACCTGGCGGAAATGGATGATCCCAAGGTTCCACCCATCCCCAAATACATGCCCCACGCGGAAAGTCACGACGGGCCCCTGAGCAAGCAGTATCCCCTGCAGCTGCTGACCTCCCACGACAAAAAACGGGCCCACTCTACCTGGCACAATGTGCCCTGGTGCAGGGAAATCGGTCAGCACGAAGTATGGATCAACCCCAGCGATGCCCTGATCCGCGGCATCGACAACAAAACCCTGGTGGATGTGTTCAACGACCGTGGCCGGGTTCGTATTCCGGCCAGAGTGACCGAACGGATTATGCCCGGTGTGGTGGAGATCAAGCAGGGGGCCTGGTACGATCCGGACGAAAACGGCATCGATCACGGGGGCTGTGCCAATGTGCTGACCTGTGATGACCCATCCCCCGGGGGCGCCCATCCCATGAACAGCGCCTTGGTCCAGGTGGAACTGTCACCTGAGGGCTAAAGACAGCCTCTCGTATGGTTTGGGGAAATTATATTTTAGTTGGAGACAAGCATGACACAATTGGGATTTTATTTTAATCAGACCCGCTGCATCGGCTGCTACACCTGTGCGGTTGCCTGCAAAGACTGGCATGATCACCAGACCGGTAGCGTCAACTGGATGCAGATAAAAACCGTGGAAAAGGGAACCTTCCCCAACCTCTTTCTGGCCTTTGCAGCCATACCCTGCCACCAGTGCGAATTACCGGCATGCATGGCTGTCTGCCCGGTGAAGGCCATATCAAAAAGAGAATCGGACGGTATCGTGGTGGTTGACCAGGAAAGATGTCTGGGTAGGGAAAAATGCAGGAACACGCCCTGTTTAAAAGCCTGTCTTAGCCGATCACCGCAGTTCGGTCCGGAAGACAATGCCAAAATGCAGAAATGCGATTTTTGTCTGGAGCGACTGAATGAGGGAAAAACGGCCATCTGTGTCGAGGCCTGTCCCATGTTTGCCCTGGAAATTGGCGCCCTGTCTGAATTGCAAAAAAAATACAATGACCAAAAAGAAGCCCATGGATTCAGATATTCCAAAAAAATCAGACCGGCGGTGGTGTTTACACCCAAACCTGAGGTTTACAGCTAGTAAAACCCCAATGTTGCAATTGTGGGGGTAACATGGAGGAATCAATTATGAAGGAACTCGCCTTTCAGTCGGCCACCGAATTGGCCGGGTCCATTCGGGGCCGGCGCATAAGTTCCCTTGAATTGCTCGAGTTGTACATGGAAAGGTTTGAGCGCTTGAATCCGTCCATAAACGCCATTGTGGCCACTGACTTTGAGAATGCCCGCCACCGGGCACGCCAGGCTGATGATGCACTTTCCAAAGATGAAAACTGGGGGGTGTTGCATGGGGTTCCCATCACCATCAAAGATTCAATCGAAGTAAGCGGTATGCCCTGTACGTCAGGGGCTCCGGAATTGAAAAACCACCTGCCGGACAGGCATGCCGATGTTGTCCAGGCCTTGATCGATGCGGGGGCAATCGTGTTCGGAAAAACAAATCTGCCTTTTTACGCCATGGATTTTCAAAGTTATAACGACGACTATGGCCAGACAAACAATCCCTGGGATGTTTCAAAAACCACAGGCGGCTCGTCGGGGGGGTCGGCGGCGGTCCTGGCCTCAGGTTTGACCGGTCTTGAAATAGGTAGCGACATTGGGGGTTCTATTCGCACGCCGGCCCATTTTTGCGGCGTTTTCGGTCATAAACCTTCTTTTGGCATCGTTCCCATACGGGGGCATATCCCGCCGCCTCCCGGTATATTTAAAGGGGCATACTCATTGTCAGGCGATATCGCGGTCGTTGGTCCGCTGGCTCGTAGCGCCAAAGATCTGGACTTGAGTTTAGATGTGATTGTCGCTCCACCAGCATATCTGAAAACCGCCTGGAACATCCATCTCCCACCAGCACGAAAAAAGCGTCTTCAGGACTTCAAAATAGCTATATGGTTGGATGACCCTGTTTTCCCGGTTGACACCCTTGTGGGTGACGCTCTCCAGAGGGCCGTAGACGAATTGACAAAATGTGGCGTGAGGATCCAGGAAAAAAAACCGGATATCGACTTTGCCAAGAGCCATGAAGTATACACCCAGCTGCTTTCGGCAGTATCCAGCCCTGGCTTGCCCCGGGATATTTTTGACCAGGCTTTGGCAGAAACCCCGAATCTGCTGGAAACGGACAAAGACTATCGAGCCCAGTGGGTAAGAGGAACAACCCTCTTGCACCGTAACTGGTTATCCCTTAATTATGAACGATTGAAATTGAGAGAGAAATGGGCTGAATTTTTTACAAAATTCGACATATTTCTTTGTCCTGCTGCACCGGTAACGGCTTTCCCGCATGATCACAGCCCATTTTTTGACCGAACCCTGACCGTAAACCAGAATCGCGGTCCTTATGCGGACACGCTTCTGGGTTGGGCAGGCTTGACCTGCGTGACTTATTTGCCGGCCACAATTGCCCCGGTGGGATTGGCGAAAAATGGTCTGCCGGTGGGGATTCAAATTGTCGGTCCCTATCTTGAGGACAAAACATCGATTCAATTTGCCGGATTGTTGGAAGAAACAATGGGTGGGTTTGTGGCTCCTCCGGGATTTAAATAGAATCTATCTAATAAATGTCTATTGCCTAAATCCCTTGGGGAAATTGCCGGTATGGCCTTAAGCCGGAAATTTCATGCATCTGAAAGAATCGGATTAATTCCTCAGAGGCCCAATCGACGGGCAATGAGCTCTTTCATGATTTCGTTTGCCCCGCCATAAATGCTCTGGACCCGGGCGTCGACAAAATACCGTGAAATGGGAAATTCCTTCATGTACCCATAACCGCCGAAGAACTGCAGGCAACGATGGGCGACTTCAAACTGCAAATCCGTCATCCAGTACTTGGCCATGCTGACTTCACTGACGATATCTTCACCCGCCATATGTCTTGGAATCAAATCATCCAGGAAAGAGCGAGCCAGTTGAATTTTGGTGGCCATCTCTGCCATACGAAAACGGGTGTTCTGAAATTCACCGATGGCTTTTCCGAAAGCCCGACGCTTTTTTACATATTTTAAGGTTATATGAAAAGCACCCCTGGCTGCGGCACAGGCACCGATGGCAAGCAAAAGCCGCTCCTGCTGCAGATTTTCCATCAGGTATTTGAAGCCGCTGCCTTCAACACCCAGAAGGTTTTCAATCGGAACCCGACACGCGTCAAAAAAGATCTCAGAAGTATCCTGTGCATGCAAACCGATTTTGTTCAGGTTTGCACCCCTGTGGTAGCCCTTTCGATCTGTCTCGACGAGTAGCAGGCTGATCCCGTCGTGGGGTCGGTCTGTATCGGATGTTCGTACCGCCACGATGCACAAGCCAGCCAACTGCCCGTTGCTGATGAATGTTTTGGTTCCGTTCACGATAAAATTGTCATCTTCTCGACGGGCGGTCGTGGTGAGTCGGGCGATATCCGAACCCACTCCGGGCTCTGTCATGGCAAGGGCCAGTATGCATTCCCCTGTTATGCATCTGGGTATCCATTTTTGTTTTTGTTGTTCAGTGGCGTATGATTCAAGGTAAGGAAGAAATATATCACTGTGTACCCCCCAGAAAAGGCCATTTAAGGCGTGATAATAGAGTTCTTCGGTGATGACGACAGAATACAGGAAATCGCCTCCCGGTCCACCGTAGCGTTCCTCGGCCTTGGTACACAACCAGCCATTTTTACCCGCTTCCAGCCACACCTCCCTGGGTGTTGTTCCGGCTTCTTCCCAATCATCGTAAAAGGGGATAATTTTATCCTTTAAATATCCTTTAAATGATTTTCGGAACATTTCGTGTTCCGGCTTGAAGATGCGTTGTTTCATGGCAGTTTCAATCTGTTCTAACTAATTAATAAAATTAAATATAAAAGATGCAACGTTTATATCACACCTTGCGCGGTAAAGTCAAAAACCAGCAGCCATGTTGCCAAATATCTTTTAACCATTTTACCAACCGGAAAGGAAAACCTATGAAAATCATTGGCATCAATATGAAACAGGAATTGATCGGAAATCAGCAGCAAATGACCCGAAGATACTGGACAAAGCCAAATCATTTGGTGCCGGTTTTTTGTCAACGACTGCCCCGAAGTAACGCTGACTGGAGATAAGCAAATGTCAAATTTTGAAGAGATACTGGGCCTGGATGCGACAGCCCAGGCTGCGTTGATACATCGCAAAGAAATAAAGCCCTTGGAATTGGTAGAGGCAGCCATTGAGCGGGTCGAAAAGGTGAATCCATTCGAATTCCCGCTTCGTGCTGCGGCGCGTTCGGCTTGAAACCGACCCGTGCACGCAACCCGCTTGGGCCCGATTTTGGCGACATCATATCAGGACTTGTCTGCGAGCATGCTGTTTGCCGTTCTGTCCGGGACTCCGCAATGCTGCTGGATGCCACCTGCGGACCTGACATCGGTGACCCGTATTTGGCACCGGCACCGGCAAGACCTTTTATTGAAGAGGTGGGTGCCGATCCAGGCAGACTCAAGATCGCCTTTTCAACCCAGGCCTTGACCGGCGGAGCCATTCATGAAGACTGTCTTGCTGCTGTGGACGATGCTGTATCAGTAATGACTTGACCCTTCCCATCAGAGATTAGCGAATCTGAAGTTTACTCATAAAGGCTCCAAAACCGCGCTATCTCTGAATTTGTTGTAATCTTCAACTTCCTAACCCATTGCAGTCTATTGATATGGATCATCTCCAAAAAAGTTGATCCATATTTGGGATAAACGTCGGTTAGGAAATATTTAGAATATAGTTGATATCACTTACCCATTTCTTCTTCCTCCTTGATGACCATCCCATTCTCAGTCAATAACGCCAAAAGTGTGGTTATATATAACCATTGGCCATATATAACCATTGTTGCGGACCCCTTTTTCCACCGATAGGCATGCTTGTGGAAAGATAAAATATAATGAAATCAATATCTTGAACAAAACATATCATGACATGGCTTTTATGGCATGAAGTTTGATTATCTATTATTCAGTTGCCCGTCATGGACGGTTCTCGTTTAGCCGGTCACACTTCAAATGATTGGAAATGGCCCAAAAAAGAAACATTATCCGAAGCTCGAAAGATAAAGCAGGAGGTATGCCATGAAAGAGATTATCGAAGCCATTGCCCATAGCGAGCGCATTCCCCGCAGCTTGCTGCGGGGTTAGCGAGTGAATTTTTTATTTACCAGGTGAGTGAACCTAATGAAAGGAGACGAAGGTGGAAATTAAAAAAATGATGGCGGGATGGAGCAAAATCTGCCCAGGCTGCAACATTGGACGTAAATATCCGGATTCCTTTATCGGCAAGAAAGTGAGGGATCATTGGGAAAAAGGTTGCACCACGCATGACGCCTATATTGAGGTGTATGGCAGTGAGGAGCCTTCATCGAACCAAAGCAATGAAACGTCCGACGAGAAATGAATTCGATATTAGCGCCTGCTTTACATAGCAAAGGCGTAAATCGTTTTAGAACATATGGAATTTGATCTTTTCGCTTGTGAGCCTTTTCAAGGTAAGCGCTACAGGAGGCGCGGAATGAAACCAACCCAATTCGATTCTTAAATATTCAAACAGCTAACAAGGAGAGCCGCTATGTTTTGTTACCAGTGTGAACAAACCGCTAAGGGGACAGGTTGCACCGTACAGGGTGTTTGTGGAAAATTACCGGAAATTGCAGCTTTGCAGGATCTGCTTCTTTATTCATTAATGGGACTGTCACAAGTTGCCGTGGAAGGGCGAAAAGTGGGTGTTTCAGACAATGATGTCAATGTTTTCACGGTCAAGGCAGCCTTCTCCACCCTGACAAATGTTGATTTTGACCCTGATCGATTTGTGGATTTGATAGAGAAATCCATTCGCTTGCGTGAAAAATTAAAAACACAAGTTGAGGCTGCCGGCGGTAATAATGGATGGCTTGACGGGCCTGCTGTTTTTCAAGCAAAAACCGGTTTGGAAGCGTTGGTGAGACAAGGGGAACAGGTCGGAATAAAATCGTATCCAGGTGATAACCCGGATATCTTATCCTTAAAACATACCGTGCTCTATGGAATCAAGGGCGTTAGTGCTTACACGGACCATGCGCTGATTTTAGGAAAGGAAGATGAAAGTGTATACGCATATGTGCATGAGGGACTGGCTGCTATTCAGGGCGATGATCTGGGTGTTGAAGACTGGGTCCAGATGGCGCTTAGATGTGGTGGGGCCGCCTATAAAGCCATGGAGCTTCTTGATGCAGGCAATACGGAAAAATTTGGCCATCCTGTACCGACAAAGGTTCCGCTGGGATATAAGAAGGGAAAGGCCATTCTTGTCTCAGGGCACGACATGAACGATCTTGAGGCACTTTTAAAACAAACACAAGGAAAAGGCATTAACATCTACTCCCACGGCGAGATGCTCTCGACACATGGTTACCCCAAGTTAAAGGCGTATCCACATTTCTACGGTCAATTTGGTACTGCCTGGCAAAAACAAACCAAAGAATTTTCCGATTTTCCGGGTGCCATTCTGATGACCACCAATTGTATCCAGCGGCCTAAAAATGACTATAAAGAAAACCTATTTACTAGCGGCATGGTTGGCTGGCCGGACATACCTCATATCCCGGACCTTAATTTTCAGCCGGTTATCGATAGAGCTTTAGCGCTTCCAGGTTTTGAGGAAGATCATGTCACACAGGAGGTCACCGTCGGTTTTGCCCGCAATGCCGTTCTGGGTGTTGCCGACAAGGTCATCGAAGCCGTTAAATCAGGTGATATAAAACATTTCTTTCTGGTGGCTGGTTGTGATGGTGCCAAACCCGGCCGAAATTACTACACTGAGTTTGTTGAAAAAGTGCCCAAGAATTGCATTGTCTTGACACTTGCCTGCGGTAAATACCGCTTCTTTGACCAGGATCTGGGCGATATCGGCGGCATACCGCGTCTTTTAGATGCCGGGCAGTGCAATGATGCCTATTCAGCTGTTCAAATTGCCCTTGCGCTTTCAAGCGCATTTGACATAGGAGTCAATGAATTGCCGCTTTCTATGATTATTTCCTGGTATGAGCAAAAGGCTGTTTGCGTTTTACTGGCACTGCTTCATCTTGGCATTAAAGATATCCGCTTAGGGCCTTCTCTGCCAGCCTTTATTACCCCGAATGTCC
Organism: uncultured delta proteobacterium; assembly: GCA_963842925.1. Classification (GTDB taxonomy): domain Bacteria; phylum Desulfobacterota; class Desulfobacteria; order Desulfobacterales; family B30-G6; genus B30-G6. The sequence continues at coordinate 10,316 of CAWJIL010000011.1, forward strand.
TGCAAACGCTTGTAGATAATTTTGAAATCAAACCGATCACATCAGCTGAAGCGGACCTTAAAACCATTTTAGGATAATTATCCGATTTGTACACTAGGCTACTCCATTTGCTCACACCGGGTTTCAATCGTAAACAGGATGAGAATTGCCCCCAATACAAGCCAGACCAGCATAAAGGAAAAACCAAGCTGGTAAGCATCGAGACTGTAATGCTTTATACTATCAACGTTGTGCCCCTGCCAGTGAAGATCCAGAACGATCCCGACGACAGGCTGGAGAATCATGGGGCCAAGCATTACCCCCATATTGTAGATACCTGAGGCAGTGCCGGCAAGAAAAGGCGGAACAGATTCCTTGACAAAGGCAAAGCCGATTATCATGCACCCGGAGGAAAATCCGGCACACAAAAGCAAAACCGTGAGAACATTCAACGACAGTCCCGGAACTAAGATTATTACCATCCAGGCAAGGACTCCAATGATACAACCTGACACATAAAGGGGTTTCCGCCTTCCCATACGATCGGACAGGGCACCGAAAACAGGACCGCCTACAGCCCAGGCAACCAGAAGCGATGAACATAAAGCAGCGGCACCCGCCTGGGACAAGCCATAGTGGGTTGTCAAGAACGGAACACCCCAGAGACCGGAAAAAGTCAGCACACTACCCACAATTCCTCCAGGGATGAAGCATAACAACCAGGCATTGCGGTGCTTGAAAATCTCTTTTATATCGGTCATAAACCCTGTGCGTGGTGTTACTCCAGAAACCGCATAGGCGTATGAGGTATACCCTTTCTCTCCAGGATCATCACGTACCAGCAACCAAATGAGGCCTGCAATAAAAAGGGTGGCCAACCCTGACAGTAGCATTACAGGGCGCCACCCCATTGTGCTGACCAGGAGCCTCAGGGGGACCCCAGCAAAAACAGCTCCGATAAGTCCGCAAAAAAGCGCCAAGCCCGAAGTCAAGGCAAATTGACGAGGGGCAAACCAATGTGCGGCAAGTTTCAGCATCGCGACAAATGCCACAGCCACCGACCCTCCAATCAACAGACGTCCCATGCCCGCCCATATGAAACTGGGAGCCATGGCAAAAACCAGAGTGCCTGCTCCGGCAAGCAAAGCGCCAACGCTGAGCAGACGTCGAGGCCCCCAACGATCGGCAAGAATGCCGGTGGGCACCTGCATGGCCACATAACTGTAAAAATAAATACCGGATAGGTTGCCCAGCCCGGCGGCACCGATGTTGAAAGACATCATAAGCTCCGAGGTCATGACTGCCGGGGCTACGCGTTGGTAAAATCCAATGAGGTAGAGAACGGCACCCAGGCCCCAGACTGTCCATGAAAGCATCAACGGAGGGTAGTTTTCTGTTTTATTCATTCTTTTTAAGACCTTAGATCATATAGGGGATGTCAGAAAAACGTTCCGATTGAGGATCGTTTTTCTGCTACAACCCCTTATACCGCCATCCTATTTTCGGAACATTATTATGACAAGCGGTATAAAATGTTCCGGTCAGGCATTTTTCCTGAAATAGAGCACCAGACTTTTTCCCATAAGCGGATTGAGAAGCTGATCCAGAAGATGGGTCAAGCGGGGTTTTTTCATGATATCCCAGGTTAAAAACCGGTGGTATGCCCTGACCAGGGGGTGATTATCCCGGGTGGGGCCCACGCTGCATTTGAGCCACCAGTAGGGGCTGTGAAGGCTGTGGGCAAAATGGGACCCCTGAAGAGTGAAGCCGACTGATTCCAGCAGGTTGATGATCTCTTTTCTGTGATATATCCGGATGTGTCCCTGGTTGGCCATGTGATATTCATGAGACAGTATCCAGCAGATGCGTTCCGGTATGTAGCGCGGAACGGAGAGAGCCAGGTGTTTCCCGGGTTTGAGGATTCTGGCCAGTTCCAGGGCAGCCTGTTTTTCATCCGGGATGTGCTCCATCACCTCCGAGCAGATAAGCAGATCGAATGCATGACGTTTATAGGGCAGGTGACGGATGTCGGCGATATTCAACTGCCAGGAACCGCCGCCGTGTTCTCCCAATTGATCGTGAAACCGCAAACGACCCCTGGCTTCCATGACATCGTCAATGGCGAGATCTGCCCCGATAACAAAGGCATCCCTGTAGCGATAGGCTTCACAGGTATGCCGACCGCTTCCGCATCCGATATCGAGGATACGAGAGCCCGGGTCCATAGGGATCCGGCTAAAATCGATGGTGATCATGGATGGCCTCCCGGTAGCATGCCACGGTCTTTTCCGCAGCCCTTTTCCAGGTAAACTGATTCTGAATACGTTCGAAACCTTTTTGCCCCAGCCGTATAGCATGATCCGGGTTGTCCATCAGGTTCTGAATGGCCTTGCCCATGGCTTGTGGATCGGCAGGTGGTACCAGGACACCGGCATCTCCCACGACTTCCGGGAGAGCGCCGCCGGTTGTGCTGACCACCGGGACACCGCATGCCATGGCTTCGCCGGCCGGGATTCCAAAACCTTCGTAAAGGGAAGGTATGACGGCAATGGATGCTTTGGCATACTGCCGGACGAATTCCACATGGTCGATGCGGCCCGTGAACTTGATGAGATGGCCGATATTGAGTTCCTGAATCTTTTTTTCGATGCCGCTGTTTTTCTTGGGGGTGCCGATCACCACCAGCTTGAGACTGTATTTAGGTGAAAGATCGGCAACCGCCTGAAGGAGGTAATAGAGGCCTTTCAAGGGGATGTCGGCACTGTTGGTGACGATCAGGCGATTCTTTTCCCGTTGGATCTCCGGCAGCGGGTAAAATTGATCGGTGTTGATGCCATTGGGAACCACACGAAAGCGCTTCAAAGGGATCTTAAAATCCTGCCCGATGTCGTTTCTGGCCGATTTCGATACCGTAATGATGTGGGAAAACCTTCTGGAAACGATTCGCTGCATTCGCAGAAAGGAATGCCATCGCAGGTATTTCTGTTTTTTCCAGTATGCCCGAACACTCCGAATGGCAAGATCGCGGTCCACCGTGATGGGGTGATGGATGGTGGCAACGGTGGGGACCCGCTGTTTGATGGCCCAGATACCGTAAGACAGGCTCTGATTGTCATGGACGATGTCATAGCGATGGAGACGATTTCTCAAATAATGATATGCGCGGAGACCGAAGGTGAACATCTCCGGGAATCCCATGGTGGAAACGGAAATCCATTCCAACAGGTTGATGGGGTTGGACAACTCTTTCAGAGAAGGGATCCGAAAGGGGTCCTCGGGGTTGTAAAGATCGAGGCATGGCAGCGTGACCAGGGGGATGTCCGGGTCAATCAAGGGATCCGGAGGTCCCGAAAGGATATCCACCTCATGCCCCAGATCCTTGAGGGCTCTTGAAAGATTTTTTAAATAGACACCCTGACCACCACTATGGGGGTTGCTCCTGTAGCTGATGAGACAGATGTTTAATGGCTTGTCAAGGGATTGAAGATTTGTGTCCATGAGTTGATTTTGTGATATTTGAATTTGTTGAACGCCAAGTGTTGACGATTTCGTAAAAAGTCCAACGTCTGCGTTATGTTGCATTTCGTAATCATTCAACATACGATACGTACACCTCATGATTACAAAACTTGCACGCCTTGAATTTGAACTTTTTTCGAAACCGTCTAATTCTGACTTTTTGCGAGTTCATCAGTGTTGGGTATGTTATCCGATTAGACAGTGGCATTGAGTACCGTCACCACATCCATTCCGTCAAGGGATTTTTCACTGTGTAAGACATTTGTCTTGACCCTTCCATAATCGTTCCATATGTTTATAAAATTGTTGCACGATTTCATCAGACGTGACCGCGTCGTTATTTTAGTGACGGGTTTAGCGCATAGATAACGCGGGTGCTTTGACCCTATTGGGAGAAAATTAGAAACGGATCTATTGGGTATGGATGATTTTAGTCAAAACCAGGGGGAAAGTCAGACCAAGGGTTCAGCAATGCCTGATAGGGTTACCATTATGGAGGTAGGACCCAGGGACGGGCTGCAATCCGAGACCAAGATTCTTCCCACACAACAGAAAATAGATCTTATTTCAGGTCTTGTGGGGGCAGGGTTACGGGAGATACAGGTGGCTTCTTTTGTAAACCCTGGCATTCTTCCCCAGATGGCGGATGCAGACCTGTTGGTGGCACAGTTGCCCAAGCGACAAGGCATTGTTTACAATGGCCTGGCCTTGAATATAAAAGGGGTCGAGCGTGTTGCCGCGGCCGGTCTTAAATCTATTGAGGTTTCCATGTCGGCCAGTGAAGCGCACAGTCGCAGGAATGTGAATATGACATTAAAGGAAGCCATGGCCCAGGTTGGCCTTATGATTCGTCTTTCAAAGGAAATGGGCATGGTCATCCGTGCAGGCGTTCAATGTGCTTTTGGGTATCTCAATGAAGAGGTCATACCATTTGAACGGATTCAGCGCATCGTGGATGGCTACATGGATCAGGGCATCGAGATTCTGATTCTTGGCGATACCACCGGTATGGCAGATCCGGTAAAAATCCATACCATCATGGAAAGAATACGTCCGGTGGTGGGCGATCTAAAGATTGCGCTCCACCTCCATGATACAAGAGGATTGGCACTCGTTAATGTCCAGACAGCTCTGAAATATGGGATTCGACATTTTGATGCCTCTCTGGCTGGTATGGGAGGCTGTCCGTTTGCGCCTGGGGCCACTGGGAATATTGCCACGGAAGATCTGGCAAACTTCCTGCACACCTATGGGATTCAAACCGGAATTGATGTTGAAAAACTGGCCCGCTGTTCCCAAAGCATGGAAGCTTTTTTTGAGAAACGGTTTTCTGGCAAGATGCATCGTTTGGTGGTATAAAAAAAGGGTTTGAGGGGAATAGGGTTCATTGTGTTTGTTGAGTTTTTTGGGTTCATTGGGTTGATGAAACGGAAACGGGTTAAAAGCTATATGTTGTGGGCTATAAGCAACGCAATAAACACAATAAACTCAATGAACAAAGCAACCAAGTTTATAGGGTTCGAGGGTAGCTGACAGCAGTATGCGAAACGCACCTAACAGTCTTCAGCCTAAACCCCTAAAAAGCTAAACAGGGTCCGCAGGCCAAATGACAGCCGCAGGCGTAATGACGCGCGCAGCGCTAATTTCGCACGAAGTGTAAATGATCTCCCAAGGATATAGGGTATGCAAGAAATAAGGTTTCACGGGCGCGGGGGACAGGGGACCGTGGTGGCGGCGATTCTGCTGGCAAAGGCTTTTTTTCAGGCCGGATTTTATGTCCAGTCTTTCCCTTCTTTTGGTGTGGAGAGGCGTGGTGCTCCGGTGGAAGCCTACCTTAGAATCGGGTCAGAAAAAATTCTTGCACGAACAACCATTACCACACCCCATCATATCCTGGTTCAGGATTGCCGTCTGATGCAAACCGTGGCGGTCACCCAGGGCATGCAACCGGGTGGCTGGGCGCTTCTGAATGCACCGACAGACGATGATTTCAGCCATCTGTTTTCAGCATTTCGCCTGGCATCCGTTGATGCGACCCGGATTGCCCTGGAAAATAATCTGGGCACCCGGACCCATCCCATGGTTAACACAGCCATGATCGGTGCTTTTGCAAGGATTATGGAAATGCCGCCCATCGATATTGTCATGGATACGATCAAGGCGGATATTTCCCTGGAGCCGGAAAAGAATGCACAGGCCGCTCTGGAGGCCTTTGAGACCGTAATATTTCAGGAGTTACCACAAGCCGGTAAGCAGAAAAGGGGCTGAGCATTGACGGGGAAGATAGACAAGGATTCCAAAGGTCGGCTGCACATTTCCCGGTCGAGAATATCATCGCGGATCAATAAAACGGGCTCATGGCGATATATGAAGCCGGTTTATATCGGCAGAACCTCCCCCTGTAGTGCTGCTTGCCCGGCTGGAGAAGATATTCCCCATATTGAGCTTCTGGTATCCCGGGGTCAATTCAGGGAAGCCCTGGAAACCATACTGAAAGAAAATCCATTCCCCTCTGTTTGTGGTCATGTATGTTTTCACTCATGTGAGTCTGCCTGCAACCGATCTCATCTGGACTCAGCCCTGGCCATCAATGCGCTTGAGCGCTTTATTGGCTGTTGGGGCACCAGGGAGAAGATGCTGCCATCGATTCCAAAAGCCCAAGCCAATGGCAGACATGTGGCCGTGATCGGCTCCGGACCGTCCGGGCTGAGCGCAGCTTATTTTTTCTGCCGCCTGGGATATCGCTGTGATGTGTACGAGGCTGAAAAAGAACCGGGTGGACTCCTGCGCTGGGGGATTCCCGCCTATCGATTACCCATCGCGACATTAAAACATGAAATAGAACGGATTGAAAACCTGGGGGTGCAGATTAACTGCGGTCAGAAAGTTTCAACATCATTTCTGGAGACAGCCGGGGAACGTTACCACGCGATCTTTGTCGGATGCGGCCGGGCGCAACCGATCCGGATGCAAATCACAGGCGATGATCAGGCCCTGGACGGGCTTACCTTTCTAAAAGACATACGCAATGGTAACCCAGGTGCCTTCAGGGGCGTGACCGCCGTTATTGGGGGTGGCAACACTGCCATCGATGTTGCCCGCTCACTGGTCCGCCTGGGTTCGCATCCAATCATTCTTTACCGCAGGCGAATTGAAGATATGCCGGCCTTTAGAAAGGAAATCGTTTTGGCGCAACAGGAGGGAGTCGATATTCGGGAACTGACCATCCCGGTTCGGATGGATAGAGACGCCCGGGGTATTACCCTCCGATTACAGAAAATGGTGACCGATGGCGTTGAAACAGACAGCGGCCGAGCGCGTGTGATTCCCATACGGGATGATCAGGAAAACCTGCACGTGCAGCAGGTGTTCACCGCCATCGGTGCTGAAGTGGAAAATTCGTGGCAGCAAGCTGAGCATGGGAGTCGTTTGCAACTGAGCCACTGCAGCTTGACGAATGACGGCTTGCCTGTTGTCAGGGGCGGCGACCTGGTCAACCAGGTGCTAAGTGTCAGCGATGCTGTTGCATCGGGTAAACAGGCGGCCATGGCCATCGACAGCTTTTTTCAGGAGGGATGGGCCTCTGTTGAAAAAAGACTGGCAGACTGCCGGGTGGGCCAGGGTCCTGCATTGTCCATGGAAAGCTATCTGAAGAACGATGTATTGCGGCGGAGACACCCACAGATTGTCGACTACCATGATATAAATACAGCCTATTTTCTACCAGCAGACAGGACAGAGCCCGTGATCGACGGACCCAGGGAACGCAAGGCATCCTTTTCAGATTACCGGTCTGATTTTACGACCCGGTCGGCATCTAACGAAGCCGGCCGGTGCTTTAACTGTGGTATTTGCAACGATTGTGATAACTGCCGTCTGTTCTGTCCTGAAACAGCGGTTTTTGTCGAGGATACCCGGGGGATCGATATGGACTACTGTAAAGGCTGTGGCATCTGTGTCGTCGAATGTCCAAGAGGCGTCATGACCCTGGAGGAAGCGGAACATGAAACAGGTTCTTGAGGGAAGTCACGCTGTTTCCGAGGCTGTTCGCCTGGCAAGGGTCCAGGTAGTTTCGGCTTACCCGATTACGCCCCAGACACATATCGTGGAGGCTATTTCAGAACAGTGTTCCAGCGGGAGACTGGCGGCACGATTCATGTGTGTCGAGAGTGAACACTCGGCCATGGCGTCTGTTATCGGCGCCGCCAGTGGGGGGGTGCGAACCTTCACGGCCACGTCCGGTCAGGGGCTTGCCTACATGCATGAACTTCTGCACTGGGCTTCGGGGGCACGTTTGCCCATCGTCATGGCAGAGGTCAATCGTGCCCTGGCACCCGGGTGGAATATCTGGGTGGACCAGACAGACAGTCTGTCCCAGAGGGATACGGGCTGGATTCAGCTCTACTGCGAGGACGGCCAGGAGGTTTTGGATACAACCTTGCTGGCATACCGGCTTGCCGAGGAGATCAACCTGCCGGTCATGGTGATATTGGACGCTTTTTTTCTTTCTCATACATACGAACCCGTGGATATCCCCGATCAGGAGCAGGTGGATGATTTTCTACCTCCCATGGAGGCGAAAATAAAACTCGATACAGCCGATCCATATGCCCTGGGGCAGATGGTGCCCCCGGGTGCCTACATGGAGATGCGCCATGATATCCAGCAGGCCATGGAGAGAGTACCCACTTTGTATCGGCAAATGGACAGGCTCTTTGCAGAACTGTTTGGACGAACCTATGGTGATGTGGATTCAGTTCTATGTGATGACGCCAATATCGTTCTGGTGGTGAGCGGCACGGTTACGGGTACCTGCAGACAGGCCCTGTCTGACCTGCGATCCCAGGGGGAAAAAGCCGGCATGCTGAAGATAAAAATGTTTCGCCCCTTTCCGGACGAACCCATACGCCGGGCACTGAAAGGTGTTTCGAAAGTAGCGGTGGTCGATAGAAACTGCTCCTTTGGTGCCGGCGGTATCTTTGCACAGGAGATTCGATCGGCACTCTGTAATTTTGAAACGGGGCCATTGGTCTACAGCTATATTGCCGGTCTGGGTGGGCGTGATATCACCGGTGATACCCTGAAGGAGATCTATTTTCGGACGAAATCCTCAGAAATGCCTGAGATACAAAGCGTGTGGATTGGACTTAACTTGGAGCGATAAGCTCTAAGCTGTAAGCAATAAGCAGCTTAAGGCATACAGCTTATTGCTTATCACTATTTAACTTAGCTATATGATGAACAATCAAAACCAACCCGATCTCATCCATCCCGGCCATGTGGCCTGTCCCGGGTGTGGTGCGGCGGTCGCCATGAAATTGGCTCTCAAGGTCATGGGACCCAAAACCATGGTTGTCATACCTGCCTGCTGCTGGGGTGTTATTGCGGGTCCCTATCCCCAGTCTTCCCTGAAGGTTCCCGTACTCCAGACAGCCTTTGCTACCGCGGGCGCCGCGGCCAGCGGTTTGCGGGCGGCACTCGACATGAGAGGAGATGCGGAAACGGTTGTTATGGCATGGGCTGGTGATGGCGGCACATTCGATATCGGGCTGCAATCTCTGAGTGGCGCAGTCGAACGAAACGATGATATCCTTTATGTTTGTTATGACAACGAAGCCTACATGAACACGGGTGTACAGAGAAGTTCTTCAACTCCCTATGGAACGCGTACTACCACCACACCCGGGTCTGGCTGGAAACGTTCGCGGAAAAAGAATATCGTTGAAATTCTGGCGGCCCACCGGATACCGTACGCGGCAACGGCCAGTATCGCTTTCCCGGAAGACATGATGCGCAAGTTTGAGAAAGCGCAGCAAATGAACCGCGGTTCTCGATTTTTGCACGTGTATGCAACATGTCCCACTGGCTGGGGTATCGCTTCTGACAAATCTATCCAAATTGCTCGGCTTGCGGTTCAATGTAACATGTTTCCTCTCTATGAGGTAGAAAATGGCATGACGTATACCCTTAATTATCAGGGGAATGAGACTGTGGGCGCGTACCTGAAAGCCCAGAGGCGGTTTCGACATTTGAGCGAAGACAATATCGGGCATGTCCAGGCAATGGTGGATGAGGACTGGGATCTTCTGATGCAAAAGGTTTCTCGATGAAAACACGGCGCGTGATACATGCGATAAGACCCTGTATTGGCTGTCTTTTGGCTTTTTGGTGGATTGTGGCCCTGCAGCCGGCGATGGCGGAACCCACACCGTCGATTCAATTTCTTATGAAAGAGCCCGTGTCCATGATGGACTGGGGTCTGAAAAATATTGAGGACCATCTCTACCGGAATCGGGCCCTGTTTGTGCAGACTGAAAAGTCCCTGTTCGAACTGGAGCCGACCATCACGGTTCTCTATGACTGGGAGAAAAACCAGATTCGGATAACCATAGGTCTTCGGACATGTAAACAGGTTCAAAAGATGTCACAGGGACTTTCCGATATCCGTTCACATGTGGAATGGGTGATCAAATACCTGCGCGGATCTCTGACCATGAAACCCTATGATGCCTTTTTCAGACACAGGGGATTTCGAAACAAGGAAAGCCCCCGGAGCCTTGAATCCGAACTGGCGGGTCTGACGGAACTGATCGTGAGTGTCCGGGACAGGGAATCCAATATTCTGAGTCGCTGCACAGGACAGTTGACCGGAAGTGATATCGTGTGGTTAAACATTGGGGAACCCTGAGGTTGTTTTCAAATGCGGTGCCCCAGGCTGACATTTGCTCATTTATACCCTATGTGTCATTTATTCTCCGGATGTCATTTGCCTTTCAGGCGTAATTTATTGACATTTGTCCTCCGGACGTTATTCATTGTAGCTGATAGCTGGGAGCTTACATAAAACCTAAAACTTAAAACCTAACACGACTATATTATGTTCCTTGAATGCCAGAATATAAATTTTCGCTATCCCAATGGTTCCATGGACGTGTTCCACGATCTATCTTTCCAGATGAAGACCCCGGGGTTTCATGCCCTGTTTGGCCCTTCCGGAGTGGGTAAAACATCCCTGGCGCGAATCATTGTCGGTGATTTCAGTGACTATTCGGGTGTCGTCAGGTCGGAAGGCATGCAGAATCTTCTCTATTCCTATAATCTGGAGAGGCTTCCGGACTGGTCGAGTGTCGGGAAACATCTCGATAAGATAACACCACCCTCCCTCAGGGATCAAAAAAATAAACTGATCGCTTCTTTTGATATGACCCAGACCATGGGAAACAGATTCTCTCAGCTTTCCCTTGGGCAGCAGAACCGGGTGAACCTGATACGCTACCTGCTGCAGGATTTTCACCTGCTCATCATGGATGAGAGCCTGGCCAATGTGGATGAGCGAACACGGGAGAAGATCATCTTGATGATCAAAGACATGTTTCCAGATACCTACTTTTTATATATCTCTCACAATGTGATAGAGGTATCCAAATTCTGCCGGGAAATCCTGGTTTTTCGAAATCCCCAGAAAGCGCCCCAGGTTGTAACGGTCAAAGGTCAGGATCATAAACTCGGCCAAACCGTGTCCAAAGACCACCTGGAACAGACCATGCTGGAGATCATGCATGCTTCATAGACGCATCTATCAGTTTTTTATCATCTATCTGCTCGGGCTGCTGGTTCTGTTCAGCGTGAAATACCTCCTGGATCTTTCCGATTATGTCATTCCGGGACTCGAAGATCTGGTCCAGACTTTTCGAACCGTTTTTACGAGATACGTATCAGACGTGGTGGATACCATATCCGTTGCTGTCATTGGGCAGGTCATTTCCGTTTTCATGGCCATCGTCGTGGGCGTTCTGGGGCGGCAGACAACCTGGTTTGGATCTTTTATCAAGGTGGCGGCCTACAATGTCCAGGCCTATCCCATTGTGGCTATTGCACCGATTATTTTTATCCTGTTCGGTGACGGGTTTTTATCTAGGCTGTTGATTGCAGCCATGATCTGCTATTTTCCCATTTTGCTGTCAGTCATCAGTATCATGTCGGAACCGATTCATGATATCGAGCATTTTTACCGTGTTACCGGGAGAATGCGCTGGCAACTGGAAGTCAAGATACGGGCATTTGAAAATCTGAACAAATTGACAACCGTCATATCCGGGAGTGCGACCCTTGCCATGGCAGGCACAATTGTTGCCGAATTCATTGCGGCAAATGCTGGAATAGGATATAGTATCCGCATTGCTCTTTATCAAAGCGATCTGGCAAAAATTCTCATTGCCCTGTTTTTGATCGGTATCACCCTGTCCGTTTACCAGGGCTTACTGGAGATTGCCGGGTACCTCGTGAAAAAAGGGTGGGCAAGTCACTGACCCGGAAACGAGGTTAATATTCAGATAGACAGTCTAAACAACCTAGACAGCTTCACATCGTCTATCAATTTTAAAAGGAGAATGGAAATGAACAGACATATCAAAAAAATATCGGTATTTTGTTTCCTGTTTTCCATCTGTTTTTCACTGTCCGGTGTAAGGGTTTCTGAGGCATCAGAGACAGCCGTTTACCGGCTAAAATGGCTTTTCAATGCCAGTGTGATTGGTGACATCTATGCCGATGTCCATGGACACTTTAAAGCCCGGGGTCTGGATGTAACCGTCAAGGAGGGGGGTCCCGAAAGAGACGCCATTCGAGAGCTGGAATTGGGTTATGCGGCCTTTGGTGTGGCGTCAGCCGACCAGGTGATCCGGGCCCTGGCCAAGGGCTCTCCCGTGGTCGTCATTGCTCAGCTGTTTCAGATCAACCCGCTGCAATGGATATACCGGTCTGAGAATATTGACATCACCCGTGTCGAAGATCTGAAAGGAAAGGTTGTCGGTATTACCTTTGGTGGTAACGATGAAACCATCATGCGGACGCTCATGGCAAAAGCAGGGCTTACAGAAAAAGATATCAGTGTCTTCAGCGTCCGGTATGATTATACGCCTTTTTATCAAAAGCGCGTGGATGTGTGGCCTGTGTATCGGAATTCACAGGCACCGATTCTGGAAAAGAAACTTGGCGATCTCGGTGAGTCAGTGGCCTATTTCAACCCGGCTGCCCACGGTGTCAAGTTTGTTGCCAACTCTGTAGTGACCTCGAAGCAGATGATGGAAGCGCATCCGGATGTGGTCAAGAATTTTACCAGCGCACTGCTTCAGGGATGGGAGGAGGCCCTGGAACCGGAAAATGAAGAGCAGGTCCTGAAAACACTGCGACAATTCGACAAAGATACGCCATCCGATATCATGCGTCAGCAACTGGTGATTACCCGCAGCCTCATAAAACCTTTCAAGGACACGCGTATCGGGATGATCGATCTGGAAGCCTGGCAGCAGACAGAAAAAATCATGCTGGAACAGAATCAGATTCCGAGCCCGGTGACAGTGGAAAAGGTTATCAGAAAGCCATTTTAGCCGAGCATTTCATAAACCATAACAGCGAGCGCATTCCTTGCAGCTTGATGCGAGGTTCTTCAATTCGATGTTTTATGCCGAATAATCAAGCCCCCTTCTGGAAAACAAAAACCCTGCCGGAACTGACCCGTCAAGAATGGGAATCCCTATGTGATGGTTGCGGTCTGTGCTGCCTGCAGAAACTGGAAGACCGGAAAACCGGCCGGATCGATTACACGAGCGTATCCTGTTATCTGCTGGACACCAAACGCTGCCGCTGCCGTTCCTATGAGAACCGGATGTTCCTTGTCAGGGAATGCGTGGAACTGACGCCGTCCAAAGTGGTAAAGTTTCGCTGGCTTCCCAAGACCTGTGCCTACCGGTTGCTGGCTGCAGGCCAGGAACTACACTGGTGGCATCCCCTTGTTTCCGGAGACGCTGAAACCGTGCACCTGTCAGGTATTTCTGCCAGGGATCGGGTCATCTCGGAGGAATATGTGCATCCCGACGACATCGAGGATTATATTGTTCTAACTTAAATCGTTTTACGATTTAAGTTATTGATCTGAAAGAACGGTCTTTGGTATGCTGCCGCCAAAACATGGAAGGAGGTTCAGCATGGATGATTGTATTTTCTGTAAAATTGTTAAAGGCGAAATTCCGAGTATCAAAATATATGAAGACGAGCATGTATTTGCGTTCATGGACATCAATCCTGTTTCAGAAGGACATGCCCTGGTTATTCCCAAGATACATACCGAGAATTTGTGGGAGATACCCCAGGCGACGTTGTCCGCAGTGCACTCGGCTTCAAAAACAATTGTACATGCCATGACAAGGGCCATGGGACCTGTGTCGGTAGCGGCTGTCCAGTTGAATGGAAGGGGTGTTAACCAGGTCGTCATGCACTACCATCTACACCTGATTCCACGTGCCAGTGACGGCGAGGCCCTCAAATTGACAGCCTGGGAAATGATACCCGGGGACATGGATGCCATCAATCGCACAGGAGCGGCTATCGCAGCGGCTATTGAAAATGAATAGAAGCTATCGCAAAAAAAGTTTTTTGGCCCAATTTCAGTGTTGGTCCCTTGCTTCAACTCCTCGGAATACTACAGTATGCCTGCGGGTTGAATCTCGGTCCCGCCTTGAACTTGAACCAAAACCCATATTTTGAGATGGCTTCTAAGACCAAAAGGAGAGGAAATGAAAGAGATTAAGACAGTCGGGATTATTGGATTTGGCGTTATGGGAGCAGCCATCGGTATGAATGCGGCCATGTCGGGTTACCGGGTGGTTTTCAAGGAGCTTAACGATGAACTGGTGCAGACCATGTTTGATAAGTGGGTCGTCAAATCGTTGGAAAAGCGGGTGGCAAAGGAAAAAATAACCCAGGCGGACATGGATGCCATAACGGGAATGATCAGCGGCACCAGTCGCTATGAAGCCCTTTCGGACTGTGATCTCATCATAGAAGCTGCCATTGAAAAGATGGACCTGAAAATACAGATATTCAAAGACCTGTCTTCTGCTTGTCGGGAGGATGCGATCCTGGTCAGCAACACCTCGACTTTTTTAATTGAAACACTCATGGCAAAAGCTTCTCATCAGGAGCGAACGGCAGGATTGCATTATTTTTTTCCAGCCAATATCAATCGCCTGGTGGAAGTGATTCGTCAGAAAAATACCAGCGATGACACATATCAATCCCTCATGGCATTTGCTGAAAAATGCCGCAAAACAGCTATTACAGTAAAGGATTTTCCTGGTTTTGCCATCAACCCCTTGTTCATCTCCAGCTATATGGTGCTGGATTCTTTTCTGGGTGAACCCTACAATGTTGCTACGCTTGAGAGCATATCCCAGGAAGCCCTGAATGTTCGCTATGGTATCATGTGGGTTCAAAACGGATCTGGCCTGGGAACCTGTTACCACGCAGGCGTGTCCATGTTCGATTATCTGAACGGATCGGAGCTAGGCTATCCAGATGTTCCGGATCAGCTCAAGGCCCAGTTTGAAAGCAATGCCCCATGGAACCTGACGGATGGAGAGGTCTTGACGGATCAGGAGGCCAGGGCCAAGGTTAAAGACCGTCTTTTGGGGAATGTTTTCACCATAGCGACCCACCTGGTGGAAAATGACGTCGTTTCCGTCACAGATCTGGAACTGGGTGTCTGTACGGCGCTGGCATGGCCAAAGGGACCCTTTGGCATGATGAACGATCTGGGTATGGAAGAGACAACACGATTGATTCAGCAGTCCGTGGCTGTGGGGGATTACAAAATGCCGAAAAGATTTCAGGCGGGAACACCGGAGGCCTGGGAAATATAAACGATAAATGATAGGCTGAAGGTGTTTAGACTGTTAGGCTTTTAGCCGCTAACAGTCTAATAGTCTAACAGCCTAAATGGCTAAACCGTATGGCAGACTACTATCAGATCCTGGAAATTTCGACGGATACAGAGCCGGAGAAAATAAAGCAGGCATATCGGGATCTTGCCTTTCAATACCACCCGGACCGGAACAAGGATAATCCAGCAGCCGTCGAAAAAATGAAACGGATTAACGAGGCTTACGCCGTTCTCTCCGACGCCCAAAAACGTCGTGAGTATGACAGCCTGCGCCAAACCTTTGGATCGTCAGCTCATCATCGATTTCGTCAGAACTACACCGAGCAGGATATCTTTAGCGGATCAGATATTCACAGGATTCTGGAAGAGATGGCAAAGTCCTTTGGTTTTCGAGGATATCATGACATTTTCAGGGAGTTTTATGGAAAGGGGTATCAATCCTTTGAAATTAAAAGACCCGGGTTTTTCATGGGAGGATTTATTTTTTCCGGTGCCATGGGCAAGCATCACAACCAAGCAGGACGACTTCCTTTTGCTAAACGTTCCTTTATTCGCCTGGCTCAACAGGCTTTCGGAAAATTATCCGGTTTGACCCCACAGACCCGGGGAAGGGATTTTTTCGAGGTAATTCATATCGACACCGCTTTAGCGCAAACGGGCGGCCCCTATGCGTATTATCATCGGAAACGATCTAAGAAGCTCGTGGTCACCATTCCTGCCGGGGTACGTGACGGTCAGAAAATACGTCTAACGGGTATGGGAGAAAATGGTAGGGGCGGCGGTGTGACAGGTGACTTATTCCTTAAGGTACGTGTGAAGAAACCGCTGCTGGAACGCATCAAGCAACTGATATCTTAAAAAAACGTGATCAGCATTATTCTTGCTTTTCACAAGGCTGATTGGCCTTGGCGCAAGGCATTTCAACCTGAAGCCGTAGTGAACTACTGCGAAGGTTGAAGAACACAGCGACAGGGCCAATCAGATTTGTGAAAAGTCCGGGCTAAATCTGTCCGGTGATAGCTAACATAATTGCATTCTGGACGTGCATCCTGTTTTCAGCCTCGTCAAAGACCACCGATGCCGGCGATTCCATGACCGCATCCGTGACCTCCCGGCCCCTTTCTGCTGGCAGGCAGTGCAGAAAGAGTGTTTGCCTGCCGGTGGATGCCATGAGGGCATCATTCACCTGATATTCCTGGAAATGCTTTTCCCGTTCTTTTGCTTCATGCTTTTGACCCATGGACGCCCAGACATCCGTATACACCACATCGGCATTTTTTACCGCTGTTTTGGGATCATGGATAATTTCGATTTCAGAGAGACCTTCGCTAACGGCCGCCCTGACTGTTTCAGCATCAGGCTCGTAATTTTTCGGACAGGCACAGACAAAGTGAAAGGGGAGCCTCATGGCCAGATGCAACCAGGAATTCACCACGTTGTTCCCATCCCCGAGATAGACAATCTTTAAATCCTTCAGATTCCCGCGATGTTCTTGGATGGTGAATATGTCAGCCATGACCTGGCAGGGGTGGTTGTAGTCGGTCAGGCCGTTGATAACCGGTATGTCCGCGTAGGTGGCCATTTCGACAATATGGGCATGCGCGAAAAGTCGTGCCATGATCATATGGTTGTATCGACTGACAACCCGGGCAATATCCTTGACGGCTTCCCGTTTTCCTATTTCGATGTCCGATGGTCCCAGGTAGATGGCATGGCCCCCCAGGAGAAAAAATCCTGTTTCAAAGGACAGGCGTGTTCTGGCGGAGGGCTTTGCAAAGATCATTGCCATACTCTGCCCCTTGAAGGGCTGATAATCCTTGTCGGTCCGTATTCTGGTTTTGACCTCTGCTGACAGGTCCAGCACATGATGGATCTCATCGGCGGTCAAGTCAGTGATGTGTAGAAAGTCTCGTTTCACGGGTACCTCCATTCAAATCTGATACAATCAATTTACGATTTCATTTGCTTAACTTACGTATAGGATATTTTTTACACCTGCGCAAGCCATGCAAATATGCCATTGTCGAAATGCGTCATTTGGTATATGACATTCCAGATGAAACATGACAAACTCCAGGGTTGGTCATTCCCATATAGCAAACGATATCGGAATAATATGCCATGAAGGAAAATAAGAAGAGTCTGGTTGACGTGATCATGGTGAACATGCTTTTGATGATCAGTCTTCCCTTGGTTCTCATGGGCGGTATCGTTATTTTGGGAGAGTATCATTTTTTTCGTCAGGAACGCGAGGCGATTAGAAAAGCCTATATCCAGGAGCAGGAAGCGATTTTCAAGCACGAGGTAGAGAAGGCCATCGACTATATCCGGTGGACACGTAAACAGCATCAGACGCATGGCGAAGATCAGGAAGCTGAGATGCTGAGCTGGATATCCAGGATACGGTTTCATAACAAGGGCCGACTACCTGGATTCCTGTTCGTGCGAACCCTCGATGGTATCCAGCTCATGGGCATCAGCCGTCCCGATCTCATCGGCAAGGACATTTCTCATCTGACAGATCCTGATGGCATAAATTCACACCAGCTTTTTCTGAAAACCATCAAGAAAACCGAGGGGGGGTATGCCGATTATTTGTGGCTCAATCCCAGTACCCGGAACGAGGAGCTGAAACGATCTTTTGTCAAAAGTGTACCGGAGTTGGGATGGTATGTCGGTGCAGGATTCTGGCTTGGTGATATCGAACGGGTCATCTTCGATAAGCAGCTGGATTTCAGGAATACAGTCATAAAACAGGTTTCGACCATTTGTCTGCTTCTTTCCGCCATGTTCCTGCTCCAGTACTTGGTGTACCGTGTGATGATGCGTAAAATGCGGGGAAATTTCCATCAGTTTGATGCTTTTTTCAATAGATCGACATCGATGGCTGTCAAGATGGACCCAAAGACACTCAGCTATTCGGAGTTTGTCAACATGGCCAACTCCGCTAACCAGATGATGCAGGATCGAAGCATAACCGAACAGGCTCTGCGTGACAGTGAGAACCGCTACCGGTCGATTATCGAAAACATCGATGAAGGCTATTGCGAAGTAGATCCAAACGGTAACATCGTTTTTTTCAACAATCGCATGCGAGACATTTTGGGATACTCCAGGGAAGAACTGACCGGCATGAACACCACAAACATGCTGGAGGAAAAGGATGTTGAAGAAGTCTTCAAGCACTTTGCCGATGTCTACGAAACCGACGTGCCACAACCGGAATTCACCTGTCAGATCAAGCGTAAGGATGGAACATGGAAATTTGTGGGTCTTACGCCTACGGTCATCAAGGACAGTCAGGGAAACAAAACAGGCTTACGCAGTATCGTCAGAGATGTGGACAGACAGAAAAAATATGAAGAGAGCCTGATTTATCTGGCTTACCATGATGCACTGACGGGGTTGAAAAACAGGAAAGCTTTCTATGAGCAGTTACAGGACGCTATTTATCACGCCAAACGGTATAGCACTGAGATTGCTTTGATCTATGTCGATATCGACAAATTTAAAAAAGTCAATGACACCCTGGGGCATGAGATCGGTGATATGCTTTTACTTGAGATCAGGGACCGGCTGCAGGGCACATTGCGTAAAACCGATTTTATATCACGCCTCGGTGGTGATGAATTTGTTGTCCTGGTGGACAGCCCGCATCCTATTCAACCCAAAGTCATTGCCAAGAAAATTGTCAAAAATCTTTCCGAACCCTATAATCTCAAGGGGAACATGATCGATTACATCTCCTCGAGTGTCGGAATCAGTATTTTCCCCACAGATGCTGTTGACATGGACAGCCTGGTTAAAAAAGCGGACCAGGCCATGTACATGGCCAAGGAAAAGCGGAATGGTTATGTCAGTTACACTGATGCTGACAAATGATGTTTTGGGAAAATACCCCTTCCATGACATTTAAATTTCAAATCATAAAAATCTGATGGCCGGTTAATTCTTTCCGTTTCTTGATATCGTTATATTATGCTTGACAATTATTGTTCGTTAAACTTAGTATTATAACTTATATATCTTTTGGGCTGCGCTGCCATACTTTGCGGCTTGGATTGTGACAGACCCAAACAATAAATCTGGAACCCGCTGCACAACGGCGTGTAGTCGGGGTCTGTATGAATAAGACAAAGGCGTCTGATCCTGTGACTAAACAGGTCGGCGCCTTTTTTTGTTTTCCGAAAACGCTTTCCTAAAAAAACACCCTGCCATGGCTGACAGGGTCGGGCAGAATTTTTTAGCAGAAAAAAGGAAAATACCATAAAAACATCAGAACAAGGAGAGCAACATGAGATTTGTGAAATCGAACGATGTACTGGGAACCACCAACAGGGGCAACCCCACTGAATCAGGCTTGTGCACTTTGTGCAGGGCTGACTGCCAGGGTAAGTGTGAAGTATGGCTGTCGAGTCTTGTGGGCCGGAAACTCCTTTATCCGCGCAGCTACGGCATCGTGACGGCCGGGGCCAACAATACGACGCATGTGGGTGTTTCCTACAATTCGCTTCGCATTCAGGGGTATGCATATGGGTCGCATGGCCTCAACAGTCGACTGACAAGTGATCCGGATGATTGCATTTTCCCCAATGTGAAACTCGAAACAGAATTTGGCAACGAAGTCAAGACCAAGGCACGCATACCGCTTATGACCGGCGCTCTTGGGTCTACCTTTGTGGCGGCCAAGTACTGGGAATCTTTTGCTGTCGGTGCGGCCCTGGCCGGGATCCCGGTTGTCATTGGGGAGAACGTGGTGGGTGTCGATTTGGAGTCGGAAATTGATCCTTCAGCGGAAAAAAAGGGTAAAATCAAAAAGGCGCCGGAACTGGAACGTCGTATTGACAGCTACTTCAGATATTTTGATGGGTATGGCGGACTGTTCGTGCAGTTGAACGTGGAGGATACCCGTAATGGGGTGGCGGAGTTTGTAGCCGATAAATACGGGGACAAGTGTATCATCGAGTTGAAATGGGGACAGGGGGCCAAGGATATCGGTGGTGAGATTCAGGTTACAAGTCTTGAATATGCCAAATTCCTGCAGGACAGGGGCTATGTCGTGGATCCGGACCCCTCGCTTCCAGAGGTCCAGAAGGCCTTTGAAACCCGCTCGGTCAAATCGTTTGCCAGGCACAGTCGGCTGGGAGGCACCGATCTTTCCACGGTGGAGCAGGTTCGGGAAGACTTTATGAGCTCGGTTGTCTATCTGCGAAGTCTTGGTTTTAAGCGCATATCCCTCAAGACCGGTTCCTACGGCATGGAAGAACTGGCCATGGCCATCAAATTTGCAACCGATGCCAAACTGGATCTTCTGACCATTGATGGATCCGGCGGCGGTACGGGTATGAGTCCCTGGAATATGATGCAGAGTTGGGGCGTTCCCTCCATCAATCTGCACGCCAAAGCCTATGAATATGCCAACATACTGGCGGCCAAGGGCCACCGGGTGGTGGATATGTCGTTTGCCGGCGGGTTTGCCCAGGAAGACAGTATTTTCAAAGGTCTTGCGCTGGGAGCGCCCTTTACCAAGTTGATCTGTATGGGGCGGGCGCTCATGATACCGGGATTTGTAGGGGCGAACATCGAAGGCGCCCTGTTCCCTGAGAAAAGAGGGGATCTCAACGGCCATTGGGCAGAGCTTCCCAAGAGTGTCCTGCGCGTGGGAAATGCGGCCACGGAAATATTTTCTTGCTACCATGATGTTGAAAAGAAATTCGGAAAAGATGAAATGACGCAGATCCCCTATGGCGCCCTTGCCATGGTTACCATGGTGGACAAACTTTATGGCGGGCTGCAGCAGCTATTGGCCGGCGCACGCAAGTTTGACGTTCAGAACATTTCCCGGGGGGATATCTTTTCCGGGAACCGGGAGACTGCCAAAGAAACCGGTATTGCCCACATGTGTGATGCCAATGATGAAAGTGCCAAGAAGATACTCAATTCTTGAACCGCAACAACGAGTGCTAACCCCGTAGGCACTGCCGTGCGGCAGTGCTTTGCAGGCTGCGAGGTTTCTTAAAAAAACAAGGGCCTGGATTTCCACCAGGCCCTTGTTACTTAAACCTAAGCTGAGCTATTGTTGTGGTTGGCAGAGCATCTTCGGAACGTTACTCTGGCAAACACTATAAAATCAGAACAGTACACGCCCTTAATCTACCATTTATGCATGTTGTCATTGTATTTCCTCATCACTGACTATTTTATAGTTGATATAGATCGTCAGAAGCTTGCCTAAGTATATAGCCCACGCGAAATTTTCAGTCAGATTTCACAGGTAAATAGTTTGTCATTCGCCAGTTCTTGACCTCCCAAACGCCAAAGGTGTATGTTCGAACGAGGTATGAATGAGCAGGTACATAACCCTGAACCTAAATGCTGGTTTTGAAAAGGGCGGCCATATCTTGTCATTAATGGAAATAAGGAGTGTACAATGATTGAGATACTAGAAAAAAAAGTATTGCGAGGTGCCAATATCTACAGCTATCGCCCGGTTATCGTCATGACCATCGATTTGGCTGAATATAATGAAGTCAAAACCAGCAAGATAGAAGGATTTGTCGATAAATTGCTTGAAATGATTCCCAGCCTGGACGATCACCGATGCTCAGAAGGGGTCAAAGGCGGTCTCATCATACGTATGCGGGAAGGCACACTTTTGGGGCATGTAATAGAGCATATTGCTTTGGAACTCCAGTACATCGCCTACATGGATGTAGGTTTCGGCAAAACTGTGGATGCCGAGGAATCGGGTAAATTCAATGTGATTTTTAGCTACTGGGTGGAGGAGGCCGGCATCTGTGCAGGGGTTGAAGCTGTAGAGATCGTCAACAGCCTGTTAGCCGGGAAAGAGTATGACTTTGAGTCGACCATATTCAATCTTAAAGATATTCGGGATGATCACTATCTGGGTCCTTCAACAGCCTCGATTGTCAGTGAGGCTGAAGTTCGTGGTATTACTGTGCTGCGCTTGGATGATTACAATCTGGTGCAGCTTGGCGAAGGAAAATATCAGCAACGCATCCAGGCTGCTATTACCTCCAATACCAGTCTTATCGGCGTGGAAACCGCCGGTAACAAGCGGCTGACCAAAATTATGCTGGAAGATGCCGGTATTCCGGTTCCCAAGGGAACCGTGGTTCGTAAACTGGAGAGCGCCATCGAGGATGCCCAATGGCTGGGCTATCCAGTGGTAATTAAACCCCATGACGGGCATCATGGCAAGGGCGTAACCACCAATTTAAGCAATGAGGAAGAATTGGCTGGTGCATTTCAACGTGCCAAAGCCATAAGCAGCAAAGTCATCGTCGAACAAAACCTAACGGGGAACGATTATCGCATGCTGGTAGTAGACGGTAAATTTGTTGCTGCTGCCAAACGTGCACCGGCAGCCGTTAACGGTGATGGCCAGCATACAATTGCCGAATTGATTGACATTGAAAATCAGAATCCGGACCGGGGATTTGGTCACGAAAACATCATGACCCGTCTTAAGGTCTCTTCGGTCACGGAACATTTATTAAAAAAATCCAACTACACCATGGAAACGGTTCTCAAAGAGGGTGAAATGTTTCATCTTGAATTGACAGCCAATCTTTCTACGGGTGGATCGGCTGAGGATGTAAGCGACCGAGTTCATAAAGCCAACCGTTTCATGGCTGAACGCATTGCCAACATTATCGATCTTGATATTGCGGGCATCGATGTTCTGGCACCGACGATCAGCGAACCGATCGCCAAGGCGGGTGGTGCCGTCATCGAGGTCAATGCTGCACCAGGGCTACGTATGCATTTGGCCCCCGCAAAAGGCAAGGCCAGAAATGTAGCACGGCATATCATCGACATGCTCTTTCCCGAGGGGTCACCCAGTGATATTCCCATTGTGGCCGTCACCGGAACCAATGGAAAAACCACCACCGTTCGATTGATCGCCAATATGCTCAAAGGTGTTGGATACCAGGTAGGCATGACCACCACCGATGGTATCTACGTGCAAGATCGGCTGATTACCAGTGGTGATATG
This sequence comes from uncultured delta proteobacterium, assembly GCA_963842925.1. Taxonomy (GTDB): domain Bacteria; phylum Desulfobacterota; class Desulfobacteria; order Desulfobacterales; family B30-G6; genus B30-G6. The sequence goes on from CAWJIL010000011.1 coordinate 33,553, forward strand.
AGCGGTCCCTACTCTGCAGGGGTCGTTCTGAGAGATCCCATGGTGGATTGTGCAGTACTGGAGACGGCTCGCGGCGGTATTCTAAGGGAAGGCCTGGGATATAAAATGGCGGATGTGGGTGTTGTTCTCAATGTGCAGCCGGATCATCTGGGCCTGAAAGGGATTCACACCATCGAAGACCTGGCAAAAGTCAAAGCCGTTGTAGCCGAAATGGTACGCAAAGGGGGCGTAACAGTATTAAACGCTGATGATGAACACTGTGTTAATATGGCGCAATATTGCCGGGAGAAAATTATCTATTTTTCATTGCGTCCGTCCAATCCGGTAATTCAGGCCCACCTGGACAACGATCATGCAGCCCTAGTCTATGATCGCGGTTATATAACCATTCTTACAGGTGAATCCGCCACGCCAGTGGCCAGGGCGGTGGACATGCCCATTACATTGGAGGGCCGTGCCCTGTTCAATGTCCAAAATGTTCTTGCAGCAGCAGCAGTGGGGCATGCCATGGAGATGAAGATCGAAGAGATCCGTCATGGATTGATTTCCTTTTTCCCATCGCCGTCACAAACGCCAGGGCGGACCAACTTCTTTTCGATTAAAGACTTTGAAGTGATGCTGGATTACGCACATAATCCACCGGCTTATAAAAACATCATTGACCTTGTCTCACGTTTGGGCCATAAGAACCGCCTGTTTGTTTTTGATGTTGTGGGAGATCGACGCGATGAGGACCTTCGCGAAATGTGCCGATTGATTGCCGCCGGGTGTCAATATGCCATTGTTTACGAGGACAAACAACTTCGGGGAAGGCAACCAGGGGAATTGATGAACATCGTGGAAAAAGCATTCATGGACATCGGCTTTGATGCCAATGCATTTGAAAAAATTGCCGATGAGGGAGAGGCTATCGAGCGTGCATTGTCCATCGCGAAAAAAGATGATCTGGTCTGCATCATGTCCGGCAGGGTAGAGCAGGTGATTGAACGTTTAAATGCCTTTCAGGACAAGGAAGGTGAGACGTCTGCCCCGGCAGGTGCTTAGCAGGGTATATCCAGTTTATCTTTCTGGATAGCCCTAAAGCCATACTTGTGGAAACACCGTCATCACTTCAGATGGGTATGGATTTGATTATCAAATGAACAAACAAAAACACAACAGGTTCAATATTATATGAAAAAAGGTTACCTATTTCTGATTGGCGGGGCAGAAGATCGAAAAGGGGATAAACATGTCCTGAAACATCTCGTGGAACAGACACATCCCAATAATATCATAATTATTCCAACGGCTTCTGATTATCCACAAGATGTTTACAGGAGTTATGCCGATGCCTTTAGAGACCTGGGAATTAAAGAGATAGAATGCCTGGGCATCCGTTATAGAGACGAGGTTGATAGAGAGAAAAATTTAGAGGCGATTGATAGGACGGATCTGGTCTACTTTGGTGGTGGGGACCAGGTTAAACTGGTGGCAACTCTGAACCGGACCAGACTTTTTGATCGAATAAGTGAGCGCTTGGAAAATGGCGATCTGCATATCGCCGGTACCAGTGCTGGTGCGGCGGCTGCCGGAAATCCTATTCTTTATAATGGAGACCGAAGGGGTTTAAAAAAAGGCTCAATCAAATTTTCGGAAGGATTCGGTTTTATCGATGGTGTTGCCATTGATACGCATTTTTCAGCCCGCAAAAGACTGGCAAGACTCTGTCAATTATTGGTCAGCGGCCATTGCAGAAAAGGAATAGGCCTGGATGAAGATACCGGTATTATGATTCATCCCAATCTACATTTTACGGTGATAGGATCGGGGATGGTGACAATCGTAAGCAGTACCCATGTCTCCGGGTCGAATTACAGGGCGATTGCCAATGGTGAAAACCTGAGATTCAATAACATGCACGTTGGATTTCTGCCTGCCGGCACCCGTTTCAGCATAAGAAAATGGTCTATTCTTGGCCGGTCCAGACACTAGAAAGCGTGGGACTTCCCAGTCCCTACTGTCGTGCGTGGAAAGTGCTGGATAGCAGATAGCCATGAGATTCCATCATTTTGCAATAAATAAAAGGAGAACATGAATGTTGCGTGCCTACCGCGGAATGATCCTGGTGGTGATGGTGGTTTTGTTTGGACTCGTACTTTTGGGGTGCGAACCAGGCGGTTCTGGTTCCACAGACTCGGGAGATTTCGCTGGTGATTCGAACGAAGATTCTAACGACAATGTGGATTGCGCAGATGGTCCGCTCTCCGAACCCATTGCCGGATGCACTCCCGGTCCCGTACCCGACAGCGGCAACTTTGAAGCAGATTGCGTCGCGCGAATCAACCAATTCAGATGGGAATGTCAATGCCTGCCCCCGCTCGCTCGCTGGATCGACGGGGAAACCTGTGCGGACGAACACGCCGAGTACGATTCAACCAACGGCGCCCATGCAGGGTTCATAGACAACATTTGTGCGCCCAGGGGATGGGCCCAGAACGAGTGTCCCGGATGGGGATCCGAGGCGGCCATCGTGGACAGGTGTCTGCAAATGATGTGGGACGAGGGCCCCGGAGATGACTTCAATGAGCACGGTCACTATATAAACATGTCCAGCACAAATTACACCAAAGTCGCATGCGGTGTCTACATAACCGGCTCCGGCGAAGTTTGGTCGGTTCAGAATTTCGAGTAATGGACACTGCTCTTTGGCATAGATCCGGGGCTTGGCGAAATGATTGTGCGTACCATATATCGTCTATTTAACATCACTATCCACTATATGGTGTGGTAAGGTGTTGACAATTTAATTCTTGGCTTGTAAGTAATCTGAAACAATCCATTGTTTCGAACCCACTTTCGATAAATGTGATTGGCTGCGTGCCCAAACCATTCCACTGTTAATGAAATACCGGAAAAAAACGCGCTTTGTTCCAAGAATCTCTAATGGGGAGGATGAGCCACCATGATTATCAGTTTCGTAAATCAGAAAGGCGGTGTTGGGAAAACCACCACGGCAATCAATCTGGCGTCTAGCTTGGTCAGGAAAAACCATAATTTGGTACTGATCGACGCCGATCCCCAAGGCAGTGCCACTACCTGGCACAGCATTGAGGATAACCAGGCTTTCGAGATTATAGACCACCCGGGCGAATTGACCCAGGCCGATATCAAAACGATTGAGACCGCATATGATTACGTCATCATCGATGCGCCACCGGCGGTGGATGAAAAAGTGGAAACCATTTTGAAGACCTCAGACCTGGCTATTTTGCCGGTGACCCCTAGTTCTCTGGATCTGTGGTCCTGCAAGGAGACCCTGGACAAGATGAATCCTGAATCAGAGGCGCTTCAAAGCGGCAAGGTCCGGCTTCTTATCAACCGGAAAATCCCCGGCACCCGTGTCGGTAGAGAGGTGCGTCAGGTCCTGGACAAATTTGATACGCCCGTTTTTGAAACTGAATTGTGTCAACGGGTTGCCTATATCGATGCCATGAAATATGGTGTGTCGGTGATGCAGTTCGCCCCTGGCAGCAAGGCTGCCGGTGAGATTGAACAATGGGGTCAAGAGGTGATCGCATTATTAAGCAAGGATATGTCTGAGGAAGATGCCCATGACAACTCCATTGCTACGCTATATAGGGAAGAGACCGACAATATACTCTTTCGCAGTTTTCAGAATTTTTTATAGATCTGCTGATACAGGAGGTAGAGATGGCCAAAATGAAAAAGCGCAAATTGTGCTGGAAAGCTTCGGAATCCCAGCAAGTGGTTGGGTATCGGCTCTATTGGGCAGAGATTGGAGAGGTGGGCTACGACTCACCCTTTGCGGCCTTGGGCAATGTCACCGAAGTGGTATTACCAGATGATGTAAAAGGTTTTTCGCATAAAGGTGGTCCCATAGAATTTGGAGTGGCCGCTGTGGATGAATTGGGAAACGAGTCTGACCTTGCCACCTTCAAGGCGTCCTATCAGTTTAACATCCCCCTGGCACCCGAGGGGCTGTGGATTGAGACCCTGGATAAATTCCAAACCGAGGGGGAAGAACCCGACGGCCCCATAAAATTGTATGCCAAGGGCGGTGATTCCAAGGCTGAAAGTGAAGCTTGGGCCGCGCCCACTGAAGTAAAAGATGAGGCTGGGAGCTATCGGCCGGCGCAACTTTACAGGCACCCCGATAGCAACGGGGGCGTATAGCTTCTAACGCTTCCAATTCATTTGTGCTGCCGGGATCAACTATAAAATGCGCTTGCAGCATTTCTTCTTTATTTTGAGAACCTCGTAGCTCGCTGCGAGGTTCTTCAATCTCCACATCGATCCATCAGATTTTTCAACTTCATAAACACCATCAGAAAAAACATATAATTTTGGTGTTTTTCTTCCTTCGGCAAATTTACGATCTGAATGTCCTGTTTGTCCGGTATTGGAGGGTTGACGTGCCACGAACTTACTTGTAGCAGTACTTTTTCGCTTACATACTAAGGTCTTTTCCTCTGGTAACCTTATTGAAAATCAGTAAGGAAATGACTGTGAGAAGGGCAAGGATCGTGGAGAGAGCTGCGGCAATGCCGTAGTTTCCCCGGATAATCTGAGTGTAAATCTCGACAGTAAGGGTTTTGGTTCTTCCGACATAGAGGAGAATTGCTGTGGAAAGTTCACTGATCATGGTGACCCAGCTTAAAATTGCTCCAGATATGATGCCCGTTGCCATCATAGGAACAGTGATCTTATAAAAGGTTTTCATCTTGGAACTACCCAAACTCAGGGCGGCCTCCTCGATATTCAGGGGAATCTGCTACAACACTGCCACACTGGAGCGAATCGTATAAGGGAGTCGCCGCAGGGTTAAACCGACGATCATAATCAGCATGGTACCGCTCAGGATGATCGGGGACTTGTTGAAGGCGATGAGCAGGGTGATGCTTACAACCGAACCGGGAATGACATAGGGAACCATGGATATTGTATCGGCTATACCGGTGAAGATGTTTCGTCTCCGAACAATAATGTAGGCAAGCAGGGTGGCAAAAACAACGATGACCAAAAGCGAAATTCCAGGGATGACCAGGGAGTTGGTAATAGCCCGACCAACCTTTTTCTCATTTTTCCCTCCTTGATATGCTCTGCTGTTAGTTAGTGTCTATCCACAAATGGTCTTTTCACCTCCTGCCGGTGTTGGGCGCCATGATTTAACGCCTCAAAATAGCGCGCTATTCCTCCGGGTTAAATCTGACGCCCGCCTTGTCAGAACGCGAAAATCCCTATTTCTGACAAAAATGCAAAAAAGGGCATATCCCGGCTTGTCCTGGAATTTCCCTTTTCAAATCAAATTACCCAAGAATGATAGTTTTTAGAACCTGAAAATTTCAAATATTATGTCGACGAAAAAAGATCACTTCGAGAAATATACTCTGTTACAAAACCTTTAATCAGGTCTGATGGGTGAGTTTGATCATGTCTCAAGATTTTGATCAAATCAGTTCTTATAGATTTCGTTTAGTCGCTTTTTTACGAATACACCACAGAGTCTATCCTGATTTGACCTGGTCAGCAAGAGCGCGGTCGCTTCGGTTGAGGCAGGCCAAAGGCGCCGCTTCAGGTTGCTCATGTACCTGATGAGGATTATGAGGACTTTTAAGGGCCCCCTGTCCATCGTTCGGAATTGACTCTTTTTTAACTGCGCACGCGGCGATCCTCTATAGACAGCCGCGTGCGTTATGCCCCAAGCCCGATATGGTCAGGTAACTGCCATGCTGTAATCAAGTTTGGGGGCGGTTTTATGATAGGATGCGTTGCCGTCCATGGTTTTCCAGTAGGTATTGGCGAGCGCCTGGAATTTTTCCTGGGATATTTCCGCATTGGATACGGCATCCATGAAAGCGGGGTCGATCTTACCCTCCGTGACAACCTGCACGCCTGCAGCATGGCAGGCCTTTGCCACTCTCTCCCGACGTTCGCCATAGACCGGATGTGCAAAGACTTCCGATGCGGGCAGAAAAAACTCCCCCATTAAAGACGATTTGTCTGAATGGCTGCTGAGGCACCGGAACAAGGCCTTTAAGCCGTCGAAATTATGCGCCACTTCTGGAAATCCGGCGGCGCTGAAAACCACGAAACCCTGCTGCCTGTCATCGGCATAACGGTGCGGGTGACTGGTGACCTCGTTGTGAATCTGCATATAGGGCAGCTTGATTGGGATCAGGCGATCCAGAAAAATCTTCATAATTCCGGTGACGCTGTAAACAAAGAGGGGCGATGCCATGATCAACAGATCAGCCATCCTGATTTTTTTCAGCAACTCAGTCATATCATCCTTGTAAACGCACTCACCAGGGGTTTTCGTCCAGCAGGTGTAGCAGCCCATGCAGGGATGGATGTGCATGTCCTTGAGTTTGACATGCTCGATTTTGGCTCCTGCCGATCGGGCTCCGCTGCAAAAATGGTCCACCATGAAAGCTGTTTTGCTGAGTCCGGTATCGCGGGGCCCCCCGTCGAAAATAACAATGCGATTGATTTGATGCGGTTGGAAGGCATGGTAATCGTATTCATTTTTGTACGCCGGGATAGTTTCGCATGAATCCTCAACTTCTGCCAAAGCGAACAGCTGGTTGAATTTCAGCAGAATGGTCATGTCACCTTCGACCGTGTACTGCTGGCGCAGAAAGGCTTCTTCACCGGACGCTTCATTGTTGGAAATTGCCAGCCAGAGTTCGGAATCTGATCGGATGGTTGTCGTGGGACTGGGATGCACCCCCTCGCTGTAGGTGCAGCCGCCTTCCTTGATGATGAAATGGCCGTCCATGGATTCTGAGCCGGTTAAATGGAATTGAACCACCGCATCCATCCCATCGGCGGCCTCGGGATTCATTCCTGAAGGCATTGCCGCGAACAGGGCCTTGAGGGTTTTGAAAGGTGGGGTTTTGGATGAGCATTCCGAACTACCGTGGCCTGTAATTGTTGATGAATCCTTTTGCTGCATGTCTATACTCCTTTTTAAATATTTATTTATATATAATTATTTATATATTGGAGAAAAATTTTAAGGCCTTTCCTTAAAAATGCTCCGCGATCATCTGAATGGTTTCATCCAGCCAGTCGATATACATTATTTCATGAAGTTCGCCGAAACGGCGTGTACTTTCCCACATAATCGTATCCCTGCTCAGCTCAGGATCTGATTTGCCATGCTTTTTGATGACATTCGGCGACTCGGTTTTGTACAGGTCGAGCTGCTGCTCGTGGAGCTTGCGCAGCAGGCGCAACTGCGTCAAGAGTGATTCTTTCCCGAGTCCACCCGAAAAAAACAATTTCAGCAACAAAAGCTGTTTGTTCGGCTCTAACGTGGTGACCGGCTTTGCGAGCAGCGACTGGAAGCAGAGACCCTTGAACGGTGTCTTGAAATTATTGAAAATCGAACGGTGACGATAAAATCAACCGACCCCCGCTTGAAAACATAGATCATTTCAAAAGAAAAGATTCCTTAATTTATTTCGATCTTTTCAATGGCCTGTATCCGTTTCAAGACCGGCGGGTGGGAGTAGTTGAGAAAGACGTAGAAAGGATGGGGCAGGAGATTGGACAGATTGTGGACAGACAACTTTTTAAGGGCATCGATCATGGCTCCGGGGTTCCGGGTGGCTGCCACTGCAAATCTGTCGGCCTGGTATTCGTTGGACCGGGAACGAATCTGCATCAACATGCCGACAAAAAAGTCCAGGGGTGCGAAGAGCATCCCAAAAAAGATAAGTCCTGCATAGACAGATATATGATTCATATAGAAAGCGTCAAACAAGCCCTGATAAGATATCACAAAAGAGAGCAGAAAAAACATGAGGCCGGTTTGAAGGATTCCCAACAGCATTCCCTGGAGGATGTGTTTCTTTTTATAATGCCCCATTTCGTGGGCCAGAACCGCCACCAGTTCCGGGACCGTATGCTGCTGGATAAGTGTGTCAAAAAGGACGATACGTTTGTTTTTGCCGAACCCGGTAAAAAAGGCATTTGATTTGCGGGAACGTTTGGATCCATCCATGGTATAGACATTCTTCAGGGGAAATTGTATGGACTCGGCACAGGACAGAATTGCCGATTTGAGTTCCCCTTCTTCCAGGAGTTTGAACTTGTTGAAGAGGGGCATAATCCAGGTAGGGGCAATATACTGAACCACCAGCATGTAGAGAATGACAACGGCCCAGCAGTACAACCACGCATGCGTGCCGGCGTATTCAAAGAATGCCAGGATACCCGCCAGGAGGGGAGCGCCCAGCAGGATTGCAAGCACCAGTCCCTTGAACAGATCGAGTAGATAGGTACGCCATGTGGTCCTGTTGAAACCGAATCGTTCCTCGATGACGAAGGTTGCATAAATAGAGAAGGGCTGTGACAGCAGTGCGTAGAAAAACATCAATGTCCCTGTGTACATCAGGCCGGTCAGTACAGGGCCTTTTCCAAAGGACTGAACCCAGTTGTCAATGGCAGGAAATCCACCCTGGAACCAGAATAGAAGTATGGCTGCCAGATTCACCATGGCACTTACCCACCCGAATCGGGTGTTGACACGCAGATAGTCCTGTGATTTTCGATACTGGTGGGCATCGTAGACGTCCTGGAACGGTTTGGGCAGTTCCGCCTGCAGCATTTTAAGGTTGAGCTTGTCGGCAACGATGTTGACAATGACATCCAAGACGATGGTGGCGAGTATGATGAAAGCAATGGTGTTCAATGGTAAAAACCCTTATGATATAGGCTTGGCCTAAGAAAGTTTTGTGCCGACGTTCCAGGGGTTTCCTAACGTAAATGACACTCAAATGTCAAAGTTTTTAACCCGAATGTTTCATGAAACTTGACGAGGAATTCGATGTCATCGACATATCCGAAAGGGGTGTGCGATTTGTTAATGACAATAAAATCATCCAGCAGGGCTGGGTCAATGGCACCATTCTTTTCGCGGACAGGGTTCCCATCGACCCCGACGCTGATTAAGGCCTGACGATGAATGTCCAACATCCTACACTGAACATCGCACATGAGGACCGGATACAAAGACGTGTCTTGCTGTTTGTCCGTGCACCGGAACTGGGCCGGGTTAAAACGCGTCTGGAGAAAAAAATGAATGCCGTCACCGTTCTCAGACTCTACCGGTGTTTTGTCCAGGACATCATGGAGACCCTGACCGCTGGGAGACATGACATAATTGTTTTTTTTACACCCCCAAACAGGGGCTTGGCCGTCCAGTCCTGGCTGGGGGAAACAGTCCCCGTTCAGGCACAGACAGGGAAAACCCTGGGAGACAGGATGCGAAATGCATTTTTTGATATTTTTGCCACGGGTGTGGATCAGGCCGTGCTGATGGGGAGTGATCTGCCGGATATGGACAACCGTATCATGGACGCGTCATTCGAATCTCTGAAAAAAGAGGATTTGGTTATCGGGCCGGCAGTCGATGGTGGTTATTACCTGATCGGGCTTCAAAAGAGTGCGTTTAACAATGATCTGTTTTCAGACATCGACTGGGGGACGACGTCTGTTTTCCGTCAGACCATGGGGAGAATTCATACCGCTGGTTTGAATTGCCATGTCCTCCCATCCCTGCAGGACATCGACACCCATGACGATCTGATGGCTTTTTATCACCGCAGCAAAGCCAACGGCCTCACCCACCTGAAAACCATGAAATTTCTGGACAGGCTTAATCTGAAAGGATGTCAATGAAGTCCGGCAATTTTAAAACAACCCTGATCTGCCTGGCGGTTTTGGCAACGCCCTTTATGATCCATCCGGATCAAAGCATTGCTGAGGATTTAAACAAAGGTCTGGCTGTCGGTCTTTTTTCATCTCTGCAGCCCGGTATGGATCCACCACCCGGCTGGGAACCCCTGGTGTTCAAGAAAATTGACCGACATACCCGCTATGAGCTGGTGATGGATGACGGTGTTGTGGTGGTAAAGGCTATCAGCACAGCAGCTGCATCGGGTCTCATTCGAAAAATTCAGATTAATCCCATGGAATACCCCATCGTGGAATGGCGGTGGAAGGTGAGCAATGTACTGCAAAAAGGGGATGTCACAAAAAAAAAGGGGGATGACTACCCGGCCCGGATATACATCACCTTTGCGTATGACCCATCCAAGCTTTCTTTTGCGGATAGCATAAAGTACAAGGCTGCCAAACTGATGTATGGTGAATATCCGCCCACTGGCACTGTTAACTATATATGGGGCAGTCATGCAGTGGCCGGCAGGATCGTTCCCAGTCCTTATACAGATCGCTCCATAATGATCGTTGTTGAATCGGGTACCGAGAAGATTAACCAGTGGGTCACCCAGAAAAGAAACCTGCTGGAAGACTACCGCAATGCCTTTCATACCGACCCACCCCAGATAACAGGCGTGGCCATCATGACAGACACCGACAATACTGGAGAGGCAGCCACTGCGTTCTATGGAGACATTGTTTTTAAGCAATTACAGTAGGTTATTGCGTTCATTGCGTTCGTTGTGTTTATTGCGTTGCTTATAGCCGTCGGTATAGCGCTTTTAGCTTGTTTCCATTTCATCAACCCAATGAACCCAAGAAACTCAACAAACCCAATGAACCCTTTTCTGCTGGGACGCTAGGATGCTCGGAAGCCGGGATGCCGCTGTCCGCTAATAGCTGTCAGCCACCCTCGGACCCTTGTATCACCCTCGGACCCTCGAACCCTTCATTTATAATACCTCACCAGCTTGTGGGGTGAAACACCCATCAGGTAGAGCGACATCAGCATCCAATTTCTAAGTGTGCCAAGCACCAGACCCTCTTTTTCCCAGCGGCGGGGGTCTGTTTGAACACGCTTGCCGATTATTTCAATGGTATCGCCACGCCTTTTTATACGTCGCATGATGTCCACATCTTCCATGAGGGGTATCATGCTGAAGCCGCCGATCATATGGAAATAGTCTCTACGTAAAAAAATGCCCTGGTCTCCATAGGGCAGGCGGGTGATCCGGGATCGGACAGTGGCGACATTTTCGATGATACGGTAGCCCCATCTACTGGAGCGGATACCCAGATCAAAGGCACCCCCGACGATAAGCTTGTTCTGTAATGTCCATGAAATCGCCTGGAGTGCTCCCTCCGGCAACAGGGTGTCAACATGCAGAAACAGTAGAATGGGCCCCGAGGCCAATTGTGCGCCCCTGTTCATCTGGGTGCCGCGGCCCTTTTCGGATGTATCGGTTTTTAACTGAAGGCGAGGCGTGTTCTTAATACCGATGGCCTCGAGGGTCGTGGCGTCGGGATCGGCATCCACAACGATGATTTCGATTGTTTTTTCTGTGGATTGATTCTCAAGGCATTCAAGCACGGTTTGGATGGTTTCGGATTCGTTCAACACAGGTATGATAATGGAGATGTCGGGTTTCACAGTCTTCCTCAACAGGTCTCAGTGCTTGGTAAAGAATGTTGGATATTTCAAACCCTTTTGCGCGTGGAAACGCAGTTGTCTCCATCGCCCGTTGCATACAGCAAGTGAATGGTAAAGGTGCTTCCGTTATCAAGCTCGCTTTTTAAAGAGACCCTTCCTCCGTGGCTTGGACAATAGCCCCGTTGAAAGCCATGACCTGCGGTTAATGTGTGACGTGCTCTTTTTCATGACTTTGCCCGCCCAAGTCTCCTATGTTCCCAAGAACAGATCACGAGAGTTTACAACAATTTTAAGATCCGGTCCACTCACATTTTTGTCGTTGGTTGGTATTGCGATGACTCTGTTTTCGACTGCTCGAAAACTGTTTGTATTGCCTCCGAAAAACTGACCGGAAACATCAATTGGGGAGATATTAATCCGGTATTGTTAGGATAAAATTAGGAACAGGTTCGTTTTTGCTTGAAACATATTACGCTATATGCCACTGCTTATATTGTGAAATCGAAACCACAATTCGTGGGGAATTCATTGCCTATTTAAGCGGTTAGCAAAAAAAATGTCTGATATAACCACTTGAAATCATTTAATTAGGAAAAATATTAATATGTTTCGCATGGTTTTTGCATGATAATCTAACGAAAAATCGGGATTGACCAGTTCCGACATGATATTGCATTCAGAGGGGTTGAATATACCAATGAAAGAAGGTTTTATAGATAACGGTGGTCGACGTTCCGGCGTAGACAGACGTGTTTTTTCCTATGCCGTCCATATCCCTGAAAGAAGAGTGACAGCGGATCGGCGGCTTGGTATGGACAGGCGGGAACACCCAAGAGAACACGAATAATCGATTTCTCTGAAGTCGAAATCAATAGCGGGCAGGTAGCTAAAAGCTATCCGCCCTCTTTTTTTGTAGACATACCTGTTTAATCATATGGCCGGCACTGATGTCAGGAGCCCTTGCTGCAGGGTAGTTCATTGGGCGTGTTTCATGTTGCTATGGATTTCAGGAGCTGTTCGGTTTCTTTTTTGGTGAGATGGCGCCAGGCGCCTTCGGGTAGAGTCCCAAGCTTGATATTGGCTACACGGATTCGTTTCAAGGCGGTAACGCGGTTGCCTGTTTTTTTGACCATACGCCGAATCTGTCTGTTTCTGCCTTCCTTGAGCTGGATGAGAAATCGTTTGCTGGATACCCGTTTGACAATGGCGGGCCGGGTTTTTTCTCCCAGAATAGTGATGCCCTTTTCCATTTTTGTGAGGGCACTGTCGGATATGGGGGTCGCAACGGTCACGATGTATTCCTTTTCGTGATCAAAGGACGGGTGCAGCAGATGATGATGGAGGTTTCCATCATTGGTCATGAGTAGGAGACCGGTGGAATCCTTGTCAAGACGCCCCACCGGATAAATTCGTTCCGGGGTGTCCACCAGGTCCACAACAATCTTTTCGTTTTTCTGGCTACAGGTGGTGACATACGATTTGGGTTTGTTTAGGGCTATGTATATGGGTGTCTGCCTCACGGTCAGCAACTGTCCGTTTATGTCGATCCTGTCTTTTTCAGGATCCACTTTGGTGCCAAGCTCGGTTATGACGCGTCCGTTGACGCGCACCTTGCCCTCCTGGATATAAACCTCCCCCTGTCTGCGTGAACAGTATCCTGCAGAAGATAGAAATTTTTGAAGCCTTACAAGGGGCATATGGGTGGGTATCCTAAGTTTAACACATTGGTATTTATTTGTTTTATCACTATTTCTTTATTCTATTTGAGAAAAGGGTTCAAGGTCCAAGGAGAATTAGGTTCATTGTGTTTGTTGAGTTTCTTGGGTTCATTGGGTTGATGAAACGGAAACGTGTTGAAAGCTCTATACCGACGGCTATAGGCAACTCAATAAACCCAAAGAACACAAAGAACCCAATAAACTAATCGAATTCTATGACCGGTAATCTGCATTAATCTTAATATAATCAAGGGAATAATCACAGGTGAGAACGGATGCGGATCCTTCTCCCATGTTCAAATCCATGGTAATGGTAAACTCCGGCTTTTGAAGCACACGCGTGGCCATATTTTCAGCCTCTTGTCCACAGCCGAGACTGTTGCAGGTCATCTTTACATGGTTAAAGTAGATATCGATGGTATCCGGCTGAATGGGCACGCCGGCTCTGCCGGCTGCAGCAATTAGACGACCCCAGTTGGCATCTTCCCCGAACAGAGCTGTCTTGACGAGCGGTGAGGTGGTGATGGTATGGGCGATGGTATGGGCATCTTGATTGGACATGGCTCCTTTGACGATGATGTCCACACATTTGGTTGCACCTTCTCCATCTTTCACAAGACTTTTGGCAAGACCCTTGAGAATGTCCTCCAGTAAATATTGGAATTCACCGGCCTGCTCCAGGCTGTCGATGGATACCTGGGATTGACCGTTGGCAAAAATCAGGGTTGTATCGTTGGTACTGGTATCCCCATCGATACAAATCCGGTTGAGGGTTTTATCCACGGCATCCACGAGCAACTTCTGTAAGAGGGACGGCGATATGGATATGTCCGTACAGATAAAGCAGAGCATGGTGGCCATGTTGGGGGCGATCATCCCGGACCCCTTGGCCATGCCCACCAGGTTAAAGGGCTGCTCGTGCATACGACCTTGGCGGTATTCCAGCTTGGGAACCGTGTCCGTTGTCATAATAGCTGTGGCAAGATCTCTAAAACCATCGGGTCTTAGAGCCTTGATGAGGTCAGGGACAGCATTGTTGATCTTTTCGATAGGAAATACTTCACCGATGACACCTGTCGACGCCACCAGAATATCCTGGTCTTTCAATCCAAGACTTCCGGCAGTTGCGCCTGCCATCTCCAGGGCGCTTTGATGCCCTTGATCACCATTGCAGCAATTGGCGTTACCGCTATTGACGATGATTCCGTGGGAGACACCGCTTTGAATACGTTTCTGGGTGATGAGAACCGGTGCTGCTTTGATCTTGTTTGTAGTAAAGACCCCGGCCACTGAAGCAGGCACTTGGGAGTAAATAAGCCCTAGATCTTTGTCTGGCTTGCTTTTCAGACCGGAATGGATGCCGGCCGCCTGAAACCCCATGCATGTGATTGCTGTCATGCGAATTTCCTTTTGACTCTTTATAATTCTTAAGCATTTAGCTGATGCCTTACGTCATCTCACTTGAACCCTGGTATCCTGGAATCCTTATTTTGGATCAACTTTTTTGGAGATGATCCAAAAATAATTACTTTGACACCAACGACATTGAAAATCAATAAGCAAGAATGGCAGGAGGCTGTCCGTTCCAGATCTGTGGCTTCTTCAAGGGTTGGTTGCGTTTGACAGCGTCCTGATTATGACCTATAAGTCAGGCTTTAATTCGTGTCCATCCACAAATGGCCTTTTCACGCCCTGCCGGTGTTGGGCGACATGATTTAATTCCTCAAAATAGCGCGCTATTCCTCCGGGTTAAATCTGACGCCCGCCTTGGCAGAACGCGAAAATCCCTATTTCTGGACGGACACTAATTGGTATCGCTGATTGTAGAATATAGGTACCAACCCAAAGAAAATGGTGATATATGCGCGAACCAAATAACGAATGCCCGGATTGTGGCAAGCGACTCGATATTTTCAAGACCTGACGTCAGATTCGTTTGCGCTGCAGGTCATGTGGCAAGCTTTACCCGGTCAAACAATATGTAGCAGACAGCGACAATGCCCTCGATGATCTTCTGGGCGATGTTCGCTGTGACAGATTGTAGAAACCATTTCACCGTTAAGATGCCTTCCAATACAAGGTATGGGCTAAAAGAAGGATCATCTTTTTACGCATCAGATTTCATGCAAGATTCAGGAAAAAATCCATGAGCTTGGTACTTTCCAGTCTGTTCCCGGTCTTTTCACTTTTGTTGATCGGCAGTTTGCTGAAGCGGCTGAAACTGACCAATGAGATGTTTTTAAAACTATCCGACAGGCTGGTCTATTTTATTTTTTTCCCGGTTCTGCTTTTCTGGAAAATCGGGGGCGCAGAGGCCGGTCGTTTTATAAACTGGAATTTGTGCCTCGCCGTGCTGGTATCCATTGCCGTAACCTACATCATCAGCGCCCTGGCGTTGAAGCTGTTCAACATATCCGACTACAAGGCAGGCTCTTTTTCCCAGAGCTGTTATCGCTTCAATACCTATATCGGCATGGCGATCATTTTTTATGCCTTTGGCGAAGAGGGCATCAAGCACTTTGGTCTTCTGATCGGGTTTGCCATCCCCTTTATCAATGTCCTGGCGGTGTCGACACTGATTTGGTACTCTGGAAAGACCACCTCATCAGGGCGTCGCCTGGGGATCTTTTTCAAGGAGATTTTCACGAATCCCCTGGTTCTTGCCTGTGCCGCCGGTTTGGCCTATTCCAGGATGATTGGTTCTTTTCCGGCCTTTGTCGACAATACTTTTCGTCTCATGTCTGCAGCTGCCCTCCCACTGGCTCTCATTTCCATCGGAGGAGCGCTGACCATGAAAGGCTTGCGGGGCAACCTAAGCATTTCAATCATCGGGTCGATCATTAAATTGTTGTTGCTGCCCCTCGTGGGTTTTTTTGTCTTGAGGGAGCTGCAGGTCATTGGGCTGCCGTTTAAGGTAGGAATGATCTTTTTTATGTTGCCGACATCTGCATCCATTTATGTTCTTTCATCCCAACTAAACAGTGATACGGAACTGGCATCATCCGCCATTGTTCTTTCGACGATCCTCTCCTTTTTTTCCCTTTCCCTGGGGTTGATGCTCTAACCCGGACATTTCATGACACTTGACGAGGCGCTCTTCGATCTCTATATATATCAAAATATTATCATGATATTGCGAGCCGATCAGATTTGTGAAATCTCCGGGTTATAGCGGTTGTCATAAATATGTTCCGTTTGGTCTAATTTACAATCAGGCAACGATATGTTCACGTACCGGTTGAAATTATTCAGATTGTGACAACCGCTATGGTGTTGATTTCATCAACAAAAAATCTAGACTTTTACGGAACGATATGCCATATTGAAAAATATGGCTCAACCTTTACTCATACCGTACCCGGAAAACGCAACCATTCAAGAGCTTAAACAGGTTTCCCGGATTAGTTCTAGCGAAACGGCGACACGCTGTACTGCCATTCAAATGCTTTTAGCTGGCGCCAGTAGACAGCTTGTTTGTGATACTTTGTTGGATACTAATCGCATATTAAGAAAATGGATTAACTGTTTCAATCATTCTGGTGTTGACGGTCTGATTGTCAAAAAGCGACCGGGAAGAATGACGATCATCAAAGAGCACCAGGTCTTGGAACTGGCAGACCTGATAGATCAACCGCAACAGGCGGACAGAACTTTTTGGACGGCCAAAGCATTTTATGGCTACATCAGTGAGGCTTACCAGATCGAATGCAGCTATGAGACTGCCGTACGGTTTTTTCACAAACAAGGCTATGCTTTAAAGATGCCTCAACCCTGGCCGGATAGGCAAGATGAGCAATTACGTGAAATCTTTTTGCAAGAGCTCAAGCAGTTATTGAATCAACCGGATGTAGACATCTGGTTTGCTGACGAGTCTGGTTTTGAGGGCGACCCCCGCCCCAGAAAACGCTGGAACAAGAAGGGAAGAAAAACCCGTGTGACGAAAAATGGCGGCCATCTGCGCATGAATGTCATCGGGATGGTCTGCCCGCGTACAGGCCAGTTTTTCGCCATTGAAGCATCTCATTCTGACTCGGTAACCTATCAGGCATTTTTGGATGAAGCGAGTAAAACCGTTTCATTTCAAAGAACAATCAATATCTTGATTATGGACAATGCCTCATGGCATCGAAAAGTGTCTACCAAATGGCATGGATGGCAACCAAAGTATTTGCCACCATATTCACCAGATTTAAATCCTATCGAAAGAATCTGGCTTACAATGAAAGCACGCTGGTTCAATAATCACGTTTGTAAAAACGAAGAACAACTATTAGAGCGTTTGGATCAGGCCATATTAGATGTTATTTATAATCCCTCGCGGACTCAAAAAACTGCCGCTATCGGAACGTTATTATGACAAACGCTCTAAGCTGAAGGGAGGCCGATGAAAAATTTCAGAATAGTTGTGGAATATGACGGGACTGTCTATCATGGCTGGCAACGGCAGAAGACAGATCGGACCATCCAGGGGGAGATCGAAAAGGCGCTGATGACCATGACGGGAAAACCTGTCAGTCTGTCAGGGTCCGGGAGAACAGATGCGGGTGTCCACGCCATTGGCCAGACGGCCAGTTTCAAGAGTGATGCCGGTCTCAGTCCGGATATTTTTTTAAAAGGCCTCAACAGTCTGCTTCCGGCTGACATTTACATCAAGACCTGTGAATTGGCAGACCCTGATTTTCACGCCAGATACGATGTCCTGAGTAAGATATATCAATACCGGATCTTAAACCGCGAAAAGCCTTCTGTGATGAAAAGACATTATGTCTGGCATATAAGACGATTGCTGAATGTTGAGGCCATGCAGAAAGCCGCAACATCTTTTGTGGGCCAACACGATTTCAAGGCCTTCGAAGGGACCGGAAGTCCCAGAACCAGCACGGTTCGGCATGTCATTCGTGCCGGGGTGCGTCAGACAAAGGACAATCAAATTCTGTTTGATATCGAAGCAGACGGCTTCCTGCGATATATGGTTCGCAATATCGTCGGCACCCTGGTGGATGTGGGCAGGGGGCGCACCCCTATAGAAGAAGTGGAAGGGATTCTCTTCTCTATGGACAGAAACCGGGCCGGTGCTACGGCGCCGGCGAAGGGGCTGTTTCTCATGCAGGTAAATTATTAGAACCTATCTCAAAAATATCTTTTGTCCCAATCTCTACGTTGCGCCCTCGTTTCAACTCCTCAAAATACAACAGTATTCCTGCGGGGTAAAACTCGAGATCGCCTTGACCTTGAAACAAAATCTTATTTTTGAAATGGGTTCTATTGTTAGGTTTTAAGTTTTAAAATTACCCAAAGCTGTCAGCCGTTAGCAACAATAAATTACGCACGAAGTGCAAATGACAGCCGAAGGTAAAATATCGCGCGAAGCGCTAATGACGCACAAAGTGCAAATGACAGCCGAAGGCGAAATATCGCGCGCAGCGCAAATGATCATCCAGTAGAGTCTTGCAGGTCTTTAACGCCTTGAAGAACAATATCGAAAAGCTCCTGGATGTCGTTTTCTTCTAAACAGGAAAAGGCCACTCTTAGATTGTCTTCCCCGATGGAAATCAGACCCACGCCATAGGTTTCCAGCAGGTGTACCCGGAGTTTTTCCGCAGGGACGGTCTTGAGTCTGATACACATGAAATAGCCCGAGTTGAATGGGTAGACATCCCAGGCATCCTGATATTTTGTACCGGCAAGGACCTTCTTGACCGTATGGGCTCTCTTTTTCAGGATATTGAATTTATCCTGTTTTTCGGCCGCAAAATTTTCATTTTGCATGGATTTGAGGACAATGGATTGCCCCAGGTGTGATGCGTTGGAAATATTGCCGCGAACACATCCAGCTGTTTTTTTCTCCAGGGCGTCGTAAACAGCGGCGGAATCAGATTTTGCCTGAAGGCCATAGGTAATGAACCCGACCCTGAGTCCCCAGACAAAGTTTTCTTTGGTGCCCCCGTCAAGTTTGACAGCCAGCAGTCTCGGATCCTGTCCACATAAGCTGGCAAAGATGGATTCCTTGAGTGTTTCCGGCTCGTAAAATAACCCGAAATAGGAGTCATCCGTCACAGCCAGGACATGATTTCCAGACTTGGCAATGTCGGTCAGAATGCCAACGATCTGTTTGCCTTCCTCTTGGGTGGCGGTATAACCCGTGGGGTTGTGTGGGAAATTTAACAGAACGGTTATCTTCTTATTCTTACTGGCCTCATCTCTGACAGCCGCTTCAAAGGCCGGGATGTTAAAGGCGCCATCCGATGTAAAAAGAGGATAGGAACGAATTCTGGCAGCCTTTCTCAAACCCAGAATCATGTTGTAGTTTCCCCACATCATGTCCGGCAGGATGACCACATCGCCCGGGTTGATCCATACATCGGCAAATATGCTGATACCGTGGGTAATGCCACAGGTAACCACGGGAAGACTGACGGTTTTGCCAGCCAGGGACTGGTTTTTTTCGAACAAAGATGCCTGCCAGGCCTTGCGCAGTTCGGGTATGCCAAAAGAGGGGGCATAGGTCAAAGACGCACGGGGCGGGATATCCTTTATGGAATCCTTGACGGAGTCGAAACACATGATATCATCGGCTTCCGTTGCGATGCCGATGGTGGCATTCAGTTTGTGAGCTTTTTCCTTGGCTTCGGCACTTTGACTCAGAATTCCCTTTGGGAAAAAAAGTTGCTTGCCGATGTCTGACAACATTTCCACCAGATGGGGATTTTCGTTCTCAATGACTTGGTTTAACTCTCTGGCAATGGGATTCATTGAACAACCTCCTTTTTCGAGGTTTCGTACTTTCGTGTTTTCGTGATAAAAGATCTATTTCTTTTCAAGCTTACGGTGGTTGAGATAACTTCTAATAAAAAACCCCGCTGTAATACAGAGCGGGGTTTGCCATGGAATCGTTGGCGAGATTACTTTCTGGCTCTCTTGGAAGCCTTGAGCGGATTGATTTTCTGTTTGGCACCTGCTTTTTCCATGGTCACATGGGATGCCAGATTACAGTTCCCATTTTTCCATTTTAGTGACGGCTCAGGGCATGCTGTGCAATACCAGCCGGCTGAAAATTCCTGGACACGATTACATCCATTGCAGGTCTCAACGGTTTCATGGCAAAGCCCGCCATTGTAAGAACAGCCTTGTGCGGTCATAAATGCGCACTCAACACCATTTCTAATTGTTGTACAAATCATTGGAATCACCCCCCCCTTTTAGTAAATTCGATAAAGTTGTTACACGATTATTTTTGCGGTCAATAAAAAAGGCCTGAGAAAAAAACCCCGGCCCGACTTAGGATCTTACCGAAAATTAGCGCTGAACATAGTTATGGAAAAAAGGTTTGTCAAATGATTTCTTGATTTTTTAAGTCAAAAAATGCATTTTGCATTGATATGAGGTCCTTTTCGATTTGA
The DNA here is from genome assembly GCA_963842925.1 of uncultured delta proteobacterium. GTDB lineage: Bacteria > Desulfobacterota > Desulfobacteria > Desulfobacterales > B30-G6 > B30-G6. Next base: position 54,054 of record CAWJIL010000011.1, read on the forward strand.
TTTTTAAAAAGGAGCAGATAGCTGTGAAATACACGGACATAGAGACCCGGATCTCAACACTTGGGCGTGCTGGTATACATTCTCCGGCCAAGAGAGATTCAAACATCAAAATCAGTGAAGGTTTTGTCTCGGATGATGAAGGGGTGATGATCGATGTCACCTTGAATGGTTTCATGGATGCATTGAAAACCGGTGTGCCGGGCCCCCATTTTGAACTGGCAGGTCCCAGGGAAAAGATTTATTTTGACCCCAGTAAACTGCGCTGCGGTATCGTCACCTGTGGAGGACTCTGCCCCGGTCTCAACGATATCATTCGGGCGGTTGTGCTGGAACTCTATTTTGGTTACGGTGTCACCAATATCTACGGATATCGATACGGACTGCAGGGTTTCATCCCGAAATACGGTCATGACATCATTGAACTCACCCCGAAGTTTGTGGTCAACATTCTCGACATGGGCGGTTCGGTTCTCGGCTCATCAAGAGGCCCCCAGGATATCGAGGAGATCGTCGACAGTCTGGAAAGATCGAATATCGGTATTCTATTCATGGTCGGAGGGGACGGCACCCTCCGGGCAGCCACCCGTATAGGCGACACGGTTCTTGCACGGGGGCTGAAGATAAGTGTTGTGGGCATCCCCAAGACCATCGACAACGACATCCATCTGGTGGCCCGGTCATTTGGCTTCGATACCGCTGTGGACGTGGCATCAAATGCCATAAAGAGTGCCCACAACGAGGCCCTGGGCTATCCGGACGGAATCGGGCTCATCAAGCTCATGGGGCGCTATTCAGGTTTTATCGCTGCAACAGCCGTTCTGGCACAGCAGGACGTCAATTTTGTATTGATACCCGAGGTTGAATTTGATCTTGCCGGACCAAATGGCTTTCTGGAGAGTGTTGAAAAACGGCTCAAGGATAGACGGCACGCCGTGATTGTGGTCGCTGAAGGGGCCGGGCAGAAATATTTTCAGGAAAACCTGGAAGAACAGGATGAATCCGGAAATGTCCGCCTGCAGGATATCGGTATTTATTTGAAAGATGCCCTGACAAGCCATTTTGAACAAAAAAATATCGATATTTCTCTGAAATATATCGATCCCAGTTACACCATCCGAAGCCTTCCGGCCAATGCCAATGACCATGTCTTTTGTTCTTTCCTGGGCAGGGACGCGGTGCATGCAGGCATGGCCGGTAAGACAAAGGTGCTTATCGGATATTGGAACTTTACTTTTGTCCACATCCCCATGGAAGCCTCCTCGGTGAGACGGAAACAGGTGGACCCCAACGGAAAGCTCTGGCGCAGCGTGCTGGATGCGACGGGCCAGGGTTCCTTAAAAAACTAACCCATGAAACCGGATCGCAAAAAAATAAAGAGAGAACGTGTAAAATCGCCGCGGTCACTAAGGAGCGGAACTGCCAAGACGGGCTCTCTCCAGGAACGCCTGAAGACTGTTGAGAAATCATATCGTGAATTACAGACTCGCTATGAGGCGCTCTCCCAGACATATGAGCAAGAGTGCTTTGAAAAGAATCACACAGAAGAAACTCTCAGCTTAGCGCAAGTGATCATTAACAGCAGCCCGGCCATCCTTTTCCGACGAATTGCCGGTGATGAACCCCGACTTGTTTATGTTTCCGATAATGTTCGCCAGATGGGTTACACCGCAGAAGAATTTCTAAACGAAGAGGTTACTTTTCGAGATATCGTGCACCCGGAGGATGTAGAACGAGTGGGTGACGAAATAATGAAATACAAAGACACGGATGTTGAAGAATACACGCAGGTCTATCGGCTCTTAACAAAAACCGGAGATATCCGTTGGGTTGAAGATCAAACATCTGTCGTACGGGATACGGATGGGGTCAAAACCCATAATCAGGGTATACTGGTGGATATAACCGATAAAAAGGTAGCCGAAGAGCATTTACGGAAAAGCGAGGAAAAATTTCGTCGGATAGTGGAAACGACCGTTGAGGGATTTATCCTGATGGATGAATACTTGGTGATCATGGATGTCAATGACGCTTTTTGCAGGATGTTGGGTTATCTAAGAGAGGAAATACTTGGTAAAACACCTCTTGATCTGGCCACAGGTGAATTCAAAGAGTTTATGATGACGAACAAAGAGACTCTTCTTAGCAGGAAACGCCGGATTTTAGAAGGCAGCCTTATTGCCAGGGACGAACACCATGTTCCTATCCTGATTCATGGCAACGCCCTTAAAGACGATCAAGGAAATGTCATCGGCAACATGGCTTTTGTGACAGACATGACTGAATCAAAAAAAACCTTGGCCCTTGCAGGTGAAGTCCAAAAGAGTTTGCTCCCTCAGGGAAAACCTCTGGTCAAAGGATTTGACATCGCAGGGAAAAATGTTTCTTGCGATGAGATAGGGGGCGACTATTTCGATTTTCTCTGGCAGCATGATTCCCGAAAAGGTCCCTTTAGTGTTGTGGTCGGTGACATTTCCGGCCACGGGGTAGACTCAGCCTTACTGATGACGACCGCACGGGCTTTTTTGCGGATGCGTGCCTCACAGCCCGGAACAATTTCTGAAATTATAACAGCCATGAATCGTCATCTTACCCGGGATGTTCTTGAATCTGGAATGTTTATGACCTTGTTTTACTTGACAATTGATCCAGGCAATAGAAGCCTCGAATGGGTCCGGGCCGGGCATGATCCGGCCCTTGTTTATGATCCGGTCCGGGACCAGTTTGAGGAGCTCAAGGGCAAGGGTATTGCGCTGGGTGTCAGTAACGCATTTGACTACAAGGAGAATGGTTGGAGCGGCTTGACAGATGGACAAATCATCGCAATCGGAACAGATGGCATCTGGGAGGCGGTCAACAGGGAAGGAAAGATGTTTGGAAAGGATCGCTTTCGCAATATCATCCGAAGCAACTCGAAAGCAGGCGCCAGCGACATTTTAAATTCTGTGTATAGCGAATTGAATCGATACACCCATGGACAAAAATCCGAGGACGATATCACCCTGGTGATAATTAAAGTAGATGGCTTGGCTTAATTGAAGTGCATGATCATGGAACGCTTTGGGGTAGTCTACCTTGGTTGTGACGCTCAGGGACTCTGAAGTGATTCAAAGGAACGCCCCTTGACCTGCAGGATATAAGGACCTCTGATAGCATCCCCCTTGTAGTCAAAGGATGTCGATCCGGTCACACCGGGGAAATCAACCAGATTCAGCAGCTCGTCTTTGAGATGACTCTTAAAGCGTATGCGTGGGTTGACAAGTGCCTGCAGGAGAATCTTGGTGGAATCATAAGCAACAGCCTCGATAAAGCCCGGTTTTTCATCAAAGGTGTTTTGAAAGTCTTTCAGGAAAACCCTGACCTCCGGTTCTTTGCTCTCGGCAAAAAAACCGTCCGTCAGGACCGCACCCTGGATATAGTCCTGTGACATGCTGATCAGTTGTGGGGAGTGCCACAGATTGGTTCCTATCAAAACCACGTCTTCAATATCAAAATAGGCCAGCTGGGGGGTAATCAGACCTGCCTTTTTGGCTGCATCCGGTATGAACAACGCGTCGAAATCGACGATGGGTTCAAGTTCATCATCCCGTTTTCTGCCCCGGGCATCATCGCCCGCCAGGGGGCCCAGTGGCTGTGGGAACCCCCAGAAAAAAAGTTCCGGTATGTATTTTGTTTCATCGGGCAAGAAGGCCAACATATCGGTGGTTGTTCTTGCCATTGGATCCCGGCTCCCATCCTCTTCAGGTGTAAACGCAAAGTCAATCTGGAGTTTTTTTGGCACCTGATAATAAAGACCCACCAGTTTTTTGATAGGTTTGGCAAAGTCTGTATCCATGGGGTCGTAAGATTCGACCCCCACGACCGCTCCTCCCAGGGAAAGCACTTCATCCCAGAAGAGATTCATGTAGGTATTGCCATAGTTTTCATCCGGGTAGAGGATGGCAAAGCGTTTGAGGCCCATGTTTTTTACCGTATACACAGCCAGGGGCTCGATTTGCATCCGGGGTGTGATGAAATTCCTGAAAACGAATTCACCAATCTGTGCAATATTATCCTTTTGTGTAAAAAGGATGATGGGAATTCCCCTGCTTTGTGCTTCCATGGCAGCCGGCTCTGCGGAAATGATAGGCCCGATGATCGCGGAAACATTGGCTTCATCGAGTTCCCTTACTGCCTGAACAGCCTGAAAGGGATTCGAGGCAGTATCCTTGACAATGAGATGGATTGGTTTTTCTTTGTTGACGCGATGGTGCGCGTACAGGGCGAGTTCGATGCCCTGCAGGGCCTTGTAGCCATAAGTCTTGTAGGGACCACTGAGAGGCAAAAGGCAACCGATGGAATGGGGGCTGGAGATGGATTCCGAAAAAATCTCCAGGATCAGTGTCTTGGCCTGTCCCGCCTGTTCGTGTGTCGGGTGCTTTTTCACGAGCTCCGATAGGGCTGCAATGGCATCCTCTGTTCTGCCGGTCTCGAGGGTAAGCAATCCCAGATGATAAAGCAGGTAGCCCCGCAAGGCACCGTCTTCCAAGCGGTCCAGAAGATAAATGGTGTTGATGGTGTTAAGGTGTGGCAGAACCTCTTTCAGTTTTTGAAGGGTCGGGTCTTTTATCAGGGGATGGGATTGATCATACACCAGGCTGTAAAAGTAAAAAGCGTCCACCGGTGAGTCCATGGCAAGATAGGCATTCCCCATCAAGGTTTCTTTGTTCATACGCTGCGCCGGGGTAAGTTGCCTGTCTGGAATTTCAAACGAATAGCGGATAAGGTCTTCGTATTTTCCCTCCCGGTCATAGGTGTCCAGCACAGCAATCATCACATCCGGGACCAGAGGGCTTTGGGGGTGCCTCTCAAGGAGGATATTGTAGGCATCCCTGGCGGACGCATATACACCCATTCGAACGTGAATATCACCTATGCGTTTGAGCGCTGTGTCTGCATGAAGGCCATCGGGTTGTTGTTGAATATAGAAATCATATTTTAACAGGGCCTCTTCAAAGGACTGTTCCGAAAACAATGATTCAGCTTCCATAAACATGGCTTCATAGTCGATGGTTTCTACCTCGGGGGGTGGCTCGGGTTCGAGCAGTGGCGGCAGTGCTTGCTTCGGGGCGCATGCCCAGAGCAGAACTGTTGCTGCAATAATAAGGAGGAAGGGCTTATTTTTCATGAATGTATGTTACCATTTATAGGTTACTATGGGTAATTTTCGTGTGTTTTATGAAAAAAAGCAATAGCAATCACGAAAACACGAAATATGAAAAACACGAAATAGTTACTGTTTTTTCGTGTTTTCGCCCTTTCGTGTTTTCGTGATAAAAAATAATTTTCTTTCTTTCCACAAGCCGGGATGATCCATTTTTTCAACCGTGTTGTCCGGGTGGGGAGGCTTTTATCACTTCCACAAGTATGATTTTATTAACAGACAATGATCACCCTGTAAACCCAATACAAGCTGGCGGCATGTGTTGTAAAGCAGCCGGGTTTTTCTTGCTGAATTTTCGATAAGAGCTTGATTGACAAATGAGAAGTCTGTTATAAACTGTCATGTTGAGACGTTTCCATCCGTTGTTAAAAAAAATATCAAGCGCAATAGAGTCGCTCCTGCAACATCCTGCAACATCCTGCGGGATGCCACCGGTGAAAAGGAGGTTCATCCATGGTTTCTTCATCAGATTTTGACAAGGCAATTCAAATCGGTCGTCCCCCCAACGTGGCCCGATTATTCCCCAGCTCCCGGGCGTTGATTGTGAGTGGAAAATATGTCGACCAGGCCATGGCTGAAAAAGGACAGGCAATCGCCATGGCCGCCAATGGCAGGAACAACCTTGTTATCCGGGGTGCCCTGAAGGCAGCACAACGGGCCAATGCATGTATACTCATTGAGATTGCCCGATCAGAAGGCGGTGCCGACGCCTACTGTGCGGTCAACTATTGGAATATCGCCAGACAGGTGGATGCCATTTGCAACGAACTGGACATCCGTATTCCAGTGGCCATCCATGCTGATCACTACGGTATTAAAAAGGAATCAGACATTGGGGTGGCCAAGGTTGAGATACCCACCCTGTTCGAAGCCGGCATGACCTCCATTGCCGTGGATGCCTCTCACATGCCGGATGACCAGAATCTTTTGGCTAATCTGCAGTTGAATCCCTTTATCCCTGCCTGGGCCGGTCTTGAAACAGAGGTGGGGGAAATCAAAGGTAAGGAAGGATTGTCAACCGTTGAGGAAGCCAGTTTTCTCATCAAGGGTCTCAATGCCCATAATATCTTTGCCGACTGGATAGCACTTAACAATGGAACGACGCATGGTATCGAGGCCAGCGGACAAGGCATCCAGGTGGATTTGACGCGTCAGATTCATGATGCCCTGGCGCCCTATAAAATATCAGGGGCACAGCATGGCACTTCGGGGAACAATTCTGACCGCCTCAGAGAGATTGCTGCCAAAACACGGACAACCAAAGCCAATGTTGCCACGGCCCTACAGATGATTTCATGGGGTCTGGAAGTGAATGATTACGGAAATGCCATTTTAAGTGAGGATGGCAGTTTCATCAAGGTCAAAGATCAGGGAATGACGGATGAAATGTGGGAAGCGATGGTGGCCCACGCAACTTCCGCGGGTCTGAAAGGCGGCAATTACAAGAAACTCAACCTGCCTTTTGAAAACAAGCTGCTCGGTCAACCCATGGCGATTCGTGAAAGAATGGCCAAACGCGTGGAAGACTTTGTTTACAACATGCTGACAAAGGTGTTTAACGCAAGCGAAACAGCCGATATCGCCATCCAGAAAATTCTGTCAGCCGGATCCTACGATCCCGGCCCCAAGGGCGAACGAATCGAGAACCCGGATGATTGGACACCGGAAAAAATTGTCCAAAAGGCGGCCGAGATTGACAGTGATAAGGGGCCGGCCGGAGACTTTGACGACTAGTCTCATGATTTCATAACGAATTGAAATCATGTGGTTTTAAGTGTTAAGTTTTAGGTTTTAAGATGGACAATATGCTTGATGCTGCGGATCTATACCGTCAAATTTACTCTGATGTTAGGAGCCCTTGCGGCGAGTTCGCAAAGTGCCAGGGGATTATTCATTTCGCGTTCGCTGAACCACGAAAGTTGAGGCAGTAAGCTATAGGCTTTGAGCGGCTTATTGCTTACAGCCTATGGCTTACTGCTGTTTTCTTCGTTCTTCTTCACCTCATCCCACAGCCGATGTTTTTCGGTATAGGAAAGATCTTCAAAACGGGCCTGTTGTTTGTCAGCCATTTTTTCCATGGTATTGAAACGGGTTTCGAATTTTCGGGTCGATGACGCCAGGGCTGTTTCAGGATGGATGCCTGCCAGGCGTGCCACATTGACGAGGGTAAACAGGACATCTCCGATCTCCAGTTCTAGGGCTTGGCGGTTGCCGGTAATTTCCTGATCTTTTTTCAGTTCCTGTTTCAGTTCTCCCCATTCCTCCTGCGCCTTTTTCATGACACCCTGGATGTCGTCCCAGTCAAACCCGGAACGGGCTGCCCTTTCTGATATCCGATGGGCCCGCATGAGCGCCGGTAGACTTCTGGGTATTGTTCCCAGGATGGTATGGTCCTGCTCATGTGATTTTTCCTGTTGTTTGATGGCATGCCAGCGCTCCCTTACCTGCTCGGGAGTATGGGCTGTTCCTTCACCAAAAACATGCGGGTGCCGACGGGTCATTTTAACCAGATTGCGCTGTGTGAGGGTCTTGATATCGAACAGATTTGAGGATTGAAACTGGACGGCGATGAAGAGAACCAGAAAAAGAACGTCACCGAGCTCTTCACAGATGTCTTCAACATTATCTGTGTGGATGGCATCCATGAGTTCGAAGGCCTCTTCCACAAGATAACGGGCCATGGATAGCGGGGTCTGCTTTTTGTCCCATGGGCATCCGTTTTCACCCCGAAGGGTTTCAATCAGATCAATGATGTTTTTAAAGGGAGGGGGGGTATGGTTCAGTGTTTCTTCCAAGCCTCTTTTAAACCTTCAATTTTGTCAGTAAATTCCTGTTTCATGTCTTTGTTCACGATTTTAGCCATTTGTGTTGATAAATGAGACAGGTGGGGCGCCACAATGGAATCTTTGACAAGGGACGCGTTTTTAGAAAGAAAGGTGGTGAAAACGATAAACAGCACGGATGCGATGAGCAGCCCCTTGATTAAACCAAAGATGCCGCCACTGATTCGATCGACCCAGCCCAGAAAGGCGATGCTCATGAGGTATTTGATGATTACACCCAGAATGCTGATGATCAGGAAAACGCCGATAAAAATGACGAGAAAACCGATCAGCTTGCTGTAGGCAACAACAGAAATCCACTGGGATATCAACTTGGCCACATGGGGATAATATGTGTAGGCGGCGTAATATCCCGCTATGACACCGATAATCGAGGACACTTCCTTTACAAGACCCCGAAAAATACCCCTGATCAGGCAAAAACCTAAAATGACGAGGACAATAATATCAAATGAATTCATAGGTCACGAATATATTTTTGCATATACTTCAGATTTTAATAATCAACAAAATAAATTAACAAAGGCGGGTTCCCTTCGTCAAGGCATTTTTCATTTGGACCCCGTGCAAATTTGTGATTTGCAATGGTCAGAAAGGATATGATAAGAAATATACGTAATATTTTGTAAATTAGCGACATCGTCTCATTTGATAAAATCGAAAGACGATTTTATTTTCTTAGCAGAATAGGGTGTTCATGCAAAAAAACGACAACAATTACCAGGACAGGGCAACCTACCCGGATGTGAATCTGGCCAGACATCTTTTTGGTGAGCATAACGACAATTTAAAAAGAATCGGCGATGCCTTGGATGTCAAGATCCATGCAAGGGGCAATACCGTGCATATCCAGGGTGATGCCATCATTTCAGCCCTGAGCAAGAAGATACTGGATCAGCTGTATCAGTTGCTCAAGGAAGGCTATCCTGTTTATGAGAACGATGTGGACTATGCCATACGGGTCTTGACTGAAGATGACACGGCCGATCTGCGATCCATATTTCTTGATACGGTTTATGTAACGTCCAAGGACCGTGCCATTACGCCGAAAAGCCGGGCGCAAAAAGAATACATCGATGCCATTCGGAACAATGATATTGTTTTCGGTATTGGCCCCGCAGGAACTGGAAAGACATATCTGGCCATGGCCATGGCTGTCTCCGCCCTGTCCAAGGGGATTGTCAACCGAATCATTCTGACGCGGCCCGCCGTGGAAGCAGGGGAGGCGCTTGGATTTCTCCCAGGTGATCTGTCGGAGAAGGTGGATCCATATCTGAGACCGCTGTATGATGCGCTGCATGACATGATGCGTTTCGAAAAGGTTTCAAGTCTTCTGCAGCGGGGCATCATCGAAGTCGCGCCCATTGCTTTCATGAGAGGGAGAACATTAAACGATTCTTTTGTCATTCTGGACGAAGCCCAGAACACGACCTCGGAACAGATGAAGATGTTTCTGACACGAATCGGGTTCAGTTCCAAAGCTGTCATCACCGGCGACATTACCCAGATTGATCTTCCGTCCAACAAACCATCCGGGCTGATCGAGACCAAAAATATTCTTGGCAATATTAAGGGGATTCGATTTGCATTTTTCAGCAAAACGGATGTGGTGCGGCATAAGCTGGTTCAGGATATTATCAGGGCTTATGAAGAGCTGGAAAAAGAAAAGCAAAGAAGCACATGAAGCAGGAAAAACGAAAAATAAATGCAAAAAAGTACCACGGCCTGAATGGCTATTTCAAATGGCTGTTACTGGGCATTATCACCTTGACGGTCACCGTGAGTATCTACCCGAGCCTGATCGTGAAACAGCATGCCTACCTGCTGGGTGATGTTGTCGATGCAGATGTCAAGGCACCCAAGGACTTTTTGTTTGAAGAAAAAACAGCAACAGAAAGCAATGTACAAGCAGCCGTAGAAGCGGTGCGTACTGTTTACGATCACGATACCACCCTTGCCGAAGAATTGACCCGACAGGTGAACGATGCCTTTGAGATTATGCAGGAGACGACTCAGGAAGGCATGTCGGCCGCTCCGGATGTTTCCGACCCGGAGGCCTCTTCCGGGATGTTAAAACCGCAAACAGAGGCGGATCAGCTTCTGAGCGAGGCCGAAAAGGCTGAGCAGGTCAAAAAGACATTGTGGGAAAAAAAGCCTGAATTTGAGAAAAAGCTGGGCATCACCTTGAATAGTGGTGCTTTCAGCATACTCGAAAAAGAGGACTTTTCGAATGGCATCGCTGTCTATATCACCAAAATCCTGTCGGAAATCCTTGATAACGGTGTCGTGGCCAATAAAGAAATTTTCCTGCGGGAACCTGAAAAGGGGATTGTCCTCAGACAAATCGATGAAAAGACCGAAACGATCGTCACCAACCTGCGTCAGTTTTACGGTCTGGATCAATCCATGGTGATGGTGCGGGTCATCGGGCAGCCGCTTCTCAAGGATCTTAATTACAATCTCAGGAATTTCATCGTAGACGTGGTCCAGAATCTGATACGTCCCAATATTACCCTCAACAAAAGCGAAACCGAAGATCGAAAAAAGCAGGCCGCCTTAGAGATAAAACCGATATTTTACAAGATCAAAGCCGGGGAGATGTTGCTGCGCGAAGGTGAGATCGTCACGGAGTTGCAACTTCTCAAGCTTAAAGCACTTGAGTCTCAGTTCAAGGACAAGGGTGTTTATGCAAAGAGTCTGGGCGCGGCGATGGTGATCGTCTCTTTGTTCATTGTCATGTATATTCTCTATCAGTCGCACCTCAAGAGATTGCCGGGCAGTTACAACCGGAACCTTCTTTTTATCACCTGCATCTTTATCTTTTTCATGGGGATTGCCAAAGCTGCGGCGATCTTTTCTGAGTCCCTGGCAATGGGAGCGGCCCTGCCCATCAACGAGACAACACTTTTTTACGGAATCCCCATCGGTGCCGGAGCCATGACCATCTGTCTTTTTTTAGGCATGGAGATCGCTATTCCATTTGCCGTTCTCATGGCCATCTGCACGGCGGTTGTTTATCATATTCGTTTTGAAATCCTGATTTATCTCCTTTTGAACGGTGCCATGGCAGCCTACTGGATCCAGAACTGTAGGGAACGCAAGGTGTTTATCAAGGCCGGTGTGAAGCTGGGTTTATTGAATATATTGCTTGTTGTAGCGGCCGAGATCTATTCCGGTAATTTGTCCGGAATGCGCCTTGTGTGGGGCTTTGTCTTTGCGTTTGCCGGCGGTGTCGGCACGGGTATTGTTACTTCGGGACTTTCACCACTGATCGAACTGGCGTTTAGATATACCACCGATATCACGCTGCTGGAGCTGGCCAATCTTGATCGACCCATTCTGAAACAACTCATGATCGAAGTGCCGGGAACCTACCACCACTCCATGGTAGTGGGTACGATGGTGGAAGCGGCCGCCTCCGAAATCGGAGCCAACTCTTTGTTGGCAAAAGTGTGTGGATATTACCATGATATCGGCAAGATCAAAAAACCGCTCTATTTTGTTGAAAACCAGGAAGATGGTATCAATCGCCATGACAAGCTCGCCCCTTCCATGTCAAGCCTGATTCTGATCGCGCATGTCAAGGATGGTATAGAAATAGCCCGGGAAAACAAGCTGGGTCAGGCCATCACCGATACCATCAAGCAGCATCATGGTACCAGCCTGATTCGTTATTTTTACGACAAGGCCAAAAAACAGAAAGGGGAACAGAACGTTAAGGTAGAGGACTTCCGGTACCCGGGTCCCCGGCCCCAGACCAGGGAGGCCGGACTGGTTATGTTGGCCGACGCTCTGGAGGCGGCCTCTCGAACACTGGAAAACCCAACACCGTCACGCATCCAACGGCTGGTCCAGGAATTGATTAACAAAATATTTTCCGATGGCCAGCTGGACAATTGCGAACTGACCCTGAAAGACCTGCACAATATTGCCCGTAGCTTTAATAAAATTCTGACCGGAATCCACCACCACCGCATCGAATATCCTGAAACAGCCCTTTTGACCGGAGGGAATGGAAAAAATGGGAGTACTGATAGAAAACAGGCAAGACAGATACAAAATAGCGCCAAAACCGCTGAAAAAAATAGCGCAAACCATCTTAGACGCCTTGGGCAGTCCTGATGGCGAACTTTCCATCCTTCTTCTTGATGATCCCCAAATCGCTGTTCTGAACAAGGAGTATCTTCAACGGGAAGGGCCTACCAATGTCATCGCGTTTCCCATGCAAGAGGGAGCGTTTGCCGAAATTAATCCGGATTTGCTGGGGGATGTTGTCATTTCTCTGGAGACGGCCGCCAAAGAGGGCCTGGCAGTTGGCGTGTCCATGGAGGATCGTCTGGAGGAACTCATGATTCATGGTATTCTGCACCTGTTTGGATATGACCACGAAATATCTGAAACAGAAGCCGGGAGAATGGAAGCCAAGAGTCGTGAGCTTCTGGAGCAGATTGGCCACTGAACCGGCGATAGCAGGCACATTCTCCGTTACTTGAGGTGATATTGCCTAAGTTTAGCGCTTATCTTAGTCCCCTAACCATAGAATTTGTGTATTTTGTGAAAAAAAAGAAATCACGAAAACACGAAAATTGAAAAACACGAAAATATTGAAGATTTTTGAAGCTCCACTGAACCGGGATCTCCGACAAGAATTGTCGAGTTGCCAAGGGGAATGAGCTTGCTGTTGCGGTCCATGGTCTTTTTCGTGGTTTCGTACTTTCGTGATTTCGTGATAAACGGTCTTTTTCTTTTCCAGTTTGTCCGGGTTGGGTATTGTATAGAAGTATCGGGATATGAAGGAGGAACCATGTACCTTGTTACTGCCAGAGAAATGCAACAGATGGATAAGGAGACCATTGACGACATCGGTATTCCCGGGAGAATTCTCATGGAAAATGCCGGGGCGGGTGCATTCAGGTTTATGGGCCGGGTATTTCCGGATCTGGCTGGAAAATCCATCGGTGTCGTTGCTGGAAGGGGGAACAACGGCGGGGACGGCTTTGTTATAGCGCGGTACCTGTCCCAAAAGAGCATTTCCGTGAAGGTCTATCTTCTTTGTGAAAAAGGCAGGGTTCAGGGTGATGCCAGGGAAAATCTGAATCTTATGGCTCCCCTGGGTGTTCCGGTGGTGGAAATACCGGATGTCGCGACTTTCAAGAAACAGAAAACTGCCATGCGTCGACATGATGTGTGGGTGGACAGCATATTTGGCACCGGGTTGAATTCGGATGTCAAGGGCCACTACAAGGAGGTGATCCTGTTTCTGAATGCCTTGAAAAAGCCTATATTTGCCGTGGACATTCCCTCTGGTCTGAATGCCGACAATGGGCAGGTCTGTGGTGTCTGTATACAGGCGCAGGCTACAGCTACATTTGCTTTTCCCAAAATCGGTCATGTTGTTTATCCTGGTGCGGCTTACACGGGCAAACTCGATATCATCGATATCGGTGTTCCTGGGCAGGTTGCAGACAATATTTGTCCGCAACAATTTGTTCTGGAAAAAGAAGCTCTCAGGGAGGTGCTTCAGGAGAGGAATCCAAATACACACAAGGGTCGAACTGGCCATTTGCTTGCGATTGCAGGATCTACAGGAAAATCGGGTGCTGCAGCCATGACAGCCACGGCTGCCATGCGGGCAGGCGCCGGTCTTGTTACCCTGGGGATTCCCAGAAGTTTGAACTCGGTGCTTGAATCCCAGGTGACGGAAGTCATGACGTATGCACTGCCGGAGACCACCGACCATATGCTGGATATATCTGCATTGGGCGCCCTCCAGGCGTTGATGGCCGGAAAGAACTGTCTTGCCATCGGCCCCGGTATGGGTACGGCAGAAGAAACAAAGCAGCTGCTGTTCCAACTTCTGGAGAAGATCTCCATACCGGTGGTTATTGATGCCGATGGGCTCAACCTTCTCTCAGAGCGGCCCGGGGTACTTCGCTCCTTGAAGATACCCGTAATTCTGACACCGCATCCGGGGGAGATGGGCAGGTTGTGCGGGCTTTTACCGGGGGCCGTCCAGAAAGACCGTATCGGTCGGGCACGTGATCTGGCGACAAGCTATGGTGTCCATGTTGTACTCAAGGGAGCCAGGACCGTCATGGCCCATCCGGATGGTCGCGTGTATGTCAACCTTACGGGAAATCCAGGCATGGCATCGGGCGGAATGGGAGATGTCCTGACCGGTGTCATTGCCGGATTTGTAGCCCAGGGATATAAACCTGAGGATGCTGTTCATCTGGGTGTTTTTCTTCACGGTGCTGCCGCAGACCACCTGTCTGTCCACAAAGGACCTTTCGGGTACCTGGCCACAGACCTTATGAGCCAGCTGCCCCATCAAATTGGGAAATTGTTTAATTAGTGTTTCGTATTTCGTGTTTTGTGGGTATCTGTCTAAAGCAGATACAGGCAGACCAAGCGATTAGCCCATAAACACGAAACACCAAACACAAAACACCAAACACAAAACACCAAACACGAAAGTATTTCAAATATGCAGCGTCAGGTAACATCCCGGTCTCCGGAGGATACCATCAAACTGGGTGAGACTGTGGGCCGGGCAGTGACAGGCCGTTTGATTATCGCTCTGATGGGTGATCTCGGAAGTGGAAAGACGGTATTTGTACAAGGGCTCGCCAGGGGCCTGGCCGTTCCAAAAGGGTTCATGATAACCAGCCCCTCCTACACACTTATCAACGAATACCCGGGCAGGGTACCCTTGTTTCATGCAGACCTCTATCGGCTTACCACTGCCATGGATATTGAAAGCACAGGCCTGCTGGACACCTTGGATACCCGGGGTGTTCTGGCCATCGAATGGGCGGAAAGGATTTGTGAAGGGGATCTGGCAGAAGACTTACGCATACACTTTGATATAGGGGAAGATGACATACGGCTTATCACCGTAACAGGGTATGGACAGACAGGGGTGGATCTGGTAAGAGACTTTAAATTTTAAACCCTGCGGGAATGAAAATTCGTTAGTCGTTCCTTATGATCGCTAATTTGTTTCAAACAGGTGACCGGCTTTTGGCTGTCATCCGTCGATGTGTCAGCCAAAAGCCAAACCAGCCAAAGGCCGGCAAGCCCTTGGCCAAAAAGCGACAACGTCGCGTCATATAAAATCGTCCCACGATTTTATTCAGGAATTTAGTATGGGGATTATTGTTCAAAAGTACGGTGGTACTTCTGTGGCAGATCTGGAAAGAATTCAGCATGTGGCCAAAAGGGTGATCCAGACCTATGATCAGGGGGATAACGTGGTGGTCATTCTGTCTGCCATGGCGGGAGTCACCGACAAACTGATTAACCTGGCAAATGAAGTCACCAAAAAGCCGGACAGACGGGAACTGGATGTGCTTCTAGCTACCGGAGAGCAGACAACGGCAGCACTGCTTGCCATGATGCTGAGATCCATGGATTATCCTGCAGCATCCCTCATGGGTTACCAGGCGGATGTCGTAACCGATTGTGAGTTTGGTAATGCACGCATCATCGAGATCGGTGGGGGACGCATCGAGGAATTGTTGAGAAAAAGGGCCATTGTTGTGATTGCCGGTTTCCAGGGGCATGATACAAGAGGGAACATCACGACACTCGGACGTGGCGGATCTGATACGTCCGCTGTGGCCATAGCCGCAGCACTGAAGGCAGATGTGTGCGAAATTTATACCGACGTGGACGGCATTTATACGGCCGACCCGAACATCTGCAGCAAGGCGCGCAAACTCAAGGAGATTTCATACGATGAAATGTTGAACATGGCCAGCCTGGGAGCGAAGGTGCTCCAGATTCGGTCCGTGGGATTTGCAAAAAAATTCAATATTCCCGTTCATGTAAGATCATCTTTTTCCGACGAGGAGGGAACCATGGTGATAAGCGAGGACGCCGGTATGGAACAACTGGTGGTATCCGGTGTGACAAACGATAAGAACCAAGCGCGGATTACCCTTAAAAAAGTACCGGATCAGCCCGGTGTGGCCGCAAAAATATTTTCACCCATAACCGAAGCCGGCATCGTGGTGGATATGATCATTCAAAATACCCGCTCCGGCGGTCAGACCGACCTGACATTTACCGTACCCATGGGAGATTTTTCCAAGGCACTGGAAATCGAGAAGCGTGTTGCTGAAGAAATCGGTGCGGAGAAAGTTTTCGGGGATGGAGACATTGCCAAAGTGTCGGTAATCGGCGTCGGTATGAAAAATCACTCCGGTGTGGCGTCGATCATGTTTACGACTCTGGCAAGAGAGAATATCAACATCGCCATGATCAGTACTTCAGAGATCAGGATATCCTGCGTGGTGGAGGAAAAATACGCTGAGCTTGCCGTACGGGTTCTCCATTCGGCCTTTGGGCTGGATGCCGAGTAGCCTGTATTATTCCGATGAGGTATCGTTTCAACAACGATCAGTTGTTGCTTGTGCTCCTGATAGGCGTCATTCTTCTGGGGCTGGCGGTCTACAGGATATTTGTTGTCATGCCCTGAACCGAAAAAGAACTTCTTCAAAATTTCTTACTTTTCCTTTGTGGATCTCGATCCCTTCGTCTTTGAGCATATTTATTTTTTTCTGTATAGCGCTTCCCGATGTCTTTCCCTGAAATCCCCCAATCCGACCGGATGTGGCAACAACCCGGTGTCAGGGAACCTCGGGTGCATAGGGGTTCTTTCGCATGGCCTGACCGACGCCTCGATATGCTTTGCTTTTTAGGGCATGGGCTATTTCTTTATAGGTTGTTACACGCCCTTTTGGCACTTTCCTCAAAAGATCGTATGCTTTTTCAGCAAACGTTTTCATTGCCCCTCCTCCCTAATATAAAATTGTTCCGTTGGATGGCTATTGGTACGTTTGACCGTTGTACTTGAGCCAGCCCGGCTCATGACGGCCACTTGGATCATGATGTGTCCAGTGAATGACACCTCCTTTTGCGTTCCACTCATATTCCCCGTAGAACGCGACCGTATCTCCTTTTCTGAGGGTGGAAAGTCTGGGTGCAAGATCAATGTTGTGGGCAATAAGCAAGGTCTGACCGGAATGGAGTTTCAATATAAATCGTTGATGGCGGCTTCCTTCGTTATCATCTGGTAAGATCTTGATGACGATACCCCTCCCTTGCGTTTGAACACCACTTCTGCGTTCGTCGAACCTAGTGGACAACGCCGTATTATTTTGATCTGCTTTGTCAACAGAAGTGTTTGGACGGTTGAGCTGATTCCATCCCATATAGACAACAATGGACAGGATAATTATAGGGACAAATTTCTTGATCATATTATTCATTTTGCGTTCTCTGAACCACGAAAGCTGCGTTAGAGGCTATGCCTTGAGAGCTTTCTCGATCTCCCCAAGAACCTGCCGTGCTGCCGTAGCCGGGTTTTTGGCATCCCGGATGGGACGGCCGATGACCAGGTGATCGGAACCGTTCTGAATGGCCCGGGCCGGTGTCATGACACGTGCCTGATCATCATCTTTCGGAACATCCCACGTGGGTCGTATACCCGGTGTCACTGCCAGAAAAGACTCTCCACAGGTATTTTTTATCTGCCTGGCCTCGTGGCCGGAGCAGATCACACCCGCAAACCCGGCCTTTCCGGCCATGTCTGCCTTTTTGAGCACCAGGCGGGCGACATCCTCGGTATAGGATGCATCATAACCGGCCCTTTTGAGATCCTCTTTGGCGACACTCGTGAGTACGGTGACACCCAGGAGATGGACCTTGCCGCCGGCGCCTTTGACAGCCGCTTCGAGCATCTTTTTGGATTCACCGCAGTGAACCGTGGCATAGGTGACACCCAGGGCGGCGATGCCCTGCATGGCCCGGTAAACGGTTTCGGGAATGTCGTGAAGCTTCAGGTCGAGAAATATGCGGGCCTCGGTTGATATTTTATGGATTTCATGCACAATGCTGGGCCCGGTTTTGATAAAAAGTTCCAGACCGACCTTGAATATACCCACACGGTCCCGTAGCAATGAGACATAGCGTCCGGCTTCCTGGATGGTGGGGACGTCCAGGGGAAAGATGAGATAGTCTTTGGGTTGTTTCATATTTAAGATCCCTCATAGGCTTTTAGGGGTTTAGGCTGAAGACTATTAGCCGCTAACAGCCTACAGTCTAATAGTCTAATAGTCTAATAGTCTAAAGCTTTTCCCTTTCCCCATAATTTTTCGTAAGCCATTTTCTGTATTCGCCGCTCTGGACATGCGCAACCCAGTCAGGGTTATCGAGATACCATTGCACGGTTTGTCGGATGCCTGTTTCAAAGGAAGCCTCTGGTTGCCAATGAAGCTCGGTTTTCAATTTGGTAGAATCGATGGCATAGCGAAAATCATGCCCGGGTCGATCATTCACAAAGGTGATCAGATTTGATCGTGGTCGGTTATGACCGGGGGGCACCATCTCGTCCAGAATATCGCAGAGGGTTTGAACGAGCGTGATGTTTGGTATCTCACATTCTCCGCCAATATTGTAGGTCTCGCCGGACCGGCCATTCTGCATGATCGTCCAGACAGCCCTGCAGTGATCCCGCACAAAGAGCCAGTCCCGGATGTTGATGCCCTTGCCGTAAACAGGCAGTGGCTTGTCGGCCAGGGCATTCAGAATCATGAGGGGAATCAGTTTTTCGGGGAATTGATAGGGGCCGTAATTGTTGGAGCAGTTTGAAATGGTGACGGGGACATTGTAGGTGCGATGGTAGGCACGCACCAGGTGGTCCGAGGCAGCTTTGGATGCAGAGTAAGGGCTGCTGGGATCATAGGGGGTTTCTTCCGAAAAGAAGCCCTCCTCCCCCAGGGATCCGTAGACCTCGTCTGTACTCACGTGATGAAATCGCTGGAGGCGGTTTGTATGGCGCCGTGCTTCTTCAAGAAGGGTAAAGGTCCCCAAGATGTTGGTGTTAACAAAGGCATCCGGCGCTACGATGGAGCGATCTACGTGGGATTCCGCTGCAAAATGACAGATGGTATCGATTTCGTAGGTCTCGAAAGCGTTTTTTACGGCTGCCGCATCACAGATATCAGCATGTACAAATACATAGCGACCATGTGCTGACGTGTCCAGACCCGACAGGTTTTCAGGATTCCCGGCATAGGTTAACAGGTCCATGTTGACGATACGACCGCTGTAGTCGGTTTCAGATAGCAGATAGCGGATGAAATTGGCGCCGATAAAGCCGCTGCCACCGGTTACGAGGATATTTTTCATGGATTTTTCCTTTAGTTGTAAGCAATAAGCTTTAAGCCATAAGCGGTCAACAAGCTTACCGCTTACTGCTTATAGCTTACCGCTCTATTACCACATTCTCCCCGACCTGTCAGGCGAAACCTGTTGTTTTCTTAACAGGAACCTTGAATTTTAAGACAAAATAAGATAATGATAGCCACTTAAATTTTGATTTTGTCCTGCAAGGCAAGCCCTACGGGTAAAATCAAATCAGAAAAAGAGAACCCCATGAAGGAGATAACCGACAACCAGACCCTGCTGCGATCTCTTCCCGGCGTTGACCGTCTTCTTGAATGGATCAAGGCAGATCCATTTTTTGCAGATGTTCCCAGATCCACACAGGTAGATGCAGCCAGAGCGACCATCGAATCGCTGCGAGCAAAGATTCTTGACCCGCAAGCAGAATTGCCTGGGGAGATGTTTTCTGAATCGTCCATTATGCTGCGGATCAAGGAGCAGGTCACATCGGCTATGATGCCGAATCTGAAACAGGTGATCAATGCCACCGGTGTTGTTATTCATACCAACCTGGGTCGTTCGTTGCTGGCGGATGAGGCTCTGGAAAATTTGCAGAAAATTGCCCGTGGATATTCCAACCTGGAATTTGACCTGATATCCGGCAAGCGGGGCTCCCGTTACAGCAGTGTCGAGGATCTCATCTGTGAGATAAGCCGGGCCCAGGCAGCCATGGTGGTCAACAACAATGCCGGGGCGGTTCTCCTGTGCCTGGAAACCATTGCAAAGGGTAAAAATGTCATTGTTTCACGGGGTGAACTGGTGGAGATTGGCGGATCCTTCAGGATTCCAGATGTCATGGCAAAAAGCGGGGGTGTTTTAAAGGAAGTCGGAACCACGAATCGGACCCATTTGCGGGATTATGAGAACGCCATCGATGAAAACACAGGACTCCTGCTAAAGGTCCATACCAGCAACTACAGTGTGGTGGGTTTCACTGCCGGCGTTTCTTTGAAGGATCTCGTGGCCCTTGGTAAGCAGCATCATGTGCCGGTCATGGAAGATCTGGGCAGCGGAACCTTCATGGATTTGTCAAAATATGGACTTTTGAAAGAACCCACGGTTCAGGAGTCGGTGTCCACCGGTGTGGATGTGGTAACCTTCAGTGGAGACAAGCTCCTTGGCGGGCCCCAGGCGGGTGTGATTGCCGGTTCCAGTGAGATGCTTCACAAGATCAAACAAAATCCCATTACCCGGGCCCTTAGGATCGACAAACTGACCCTGGCCGCCCTCGAAAGCACCCTGCGTCTCTACCGGGATGAAGCCACTGCATTGGACCGGATTCCCACATTGAGGATGCTCACCATGCCGGAACAGATCATTCAAGGGAAAGCCGAAAGATTCATGGCATTGTTAAATGATCTGAATAACAAGAGGCTTGAAGTGCGATCTTTCCATGCCACTTCCCGCGCCGGGGGCGGTTCTCTGCCACTGCTGGAACTGCCCAGCAGATGTGTGGGTATAAAGATTCAGAACCTGTCGGCAAACCGTATCGACAAATGGATGCGGACATATACACCGGCGATTGTCGGCCGCATTGAAGACGATTTTTTTATGATGGATGTTCGGACGCTTCAGGAGCAGGAAGCGGAAGTCATAAAAGCGGCTTTTCAACAATTAATGGAAGAATATCCAAACATGTTAACTTATGGGAATGTTCAATAATGGTAACAAGAGCAAGCAAAACCCAACCGATCATCTTTTCTAAAAGGGGAACCACCCGTCACTTTCTTTTCAACCCCCCTGCAGCAGCAGACCATGGGGATGCCCCTTTTGCAGGTAATGGGTCAATGGAAGCCATGCAACAGGCTTACCCGGAAATATCCTGTGGCAAGGCGTTTTTACGGTATGCCGTGGAACAGATGCGGGATGTCTCATGCTTTGGCAGCATGATTGTTCGGATGGATGGCATCGAGGACAGCGGATCTTCAGATGACCACGACAAAACGCCCCACATTCTGGAAGTCAGCCGCTTGGTTGATGCTCTGTGCAGGATGGAAAACGGCATCTGGGGGCCCATGGAAGCAGATTCTCTGGGATGTTGTTTCCCCGGGAAGAACGATACCGATACCCTCCAACTGGCGGAAGATATCCAGAACAGGGTTGACGGTCTTGCCAATGGTTCGGTTTCCATCGGTGTTGCTTCCTATCCAACGATTGACTACGGGAAAGCGGATGTTTTCGACAATGCCGGGAAGGCCTTGACGCATGCTTCTTTTTTCGGTGCCAACAGTGCTGTCTTATTCGATGCCGTCAGTCTGAATATCAGCGGGGACGAATTGTACCAGAAGGGGGATGTGTCAGGTGCTATCCAGGAATTGAAAACAGCACTTAAACTGGACCCGCAAAACGTCAATGTCCTTAACAGCCTGGGGGTTTGTTATGGGGTGGAGGGAGAACTGGAAAAGGCTCTCAATGTTTTCAGAGAAGTCACACGACTCGATCCCCGGGAGGTCATGGCGCTGTACAATGCAGGATATGTGCACAGCATGCTCAAACAGACGGAAGATGCCTTGCAGTGGTATCAAAAGGCAGAGGCCACAGGGGAGGATGTCTTTGAAGTCATTTTTCAGCTCGGGAAGCTGTATCTGGATCGCGGTGACCTGGATGCGGCAAAAAACTATTTGGAAAAGGCGGCCCGCCTGCAGCCGGAATCCTGGGTTGCCTCTCTTCACCTGGGTGAGTGCTGCGAAGCACTGCATATGACCGACGAAGCGGTCATGCATTACGAAACAACCATAAAGAAGAATCCCTCAGATGCATGTGCTCTATCAGCACTGGGTCTTCTTTATGATGAGAAAGCGGAAAACCCTGAGATTTCGACCCTTTTCTGTGAGAAAGCCGTTGAGATGTCTCCTGATAACGGTTTGTTTCAGTATCGTCTGGGAAAGGTATACTTTCGCCAGGACCAGCCTGAAAAAGCACTTTCAGCATACAGTAAAGCCCTGGATCTGGGTTATCCTGCCGAATCGGAACTGGCCATGGTACGTGCCAGTCTGCCGGTGGATGGTTGCAGCAGTTGACTTTGATGACCCGGTGATTATTATGAAAGCCTATATAGGGAATATCAAAACACAAAACACAAAATACCAAACACACTTGACCTGATACATTAGAAGCATCTCAAAAACAGGATTTTTGCTCAAAGTCAAGGCAAGAGCCCAACACAGGATTTGGGCTAAAAGACATTTTTTGATAGCTTCTAGTATGATTTGGAGTGCCGTTATGCCGATATATGAATACTGTTGTGAGGACTGCAAGGAAAGCTTTGAAAAACTGATATTTGGATCAGAGAAACCGGATTGCCCTTCCTGCAGCAGCAAAAAAGTGATTCGTCTCATGTCTTCCTGCGGCTTTGTCAGCAAGGGAGGCGGTGGAGAAACAACCCGTGCTTCTGCGTCCGCATCTTCCTGTGGCGGGTGTGCAGCAACAAGTTGCGCATCCTGTGGTCATTGATGAACAGAAAAATCCATATCGGAACGCGGGGAAGCAAACTGGCGCTTTGGCAGGCCCACTGGGTTCAAGGAGAACTGCTGAAAACCCATCCCACCCTATCCGTTGAAATCATCATTATCAAAACAAAGGGCGACAAGATACTGGATGTGCCCCTGGCAAAAGTGGGGGGCAAGGGTCTTTTTGTGAAAGAGATCGAGGATGCGCTCCTCGAAGGCAAGATCGATCTGGCGGTTCACAGCATGAAGGATATGCCGGCAGAACTGCCCAAGGGCTTAACCATCGGCGCCATCCCCCAAAGAGAAAACCCCCAAGATGTCCTGGTGTCGAAAAGAGGGTGCCTGGCAGATCTTCCAGAAGGTGCCCGCATAGGCACCAGCAGTCTGCGTCGTGCATCACAGCTATTCGTTGCCAGGCCTGATATTATTATTCACCCCCTGAGAGGCAACCTGGATACCCGGTTGAGGAAACTGGATGAGGGTGACATGGATGCCATTGTATTGGCAGCCGCAGGCGTCCGACGTCTTGGCTTGGAACACAGGATTACGGAATATCTGGATAGTCATGTCATGTTACCGGCTGCCGGACAGGGTGCACTGTGTATCGAGATAAGGACAGGGGATGAAGAAACCGGCGCTCTGGTGGGGGAGATGAATCATGCAGAGACCCGAACCGTGGTGTTGGGAGAACGGGCTTTTCTGCATCGACTTGGAGGCAGTTGCCAGGTGCCCATTGCCGCACACGGCAGGGTTGAAGATGGGCGCTTTGAACTGCGTGGACTCATTGCAGAACCGGATGGTTCCCATGTATTTAAAGAAGCCCTGACGGGGCCTGCTGCGTCATCTACAAATATCGGGGCTGAACTCGCCCAGAAACTGATGGACCAGGGTGCCATGGCCATCATAGAAAAGCTACAAGTCGAAAGCCAATGAAGAAATCAAACGGTCATGTTTATCTGGTAGGCGCAGGTCCGGGAGATCCCGGTCTGATTACTATCAAAGGCAAAGCCTGCATAGAAAAGGCAGATGTCCTGGTATACGATTATCTGGCTTCCTCCTATTTGCTGGCCTATGCCCGGGAGGGTGCCGAGCAAATCTATGTGGGCAAAAAGGGGGGTGACCACACCCTGAAGCAACATGAGATCAACCAACTGCTTGTTGAAAAGGCTGGAAAAGGCCTGACCGTGGCCCGGCTCAAAGGGGGTGACCCGTTTATTTTCGGGCGTGGTGGTGAAGAGGTGGAAGCACTCATTGAAGCTGGCATATCCTATGATATTGTACCGGGTGTGACTTCGGCCATAGCTGCCTCGGCTTATGCAGGTATCCCCCTGACGCACCGGAAATACACCTCCACCCTGGCTTTTATTACAGGGCATGAAGATCCGGAAAAAGCATCCTCGCGTATCGATTGGCAGGCACTGGCCACAGGAATTGGCACACTCGTTTTTTTTATGGGAGTTAAAAATCTTCCCCACATTGTCGAACAACTCACCAGGCACGGCATGTCGCCCGAGACCTTGATTGCCCTCATTCGATGGGGCACAACCACACGGCAGGAAACAGTAAGCGGCACTTTGGGCAATATTGTTCAAAAGGTCGAGGAAGCCGGTCTCAAAGCACCCGCCATTATTGTGGTGGGTGATGTGGTGGAACTGCGGGAAAGCATGCAGTGGTTCGAAAACAAGCCGCTTATGGGAAAGCGTATCGTTGTCACCCGTGCAAGGGAACAGGCCAGTGATCTTTTGCAGTTGCTGAATGCAGCAGGCGCGGATTGCCTGGAGTGCCCCACCATCCAGATTGCTCCACCGGACGACTGGGAACCCCTGGACAGGGCCATCCAAAATCTGACTGATTACCACTGGCTGGTCTTCACGAGTGTGAACGGGGTAGGGTTTTTCTTCAGACGCCTTTTTGAACTCGGGCAGGATGTTCGCGCGCTTCACCATATCCAGACGGCCTGCATCGGGCCTGCCACAAAACAGCGGCTCAGGGATTTCGGCCTCACCTGCGATATTCTTCCAGAATCCTACCGGGCAGAGTCGGTGGTGGAAGCCTTCAAGCACCAGGAGATCACAGGTAAGAAAATTCTGCTCCCGCGTGCTAAAGAAGCCAGGCCTATCCTTCCGGAAGAGCTGTCCAGGATGGGTGCAGTGGTGGATGAGATCCCGGTCTATGTCACCCGGATTGCCCAAGACAACACAGCCACGCTCCTGGACCGATTGGCGGATCAAGACATCGACTGTCTTACCTTTACCAGTTCCTCCACGGTCAGAAATTTAAAAAATCTCATACCGGAAAGGGCCTTCAAACAACTCCTGGCACCCGTGACCGTTGCCTGCATCGGCCCCATTACTGCGGACACAGCCAGAGAGCTGGGATTCGATGTTGACCTGGTTGCCAACACCTACACCATCCCCGGGTTGGTGGATGCCTTGATAGATTATTATAAGCCATGAATGAGCTGGTAGACAAATACAATCGTCATCTGAATTACCTGCGTATATCTATTACGGACAGGTGTAACCTGCGGTGTTTGTACTGTGCGCCGGGAGGTCTTGTACCCAAGCTGGATCACGAGGAAATCCTGCGTTATGAGGAAATCCTGCGGATTGTTCGGATAGGTGTGGGCTTGGGTATATCAAAAGTCCGACTGACCGGTGGCGAGCCCCTCATGCGGGCAGGTGTTTACGAATTTATTAGGGAACTGACTTCTGTCGACGGCTTGTCTGATATTTCCCTCACCACCAACGGTGTCATGCTGCATGAGAATATCGAAAAAATAGAGTCCGCCGGTATCAAACGGATCAATATCAGCCTGGATACCTTAAACCGGAAAAAATATAAATATATCACAGGATATGATCGTTTTAACCAGGTCTGGGCCGGTATTGAAAAGGCGTATGCACACGGGTTTGATCCTATCAAGTTGAATGTCGTGGCCCTGAAGGGATACAACGACGATGAATTTGTGGACTTGGCCAGGCTCTCCATGACCTATCCGTTTCACATCCGCTTCATCGAATACATGCCCATTGGAAACGCTCTCATGAAGAGCGATGATTATATTCTGGCCCCTGACATACAATCCCGACTCAGCGTTTTAGGTGACCTGGTTCCGGTCGATAGAAAACGCATGGATGGCCCGGCAAAGCGATATCGGCTCAAAGGCGCCAGGGGTGAAATCGGATTTATCCCGGCCATGAGCCGGCATTTCTGCCATACGTGCAACCGCTTGCGCCTGACTGCCAATGGGCAGCTTCGTCCCTGTCTGCTTTCGGATAAACAACTGGATATCAGAGGGCCCTTGAGGAACGGCTGCAGTGATGATGAACTCAAAGCCGTTTTCCTTCGTGCAGTTCAATATAAGAACAAATCCCACCATTTTGCCCCGGGCGGCCCCTTTCGGGTTCATGATTCTATGTCAGGTATCGGCGGATAACTTTTTCACGAAGCTTTCATTCCAATCAGTTCAGCGTGGCCTCGGTCATAAAAATTTATGACGACAAGTATATGGTAAAAACTAAAAAATGCCTCTCAGGTAGTTGTTGACTTTTTACTGCATTCTGATTAGTTAATTACATTTCGATCGTTATGGTTTGGGATGGTTTCAACTGATGATTGATTTGTTCTTACTCCCTGCGCCAAGCTACGGGGAGGGCACTCGCTTTTGTGCCCCATTTTCTTAAACGGAGACCTATAAAAAAAAGGAGAAAGACTATGAAAAAATTGGGGTTCTACACAATTTGTATCCTGTCCGTGATGTTTTTGTTGTCGGGTGTTGCCGCGGCAAAGGACAAAGTGGTTGTCTACACGTCTCTTGAAAATGAAGAAGTGGTGGACTATCTCGAATTTGCAAAAAAGGACCTGCCGGGGCTCGATATTCAGGCTATCCGCCTGTCCACCGGCGAACTGGGCGCCAGGATGCTGGCGGAAAAAGACAATCCCCAGGCGGACTGCATCTGGGGCTGGGCCGTGACCAATATGGCCGGTTTTGTCAAGGAAGGTATGCTGGAGCCATACAAAGCCAAGGGCTGGGAAAAAATACCGGACCGTTTCAAGGCTGCCGACGGCAGCTGGGTGGCCATCGACATGTACGGCGCCGCCTTCATCATCAACACCAAGGTCATGGAAGCCAAGAATCTTCCCAAGCCCATGAGCTGGAAAGACCTGACCAATCCGGTATACAAGGACATGCTGATCATGCCCAACCCGGCCAGTTCCGGAACCGGTTTTTTACAGGTGGCCAGTCTGCTTGAAGTTCTGGACCCGAATTATAAAACCAAAGCGATCAAAGACAACAACGCCTGGGCTTTCCTCAAGGAGCTGGACAAGAACATGGGACAGTATATCAAGAGCGGTTCCAAACCGGGAAAGCTGACCGCCGCCGGTGAGTATGCGGTGGGCTGCTCCTTTGCCTTTGTTTTTTCTTCCCTGAAGAAGAAAGGGTTTCCCGTTGAGATGATCATCCCGGAGGAAGGTTATTCCTACGAGCTGGAAGCCAATGCCCTCCTTAAGGGGGCCAAGAACAAGGCTGCTGCCAAGCAATTTCTCGACTGGGCTATCAGCAAGGGTACCATGGAACGCTATGCCAAGTTCAAACTGGGCGTAACCTATCCAGGTATCCCCGGTCCCAAGGATTTGCCCCAGCTTTCGACCATCAAACTGGCCCCCATGGATTTTCCGTGGCAGGCCGAAAACCGCACCGAGATTCTGGAAATATGGTCCAATCTGTTTTTAAGGTAATTTTCATTCGCTAAACCAACCAATGCCATGGTCCCGGGAACAGGGGGCCATGGCACTGTTTATTTTTATCAAAATCGGATAATTTGCCGAATGTTTTTCCCTGCCTGCAGCCGGATTTGAACACCCTCGCTGAGCACTGTATGGAGTCGCCATGTCGAAAACGCTGGTTTTAGAAAATGTGAGCAAAACCTTTGGTTCACTGGTAGCGGTGGACAATGTCAATTTACAAATCGAACCGGGAGAGTTCATTTGCTTCCTTGGTCCCAGCGGGTGTGGCAAAACAACGCTGCTGCGACTCATCACGGGCTTCGAACAGTTGTCCGCGGGTAATATTTTTTACGATGACCGGAAGATCAACGACGTGATCCCCCAGAAGAGGGATTTTGGTATTGTTTTCCAGTCCTATGCCCTGTTTCCCAACATGACCGTACGGCAGAACACCGCTTTCGGTCTGAAAATGCGAAAGATGCCGCAGAAATTGATCGATGAACGGGTGGATGAGATCCTGAACCTTGTGGGGCTGAGCCCATGGGGGGACCACTACCCGGCCCAGCTCAGTGGCGGGCAGCAACAGCGTGTAGGCCTGGGGCGCGCCATCGCCATCAAGCCGAATGTGTTGCTGCTGGACGAACCCCTGAGCGCCCTGGATGCCAAGATCAGGATACGCCTGCGTATTGTGATCAAGAAATTGCAGCAGGATCTGGGCATCACCCTCATCTATGTCACCCACGACCAAGAGGAAGCCCTGGCCATGGCGGATCGCATCGTCATTATGCGTGACGGACAGATTCGCCAGATCGGTGATCCCCAGGAGGTGTACAAATACCCCAAGTCCAGCTTTATCGCCGAATTCGTGGGGATTTCTAATTTCCTGACCTGCACCCGTAAAAACGGGAAAACATTGTTCGGTACCCACGCACTGACCGTCAACAATCCCGACCAGGTAGAGGGCGATACGGTTTATCTGGCCATTCGCCCGGAGCAGATTCAGCTAGTCGATCCTGAGCAGCCGGAGGGTGTCTATGACCCGGCCAACATCATCGAGGCAAGCGTAGATGTGGTTACCTTTCTGGGTCCCATCGTGCGCATCACCTTTCCCATAGAAGGGGAGGAAATCCACATGGAGCTTTCCGAGAAAGTGTTTGCCAAGGTTCCTCTTAAAAGCGGCGACACCTGCAGATTGTATTTCCCGCCGGATGCTTTTAATGCCTATCCGGAGCTTTTCAAAAAACTGATCTAAGGTTCGTACAACCATCGCCATGATGGAACAGGAAAGACACTACCGGGATAAAAAAATGAATTCAGTCGAAAGCGCCATCGAAAAAAAATATGAAATCTCATCACGGCGGATGGAAGTGGATAAAGTGATTGTCCCTGCCGTTACGCTGTTTATTGCTCTGCTGCTGGTTTTTTTCATGCTTTTTCCTTTATGGAAGATCCTGACCCTCAGTTTTTTCGAGAGCGGTGAGGTGGGATTTTCCACGTTTACGCTGAAAAACTATATCAAATATTTCAGTAACGCCTACACCATGAAAACGTTGTGGCACAGTCTTTACGTCTCTGTCGTCACCACCATCATTGTCACCGTCATCGTGTTCTTTTTTGCCTATGCCATGACGCGTACGACCATGGCCGGTAAAACCTTTTTCAAAAATGTCATCATGATGCCGCTGGTGGCGCCTTCCATTGTGCAGGCCCTGGCATTGATCTACCTGTTTGGTCGCAACGGTCTTATTACGGCCCACTGGTTGGGGACGGACTGGAACATTTATGGCTCGACGGGTATTATTATCTCCGAGGTGCTGTATTGTCTCCCGCATGCCTTTGTTATCTTGTTCACGACCTTGTCCGCCGTTGACATCCGGCTTGACGAAGCCGCCGAGAGCCTCGGGGCAACACCCTTCAAGGTCTTTACCCGTATCACTCTGCCGTCCGCCAAATATGGTATCCTGAGTTCCGCGGCATTGACTTTCAACTTGACCATCACCGATTTCGGCAACCCGGTGGTCATCGGCGGCAACTATTCGGTCCTGGCCACCGAAATCTACTCCCAGGTTACCAACCTGTACCGCTTTGACTTGGGGGCCACCATCAGTATTATCCTGCTGGTCCCCTCGCTGGGAGCCTTCATGCTCAACTACTACATCTCCCGCAGAACATTTTCCATGATCAGCGGAGCGGCCAAACCGGAAATTCCGCCCTCGCGGCCCTTGAAGAAATACGGGTTTACCGCTTTCTGCAGCCTGGTGGCCTTCTCAATCATCGTCATTTTTGTCACGGTCATCATGGGATCCTTTGTCAAGGTGTGGCCTTACGACTGGTCCCTGACCCTGTCCCATTATAAATTTCCTTCCATCGGTGGCTATTCGGCCATCTGGACCAGTCTGTGGATATCGCTGGTCGTCGGTATCACCGGTTCCTTTATCACCCTGGTGGCCTCCTTTGTTATGGAGACCCGGCGGCCCTATTTCAAGCAGGCCATCTATTTTCTCTCGGTCATGCCGGCCGCAATCCCGGGTCTTGTCATGGGTCTCGGGTATATTCTGGCGTTCAATAAACCCTATTATTTTTTCTACGGGACCCCCTGGATCGTAGTGATCAATATTGTTATCTGCAACTTTACCCTGGGGATTCTTTCCAGTATCTCGAACATGCGCAATATCGATCCCTCGGTGGAAGAAGCCTCCATAAGCCTCGGCGGTGATACCGTGCGGACCTTTTTCCGGATCATCTTTCCCCTGTCGCGGGTGGCTTTTTTCCAGAACTTCGTCTATTTTTTCATGCGTTCCATGACAACCATCAGCGCTGTCATCTTTCTGGTGTCCGCCTCGGTACATCTTGCCGCCATCGAAATTATCATGCTGGATAACGATGGCTGGACAGCCAGCGCCAATGCCATGTGTACCTGCATCATCGTTATCGTGCTGGTCATGCTGGGACTTCTGCATCTGGTCAACAAAAAGACGGGACAACAGACCAAGGTGCTTCCGGCGGCGGCTTGATACAGACCTAAGCTTATTATTTTAACCCGTTGATTCTATTTTTATCAACATTCCCTTTAGATTATATTGTAATTCTATCCTCTTTCCAGAGTTCAATATCTACTTCGGTGGCACATGTCGAAAAGGCATCGCCAAGAGTAATGCAGCCATTGCCACGCTGTTTACATTTGAAATTTTCTGGTGGCATGTTCACCCGCCGGAGAAAAATATAGGGTCAGATTATCTATATGTAGAAACTTGATCCGGTGAGATATCATGTCGGGAGTATTCTGGAGAGGATGAAGTCACCGTAAAACATGAGATGCTGTGATGGAAAGATTTATCGTGTTATGTAAACTGGGTAACGGCTGCTACCATCCGAAGTTCTGTTACATAATCTAAATGTTTTGGGAAGTTGAGACAGCCGGCAATCGGAGATCCGGTCAGAAGAAGAATATTGGTATCATACTCGCACAACTGTCCCGCAATGGTTATGGTTCTCCGGATATGCCCCAGTCCATATGTGTCGTGGGAATACATGAGTATGTTGAAGTTTCCTGAATCCTTCATTTTACTGTATCCGATTGGATTGCTGTCAATCTGTATGCCAAAACTTCTCAAAAATAGCGATCATACAGAATCAGTTCTTTTTGAGCTTCTTTTTTGTACTTATTACATCTTAAAATGCAATACGAATTAGTTTTTGAAAATTTAAACATTTTTTCAAAATACTCACCCTGTATAATTTTTTCCAGCGGCCGCGTTCTGAAATTAATCCGATCCAAATGATCTTCGATTAATTGTGCAGCAAATTTAAATGACGGCTCGTACTCGGTGATATACATGCAATGTGCCAGGCAGCAGGGATGGACAGTACCGTCGGCCGCTATAAAAATGGACTGATTTGAAAAAGGCTTGCATTTGGCAAATTCATTTTCAGATAAGATTTGCTTTTGATATCGGGTATAAATCTCATTTTTCAAATCAAACTGCATGGTTTTCGGACGGCGGTATTCCCCATTGTATTCTCTGGAAGAAACCACAAAAAACCTTGTACATCCGATATGCTCAGCAATCTTTTCAGCCTGGCGGATCTGATGTTCGTTATGTTCAAACAAGATAAATTTCCAGTGAGCAACTCCGCCGGCACCAGCAAAAGCCCGGACATTTTTTACGATTGTTTTAAAGCTTGTTCCCCGTCGGTGTATTGCATGGGTATCATCAATCCCGTCCAGGGAAAAAACCATGAAACCGTCTTGATAATGCAATCCCAGTTCATGCCACCATGAGGCTTTCTGCAGGGAACCATTGGAATCCCCGTGCAGCTGAACCTTGTGATTCAGATGTTTGGCGTATTCGGCAATTTTTGGCATATCTTTGTTTGTGACCAGATCACCGAAATTCCCTCCGAATGCAATCCATTCAAGATGTCTGAACATGGACTTGGGCAGCAGCTTGAAATCTGCCAGACGAATCAGATGATTGTCGTAGGATCTGACTTTTTTATTCCGGCTACAAAAAGGACATTTCGCGTTGCAGATCGATGATACTTCAATATTTAATCCGACTATTTTATTAAGGCTAAACATATGAAACACATTGTTTTCCTAAAAATAATTGCTCACTAAAAAAGGCCGTTCGGATATCAACCCACCGCTACATCTGACCCTACATCTTTGACATGGTTGGACATGAAGGTGCATGAAGTTATAGAATCTCCAACAATTACCTGATTGTTTGTGATGAGAGAAATAATACTGCTCTAAGAATTGATCGAAATGGGCTTTAGATTCTTCATGGGGAAAGGGTAAATAATGGTGTTAATTCATGTTCCTGATAGTGACATTGAGCTTGAACTCGTAGAGCTTTAACTCATGGATGAGCTGCTTGACTTGTTGAATAGAATTGGATTTCCAATCCACAAAATGGATTTCAACCCCATTTCATTCCAATCCTTGTATTGATTAAAATGCCTATCATATCCCCTTATGATATTCAACCCCATGTATCCTGTAGTTAAGACAGCTTAATAAAAGTTGAAAATGGAAAGGATATATCATTTATTAAAAATAGGTTCAAGAACATATAACTGCTATTGCTGTATCTTATCCAATGTCAATACCCTTTTCATTGACACCTTATATGATATTACTTATACTTCGACATCCTAAAGTCACAGCCTCCCTCAAATTCGCATAGGGCGGTGCAGGACAGCGTACCGCGATTTTATCTCTAGTTACTTGCAGCGGGTTATATAATACATCTTTATCGTGCACTACCATACAATTAAGAAGTTCATTTTCAAGTCCGGAACATCAGTGTGAGGATTTCAGGAAAGAATCAGGGTGTAAGGTTGTCTAAAGATAAAAAAAATAGAATAATCCTGACAGGGGCAAGTGGAAATGTCGGGAGCAGGGTGGCAAAGCTTGTAATACCTTCCCATAAAGAAAGCGCCATTCTCACTGGCAGAGACAGGACGATGTTTCCTGAACTATTGAAGGTAGGGGCAGAAATATGTATCGGGTCAATGGAAGATTCTCATTTTCTGTCACATCTGTTCAGGAATGCCGAGGCTGCCCTCATAATGGTGCCCTTTCCTCGACACATAAAGGAGCTCAATGTATTTCAGCGCAGAGTCGTCGAATCATTGTTTGATTCAATAAAAGGCTCATCCCTTAAATATATCATACAC
This sequence comes from uncultured delta proteobacterium, assembly GCA_963842925.1. Lineage (GTDB taxonomy): Bacteria > Desulfobacterota > Desulfobacteria > Desulfobacterales > B30-G6 > B30-G6. Next base: position 87,194 of record CAWJIL010000011.1, read on the forward strand.
GTCAGTTGTATAGGTGCTCATAGGCCTGACAAGACAGGACCGATATTAGGTAACTATGATCTTGAAAGACGGCTCAATTGGCTCAAGGATATCCACATAGTTCATCTCAGACCGTCTTTTTTTATGGAAGGCCTTTTTGACTTTCTTTCATTTGATAGAGAAAAGGGGATTATTACATCTCCGTTATATCCTCACACTCCTTTGCCCCTGATATCAGTGGAAGATGTGGCCCAGGCGGCAGCAGGATTCCTCTTGAAGCTTTCCTTTCGCGGGCAATCTATACATCAACTGCCAGGACCGAAAGCCCTTTCAATGGATCGAATCGTCAATATCATTGGAGATGTGATTAATTGCAGGGATCTGAAATATGAACTGATAGATTATGGAAAAGCCAAGGATGGTCTTATCGGTAAAGGGTATTCTGAGGATTGGGTTGAGTCCTGGATATCCTGCTTTAAATATATGAATGAAGATAAGGATCTCTTCGGAAATCTCGAAGAGGAAACATTGAATAATAAAACTTTTAAAGAATTGGCACCGTCTCTCGTATACCGGTTCAAGGAATTTTGTAAGTAATAATTTCGGAGTCTATGTCCCATGAATTATCCAAAGATCTTCGATAAATCACGACTTGATTTATTGATATATGCACAGGATGGAAGAGGTCTGGGGCATGTGAGCAGAAGTGCGGCAATAGGGATGGCATTGAGAAGGCTTTATCCTAAGCTGAAAGTCCTGCTCTTGACCGGATTCAGGGAAACTCAGATGCTCTTGGGGCAGTGCCCGCTTGATTGGATGAAACTTCCCTCCTATGAGACTTTAATTGAAAAGGGTAGAGCACGAGGGAAGATCGGTAATATGAATTTAAAGAACTGCTATCTCGGTCCTGCAAGAGAAAAGTTCATAGAGTCAATTATTTGGGAATTTAGACCCAGACTGATCCTGGTAGACCACCTCCCCTTGGGAAGAAAGGATGAACTTTCGTCTTCACTGATACTATCTCTGGATACGGACACAAGGTGGGTACTTGGGATGAGAAGTATTAGCGGTGACGATAATAAACTATGGTCCGAGGAATCAAGAAAGACTTTCAAGAAACACTATGATTCTCTTCTTTGGTATGGTGATAAGTCCATACTTGGAAGTGCAAACTGTGATAGATTAGAGAGAGTTTTTTCAATTCAAGCCAGGGTCACAGGTTATGTATCGAGGTTCATGGAAATAATCCATTGGCAGAAGGATGGCATCAAGGGCGCGTCAAATGTCGTATCTCTGCCATGGATGGCCAAAGAAACAAAAAGCCTCCTGAATACAATTTTTGGGACATTAAATAAAATGGGAGATCGATATGGACATTGGCGCTTTTTCGTGAACATGAAGGATCTCTCGACCCATGCTGCACAAGAAAAGGAGGCCATAGAAAACCTTCACTTTTGTAGCTTTGAACAGTTAAGCGACCAATATTTCAATGCCCTTAAGAACGCAAATCTCTTGATCACCTATGGCGGGTATAACAGTCTCTGCGATGTTATTGCTGCAGGTGTGCCCTCTATTGTTGTAACTAGAACCCTGAATGACCAGGAACAGGAAGAGCACGTCAAGAGTCTCAAAGAGGCTGCGGGGGAACAGATCATTAACTTTAGAGAGGGAATGATCAGTTCCGAGATGCTCTATGGAGCGATTAAATCACAGGTAAACAAGGAGAAAATGAAAAGACCGTTAATCAAATTGAACGGGGCTGAGGAAACAGCCCATATCCTTGCAAATTATCTGAAATCCTAAATGTGAAATGAATTTGTTTATGCTTAGCGTAGTCGTAGCGGCGTTTGTAATGGTCATCCCAGAACCTATCCAGTTTTTCGAAATTCGCCTCGATGCACCGGTAATAAGGACTTGCCGTTGGGTTGCGTGGCTCATATAAGAATTTGGCTGCATTCGGATGCTTCATCTTGGCACCATCGCATATGGAATGGTCCAGTCGGGCATGCAGAAAAAGGTCATGCCTCGAAAGCAGCGCCGGCAAATGCAAAAAACAACATCGCACCATCGGCATCGGCGTTGAAGCGATAGCAAAATGGACATGCCTCCGGTCTTGCAAACATCCGGAGGATGGAGTAGGATTGTACCTATCTGTGGGGCTTCCGGCTGTTTGCGGCAGCTCTAATCCCTAAGCCCGAAGGTGGCTCTTCGGGCTTTCTCTTTGTGCGCCCGGCAGGGCGCACCCACTTGGAGGTGCGACTCGACAGAGATTGTTGAAGTCAAGTCCTCTACACACCCGTCAGGGGGAAGTGTTAGCTGAACGGCAACTGCGTCATTGCGAGATGTCGTGGGAAGGAAGCTGAAGGCAAAGCGCTGGTCCGACGAACAGGAACCACATACGAGGCGTTCATGCCGGATGAGGAGACAAATATCTCTGAAGTCCGATACCTGACCGGATGGTATGAACGTATATGTGGCGGATATAAGCGTGAAGGTGGGTGTGCATTACCCTAGATTGCAACATATACGTTGCGAGTCGTCGCAGCGGCGAACGTGTGATGGAATCGATTTCGCGGTTTGTCGAGCAACGGTTGAAGCTGAGAGTTAACCTGGAAAAGAGTGCGGTGGCCCGTCCTTGGCATCGTAAGTTTCTGGGTTATTCGTTCAGCTGGCATTTCAAGACGCGTATCCGTGTAGCCAAGCAATCGATTGAACGTTTCAAAGGTAAGCTGAAAGCATTGTTTAGGAAAGGGCGTGGCCGCAATATCGTCCGGTTTATCCAGAAAGATCTCAATCCGGTTCTTCGGGGATGGAGCAACTATTTCCGATTGACGGAGTTTCGGGGATTCGCGGAAGAGCTGGATTAGTGGTTACGCCGCCGACTGCGGTGCATCCTCTGGCGGCAGTGGAAACGACCCTGGACGCGCTTTCGGATGCTGATGAAACACGGACTGTCAGAAGAACGGGCAGCCCGGTCGGCGTTCAATCAGAAGGGGCCATGGTTCAATGCTGGAGCATCACACATGAACCAAGCCTTTCCAAAACGCTACTTTGATCAGTTCGGGCTTATCTCAACGCTAAAGACGCTGCAACGGTTTGGAACGGTATTGACATAAGGAACCGCCGTGGTACGTGAACCGTATGCCCGGTGGTGTGAGAGAGGGAGGTCGTGAGGCCTCCCCCTACTCGATTCTGACCTTCAATCAAATGAAAAAATAGAGTTAGAAGAATTAAATGGATTTTTCAAATGCTTCAATAAGAAAGGCAATTAAATGGGGAATTAAAGACACAACATAACTTCAACACGCAGCATAATATGATTATATCATTATTCTTAATAATTCATCGAGTTAGTTCTAATCACACCATAATTTACAATGGTTCAGGGTGTTGATTTCTTTTTGAACCAGCGCCCGAGAATACCTGATGAATTAAAGTCCGCATTTATTGGCGTCGTCACGGAGTCTCTGGGAATTGTAGACAACCTCAAACTGGCGGTTTTGTGCTATTTTAAAGGTGAATGTAAAATAGATACGATTCGTGCACATACCAAAGAGATTGGTTTACAGGAATCACGGGTTGACAAACTTGAGTGGGATTTAACCAAAGCCATCTTTACCTCAGACATGGATTTCGCTGGCCAGCTTCATATGAAACTCTGTTTAGATCGGATTGTCGAAGTTTCAGATCGCGCGGAAGATGCCGGAGATCAACTGGAATTGGCCACATTGAAGACCATGATTTAAAGATCTTTTTTTACCGCAGAGACCGCCCTCAAAACACCCTCACTGGGAAAACAACACCTTTTTTAATTCTGTCATTTACAACCTAGTCCTTTGGACTCGAGTATCTACAAAAGCGTTTTTTTCGTGGCTTGACTGTCCAATGGGTGATCGATGTAATTTATATCAAAAGAATAGATATCCTCCTGTTTTTCATAGGTTAAGCATTTTTTTCTTGACAAACCCTATAGAATTGGTAGGAATTAACCCTACCAATTCTATAGGAAACAATTTTTTTGCCGAAAGAGCGCTGACTAAACCCTTTAGTAGCGACACTGTCGTATTAATAAAATGGTGTAACGATTCTATTCGGGTTACAGAAATCACGAATTTAAACCAGAGGAAGAAAACATGGCAAAAAGACGACCGTTTGGGTGGGGGAAGGGCATCATTCCAGTTATTATTCTGGCGGGTGTATTTTTCGTCATCGCAAGCGTCTACAGCGACACAGATCTCCATGGCATGCGGCCGGATATTCTGATGATCGATCTCCCGGCCATGCCGGGGGGCGAAAAAATGCCCGCCGTACAATTCCTTCACGATGTGCACACCCAACGCGTTCAGGAAAAAGAGAACTGCAGCACATGCCATCTGAAAAAAGATCAGCAGTTTGTATTCAAATTCATGCGTCTTGATAACAATGCCATCGAGACGGACATGGCCATATACCATGAAAACTGTATTGCCTGTCATGTGAAGACAGAAGCAGGTGGAGAGAAGGCCGGACCGGTAACGGGTGACTGTCGATCCTGCCACAAGACCCAGACCAACACGGGCAATTCCTGGAGACCCCTGTCTTTTGACAAATCTCTTCATTATCGCCATGAATCTGCAAAGACCATTCTGCCTGAGGATACCGGGGACACTGTCAACTGCAGCGCTTGTCACCACACTTACGACAAGTCCGCACAGAAAACAGTCTACACCCGGGGCGAAGAGGGCAGTTGCCGGTATTGTCACAAAGAAGAGAAAACAGATGAGGCCTCCTCCATTCGCTCGGCAGCGCATGATGCCTGCGTGAACTGCCACCAGGTACTGGTGAGTCAAAAGAAAACAGCCGGACCTGTTGAGTGTGCCGGGTGTCATGGTGCCGAGGGGCAGGCCGGCATTAAAGGTGTGGCTTCGGTTCCCCGTATGAAACGAAACCAGCCCGATGCAGTGCTCCTGGCCAGCTGGATAACAGGTCAGGATACGGATGCCAAAAAAGTGACACAGCAGATGGATCCAGTTGTGTTCAATCATGAAGCTCATGAGCAGGCAAATGCAAGCTGCCAGTCCTGTCACCATGAAACACTGAAAAAATGCAGTGACTGTCACACGGAAAAGGGCAGCCAGGATGGTGGCCAGGTGCAGCTTGCCCGGGCCATGCATTCCAGTACGTCAACGCAGAGCTGTATCGGCTGCCACAAGGAGGCTCAGAAGGACAAAAACTGTGCCGGTTGTCATGCAGGCATGCCTGACAAGTCATTTGCGGATGAGAACTGCCGCCAGTGCCATCGTCTTGACCGGGCGGTTTTAGGTCCATGGCCCATGAACAAGGCAGCCAAATCAGAACTTGCCGTTGAGGCACTAAAGGCATCGGCCGGTGATTTTGTGAAAGCAACGGACGAACAGATACCGGAAAAAGTGCTCATCGATGTCCTTGCGGATCAGTATGAAGGGGCTCAGTTCCCCCATCGCCAGGTCTTCAGGAGTATTGAGTCGCGGATTGGGGACAATGGGATGGCAGGCTATTTTCATGATAAAAAAACAAGCTTGTGCATGGGGTGCCATCATAACAGCCCAGCGAGTCTTCAACCGCCCAAATGTGCTTCTTGTCATGGAGAAGCATCTAAAGGCTCACTTGACGAACGCCCCGGTCTCATGGGGGCCTATCATGGTCAATGCATTACATGTCACCAGGAAATGGAGATCAAAGATCCTGCGGCAACGGACTGTGGCAAGTGTCATAAGGAGAAACAAAGCGGTAAGCAATAAGCAATAAGCTGTAGGCCGTAAGCAGCTTATAGCTTAAAGCTTAAAGCTCACAGCTTATCGACAATAAACAGGATTGAGGTGGTAATATGGGGATATCCCGAAGACAGTTCCTTGGCTGGTTAGGTGCAGCAGGCGCTGGTGCGACTGCTGTGAGTCGTGCGGAAGCGGCTTCGAACAAGCAGTTCGGCGGTTATCCAGACAGCTTTGGAATTCTGCATGACACAACCCGCTGTATCGGGTGCCGAAAGTGTGAGGAGGCCTGCAACAAAGTCAATGAACTTCCGGTTCCGGAACAGCCCTTTGATGACCTGAGTGTTCTGGACCAAAGCCGCCGGACACGATCCGATGTCTTTACGGTGGTCAATCAATTCCGGAAAGAAAACAGCCAGTTGCCTGTATTTGTGAAAAATCAGTGCAATCACTGTCTGGAGCCGGCATGTGCTTCGGCCTGTTTTGTCAGGGCATTGAGAAAGGTCAAGACCGGTGCCGTCATCTACGATGAGTCCCTGTGTGTGGGTTGCCGGTACTGTATGGTGGCATGCCCCTTCAATATTCCGGCCTACGAGTATAACGAGGCCCTGACGCCCCGCGTGACCAAGTGCACCATGTGCCACCCGCGTATCGAAAAAGGATTGCTCCCCGGATGTGTGGAATCCTGCCCGAAAGAGGCCCTGACATTCGGTACACGTGAAAGACTTGTCAAAATAGCCCGGCGACGTATTCAAAAATATCCCAATGCTTATATCGACCATATTTATGGCGAACAAGAGATGGGTGGTACCAGCTGGTTGACCATTTCCGGGACGACCTTTTCCGAGATCGGTATGCGTGAAGATCTCGGGACTCAGACAGCATCCAGTTTTACCGCGGGTCCTCTGGCGGCGGTTCCCGTGGTGGTGGCATTGTGGCCGGTATTGCTGACCGGTATCTATGCCATCTCAAAACGCAAGGACAAGATTGCTGACGAAGAACGCATCCATGCAGTGGCACAGACGGTTGCCGACGCCAACGAAGAGATGCAGGTCAAGCTGGCCAAGATGAAAGACAGCATGGCCAAGGAAAAGGAGGCCGCCATTAACCTGGAAGTCAAACGTGCTCTGGAAGATGCTGCCAAAGAAGCGGCGGAATCACAGCAGGCCTCTGAAGAAACGGGTTCCGAGACACCGAAGGAGGAAAAATAGATGCCACAAGAGACGGCGCAGGTGAATAAGTCAATTTTCACGCCTTTCAATGTGATAGCGGGCATGATCATATTTTGTGGTCTGATCATTACTGTTTTGAGGTTTACGGGCGGACTGGGTGCTGTCACAAACCTTGATGACAACAACCCCTGGGGAATCTGGATTGGATTTGATCTGTTGTGTGGTGTGGCCCTTGCTGCTGGCGGTTATGTCACCTCGGCGTCATGCTACATATTTGGATTGAAAAGATACCATTCGGCTGTTCGCCCTGCCATATTGACCGCTTTTCTGGGGTATGCCCTGGTGGTAATGGCCCTCCATTATGACGTGGGCAGGCCCTGGCGTCTGCCATATCCGATTTTTCTGTCACCGGGCACCACATCGCTGCTATTCGAAGTGGGTTTGTGCGTTTTTCTTTATCTAACCGTCCTATTTATCGAATTCAGCCCTGCAGCACTCGAATGGCTGGGTCTGAAAAAAATTCGGAATCTGGTGGTCCGTCTGACCCTGGTGCTGACCATATTCGGCGTGATTCTCTCCACCCTGCATCAGTCTTCCCTGGGGGCGCTCTACATGATTGCACCTTCCAAACTCCACCCCTTGTGGTATTCGGGCTATCTGCCGGTATTCTTTTTTGTTTCCAGTGTTTTTGCCGGTCTGTCCATGGTGATTTTCGAAGGGTCCCTGGCGCATCGGCATCTGCATCACAAGATGGACGAAACCCACCTGAAAGAAAGCGAGGGTGTGGCCCTGGGGTTCGGCAAAGCCGCTGCCTTTGTGATGATGGGGTACGTGGGTGTCAAATTCATCGGTATTGCCATGGACAACAACTGGCACTATCTGGCCACGGGATGGGGGCTCTGGTTCCTGTTGGAACTGGTGGGATTTGTGGTCGTTCCAGCATTTTTGTATGCCATTGCAGCACGTGACCGGAACCTGCGCTTGGTGCGCTGGGCGTCTATCCTGGCGGTTTTGGGGGTCGTACTGAATCGCCTGAACATCTCTGTGGTGGCATTCAACTGGCACCTGCCGTCGGCCGATCGTTACTTTCCCAGCTGGATGGAAATCGCTATTTCCTTGTTTGTTGTTACCATCGGCGTTGTGGTTTATCGATTCGTGACCACCCGGATGCCTATTTTTTATGAGCATCCGGACTATGAGCACTAATAGAAAAGAGAGGTTTCATGGACGCACTGTTTTATACACTGCATGATTTTCTGCTGCATTCAAAAAGCATTACCTACATGCTGATGGGGGCCATCCTCCTGGGGCTACTGTTATTCTGGCTTTTTCTCAGCGGCAGGGATGAAAAAAAGAGAACCTTTTAGTTTGTCGGGTTTATTGAGTTTATTGTGTTTGTTGGGTTGTTTTTAGCCTACAGTTTAAGGTTTTTACCCTCGGACCCTTGGACCCTTGAAACCTTGAACCCTTGCTGTAATGGAGGCATCAATGTACGATTTTCTAACCGGCCCGATGTTCTGGTTGTCTTTGGGCATTTTTCTGATCGGCATGCTGGTCAGGTTTGTTCTCTATTTCAGGGGATTGAGCTGGCAACTGGACCGTGTGGCCTACAAGGCCTATCCGTTTCAGGGATTTAAAGGTGCCGTGAATTCCATCGTGAAATGGCTCATACCTTTTGGCACCTATGGCTGGCGCAAACAACCCTTTATGACCGTCATCTTTTTTGGTTTTCATATCGGGGCTGTTCTGGTACCCCTGTTTCTGCTGGCGCACAACTTGCTTTTAAAGGAGAAAATCGGTCTTTCGCTGCCTACGCTGAATCCCCTTATCGCGGATGTTCTTACCTGGACGGTTATTGTGAGTGCTGTTTTTCTGGCGCTTAGAAGAATCGCCCTGCCCGAAGTCCGGATTCTGACGACATGGTATGATTACGTCATTCTGCTCTTAGCCGTGGCGCCTTTCATCACCGGTCTTGTCGCCCGATACGAGCTGGGTTCCTACACATCCTGGTTAACGATACACATCCTGTGCGGTGAAGCCCTGCTGATTGCCGCACCCTTTACCAAGTTATCGCACATCGTTCTGTTTTTTGCTTCACGGGCGCAGTTGGGTATGGACTACGGTATCAAACGTGGCGGTATGAAAGGAAAAGGCATGGCCTGGTAACTCACCGGGCAATGAACCTAAACACTTAAGGAGAGACGTAACATGCCTGAAGGAAAATTCTGCAATAAAAAACCGGTGGAAACAGAAGAAGAACTCAAGGCACTTCTGGGAGATACCGGCGGGAAGCAGTATTATGAAGAAATGAAGTCCCTAGAGGTTGACCAGGCCTTGCTTTGGAAAACGATCCAGAACACCTTGAAGTCCAGGATGAAGACCTGGCTGGAAATATGCGCCCACTGTGGCATGTGTGCTGACAGTTGTTTTCTGTACCTGATCAATGACCAGGATCCCAGACAGGTGCCGGCCTACAAGATCCAATCGACACTGGGGGAAATCGTCAAGCGCAAAGGAAATGTAGACAACGAATTCATGCATATGGTCATGGAAACGGCATGGGCCAAATGCACCTGCTGTAACCGTTGCGGCATGTATTGCCCCCACGGCATCGACATGGGGGTCATGTTCGGCTATCTCAGGGGTCTCTGCTATCAGCAGGGATTTGTTCCATGGGAGATGAAAATCGGCGCCGGTATGCATCGTGTCTATCGTGCCCAGATGGATGTTACGGACGAGGATTTTGTAGAGACCTTCGAATGGATGGTGGAAGAATATGAAGAAGACTATCCGGGTCTCGAGGTGCCGGTGGATAAAGAGGGTGCGGATATCCTCTACACGGTCAATGCCCGGGAAGTAAAACACTATCCCGAAGATCTGGCCGAGGCAGCCATTCTTTTTCATCTGGCCGGTGAGAACTGGACCGTACCAACCAGCGGGTGGGAACAGACCAGTCTGGCCATGTTCGCCGGTGATTGGGCAGCGTGCAAAATGCAGGTGGAGCATGTCTATGCGGCCATGGAACGGCTCAAACCCAAACGCATGGTGGGAACAGAGTGCGGTCATGCCCATCGTGCCACCGTTGTGGAGGGACCCTACTGGGCTGGCAGAAGTACGGGGAAACCCCCCGTGGAATCGATCCATTATGTTGAATGGCTGGCCGAAGCACTGCGGGAAGGAAAACTCAAGATCGACCCGTCCAAACGTCTCAAAAAACCGGTAACGCTTCAGGATTCCTGTAACTATGTCCGCAATAACGGTTTAAAAGATATCACACGGGAAATCATGAGCTATATTGTCGAACCCGGCTATTTTGAGGAGATGTCACCGAACCGGGAACACAATTACTGCTGTGGCGGCGGGGGGGGATTTAACGGCATTGGTCTCTTCCGACCCCAGCGAAACAAAGCCCTGATTACCAAACGGGACCAGATCCTGAACACGGGCGCCGAAATGGTGATCGCTCCTTGTCACAACTGCTGGGATGCGATCCGGGATTTAGAAGAGGAATATAAAATCGGCATAAAATGGTCTTTCCTCAAACCCCTGGTGATCAGCATGGTCGAAATTCCAGAGCACTTACAACTAAAAGAATAGGGTGTTGGATTTTCTCTTTCAACCCGCCAACGAGGTGACCTATGTTTAAGAAAATACTATTTGCCACATCCGCTACGGAAGCCTGTGACCATGCCGCACGGGTGGCCTTCAACATGGCCAAGTCATACGATGCGCAGATATGCATTCTGCATGTACTGGGGGTACCCACACGTGGTTTCAGCCAGGTGGTGCTGGACGTCAAGACAAAGAAACAAGTCACTCTTGACGATGAATACATCGCCTGGGTGGAGGAGGAGATCAAGATCCACTATTCAAAACAGATTGAGACGGTCAAGAATTATGAAATCAAGGTAGCCATCGGTCTGCCGCACCGGGAGATATTGAGAGCGGCCCGGGAAACAGCCCCTGATCTGATCGTTATGGGGGGCAGTACCGGCGATGACGAAGATTCCGTCTATAAAAAGAGCATGGTGGGTTCTACGCTTCAACGCGTGGCAAAAGTGGCGCCCTGTCCCTTGCTGGTGGTTAACCGGCCGGCGGCCTCCTTCTGGGGTGGGATGTCCAATGTGGTCTTCGGCACTGATTTTTCCAAGGCCTCCGATGCTGCTTTCCGGTTTGCCCTGAAACTTGTCAAGGCGCTGGATTGTGAACTTCATATTTTTCATGCTTTGGATATCGGCAGCATGCACCTGGGGAGAAGTATGACGCAGGATGAGATCGAGTCGAACCTTCGAGAATCCCTCCGGCGGATTCGGGGTCGATACATACCTGAAATGAAGGATGTACCTGAATACGATTTTGAGGTTTGGGAAGGCATTCCCTATGTGGAGATCGTGAAGTATGCAAGGGAAAAGCATGCCGACCTCATCATCATGGCGCACCACACCCAGAAAGCATCCCAGGAGGATACCCGACTGGGGAGTAATATGGAGCAGGTAATTGTCAGGGCCGGATGTCCGGTTATCAGTATCAACCGTTAGGTTGCCTGTTTATAGCAACAACCTTGCAGTTCATAAAATCATAAAACGATTTTATTTTGGAATGTATCACAGGAAGAGAGGGACGGATGAAAAAAATACTCATTGTGGACGATGATCCCAACATCATTGACTACCTGACGACCTTGTTTGAGGACAACGGCTACAGCACCTTTTCAGCACATGATGTCAAAGAGGGCCTGGAAATCGCCAAAAGGGAAATACCGGATCTGATTACGCTCGATCTTGAAATGCCGGAAGAATGGGGGCCGCGATTTTATCGAAAAATGTGCCAGGAAAAAAAGCTGAAAAATATTCCCGTCATCGTTATCAGCGGTCTTTCCGGTGGGGATCATGCCATTGGCAAGGCGGTGGCCTTCGTGTCAAAACCCTTTGATCGCGAGAATCTGATAAAGATCGTGAAAGAGACACTTCAGTAGGGATACAACCATCCATGTCCGATGAAATACTCATCATAGACAAAGATACCAGTCATGCCAAGGCGCTGGGTGTTTACCTGGAGCGAAAGCGGATGGAAGTCTATCTGGCCTCCACCTGTGAAGATGTCATGGTGCTGTTCGACAACATCAGCACGGAAATCGTTCTGGCCGATCCAGGACTCCCGGACATGGAGATGATTTCTCTGCTAAAACAGATCAAAGCGACCCACCCCAAGCTGCAGATTATTGTCATGGTGACACCGGATCAATTCGATCATGCCATGGCGGAGCTGAAGCATGACGCGGTGCATTACCTGATGAAGCCGGTCAAGAGCACCGCCTTGGACATGGCCATGTATCAGGCCAGATCCTGGATCTCATTGAATAGCCGGCTCGAAGCCAATGAGAAAAAACTGAAAGTTTTTCGTCACACCCAGAACCTGTTTCAACAGCTCTTCGATGAGGTGCCCTGTTACATCTCCGTACAGGACAAACAGTTCCGCCTCACGGCCACCAACAGGATGTTTAAAAAGGATTTTGGTGACGAAATCGGCTCCCACTGTTTCGAGGTATACAAACACAGGGGATCTCCCTGCCAGGGATGTCCCGTGGCAGATACCTTCAGAGATGGACAGCCCCACACCACCGAAGAGGTTGTTACCTCCAAGTCGGGTGAGCAGTACAACGTTATCACCTGGACCGCACCCATACGCAATGGCGACGGGGAAATTACCCAGGTCATGGAAATGTCCACCAACATTACCCAGATCCGGCAACTCCAGGATCATTTAACGTCTTTGGGACTCATGATCGGATCCATGTCGCATGGTGTCAAAGGGATGCTCACGGCCCTGGATGGGGGTATTTACCAGCTTGAGACAGGGCTGGAAAAAAACGACCAAGAGCGGACGCAACGGGCCTTTGGCCAGGTCCAGCAGATGACCGGAAGAATCCGCAAAATGGTGCTGGATATCCTCTACTATGCCAAATCAAGGGAGCTGCACTACCAGTCCATCGATATGGTAGAAATGGCCGATAAGGTCGTCGGCGATGCCATGGCCATAGCGTCCAAAAACGGCGTGCGGCTGGAGGCAAACATATCGCCGTCTCTGGGCTTTGTTGATGTCGATCCCACATGGCTGCAGGCCGCCCTGGTCAATTTTGTGGAAAACGCCATCGATGCCTGTACTTACGATCGCAGCAATGATGATCATATCGTTACAGTCGATGCCTTTGAAAAAGATACAGACCGCATCTGTTTTATCATCCAGGACAACGGTATGGGAATGGACCAGGAAACAAGAGAAAAGATGTTTACCCTCTTTTTTACATCAAAAGGCTCCCAGGGAACGGGACTGGGATTGTTTATCGCCAACCGTGTTATCCGTCAGCATGGCGGCAGCATCAACGTAGAATCTGAAATCAGAAAGGGTTCCCGGTTCCAGATCTGCCTGCCCAGATCGCAATCTGATCCGTCGAAAAGCGTCGACATCCCCGAAAAAGAGCTGGAAACAGAAAAAGATGAGACTGACAACCAAAAGTAGATACGGTACAAGACTCATTCTAGATCTGGCGATCAATGCGCAGAATGGCCCCGTTCCCCTGGGTGATGTATCCAAGCGTCAGAATATTTCTCTGAAATATCTTGAGCATTTGATTCGAAAACTGAAAGAGGCCGGTCTGGTCAAGAGCCAGCGGGGGCCCTATGGCGGTCATATGCTGAAAAAATCGCCCGGTGACATTACCGTGGGGGATATTGTTCGAACATTGGAAAAGACAACGGCCATCACAGACTGTGCGGAGACGGAAGATAAGCTCTGCGGGGTGTGCAACCGTGCCGGAGACTGTCTTTCCCGCTGGGTATGGATCGAAGCCAGCGAGGCCATGTTCAAGCGTCTGGATGAAATTACCATCCAGGGCCTGACCACCATCAAACTCAAACCGTACGAGTCCGCCAATTCTCTCTTCTGATACCGATCGTAACCGAATGATCCAAATTCGAATGATCAAAACAGGACTTTGGAGATACCCGTTCAAGCACTGTGTTTGAATCATTTCTCTTATAGGGTTGAGTCAGTGCCAGACCTTTGGGCCAGGGTATCTACTCGGATACTGTCCCTAGGGGCTCACCACAGTCTCCCTGCTAAAATCTCTTTTGGAATGCCCCTTGGTTTCAAAAAGTCGAATCCAGTCTTGAACCCGTTCCCTGCCGTAGGCTTTTTCCCAGGCCGTCAAGATGGTTTTTACGGGGATGTCCGCATATACACCGTGATCGTCCACATATTCCATAAACCGTTTCTCTTGGAGGTTATAGGCCTGAAAAACAGAATCTTCGTGACCGTTGAATTCGAGAGGGTCTACATGGTGCCGATGGCAGAGTTCCTTGTTGAAGGCCGGGGTTGACTTGACCCATTTGTCATTTAGAAAGAAGTCAGTGTAACCATGGTATACAAACAGATCAGATCCCAGGAAGTCCAGCAGTTCACGGGTCGCCAGGTGGTTTCGCACGGTGGCAAAGCCCACCCGGGAAGGAATGCCGAGGCATCGGCCAAGGGCGCAGAGGAGGGATGCTTTGCAGACACAGTAACCTCGCCTGTTCTGCAGCACCCGGCTTGCCTGATAATGTTCGGGGAGATAGAACGGGTAATAGGGGTCATACCGGATGTCGTCTCTGACCGCGTAATAGATGGCGACAGCAAGGTCAAGGGGCTGGTTTTGGGTGTGTTTGGTTATTGTCCGGGCATAAGCCTTGATGTCCGGGTGATGACTGTCGATAATTTCCGTGGCTTGCAGGTATGGGTCGAAATTCAAATTATTCATAGTTTTCCAGAAGTGATTTCCCGGAAAAAGAGTTCATCTTCGGCATACAAGGCGCCGTCTTCAAGCCGGATGGCATTTTTCTTATAAAGATTTGCCAGAGACACATCCAGGGATACAAAATCTTCTGTTCCGGCCTGCATCTGTGAACGGATATGGTGGGTTTTTTCCTCCCGGATACGTTTTTTGATACGGTGACTGTTGATAAGCTTTTCCAATGCCAGCACCCGGCGGGCACCTTTCCTGGCAGGAATAAGACGCTGGGCCAGACAGAGCAGGAGACAGTCGGCCAACATCTGACGCACAAGATTCTGTTCGTGGGGTTCGAAGGAATTGATTACAGTTTCGATGACGGAAGTGGAGCTGTTGGCGTGAATCGTGCTCAGTACCAGATGACCGGTAGAGGCGGCTTTTAGAGCAATTTCATAGCTTTCCTTGTCGCGCATTTCACCGATGACAATGACATCCGGTGCCTGGCGGAACACATTTCTTAAGCCTTCACTGAAGGACTTGGTATCCCTGCCGACCTGACGCTGGTTGATATTGCTCATCTTGTGCTGATGAAGATACTCCACCGGGTCTTCAAGTGTCACGATGTTGCATTGTCTGTTGGTGTTAATGATGTCCACCATGGCGCAAAGGGTTGTTGACTTGCCGTGTCCGGCAGGGCCGGCTATCAGAATTAATCCCTGGGGCTTGAGGCAGAAATCTCTCAGCCAGCCGGGAAGGTTGAGCTGTGAAAAAGAAGGGATTGTTTCCGGGAGGTTTCGAATGGCAATGGCGATGGATCCTCTCTGTCTGAAAATATTGGCCCTGAAACGTCCAATGCTCGGATACGTGATGGCAAAACCCATGTCATTGCTGCCGAGAAATTGTTCCCAGTCTTCAGTGGACAAAAAATCCCTGGCATATTTTTCGCAGTCATCCGGTGTGAGGGGCGCCATACTCAGTCGTTTTACTTGATTGCTGATTTTGATACAGGGAGGGGCCCCCGGCGTCAGGAGCATGTCACTGGCATCAGATTTTGACAGGTATTGCAGCAGTGAAATCAAGGGGGGGGCCTTGGTCATTTTTTCCCAGGAATTTTCAACCATTCTCTGGATCAATTCCCCCTGCAGACCATGTGAGGCGTCCGTCAATAGGATTTTTCTGGCTGCTTCCATCATAAAAGAAGGAATCATCACGGGTTTGATTTTTTTACCCAGAGAAAATTCTAGTTCGCTGATGATTTCAAAATCGTTGGGGTTGACCATGGCCAGGGTGAGGGTGGCCTGGTCTGCAGATACCGGCAGTATCTTCGCGTTGAATATCTTTTCCCGTGGTATCAGATCGAGTATGGGTTTCTCTATATCGATTTTAAACAGGTTGACGGTGGGAATGCCACTTTGACGACTTAAAAAAGCCAGCAGGTCATCGATATCGATATACCCCAGTTCCAGGAGAATGGAACCCAGCTGTCCGCCTGTCTGTGTTTGTTTTGTAAGCGCTAGCCGCAGCTGTTCCTTGGTGATGAGCTTGCTGTCGATGAAAGAATCGCCTATGCGCCGCTTGCCGGCAGGCTTTGTTGCCCTGTGATCGATATTTTCCGCCATGATGGATGCCTCTATTCTTCTTCGTATAGGTACTTGTTTTCAAGGGTGGTCTTTTCGGCCTCGGTGATAATATCGAACTCTACAAGAATATCACCAATCCCGGCCTCCCGGAGCACATCGATTTTCATGATGTACTTCGGATTCTTTTTCTGAATGCTGAAGAAGGTGTAGCGAAGGTTGAGCTTTTCCTTTTTGAGCATCCTGAATGAGTTCTTGATGTTGATATCCGCACCGCCTGTATAAATATAGTGGTGTGCGATCAGCATGTAGAAAAAACCGGCGATAATTGCATACAGAAGGTATTTTTTTAGGACTTGTGCCATACTGTCAATGTCTCCTGACTATCATAAAAAGATTGGTGTGCACGGGTTACATGGAGTCATTTGATGCCGTCAAGGGTGTACCACCTATTATGATGGAATCCCCTGGTCAAGGCATCAGGTAAAAACCCAGATCTTTGTCGTAGGTTTGAAGTTTGATAAATACTGCATGGATCGTATCTTCATCCGAGGCGGTTACTTTTGCCTTCCGTTGAATAAGCGTTTTATTGCTGTCATCCAGACGAAAAGAGATTTCAAGAAGATCGTTCTTCATGATAAGATTGCCAGGCGTTAAATTGACAAAATCAATGCCGCTGAGGGAAAGGCTCTCGACTTCCATCCGACCGGAATCGCCTGTTTTTTCATTACGGTATTCACCGGCAAAATTGACGGTCATACGGTAATGCCTCCTGAATTCGATGATGCAGCGAAATACATTGCCGCAGGCGCATCTTGCTTTGATACCCCGGTTGGAGGCTTTGTATTCATTGGCATTGAAACTTTGTGAAATATTGCATTTCGGACAAGTAATTTTTACCATGTCGTCGGCATTCGCATAGAAGGTATGAAACGCAGTTGTTTCAATAAGTTTCATATGAGGATTCTCCCATAATATCGAATCAATTCATACAAATGAATAAGAATATAAATAAAATGGTATCATTTTTCAATTTCTTTTTTTAAAATGAAGCTTATTGAAGCTGGACAGGATGGATATTCTATCCTGTTCAACATGTCATGACGGTTCAAATGGAATAACAAACCTATGGGCAAGCCCTTACAAACACAGCATAATAAGCGCCACGGTGTCGACCGGAATAGATGTCTGTCATGTGGTACCACTGAAAACATGGGTACCCGAAAATACTGCTCTGTGGCGTGTAGAAAAAAACTGCGCCATCAGCTGAACGTCCGAACCGGTCTTTTGAAAGCTCTCAATGCACGCTATGCAACGTTTTATTTCACAGATGAGTTACTGATCATGGATGTTCTCCCAATCGGTTCTATAAAGATATACAGTTTTCTTTTTCCACGGTCCCGGAACAGGGAACCGGTGGAGGATTTTTCAGCGCTGTGCAATATTCTGGGAAATGCCTGGTGGGGTGAGATGAAACGGACCAATCGGGAATATCTTGCCTCGCAACATGTGCTGAACCAGGCGGCTCCCAAGGATTTTTCAATGGAATCGATTCAGCCGGAGATAGTGAAAATACCTGTTGTCAAGGGAAGTGGAAAGTTGTTGGTGTATCTAAAGCTCGACAGGGAGGCTCTCCATTCAAAAAAACTCAAACAGGTTATCAAATCGGCCTACCGGCGTCAGGCCAGAATCGTTCACCCCGACATGGGTGGAGATGAGGACGCCTTCCGTAAAATCTATCAGGCTTATGAGACCCTGATGGCGTGGGCCGAGGAACCGAGTTTTCTGAAACGCAGTGGTTTCCCGGATAAATGGTTTTATGACGGAAATAAAAACAGGTGGGTACAGCCGACACCTAACTGAAGGGTCCGAGGGTTCCAGGGTCCGAGGGGTCAAGGGTTCGAGGCTCAAGAGGCCGGTCCATCCATTATGCTGCGTGCAGTTATGGCCTATGGCAATCTTTCGATCTTATACCCTTTGATGTAGTCTTTTAGGGATTCAGGCTGTTAGCTGCCGATCGGTTACCGCTTTAAGTTACCCTCGAACCCTTGTATCCCCCTCGGACCCTCCAACCCTCTTTTATATATACCGATCCGCCAATCCTGAAATAAAGGCATCTACACCCGCCTTGCCATCTTTTACGCGAATATCGGCCACCAGGTTTTTAATTTTATGATAGGTGGCCGGATCATTTTTCAGATCATCCGTGGCGTGGTAGGCACCACTCCGGCGCCCGGCTCTGTATATCAACCGATCCTGATCGGAAAGCATTTGATATTTGGCGATGACGTTGAGCATGGTGTTTTTGTCTTTCGGCAGGCTGCCTGAAACCTCTTCCAGGAGATTCATGATGTGGTCGCTGGTGATGGTGCTGTGGATACCATCCAGGGTTTCAATCAACAGACGGGTTTCTTCAGCAAGCATATCATCTGTCTGCGGGGTAAATGTCCCATCCATCAGATTCTGATATAGCGGAATTCGTTGCGGTACCCTTGTTGTAAGCGATAAGCGATAAGCTGTAAGCCTTAAGCTGCTTATAGCTTACCGCTTAAGGCTTACTTACTGCAAATAAATATCTCCGGTGGCGTCTGCGATATTAGACGGGCGCCTGTGTCCGTCACCAGGAAAACAGATTCAATACCCGCTGAAAAAGCATCTTCAAAAACGAATTTTGGTTCCAATGCAAAGGTCATACCGGGCAGCAGGAGATCCTCTTTTCCGTGGGCGATGATGGGGGGTTCAATGAGTTCATAGCCGATACCGTGCCCGATGAAGGAAACCTGGTGTCCAGGAATACCGAGATAGCTTTTCTTGTATCCCAGTGAACCGGCCATATGGAGAGTATGCGAAAACAGGTCGTGGGCACACATCCCCGGCTTGATAATCTTCAATAATTCCTGGTGGATCGCCATGGCAGCCTGGGCAGCCTGCAGGGCTTTATCCGGCATGCGTCCGATGGCAAACATCCGGGTTTCATCCATGTGAAAGCCGTTCAAAACCGATGCAAAATCAACCATAATGGGTTCTTTGGCCCTGATTGCTTTACCCCCGGCGCCGCATGGAAAGGCATAAGAGCTTCCTTCGCCGCTGGCAGGGGAGTCGAGTAGCCCGGGCATTCCACCGCTCCTGCCGCTCAGTACATGCCAGGAATACCCTTCGGTGCGATAGTTGCGAACCCGCAAATTGCCTGCATGCCCCCGGTCTCTGGCAAAATTTTCAAACAAACCGGCAAAGCCCATTTCCGAGAGACCGGGCTTTAGTATGCGACGCATGTAGTCAAATGTCAGGGATGACATTTCAGCGGTATTTTCCATCTGCTGAATATCCCAGGGAGACTTGGTTTTGCGCACATCCAGTATGGAGGCCGAGGCATCCACAAATTTCTGGGAGGGAAAAATTTTTTGAAAAAATTGAAATTCCGTCACCGGCATGACATCAAACTCAAGACCCAGGGTTCGGGGGAGGGTGCCAAAGTGATCCCCCAGACAACCGGGGATATCCCGGAATGAGTCGATGGGGACCATCTGATTCAGAGGTGATTCTTTGCGCGCTCTGGGAAAATAGCGTTTGATGAACAGGAGCGGTTCACCATGGGAGGGGACATACAGGGCGCCATCCTGTGCTGTCCCTGAGAAGTACAAAAGATCCACCCTTTGAACAATCAGGGTGCCATCGATACCTTTGTTCTGAAACGTTTTCTGGAGGCGTGACCATCGACGGTTTATTTCTGTGCTGGGTATGGGTGTGACACGGGGCAAAGGAGGGGTGGCCATGAGATACCCTATAGCCGGGCCTCTTTTTTCATGAACTTCAACCCGATTCCGTCGGGGTTCACTCTCACGATTTCAGCTGGAACCTTTATGGACTCCTTTCTATCGCTGAACGGGATGTCAAGGGTTACCAGCTGTCCTAACTGGAACATTTCCGAGGTCTGGATGAAGATGCCGCCGTTGCTGATGTCCTTGCAGAAGGCTCGATACCGACGATTTTGTGTTGAAAAGGTTATGGTCTGGTCATACTTCCGCCGGAAGTCCTCCCTATCTCCCAGACTCAGCTCTTTCACAGGGTTCTTACCCAGTTGTTCCAGAAGATCCCGTCTTTCACCATCTGTCATTCCCAGAACCTGTTTTATCAACTGGATAGTAACGTCATTTTTATCTGGGAAATCTTGAATGCTTTCCATAAAAACTCCTTCAATGGATATACGACGCCGGTAGTGTCGATGGCTATGTTGATTGACTTTTTTGGAAAAATATTATGAAATAATACTGAAGATAAGTCAATAAGCATCCTTGACGGCAAGCAAAAGAAAACGTAGTAATAAGATCCTATGAACGATTTCAGGGAACGCTTTCACATACTGGTGGTCTGTACGGGGAATATCTGCCGAAGCCCAATGACCGTGGGGATGCTCCGGCATCTCCTGCCGAAAAAATTCAAGGAATTCATCACGGTTGCATCTGCCGGAACAGATGCTCTCCATGGAAATCAGGCCACAGATTTTGCCATACAGGCCATGCAGTATTATGGCATTGACATTTCCGATCATCGTGCTAGAAGGCTGAGCAGAACCATGGTCGTTGAGGCTGACCTGATTTTGGCCATGGAGCAATACCATTTAAAAATAATCCGGGGGATGCAATTATTCGGAGCCGGCAAGACACATCTGCTGGGTCGTTTCGGTGACTTCCGGGAACCGTATGACATGCAGGATCCCATAGGCGGCGGTCTGGATCTTTACACGGAGACCGCAAAACAGATACACAATTGTCTTGATGGTATTCAATCATATATAGAGGAACGCATTGAAACGTAAACGATGGTTACTTGTGGTCATGCTTTTATGGGCCGGGTCTTTGGTTTCTGGTGGACTGATGGCTCAAGAGAGTGGTTCCGGCACTGCTGCCAAGGGCTTGCGCGGGTTGTCCCTGAGCGAGGCGGTCATGTGCGAGGGCATCAGAGAGTATGCACCGGTCAACAAGGCCGTGGTGTTCTCCATGGAAATCGGGAAAATTTACTGTTTTACATTCTTTGACCATGTTCCCCAGAAAACAATAATTTATCATAACTGGTACCGCAGCGACAAACTGGTCACGACCAAGCGACTTTCCCTGCAGCCGCCCCGTTGGTCGACTTTCAGCAGTATTCAGCTCAGAGAGGCGGACAAAGGGCCCTGGCGCCTGGAAATAAAGAACAAGGCCAAGAAAGTACTGCAAATCGTCAAATTCAGTGTTACGGATTAGAGACCCATGAATATGCTGGCATCCTTTTTTACCAATATTCGCTGGCAGGATATCCTCGATATCCTCGTGGTCAGTTATTTTCTGTTCCGTCTGTATGTCCTGTTCCGCGGTACCTATGTTTTCAGGGTGATTGTTGGCATTGGCTTCCTGTGGATTTTTCAACGCATAGCCGGCTACATGGGGCTTATCGTAACGACCTGGGCCATGCAGGGCATCATCGCATTTGCAGCCATCATTATCATCATTGTTTTCAGAAACGAAATCCGAAATGTACTTCAGGCCAAGAATATCGGGGCTATTTTGTGGGGCGTTTCCCACAAAATGGTGCAGACGCCAGTGGAGATCATTACAGGAAGTGTTTATGAAATGGCCAAGCGAAGGATCGGGTCTCTGCTGGTTTTTCCAGGAAAAGATGTTCTCGAAGAGCTCGTCCAGAGCGGTGTTCCATGGAAAGGTGTCCTGTCCAAGGAAATGGTTCTGAGCATTTTCTGGCCAGACAACCCGGTTCATGACGGGGCAGCCATCATTCAGGGAGATCGAATTGTCGAGGTAGGGGCCGTCCTTCCACTTTCCCGGAGAAGTGATCTGCCGTCTTCATATGGGACCCGCCACAGGGCCGCCCTGGGTCTTGCCGAAAGGACCGATGCGCTCATAATCCTGGTTTCGGAAGAAAGCGGCACGGTTGTCAGCGTGAAGGGCGATCAGGTAAAAGAAATTAACAACAACATCGAACTCGAAAAGATATTGCGCACCAATACAGGCATTTCGAGTGATTACAAAGGATTGAGAGAAAGGGATAAGTTGAGTCTCGTTCTTGCTGCCATGGCTATTTTTATGTTTGTGGCTGGAACCTGGTTCAGTTTTTCCAGAGGTCTAGAAACCCTGGCGACGCTGGAAATTCCCATAGAGTATATGAATCGAGACCCAAACATGGAGTTGATTGCTTCTTCCCTTAACAGTGTTAAGCTGGACCTGAGCGGGGGCGGCACCCTTCTCAAGTCCATTCGACCGGAACAGGTAAAGGTTCGGGTCGATTTGAGCAACGCTGTTGTCGGTCTCAACGCTTATTCGATCACAGCTGAGAACATTACACTTCCTCCTGGTATTGTCCTGCGAACGGTTGATCCGCCGGTGGTGGATGTGACCCTGGATATTCCGATTGTCAAGGATCTGCCGCTTCAGGTGGACTGGACCGGAAAACTGGCAGAAAACCTGATCCTGGAGGATGTCGATTTGGAACCGGATCGCATCACGGTGGTAGGGGGCAGCAAGATTCTGGAAGCGATATCCACCATGTATACTGAGAAGGTTGCGCTTGACAGTTTAAAAAGATCGGGAACCATGACGGTCAAAGTCGCTCTGACACCGGCATCATTGAAGGTTAGCGGGGATTCAAAAGATCGACTGGATATTTCGTATGTGATCCGTAAAAGGGAACCGATAGATCAATAGGCTTTAGGATTTTAGGGGTTTAGGCTATTAGGCTGTAGGTTGTTTAGACTGTTCGGCTGTTAGCAGTGAACTGCTTATCGCTTATGGCCGGAACCCGCCTAACAGCCTAATAGTCTACGCCTATAGCCTACTTAACCCTAACGTTATGCAGCGATGGGGTTAAGTGATATTAAACCGCCCCGACTCGATATAAGAAACATCCTCCTCATCCAGGATACGGACAATCTCTTTGTTCAAGCGAGCTTTCATTTCCTTTATGATTGACCTGTTCTTATTCAGTGTTTTCGCAAATTCCATGACCTCGTCCATGAGGGCATTGAGACGACAGGCCTTGGTGACGATATGGTGCTCCTGGCAGTCATAAGCTGTGAGGCGACTCCCGGTATATTCCATTTCTTCTAGCTTATACATGGGAATGGCTTTCTTCAGCATCGCATTCATACCTGGAAGAAAGGGGATTCCGAGATCGACCTCCGGGAAGCAGAAAAACCCCCTGTCTGATCGCATGAATCGGAAGTCGAAGGCGCAGCAGAGAATAGCACCGCCGGCAAAGGCATGCCCATTGATGGACGCAATGGTAAGCATGGGATAGGTGAGGATCCTTTTGAAGAGCGCGTTCATCTGGTAGAAAAAAGCTTTGGCTGTTTTGATGTCGTTTTCCTGCAGAACCGGAACGAGCCATTCAAGGTCGATGCCATTGGAAAAAATTTTTTCATGGGCGGATGTGACCACCAGTGTTTTGGCTTTGGTCTTTTTTTCGATCCGATCCAGTACTTTTAAAAATTCTTCGAGAAAAGAGGGGTTGAAACGATTCTCACCGTCTTTCATGGTGATGACGGCGATATTTTCGTTGACACTGTACTCGATGGCGGACATGGCGCCTCCCTATGGCGTTATGACAAGGACAATAACCTGATTTGAGCGATTTTTATCTCGATCTGTACCAATCTATAGCGAATCCTTCTCAATCAAGACCTTGGCACATCTCTTTGGGAAATATCGTTCAGTTCAGGTTAAAAAAAAAGGGCAACACATTGCGTGCTGCCCTTTTTTATAAAATCATGCTTATGTCGAACAGCAGCTGCCTTCTGTGCTGCAACTTCCGCATCCTGAATTGAACTCCATACCAGAGTCAAGCTTGAACCCGTACATGGCAAAGTCAACTTTAATCGGGGTTGCTTTTTCCATAAACTCTTTGTTGACCAGGTATTTATACCCATCCACTTCGTAAACTTCGTCCGTGTCTTTAGGCTCATCCAGAGCCATGGCAAGTCCCGGACCGCCTCACCCACCTTCGTTCAGAAATATTCGAATCGGGGATGCTTCCTTACCTTTGAAATATTCAGCAATTTGTTCTGTAGCTGCCGCAGTAACTTCTAACATGGTATCCTCCTAAACTGCAAAAAATGGTGCCCCATAATTAAGGTTGATGAGAAACTATTCACGCCAGCCGGTTTTGTCAACAGGAAACACGAATTTCAGGTGCCTTTTTGGTATCGATATAACTATAATATTTTGAAAAACGGGCTGAAAGGGTAATGTTCCATGAAATTAGCGGGTTTTCAGGAAATTTGAATAAATGTCAAAGTCATGCTGGGAGAAGAGTACAAATGTTACCATTTTCAAGGCGTGGTTCTTATTGATATGGCGCGTTGTGGTATGGATGGCGATCGTTGCGGCTTCTTCTATGGGATATCCGTAAACACCGCAGCTGATGGCCGGAAATGCAATGGTCGCAAACTGGTTGTCGATGGCGATCTGAAAACTTTGTTCATAACAACTCCGAAGGAGGTGTTCATCTGACGGCTTGCCGCTATAGACAGGCCCCACGGTGTGGATGACATATCTGGCGGGGAGCTTGTACCCCCGGGTCAATCGGGCTTCTCCGGTGGGGCATGGGTTTAGGGTTCGGCACTCCGCCAGGAGATCCGGACCGGCCGCCCGATGTATGGCCCCGTCAACGCCGCCACCGCCCAGTAGAGAGGCATTGGCCGCATTGACAATGGCATCCACCGCAAGGGTTGTGATGTCTCCCTGGAGGAGGGTTATTTTTTCTAAGCCATAAGCCATAAGCTGTAAGCGATAAGCGATAAGCGATTGCCTGTAACTCAACTTTCGGGATTCAGAAAACGCGAAATGAATAATCCCCTGGCGCTTTGTGAACTCGCCACAAGGGCTCCTAACATCTGCGCTGGCCATAGGGTTAAACAGGCCTATCTATTGAATGACCGTACTTTCATATTGGATTGTTCATTGTCATGCGCTGATGTAAGGTGCCCTAATTGGCTCAAACAGCACAAATCGCCATTGGATCACCCATTTCGCTCTGTCTGTGGTGAAACCCGAAAGTTGAGCTGTAAGCTGTAAGCAGAAACCGGTTAGCTGAAGACAGTAAGCAGCTTAAAGCTTACGGCTTAAAGCTTTCGGCTTATTGCATACAGCTATAAATCATAAAGCGTTTCATCTTTAAAAGGTTTTCTTTGACCGGCTTTTGTACGACCACCCTTTTTCCCGGGCATGATAAAGGGGTCTTCATTTTCCAGAAGGTCACCCATTTCTGCTTCGAGCTGTTCGGGATCCTCACCTTTTTCCATGCGTTGGAGGGCTTCGTCCATGCCAGGCCCGAGTTTCAGGCCGGTCATGTCAGACAACTTGCGCATCAGGTTTGCTGCCTGCTTGGGATCTTCTTCATTCAATCCTTCGGCTTCCCTGGCCAGCATGCCCATGGCTTTTTCCATCTTGCTCTCATCGATGGGGAGGTCATCCATGTCTCCGGTTTCCTTGGCCTTGCCGGTGAACGCGAATTGCGATACCTGCCTGGACAGTTTGTTCTTACACCTGGGGCACTTGGGTATCTTGGTTGTGTTAATCTTGCGGGAAAAAAAATTGAAAATCGTGTTGCAGTCATGGCAAAAAAATTCGTATATCGGCATCTTTCAAACCCATCCCGTTTCGTTCAAATAAATTGAACGGAAATAGCGTGCGCATTCCCCGTAGGTTTTGCCGTTCGGCAGTGCTTCGCATGTTACAGGGTACGCTTCTAATTTCTCAAATAAAGAGTTCACTGGTTTTTGTCAAGTTTCAAAATATCCAGCTTAAAAAAGTTTGCCGTTGATGAACATATGCAAGGCAATACTGGCTGCATAACCGGCGGCAATGGCCGGGGTCCATTTCAAATGGCTCCCAAAGGTGTAAATTCCCCGTGCAGATCCCATCAGGGCAACACCGGCCGCGGAACCTATTGCGAGCAGGCTCCCGCCGGTTCCGGCTGTTAGGGTTATCAGCAGCCATTGGCCCTCGGACATGGATGGGTCCATCATCAAGACGGCAAGCATTACCGGAATATTATCGATGACAGCTGAAATCAGTCCCAGGAGTGTGTTGGCAAGGCTAGCGCCCAGGTCGGTATAGAGATAGCCGGAAACCAGACCCAGATAACCAAATTGAGACAAGCCGCCCACACACAGAATCACACCGTAAAAAAAGAGGAGTGTATCCCATTCAGCCCGTGCAATTCGTTTCATGATATCAAAATGGGAGGTTTTTGCCTTCTGTTCGGTATGGTCTCGCAAGGTTTCGACGACACCGATGACGGATTCGTTGTCATCTTTTATCACCGAGGCTGCAATTGACAGCCATTTGCCCCCTTCTGAAATGGCAGGGAAAAAAGCTGCAGCTTCATAGGCATGTTTCATGTGTGCGATGGGTTTGTGATGACCATGATAGTGGCGTCCGATCTCTTTTTTAGAAAAATTTTCAAGGACGAGGTCTGCCAGTATCAGTCGCTCCCGTCGATAAAAAGGGTACCAATGGCGGCTTGTTCCGATCACGTCTCTTGCCTTGACACCAGACAGTTTTTCCATGGCCGGATTCCAGTCCGTCACCAGATGGTCTTTGTCGATCACAAATGTGGGATCCGGGAAATGCTTGACATAGGTCGACAGGTTATTTCCCTGTCTTACCAGATTGTAAATGGGGTGCAGTGCCTCATGGGGTCGTTGTCCGAGAATACTGTCATACCGCTCTTCGACACCTTCCATTTTTTTTAGGAAAAATGAAAATATACCCAGGTAACCGAGACCCAGCATCATACCGGCGGCCGGCGGCAGATTCAGGAAATTGTGAAAACTGACTGCCGTGACGATGGTCAAAAGGAAGAGAATCATGATCCGGCGGGCGCCTTGTTTCATGGAGACCTGTTCGTCGGAAACGGCCGGTGTGGAAGATTCCACGGCAAAGCTCATAAGAAATGCCGGTATCAGCCAGTTGATGAGCGAAGGCAGCAACAAGAGGATAAAACGGGTAAATTCGATTTTTCCTTTTTGCCATACCATGAGGGTGGTGATGTCGCCAAAAGGTGAGAAGGCGCCACCTGCGTTGGCAGCCACGATGACATTAACGCATGCGATGGCGATAAAGGGTCTGTTACTTCCTCCTACTGCCATGATCACGGCTCCCATGAGCAAGGCCGTTGTCAAGTTGTCGGCTATGGGCGAGATGCAGAATGAAAGGATACCGGTGATCCAGAAGATCTTTTTAAGAGAGTAAGCTCGGGAAACCAGGTGTGCACGAAGCGATTGAAAGACATTTCTTTCCTCGAGGGCATTGATGTAGGTCATGGCCGCCAGGAGAAACAGAAACAGTTCCGCGTATTCCAGGAGGCTGGCTTTTATGGCATCGTGGGCCGTATGCGTGTCACCGATGCCCGCATAGGCCAGTGCAACCAGCACCCAGATGAGACCCGCCGCAAAAAGTACGGGCTTGCTCTTTCTTAAATGCAGTTTGTTTTCCATGGTGACCAGGGTGTAGGCCAGGATGAACAACAGCAGCCCCAGATACCCGTAAATAGAAGTTGTAAAGTCGGTAACGACTGTTACCGAGGAAGCCTCAGATGCCCATGCCACCGTGGGCACAAACAAAATAAATGCCAGTAAACGATAAAATTTCAATGACTTACCTTTTGTTCTTGAGAATGTAAGACGTTTCTTTTTCAAAGGTTTTATTGGTCTGGGAGCCGATGAGGGTACCGATAATGGATTCCACGGCTGTGTCAAGATCCATGCGTGCCGTGTTGATGATCAAGTCGTAATGCATGATATCTGCAATGTCCTCATGAAATGTTTCACGGATAAATGTCTTGCGCCGCTGTTCGCGGGTTCGGATTCGTTTTTTTGCCTCAGCCAGGGGAACGCTATTTTTAAACGAAATATTCCTGATGCGGATATCCAGAGGGGCTATGACACGGACGCTTAATCTGTCTTTGGTTGGGAGAATAAAATTGGCACCGCGCCCGACGATGACGCTTTTCCCAAGTTTCCCAATAATTTCGACTTGCTGTTTGAGAAAGCTCACATAGTCCCCCGTGTAGACATAATTCTTGTCCAGCAGCGAGGTAATAAAATCCTGAACTCCGGAGGGCCTTTCCTGTTCTATGGTGTCCAAGGACTGACTTTGCACGGTAGCAGCATTGGCCATTGCAACAAGAATGTTCTTGTCGAAAAGCTTGAAATTCAGTCGTTTAGCTAATTCGTCAGCAATCAGGCGGCCACCGCTTCCCGGCTCTGTACATAGGGTGATGACGGGAACAGAGGCGCTTTCTTTCAACCGGGAGGCCGGCACTTGATCTATGCTGATTGCCTGCTGCTCGGTGATGAAGTCCTTAACCGACAACGCAATGGTATTCATAGTGATTTTCCTTTACTTGTTTATAGAGGGTTTTTATCGTGTACTGCATAGGCAAAGTAAGCCGTAACAGCAAGTGTATTTCCTGTGGTGATGCGATTGAGTTTGTCGTAATTCATAGTTTATCGGGACTGTGAGGTCCTTCAATTTAAAACAAGAAAACTAATACACAGTCCTGCAATGTCAATATAAAGGCGAAACGAAATCTATTGCCATAAACCCTGACTATGGGTTATAGGAACTTGCCGTCCGGATACAGGTGTATTCACCAGGAGACGGTCAATAAAAGAGATATTTCAAGCATCAACCAAGCAGAAAGGAACCACAGCATGGAAAGAACATTGTCAATTATTAAACCGGATGCCGTCGGTCGTGGGCTGATGGGTGAAGTGATTAAACGGCTCGAAAGTAATGAGATTCACATCATAGCCATGAAAATGCTGCACATGACCAGGTCTCAGGCGGAAGGATTTTATGCTGTTCACAGGGAAAGGCCGTTTTTTTCAAGCCTGTGCGACTTTATGTCTTCAGGACCAGCAGTTGTCATGGTGCTGGAAGGTGAAGATGTCATCAAACGCTATCGGACCCTCATGGGTGCCACCAATTATAAAGATGCGGAAGAGGGAACCATCCGCAGGGATTTTGCCACCGACATCGAGAAAAACGTCGTGCATGGATCGGATGCACCCGAAACTGCCGCTGTTGAAATCAATTATTTCTTCAATAGTTTCGAGATTGTTTCCTGACAATGGAATGCCGGGAAAGGCATATTTTTCATCACGAAATCACGAAAAGACGAAATCACGAAAGGCAAATTGAACCGTAGAAGCGAGCGAATCTAAATTAGACAGAATCCCTTACGGTCGATGCGAAGCGCTGCCGTATGGCAGAAGATTCCTCGCAGTTTGCTTCGAGGTTCTTCAATTTCGTGGTTTCCAGGTTTCGTGTTTTCGTGATTCAATTCTTTTCTATTAAAAGACACATCCTATTATATACTCAGACGTGATGGAAACGATCAATCTCGATAACATTCATATCGTACTTGTACAGCCCCGGTATCCCGAGAATATCGGATCAACAGCCAGGGCCATGCGAAATATGGGTTTGCGCCATCTTTCGGTGGTGGCTCCGGAAAATTACGATCTTTCCCGGGCCTTTAAACTGGCCACCCATGCAGCTGCGGATGTTATCGAACGAAGTCGGACATATGAGGATCTGAAGGAAGCCCTTGCCTCCTGTCAATATGTGGTGGGTACGACTGCCCGTCTGGGCAAACATCGCCAGGTTATCCAGTCACCTGAAAGACTGGCCAGTCAGCTGATACCCATTTCTCAAGAGAACCGAGTAGCCATCTTATTTGGACCGGAGGACAAGGGGCTTTCCAATGAGGATACCCGGCTTTGCCACGCACTGGTGAATATTCCCACGGCTGATTTTTCATCGTTGAATCTGGCCCAGGCTGTCATGGTTGTATCCTACACACTGTTTACGTCCCAAATGGATCAACCCATGCCTTTTACACCCAGGCTTGCCAACCGGCACGAACTCGACGGCATGTACCAGCAACTCAAGGAAATCCTGGTTCGGATCAGCTATATCAATGCTGATAATCCGGATCACTTCATCAGCAGTCTGCGACGGTTTTTCACCCGTCTGCAATTACGTGCCAGGGACGTCAGTATGATCCGGGGTATCATCCGTCAGGTAAACTGGTATGGTGAGAAGCGTTATCAGGATGGACGGAGAAGATTAGGATCCGAGGGTTCGAGGGGTCAAGGGTTCGAGGATAGCTGACAGGTAATGGCAGATAGCAGCATCCAGCTTATAGGCATAATAGCTTTCCAATATACACGTTCAGTAATTAGCTAATAGCCAATTACTTTTTGCCTGTTATCCCCCTTGAACCCTTGAATCCTTGGCCCCTCGGACCCTTTTCAAATTATAGTTAGAAACGCCGGTAAAATAATGCTCATGTAGATTTAAACTAAGGAATATGAAAGGAACTACCCATGCGTCTCATTCGGTTTGGTGAAAAAGGGAGCGAGCGTCCGGGTCTCTTGAAAGAGGGTCGTATTGTGGATTTGCGGAAGCATTTTCCTGATATTCCCGATATTAGTGAGCCTTTTTTTCGTGATGACTGGCTGACAAAGGTTCGCCAGGTGACGGATCAGGGTGTGGAAATGGATGTACGTCTGGGATGCCCCGTGAACTGGCCGTCCAAGATTATCTGTCTTGGGAAGAACTATGCCGAACACGCCAGGGAAGGAGGTTTCAAGAGCCCTGAAAAACCGATCCTTTTTTCAAAAGCCATGAACACGCTCAACGGGCCTTTCGACCCCATTCTGCTGCCTGAAAGCGCCAGTCAGGTGGACTGGGAGGTGGAACTGGCAGTCGTGATGGGTCGGCAAGGCAAAAGGATTCCGGCGGCAGACGCCTATGGGCATGTGGCCGGGTTTTGTGTCATGAACGATGTGTCGGGCCGTGATGCGCAGTATGGAGATGGACAATTTTTCCGGGGTAAGTCCTTTGACACGTTTGCGCCCTTGGGGCCCTGCCTGGTGACCCGCGATGAGCTGGTCGATGTAGAAAACCTGCGGATTACAGCCCATCTGGATGGCAAATGCATGCAGGAAGGCAACACCGGTGACTTGATTTTCAATATCCCCTTTATCATCGAATATATTTCCAGGGACATTACGCTATTGCCCGGTGATATCATATCCACCGGCACCCCTTCAGGTGTGGGTATTTACAGGGATCCCCCCATCCTGCTTCAACCAGGCAGTGTCATAAAATGCGAAGTCGAGAAAATCGGATATATCGAGAATGAAGTAATTGGGGAGCTATAAGCGATAAGCAATAAGCCTTAAGCTGTAAGCTGTAAGCGGCTTAAAGCTTACAGCTTGTACCCTCGAACCCTGCCATAGCCTTTTAGGGGTTTAGGCTGAAGACTGTTAGGTGCTTTTCGCTACCGGCGATCAGCCACCCTCCACCCCCTGTATCACCCTCGAACCCTCGGACCCTGCCATAGCCTTTTAGGGGTTTAGGCTGAAGACTGTTAGGTGCCTTTCGCTACCGGCGATCAGCCACCCTCCACCCCCTGTATCACCCTCGAACCCTCGGACCCTGCCATAGCCTTTTAGGGGTTTAGGCTGAAGACTGTTAGGTGCTTTTCGCTACCGGCGATCAGCCACCCTCCACCCCCTGTATCACCCTCGAACCCTCGGACCCTGCCATAGCCTTTTAGGGGTTTAGGCTGAAGACTGTTAGGTGCCTTTCGCTACCGGCGATCAGCCACCCTCCACCCCCTGTATCACCCTCGAACCCTCGGACCCTGCCATAGCCTTTTAGGGGTTTAGGCTGAAGACTGTTAGGTGCTTTTCGCTACCGGCGATCAGCCACCCTCCACCCCCTGTATCACCCTCGAACCCTCGGACCCTGCCATAGCCTTTTAGGGGTTTAGGCTGAAGACTGTTAGGTGCTTTTCGCTACCGGCGATCAGCCACCCTCCACCCCCTGTATCACCCTCGAACCCTCGGACCCTGCCATAGCCTTTTAGGGGTTTAGGCTGAAGACTGTTAGGTGCCTTTCGCTACCGGCGATCAGCCACCCTCCACCCCCTGTATCACCCTCGAACCCTCGGACCCTGCCATAGCCTTTTAGGGGTTTAGGCTGAAGACTGTTAGGTGCCTTTCGCTACCGGCGATCAGCCACCCTCCACCCCCTGTATCACCCTCGAACCCTCGGACCCTGCCATAGCCTTTTAGGGGTTTAGGCTGAAGACTGTTAGGTGCCTTTCGCTACCGGCGATCAGCCACCCTCCACCCCCTGTATCACCCTCGAACCCTCGGACCCTTGTATCACCCTCGGACCCTAATAATTACTATCCGCATACTCCACCCAGCCACCTGCCTCAACCAGTTCTCGGTCGAATCCGGACAGGTCAAAGGGTACACGTTCTTCACGGTCGGCGGTTCGAAAAATAAAAACCTGTTCATGGAGGTCGGTTTCAAGGGTGGTTTCCCCACCTGAAAAACGGGAAAAGAGCCTGTCAATGGTTTCTGGGGGAAGCTCCATGGCCATCATGCCGTTATTATACATGTTTTGCCGGAAAATCCGGGCAAAGCTTGCGGCAATGACCAGGTTGATGTCGTTAACCTCCAGTGCCCAGGGTGCATGCTCCCGGGAGGAACCACAGCCAAAATTAGACCGGGAAAGGATAACGTTTTTGTCTGCATGGTCTGTTTGGGGGTCGAATTCTTCAAGATTTAAATCCTCCAGCAAATGAGGTTTGAGAGCCTCCTTGGAAATCTCCGTTAGATATTTTGCCGGGATGATTTCATCCGTGTTGATATCTGGTCGATCCAGAAAAAGAACCTTTCCATTAAACGATTTCATTATTTATCTTTCCTATAGAGGGTTGAATTGGCGATGTGACCGGCAACTGCCGTAGCAGCGGCGGTGGCGGGGCTCATCAGGTGGATCTGGCCCCCTTTGCCCATTCTGCCGTTAAAGTTTCGATTTGTGGTGGATGCACAGACCTCCCCTTCCGCCAGCACGCCGTTGCTCATGCCCAGACAAGCCCCGCAAGTTGGGTTGGTGACGCAAAACCCGGCATCCATAAATGTCTTGATGAGTCCCTGATCCAGCGCTTTTTGATAGGTTTCCGGGGTTGCCGGGGAGAGGATGGCGCGAACCCGGGGGCTGATTTTGTTATTTCCCAGGGCACTTGCCGCGGCCTGAAGATCTTCGATGCGCCCATTGGTACAGGAGCCGATATAAACCTGATCCACCACAGTGCCCTGCATTTCTTCAACCGGCTTGACACGGTCGGGCTGATTTCCATGGGTCACCATGGGGCTCAGTTTGCTGACATCTATGGTGATGACAGCCTCATAATCAGCATCCGGATCCGATGCCAGGGGCTGAAACGCTGCAAGGGCAGCTGCCTTGGAGCTGTACTCTGCCTGAATATAGGGCCAGAGATAGTCGACGGTATGCATGTCCGGATAACAGATGCCGCAGGTGCCTCCTGCTTCAACCGCCATGTTACACAGGGTCATTCTGGCGGCCATATTCATTTCGTCCACAACCGGTCCGGCAAACTCGATAACCTTATCCGTAGCGCCATTGACACCGATCTGCCCGATAATGTGAAGAATCACATCTTTGGCAAAGACCCCTGCTTTCAGCCTGCCGGATATGTCTATTTTGATGGTTTTGGGATAACGAAAGGCACAGATCCCCTTGAGGATAGCGACTTCCGTATCCGTTGTGCCGACACCGGGTGAAAATGCGCCAAACGCGCCATAGGTGCAGGTGTGGGAATCTCCCATGGTGATGGTGAATCCGGGCCGAACAAAACCTTTTTCCGGAAACAAGGCATGGCAGACACCGTTGCGGCCGATATCGAAAAAATCGGGTATCTGATGTCGGCGTGCCCAGTCCCTGAGAATTTTTCCCTGCTGGGCTGTTTTTGAATCTTTAGCCGGGGAAACATGATCGATGACCACCTTGATTTTGTCTGGATCAAAGACCTTGTCTTTGCCTCTCTGGACCAGGTCGTTGATGGCCATGGGTGTGGTAATCTCATGGCAGAAGACGGCATCGAGACGGATGATGTGCATATCGCCATGCGGGTTGTCGATCAAATGTGAATCAAAAATTTTTTCGGCAATGGTTTTTCCCATAGAGCCTCCATGTGCTATTTGGCGTCATTAGCGCTTCGCGCGTCATTAGGCCTGCGGCCGACATTAACCCTGCGGGTGTCATTAGCGCTTCGCGCGTCATTAGGCCTTACGGCCGACATTAACCCTGCGGGTGTCATTTACGTCGCTTCGCGCGTCATGCGCTTACGGCCTACCTTAACCCTGCTAGAACTTGACACCTCATTAACCCTTCGGGTGTCATTAGCGCTTTGCGCGTCATTTGGCCTTACGGCCGACATTAACCCTGCGGGTGTCATTTATGGTTGCTTATAGCGTATCGCTTGAAGCTTACCTAAAACTTAAAACCTAACACCTAAAACCGTTTTTAATCGCTATCCGTCTTTAGCACCGACAAAAAGGCTGATTGCGGAATCATGACTTTCCCGACCATTTTCATGCGCTTTTTGCCTTTTTTCTGTTTTTCCAGAAGTTTTCGTTTTCGGGAAATATCCCCGCCATAACACTTGGCTGTCACGTCTTTACGAAAGGGGGAGACGGTCTTGCGGGCCACAATTTTTCCACCGATGGCGCCCTGAATGGCGATTTTAAACATCTGTCGCGGTATTTCCTCCCGAAGCTGGGTACAGGCGTGCCGGCCGCGTTCTTCGGCCCTGTCCCTGTGAACCAGCTGCGACAGGGCATCTACCCGTTCGCCGTTGATGAGGATATCCAGTTTGACCATGCGGGTCTCGCGATAATCGATGATATCGTAATCAAAGGATCCATACCCCTGGGTTACGGTTTTCAGCTTGTCATAAAAATCATAGATCACTTCCGACAGGGGAAGCTCGAATACCATTTCCAGTCGGTTGTTTGTCAGGTACTGGTAGTTTTTGTTGATACCCCGGCGGTCAAGACAGAGCTTCATGACAGCGCCCATATATCTGTCCGGTACCATGATGGATGCCCGGATAAACGGCTCTTTGGTTTTTTCGATGGTGGTGGGGTCAGGGTAAAGGGCCGGGTTGTCGATGACAAGCTCGCTTCCATCGTTCAGGATAATGATGTAACGAACCGATGGCGCTGTCAAAATCAGGGACAGGTCATATTCACGTTCCAGTCGTTCCTGGACAACCTCCAGATGGAGCAGTCCCAGAAATCCGCACCGGAATCCGAAGCCAAGCGCCACGGATGAATCTTTTTCGTAGATCAGAGCGGCATCGTTGAGTTTCAATTTTTCGAGTGCTATGGCCAGATCCCCATACCCGTCCGACGCCACCGGATAGATGGATGAAAAGACAACTGGTTTGGCTTCTTTGAATCCGGGAAGGGCTGCATCGCAGGGATGGTCTCTCAGCGTAATGGTATCCCCGCAACGGGTGTCACTGACTGTTTTGATGCCGGCAATCAGATATCCCACCT
>CAWJIL010000012.1:0-312446 GCA_963842925.1 uncultured delta proteobacterium
CATTCTCGCTAAAACCGGCAAAGATGTCACCCAATCGGTTGTTCGATCAATTCCGACCTTGAAAACCGTTAAAACAAACAACAAAAACAAGTCCCTTTTGAAGAAAAAGCCGATAAAAAAACGCGTTGAAGGTCATAAAAAATGGATCACAATGCAGATCGACAAAAGAATGGACACAATTCTGGAAATGATGAGCTTTCCCAATAAGCAGCAGGTCGCAAAGCTTAACGCAGATGTGAAAAAACTTGCTAAAAAGATCGACGACCTGCAAAAACGCCATGCAAAAGCCCGCAAGAAAATGAAACTGGAACACCAAAAAGAAATGGAAATCCTGGTACAGCAGTATGATAAGCCTGCCATTCCCGTTAAGAAAAAATCCGCAGCAAAGACCGCTTGACCCTTTTCACAGGAAAAGATCCCCGCGCCCTTTGATTACAGTTTTTTGTACCCAAATGCCCCGTGGCGCGGGAATCCTTTCCCGTGTACATCCATTACAGGGTTGCATTTTATTGACATTCCTATATTATTCCCGAATAGCTTGACGGGCCGTAACCGTTCTTTCCGATTCGCAACAAAACAAATGTGTTACAGTGCAAAGTGGAAACAAGAAAGGCAGAAATATCCGGGAAGTATTACGTGAATGACGCTTGCATTGGCTGCGCCATCTGCTCTGAAATTGCACCAGACAATTTCAGGTTCAATCATGTACAGGGGTGCGAATACGTATGCAAACAACCCGGGACTGAAAAAGAAGTGTGCCTATGTGTCGAGGCCATGGATATCTGTCCGGTAAACGCCATCGAGGTTGCCGGTGAAACGTGAAAACCCCATTCAACTTACAGGGTGCGCAGAGTGACATTGGTATGGTGTCACCAGCATCACAGGAGGCCGCCGTGAAACAGGTAATCAGCATCAGTCTGGGGCCGAGTGAAAAAAATTACCAATTTGAGACCGAGTTCCTGGGACAGGATTTTATCATCAAACGGTTCGGCACCGACGGCAATATGGAAAAAGCTGCCGAGTTGCTCTTGAAATGGGACAAGAAAGCTGAAGCCATCGGTCTGGGTAACGTCAAGTTCCCCTATGGGTTCGGCCCCAGGTATCTGACCAAAAAACACCATCACAAACTGCATGAACTGGGCGCCCAGATCCAGACCCCCGTGACCATCGGAAGCGCCCTGCGCGATGTCTCGTTCGAATGGGCACTTCGATATATCGAGTACACGTTCGGCCACTATTTTGACAACGCCCGGGTGCTGTTTCTCTCCGGCATGAACAACTATCGCATCGCCAAGGTGATCTCCGAATTCACGGACAACCTGACGTTTGCCGATCCTGTCATCGAAAACGGAATTCCCAAATTCGTCAATTCGCTTAAAGATTTCAAATCCTATGCGCATGGGGCCCATGAAGTGTTGCAGTGGGTGCCAAGCAAACGACTCACCACCTCTGTTATGCCCATCAAGGCTTGGAATGAATATATCTTACGCAAGGCAATGCAGAAAGCGGACATCATCGTTGCACCCTATTACAATTTCGACGGATATTTCAAAAATGCCGGCCTGGAAGAATTGGGCGGCAAAACGATCATAACATCGACGGTCTACGACGAACGTGTTGCGTTTTTTAAAGAAAAAGGTGTGGATGTCATTATCGACACGACACCGAAAATCCTGCAACGGGTTGTTGCGCCGAACGTTCTTGAAGCACTGATTATTGCAGCGCTTGGCAGAAAACGCGATCAGATCCAACCCGACGACCTGCTTGAGATCATCAGTGAACAGAAAATGGATCCGCGGGTCGTTTATCCCTCCGGCAAACCTAAACGCGTCAACCGTTTTGCCTTTGTCATTCATCCCTTGTCAAAAGAATTTTTAAAAAAGGATAAAGCCGTCGATGCCTTGTCAAGCTTTACCCCCCCCGCATTTCTGGATGCCGTTGAAAAGGTGATCGCCTACGCACCGCCATGGGTGTACTCGCGGGTGACCGGCATCAAGTCGCCAACAGGTGCCGAAGCCGAGGGATGGCTCATTACGGTGGGCGGAACCCCAAAACAGATGCTGGCACACAGCCCTGAATTTACCTATACCCGGCTGCTTCAGGCCGCCCGGATGGCCAAACGGATGGGGGCGCAAATAATGGGGCTGGGCGCCTTTACCAAGGTTGTCGGCGACGCTGGTGTTACGGTGGCCAAAAAGGCCAACATACCGATTACGACTGGAAACAGCTACAGCGCTTCCGGGGCCCTGTGGGCGGCTGCAGCTGCGGTTCGTCGCATGGGTCTGATCGAAATAAAAAAGGGAGCGCGAATCAAGGGAAAAACCATGGTGCTCGGGGCGACAGGCGCCATCGGCTCCGTCTGCTGCCGTCTGTTGGCCAAGGCTTTTGACGAAATCGTCATGGGGGGTCGCAACATGGCAAAATTACTGGCATTGAGAGAAGCGATTCTTAAAGAAGACCCGGATGTAAAAATCAAGGTGACCACCCGACCCGACAGGTTCCTGGAGGATATGGACGTAATTGTCACAGCCACCTCCGGCGCCGGGAAAAAAATTCTTGATATCACGAAGGTCAAACCGGGGTGTGTCATCACGGATGTAGCTCGCCCCCTGGATTTGTCTCCCGAAGATGTGGCCAAACGACCCGACGTATTGGTTATCGAATCAGGAGAGATCGAACTGCCGGGCAACCCTGAAATGAAAAGTATCGGCCTGCCCCATAAAGTGGCTTATGCCTGTCTTGCAGAAACAATCGTGCTGGCCTTGGAGGGCCGCTTTGAGGTGTTTACCATTGGCAGAGATATCGAGTGGGAAAAAGTGAAAGAGATCTACAAGCTCGGCATCAGACACGGCATGAAACTTGCCGCCATCTCCGGTGTGAACGGTGTCTTTACAGATGAAGACATCGCCAGAGTGAAGCAGCTTGCTCTTAAAGCCCGGAAAAAAGCCGCAGCAGCTAAGTGAACCCTGGCAAAACCAGAGGAACCCTTTCTCCCAAATTGGGAGAAGATCCATATCTTTTAAACAAAACAATCACTCTGCAGAAACCGAACCATGGACCGACAAAGGAGCGATCATCGTGAAACAGATCATCCAAATCAGCTTGGAAGCCAGCCGGGACAACCTTGATTTCAAAACCGAGTTTCTTGGCCAACAATTTCATATTCGGCGCTTTGGAACAGATGGTGATCTGGAGGAGGCGAAGGACCTGCTGCTGCACTGGAATAAAAAAGCCAATGCAATCGGATTGGGTGGCGTCAAGTTTGCCAGTACTTTCAAATCAGGGGCAAATCTGAACAAGGAAATCCAAAAGCTGCTGAAGCTGGGTGCCCAAGTGCATACCCCGGTGACCACGGGGGAGACCCTGCGTTCGGTGGGACACGAGTGGTCCCTGCGGCATATCCAATTTAAATACGGAAACAATTATTTTACCAATGCCAGGGTCTTTTTTTTCTCTGGTATCGTGAGTCATTCCATTGCAAAGGTTATGGCCGAATACACGGACAACCTGATTTTTGCTGACTTACTTTTGGAAAACAGCGTCCCCAAATTTATACACGCACTCAAGGATCTGGATTTGTACTCCGGTCATATTCGTGATGCCATGAGCTGGATCCCCGGCAAACGATTTGTCTCAGACTCTCTGCCGGTTCGTTCACTCGCCGACAATTTGATGCGCAAAGCCGTGCGGGAAGCACATATTCTGGTAGTCCCGCATTACCAGTTCCACAAATATCTGGATCACTACACCATTGAGGAATTAAAAGGGAAAACAATAATCAGTTCAACGGTATACGACGATCGCGTCGCATACTTAAAAGATAAGGGTGTTGACGTAATCATCGACACCACACCCAAAATATTGAAAAAGGTAGTGGGTGTCAGCGCACTCGAGGCCTTACTGTTAGCAGCCCTGGACATTGAACAGGACCAGGGTAGCGAAGACGATCTACTTGAAGTCATCAGCGACCTAAAAATGCCGCCCCGAATCGTTTATCCCTCTGGTAATCCCCGGCAGGTTAATCGGTTCGCCTTTGTCGTCCATCCACCCTCACAGGATTATTTAAAAAAAGTCAAAGCCATCGAAGTCATTTCCGACATTGCACCGAGCATGATGAATACGGTGGAAAAAGTGATGGCTTACAGCCCTCCCTTTGTTTATTCAAAGGTATCCGGTATCGCCTCCGAAACAGGCGTGGAAGCAGAAGGCTGGCTCATCGCCCTGGGTGTAACACCGGAGCAGATGCAGACCCATCCTCCTGAATTCACGACCAAACGGATATTGGAAGCCGCCAAAATAGCAAAAAAACTGGGCGCCCAGGTTATGGGAGTAGCCTTGCTCCCCAAGGCCATGGCAGACACCGGTCGGGAGGTGGCCAAACATGCGGTGCTGCCCATCACAACCGGCAACAACTATACAGCCTCCGCGACGCTATGGGCGGTTGCCGATGTGGTCCGGCAGATGGGACTTTGTAAACAGAAAGACGGAAAATTCCTGCAGGCCAAAGCCATGGTGATCGGTGCAACAGGCGGTGTGGGAAAGATCTGCTCGCATTTACTTGCCACTGCCTTTAAAGAGGTCTTTCTGGTGGGACGGAATATCGCAAAACTGCTGGCCCTCCAGGAGTCGATCCAAAAAGCGATACCAAGAGTAAAGCTACATGTTTCAACGCGTTCAGATACGCATCTGGATAAAATGGACGTGGTGGTGGCAGCCAGCTCCGGGGCCAGGCATGCGCTCGATATCATGCAGGTCAGACCGGGTTGTGTGATCGCCGACATCACGATGCCCATGATTTTTTCCAAAGAGGACACGGCCAAACGACCGGACGTCGTGGTCATCCGGAGCGGGGAAATACAGCTGCCGGGAAAAAACGTTGAAATGGCGGACATCGGTCTTCCGGCAGGCGTCGCATACGCCGGTTTGGCTGAAACCATCATCTTGGCCCTGGAAGGGAAGTTTGAAGTTTTCAACACAGGCGGCCCGCCACAGTGGGACAAGGTTAGAGAGATCTATCGGCTGGGCTTGAAGCATGGGATGAAACTGGCTGCGGTCTCCGGCGTGGAAGGCTTTTTCAGTGAGGAAGACATTGCAAAGATTAGGAATTTAGCCTTAAAGGAGTTAAAAAAGGGATGATTGTCAAAAAGCTGCGGGAATTCGGCAGTACCGCTGTGCGCTTTGCGGTGAACGATGTGCCGGCGCGCCTCATAAACGGCAGTTACAATGCTTACAGCATGGTGTACCGCGGGCAAATCAGTTTAGGGCTTCCGGTGTCCAAGGAACTGATCGTCACCCAGACAGAAATCAGGAACGAGGCCATCGGCAAACTGGCGCTGGCGCTTTATCACGTATTTCTTACCACCACCGGGTCACAGATTTCCAGGGACGAGATCAAGCTGGTGATTGTCGACGAACTGGGAAACAAGCGTTTCAGGTTGACCGAAAAGGTTATTCTCCTTTCCGAATCGGACTTGGCCTATCTTTGTGTCGAACGTCTCGGCATCCCCAAAAGGTTTCTGACGGCCATCCTGAATATGGCACGACGACGCCGGATTCTAAAAGAGGCCCTCCCGGTGGATCCGGTACCCATATATTTTGAAAGTGATATCGAAGAAAAAGAGCAAAACGGACGCGGTGACTATGAGACCGTTTATTACCGGGACTTTACCGAAGAAGGCAACGAGATTGCTTTCCGTCGCATCGTAAGTATGGAAGCGGTCACAGCCGGTGACAATCAGCCGACGGTGGTGCTAATCCCCGGATTTGCCAACAATAGCAATTGCTTCAACATCAACAATCGCTATTCCACGGCCAAGGAAATGGCGGACAGGGGGTTTTGGGTTTATCTTTTCGACCCCAGGGGGATAGGTATCAACAAGGGGCGCTTTGATCCACTATACACCATCGACTCCATGAGTGATTACGACCTGCCAACAGTTGCCCGCTCCATCTATTCGCGCAGTCGCGGCAAACCCCTAATTTTAGCCGGGCACAGCATGGGAGGTCTTGTCGCAGAGAACATGGTAACCAACTGGTCTTTACGCTGCCATTTCGATGAGATCGATGTTCTTGACGCAGAACAGAAGGCTATTCTCGGCGAGTTTTTGCCGGAGCTGGAAGAGGCCGAGAAAAATTTGAAAATGGTTCGCGGCATCATATCGCTGGCGTCGCCAAAAGCATTTCAGAAAAAATCCCACATATTTTTTCCTACCGCCCTATGGCTGAATCACTTGTCCAGAATATTTCAGTTCAGGCATGTCCCTGTGGAAGAAATTTCAAAAGCCATTACCGAGGTCCCCGGTTTCAGGCAGTTAACCAGATACATTTTGAACCACAATATCGGGGATCTAAATTTTTTCATCTCCCCAGAAAATCATAAAGAAGATAAATTTTTTGTAGAACGTTACCTGAAAGTAGCCATGGAATCAATCCCGCTAGGGCTCGGTTTTCAATGCTTGAAAGCGATATACAGCGGTAGCGGATTCAAGCGGATGGACGGCAGCCGGTTGAATTATGCGACCAGCATCAAGTGGTTCCCTGATAACATCCCCGTATTTCACTTCTGGGGAACCCGGGACAGTCTCGCCTCAACGAAGATCAGCCACTATCACGACCTTTATCCCCACCGGGTCAAAAAGACATACCACCTCGGGTCTCCCAAGGATTTGAAAAATGTGCGAATCACGTCGGAGCGGAGTCAACACATTGATTTTGTCATCGAGGGAGCCAATCATTTAGACCTGTTATACGGCAAGGTGGCGGATCAAATTGTAACACCCCTCATCATGCAGATCATAGAAACAATTTGGGGTGATTGGTCGTACGAACCCCCCAGCAAAAGGTCGGAATAGACACATCCTATATATCACGGATGCGCCTATTTCATGGCGTTTTCATACAAACTGACAAGGAATACTTATGAAAATAGACAGTCAAACATTAAAAAAGCTGGGCCGGCAAAAAGTAGTGGACGAAAAAGGACACGCGAAAATACTATCTGAATTGTGGAAAGACAAAAGAGTTGTTCTGGTATTTATCCGGCATTTTGGTTGAATGATCAGCCGTCGGCAGGTTGCCGATCTAAATAACAACCTAAAGGCTTTTCAACGTATAAACGCACAATTGGTGATAATTGGCAACGGGCCGGAGAAATTCATCGTGCCGTTCAGAAAAGCCACCCGATACAAGGGGCCATTGTTCACCGATCCTAAACTTAAAACGCATGGCATTCTTGGTTTTAAGAAGGGCATTGCCTCTCTGGTGGGACTTGATCCACTGAAAGCGGGAATCCGTGCTCTGGCAACCGGCTATCTGCAAAAGGGAATCCAAGGCCCTGCTTTGCAACAGGGCGGGGTGTTGGTTGTTGGTCCCGGCAATTTCGTTCACTATATATATCGCAGCAAGAAAGCCGGAGATCATCCATCTATAGAGGACATCCTTAAAGCTTGTGAAGTCTAACACCTATCTAGTGTCCGTCCAGAAATAGGGATTTTCGCGTTCTGACAAGGCGGGCGTCAGATTTAACCCGGAGGAATAGCGAGCTATTTTGAGGCGTTAAATCATGGCGCCCAACACCGGCAGGGCGTGAAAAGACCATTTGTGGATGGACACTATCTAAAAACAGGAGACACAAATGGATCGACTGGATGCCATTTTTTCACCGAAATCACTCGCTGTTGTGGGCGCATCCACAACACCCGGCAAGGTTGGGCACGACATTTTTGTCAATATATTGAATGGCAAGTATACAGGCACACTGTATCCGGTAAATCCAAAGGCACCTTCGGTTGCCTGCGTAAAGGCCTACCCGACGCTTACCGACATTCCGGACGACATCGATCTGGCCATGATCATCCTGCCGCCGCATCTGGCACTCAAATCCACCAAGGACGCCATCGACAAGGGCGTCAAGGGTATTGTCATCGTATCGGCCGGATTTCGAGAAGTGGGAGGAGAAGGACTCGAAATTGAGAACAAGATTGTCGCCCTATGCAAGAACGCAGGGGTGCGAATGATTGGCCCCAACTGTCTGGGGGTTATCAACCCAAATCCCGACATACGGCTCAATGCCAGTTTTTCAGCCCGCATGCCCGAATCCGGTA
This sequence comes from uncultured delta proteobacterium, assembly GCA_963842925.1. Lineage (GTDB taxonomy): Bacteria > Desulfobacterota > Desulfobacteria > Desulfobacterales > B30-G6 > B30-G6. Next base: position 8,103 of record CAWJIL010000012.1, read on the forward strand.
ATGTCTCCTTCATCTCACAAAGTGGTGCTCTGTGTACGGCGGTGCTTGATTTTGCTGCTGACCGGGATTTTGGCTTCTCAAAGTTTATCTCCATCGGTAATAAAGCAGATGTGGATGAACTTGACTTACTGCGCTATCTGCATGCCGACCAGGAAACGGAAGTCATCATGATTTACCTGGAAGAACTCAGACATGGCGCGGAATTCATAAAAGTTGTAAAAGAAATCACCTCAGGGGATGCCCCAAAGCCTGTTCTGGTAATCAAATCCGGCCGAACAGGCGCTGGTGCAAAAGCCGCAGCATCCCACACGGGGGCCCTGGCCGGTACGGAGGCGGTTTATGATGCCATCTTTCAGCAATCCGGCATCATTCGTGTTGAAAGCATCGATGAGCTGTTCGATTTTGCAACGGCCTTTGCCTATAAAGACGAGAGCGCCCTGGGTAAGCTTCGGCGAAAAGTACCCCATGGCAACCGTGTAGCCATTGTCACCAACGCCGGTGGTCCGGGTATCGTAGCCACAGACGTCACCGTCTCGTCAGGACTGCAGTTGTCACAGCTGAACCAGGACACCCTGGATGCACTCGCCAGCCATCTGCCTTCGGCCGCCAATATCAACAACCCCGTGGACATCATCGGCGATGCCGCCCAGGACAGGTATGAAAATGCCCTGTCAGCCGTCATCCGGGATGAGAATGTCGATGGGGCCCTGGTGATCCTGACCCCCCAGTCCATGACCAACGCCCTGGCCACAGCAGAAGCCATCGTACGCATTGCCAGACGCTCCCACAAGCCGATTCTTTGCTGTTTCATGGGGATCATCGATGTGTCGGCAGGTGTTCAATATCTTCAGGAGCACGGTATCCCGGTTTTCAAGTTCCCGGAAAATGCAGCCAAGGCTTTTGGCGCACTCTATCGATATTCAAAATGGCTGAACCGTCAAATCCTGGCACCTTATCAACTGAAGCATGATAAAATCAGTGCCGCGGAATTGATACAGGATCTACTGGACAAAGGCCGGACCCACGTGGGCGAAGTGGAAGGACTTGCCTTACTCAAATGCTATGGATTCAACACCCTTGAAACACAGCTTGCCACAAATGCATCGGCAGCTGCTGATGCGGCAGAAAAAATGGGTTTTCCCGTGGTCTTGAAAATTGTGTCCCCCCAGATCATTCACAAATCAGATGCCGGGGGTGTCATGGTAGGACTGAAAACGCCCAAGGCCGTTGAAGCGGCCTTTGAGACCATTGTTGCCAATGCAAAAAACTACCAAAACGATGTGGAAATCACCGGCGTGCTGATTCAGAAACTGGCACCCCAAGGCGAGGAGGTAATTCTCGGCATGAATCGCTATCCGGTGTTCGGTCCCCTGATCATGTTTGGTCTGGGGGGTATTTTTGTGGAACTTTTTGCGGATGTCGTTTTTTGCCTGGCCCCGGTAAACCGTAATACTGTCCGAAGGATGGTCCGGCAGATCAAGGGGTTCAAACTGCTGGACGGATTCAGGGGTCGCCCCAAGACCGACCTGGAAGAAATCGAAAAATCCCTGGTTCGCCTATCGGACATGGTGACATCCCATCCGGAAATCCAAGAACTGGATATCAACCCACTCTTAAGTCATGAAAAAGGCCGGGGTGCAACTGTGGCGGATTGCCGACTCGTTCTCAAAGCGCTGCCATAAAATAGGACTGCAAACCTTATTTTCTTATGAAAAAGTGGCTTTTCATATCAATCTTCCTGGCACCACTCCTGATGCTGAGCCCTCTGGTCCATGCCAGTGGTATTATCAGCGGAACCATCTCCCTGACAATGCCGGATGGCCAGATTCGTTTGGCAGGATGGATCCGGATATTGCTGGTACGATCTCCCGTGGAGGTTCCCGCTATCTCCGACATAGAAAAGATGAATCCCCATCAGCGAATGGAAACCATTCGAAATCTTCACATGACATTTTTTATCGCCGTCAGGGAAAAAATGTCCGCTCCTGCGTTCGTGGTACAGAGCACCCTTACAACACCAGAAGGCATCTTTCAATTTCCGGGCGTTTCCTCGGGAACCTATTATCTGCTTGTCACCTTCCCCTCCATGGTCAAAGACCAAAAGGTGGCCTGGCAGGTTCCGGTCAACGTCATCGACGACCAGACCACCCGGGTCGAATTGAACGACCACAACCTACTGATACCTACGTATACGCGGAACTAAACATAGGGTTCAAGGGGCCAAGGGTGATACAAGGGTTCAAGGGGGCTGACAGCTTAAAGCAGATAGCGGCATCCCAGTTTCCAGGCATCATAGCGTCTCAGCATGCAAGTAGTCGAGGGTAATTCCCTTAGCTCTCAATTTTCGGGTTTCACCATAGATAGAGTGAAATGGGTGATCCAATGGCGATTTGCGCTGTTTGAGTCGCTTAGGGCACCTTGGATCAGCGCATGTCAATGAAAAACCAATATGAAAACACGGACATTTGGCAGCCCTGCTTGTTTAAGTATATGGCCAGCGCTGATGTTAGGAGCCCTTGCTGCGAGTTCGCAAAGTGCCAGGGGATTATTCATTTCGCGTTCTCTGAATGCTAAAAGGTTGAGCAGTAAGCTATAAGCGGCTTACTGCTAAGAACCTACAGCTTTGGGCTTCGTCATTTCTATGGCATCCACCGGGCAATCGTTGGCACAGAAACCACAGGCGATACAAGCGGAAGGTGTTAAAATCGGATACCCTTTTGTATCTGAGGTGTCCGGCGTAAATGCCAGGTCCAGACAGCCTGCCGGGCAGGAATCGAGACAGATGGTGCAGGACATGCAGAGATCCCGGGTAATCTTGGGTTTGGGCCAGTTTTTGCGAAATCGAATCCGTTGGACCACCTGTTCCCGGAAGTCTTTTACAGCTGATTGGGGGCAGATGTATCCACAGGCGTAACAGTCGATACAGAGGGATTTATCGATCTTATGCTTTTTGTTACGCTCACCTGAAATAGCATTGACTGTACACACCTTTTTGCAAACACCGCAACCGATACATTCTTTCAATATGCTAAAGGCCATTTCCCAGCTCCCCAATAAAAACCGAGGCACGATTTTATAGAACGCGACGGTGTCGCTCCTTCCCGAAAGGCTAAAATATCTATCCCTGCAGCAAGCCCTTGGTTAGCGCTCGCTGTTGCGGTACAAATACAAGATCACAATTCCAGTCCCAAGTTTTTCAGCGTACTGGCAGTAGGTATTCCGGTCTGTGGGTCCCAACCCAACGATTCCCAGTAATCATATCTCAGTTTTTCAATCTGCACGCGCCGACCCTTGTTGGCCCCCGTTTTAAGAGGTGGGCGTCCCAAGGCCCGATCAGTCATTCTGACACGAACCGGGTTGATGCCGTGTTTCAAATTAAACAACTGTTTCAGTGTCTGTATACGCTCACCGATTTCCATATAGTCCTCGGCTGCCAGGTTCCAGCCCGTGGCCGCGTTCAGCCATCCGAACAAGGGAAAACTCTTCGCTCCCAGCATGGCACCGTACAAACAGGTCCCGGCTCCGTTCATAACGTTCATGAACTTGCTGCAGGCAGCACTTGCTACAGCCTTCTCCATGTCTGGTTTGTATTTGCTTCGCTTCAAGTACATCAGATCTGGTTGTGGCAATGTGCGAATGTGTTTCCAGAGTTGAAACAGCTCATAATAAAGCTGAGATCCGATCGTATGCCTTCCGGGCGTTGCTTCCACACAATTATGAACCGCAAAACCCGGATCAAAACGGCTGTCATGCATGGCCAGTTCCTGTCCACCGGCATGGATAGCAAATTTTTCAGATCCTTGTTGAATTCTCTGGGCAGCTCTTTTGACACCATCCGCCAGGACATCCCCAATGCCCTGCCTGGCAATCATCATATCCACCAGTGTCATCATTGCCTCATGGTTTCCCCATGTGAGCTTCAGGCCCCCGGTATCACGCTCTGAAAGAATACCTTTTTCAAAACACTCGATGGCATATGCCACCGTACTTCCCGCTGAAATACTATCCATGCCAGCACGATTGAGCTTTTCATTCAAATAAAAAATAGCGTCTGGGTTGTCATTCATACACAGACCACCCAACGCCAGCACTGTTTCATATTCGGGTTTGTGCGTCTCCTCGAACTTACCCGGTTTGCTGCAAAGGCCGCCACAACCCAATGGGCACGCGTAACAATGGTACTTGACCACCACGCAATCTGAAAATACTTCCGGGTTGAGCCGGGCTGATCTTTCCGGGTTAAAATCTTCGTTGCTACCTTTCCAGTTCTTGATGGGTGAATCACCGATCTCTATCAGAATCTGGTTCAGGCTGGTGGTTCCCCATTTTTTGAGCATGATTTTATAGATCATGTTAAATTGCATCATTTCCGTGTTGGGCTGCATGGGCAAGGATCTCAGGAAGGCCCCCATATACGATAGTACAAAGGCGGGTGGAAAGGGCGGCATGAACTGTATGGATTTGTTGCATTGACGGCTCAGTTTTTTTATGGCCGGGCTGTCGTGGGATCGAATGCGTCTGGCTCCGCACAACACAAGGGCTTTTAAACGTTTGGACCCCATCACGGCACCCAGTCCCGAACGTGCCGCCATGCGGCCACCATCGTTGGCAATGCCTGAAATAAGAGACAGTTTCTCACCGGCCTGGCCGATGCACGCAATCCGTGGATGGGTACAGCCGGCATACTTTCTCAGCTTGTTTTCCGTCTCCTTGGTATCCAGGCCCCAGATGCCGGCTGCATCGCGCAGAGACACCCCGTTTTTATCTATGAACAGATAGACGGGCTTTTCACTGATTCCCGAGAAGAAGATACCGTCATACCCGCAACGTTTAATGGCCGGGGAAAAATTGCCGCCGCAATTGGCATCCCCCCATGTTCCGGTCAAAGGGGATTTCCCCACGGCCATCCACCGGCCCGCAAAGAGGCTCCCGGTGCCGGTCAAAAGACCGGAGACAAAACCCAGGATATTTTTGGGTCCCAAGGGATCAGCACCCGCAGGAATGCGATCGTAAAGGAGTTTTGACGCCAAGCCGATCCCTGACAAATACTTCCGGTACTGCGCCTCTGGAATCGGCTCTTCGTGGAATTTATTACGGCTCAGGTCGACCCAAAGAATTTTTCCCATACAGCCGTTTTTCATCCTACCCTCCAGTTAAAATAATAAACATGAGATGCTCCCTGATGGTATTTATACCGCCTATTTAAATTTTTCAACCACTGGATATGAGATAATGTTCATATCGGCCCTTCTGAATCTGAAACCTCTTTTCAATCTGCTTCGAAAAAAAACTTGACATCTTCCTGGACTGCGATATAGTTCATACTATGAACTCAATACGAGAAACCAATCTAAACCAGGCTTCAGACAATCAAATCGTTCAATTTCAAGAGCTTATAGCAAAACTTTTTCAATGCTGCCAAGAACGACTGCAGTACCAGTGTGAGCGCTTCGGTCTTCCAGACGCCGAGCTGCGTTGTCTGTCGCTGTTTGGTGAAGAACGGTACCTGACACCCAAAGGGATCGCCTTGAAGATGAATCTTGTCAAAAGCAGGATATCCAAAATTGTTTCCGGGCTGGTCCAGAAAAAATTGATCCAAAAAATTTCCGACCCGGAAGACTCACGCGTCACCCTGTTGAGCCTGACTGCCATTGGACAGAACAAACTCAATGATATCAATGATTTTTTAGATGATATGCACATGGAGGTCTTACAACAGATGGAACCGGAGCAGCGCAAAACCATGATTACCAATCTCGAGCTTTTGAAAGCCTCCATGGAATCTGTCAAGGAGCTCATGGTTTAAAAAAATTTACACATATAGTTCTCAATAAGCACCAATATATGTCGTATATATTACTAACTCTCTTTATTTATAACTAAATATTTTGTTTATGCTACCAACAATCATAGGAGGCTAACATGTCAAACTTGGAAGAACAAGTTGCCCAGTTACAGGCACAGGTGGACGCAATGAAAAATCAAACACCGTCCAACAAACTGTCCATGATCGTCTTCAGCGGCGATCTTGACAAGGCACTGGCTGCTTTTATCATTGCCACCGGTGCGACGGCCATGGGCATGGAAGTGGTGATGTTTTTCACTTTCTGGGGGACCCCGATTCTGCGGGACAAAAATAAAACCGTCGGTGGCAAAGACACCATGGGAAAAATGTTCGGTACGATGCTGCCAAAAGGTGCCGACAAGGTCAAGCTGTCCAAAATGAACATGGGTGGCATGGGAACCGCCATGATGAAATCTCTGATGAAACAAAAAAATGTGGCCTCCCTGGAAGAAATGATTGCCCTGGCAGAAGAGTTGGGTGTCAAAATCTTTATTTGTGAAATGTCCATGGGTCTCATGGGGTTTAAACGTGAAGAAATGATCAACTATGAAGGTGTCGAGTATGTGGGTGTGGCCACATTTCTGGCAGAGGCCGCCGACAGTAAGATTCAGTTGTTCATATAGTGCAATTCGGAATCTGACAGTGGGATAAATATGTATGGAACCCATAAAACCAACCAAACAATTGAACACAAAACAACAGGAGGAAACGCATGAGCGATGACATTAAAGTCGATAAATCACTGGATCTGAAAGGACTGGCCTGCCCCATGCCGGTTGTCAAAGTCAGCAAGGGTATCAAAGAAGTTGAAATCGGTCAGGTTCTGGAAGCCATAACCACCGACCCGGGCTCTTTGACAGACTTTCCCGCCTGGGCAAGAACCAGCGGAAATGAGATTCTCAAGAGTGAACAGGATGGCAACGAAATTAAATTTTATATCCAACGCAAAAGTTAATCTACATCTAATTACAATATTTTCAGCGTTCACTTTTGCTGACAAAAACGATGCATGACGAGTTCTAATATATAGGAGGTGTCTTGCAAACAATTTTCTACATTATTCTGGTACCCATGGTTTATCTGGCCGTGGCTGTCTTCGCCCTGGGGACACTTGTCCGGATTATTAAGATTTTCAAGGGGCCCAAGCATCCCACCACACTTCAAATCTATCCTGAGAAAAAAGCCAAATGGTTTTGGGCTCTGTATGATACATTCCTTTTCCCAACCGTACGAAAACACAAACCGGTTTTATGGGTGTTTCTTATCCTGTTCCATGCCGGACTCATACTGCTCTTTATCGGTCATCTGGAACTGATCTGGGATCTGAGCCTGTTTCAGATAATCCCGCATGAACCCTTTCTCGGAAAAGGTTTTGTGGGTTTGACGCTGGTGGTATCGCTGCTCTTTTTTCTGTTTCGCCGGTTTTCTTCCCCTGTCCGGGAGTTGTCTGTGCCGGAAGACTACTATCTGCTCATCCTGCTGTTTTTGGTCGTTCTGTTTGGAAGCCAAATGGATTGGGCCAGAAGGTGGTATGAATATGGCGAACTCTCCCTGGAAGATTATCGGGACTACTTTATGAGCCTGATGACATTCAGACCGGAGCTGCCCTACAACGCAACGTTTTCAGGCCATTCTTTTATGCTGATTCTGCATGTTTTTCTTGCCAATCTGTTTCTTATTTTTTTCCCGTTCAGCCAAAGCATGCACGCCTTTTTATCGTTGCCGATAAATAAACTGCGGAGAGGTTAAACCCATGGACCAGAAAACCCGAAATGAACTTTTAAAGCTTTTTAAAAGCAAACTCAATGAAGCCATGCGGCTTTACCTCGAAACATGTACCCGGTGCGGTGTCTGTATAGAAGCCTGCCATGTCTACGCATCCACCGGCCAGGTCAAGCACATCGCTGCCTACCGGGCGGAAATTGTCCGCAGGCTCTACAAAAAGTATTTTAAAGCCAGAGGAAAACTTTGGCCCTCCCTCAGCGAATCCAAGGAATTGACCGATGTGGCGCTGGAGGAACTTTTTGAAGCGGCATACTCCTGCACCGGCTGCAGACGATGCATGGTTTATTGTCCCTTTGGTATCGACACCCAGATGCTCATGTCCATTGCCAAACTATTGCTCATCGGTGCCAATACCGAACCTGAAATCCTGACGCTTTTGGCTGACACGTCCGTTGAAAAAGGCAAATCCATCGATCTTTTCAAAGAAGGATTTCTCCAGGGCATAAAAAATCTTGAGAAAGAAGTCGTCAAAAAATGGAAAGCAGAGGCCGGTGACAGCGTTATTCCCGTCGATGTCATGGGGGCGGACATTTTGTATGTCGCCCTGGCTGGTGCCCATTCCATCATACCGGCCGCGGCTATTTTCAATGCCGCCCGAGAAAACTGGACCCTCAGTTTTTTCGAGGCTGTTAATTTCGGCGCCTTTGTGGGGGATCCCACCAAGACCAAGCTCATACTGGATCGAATTATCAACGAGGCCCTGCGTCTCAAAGTTAAAGAAGTCTGCATCTGTGAATGCGGCACGGCCTTTAGGGTCATGAAACAGCTTTCCGGAAAGCAGCCCTTCAACGTTTCTTCCATTACAGAAGTTCACGCCCGTTATTTCAAAGAGGGTCGTATCAAGATAGACCCGGCCAAATTCAATACCGCCATCACGTATCATGATCCCTGTCAGCTGGCCCGCAATGCCGGTGTCATGGATGAACCCCGCTATATCCTTAGCCAGATGACAAAAGACTTCAGAGACATGAGCCCCGATCCCACATACAATTGGTGCTGTGGCGGTGGCGGCGGTCTGGTGGCACTGGGGGATGAAACCATTGACTTTCGCATGAAATCAGCCCGCGTCAAAGCCGATCAGGTTAAAAAGACAGAGGCCAGAATTCTCGCCACGGCCTGTGAAAACTGCCATTCTCAGTTGAGCGATCTGAACGATCATTACAAGATGAATGTGGAGGTAAAGTTTTTGTCCTCCATGATCGCCGATGCCCTGGTACCCAACAACTAATCTATTTGGAGGCGTTATTAGCATGAGAAATTTTACCCTTATTATTGCCATATTCACCATTATTGCCATGAGCGCCGGTCTATCCATGGCCACCAACGGCGACAACCTCATCGGTGTCGGCCCCATGTCGAGATCCATGGGAGGTGTCGGCGTAGCATCTCCCCAGGATTCCATCAGCGCCATATTTGCCAACCCGGCGGCCATGTGCTTCGGGGCCTACTGCCCGGGATCCGAGGCCACCTTTGCCGGCACCTATTTCGATCCCTCGGTTGATGGAAAAGTCGATTATTCAGCTGTTGGCGGTCCTAAAGGAAAATCAGACAGCCAGATGGACCCGTTTGTGGTTCCGGCCATCGGTATCAGCACACCCCTGACATCCCGTCTGCGATTTGGCGTCGGCGCATTTGGTGTATCCGGTATGGGCGTCAACTACAAGGAAGAGGATATTCCGGTTGGTGATTTGTACACCAAGCTGGAGGTCATGAAATTTGCTCCCAATCTGGCCTATTTGATCACCAATGACTTTTCTGTGGGTGCGTCGGTGAGCGTCAGCTACCAGAATCTGGATCTGGGGACCGGCGGCGCGCATGGGTATGCTTATGGTGTGCAGCTCGGCGCACTATATAGTTTCAACATGTTCAATTTTGGTGTGTCCTACACCACCCCCCAGAAGGTAACCCATGAAAATGTGTTCGATTTTGATCAGGATGGCGATTTTGACGATCTAGACCTGGAGGCGCCCCAGACCCTGGCCTTCGGTGTGTCAATGGAGCCCAACGATTTCCTGCTGGTGGAGTTCGACACCAAATGGATCAACTGGTCGGATGCCGATGGGTATGAGGATTTTGACTGGGATGATCAGTGGATATTTGCCGTGGGTGCCCAGTACAAAGTCACCCAGGACTTTTCTTTGAGAATCGGATACAACTACGGTAAAAACCCGGTCAATGAGCATAACGGTTTCAACCCCGGGGACAGCACCAATGTACAAGGCACAGATGTTAACAATGTTAATTATGAAACCTTTCGTATTATCGGATTCCCGGCCATCATCGAGCACCATCTGACGCTGGGTGCCGGTTACAAATTTACCGACAAGATAGCTGTCAACATTTCTTATATGCACGGTTTTGAAGAAACCATCAAAGAAAACTCTGAAGGACTCCCCCCTGCTGGCGACGAAGTGAAGCTGGAGTCCTCATTGAAAGAAGACTCGGTTAGTGTGGGTTTCACCGTCCAGTTTTAGTCCATAAAAATTTTGTTTCGTGATGTTACAGGGAAAGGCAGATTGCCTTTCCCTGTTTTTTTTCTTGTTTCATTGTTGATTTTCTGCAAGATTCTATCCAAAATAGTTTATTCTAAAACCTAAAACTTAACACCCGATGATTTCGGTTTTTATTAAAATCATCATTTGAATGAGGTGCACCCATGTCCGTACAACCCTTCTCCGCGCAAGATCTTTTTGAATGGCTCGTTTCCAAAGAAACCTTTCTTCTGCTGGACGTCCGTAACGAGGAAGAGTTTGGCAGGTTCAAAGTGGAAGGACCCTATCCCTTTGAGATGCTAAATGTTCCCTACATGGAATTTATCGAGCATGAAGAAGAAAGTGTCGCAAAAGTACCCACGGGTAAAAAGCTGCGTATTGTCTGTGCCAAGGAAGGCTCTTCCAAATATGTGGGGGAAATCCTTGTCAATCATGGGCACACAGATGTGGCTCACATGCTGGTGGGCATCAAAGCCTGGGGAAACCTGCTGGCCCCTGTTCGCATCGCCGCCGGGGCCGATTACGAACTGTATCAATTTCGGCGCCCTGGAAAAGCATCCTGCAGCTACGGCTTGATTTGCGGAAAAGAAATGATGCTCTTTGATCCGGCAAAAAACATCACCGCATATCAAACATTTGCAGAGGATAAAAAGTGCATCATCACCAAGACCTTTGAAACACACAGACAGGCGGATTACATCTCTGGAAGCCCCATGCTTCAACAGACCCTGGGAACCGAAATCCTTGTCCCACCGGCCGATTTTCAAGGAGCAACCTTTGATTACACCCCTGTAAACAATGACGATCAGTTCCGTTTCACCCATGGCGGCCCGATCGTCAAGGTCATTCACACACCCGGGCACACACCCGGCAGCACCTCCTATCTCATCGATGACAAATTTATCGTGTCCGGCGATACGATTTTCATCTTTTCCATGGGGCGGCCGGACCTGGGAGGCATGGCAAAAGACTGGTCCAAGATGCTGTTTCAAACCATGACCGAAACAATCATGACCCTGGATGATTCGATCCTGGTCCTGCCCGGTCACTACATGGATTGGAAAGAGGCCAATCAGGCGTTGGTTTTTGCCGAGACTCTCGGTAAAATCAAAGAAATCAATGCGTCCATTTACGGTATCACCGATGAAGGTGTATTTTATGATTTTATTCAGTCGAACATGCGGCCCCAGCCCGAAGAATATGCCAAAATCCGCGAAATCAACGCCGGACTCGTTCAGGTCGATGCCGAGGAGGCAGACACCATGGATCTGGGCAAGAATGAATGTGCCGCGAGCATGCATTAATAAATCTTAAGCCTAATTTGAGAATCGCTTAAAACTGCTGTTTTCTTTTGGCCGGAGAGCGGGTGTTGTCTGTCCATGCTGAACAGACCAACCGATTCCGCTTGACAAATCCATGCTTCCTTTATAACTCATAGCCTTCGGTTATCATATGATGGTATATCTGTGTTCACAGATAAATATTAAAACAGTGAAAGGAGAAAGAAACAATGGCACAATTGATTCCCCCTCATGGTGGAAAAGGTCTGACCTGCTGCCTGCTTGAAGGCGCTGCGTTGGATGCGGAGAAGACAAAGGCGGAAGGTCTCAAGAAAATCGAGATTTCTCCACGCGTAAAAGGTGATTTGATTATGATGGGTATCGGCGGATTCAGCCCCCTTACCGGCTTTATGACCCAAGCCGACTGGAAGGGTGTTTGCGAAGAATATCTGATGGCGGACGGTACCTTCTGGCCGATTCCCGTCACTATGGATGCCTCCAAGGAAGATGCGGATGCCATCAACATCGGCGATGAGATTGCCCTGTACGATCCTGAAGGGGACGAAATCATGGCAACCATGCAGGTCACCGAAAAGTTTGAGATGACCGAGGCTGACAAAACCTTTGAGTGTGAAAAATGCTATATGGGTGAAGGAACCCCCACGGCCGAGGATTTCTGGAAAATTGCCAAGGAAGATCACCCCGGCGTCCAGATGGTCATGGACCAAAAAGCGTTCAATCTGGCAGGCCCGGTCAAGGTATTGAGTGAAGCCGAATACCCCACACGATACAAGGGTGTCTACGTACGTCCCGAAGAATCCCGGAAGATGTTCGAAGAAAGAGGATGGAGTGAGGTCGCCGCCCTGCAGCTGCGAAATCCCATGCATCGCTCCCATGAATACCTATGCAAAATTGCCGTTGAAGTCTGTGACGGTGTCTATATTCACTCTTTGGTGGGCAATCTGAAACCCGGTGACATTCCGGCTTCGGTCCGTGTCAAATGTATCGACGCCCTGGTAAAAAACTATTTTGTGGAAAAGAATGTCATTCAGGGTGGCTACCCTCTGGACATGCGTTATGCCGGTCCGAGAGAAGGCCTGCTCCATGCGACCTTCCGCCAGAATTATGGCTGTTCAAAAATGATTATCGGCCGAGACCATGCCGGTGTGGGTGATTTTTACGGCATGTTTGAAGCCCAAACCATTTTTGACAAGATTCCAACCCCGGAAGAACCTGGCAAGGCACTTCTTTGTACACCGCTCAAAATCGATTGGACCTTCTATTGTTTCAAATGCGATGGTATGGCTTCCCTGAGAACCTGCCCGCATGATAAAGAAGACCGCGTACTGCTCTCCGGAACCATGCTGAGAAAAATGCTTTCCGAAGGTAAGGAACTGCCGGATCACTTCGGCCGTGACGAAGTCGTGGCAATTCTCAGAGACTACTACGAAGGATTGACCGAAAAGGTCGAGATCAAGACCCACAAGGCCGCCACGGGTGACTAAATTCGCATAGCGAATTTAGTTGTCGCGGCTACGCCGCTATTTATGAAATAAAAAAGGGTGACAGCAATGTCACCCTTTTTTTATTCCAATAGGTTCAGCGGCGGCGCCGCCCAGTAGGAAATAAAACTGCCGGGCGGTTTTATTTCCTACCGATGTACTCGTTATATGCCATGGCCGTGGTGCGATACACCAGGTGGGCCAGTTTGGAGTAAGGAATGAAAAAGAAAAGACTCCAGATAAACATCAAATGAACGTAATAAACAGTATAGGATATTCCTGCCAGACCTAACAGACGTGTCACCTGGGCGCTCATACCGGTAACACCCAATGCAAGAGCCCAGCCCACCAGCCACCAGTCTTTGTACGCCGACACCTGGTCTTTTTTGGACAACCGACTGCGGATCATCAGGATACTACCGATGATCAGGGCAACACCACTCACATTTCCGAGCCATTTAACCGGATTCATCTGGCTATAGGGCCCATGTATCTGGAGCCCATATATAGCCACAAAGAAAATGTTGGTAACAATAAACAATCCGATAAATCCAAACAGGACCATCATGTGTGCCGTGGCTCGATCCTTGTTTTCACTGCATTCATTAAACTTGTCGTGCTTCAGGATGGCCGGTATCATCCGGAACAATCCCATAACCATCCCTTTGGGATCGATTTTTTCTATATCTGTTTTTCCTTCCTGCAAAGCATTCTGGTGCATGTCGTTTAAGAAGCGCTTCAGACCTATAGCGAAATTAATAACAGCCCAGGCAGCGGCCGGAAGCATCACCATGTCCACCAGCCAGGTGGAGAAAAATTGACCGTGAACGATCCTGTCTCCCTCCGGGTTAAAGTTGAGCAAGCCCGTGATGAGTCCCAGCACCAAAAACAAAACAGCTGGAATGCCCAGGACAACCGGCAGCATTTTAGGATCATTGATGAGCCTGCCTATGGCCTTTACCGGTCCATACTCGGTGACTGCATAGGCCCGGATCGCTCCCAGCACATCTCCGGGTTTTGCCCCACGGGGACACAGGGTCGTGCAATCCCCGCAGTTATGGCATAACCACACATCGCCGTTTCCTACCAGTTTATCCTTAAGTCCCCAGGACGCTGCGATCATTTCTTTTCTGGGAAACGGTTTGTTGTCGGGTGAAATCGGACACGCGACCGAACAGGTCGCACACTGAAAACATTTTTTCAGATCTCCCCCGCCAAGTCCTTTAACCTCATTAATAAAGCCTATATCAGGCTCAATAACATATGCATCCGCCATATGAGTACCTCCTCTTTCGATGACGTGTTCACGTTCGCGAAACAATGAACGCCAACCATCCGGATTAAAAGCCCTTGAACGGGTTCGGGCCAAGATCTTCAATCATTTCTGCAAAATCATTCACGATCTGCGGAATTTTGTCGTATTCATCGATGGCTATCTGGAACTGCGCCACGCGTTCTGTCTCCAGGGCCAGGCTCGACAGGGCTTCACCGATCTTTTTCATACGGACCTCTGCCAGTTCGCTACCTTTAACAAAATGGCACTGGTAATCGTCGCCATGTTTGCACCCGAGAAGGAAGACACCGTCCATACCCTGTGACAGGGCGTCCTTTATCCAGATAACATTTACAGACCCAAGGCACCGAACCGGTATAAATCGGACCTCTGCAGAATAAGACATTCTGTTGAGCCCAACAATATCCAGGGCCGGGTAGGCATCATTTTCACAGACAAGCGCCAGTATACGCATGGGAGGTTCGTCATAATCATCTTCGGAAGGCACGCTGATGGATTTAACCATGGAGCCCACACTGTCGATATTGTAATCGGCAAACCCGATGATCCGCTCCGGACAGGCACCCATACAGGTTCCACATCGCCGACAACGGGTTGGATTCGGTTTAGGGGTTCCCTTTTCATCATCATCCAGAGCGCCAAAAGGACATTCCTCGGTACAACGCTTGCACTGGGTACATCGCTGGAAAAAGAAGTCCGGAAATGTCATATCCCCGGATCTCGGATGAACGGAAACTCCCCGGTTGGCCGAACTAATGCATTGAATGGCCTTTAAGGCTGCTCCCGAAGCATCTTCCATGGACTCTTCCACGGTGAGCGCGCGTCGGATACCGCCGGCGGCATAAATACCGGTCCGTTGGGTCTCGTATGGAAAACAGATGAAATTCGAATCTGCATAGTCCTGGAATATGGCATTGTCTCTGAAACCGGGCCCCTGACGATAGGCCAGGTTGACCACTGGATCGTCTTTGGTGACCGGTACCATACCGGTACCGAGCACAACCATGTCTGCCTTGACCTGAACTTTTTCTCCCAAAAGGGTATTTTCAGCCTCGACAATAAGACCGTTGCCGTTTTTAGAAACCTGTGTCACTTCACCCTTGGTCAAAAAAATACCGGGATCCTGTTGCAGGCTCTTATAGAAATTTTCGGCCAGACCGGGGGTCCGCATATGCTGGTAAAACAGAAAGGCCTTGCCTTCGGGAAAATCTTCCCGGACATATTTGGCCTGTTTCAGCGCCACCAGGCTTGTGACGGACCCGGCATATTCGAAATCGCCGTCATCATCGCCGGCTCCCGGGCTCTGAATAAATACCACTGACGAGGCCTCTTTGCCGTCTGAGGGTCGCATGAGCTTGCCCTTCTTGGCAATCTCTTCAAATTGGGCATTGGTCACAACATCCGGCAGTTCTCCATATCCCAGGTGGGCAAACTCACCTTCTTTAGGTTCATAGGGCCGCCAGCCTGCCGCCAGAATCACTGCGCCAAAAGCTTCGCCGTCCGAATCCATGGTCAGGATGTCGTTCTTGCCCACATTGTACTCCAAGAATTTTTCATGCAGTTGCTCGGCCGTCAGATCTTTGCCTTTTTCATCCACTTTCATCTCTTCAGGAAGCGGAAAGGGAACATCAAATTCTATTTTCTCCCCAGGTTTTTTTTGGGTAACAATAAAATTTCCAGGTTCGCCGGCAATTCGGGCCGCCACCGTTTCTAATTTTACCGTGATGTTGGACGTGGATTCCACCGCCTGTATCATCTCTGACACGACCGGTGGGATCAAGTCTTCATATGGACTTTGCAACGGCAGTTGCTTCCGCCAGTTGAGGGCATTTCCGCCCAAGGCTGCTTCTTTTTCGAAGATGGTTACGTCGTAGCCTGTTTTAGCCGCATCGAGGGCTGCCGACATACCTGTGACGCCCCCCCCGATAACCAGTATTTTACGACTGAAATTATCCAGCTTGTAGGGTTCCGGCAAATCAATTTTCTCAACTTTTGCCATTCCCATGCGGATATAATCCTGGGCCAGCATCTCCAGCCGGTCAAAATGCTCATCATCGCCCTTTTGATCTTCGGTCAATGCTGGAAATTCAGAGCGGGGATGGGACCAGACCACCTGCTCCCGTATATTTACCCGGTCCACGATACAGCCGTCAAACCGGAACACGTCAAAATTCACCCGCCGTGAACATGCCGCGATAACAAGCGTATTGGTACCTTCTTCGATATCCTTCTTTAGAAAGGCAACACCGTCTTTACCACAGAGAAAGGGGTGCGTTTTTACCGGAACGCCCTCTTCCTCCGGGATTTCACACAGTGCTTTCATGTCCAGGGCATCTCCGATGCCACAGCCTTCACATATATACACACCATACTTTTTATCCATGGATACCCTCCTACCTGTTCACCAAGGTTTGAATCGCTTTCAAAGCCATTCCGGTTGCATTCTGATTCGATGAAACAACGTCCGCCGGTTTGTTGGCACAACCGGCTGCAAACATGCCGCCTTTTTCGAAGTCATTGATGATAAATCCGTCTTCGGTGTATGTCAGCTCGGCAGGAAGTTTTGCATTGGCCGCAGTCGGTTGCATGCCGGTTGCCAGAACCGCCATCTCAACCGTTTGATGAACTTTTTCGCCGGTGACGGCATTCTCTGCAACCACGGTGATGTTTTTGGTTTCCGGATCTTCATTGACCTCGGCAACTTTGCCTTTGATAAAAAAGACATTCTCATCTTCTTTTATGCGATTGTAAAATTTTTCATACCGATAGCCCGGAGCCCGGAGATCAATATAAAAAATGTATATCTTGGCATCTGGATATCTTTCCCGGATATAAGTGGCATGCTTGAGAGAAGCCATACAGCAAATATAAGAACAATAGGGGAGATGATTTTCATCCCTTGATCCGGCACATTGGACAAAGGCGATACTCTCGATATCTTTCTTGTCGGATGGACGTTGAATGGTTCCTTTTGTGGGTCCATTGGGGGAGGCCAGTCGCTCAAGCATCATATTGGTAATCACATTCTCATATTGACCAAAGCCTAGATTGTCTATTTTGGCTGCATCGTAGGGCTCCCATCCGGTGGCCCAGACCAGCGCACCCACCTTCAGGTTCACGGTACTGCTTTCCATCTCGAGATCGATGGCATCGTACTTACACGCTTCTTTACACCGCACGGCATCACCGGTTCCGATGATCTGGGGTGACAGGACATACCGGGCCGGAAACGCCATTTCAAAGGGCTGATAGGCTGCCTTGATCTTCTTCATGCCCAGATCGAAATCACTCTCAATTTCTGCTTCACAGACCGCAGCACAGTCACCGCAACAGGTACAGTTTTCGTTCACATAACGGGGTGCCAATTTGATCGAAACATCGTAGTCGCCAGGTGTTCCTGTCACGGTTTCCACTTCAGCAAGTGTAAAAACCTTGATTTTGGGGTTGTCTTTGATTCGTCGGAAATTGATTTCCAGACCGCAGGAAGGTGGACACAGCTTGGGAAAATATTGATTCAACTGCGATACCCTTCCGCCTAGGTAAGGATTTTTTTCGACCAGGAACACTTCGTACCCCACTTCAGCGGCCTCTATGGCTGTGGTCAATCCACTGATTCCGCCACCCACGACCATGATACTTTCACTAGCAGGGGCTCCTCTGTCTTCTGTCATGCTATCCCTCCGTGCAATAGTGGTTTCTGATTGGTTAAATAGTGTCCATCCATAAATGGTCTTTTCACGCCCTGCCGGTGTTGGGCGACATGATTTAACCGCTCAAAATAGCACGCTATTCCTCCGGGTTAAATCTGACGCCCGCCTTGTCAGAACGCGAAAATCCCTATTTCTGGACGGGCACTAACATATATCTTTACGGCTTCAGATGATATCCTATTTGAAAAGAATAAATAACGACTGGAATACATTCGTTTTATAAAAAACGACCTTGTCGCGCCTGTGATGACTCCAGCCGTTAGTTGCTGTCTTCAAACCCTTGGATATCATCCGAGACCAGTGGGACCTTAACAAAAACCTCCAGGCATCTCACGACACCTGGAGGTTTACGTATTTAACTAAATCACAAATGTTCTGTGATTAATCAGGAATGATCTGGACGTAATCTCTCTTGAATACATCCCATGCTCCTGATTTTGGATCATATTTGGAGTTAACAAATTTAAACCAGTTCTCATCATCCTGGCCAGGATAATCCGCCTGATAATAGAATCCAGGATAACGGGTTTCTTTCCTGTACTGGATGTGACGCAGGTGGGATTCTACCGTCCAGATACGGTGATAGATTTCCCAGCATCGCATGAGTTCATGAAGATCCCCGGCAGCCAGCTTTTCACAGTCTTCACGCATCACCTGGAGCAGATCCATGACGATTTCCAGGCTCGCGCTGGTGGTCTGGTAGAAGGTTGCGGTTCCGGCGCCGTATTCATGGGTAGCCTTCATAAGCCGCAGTGCCATACCGGAGGGTTTCACATACTCCGGGTTGATATCTTCCATGGTGGTGTATTCGTAGTTGTCAAGATAGGTCCTGACAGGTTTGTACACCAGGTCAACCAGTTCTTCATTGGACTGTGCCAATACCGGTGTATAGTCGGCATGGTCTTTTGCATAGCGTACGCATTGCTTGACAGCCATACGACCTTCGGCATGGGATCCGGATGAGAACTTATGTCCCGAGCCGCCGACACCGTCACCAGAGGTAAAAAGACCGTAGACGGTGGTCATGCGGTTGTAAACCTTGCCGTTGTCGGCCTTGACTTTGTATGAATCCGGAATCCAGTCAAAATCCGGGCCCGATGTCCAGAGACCGCAGCAGCCTGAGTGAGATCCCAGCAGGTAAGGTTCCGTAGGCATAACTTCGGAATTCTTCTTTTCCGGCTCGGTGTTGGTGGCGCACCACAGATTGGCCTGGCCACAGGTCATGTCAAGGAAGTCTTCCCAAGCTTCTGATTCGAGATGTTTGAGTTCTTTCTTGTCCATGGTTTTACCAAGCTCTGCCAGGGCGGTCACGGTGTCCATGATAATGGGGCCGCGGCCTTCTTTCATCTCGACAAGCATCAGATGGTTACGCAGACAGGTAGGTGTAATGGCAGCGGTTCCATAGGGTGCGTATTTCTCGAGCTCTGCTTTGGCGGCATCACTACCGGCAAAAGCTTCACCAAGACCGTTCAGTGTTTTGGCCTTGAAAAGCAGGAACCAGGCGCCAACCGGGCCATATCCGTCTTTAAAACGAGCCGGGGTGAAACGGTTTTCCATCATGGTAAGCTCTGCACCGACTTTCATACACATGGTGTAGGTGGAGCCCGCATTCCAGACCGGATACCATGCACGGCCTTTACCTTCACCCACTGATCGTGGCTGATAGATATTGACAGCACCACCGCAGGCAACCATCATGGATTTACATTTGATAATGTAAATCTTGTTCTCGCGAACAGAAAAACCGACAGCACCGGCAATCTGATTCTCTTTGTTGGCGTCCAGCAGAAGCTCTACGATAAAGCATCGCTCCAGGACGTTGTCATCACCGATGGCTTTTTTTGCGGCTTCAGCAACGATCCGCTTGTAAGATTCGCCATTGATCATGATCTGCCATTTTCCAGTACGGACAGGGCTGGCACCGCCTTTCAGCGTTCCCATTTTCTGACCTTTTTTACCATCCAGGTTTTTGCCTTCTTCTGTCTTTTTCCAGACCGGCAGTCCCCATTCTTCAAACAAATGAACCGAGTCATCCACGTGACAACCCAGATCGTAGATCAGGTCTTCACGAACGATTCCCATCAGGTCGTTACGGACCATCCGGACATAATCTTCCGGCGAGTTATCGCCGATATAGGTATTGATAGCAGACAGGCCCTGTGCAACGGCGCCACTTCTCTCCATGGCAGCCTTGTCACACAACAGCACGGTCTGATCGTCACCCAACCATTTTTTAACCTCAAATGCAGAGCCGCAAGCCGCCATACCACCACCGACGATCAAAACGTCGACTTCTCGCTCTTCAACTTCGGGGTCCCTAACAGCCTTGAGCTCTCCCATAGGTTTGTTCGGTAATGCCATATTAATTCCTCCTTAACTATATTTTCCTAATTGAATTGGTTACGAATGCATTAACATCAAACAACGGTTAGACCGTTGTAGGTGTCGGCATGACAAACCCATCGGCTTCCTCGGTTGAAAGAACTTCACTTTCGATGTCCTGGCCTTTCAGATCCGCATATTCATTGGCAGTGCCTTCCGGTGTGGTCCGGATGGGGAACTTGAAGCGTTTGATGAGTCCGTTTCTGAACTTGCATGTCCACATAACATCCTCAGTACCCAGCATCGGCATTACACTACTTCCCAATGGTACGAAATCAGAATAACCTCTCACCTCAATGGCTTGGGTGGGGCAGATCTTCACACATGAAAAACATTCCCAGCACTGATCCGGCTCTTGGTTGTAGGCCTTCATTTCGTTGGGCTCGAGAACCATAAGGTCATTGGGACAAATATACATACATGCGGTTTTGTCCCCGCCTTTACAGCCATCACATTTTTCGCTAATTACAAAGCTTGGCATTTAATGCACCTCCTAAAGTTAGCATTGTTACAACTCGTTGTTGAACATTCCATACGATTGCTTACCATCGACTCTAACTAATTAGTTGCACCTCCCTTCTGTCCCCAAGAGTTTCTTGGCTATATATTTAGATTCACTCATGACATCGCTATTACATACCGGCGATGGATATTCTTCGGCAATTGCAGTTGCCTGCAACGTTGGCAAATCAGGATATTGGCTGTCTTTAGACAAACTGCGAACAGCGCAGGCGTCACTGTCGATATACAGGGGTGTTTTCCGCATCCCTGTCATCTCATTTTCCATTAGTTTTTCAGGGAGTTATCTTTCGAAATATCTCTATAGATATCAGCAAGATACCAATAACCAAGGCCAAATGCATATCATTCAGCATTTTTCTTGTCAAGAACTTTCGGCCCAAGCGAATCCAAAGCGTCTAAATCCCTTGGGCCTTTGTTTTCATGTTCAACATATTGAATTATTTATTTGATTATACACCATATATCGTGGTTGAAACAAGACAGTCGGAACACCGACACATGCATTGCCGAATGGCTGACACTGATTTGCAGGTTTAGGTTGACATGCGGCCGGATCATCATTCAAAATACGAACATGGAACCCAACATCACACCCATCGCTCCCGACGAAGCATTCAGGTTCGCCTGCTCTCACTGCGTTACCTGTTTCAACGAATGCTGCCGGGATCTGAACCAGTTTTTAACACCTTACGATATTCTGAGACTGAAAAGCCGCCTGGCTTTGACGTCCAACCGCTTCCTTAAAATGTATACGACACAACACACCGGCCCTGAAACCGGGTTTCCAGTGGTGGCACTCAAACCGGCCAACGCTGAAACCTTGCAATGCCCCTTTGTGACGGCATCCGGCTGCAGTGTATATACAGACCGCCCGTCTTCCTGCCGCATCTATCCCTTGGCACGCGCTATATCACGAACCCGGGAAACCGGAGAGCTTACCGAACACTTCGCCCTTCTGAAAGAATCCCATTGCCTTGGCCATGAACAGGAAAAATCCCAGACAGTTCGGGAGTGGATCGAAAAACAGGGCCTGTTTCCATACAATGAACAGAACGACAGGCTTCTGGAAATCATTTCCATAAAAAACCGCTTAATAGCTGGCCCTCTCGACCTTGCCTTCGTCAGAATGTTTCATCTGGCGTTGTATGATCTGGACACCTTTCGCAGGAAAATTTTCAAAGACGGATTGTTGTCTGATTTTGCAGTGGAAACGGCGTTGTTGAAACGCGCAAGGCAGGACGACACGCTGCTGCTGCAGATCGGGTATGCCTGGATAAAATCAGAACTGCTGGCGGTCTCATAAAAAGCCCAATTTCTGCGTTGTGCTGCATTTCGTAATCATTCAACATACGATACGTACGCCTCATGATTACAAAATTTGCAGGCCTTGAATTTGAACTTTATAGGAAACCGTCAAATTAGACTTTTTGCGGTTTCATCAAGCTTCACAACGCAAATCAGGGAGATTAATTTATCGGAGTCGGATTTTTTTGCTCGGTAGGCCCCAGACAAACAATTTGATCCAGTCAAAACCGAAAAGCATCAACGCAAGGTCATCTCTCTGGATCTTTTTGAGCAAGTCAGTCTTGACCTTGTAACGTTTCAGCAGGCTGCTCTCAAATACAAACCCTCTGAAAGCATCCATGTTGTAGCTGGCCATGAACGCCATTTTTGCCCGGTTTCCCTGGGGGCCTTCAGATCCCCAGGGATCTTTTTGAAACAGGTGTTTGACCTGGGACCACTTTCTGAACGTCTGCTGGTGTTTTGCGGCCCCTTGATCGTCGGACCAGGTCTGAAGCGTCCACGCATGGGTTTCATGACGGCCAAGACAGAACGCGGGGGGTCTGAAAAAACCGATCAGCTCAGGTGTTTGATTTTCAGCTATATACTGCAATCCGTATTCCATCGGAAATGTCCTGCAGGTATATGGCCGGTCCTTATATATACGACATCCTGATGCGTCGGAAAAAATGCAGGCATGCTCTTTGTCGTCCGACATCCTCAAGAGGACATCCGGAAAAAAATTGCCCTTTCGCATCACCACGTCCACATAGTCTTCTAAAAATGCGTCAGCTGAAATGTC
Organism: uncultured delta proteobacterium; assembly: GCA_963842925.1. Classification (GTDB taxonomy): domain Bacteria; phylum Desulfobacterota; class Desulfobacteria; order Desulfobacterales; family B30-G6; genus B30-G6. The sequence goes on from CAWJIL010000012.1 coordinate 30,998, forward strand.
CAGAGCCTTTTTCAGTTGAAGCACATCATACGGATACAGAAACAGATTCAGATTCCGGCAGCAATGATTGAAGCAGGCAAGCTCCGGTCGGCACTGGAATACAAACCGGTCCGCCCCTTTTATCCTTTTTCCAGAAATCTGCTCAATATCTTCAAGTTTGATGGACTTCATAAAACGCTCTATAGCTTTTTAGGGGTTTAGGCTGTTAGGATATTAGGTGTTTATGGCTCTCAGCCGGCAACTAGCCTCCAACCCTCGTATCACCCTTGTATCACCCTCGAGCCCTCAAAAAGTACTCTTCCTTTACAAATAATTTTACCGGTATTAGTTTATTCAGAAGACAGTTTGATTGTAAAGACCAAAGTAATCACCGGGCAATGCCATGCATTGCCGCACCTGGGACGTTTCAAATGACGGGACACCATCTCATACTCGGCGAACTGGCTGACTATCTAACCGGGGATGCCCTTGAGGACACCCACGACGAAAGAGACCGCCAGGCATTGGCTAAACTGCTCGTTAAAGAAAAAGGGTATGACAAGTCCGACATCGTGCCCCGCAGAAAATTGATCGTCACGGCCGGGGACAAGTGCGCCCAGGTTCAAATCGATTTCATTGTTAAAATAAACAACACCATTTCCATGATCCTTCGGTATGGGCCAGGGTCCCTGGTAACCCGGCATCGCCCGGCCATTGCAGCGTCGCGTGTCCTGACTGCTTACCAGATCCCCCTGGTCGTCGTGACCAATGGTCTCGATGCAGATGTCATTGATGGAAAAACAGGCAGCGTCCTCTCAAAAGGCCTGGATACCATCCCGGACAGACAGGCGCTTCTTGCGCGAAGCCGTTCCGACGCCAAAGAACCCATTGCTCCGGAAAGAGCCGAATCCGAGCAGAGAATTCTATATGCCTATGATGTTGACGACAGCTGCCCGTGCGATGACAATATTTGTAGGTTATAGAAGAGGGTTGAAGGGGAATAGGGTTCATTGCGTTTGTTGCGTTTCTTGGGTTCATTGGGTTAATGAAACAAAAATGTACTCAAGGCTCTACACCGACAGCCTTGAGCAACACAATAAACCCAAAGAACACAATGAACAAAGCAACTATGTTTGGAGGGTTGGAGGCAAGATGCCCCCTCGAGAGGGGCTGGAATATCCAATATCGATACCATGAATTTCGAAGTGATGGTTCCCAGCTTATAAAATAAAGGAAGATAGAGCGCAGCGATACAACACTTCAATATTCTACATTCCTTGTTCGACATTCGATATTTTTCTTTTTAATTTTCACCGGATCGATAGGAACTTGTCCGGGTCCTCCACCAGCGTTGGCGGTTAGATCAGAATAAGCACCCAATAGCCTACAGCCTAACCCCCTAAAAAGCCAATAATAGCTATGGAGAATACCTGGACAAAAGGGCGATCTCCTGATATTTTATGTGTCTCGTCTTGAAAGAGGATGAAACGGTATTACTATGCAATGGGTCTCAGCTAGGTTGCGGTCCGTCACAGCATAACAGCGTTATTGCCACAGAATTCTGGAAAGGGGCACGATTTCTCATTAAATCGTGTAAGGATTTTATTTTTCTTGCATTTTTTTCTTGCATTTCTTAATGTTGTCTTATAATCCACTATCCCCAAAAGGGATATGTGAAAAACAAGTTTTCTGTAGAGCCGCCTATAAATTGAGTTATCGGGCGGTTTAAATCCAAACGCCGAATAAGGAGGTGGGGGTATAGCTTTTCCAAAACGACCAAACAGAAACGTCAGAGCAGACCGAACCAATATCAACAAGAACATTAGAGCAAAAGAAGTCAGAGTCATCGATCCGGATGGAACTCAGGTAGGTGTTGTTCCGACCTACAAGGCTCTCGCCATTGCCGGCGATTTCGGTCTTGATCTGGTGGAGGTCTCTCCGAATGCAAATCCGCCTGTCTGTAAAATCATGGATTATGGTCGCTATAAATACGAACAGACCAAAAAGCAGCAGGAGGCCAAAAAAAAGCAGAGTACCTTCCAAATCAAGGAGATCAAGGTTCGGCCCAAAACAGGCGAACACGATATCCAGGTAAAATTGAACCATATCAATCGGTTCATAGAAAATAAGGACAAGGTCAAGGTAACCGTCGTATTCAGAGGCCGCGAGATTACACTTTCTAACCGGGGCAGAGAATTGCTCGCCCACATTGCACAGCAAGCCGAAGAATATGCCAATGTTGAGCAGCACCCCAAGCTCGAAGGACGAACCATGACCATGGTGCTGGCACCAAAGTAACACATTTCTGTGGATAGCAATGCAGCGAAAATGTGTTAATCAAGCCATCATAACTTGTTGTCAAATTCTGGCGTGAACGGATATATTCACCGTGTTCACGCCATCTGTTTTTAAGAATAAAATCGTTTCATGGTTTTATAAAACGCGACACTGTCGCTCCTAAGCGTTTTTAAAAGAAAGGGGCTAACATGCCAAAAATAAAAACAAATCGAGCAGCTGCCAAGCGATTTAAAAAAACAGGCACAGGAAAATACACATTCTCGAAATCACATGCCAGTCACATACTGACAAAAAAAACGACCAAGCGGAAACGAGCGCTGCGGAAGGGCCAGATCGTCAAAAAATCCGATGTCCGGGAGATCAGACTGCTGCTCCCCAATGGTTAAACCCCATTGATGATCTATTTCGCTTACAGGAGGATATTTAACAATGCGTGTTAAAAGAGGTTTCAAAGCCAGAAGAAGAAGAAACAAAGTTCTAAAATTAGCCAGGGGATATCGCGCCGGGCGCAGCAAGCTGTTTCGAACAGCTGCGGATGCACTGGACAAAGCCCTGATGTACGCCTACCGGGATCGCAGGGTTCGAAAACGTGATTTCAGAAGACTCTGGATTGCAAGAATCAATGCTGCCGCACGCATGAACAATCTGTCTTACAGTAAATTCATGCATGGATTGAAACTGTCCAATATTCAACTGGATCGGAAAGTACTGGCAGATCTGGCTGTTTCGGATCCATCCGGTTTTTCTAAAATCGCCGGTCTTGCTGCCGAACAAATTTAGTACAGGCTATCAGAGTCATCGTGAATAATCATATCGAGCAAATCCATCAGGACTTTCTGGAAAATCTTACCAAAGCCACAGATGCTGTGGAAATCCAGGCGCTTTCGGTACAATATCTGGGCCGCAAAGGTTTGATAACCGGTGTTTTAAAAAGCATCTCTCAGCTCCCCAAAGAGGAACGTCCAGATGCCGGAAAAAAAGCCAATCAGGTCAGGGTCGCTGTAGACAATGCAATTAAGGAAGCCTTGCAGAGGCTCGCCCTTGCAAACACGACCGCTGAAGATGTCATCGATGTCTCGCTGCCCGGCCGGTCTCCTTTAAAAGGATCCCTGCATCCAGTATCGCAGATCCAGCAGGAAATCTGTGATATTTTTGGCCGGCTCGGCTTTGATGTGGCCGAAGGTCCGGAAGTTGAATCAGACCACTACAATTTTGAAGCGCTTAACTTTCCCAAAAATCATCCGGCAAGGGATATGCAGGACACGTTCTTTGTTTCGGACGACATCGTCCTGAGAACACATACATCGCCCATGCAGATTCGCATCATGGAAAAAACAACCCCGCCCGTTCGGGTTATAACGCCTGGGAAAGTATTTCGCTGCGATTCGGATCTCACCCACACCCCCATGTTCCATCAGGTCGAAGGATTGCTGGTTGACACGGACATTTCCTTCGGGGACCTGAAAGGGATTCTCACAACCTTTATTCACCAGATTTTCGATGAAAAAACCCGTCTACGGTTCAGACCCAGTTTTTTCCCGTTTACAGAACCGAGCGCAGAGGTGGATATTCTCTGCGTCATCTGCAGGGGCAAAGGATGCAGGGTCTGTTCCCAGACCGGATGGCTGGAGATTCTGGGCTCAGGCATGGTGCATCCGGCCCTTTATGAAAACGTGGGCTATCCTTCGGGGAAATATACAGGCTTTGCATTCGGAATGGGCGTGGAAAGAATTGCCATGCTCAAGTACGGCATCGACGATATCAGAAAATTTTTCGAAAACGACATCCGTTTTTTACAACAATTCTAATAAAATCGGACCCCGATTTTATTAGGAGGTAATTTTAAATGAAAGTTAGTCTCAACTGGCTTAAAACATTTGTCCCCATTGAATTGACACCGGACGAACTCGCGGCGGCCCTCACCATGACAGGGCTTGAAGTGGAAGCCGTATCCGATCGGTTTGAATACCTTAAAAGCGTCAGGGTCGGTCACGTTACAGCCGTCAAAGACCACCCCAACGCAGACAGACTCAAAGTCTGTGATGTCGATATTGGCGAACAGACACTAACGGTTGTTTGTGGTGCCCCCAATGTCAGGGAGGGAATGTTATCACCCATCGCGCTTCCCGGCACCCATCTTCCCAATAACCGGATTCTGGAGAAAGGGCTTATCCGGGGGGTCACTTCAGAAGGAATGCTCTGCAGTGAAGCCGAGCTTGAAATCGGTATGGACACATCCGGCATCATGACCCTGGACGACAATCTCACCAGGGGCCAGGCCCTTTCCACGGCCCTGAACCTGTCGGACACCATGATTGAAATCGATCTGACCCCCAACCGTCCGGACTGCCTGAGCATTATCGGCACCGCCCGTGAAATTGCCGCCATTGTAAAAAAGGAACTCTCCTGTCCGGACAATGCCCTGCCGGTTGCTGGAAAAGAAATTCATGAACGAACTTCCGTTACCGTGGATGCACCAGATCTCTGTCCCAGATATGCGGCAAGAATCATTGAAAATATCACTGTAGCGCCCTCTCCTTTCTGGCTTCAGGAACGTCTTCGCTCCGTCGGCTTGAGACCCATTAACAATATCGTGGATATCACCAACTTTGTTCTAATGGAACAGGGTCAACCCTTGCACGCCTTTGACCTGGACAGGCTGGAAGAGCACCGGATTGTGGTGAGGGCGGCAGCCGAGGGCGAGGTGTTTACAACACTCGATGAAAAAGAGAGAACCCTTCTAAAGAACATGTTGTTAATCTGTGACGGTAAAAAGCCCGTAGCGATTGCCGGTGTCATGGGGGGCTTGAACTCTGAAATTGAAACCGACACCCGCAACGTCCTTCTGGAAAGTGCCTATTTCAACCCGGTAAGCATTCGCAAAACATCTAAAACACTCGGTTTGAACACGGATGCTTCGCATCGCTTCGAGCGGGGTGTCGACCCCCAGGGAACCCTTTTGGCCTTGGATAGGGCAGCCCGGTTAATTGCCGAACTGGGCAATGGCCGTATCCTAGACGGTGTCATCGACGAATGTGGAAACCTACCGCAGTCCCAGACCATCACACTGAGTGCCAAACAGACCAACCGGCTCCTTGGTACAGACTTCAACCCGACGGAAATTCGTGATCTCCTGATTTCCGTAGGGTTCAATACGGCAGAAAAGACAAGGGATGCGCTCTCGGTCACGGCACCTTCTTTTCGGGTGGATATCAAAAGACCCGAGGATCTCATGGAAGAGGTGGCTCGGCTTTCAGGTTACGATCACATACCCACCACCTATCCATTGATACCCGCCGAAGCAAGAACCCCTCAGACCGTCATAGACCATAGACGTAACGCCAAAACCATTTTGAACGGATTTGGCTTTGACGAAGCCATCAATTACAGTTTTATGGATACAATGGATTGTGATCGTCTCCTGCTCCATACGGATGATTATCGGCGAAGTCTGGTGGAAATATTAAATCCTTTGACGGAAGACCAGACTGTCATGCGGTCTACCCTGCTCCCGGGACTCTTGAAATCAGCTCACCGAAATATATCTCAGCGATCAAAGACCAGTCGGCTTTTTGAAATAGGCAAGGTATTCATCGGCAAGGGAAAGACACACCTGCCGAATGAAATTGAAATACTGGCAGGGCTCTGGACCGGATTGCGTACCGATGCCTTGTGGAATGTACCCGAAACAGACTGTGACTTCTATGATCTCAAGGGTGTTGTGGAAGCCTTGTTCAGCGCACTCAAAATCAAAAACATCTCATTTACCCGTATGCCCGTGGGTGCCGGTGCCTATATGAAGAAAGGATTTGCCGCTCAGATCATTGCAGGCGACACACCTTTGGGTCTGGTGGGAGAACTGCACCCCCGTGTGCTGAGGAACTATGATCTGAAGCAGGCCGTCTTCTATTTTGAACTTGACATAAGCAAACTCTATGGCATGATACCTGAAAGTCTGCAGGCCAGACCGATACCCAAATATCCCGCGACATCCAGAGACGTGACCGTTATCATCGATAGGGACATCGAAGCTGACAGCCTACTGACTTTTATCAGAGACCTGAAAGAAGATCTGGTGGAACAACTGAGTCTCTTTGATGTCTTTGCCGACGATCCTATCCCCGACGGCAAAAAAAGTGTCTCTTTCAGGATTGTCTATCGTTCCCATGAAGAAACACTAGAAGACGACAGGGTTAACAATCTCCACAAACGCCTATCCGAAAGGTTGATCGCTCATTTTAATGCTGGTTTACCTGAGTAGGGAAGCCTATGAAACAAACAACGGTTTCAATCCCTGACAAACTCTACTTTAAGATTGGGGAAGTCTCTGAGCTTCTCGGGCTGCCGACCCATGTTCTCCGTTTCTGGGAAACAGAGTTCAAAAGAATCAAGCCCAAGCGTACGTCTGCGGGTCAGCGTCTATACCGAAAAAGGGATGTAGCGTTTATTCTAAGGATAAAACACCTTCTTTATGAGAAGGGGTTTACCATATCAGGTGCCAGGCAACATTTAAGACGTAAACAGGATTTTATAGAAGAGCTTCCGCAGACCTTATCCGTCAGCGAACTTCGCCACGAGCTTGAACAGATCAGAAAACTTATTAAATAGTTCCCGTTATTAAGAAAAATCATTGACAGCTTACACTTTTTGTCTTAGTTATTCTTTTTGGAAAGCGGGCATAGCTCAGCTGGTAGAGTACAAGCTTCCCAAGCTTGGTGTCGCGAGTTCGAATCTCGTTGCCCGCTCCAAGAATGCCCGACTTTTCCAAGGCAGTAGGTTACATGAGGAAAAGCGCTTTTATCTATGAACGTTGTGTAATTTTTTTCGAATGGTTATGGCTATGAACTGACAAGATTTTATTGACCGAAAGAATTTTCATAGATGAAGAGAAACGGGCTTTTGCCCGTTTTTTATTGGATGATAAACGTTGTAGAACATGAAACAAAAGAAAATAAAAAGCCGTGTTAAAAAGAAGGATTCGCTACAGCAGGCTGCTGTCACCCTGTCCGACAAGAAATTTCTTGCCAGCGTAAACCGACTGGTGGAGCCTGTTTGCGATGCAGAAGGACTTGAATTGGTCCATACAGAATATCAGATGGAACCCGGCGGAAAAGTGCTGCGTCTGTATATTGACAAACCCGATGGTATCAATCTTGACGACTGCGCTGCCGTCAGTCGGCAGGTGAGCGATTTACTGGACGTCTATATCGAAAGCGACCATCGCTATCGTCTGGAGGTTTCGTCACCGGGATCGAATCGGCCCCTTACCAAACAAGATGATTTTAAACGCTTTAAAGGCCAATTGGTCCGAATACAATCTTCCCGTTCGATTGATGGACAAAAAAAATTTAAAGGAACTTTAACAGACATAAAGGATGGGGTCGTAATGCTGACGGTTGTGGAAAAATCTGTGGCTATTTCCTTTGAGGACATAACCAAAGCGCGGCTTATAAACTATTCTGGAGAAAACTGATGTTTATTGCAGATATCAAACGAGTTGTCGAACAAATCAGCAGGGAAAAGGGCATCAACGTCGAGGTGTTAATAAAGGCATTGGAAGAAGCCCTGAGGTCGGCTGCCAAAAAAAAATTCGGGAACAAGGTCGACATCGAAGCCCAGTACTATGAAGAAACAGGCGAGATAGAAGTGTTCCAGTTCAAAGAGGTTGTCGAAACATTAACCGAGCCGGAAACCCAAATCATCCTTGAAGAAGGTCGTGAGTTGGATCCCGACTGCCAAATCGGAGACAGTCTCGGCACCAAAATGGATGCCACGTCATTTGGCCGCATCGCCGCCCAGTCTGCAAAGCAGGTTATCATTCAAAAAATGAAGGATGCCGAAAGAGATGTGGTCTATTCCAGTTTCATCGATCGCAAAGGAGACATTGTCAACGGTATTGTTCAACGGGTCGATCGAGGCGATATTATCGTCAACCTTGGTCACACCGAAGGTGTTCTGCCGAACCGGGAACAGGTACCCAGAGAGTCTTATCGCCGTGGCGATCGGATTCGTGCGTTGATACTGGATGTTCTGCATGAATCGCGTGGCCCACAAATCCTCTTGTCCAGAACACACCCGGATTTTCTGGTACACCTGTTCAAGACCGAAGTGCCTGAAATAAGTGAAGGTATCGTTGAAATCAAGGGGGCCGCACGTGAACCCGGCGTCCGGGCCAAATTTGCGGTTTCATCCAACGACTCAGATATCGACCCCGTGGGTGCATGTGTCGGAATGAAAGGCTCGCGTGTCCAGAATGTGGTCCAGGAGCTTCGCGGAGAAAAAATAGATATTATCCCCTGGCATGTGGATGCCGCCAAATTCGTATGCAATGCCTTGGCGCCCGCTGAAATATCCAGAGTGATTATCGATGAAGATAACAGATCCATGGAGGTAATCGTTCCGGACGAATTTCTCTCCGTGGCCATTGGAAAGCGCGGTCAAAACGTGAGGCTCGCATCCAAACTGACCGGCTGGCACCTGGATGTCAACAGTGAGTCCAGCTACAGCGAAGCCATGAAAAGCGGGTACGACTCTCTGGTTGCCCTGCCTGGTGTGGGCATCAGCCTGGCAGATTCATTATTCGAAAAAGGACTCTATTCAGCCGAGGAACTTGTCAAAGTCTCCGTTGATGATCTCACGCAGATACGGGGTATCGGAGAAGAAAAAGCAGCCTTGTTGATCGAAAGCGCAGGAATCTACCTGGCTGAAGCAAAACAGGCTGCCAAGAAAAAAGTCGCCGCCGACAGGGAAGAACAGGAACGTTTGGATGTGGAGGCAACGACCGACGATGAGTCCCCAGGCACGGAAACGGTTTCTGATGAAAATTCGCTGATAGATACCGATAAAGATGAAAACGCAGAAGCGGAAAACACCCAAGAAAAATAAGCGTATTACCACGTGAAGGTTAAGGGGGATGGATGGGAAAGATCAGGATATATGAACTTGCCCGGGAATTAAACATGACCAATACCGAGCTGGTCGACAGGCTTCATGAGATTGAATACCCTGTAAAAAGCCACATGAGTTCCGTTGATGAATCAGCGTTACCGGATATCAAAGCAAAACTCAGTGGCAAAAAGAAAGCGGCAAAGCTGGAAGAGAAACGAATCAAGCCGACCGTTATACGCAGGCGCCGGGTCAAAACCGTCAAAAAACCCGAAATCATCGAGGAGCCCTCTCAGCCGGAAGTGGTTGTGGAAGAAGCCACCCCCATAGCTGAAAAAGAAACGACCGTCAAAGAACCCGAGGCCGAAAAAGCGATCGAGAAAGCGGTTCTAAAGAAAAAGCCGCCCAAGGAAGTCGTTGCCGAAACACCCGAGGAGACGGTTGCGCCGGTTGAAACAACGGCACCTGAAAAAGAAGTTGTGGAGCCCGTAGAAAAAGAGGCGCCCCAAGCAAAAAAGCCCGAGCCTGTCAAGCCGGTTAAAAAGAAAAAGAAAGAAACACCGGCAAAAATAATCAAGCCACCGCCGCCACCCAAAGAAACAGACCCGGCGGAAGTTAAAAAAGCACCTGCCAGACCAAAGAAAACGGCTCGCAAGCCCATTGCCGCCAAACAGACACCATCCGCCGCTCAGGAACCGTCCTTAAAAGACAAGAAAAAGAAAGGACGCAAAAAAACAGAGGCCGTGGAACCGGACAGGAAGTTTTTTAAGAAGAAAATAGCCTTCCGAAAAAAAGAGGTGGTCGAGGGCAAGGATCTTTATTCAGGCGGTTCCAAACGCCTCCGCAGGGGTAAAAAAGGCGCCAAATCCAAAATGGATCGGGGATTGAAGCCGCAGATTACTACGCCAAAAGCCATCAAGCGTCGGATCAAGATAGATGATACCATTATTTTGGCAGAACTGGCCAAACGAATGGGGATCAAGGCCAATGAAATGATCGCCAAATTGATGAGCCTGGGTGTCATGGCAACGGTTAATCAAACCATCGATTTTGATACGGCCGTTCTTGTTTCCACAGAGTTTGGATACGAACTGGAAAAGGCATCCTTTGAAGAGGATAGTTTGCTTAAAGCCGTCGAAGATGACCCGAAAAATCTCAGTGCGAGACCCCCTGTTGTCACCATCATGGGGCATGTGGACCATGGAAAAACCTCCCTGCTGGATGTTATTCGAGAAACAAGAGTAACAGAGCTCGAAGCCGGCGGTATTACTCAGCATATTGGTGCATACAATGTCACCACGCCAAAAGGGCAGGTTGTATTCCTCGACACACCCGGGCATGAAGCTTTTTCGGCCATGCGGTCACGGGGTGCAAAAGTCACGGATATCGTCGTTCTCGTGGTCGCCGCCGACGATGGCGTCATGCCACAAACCATCGAGGCCATCAACCACTCCAAGGCGGCCGGCGTACCCATCATCGTGGCTGTCAACAAGATCGACAAAGACAATGCAGATACGGAACGTGTTCTGCGGGAACTATCCGAAAACGGACTGGTAACCGAAGAATGGGGGGGTGACACCATCTTTGTAAAAGTTTCAGCAAAGAAAAACATCGGAATCGATGACCTGCTGGAAATGATTCTCCTGCAGACGGAGATGCTGGAGCTAAAAGCCAATCCAAACAAACTGGCCAGAGGTCATGTTGTGGAGGCCAAGCTCGATGCCGGTCGAGGTCCGGTAGCCACGGTTCTGATCCAGGAGGGAACGCTGCGTGCCGGTGACTCCGTTGTCTGTGGCATACATTATGGAAAACTGCGTGCTCTTTTGAATGACATTGGACAACAGGTCTCTTCGGCCGGACCCTCTCTGCCCGTTGAAGTGATCGGCCTGTCAGGTGTACCCTCAGCCGGTGACGAGCTCGTCTCCGTAACCGATGAAAAAGATGCCAAACAAATCAGCCAGCACAGGGTCCGAAAACAGCGCTCGGTGGATCTGGCCAAGACCAGCCGTCTGAGTCTGGACGGCCTGTTCGAAAAAATGAAAACCGGCGAGGTAAAAGACCTCAACCTGATCCTGAAAGGAGATGTTCACGGATCCATTGAAGCGCTCAAGGAATCTCTCTCCAGTCTCAGCAATGATGAGGTCAATATAAACATCGTTCATGGCGCCACCGGTACCATTACTGAATCCGATATTTCTCTGGCAGCCGTATCCAATGCCATCATTGTCGGCTTCAATGTGCGGTCCAGTCCCAAGGTGCAGGAAATGGCCAATGAAGAACAGGTCGACATCCGCTACCACAATGTCATTTATGATGTGATCAAAGAAATCCGGGATGCCATGCTGGGATTGATGTCTTCGACATTTAAAGACCGGACTCAGGGATGGGCGGAAGTTCGTGATATTTTCCATATTCCCAAAATCGGCACCATTGCCGGCAGTTATGTCACTGAAGGCAGTTTTGAAAGGGGCAAGCGGGTTCGGTTGCTGCGGGACGGCATCGTCATCTATGAAGGAAAGCTTTCTTCCCTCAGACGCTTCAAGGATGATGTCAAAGAAGTCCAGAACGGTTATGAGTGCGGTATCGGCATCGAGAATTTCAACGATCTCAAGGTCGGCGATACCCTGGAGTGTTATTATACGGAAGAAATCAAGCCGGAATTGGATTAAAAGAATGGTTTTAGGTGTCAGGTTTTAAGTTTTAAGAACGGTCCGAAGTTGGATCGAAGCTTGCTCCCATATCCTAAAACCTAAAACGTAACACCTAACACGGCGTATTTGATATGATTGTCGGCATATGCGGCGTCATTTTCCGGATCCATGGCTGCCGTTCATTGAAAGAAAAAAGAAGCATTGTCAAATCACTGGTTCGCCAGGTTCAAAATAATTTCAACGCGTCCGTGGCGGAGGTGGGCGCCCATGATATCTATCAAAAAGCGGAAATCGGTTTTTCCCTGGTGGGCACAGACCTGCGCGTTATTAACTCAAAGAGCGACAAAATATTGAATATGCTTGATAAGACAGGATTGGCGGAAATCGTCGACAGTGAGTTGGAGATCATCCACTTATGAGTATGAAGCCATTTTCGCGTTCAGAACGGGTCAGCGGCATGATACAAAAGGTCCTTTCTGACCTTCTCCGTAAAGGTGTCAGCGATCCAAGACTCGAAAACACAACCATCACCGGTGTTAAAATGGGATCGGATCTGAAAACCGCCTATGTTTATTATTCCACCTATCTGGGGGAAAAAGACAGCGAGAACACAGCCAAAGGTTTTCAAAGTGCAAAAGGATATGTCAAGCGTCATCTTGCTGGCAAACTGGGGCTTCGGTATATGCCGGAGCTTAAATTTATTTATGACACGTCGTTTGACTACGGCATGAAAATAGAGAAACTACTGAAATCGGTTGTACCCGAAAATGAAACAGATCATTCAACAACTGAAGAATAGTCGCAGTGTATTGATCGCTTCCCATATCAATCCGGATGGGGATGCCCTGGGATCTCTCTTGGCATTGGGTCTGGCAATGGAAGCATTAGATATTAAAGCGACTTTATATAATGAAAGCGACATCCCGGCTGTTTACCGCTTCCTGCCGGAAATCGGCCGCATTCAAAACCAGATCAGTCGGGTTCATGCCTATGAAACCGCTATTATCCTTGACTGCAGCAACCTGGATCGCATCGGTCGCGCCACCGACATCGTCACCCAGATTCCCATGGTTATCAATATCGATCATCATGCCACCAACACGCGCTTCGGTGAACGACATCTCATTGATAACAAAGCCTGTGCCACGGTGGAACTGGTTTTCCGTCTGCTGAAAGAGATGGCCATACCCATCAGCACTGCCATGGCAACATCCATTTACACCGGCATCGTTACCGATACAGGATCCTTTCGTTTCTCAAATACCAACGCTTCCGCCTTTGCAATATGCAACGAAATGGTTCAGCTGGGTGTTAAGCCGATTCATATTGCCCGGCACCTGTTTGGGCCCTATTCTCTGGGTCGCATCAAGCTGCTGAATCAGGCCCTTGAATCGATTGAAATATCAAATAACGGCAGTCTTTCCCTGATGACCCTTACCCAGAAAATGCTAAGGGAAACCGGAACACAACCTGGGGATGCAGAAGGGCTGATTCATTATGCCCGCAGGATAGAAGACGTCAAGATGGCCGCCTTGATACAGGAACAGGCCAACGGCAGAAAATATGATGCTGGAGAAAAAAATTATCACGTGAGTCTACGTTCGGACGGGTCAATCGATGTCGCCGCAATTGCATCCAAATTCGGCGGAGGGGGGCATCCGAGCGCAGCCGGTTTCAGTATCGAGTCCACCATAAAAAAAATAAAGGAAACCATCAAGGCAATTCCTGAACTCAATTGAAAGAGATGTCTTTAGATCGCCACGGGTTTGTCGTTATCGACAAGCAGGAAAACCTGTCCTCTGCACGTGTTGTGTCGCATGTGAAAAGGACGCTCGGTGTCAAAAAAGTCGGTCATGCAGGAACCCTTGATCCTTTTGCAACCGGTGTGATGGTATGCTGTGTCAACCGTGCCACCCGACTGGCCAGATTTTTTCTGGGAGGGGACAAAAGATACGAAGCGCTGCTGCATCTGGGCATAGAAACCGATACACAGGATGCTACCGGCAGCAGGGTATCGGAGAAACAGGTTCCGGATTGTTCCGAAGCTGAGATTCAGGATGTTTTTGGATCCTTTACAGGACCTCTCGATCAGATACCGCCCGTTTATTCTGCACTGAAGCATAAAGGGATTCCACTGTACAAACACGCACGGCGTGGGAAACCAATTCAAAAACCGGCCCGGCAGATTGTGGTATTGGCTTTAGAGATAACCGAGATTCAGCTGCCGTATATCCAGTTTGAGGTGACCTGCTCTGCAGGAACGTATATTCGAACACTTGGCGCAGACATCGGCAACGCGCTGGGTTGTGGCGGTCATTTAAAAACATTGAGACGCACCCAAAGTTCTGGTTTTTCCATTGCCGATGCAATGACACTGGAAGCATTTGAGAAACGTGCGGCCCTTGAAACGTTTTCCCGGTATGCCGTGGGCATGACAGAAGCGCTCAGGTATATGCCGGAATGGACGGCCGATAAAAAATTGAAAAGCAAAATCGTCAACGGCGTTCCATTGACACAAAAGGATGTTGTTCTGGAAAAACTGCCGGACAAGGACAAATTCATCAAAATTATCGATGAAAACAGAGAGCTTGTCGCGGTGATAGAACACAATCAAACGAGCAGCGAATATCATTACTGCTGTGTTTTCAATTAAAACAAAGAAAAAATGTTATTTTTATCTTTCTCTATTTCGTGTATCCATTATTAATGCTAATTTGCATTACAAACAATTTTTTAAATAGGAGGCTTAAAGAAAGTGGTGTTTACAACAGAAAATAAAAAAGAACTGATCGAACAGTATAAGACACATGACAGTGATACCGGATCTCCGGAAGTTCAGGTTGGTCTTCTGACCCACCGCATCAGCTACCTGACCGAGCATCTCAAGATACACAAAAAGGACCATCATTCCAGGAGAGGCTTGCTGAAAATGGTCGGCCAGCGACGAAGACTTTTAAATTATGTAAAAAATAACGATGTTAAACGATACCGATCCATCATTGAAGCTCTGGGGCTTCGGCGGTAAGGTCACTTAAAAAAAATCAAATCTTCAGTTTAGGGCCTCAGACCTGTCGAGAATATCTTTGCGTCACGACAGCATGCCCTTGCAGCTGAGTTAGGAACACTATATGGAAATTTTATTAGAAGCAGACGTGGGCGGAAAAACCCTCAGTATTCAGACCGGCAAGGTTGCCAAGCAGGCCTCTGGATCGGTTGTTGTCAAGTATGGGGATTCGACCGTTCTGGTCACCGCTGTATCGTCCAACGATGAGCGCAATGTCGGATTTCTCCCTTTGTCCGTTGAATATCAGGAAAAGATTTACGCTGCCGGGAGAATACCCGGAAATTATTTCAGACGAGAAATTGGACGCCCAAGTGAAAAAGAGACCCTCACAGCACGACTGATCGATCGTCCCATACGTCCTCTTTTCCCAAAATACTATAATTTTGAAACCCAGGTCATTGCCACCGTTCTGGCAATGGATCAGGAGAATGATGCAGACGTGATGGCCATGGTAGGTGCTTCGGCAGCTCTCACCATTTCAGATATCCCTTTTGCAGGTCCTATTGCATGTGTCCGGGTAGGCCGAATCCAGGGAGAACTCAAAATAAACCCCACCATCACTGAATGCGCTGAAGCCGATATCAATATTATTGTTGCCGGCTCTAAAACAGGTGTGGTCATGGTTGAAGGCGGTGGGAACATCGTCAGTGAAAAAGAGATGCTCGATGCCATATTTTTTGGGCATCAAGGACTCCAGCCGCTGATCGACATTCAGGAAAAGATGCGGGAAACCTGTGGTAAACCCAAAAGAGTTTTTACGCCGCCCGAAACAGATGAATCGCTGGTAACAGTCGTTCATGAAGCGGCTAGCGGGAACATTCGCAAGGCACTGTCCATACCGGACAAAATGCCCCGCTATGATGCCATGAGACAAGTGAAAAAAGATCTCATGGAATCATTGGGAGAGGATTATGCGGACAGAGGCGAAGAGATTTCCAAAATTTTCGGCGATCTTAAAAAATCCATCAGCAGAGATATTATTCTCAAGGAAAACAGTCGCATCGACAACCGCAAGTTCGATGAGGTCCGGCCGATCTCCTGCGAGGTGGGGCTTCTCTCCCGACCTCATGGAAGCGCGCTCTTTACCAGAGGCGAGACACAAGTTCTGGGTGTGTTGACATTGGGATCCGGTCCGGACGAACAACGTGTTGAAACCCTCAGTGGGGAGGAATTTCGTCCATTCATGCTGCACTATAATTTCCCGCCGTTTTCGGTTGGGGAGGTCAAGCGTGTGGGTGGCCCCAGTCGAAGGGATATCGGACACGGGGGTCTTTCCACCAGAGCCATCGAAAAGGTTCTGCCGGAAAAGGATGTTTTTGACTATACCATCCGCATCGTTTCAGAAGTACTGGAATCGAACGGTTCTTCCTCCATGGGTACGGTTTGTGCGGGAATCCTGGCATTGATGGATGGAGGCGTTCCCATCAAAGCACCTGTTTCCGGTATCGCTATGGGTCTTGTTAAGGATGAAGACCAGACGATTATTCTGTCCGATATTCTCGGAGACGAGGACCATACTGGAGATATGGATTTCAAGGTTGCCGGAACCGCCGAAGGCATTACAGCACTTCAGATGGACATCAAAATTCTGGAACTCTCCAAGGAAATCATGGAAAATGCCCTGGAGCAGGCCCGCAAGGGTCGTTTGCACATCCTGGAACAGATGATGAAAGCCCTGGACAAACCCAGGGAAGATATCTCCCCCTTTGCACCCAAGATACACGCCATCGAAATCAACCCGGATAAAATCAGGGAAATCATCGGCCCGGGTGGTAAGGTAATTCGTGCGATCCAGAGCGAAACCAACACCAAGGTTGAAGTCGATGATTCCGGCGTCGTTAAGGTCGCCGCGGCATCTTCCGAAGATCTGGAAGCTGCCCTGGCAATGATAAAGGATATTACCAGGGAAGCCGAGGTGGGCGCCATCTATGAAGGCACCGTGGTTAAAACGACCGATTTCGGGGCCTTTGTACAGATTTTACCGGGAACGGATGGTCTGGTCCATATTTCCCAGCTGGCAAACTACCGTGTAAAAAAAGTCACCGACATTGTCAAAGAAGGCGATACGCTCAAGGTTAAGGTATTGGAAGTTGGAAGGGATGGTAAAATCCGCCTAAGCCATAAAGCAGTAGAGGAAGATGAATAACCACCCCGGGACAAACAAAACCGACCTGAACAACGGTGTTAAAATCATTACCAAGCAAATGCCGTATGTCCGTTCGGTGACCATGGGTATCTGGGTCAATGCCGGGTCCAGGGATGAAACCCTCGCTGAAAACGGTCTGTCCCACCTTATCGAACATCTGATCTTCAAAGGCACAAAGAAGCGATCCGCTTTTCAAATCGCCAAAGAGTTCGATGATATTGGTGGGCAGACCAACGCATTTACAACCATGGAAAATACCTGTTTTCATGCCAAGGTGATGGATTCACACCTGGAAACCATGGTTGATGTCATGTCCGACATTTTTTTGAATTCACTGTTTGATGAAACAGAAGTTCTCAAAGAGCGGCCCGTTATTATGCAGGAAATCGGGATGGTTGAAGACAGCCCCGATGAATATATTCATGTCCTTTCCGGAAGACACTTCTGGGGAAACCATCCTTTGGGCCGTTCCATACTCGGCACTCGTGAAAACATCCTTCGATTTGATGCTGAAACCATCAAACAATTTTTTAAGCGTCTCTATCAACCGGATCGTATCATCATCTCGGCCTCCGGGAATGTGGATCATCAGAACTTTGTCGATCTAATTGGCCCGGCTTTCGAGTCCATCCAAAAGAGTGATGATTTTCCTGAACGAAAGACACCTGCCGGCAACACCAATGTCAATCTTCATACCAGAAAACTGGAGCAGACACATATCTGTATCGGGGTCAACGGCCTTTCAACAGGCCACCCCCTGCGATATGGTTTCTCTCTCATGAGTATCCTTTTAGGCGGCAACATGAGCTCCCGGCTGTTTCAGGATATTCGGGAAAAAAGAGGTCTGGCCTATACAGTCTACTCCTTTGTGTCCACCCATGTTGACAGCGGAATGTTTGGTGCCTACGCCGCGGTAGACCCTTTAAGGGCCGTTGAAACAGCCCAGTTACTGGTGAGCCATATGCATCATCTGAAAGAGGACCGGGTCCAGGAATCTGAACTCAAGGGCGCCAAAGAATATATCAAGGGAAACCTGCTGTTGTCATCCGAAAGCAGTGAAAACCAGATGGTTCGACTGGCTCAGAATGAAATGCATTTCCAGCGCCAGGTCCCACTTCAGGAAGTGGTGGAGAAGATCGATGCCGTTACGACAGAGGATATTCAGGATATTGCTGACAGGCTTTTCAGCAACAGCAAGACATCCCTGACCGTGCTGGGCCCGACCAAAGACAAAACAGACTACGAAAACATATTAAAACCTTTAATTTGATTTCAGCCCACGCTGAAAACAGCGGGGTACAAGCATATTTCATGAGTCATCAGCCCGCCATTCAACTTCGACGCCTGCAACCCGAGAGAGACATGGATATCCCCCTGCCGGCCTATATGACATCCCTGGCAGCCGGCATGGATGTCTGCGCAGCCATCGAATCAGACCAGGATCTTGCACCCGGAGACATAGCCCTTATCCCCACGGGTTTCGCCATGGCGATTCCAAAAGGATTTGAAGTTCAGGTTCGGCCCCGAAGCGGGCTGGCTATTAAACACGGCATCAGTATTGTCAATGCGCCGGGCACCATCGATGCGGACTACCGTGGCGAAGTCAAAATCGGCCTGATCAACCTGGGCCCCAATCCTTATACAATTCACCGGGGTGACCGTATTGCCCAGTTGATCGTACAAAAAATATACCAGGCAAACATCATGCTGGTGGATGAACTTGATAAAACCGAACGCAATGAAGGGGGCTTCGGACATACGGGGAAATAAAAAAGGGTTCGAGGGGCCGAGAGGGATACAAGGGTTCGAGGGTGGCGAACGGTTTATAACCAAGAGCCAGCAGACAAGGGGTCAAGGATTTGAGGGTCCGAGGGTGGTTAACCGTCTGTCATTCCCGTGCAGGCGAAAACCCAGGAATCATTGCAGATAACCAACGGTTCTCTGGATACCAGAGAGGGTGGAGGGTAACTGTAAGCAGTAAGCACCTAATCGTCTACAGCCTAAACAACCTAATGGCCTAAAACCTATCAAGGAGATTGAACGCCCAAATGAACCTGGACCACGAATCAGCCCCAAAAATGACAGCTCAGGCAAGTAAACACCTGACCGTCTGTATGCTGGCCAGCGGCAGCAAGGGAAATGCCATCCTGGTGGCAGACCAGCAGACCAGGGTTCTTTTTGACGCGGGCCTGTCCGGAATCGAGATTGAACGTCGATGCAAATCAAAAGGTTTCCATCCTGACCAGATAGACGCCATTGTCGTTTCTCACGAACACTCGGATCATATTCAGGGTGTGGGTGTCCTGGCCCGGAGATTTGGCCTGCCGGTCCATATCTCCAAAAAAACCGGCCGGAGCGCCGGTTCCATGCTAGGCAAAATAGCCGATATTCGACATTTTGAATGCGGAAACGCCTTTACGGTCAACAATTGGACCCTTTCGCCATTTTCCATTTCCCACGATGCAGAAGACCCTGCTGGGTTTACCATTCTCAACAATGGCATGAAAATCGGCATTGCCACCGACCTGGGGGTGGTCACCGCAATGGTCAGGGAACGGCTCAAGGCTTGCCAGATACTCATTCTCGAAGCGAATCACGATCCGGAGATGCTGATCAACGGACCCTATCCATGGCCGTTGAAGCAACGCATTCAGAGCAGGACAGGCCATCTTTCCAATGAAGCTTCCCGGGAGCTTGTATCGGCCCTGAAACACAACGGCCTTCAGCATGTTGTTCTTGCACACCTGAGCGAAACCAACAACACGCCCGAAAAGGCCTTGCAGGAGGTCGGTCTGGCCCTGGAAGACTGCAGTACACAACTGCATGTGGCAACCCAGGATGTTTGCGCAGAAATAATACAAATACAAGGAGCCCAAGGTTCAAGTGGCTAGCGATAAGCCATAAGCTTTAAGCTGCTTACGGCTTATCGCTTAAAGCTCAATTCCTTAAACCGTTTCTCATTAAAATTGGGATATAAACAAAACCAAAGAAAGATGGAGCAGAAAATGTCAGATACCATTTACGATGTCATTATCATTGGCGGCGGCCCAGGGGGCTTGACAGCCGGTATTTATGCTAAAAGAGCCGCCATGAATGCAGTCTTGATCGAAAAAGGCGCCCCCGGCGGCCAGATCATCAATTCAGATGAAGTTGAAAATTATCCGGGATTCGAACACATCAGTGGTGCCGAGTTGGGTATGAAGTTCAGCCAGCATGCCGACAGTTACGGCCTGGAAGTGGTGGGACGCGAAGTTGCGGCGATTATACCCGGTGCTGAATCACACAGCGTGCAATTGGATAATGGTACCATACTCAAAGCCCATGCCGTGATACTGGGTACCGGTGGAAACCCCCGAAAATTGGACATCCCTGGAGAAAGCGAATTCTATGGAAAAGGTGTGTCTTATTGTGCGGTGTGCGATGGCTTTTTTTTCAGGGGCAAGACGGTCGTGGTAGTGGGTGGCGGTGACTCAGCAGCAGAAGAAGCACTCTATCTGGCCAAGATAACCGAAAAAGTATACATTGCCCACCGCAGAGATGCCCTGCGGGCCGGCATGCTACTACAGCAACGTGTTTTCGATGAGTGTAAAATAGAGATGCTCTGGAACACCGTTTTGACCAGCATCAAAGCCAATAACGAAGGTGTCTATGCGGTTGATTTGAAAGATACCCAGACAAGCGCTCAGAGGGCGTTGCCAATAGACGGCGTGTTTATTTTTATCGGGTTTGAGCCCAACAACGCTATCGTACCGGCCGGTATCAAGATGTCGGTAGAGGGGAACGTCATCACCGATGAAAAGTGCGAAACCGCTTTTCCCGGTATATATGCCATCGGTGATATCAGGGAAAAATATGCCCGGCAGATCATAACGGCGGCAGCAGATGGATGTGTGGCCGCGCTGGCAGCCGCCCATTACGTGGAGGCAAAAAAAGCGAAGGACGCGTGCACTTTGTAAGAAAGGGTTCAAGGGTCTGAGGGTGATACAAGGGTTCGAGGGTGGGTGGCTGACAGCTACAAGCGGACAGCAGCATCCCAGCTTCCAGGCCTCCTAGCATCCCAGCAAACAAGGGGCTGAGGGGAATAGGGTTCATTGAGTTTCTTGGGTTTCTTGGGTTTCTTGGGTTGATGAATTAGAAACGTGTTGAGGACTCCATACCGACGGCTTTAAGCAACACAATAAACCCAAAGAACACAATGAACAAAGCAACTATCTTTTTAGGGTTCGAGGGTAGCTGAAAGCAATGAGCCATAAGCAGCAACTCAACTTTCGGAGTTTAGCGAACGCAAAATGAATAATCCCCTGGCGCTTTGCGAACTCGCCGCAAGGGCTCCTAACATCAGCGCTGGCCATATGGTTAAACAGGAATGACTGATAAATGACCATATTTTCATATTGGATTGTTCATTGTCGTTCGCTGATGTAAGGTGCTCTAAGCGGCTCAAACAGCGCAAATCGCCATTGGATCACCCATTTCGCTCTATCTTTGGTGAAACATGAAAGTTGGGGAGTAAGCAAATGGTGCTAATCGTCTAATAGTCTAACTTCCTACAACGCTATAGACGAATGCAGGTCTGGGTGTATTACGGAGTGCTTAATATAGTAAATTCCAAGTTGAACGACTTGTCAGTTTGCTGCAGATACAAGGAAAATGTCGTTGCGCTATAGTGAACTATGCGCAACGGCATTTGACACAGTAGCTGCGGTAAAATGGCACGTCGTTCAACTTGGAAAAAAATGGGCGGCCTGACCAGGGCCGCCCGATGAAAAGAAGAAGGAAATATGGATAAAAAGGAATCAATGATGAGTTGATTCCATGGAGCCTGAGTGGCTTCCCAAAAATGCCGTTGTTTATCCGGGTCACATCTCTTTTCTTTATTTTGAAGATGACCGGAAAAGATGCACGTACACCCGAGAAGCCTTGATAAATGTCACCTCAAACTTTCGTTACTATTGTTTAACCTTTGGAGGCGCGAGCGCCGTCGCGTGGTTTTTCTTTCGGTATTGAAGTTGGGCGACATTTACATTCTATATCTGAAAAAGAGCATTTAATAACCGCTGTTTGACTAATATATTATTCAATTACTGTGCCAAAACCGCATTTTCAATGCAACCCATATATATTATAGCAAATAATTATTTATTCGTATCAAAGCCGCTTAATATTTTTTAGATACATATGACAAAATTTGTCAGATTTTTTGCCAAAAAATGTCAGATTTGTACTAAATTGTACTTCCGAGTGCCCAATCCCAGATGCTCTGCATAAGTGAGTTGAATGCGCCAATCAGTTTTTGGATACAGGGTCCTGAACTTATCGGATCCGGCTTCCCGACCTTCCTTCATGCAAGAATCCGGCAGGGCCGGCTCCTTGTTCACCAGATCCACGGAAGCCTGGTCGATGGCCACGGGATCGGTGGAAGCTAAAATACCGATATCCCGCACAATGGGTGCATCTGCCACTGGCCAGCAATCACATGCCGGTGACACATTGGTGATAAAATTGATGAACAAGGATTTATCTTGCTTGTTCTTGATTACCCCCATGGCGTATTCCACCATTTTTTCCATAAAATCCGGTAAGGATTTACCGAATTGCACCTGAATGGCCATCTGAGGGCAAATGAGAATACATTCCCCACAGCCAATACATTTTTCAGGATTGATGATCGCTTTTTCTTCCGTCAGAGATATGGCGTTCTGAGAACAATGGCCCATGCATTCGCCGCAACCGATACATTTTTTTCGCTTGACCTTGGGGGCGATACCTGAGTGCTGCACCAGCTTACCGGCTCTTGAAGCACATCCCATACCCACATTCTTTAAGGCACCGCCAAATCCGGTCAGGTCGTGCCCTTTGAAATGTGCCACCGAAATAAGGGTATCTGCATTCACGACTTCAGAACCAATGTAGGCCACTTCCAAATGTTTCTGGTTGATGAACACCTCGGTCTGGCTGCGCCCCATCAAGCCATCGGCGATGATAATCGGTGCGTCCACCACTGCATATGAGAATCCATTCTGAATGGCAGTGATGGTGTGATTGACCGCATCTCCCCGTGAACCCTTGTAGAGTGTATTGGCATCCGTAACAAAGGGTCTTCCGCCTACCTCTTTGATTTTCTGGACAATTTCACGAATAAAGATAGGCCGGATAAAAGCCGTGTTGCCTTTTTCACCAAAATGGAGCTTCAAGGCCACCAGGTCGCGTTTAGCCACCACACCAGATAGGCCAGCAGCCTCCAGCAGCTTACCAAGCTTTTTGAATAAATTTTCCTTCCAGGTTGCCCGTAAACTGATAAAATAAACATCACTCGACATCGAAACCCCCTTTGGTATATGATACATTTTATATGGATATCACATCAAAATTAGCGCTACTCGACCGACTCTACAAGCTGTTTGACGGTTTTAACCCTAAAGAAACCCTTGCCTGTAAACGGCAATGCGCCACCTGCTGTACCTGCAACATGACCCTGACAACGTTGGAAGGATATAAGATTATATCCCTTCTGGATGCAAGGTTAAAATCAACTCTTATGCAACAGGTTTCCGAGGCCGTCGAACAAAGACGCTTTAAACCCCAGATCACCATCAACCAGATGGCCCGTCGCTGTATGACCGGTCAGGAAATTCCAGAAGAAATTCTCGATCCCTCATGGGGATCCTGCCCGCTTTTGTCACAAAAGGAATGCCCCATCTACCTGATACGGCCCTTTGGATGCCGGTGCATGATGTCCAAAACCATCTGCGCTGAAACCGGATATGCCGACCTTGACGCATTTACCCTGACCGTGGCCAATCTTTTCAATCAGTGCATCGAGCATCTGGATCAAGACGGAATGACCGGCAACTTGATCGATGTGCTATTGTTCCTTGATGACAAAAATAACCTTGTGACATATCAATCGGATAAGATGAAACCTATCGCAAAAAGATTGATCCCAAATAGCCCCATACCGGTGCTGATGATTCCCCCGGAACACCGGGAGCGGATTGAGCCCATGTTACAATCCTTAAAAAGGGAGCTGCTTTGAAATCCACAAGCCACTCAGAAAACCTTCAAAGTATTCCCGGGATAGGCCCAAAGCTTGCCCAGGCCTTGACAGATCTCGGGTATCTGGGTGTTTCTCACCTACGGGATGCCGATCCAGAACAGATGTATGAACAGTTAGGTGTGCTTCGTGGGATACACATCGATCGATGTGTGTTGTATGTGTTCCGGTGTGCTGTCTACTTTGCCGGCAATAAGGTGCATGACCCGGAGCGTTTAAAGTGGTGGAATTGGAAGGATGCGCCCTAGGAGCGCTCAGAAATGGATCAGCTTTTGGGCATTCTCTCCACAAACTGCGCTCATTTCCTTGCGTGTCAATCCTGCTGCCTCGAACTCCTTGAAATACCGCCCAGGCCTGATCAGGGGGAAATCCGTTCCAAAAAGAATCTTTTCCACACCGACAATGTCGATGGCATGCCGGTAAATGGCAGGATCGTACAGAAATGGGGATGCAGCTGTGTCCAGCCAGATATTTTTCAAGGCCTCTTTGACCTCTTTTTTCAGAAGCCCGTAAAAGAAGACACCCCCACCCCAATGAGCCAAAACAATCTTATTGTTCGGAAATCGTTTGATAATATCATATATCTGGGCCAAGGTGTTTTCTGATTTTCCTGGGTACCTATGCCCCACAGGCTCGTTTGTGTGAATCATCACCGGCAGGTCTTTTTCCTTACAGATCGCCATGATGGGCGCAAGGCTGTCCCGTGCCTCACACACAATACCGGTTTCGTAAAAAGCCAGCTCCCCCACTCCGGAAAGACCACCGGCAAGACATCGTGTAACTTCTGAAGCAGCCGTTTCGCTGCAGGTATCCAGGCAGCAGAAACCTTTGATTCGGTCGGAATATCTGGCCACCACATTCATGATATAGTCATTGTGCATTAGCGAATATTCCATGTTTTTCCAAGGAAATCCAAATGCTATGGACATATCCACCTTTTCTTCATCCATCATCTGTATTATTTCATGACCACCGATGAGTTTTGCTTTTTCTCCTGCATAGAGCATCTTAAATGCAGGTTCACCCTCAAAATACTTTTCGCGGTTTTCACGCATGTCCTTTGGAAATAGATGGGTATGGAAATCGATTATCACGTTTCACTCCTCAAGAAACACAAGACAATATTATTCGTAACCCAGGTTATGTTTTCTGATCATATCATAGCCCGGGTGCCATTTCTCGGCGATTTCTACCGTCTTTTTTAAGCCTTCAGAACCACCCTATTTTGCTTGGCAGGTTTTAACACGTTCACGACTGGGTTAAAATATCATTTTCAATATCTGCTCAACATGGCACTTTTTCCATTGGTTATCAATTGAAGAATTGATAAATAACATATTGAAATTTAAAGCCTGAAATGAGACATTATGAGGGGTATGTGTTCAGCTAAGGACGTCGTTAGTGTCCGTCCAGAAATAGGGATTTTCGCGTTCTGACAAGGCGGGCGTCAGATTTAACCCGGAGGAATAGCGAGCTATTTTGAGGCGTTAAATCATGGCGCCCAACACCGGCAGGAGGTGAAAAGACCATTTGTGGATGAACACTAGTTAGGTCGCCATGGCATGACCCTTTCGCCTGAACAGGCTATAAGCCATCTCAAAAAAAGACACCCTTGAATAGGAGATTTACTGATGACCAAGCTGTTTTCACCTTTGAAAATTAAAGACATTGTGTTCAAAAACCGTATATTTGTCTCACCCATGTGTCAGTATTCCTGTGAAAATGGAATGCCGAACAATTGGCATCTGGTGCATTTGGGCACCCGTGCTGTGGGCGGTGCCGGTTTGGTGATCGCAGAAGCCACAGCCGTCTCCCCAAAAGGGCGGATTTCACCCGGGGATTGCGGTATCTGGTCAGATGAGCACACAGAAGCATTCAGACCAATTACCACCTTTATCGAAGCTCAGGGAGCGATTCCGGGAATACAAATCGGGCATGCCGGGCGAAAAGCTTCCACAGATCTGCCGTGGCAGGGGGGCCTTCCCTTGCCAGCCGAAAACGGTGGTTGGCAAACGATTTCTCCCAGTCCTGTTGCCTTTGACAAAACGCATACCGTTCCAAAAGAGATGACCGAAGCAGAGATGGATCAGGTTGTCGATGAATTTACAGGGGCTGCCCAAAGAAGTCTTTCGGCCGGCTTTAAAGTTCTGGAGCTTCACATGGCCCATGGGTATCTGTTGCATCAGTTTTTATCTCCTTTATCAAATCTTCGGAAGGATCTGTGGGGCGGGACATTTGAAAACCGCTTGTCTTTTCCTCTTAAAATAACCGCAGCCGTTCGAAACGTCTGGCCCGAAAACCTGCCCCTGTTCGTACGTATTTCCTGTACCGACTGGGTCGAAAACGGCTGGGACCTTTCCCAGTCCATCGCGTTTTCGAGCCGGCTCAAAGATCTGGGTGTTGATTTTATTGACTGCTCCAGTGGTGGAACTGTCCCGGATGCACGCATACCGGCGGGTCCAGGTTTTCAGACCGTGTTTTCAGGTGCTGTCCGCAAAGCCCTCGATATTGCAACCGGAGCCGTCGGTTTGATTACAGCACCCGCCCAGGCCGAACAACTACTGGTAACCGAACAGGCCGATGCTGTTTTGCTGGGACGCGAATTCCTACGATCGCCCTATTGGCCGATGCTCGCTGCAATCGAGTTAGGTGTGGATCTGGCATGGCCGGATCAATACAAACGGGCCAAACCGGTATGACCGCCTGAAGTAAAGAATCATAGCCCAGAAGGCCAGGATTTGGGTTGCCCCTATGAGGGGCTTTATCACAAAACATATGAGGCAGAGAATTCAGAAGACAGAAGTCAGGAGACAGAAGAACTTAGATGTCGCTTCGCTCCTACAATTTTATACCGCTTGTCATAATAATGTTCCGAAAATAGGATGGCGGCATAAGCGTTTGTAGCAGCAAAACGGTCCTCAATCGGAACGTTTTTCTGACAACCCCTATAGCTTCTTCTTGACTGAACCGAAGGCGAACCCATTATTCTGTATTCTGTATTCTGACTCCTGGATTCCCTTTCGAACTGTTTCAGGCAGAGCCAATCGTCTCTGACCTGGCCCAAAGGACCAGGCTTTTAAATTACGGAACAAATTGAATCTATGGAACAAAGACGTGTCCTTTCGATTATAAACCATAGGTAATGACGATAAAAGGAAATCAAAATGATTACAGCACTTGTACAATTCAAGCTTCCACAACCGCTTTCGCGTGCAAAAGCGAGCGAAATTTTTTCCGGCACAGCCCCAAAATACAGAGAGGTTCATGGGCTGATTCGCAAATATTATACACTTTCACAGGACGGCCAAACAGCCGGCGGGGTGTATATCTGGAATTCACAGGAAGACGCCGAACAACTCTATACAGATGAATGGAAGCAATTCATCTTTGATAAATATGGCGCTTTGCCTTCAGTGGTCTACTATGAAAGCCCTGTGATGGTCGATAATGTTACAGGGGAGATCGTCACTGATCGTTGAACACGGGAAAACAACAGCGTCACATCTTGATAATTGATTTTGGACGTTTTTTATGGATCATGTCCAATTTAATTTTTAAAGGGTTAAATTAAGATGCGTGGAAAAGGGAACCATGAAGAAGATCATAAGAAGTCTTTGCTGGTTTGTTGAGACGCCTGAAATCACTGGGATATTGGACCAGCTCAATGAAATCGAAACCAAACTCAACGGGTACGGCTATCTGGTTCAGACAAAACGCGTTTGCTTCAACCAAACACGCATCGATACACTGCGTCAGTGGGAAAAACCTGACTCGCTGTATCTAAGCATCGGTACCTTGAACGTTGAGTCTGTGACGGAACAGCTGGCAGACTTTCTTCACGCAGGGAATGTATCCTTCAATCTTGATCTAAGCAATGGTGTTGCGGCCAATCATGTAGACGTACTGCTGCGTATTATTAAGGAGTCGCCGGCAAAGACATTTAATTTTACTTACACATTTAATAATCGACCCTCCAGCCCGTTTTTTCCCTCGGCAACGTTCGAGCATCCCGGCTTTTCAATCGGTCTGCAACCCACGAACCTGGCTGAGGGATGCCTGGATTTGACAGCGTGGTTATCTGCCATGGAAGCGGTTTGGCTTGAAATCTGTGAAATTTTGGATGACAATCAAGACTTCCTGGGTATTGACTCCTCCATCGCACCACTGTTCAGGGATGAGAGTAGTCTGGTCCATTTCATAAAAAAACGCTATGGCAACTTTTCAAAGGCGGTAACAACGGATTTTTTTATCAGGAGCACGACATTCCTGTCCAAACGCAACCCAAAACCCGTGGGGCTCTGTGGGTTGATGTTGCCGTGTCTGGAGGATTTTGAACTGGCAGAGGAATACGAAGCAGGTCGATTTTCAATCGAAAGAAATATCTTTCTGGCCCTGCATTCCGGGCTCGGGGTAGATACCTACCCGATTGGAATCAATGAGAATCCAGACAGGATCCTTCAGGTATTATGTCTACTCCAAAAACTCTCTGCCAAGTATGAAAAGCCGCTATCGGCACGCTTTGTGTCCGATGGGAAAACCAAGACTGGGGAAGTGTCCGACTTTCAGAACCCGTACCTCAAGGATGTCAAGATTCGTCCCTTGTAAAGGAAAACCATGCCCATCCGTTTCATCCATACTGCCGACATTCATTTGGGAAAAACCTATCGCAATTCCCCTGGGGAAGCAACGCGTTACGAAGATTTTTTTCGATGCTTATCGGATATCGTAAAAAGTGCTGTGGATGAAAAGGTTGATTTCGTTCTCATCTGTGGCGATTTGTTCCACACCGGTCAAATCCTGCCCAGGACATTTGCCAAGACCATCGAAACCCTCCAGCCCCTTAAAGAAGCCGGTATTCCATGTATCGCTATCGAAGGCAATCACGATTGGATTCACAGACGCAACAATATTTCCTGGATGGAAGCCCTTTCTGAAATGGGCTATATACACCTGCTGCGACCAGCTCGTACCGAAGATGGCGGCTATCAATTCGATCCATTTGATGAAGAGACCGGCATAGGGGGACATATTGAGATCGGCGGCTTGAATATTTATGGCCTCGGGTATATCGGCACCCAGGCCGGGAGCCATGTCGAACGCATCTGCAATGCAATAACCACCGAGAACAATCTGTTGCTTTTTCATGTGGGCATCTGGAAATACTCCCCGGTCGAAATCGGCAACATGAAGATTGAAGAGGCTCATCCCCTGGCTGAAAAATTTAGTTATGTGGCCCTTGGTCACGGCCACAAACCCTATGTTATTGAAACCCCGGACGGAAAGCCTTACGCCTATAACCCCGGAGCACCGGAAAGGGTCAACTTCGGCGAAGAAAAATATGACAAGGGGTACTATTTTGTTACCTTCGAAGATGGCAGGTTCGCCCTGGAATTTAAACCGACCCATCCGCGCCCCATGCTGGTCGAGATCATCAATTTGGACGGTGCGGATGATGCAGATACCGCCCTTGCCCGATATATAGAACAGGTAAAGGAAAAGCTGGCCGTACAGACCGATGAACGCTCACCATTGCTGGAACTGAAATTGACGGGGCGGATCGGTTTCCATCCCTTTGAGTTAGGTCGTGAACGGCTGAGACTGGCCCTTGAAGATATTGCTTCACCATTGCACGTGGAAATAAAAAACCACCTTTCACTGGTTGCCCGGACGGATGGAGAGGAAGTAGTCAAAAAATCCCTTGCCGAAATTGAAAGTGATGTGCTGCATGAATTGATCGGCGCACACAGCCAATATAGTGGCCGTGAGGAAGTTTTGACCCGCTTGTCACTATCGATCCGAGACTTGGTCCTGAAGGGTGATGTTGAAGATGACCAATTGCTCTGGCTTATCCCGGATAAGGATTGATCCATGCAGATCCTCTCCATCTCATTAAAAAACATAAAATCCCACCGCGAAAAAGAACTGCATTTTGTCAACGGGATCAATGTCCTTTCCGGTGACAACGGTGTCGGCAAAAGCACGATCTTTGAGGCCATTGGTTACGCTTTGTTTGGCGTTGATGCTCGTGACTTTGTGGGTAACATCGAGCGTTTCATTACCATCGGCGCCAAGAAGGGTGAAATTGCCGTGACCTTTTCAACGGACGATGGTAAAATATACCGGGTTTCCCGCAGTGTTGGCACCGGATCCAAATGGCTGTTGGCCCGAGAGATCGGCGAAACATTTGAAGTTGAGGATCATGCTGGAGCCCCGGAAACGGAAGCCCGGATCAAGGAACTGCTCAAACTCGATAGCGGCCGATCCCTGGCGGATCAATATAAACTGGTGATCGGCCCCTTTCAGAACGAATTTCTGGGTCCTTTTGTTCTCAAACAGCCCACCAAACGCCAGGTTGCATTTGATGAGATTCTTGGCATCGATGCCTGGCGTAAAACTTTCAAAGGTACCAGCTCCCTGCAGGTGTCAATCAAGAACAAGATAGAAGTACTGAACGTGGAGATAGAAGGCAAACAGGAACAGATAACCCCCCTGCCCCAACGAAAAAAAGAACTGTCCGCTTTAATCAAAAGTTTTGGGACTGAGCAGAAGATTTTAACAAAAAGGAAAAAGACCTTAGCGGATACCGAAAAACAGCTTACCAAACTCGATGGACAGGAAAAAACGACAAATACCGTCAAGTCGGATATCCAGGTCCTTGAAAATCGTATCCGTGATGGTGAAGGGAAAATTGCCGACCAGAAAAAACGGGTTAAAGAGGCCGAGGCGGCCTTTGAAATCCTTGAAAAGAGTCGGGCCGGGAAAAAAGCCTTTGATGCGGCCGAGGCAGATCTTAAATCCTTGCGGAAACAGGAAAAGCAGAGAAGGGAGATTGAAAAGGATATCAATGCACTGGACAAAGAAAGTGCCCGACTCTCCCAGGCATTGGAACACGAAATTCGTGAGGTCGGGAAAACCGAAAAACAACTGACAGAAGAAGAAAGTCAGCTTAAAAGCGATCAGAAAACACTGGCAGCGGATGACAGCATTACCAAAACAGCGGCCCGGCTACCGGCGTTAAGAAAGGATGAAGAAAACCTCCTCTCCGCCAAGGGTCTTCTCGAAGGAAGACGGGCAGGTCTGCTCGAAGGAAAAGAGAAACTTGCCCAAGGCAACTGCCCCTTTTTCAAGGAAGCGTGCCAAAACATTGCCGGTAAAGCCCCACGCGACGTTTTCAGTTCCAAGGTAGACGATCTGGACAAGGAAAGCCATTGATATAGACAAACAATTGCGTGATCTGAACCAGGCAATTAAAGCGGCTGAAAAAGCCCAGCACGAATTGGATTCGATCAAGGTCAGGACACAGGAGATTAAAAAACAACTCATCGTCCTATCCAGGAAACGAAAGGATAACGACACCCGCAAGCAAGCGCTTCAAGAGACTCAAAAGCAAATGGAAACAGCCGAGAAAAAGGCCTTCGCCCGGAAGAAAGACCTAAAGAAGTACCATAAGCTGGATACGGAAATTGTAAGGATCGAAAAATTACGGACACAGCACCAGATTGCCCGGGATGCGTTCTTTGCCAATCAAAAGGATGCCAAGGATCTGAACAATCGACGTAAATCCCTGGAAAAGATGTTGACGCTATTCGAAGAATTAAAACAAGCCCTTGCTGCTAAACAACACGAGCTTGTCAAGCTGGAAAAAGAGTATGATTCAAAACGCCACGCAGAGGTTCGCCTGGTAAAAGAGAAACTGCTCGCAGAGCTTGCCACCATAACGCAGAAAATGAGTGATCTCGATAAGGATAGACACCGCCTCGAAGAAGAGATCAAAAAAATGAAACAGATTAAAGAAGAGATCAAGGTGCGCCTGGCCCAAAAGAAAAATTTTGAAGACAAAGAAGCGCTGGTCAAATTTTTACGAAACAATATCTTCAACAATGTTTCAGCGCAGCTATCAGAACGTTTCCGGGAAGAAATAAGTTTACGGGCAGATATCATTTATCGCAATATCGCCGAAACCGATGAAGAACTTTACTGGGGTGACAAATACCAGATCGTTCTGCGGGACATGCAGGAGGGAAAGCGAAGGGAACGGACCGATGACCAGCTGTCCGGTGGGCAAACCATGAGCGCTGTGGTCGCCCTGCGCCTGGCCTTGTTGCAGACCATCGGTGCGCGCGTTGCTTTTTTTGATGAGCCCACATCAAATCTCGATGCCGCCCGCCGAGCCAATCTGGCGCATGCATTCCGGGCCATTGACGTGGGCCGTGAAGAAGTGACCGAGCACTGGTACGACCAGCTTTTTCTGATTAGTCACGATGTTGCATTTACCGAAGTGACGGATCAGATTATTTCTCTTTAATACCAGGTGGTAAGTCACTATATTTCAAGTGGGAGTTGATTGTAAAATGAGAGAATTTGAAATTAAAGAAGAGCCCATTGAACTCTATAAAATCTTGAAGTTCGAAAATATGGTCAATAGCGGTGGTGAAGCAAAATATGTAATCTCTCAAGGTCAGGTTCTGTTAAATGGTGAAGTGGAAACCAGAAAACGAAAAAAGATCTTTACTGGCGATATCGTAGAATTTAGAGCTGAAAAAATTCGTATAAAAATCAAATGAGGTGAACCGATGAAAAAACTATTTGATGGTAAAAAAATAGCCAAGCTTGGCACTGATAAAAACCCCGCAATGGTCAATGTACAAACAAAAAAGAGACACAAGGAAGTAGAATCTATATTTAAAGAAAAAGGGTGGAAATATTCAATTGAAGTTGATCCGGATAAACCCGAGAATATTAATGACCTGGAAATGTTGTTGAACCCACCCAAAACATGGATTGCCGAAAAAAAAGTGGGACGCAATGAACCCTGCCCCTGTGGCAGTGGCCAAAAACACAAAAAATGCTGTGGGCAGTAAAAAATAGAGGAAGCGCCAGCATGGATACATTGAAAATTGCGGTCATACCGGGTGACGGAATCGGCAAAGAAGTCATTCCAGAGGGTATGCGTGCCTTGGAAGCGGCTGGAAATAAGCATGCTGTCAGTTTTGAGTGGACAGAATTTGATTGGTCCTGTGAGACCTACCATAAAACCGGACGCATGATGCCCGAAGACGGGATCGAACAGCTCAAACCATTTGATGCCATCTATCTGGGCGCCGTGGGTTTTCCGGGCGTACCCGATAACATCTCTCTATGGGGACTCCTGATCCCCATCCGGCGAAATTTTGACCAGTATGTCAACCTGCGCCCAGTACGATTGTTTGACGGTGTGCCCTGCCCCCTGGTGGGGAAAAAACCTGGTGACATCGATTTTTATGTGGTCCGGGAAAATGTCGAGGGCGAATACTCTTCTGTGGGTGGTATTCAATATGAAGGGACGGATCAGGAGCTTGTCACCCAGTTGAGCCTGTTTACACGTCGAGGTACTGACCGTATTCTCGACTATGCCTTCAAGCTCGCTCAAACCAGACCGGCCCGACATCTGACCTCAGCAACCAAATCCAATGGCATCTTCCATACAATGCCCTATTGGGACAGCCGTGTGAAAGAACTATCCAAAAGCTATCCGGAGGTTACGGTCGATAAATACCACATTGACATTTTGACGGCGAATTTTGTACGCATGCCCGAACATTTCGATGTCGTGGTGGGTTCCAATCTGTTTGGCGATATTCTTTCCGATTTAGGCCCCGCCTGTACCGGCACCATCGCCATTGCCCCGTCAGCAAACATCAATCCTGAAAAAACATTCCCGTCCATGTTCGAACCCGTACATGGCTCCGCCCCGGATATTGCCGGCCGGGAAATTGCCAACCCCATTGGAACCATCTGGGCCGGCGCCATGATGATGCAGCACCTGGGATATCCCATGATGCACGATACCTTGATAGAAGCAATTGAAACCGTATTGCGTGATCCCAAAAACCTGACGCCTGATATGGGTGGCAATGCCGGCACTCAAGAACTTGGCCAGGCCGTGGTGGCAGTTATGGCCGGATAGCGGCTCACAGTGAAATGCCCGCTGCTTGCAGCGCGGGATGAATTCAACTTATGGATAAAGATCCTTTTTTTGCGAAAGTGCGGTGCCGATATTCGAAGTATTTCGGCAAAAATCCCGAAATACCCTGTAGCTTGCTGCAGGGATAGGA
Source organism: uncultured delta proteobacterium (assembly GCA_963842925.1). GTDB lineage: Bacteria > Desulfobacterota > Desulfobacteria > Desulfobacterales > B30-G6 > B30-G6. The sequence continues at coordinate 65,169 of CAWJIL010000012.1, forward strand.
ATAGCCTTTCGCACCGGAGCGACAACGTCGCGTCTCATAAAATCGTGCTACGATTTTATTTGGGCATAAAACTTTTTTTCAAAAAGGCTCTGATTTCACGACGAGTAATAAGCACTTGATTTCGAATGTTCTATGCATTGTTGGCCCACAAGGCAAAAGCCTGGTTAAGCAAACCAAATAGGATTAAAACCGTCAATCGAACAAGTGGTTCCATTTTTGTTGGTATGGGTGTTTTTCTGGCAACATCCTCAAACCACTGAAAGTACAGCACACCACCTATCCCTCTGAAATGTTGATTGACATTTGGTTGATTTCATGTTTTCTGACAAAATCCATCCAAATCCGATTACAAAGGAAGCTTTATGAACAGCTTTTTTCTGTCGATCGCGCTAATCTGCGGTGGTGGTCTTGCCACCCTTTTTATTTGGCGAAAATTTATTTTGATGAAAACCATTGCTGTCTCCATCATCAGCATCGGATGTGCTATTGGATTGTTCGATGCCGTGATCAAGCTGCTGCATCCGGGGCTCTATGCCGTATCATTTGAATACTTGAAGCTGTTTTCCCTCTCGTTTCAAATTGATAGCCTGTCAGCATTTTTTCTGATTGCGATTTATGCCGTTTCCCTGCTTGCAAGCATTTACAGTTTTCACTACCTCAACAAACCCGAAAAGGCCCTCCGTGCAGCAGCCAACTACCTGTTTTTCTCCCTGCTGATTATATCCATGGCACTGGTGGTGACCGCTGCCAACATGATCGCTTTTATGCTTTCCTGGGAAATCATGTCCCTGTCATCATTTTTCTTGGTGATATATGACCACGAATCTGCAGAAAATCGTAAAGCTGGATATCTCTATTTTGTCTTTTCACATGTGGGGGCCATGTTTATTCTGGCAGCCTTCGGTATCCTGTACGGATATAGCGGCAGTATTTTGTTCTCTTCCGGCAGTACCATCCCTGATTCGGCAAAATTTTTAGTGTTGATACTTTCCTTTATCGGATTCGGCTCAAAAGCCGGGGTGTTTCCGTTTCATGTCTGGCTACCCCATGCCCACCCGGCCGCCCCTAGCCATATTTCCGCTGTGATGTCCGGTGTAATGATAAAAACCGGTATTTACAGTATTGTACGCCTGTATGCCTCCTTAGGCCTGCATACGCCCTTGTTCGGTGAAATCGTACTGGTTGCAGGGATGATTTCCGGCATCCTGGGTGTTGTCTATGCCCTTGGCCAACATGACCTCAAACGCCTCCTGGCCTACCATAGTGTCGAAAATATCGGGATAATTCTGATCGGAATCGGGATCGGCATGCTCGGTGTATCCTCAGGCAAGCCGATCATGGCTGTCCTGGGGTTTTCCGGGGGACTGCTGCATGTGTTAAATCATGCCATTTTCAAATCACTCCTGTTCATGGGAGCCGGGGTAGTCATCCAGAAAACAGGCACGCGCACCATCGATATGCTGGGCGGGTTGCTCAAAAAAATGAAAATTACCGGTCTTACGTTTCTGGTGGGCTCTTTGGCTATTTCCGGTCTTCCGCCCTTTAACGGATTTGTGAGCGAATTTTTTATCTATATAGGTGGCTTTAGAGGTGTGGCCCTCGACAAAACGGTCTTTGTTCTGAGCATCATGGCCATTGTCAGCCTGGCCATTATCGGTGGTCTGGCCCTGGCCTGCTTTACCAAGGTTGTGGGGGTTGTTTTCCAGGGGGAGCCCAGGAGCTCGTGTGCCAAGACAGTGGATGAAAAAGGACCGACGATGCTGGCACCCATGCTGATATTGGCTGCTGCCTGTGTCATCATTGGCGTATTTCCTCAAATGTTTATTGCCCTGGCAGTGAAGGCTGTTCCGGTATCCGGGCTGGGGTATGGTCGCATTCCCATGGAACCGTTTATACAAATGACGGGAAATATCACCCTGGCAGCCACCATTTTCTTTGTCATTCTTCTGGCGCTCATCGCCCTCCGTCTGGTTTTTTACCGAGGAAAAACCCTTGTTCGCTCAGGAACATGGGGATGTGGTTTCACACAGCCAACCACCAAAATGCAGTATACCGGTACTTCCTATGCAGCTTCGATTCTCGCGTTTTTCCGACCGGCCGCCCCTCTGCAGGAAGATCATCCCGCAATTCACGGCCGGTTCCCTCAAAAAACCCATTACCACAGTCATATCGATGACATAGCAGAGCGTCACATGACGTGTGTGGTTGTCAACCCGGTGTTGTGGTTGTTTGACAGGCTGCGCTGGATACAGCACGGGGACATCCATTTGTATATCGGCTACATATTGCTGGCCATTGTGGTGCTTTTATTTTTCGTATGAATGAGATGCGCTTATGATAACATCAATTCTATTCTGGGTTCTGGCCATACTGCTGGCACCGTTCTTTTCAGCGGTTATTCTTAAAGTAAAGGCTTTTTTCGGTGGAAAAAAGGGTCCGCCTCTGCTGATCAACTACTACACCCTTGCCAAGTTGTTCAAAAAGAGTTCGGTTTACAGCACCAGCACAACCTTTATTTTCAAACTGGGACCCATGGTATCTTTGGGAGCTGCCGTCACCGTCCTGTTGTTTCTTCCCTTTGCAGGTCACCCACCGGTTTTTTCGTTCCGTGGTGATCTTCTTTTCATCTTGTACCTGCTGGGTCTGGGTCGTTTTTTCACGATTGCAGCCGCCATGGATACCGCGTCGCCATTCGAGGGGATGGGAGCCGCCCGGGAAGCCTATTTCCCGATTATCTGTGAAGCCACACTGTTCATGATACTGATTCTGTTCTACATTTTAACCGGTGAATTGCGTCTGGCAGCCTATTTTTCAGGCAACCAGCCATTTGGGTTGTGGCAGGTGGCCGGACCCCCCATGTTGTTTGTGGTGATTGCCTTTTTTGTTATTCTCCTGGCGGAAAACTCACGTGTACCGGTGGATGATCCCGCCACCCATTTGGAGTTGACCATGATTCATGAGGTCATGGTACTGGATCACAGTGGACCCGACCTTGGATTTATCGAGCTGGCATCATTCTGCAAACTCTTTTTCTACGCATCCATTGTCTCCAGGCTGATTATGCCCTTTGAATCAGGCTATCTACTCGTAAATCTCTGCCTGTTCACGGTCTCCCTGCTGGTTGTATATATGGCCGTGGGTGTCATGGAATCGGTCATGGCCCGTTACCGCATGGACAGGGTACCCAAGTTCCTCTTGACCTCCTTTGCCCTGGCCTTTTTTGCAACCGTTATTACACTGGAGTTTCTAAAATGAACATCCCGGTAGACATGACATTGTCCCTTGTTCTGCTTTCGGTCCTGTTTTCGTTTGGTTCCAGCCGTCTCCCAGGACTTATCAAGGTTCTGGCATTTCAAGGCGTGGTCGTATCCATCGTCCCGCTGATAATCGGTCATGACATGACCACCGGTGGTATTCTATTCACGCTTGTCACCTTGATTATTCGCGGAATTGTCATTCCTTTGTGCATTTATTTGGCCATTAAAAAAGTTGCCATTCGCAGGGAAGTCGAACCGATCGTCGGCTATCACGCCTCGGTGCTGGCAGGTCTGGGCTTGATCGTGGCTGCCATGGCTGTCAGTCACAGATTCGATACCTTGTCCATCAATACCAGTGTACTGCTGCTACCCACTGCCATCGCCCTTCTGGTGGCCGGTATGTTCCTTCTCATGGCACGGCGAAATGCCATCGCCATGGTGCTGGGGTATATCATGATGGAAAACGGCATTTACCTGGTGGGAACGACCTTTTCGGTGCGAGCCCTTCATATCGTAGAATTCGGCATTCTTCTGGATGTGCTTGCCGGTGTCATGATCATGGCCGTCATCCTTCAGAACATCAAACAAACATTTGATGATGTGGATACCGCCCTGCTCAGAACATTAAAAGAATAGGTGTTTGATTCATGGTTGAACTCGTTTTTCTGGCTCCGTTTGTCACCGGTGTAATTGCCTTTTTCATGCCCCGCAACCTGGGACGCGGGCTATTGGTCTTTACCGGAGCACTTCACCTGTTGCTTTCCGTCCTGCTGTGGATCCGGCAGCCCGAACCCTACTTTAAATCCTATTTTTCCCTCGCACCGGAAGGAATGCTCTCTCTGCTGGTGATATCGCTGCTGTTTTTTCTGATATCCATTTATACCATCGGCTATCTCAAGGTGGCCGACATCAAAGCAGAGCATGTTTTTACCGGCTCCATGCTGCTGTTCCTGTCCACCATGACCATGGTGACCCTTTCCGACCATATCATGATCATGTGGATTGCCATTGAAGCAACGACTCTGGCCAGTGCGCCACTGATCTACACCCACCGCACTTCTGTTTCCCTCGAGGCCACCTGGAAATATGTCCTGATCTGTTCCGTGGGCATTGCCATGGCGCTTTTGGGATCGGTTCTGATCACCATTTCCATGGATATAGGCCAGGTGGATGTGCCGGTTTCCTTTTCCGCACTTACGACGGTGGCAACTCGCCTGGATCCCATGTGGTTGAAAGCTGGTTTTGTCTTTATTATCGTCGGATATGGAACAAAAATGGGTCTGGCACCCATGCACACCTGGCTGCCCGATGCGCACAGTGAAGCTCCCAGCCCGGCATCGGCGCTTTTGTCCGGTGTGTTGCTCAACTGTGCCTATCTTGGAATTTTCAAGACCAATAAAATCATGCAGGCTGCAGGTCTGGGTGATTTTTCCGGTCTTATCCTGATGGGGTTTGGCCTGACCTCGATTCTGGCGGCAGGTACTTTTATTCTCAAACAGACAGAATACAAACGTCTGCTGGCATATTCGAGCATTGAAAACATGGGTATCATTGCCTTTGGAACCGGTATCGGCGGACTGGGTGCCTATGGCGCGATGCTTTGCCTGATCCACCACAGTCTGATTAAATCTTCACTGTTTCTGACTTCCGGCAATATTCTGCTGGGCTATGGCAGTCGTCTGATTGAAAAGACAGGTGGCCTGGTGACACGGATGCCAAAGACCTTTATCGCTTTTTTAGGTGGATTTGCAGCAATCTCAGGGCTACCACCTTTTGGGCTTTTTATCGGCGAACTGTTCATCATCCTTGGGGCCTTTAAGGCCGGCCATTATATAGCTGTTACCGTTTTGGTGGTCAGTCTGTGTGCTATCTTTGCCGGGTTTGCCAACCAGGTCATGAAAATTTCTTTTAACACATCAGAAGCGACAATTGGTTTGACGGAAAAAGCCAATCTGGTCTGGCCCCAGTATGTGTTGCTATTAACCTCTCTGGTCTTGTGTTTCTGGGTTCCGGACTCCTTGTACCAGACCATAATGACTGCGGTAACTTCCGTCAGTGGAGGTTTTTAATGAACACGGCATTTTTGGAGATTTCAAATGGTGTCGCCCTCCCCAGAGAACGGATTCCTAACCTTACGTTTGACACCTTTCGCCAGGAAGCCCTGGATATTATAGAAAACGGAGGAAAGGTCGTTCACTATTTTGCCTACCTGGAAGGCGACATTGTCAGACTGGCGGCGGTATTGCGCAAAGATAAGCTTCTGATGGCCGGATGCGATGCACCCGACGCCTATCCCGCTCTGAGCAGCCAGTGCGAACCCTTCCATATGTTTGAAAGGGAAATTGCCGAGCAGTTCGGTATCCGGCCCGAGGGTCATCCCTGGCTGAAAATGGTTCGCTACCATCCCAATTATATGAACAGGGCCGACGCCTTTGATAATAATTACGACGATGATATCCCCGGAAATTATGACTACTACAGCGTGGAGGGTCAGGAAATCCACGAAGTGGCTGTCGGCCCCGTGCATGCCGGGGTTATCGAGCCGGGCCATTTTCGGTTCAACTGTATTGGTGAACGGGTGCTGAACCTGGAAATCCAGTTGGGGTATCAGCACCGGGGTATTGAAACGCTGATTCCTCGAGTGAACGCCAAACGCTTACCCCTGCTGGCCGAAAGTATTGCCGGTGACACCACAGTGGGCCACAGCCTTTGTATGGCTCAGGCCGTGGAAGCCATTTCCGCAGTTAAACCAGATAGCGGAGCACACATCATCCGCACCATTGCTTTGGAGCTTGAACGTATCCAAAATCATATCGGCGACCTGGGCGCATTGAGCGGGGATGTTGCCTTTTTACCGCCCATGAACTACTGCGGCCGCATGCGCGGCGACTTTTTGAATATGTCACTGCTGCTTTGCGGCAATCGGTTCAGCAAAGGACTTATCCGTCCGGGTGGCGTGCTTTTCACTATGGATGATGAGGTCCGAAGCATTTTGACTGAGCGTATCATTGAAATCAAACCCCAGGTCGAACACGTGATCGATTTACTCTTTTCCACCTCCAGCGTGCGTTCTCGTTTTGAAGATTGCGGTACCGTCAGCAAATCTGATGCGGAGCATCTAGGTTTGGTGGGCCCTGCCGGTCGGGCGTGTGGCATTCCCTACGATGTCAGACGCTGCTTTCCCAACGAACATTATCCTGAACTCGATATACCAGAAAATGCCGAACACAGCGGTGATGTTTATGCCCGGGCCAAAATCAGGGCAGACGAAATCCTGCAGTCCATTGATCTCATTCAGGCCCTGCTGAACGACCCGGTGGAAACGAATTGCGTAAATACGGAAAGTTTATCCCTGGCAACCGATTCCTTTGTCGTAACCCTGAACGAGGCCTGGCGGGGTGAGGTTTCACATTGTGTCTTAACGGACGCGACAGGCAATATTATGCGCTACAAGATCAAAGACCCCTCCTTTCACAATTGGAACGGCTTGTCCATGTCTCTGCGGGATACAGAAATTTCAGATTTTCCGCTCAACAACAAAAGCTACAATTTGTCGTATTGCGGCTTTGATCTATAGGGAAATCAATATGCTTAACACCTTGAAAAACAGATTTGAACAGGGTTACAGAACCACAAAATATCCGCAGGAAAAAATCGAACTGTGGAAGCGCTACCGCGGACGCCCACAAATCAAGAAAGATGCCCGGGATGACCTGGTCCTGGCCTGCGCATCGGCCTGTCCCCAGGATGCCATCGATGCACAAAAAAAATTGATCGACATGGGACGCTGTGTTTTTTGTGGAACCTGTGAGCGCGTTTCTAAAGGAAAGTTTATCGCCTTTACCCAGGATTTTGAGATCTCGGTGTCCGAGAAGGCGCATTTGATCACGGATGGATCTCTACCCGAATTGGCCGCACATGCCCGGCAGCATTTCAAAAAACTTTTCGGGCGCTCCCTGCAGCTACGCCAGGTATCAGCCGCCGGCTGCAACGCCTGCGAAGCGGATCTCAATGTTCTAGCGACACCCTTTTTCGATCTGGCCCGCTTCGGGATCAACTTTGTGGCTTCGCCTCGCCATGCGGACGGCATTGTCGTGACCGGCCCCATCTCCCGCAACATGAAAACGGCTCTGTTTCAAACCTACGAAGCCGTACCCGACCCCAAGGTTGTCATCGCTGTGGGCAGTTGTACCCTGACCGGAGGACCCTTCAGGGGTAGTCCTGAAATTACCGAAGGACTGGACAGTCTCCTGCCGGTTGATCTATATATCCCGGGATGCCCACCCCACCCGCTGACCAATCTGCATGCATTGCTAACGTTTTTTAAGTAGGGAAAAAATCTTCAGGGTCTAATAATGATTGTCGGATACAGCCCTTCCTTTTCTCCCCTTGGATAGGGCTGGATCGTGTTAAAGGAAATATTCTGATTTCGCTGTGCATGGCCTTTGTTGGAGTGGCCATTAAAAAAAGCACCATTGGCTTCCAGGATATGTTGAATTCGCTCTTTGAAGGCCGTAACAAACGCTGCACCGCTGCCTTCAAAAATCAGATCCCCCTTTGAAAAACGGGTGTCAATTTTTGCAAAGGCCTTCAGGGGCATGCTGTTGCGCTCCAGCTCCTCTTGATTCGTCACCAGTCCCCAGACCAAGTGGCCTGCCGGAATCTTCAGGGGCTTGCGGATATCGATAATCGTATGGGGCATGATGATGCTCTCCTGACCGATGGTCAGTCGTGACGCCGGTCGTCCCCGCAAAAAACAGTTAAATCCAACAAAAACATCTTTACCCAGGGCAGCCTCGATAATCTTGGCACCATGGGCCGTAATGTCATTCCCCTCCAGACGTGAGTTGATGATATAGCTATGCTCCTGGGCGTTAGCGCCTTTGCCAAGCCAGGCGTTCTGGAGATAAGCCCTCTGGGATATTAGCACATTTTCGCTGATATGCGTTTTGGGTTTTATCACGGCAAAACGGTCAAGCGATGCGCTGTTGGGAACAGACACGGAAGGTTCCAGGTTTACCACATTAAAAACCCGCTGAAATGCCTCTTTGCGATCTTCCACAAAATCGATAAACACACCCTGGGGGGAACGTCCGGCAGCAAAATAGATGTAATTGCTCAAACGTTGAAGGGGAAACCGGTACAGAAAGTTGAACGTTCCAGGGTTGCGTACCCACACGGTTCCGGGTTCTATGTTCAGATGGCTCACTTCCCCGGCTTGTATATAAGAGAATGCTCCGATGAGACAGTCCTGTATCGTGGTGAGATCAACGGTTGAAAAGGGTCCCAGAAAACATCCATCCGAGGGAGAGCCGTGAATATTGGCATAATGGGTGGAGATGGTATCCCTGATAAAAAATTTCTCCAGTGTTTCCGGATCGTGGGAAAAATTGTGAACCAGTGTCTTGATCAGGAAGCAGTCGTTTATCTTGATCTCTTCATCCTCAGCTACCGGGATTTCAAATTCCTGATATTGGAACAGATCTGCTTTCTGCTTGAGTTCGTCCCCCCGGATATCACTTTTGTAAAGAAGGGAATTGGTCACATTGCATTTTCCCAGAAAATAACTGCCGGACAAATTGGAGTGCCTGAACTGAAAATTCAGGGGGTGGTGAGGTGTAATACCGTAGAATGCATAAAATTTTGTCATCTGGTTCGGCGGGATAAGATTCCGTACCAAGGGATTGACATCATATTCAATCTCCCGCAAATTGATGTTGACACGCTGGATAATCCTGTCCAAAAGTCTTTCGAGTTCTTTCATGGCATATCCTTATCTAATTCGGTTGCTCCGACTTCTTTCATGACATGGAAAATTGCGGCAAACACATCCGACATTCTCAGTACACCCACAATTTTCTTGTTTTTAGTCACCAGCAGGGACATATGGTATCCTGTAATCAGCTGGTGAACAGCCGTATCGAGGGAGGTTTTTTCACTGATATACTCGCCTTCGGAAAGGGTTTGCATAAATTCTTCGACCTTGAGCTTGGCCGCTGTAGCATAGATGTCCTTGCTTGGAGGGATTGTCTGGCGGTATTGTTCCTGCTGGAGTGCAATGGACTTTGAACTGAAGCCAAATTTTCTTATATTCTTTATCCTTTCCGTTTTTTCATCCTTTGATTCAAGAGACCTAATAAAATCCAACTGGCTGAGTTTTCCGCACACCTGACCCTTGTTGTCCAAAACCAGCACGGCACGGTGGGAATACTGGGTATGACAATATTCCTCCTGGGCTTTTTCCAGCGCAACCACGGCCTCGGACAGTGTCGATCCAACGGTTACGGTCGCATATTCTGAAATCGGAACCATCAGGTCTTTCACACAAAATTGTTTCATATTTCCTCCAAAATGCTTTGGCTATTACATGCTATCTTCACAATTGAAGATTCTTCACAGCAAGCCTCGGGCTTAGCGCTCACTGTTACGGCTCAAATTCGATCTTGACTTCCGGGGTATCCTCCATGACCCGAATGGCACGCGACAGTTCAATTCTGTCCGGGTTTTCCACACCCTGGGAGCGCAATGCCTCCAGAAGTGCTTCCTGCTCCAGCAGGAATGTCCGCCCTTCCCGGGTCTGAACATAGGCTGCCCAGGGAACAAATTTTGTCAGTGGGAACAATTGCCCCTGCAGGGGGGAAATGTCGATATTGATACCGGCAATAAAGGCCAGGTTCTTACCTTTGTAACTGTCGTCGCTTACGATGGTGCGATAAGCACGATCGAATTCAATCTGGGTGTTGGCCTGGGCTGCAGCCAGTGCTGGAAACGTCGAGGTGATAATTCTGGGCATGCTGTAGCTGAGATTGCGTTCCAGCTGATCACGCCCTTCCAGGGCCTCTGATACGGTCTTTTTGTAGTAGAACTGATTTGCCATCAGCTTTTCGCCAACCGGCACCCGCTTTCCCTCCTGCCAGCATGATTCCGGCAGCCTGTTCTTTAAATCGGTGCTTATCCGAAAAGCTTTGGACGTACTGAATACATTGAGAGGTTCGGGGACATTGCCCGAATCCATGGCCACAAACTGGTCAATGTTCAAGAAAAGACCGGCATCGCGGTTATGGTCCAGCAGCAGATTGTCGATCATCACCACCGCTTCATCACCCATCCGTGTAAAAGCGATATTGTTTCGGGCAAAATCATATTCTTTAAGATACCAGTCCATGACGCCAAAAATTTTACCGCAGGATGCAGTATGGCAATGATCATCCACCTGCAATCGTCGATAGACACCGAACTGACCGCTTTCCGGTTCATAGCCCACGTGACTGGCCTGGATGATCACCAGGTCCTTGCCATGATGGGCATGCGGACCGTGGCGATCGGTGGCAACGATCCCGCCGACCAGGCCATGGTTGAAAGGAAAAGCACCAAAGTGTTTGGCAATCAGGATGATGGGAAAACCCTGGCTTTCATCCGAACAAAAGGCCCGGGAAGGCATGATCCTGCCTTTTTCAAATCCGAATGATTTACACAGGTTGTAAAATCGCGGAACAAATACGCTAAAGCGCATCATTCTTTCGCTGATTTTAAAATCACCCATCAGATACTGCATGGTTGTACGCCCTTCCTTGGCTCTTTGAGTTTAATAGATGTACAACGGGCGGTTAAAAAAGGCGATGCTCATGCCGAACATGAACCGGTTGGTTTCCTGGAACGTAGCCAGAATACAGGCTCTCACAAAAATCCATGTTTTGTAAGACAGGCGCTCGGTCAGGCCAGCCATTATAAACACCAACCCGATCATGATGGATGCAAAAATAAAAATTGAAGATAGCCTTTGGAATTTCAACTGTCAATCAATATTTGGCTAAGCCTTGAGTCGGTTCAGCGCCACAACACTGCCGAAAATCAGAATGCCGCCGACCCAGAACCGCAACGTCACAGGATCCCCTAAAAACACAATGCCCACGATGCCGGTGAAGATCACCTCGCTGGACATGAACACGCCCCCCTCCCACCCCTTGCAATAAAAAAATCCCTGATTCATCAGGAGCTGGGCAGTCAGGGACGTGAAAACAATACCCAGAACCATAACCCACTCCATAGGCGTGCCCGGCAGTATCGGCGTCATAATGAATTTGGGCGCGGTAACCAGGGCGCCCATGGTGCAAAAATAGAGATAGATAATCACCGGGCCGTTTTTCTCCCGCAGACTGCGGATCAGCGTTACGGTGAGGCCTGCGAACACAGCACCAAGCAAGGCGATGACCTGCCCAAAAAATGTGCCGCCAAGCCTGAAGTCGAACAGCGTCCCGACACCAACTATCACCAGGAAAATACAGGCGATTTCAAGCTTGCCGATCTTTTCCCTGTAAATCATATAGGCAAACACCGCTGAAAATGCCGGAAACGAGTAAAAAATAACCAGCGCTGTGGACAGCGGCAGCATTTTGATCGCCGTGATAAGGGAGATGAAGGCCACGGAACCAACACATCCACGAATGATCAACAGACGGGTGTTGTTGCCCATAAAGGGGTTGTGGTGACGTCCGAAAATGACAAGAATCATGATCAGACCTCCGAAAAAACGAAAAAAGCCGATGTGCCAGACGGTGAACACCGGATTCAGGGTCTTGACGATCAGGTTGAGCAAGGTAAATAACAGAGCGGCGGACAGCATGAAAAGCGGTCCGGCAAGGGCCGCGTCCATTTGAACCCGTCCGCGTTGTTTTTTGGGTTTGTCCATTATAGTTCCAGGTGTAAATGGGCCGGTTCTATATTGTGCCTTCCCGACCGGTTGTCAGTTTACTTCTCAAAAGTTCCCGACTGGGTACTCTCAAGAACGGTTTCGATGAATTGCGGGTCGCGTTGTCTCAGGAGGGCGCCGATGTGCTTAACCTGCCTTCGCCGGGCTCCGTGACTCTTTATGCTGCGTGCGAATTTGATGGCCTCCATAAGCTCTTCCGGCAGCCCCATGGCCTCAAGCTGGCCAGGTGGCAGGAACACCAGCTGTTCCGCCAATCGCTGCCGTGCCTGGTCTTCTTTCTTTTTCTGGGTTCTGCTTTTATACTCTGTTTCCATACCTGTTCAGCTTTTCCTTCGGTGGTTCGTCGCGTTTCTTCCCTGACAAAAAGGGATTTTCCCACAATTCAGTTGATTTTGCGCCTAAACTCTTGCAGTAATAAGATCCCAAGAACCACATTACTACTTCAAACAGGTTCAATTGATCAAGCAATCTTTCGATTGACCGATCAACGTCCAATTGAAAAAAAGCAATAAAACAGGGTGTCAGCCGATATTTTTTCAAACCCTGCAAGAAAAGGTATCAAGCAGTGACATATCAGTATCAGAAAGATAAGCAATATTTTGCTCAGGTCGCTGAGGGCTTAAAAGAAGCCGGTGCAAGAGAATTGGCCGAGCTCGGTGCCGAAAATGTCCAGCCTGAATTCAGTGGTATTCGTTTTAAAGCGGGCAAAGCAAGCCTGTATCGAATTAACTATATGACCCGGCTTCTTTCACGCTGCCTGGCACCATTGCTATCCTACGACTGCCCGGATACAGACACACTGTATTGGAAGGCAAAACAGATCAAGTGGGAAGATTTTTTTGATAGAGACAATACCTTTGCTGTATCCGGCAATGTGTCTGACAGTGTCATTTCGCATTCAAAGTATGCCGCGCTGCGTCTTAAAGATGCCATTGCCGACTATTTCAAAGAAAAAACAGGACAACGCCCGGATGTGTCGAAAAGGAGTCCCGATTTATTGCTGAACCTTCATATCAGGAATGATAAAGCCGTCATAAGTCTGGACACCTCAGGTGGTGCGCTTCATCGGAGAGGATACCGGGAAGAAACGGTTTCAGCTCCCATGCAAGAAACCCTTGCCGCCGCAATTATCCGATTCACCGAATGGGACGGCTCTGTTCCTCTTTTTGATCCCTTGTGTGGTTCGGGAACGCTTTTATGTGAAGCACTCATGCGATACAGCCATGTCCCTGCAGGTATTTTCAGACAGCGATTCGGTTTTGAATCCCTACCTGACTTTGACAGCTCTGCCTGGCGCCAGATAAAAAAAGAGGCCGATGAACAGATCCGAGAACTGCCAAAAAAGCTGCTTGCGGGCAGTGACGTATCCATAGAGGCTGTCAGAGCCGCACGAACAAACCTGATGGGGCTCCATTACGGGAACAGAGTCACCATTGAAAGGGTAGATTTCCAAAAACTACCGGTCGTTAAAGAGCACGTCATTGTAACCAACCCACCTTACGGCATTCGGATGGGGGGAGACCGGAATCTTGAGGTGTTTTATAAAAATTTCGGTGATTTTCTAAAGCAGAAATGTAAAAACTCGACGGCTTTTATCTATTTCGGGGATCGGAAATATATCAAAAATATCGGTCTGAAAGCATCCTGGAAAAAACCGATCAAGGCCGGCGGGCTTGATGGCCGGCTGGTTAAATACGAGATGTACTGAAAAAACATGGGTTTGAACCTAGAAAGATATCCGAGCCTGAAAAAGATATAGACTTTGGATTTTACTGGTATGAAAACAAGACCAAAAAGGAAACAAACAACACTCAATGATTGCCACCGGAGAGAATATGTTCAAACACGTTCAGGCCGCTAAAGAAAGATTGAAAGGCTATGCTCATGTAACACCCGTTATGACGTCCCAAACCTTAAACCGTTTGGTAAATGCAGAGGTATATTTTAAGTGTGAGAATTTCCAGCGCATTGGCGCATTCAAATTTCGCGGCGCATTCAACAGTATCAGTCAACTTTCCAAGGCGGAAAAAGCACGGGGTGTCATTACCTATTCTTCAGGAAATCACGCCCAGGCAGTTGCCTTGGTGGGTCAAATGATGAATATCCAAACAACCATCGTCATGCCGGACAACGCACCTGCAATCAAACGGAGCGCTACAAAAGATTATGGTGCTAGCATTGTTGAGTACGACCCTGAAAAAGCATCCCGAGAAGATATTGCCAATGAACTTGAAACAGAAAACGGCTTTACCATGATCCCACCGTACGACCACAAACAGGTCATCGCCGGTCAGGGAACCGCTGCTTTGGAAATGCTTGAAGAAATCGGTCCTCTTGACATGCTGCTGGTTCCTTGCGGCGGCGGCGGGTTGTTGAGCGGCTCCGCTATTGCTGCCAAAAGCATGTCACCGGGCTGCAGGGTCATGGGTATCGAACCCAAACTCGCTGATGATGCCACAAAATCCTTTCACACAAAAAAACTTCACCGGGTTAAAAATCCTCCCACCATTGCCGACGGAACCCGTACCCCTTCATTGGGTAAACTTACCTTCCCGCTGGTGCTTGCGTATGTGGACGACATGAAAACGGTTTCGGAAAAAGCCATCATTGAGGCCGTTCAGTTTTTGTTTTACCGAATGAAGCTGGTTGTCGAGCCATCAGGCGCCCTTGGGCTGGCAGCCCTGCTGAGCCAGTCTGTAGTACCAAAAGGCCGGGTGGGGGTCATCTTGAGCGGCGGAAATATAGACGCAGACACAATGACAACGATATTAAATGGTTGAACCGAAACAGCGAGCGCATTCCCCCTAACTTGCTGCGAGATTCTTCAATCGGCAAAAGGAGTCATCTCATGAACCAAACATTGGCCTTGCTTCTCAAACGAAAGTCAGTTCGTGCATATAAGAGCAAGAAGTTCAGCAAAGAGATCAAGGAGACGATTCTTGCTGCGACATTGCGCGCCCCCACGGCAGGAAACATGATGCTGTATTCCATCATAGAGGTCAAGGATCAGACCACAAAGGACCGTTTGGTAAAAACATGCGACAACCAGCCTTTTATCGCCAAAGCCCCGTTTGTTTTGCTTTTTCTGGCGGATTATCAGCGCTGGTATGACTATTTTCACGTGTCCGGGGTGAAAGAACACTGTGAGCAAAAAGGAATTACCATGCGCAAGCCACAGGAAGGGGATTTGTTTCTTGCCTGCTGCGACGCCCTCATTGCGGCACAAACAGCTGTCATCGCCTCGGAATCATTGGGAATCGGCTCCTGCTATATTGGGGATATCATGGAAAACTACGAAACACACAAAGCCTTGTTTGATTTGCCTAAATATGTGTTTCCGATTACCCTTGTTTGTTTTGGATATCCCACAAAACAGCAGCAGAAAAGGACCTTGACCCAACGATTTGATAAAAAGTACATCTTCTTTGAAGATCACTACAAACGATTTGAAAAAGAGACCTTCGAAGATATGTATCAAGAGCGTCAGGCACAAATGTTCGGCAAGAAAAAAGAACTGAAAGGCGCCTTGAATGTTGGTCAGGAGATGTACCAGCGGAAGTTCGATTCAAGTTTCGCGCATGAAATGAACCGATCGGTGCAGACCATGCTGCAAGCCTGGGGAACGGATTAGCATGTTGAAAGGTAAAACCCCCTCAGGCTGACTTTCCAGGCAGTGAAATGGCATAAACATCGCTGTACCATCGTGCCGATTTTATACAGTCGCCCTAAGTAAATAAACACCCTCATGGAGAATCAAAATTGCGATCCGTTCAAGAAATCTCTCAAAAAGAATGCATTGACCTTTTGGGTAAATGCTGGATGACGCATGACGGCATGTGGTTTTTTCATTGCCTGCAGGAATTTGGAATCGCGGCAACCAACAAAATCAATAAATCCGCGATACAATCACTGTCTTCAATAGAAATAAATCGCATCAAGCACGTTCTTGAAATTAAAAACAGATTCGACCCTGAAATCCATAAATGCTCTATGCATTTCACAGGGAAATGCGCCGGAAATATCTACCTGTTTGAACAAGCACAAGCGCGTTAAAACAAATGAATATATGAAAATACCTAAGGAATAGGAGGCAACATGTATTTCGAAAAACCCGGACGCGATAACACAGACAAAACCATCGAGCTGGCCTATGAACGGGCCAAAGAACTCGGTATTGATGAGGTGGTGGCCGCCTCTTCAAGAGGGTACACAGCCCACAAAGTACTGGATGTTTTTATTGACTTCAACGTGGTGATTGTCACCTATCACAACGGATTTAAAGAACCGTTTAAATCTGTCATGCCGGCATCGGTTCGCATGGATCTGGAAAAAAGAGGTGCCACGGTAATCTCCGCCACGCACGCCCTCTCTGGAGTAGAACGCTCACTTTTCGACAAGTATTCAGGTGCTTATCCGGTTCTTATTATCGCCGATACCCTTCGGTTGTTCGGCCAGGGAACCAAAGTGGCTGTGGAAGTTGCCATTATGGCAACCGATGGCGGCGCCCTTTCCGGTAAGGATATCGTCTCCATAGGCGGCACTGGAAAAGGTGCGGATGCGGCGCTGATTCTCAAGCCTGCCAATCAATCACATCTCTTTGACATGCGTATCAGGGAGATGGTTTGTAAGCCAAGCTCGTTTTAGAATCTCAACATTGACATGTTTCTAATTGCAGGTGTTCAAGCTAAAACCAAGACACTCGATAAAAACGCCAGAATTTGCCCTGTCTGTGGTTTGAAAACAGCTCATAATCAGCGAATTGATCATTATTTCAGCCTGTTTTTTATTCCGCTTTTGCGGGTCAAAAAGGGTGTGCCCATGTTGGCATGCGCTAGATGTCGCCAAGCCCTGAATACCTCCTCTGCCCGGCGATGTCGGCATTGCAATCAAGCCATGGATCCAGATTTCAAATTCTGCCCCTTCTGTGGAGAACCGACCCATTGAAAACAACAGATTCCCCAAACCCCCATAATGATCATCCTGAGCCGCCTTTTGAATGCCAGCGTCACGTAGTACTGGTCTCACCCGACATCCACTGGAATACGGGAAACATCGGCCGAACCTGTCTTGGTACCGGAACGACACTGCATCTCATCAAACCACTTGGATTTTCTCTTGATAGTCGATGGGTTAAACGCGCCGGTCTTGATTACTGGCAACATGTCGATCTTAAAATCTGGGATACTTTTCAACGCTTTCTAAAGACCATGGCCCCTCAAACAAATGAAATGTTCCTTTTCAGTAAAAAAGGAACCAAGCCCTTCTGGTCCATGCCGGTGATGAAAAGAATGTTTCTCGTGTTCGGTTCTGAAACAAAAGGGCTTCCCCCATCCATTCTCGACACCTTTTCCAGTGCCGTTTATTATATACCCATCACACGCCATATCCGCTCTCTGAACCTCTCTTCAGCCGTTGGAATTGTTTTGTATGAAAGCCTGCGATCTTTTTGGAGCAGCCAGCAAGAGCCCTGACCAAGTTTTCTATCGTCGTTGTCTTTCATGAAATCTCGGAGACGGTTCAGAGCTGTTTGACATAAAATGGCGCGTGCTTATATTATAGCTGCCTAATTATTATATTATATATATTATATCAATCGGTTATAGGGTTTTTTAACAACAACGACCCTTTTAACTCAGGAGGAGCAAATGCGCTTGGATAAACTTACCATAAAAGCACAGGAACTGATTCAGCAGGCCCAATCTTTGGCAGGCCAACACGGTCATCAGCAAATCGATCCGGAGCATCTCCTGTTCATCATGCTGACAGCATCGGACGGCATCGCAACCAGCATTCTTATGAAACTGGGGGTCTCACCCGCGGCAATCCTGCCTGATATCGAACAGGCAATTGGCCGCCTGCCCAAGATTTCAGGCGCCGGCGATATCTACTTTTCAGCAGCCACCAGGCATGTCCTGGACGCTGCCTTTACTGAAGCTGACAAAATGAAGGATGCGTATGTCAGCATCGAGCATATTTTTCTGGCCATTCTAGACGAAAAAGAGTCTATAGCCTCGAAAACCCTGTTTAATCAGGGTGTTTCGCGTGAAGCTGTCTTGAAAGTGCTCATGGATATCCGGGGCACCCAGCGAATTACAGATCCCAATCCAGAAGAAAAATACCAGGCTCTTGATAAGTTCTCCAGGGATCTTACCAGTAGCGCCCGCCGAGGCAAGCTAGATCCGGTTATCGGCAGAGATGATGAAATACGACGTATCGTTCAAGTCCTGTCACGAAGGACAAAAAATAATCCTGTCCTCATTGGCGAGCCGGGTGTGGGTAAAACCGCTATCGTCGAAGGACTGGCCCAACGAATTGTTGAGGGCGATGTTTCAGAAACACTCAAGAACCGACGACTTGTATCCCTGGACATGGGAGCTCTGATTGCAGGCGCCAAATATCGTGGTGAATTCGAGGATCGACTCAAGGCGGTATTGAAGGAAGTTGAAAAAGCTGAAGGCGATGTGATTCTCTTCATCGATGAGCTGCACACCCTGGTGGGTGCCGGGGCCAGTGAGGGTGCCATGGATGCATCGAACATGCTCAAACCAGCCCTGTCGCGTGGGACCTTGCGTTGTGTGGGTGCCACAACCTTGAACGAATACCGGAAATATATTGAAAAAGATGCGGCCCTTGAAAGACGCTTCCAGCCGGTCATGGTAAGAGAACCTTCAGTGGAAGATACCATTTCTATTCTCCGGGGATTAAAAGAAAAATATGAAGTCCACCATGGTGTCCGGATAAAGGATTCTGCCATCGTTGCGGCGGCAACCCTCTCAAATCGATATATTACGGATCGTTTCCTGCCTGACAAAGCCATTGACCTCATCGATGAATGTGCCTCCAAGCTAAGGATAGAAATTGACAGTATGCCAGCAGAAATTGATGAAATCCAGCGCAAAATTACCCAACTGGAAATCGAAAAGGAAGCCTTGAAAAAAGAATCCGACAAAGCCTCCAAAGAGCATCTTTCCAGGTTGGATACCGACCTGAGCAATTTTAAGGCAGAAATTCTCCAGATGAAAGCCCACTGGAAAGGTGAAAAGGACGCGATTCAAACGATTCGGGAAATAAAAGAAAAACAGGAACAGTTGGGCATTGAAGCGCAAAAATTCGAAAGACAAGGCAACCTCGCCAAGGTTGCGGAAATACGGTACGGAATGGTCACCGATCTTGAAAAGCAGATGGAGGAAGCCCGACAAAAGCTCTCTGGACTCCAGGAAAATAAGAAAATGCTAAAGGAAGAAGTCGAAGAAGACGACATTGCTGAAGTCATCTCCCACTGGACAGGAATTCCTGTCAACAAGATGCTCGAAGGCGAACGGGAAAAGCTGGTTCAGATGGAGGAGAGGCTCTCGCGTCGTGTCATTGGTCAAACCGAAGCTATTTCCGCTGTTTCGAATGCGGTCCGAAGAGCACGGTCAGGACTGCAGGATCCCAACCGACCCATCGGGTCTTTCATCTTTATGGGCCCTACCGGTGTTGGGAAAACCGAACTGGCCAAGGCATTGGCTGAGTTTATCTTTGACAGTGAACAAGCCATTGTACGCGTCGACATGTCCGAGTACATGGAAAAGCATGCCGTGTCCAGATTGATCGGGGCTCCCCCCGGTTATGTCGGATATGACGAGGGTGGCTTTTTGACAGAGGCTGTTCGCAGAAGACCCTACGCCGTGGTTCTGTTCGATGAAATCGAAAAAGCACACCCGGAGGTTTTCAATGTACTGCTCCAGATACTGGATGACGGCCGGATGACCGATGGGCACGGCAGAACCGTGGACTTCAAGAACACGCTTATTATCATGACATCAAATGTGGGCAGCCAGCATATCCAGGAACTGGCACAGGAAAACCGGACGGAAATGGAGCAGCGCGTCACCGCTGCCTTGCGGGCCAGTTTCAAACCTGAGTTTTTGAACCGTATCGATGAAACCATCATATTTCACAAGCTCACCCCTGAGCAACTTACCAAAATTGTAGGGATTCAGATGGGTCGCCTGGAAACCCGTCTGGCAGAGCAGAACATCGAACTGGTTCTTGGTGACCAGGCGTTAACATTTCTGGCCAAAAAGGGATACGATCCAATATACGGCGCCAGACCCTTAAAACGTGTAATCCAAAAATATATCGAAAACCCATTGTCCATGAAAATCTTGAAAGGGGATATCCTGCCCGGTGTGAGGATTCGCGTTGACCTTGCCGACGACAATCTCGTGTTTCAATCCATTGAACAGTAATAGCGGGTATTAGCCCGGTCGCATTTCATAAAAGCGCGGTGCTGATTTTATTATTGATATATTCAACGACTCATCATACGGTTGGAGAAGATCCAAAAAAAATAAATTATTCCAATACGGTAAAAACATATATGTTATTAACAGCAAAAGACAAGGTCCATCAGTTCTACAACCAGTTTACCTCTGATGACCGGGTACTCATTCTGATCAATGCGGATCCGGATGCCATTGGAAGTGCCATGGCTGTCAAACGTCTTTTATGGCGAAAGGTGAACAACATTACCATTTCCAATATCAATATCATCGATCGACCGGATAACTGTGCCATGGTGGAGCTTTTGGGTGTCAAGCTCACCCATATAAAGGACCTGAATGTTAAACGCTTCAATCGGGTAGTAATGGTGGATTCGCAACCATCCCACAATGTGTTGTTCGAAAAATATGCCATTGATCTGATCATCGATCACCATCCTGATAGCGGAAGCAAAGCCCCCTTTCAGGATATTCGACCCAAATATGGTGCCACCGCCACTATCATGACGGAATATTTAAGGGCTGCCAGAATCAAGCCTGCCATCAAGCTGGCCACGGCCCTGCTGCTGGGTATCAAAAACGACACCAGTAATTTTGAACAACAGACCTTGGTGGAAGATGTGCGTTCATTTCAATACCTGTTCCGCCATGCCAATAAACACCTGGTCAGAAAGATCGAACAATCCGAAATCAGGCCGGACTATTTAAAATTTTATAAAAAAGCACTTGAAAACAGACGTATTCGAAATGGAAAAGTCTTTGTTTTTCTGGGACCGGTACCCAACCCGGATGTCTGTGTCCTTGTTGCGGATTTCTTTTTAAGAGTCAGCTCCATCAAATGGAGTATCGTTGCCGGATATCACCAGAAAAAACTGGTCATCATATTCAGAAGTGATGGTCTGCGTAAGAATGCCGGAAAAATTGCTGAACAGGGATTTGCTGGATTCGGATCAGCCGGCGGGCATAAAGCCATGGCTCGGGCTGAAATCGATCTAACCATACTGAGACCTCTCATCGATCATAAAGATGACAGCAAGGTCATTCGCTGGATCATAAACCAGATCAAAACCAAGACACCCCCTGCCGACACAAAAAAATGAACCCGACCACTGTAACCATACTCGGTTCCGGTACGTGCGTGCCTTCTTTGACGCGCAGCTCATGCGCGGTTCTTCTGGAACTCGGTGCAACAAAGCTCCTTTTTGACTCCGGTCCGGGCACCATGCATCGCCTTTTAAACGCCGGCGTCGAAATATTTGATATTGATGTGATTTTTTACAGCCATTTTCACCCGGATCACACGGGAGAACTGGTGCCCTTTCTCTTTGCCACCAAATATCCGGACAGCAATCGACGAAATACAATGCTGACCATTGTTGGTGGCCATGGATTTACCCATTTTATCAATAGACTGAAGGCCGTTTACGGCGATTGGCTGGACCTGCCCGAAGGCATGCTGCGCTTTATCGAACTCGACAGAAACGGATTGAACAGCCGGCAGTTTGCATCTTTTACGGTGGAAACAATGCCCATGAATCATCGGGAAGAAAGCCTCGGGTACCGCATCACGGATGCCAACGGAAAATCAATTGTCTATTCAGGAGATACCGACACCAACGAAAACCTGGTTTCCCTTGCCATGGATGCCGATCTTCTCATCTGCGAATCCGCAATGCCGGATACATTGAAAGTCCCGGGACACCTGACGCCCTCGCTGGCCGGTGACCTGGCTGCACGTGCCCATGTAAAAAAACTGGTATTGACACATTTATACCCTGAATGCGACCAGTTCGATTTAACGGCCCAGTGCCGCAAGACATACCAGGGACCCTTGTTGATTGCAGAGGATTTAATGAAGATTGTCGTTTAGATTGTTTTAGGTTTTATGTTTTAAGTGTTAGGTAAGCTCCAAGCGATGAGCTATCAGCGCCAATAAATTACGCCCGAAGGGCTAATTACTATCAATGACAGCCGAAGGCTAAATATCGCGCGCAGCGCAAATGTCGCCCGCAGGGCAAATGACACGAACAGGTTACATTTATAGGTGTTGTAAACTCAGCCGGATAATCAAATAGAATCGGAGTTAGTGGTTTCACATGCAATATTATCCCATTTTTCTGGACATCAAAGGACGTGACTGTCTGGTGGTCGGTGGTGGCGAGGTGGGCACCCGAAAAGTCGAGATGCTGCTCGAATGCGGTGCGTCGGTCACTGTCGTAAGCATAGACACCACCCAAACGCTGAAACGCTTAGCCGAGGACCAGCGCATCACCCTTGTGAGACGGGCTTACAGATCTTCCGATCTGGGCAACAGGTTTCTTGTCATTGGAGCCACCAACCATGAGGGATTGAATCAACAACTCAGCATGGATGCAGAAAAAAATAACCTGTTATGTAACATTGCCGACAGACCGGCGGCCTGTAATTTTATTCTTCCGGCTATTGTTGCCCAAGGTGACCTGGTACTGGCTATATCTACGTGTGGAAAAAGTCCGGCATTTGCAAAAAAGCTGCGCAAAGACCTTGAAAATCAATTTGGTAAAGCATATGCCGTCTTTCTGGATTTAATGGGTGCCATTCGAAGCCGACTTCTTCTGGAAAAACATGCACCGGAGCAGCACAAACCCCTTTTTAAAAAAATTATTTACAGTGATATTATCTCATGGATCGAAAATCGTCAATTTGACGAAATTGATCGTCTGCTTCTCGACGTGCTGGGCCCCGGCTATGCTGTTGACGAATTATTAAAGCCCGCTTCCAGCCACAACGAAACAAAGGGTGCGAAATGAATCTACTGACCCACGCAGTGGCCTTTATCTATATCCTGAGCGCCATCGGATATGTGACCTATCTTGTTCGCCAGGACGCATTCTGGAATCAAACGGGTTTTTATCTCCTGATTGTTGGATGTCTGCTACACACGGGAGTCATTGCTTATGGAACCTTTCTGGTAGGCCATCTTCCCGTTCATACCCTGCGGGAAACACTTTCCATGGTTGCCTGGGCCATGGCAGCCCTTTTCATCGTATTTCAAACCCGGTATCATCTCAAAATACTGGGTGCCTTTGCATCTCCCCTGTCGGCTGTGGTCATGAGCATCCGTTCGCAATTGCCAGCAGAAGCAATGGAAACACCCGTAGTTTTTAATAGTATTTGGCTTTATTTTCATGTTGTTACGGTTTTTCTAGGTGATGCGGCCTTTGCCCTTGCCTTTGGTGTGGGAATTTTTTACCTGATTCAAGAGCAGGCCATCAAGACCAAAATTCAAGGCTTTTTTTATCGGCGACTGCCTTCCCTCGAATTTATCGACACCACCGGATATGCCTGTATTGTGGTCGGGTTTTCCCTGCTGACCATGGGTCTCATCACTGGCTTTGCCTATGCAAAAGCGGCCTGGGGACATTTCTGGAGCGGGGATCCCAAAGAAATCTGGTCCGGAATCGCCTGGCTGTTATATGCTGCGCTGCTGCATGGCCGCATAAGCCTGGGTTGGCGTGGTAGAAAAGCAGCCATTATGGCAATCATTGGTTTTGCCGTGCTCATGTTCACTTTTTTTGGGGTTAATTTCTTACTGAAGGGACACCACGGTGAATTCACCCGGTGGTAAGCCGCTCCACGGATAATGGTTTGATGGTACATATGGCAGATATCGTATTAATAGGACTCAATCACACCACAGCACCGGTTGAACTCAGGGAGTGCATCGCGTTTACGCCCGAGGACACCCTGGTTGCCCTGGATCGTTTGAAACAGGAACCCGCCATCGATGAAGTGCTGGTCTATTCGACCTGCAACCGTGTTGAAATCCTTCTGGTTACCAGCGACATCCCTGTTGCCGTTGACACTGCAAAGAAGTTCATCGCTTCCAGCCATCAGATTCCTTTGGAACGGTTCCAAGACTTTCTCTACCATCGTGAAAACGATGATGCTGTCAGGCATGTTTTTCGCGTGGCTGCCAGTCTGGACTCTATGATCGTTGGCGAGCCTCAAATTCTGGGACAGATCAAATCAGCCTATCAAACCGCCACCCAGCGCAAAGCATCTGCACTGATACTGAACCGATTGCTGCATCGCGCTTTTTTTGTAGCCAAAAAAGTCCGCACCGAAACAGGTATCGGAGATCGTGCGGTATCCATCAGCTATGCCGCCGTTGAACTGAGCAAGAAAATTTTTGACTCTCTGCTTAAAAAGAAAGTTTTGATGATCGGTGCCGGAGAAATGGCCGAGCTTGCGGTTGAGCATCTGCTCCGGCAAAAAATCGGGAACCTCTATATTGCCAACCGGACGTTTGAGCGGGGAGTCTCACTGGCGGAAAGATTCAAGGGACAGGCCGTCCGGATGGAAGAAATACCCCAGTGGCTCGAGCAGGTGGATATCATACTCAGTTCAACCGGGTCACCCGAACTGGTTATCCAACGCAACCAGGTAAAAACTGCCTTGCGTGCCCGACGAAACCGGCCTTTGTTCTTTATCGATATTGCTGTTCCACGGGACATCGACCCGGAAATCAACCGACTGGATAACGCATATGTCTATGATGTGGATGATCTCCAGAATACTATCGAAGAAAATCTCGAAGATCGCAAAAAAGAGGCCTTGAAAGGGGAAAGAATTGTAGACGAGGCGGTTATCCGTTTTCGGGACTGGTACGACAACCTGAATGTGGTTCCAACCATTGTAGATCTCAGAAAAAAACTGCACGGGATTATCGAAAATGAACTCCGCAGAACAATTCCAGGGCTTCAACAGGCTCCCTTAACAGACCAGAAAGCCCTGCAGAAAATGACCGGAACGATGGTCAATAAGATCATGCATGATCCCACCCGTCTTTTAAAAATGGAGGGACACCACATCAACAAGCCTGTCTACCTGGATTTGATGAGGAGGCTTTTCAACTTGGACGCGTAGATACGCGGGTTTACTGGTTATAAAAAGTATAAGAAACAAGATCTTTTATCACGAAAACACGAAAGGTCGAAACCCCGAAAAAGACCATAAACCTTTTCGTGGTTTTCAGGTTTCGTGTTTTCGTGATTGCTTTTGTTATTTTTGCCACAAGCTATAAGACGAATAAGGAAATTTTACATGAAAAAAGTCGCGTTTCTATTTCCCGGTCAGGGCTCTCAAAGTATTGGCATGGGCCTCGAATTTTACCAGTCATTTGATATTGTTCGGGAAATTTTCGATATGGCCGAAGAACTTGTCAAAATCAACTTGTCAAAACTCTGTTTCAAGGGTCCCATGGAGGACTTGACCGCCACGGTAAACCTCCAACCGGCCTTGACCGCCATCAACCTATCCACCCTGGCGCTTATTCAAAAGGAGGGAATCAGGGCCGATGTCACAGCCGGTCACAGCCTGGGTGAATACAGCGCCTTATGCGCCGCCGCTGTTCTTTCCAGGGAAGATACCATTTTATCCGTCATGAAAAGAGGCGAGTTGATGCACCGTGAGGCCACAAAGCAGAAAGGTGCCATGTCTGCAATTATCGGGCTTTCCATCGAGGCGGTAGAGGATATTGTCATCAAGGCCGGATCAGACGGTATTGTATCCGTGGCCAACCACAATACCAAAAATCAGATCGTTATTACAGGGGCACCGGCAGCCGTCCAAAAGGCATCCGTTTTGGCTGTCAGCCAAAACGGCCGCTCTATTCCTTTAAAAGTTAGCGGTGCATGGCACAGCCTCTTGATCCATGGCGCTGAAGATGATTTCAAGCATTTTTTAGAGAATATCCAATTCAGAACGCCTGATCTGCCTGTCCTGCACAATGTAACGGCCAATAGCACCAACGATCCCCTTGAAATTCGATCGCTGATGGTGACACAGTTGTGTCACCCCGTTAAATGGTATGACACCATGACCAGACTGATGGACGAAGAAATAGAAATATTTGTGGAAGTAGGACCGGGAAACGTTCTGGCCGGACTGTTGAAAAAAACAATACCAGCAGGATACCCGCATCAGGTATTCAGGGTTAACAACATGAAAATGCTTGAAATGCTCTTTACGGCTATTCTTTAATATCGTCCGGTTCTACCCAAACGATATGATCTTTGTTAATGAAGCGTGTTTTACCCGACGTATCGATAGAGGAGACCTCTACCATGACAATAAAAGACCGGGCGCTTTTGGTAAAAATATCTGAAACCCTCTGATCCGGTGAAATGTTCACTTTTCCATTAAATGTCGATCCATCGATGGTTCTGACGGTGATGGATTTGTATTTTGTACTATAGTCTTCCGCCATATCCACATCCTCCATTTCAGTCGGGTCCGGTAACATCGAAAAATCATTTTACTCTTTATACGACATCCGACCGATACTGACAACACCTATTTATTACCATAACCCTCAAGCGGAAGCCAATCAAGAAATGTCTTGTTGTGGCTGAAGCAACATTAATGCTTTACAACATTTTCAACTTATGTTATATAAATCTCTTTTATTGATATTGTTACATGCTTTTGAGGTGTTATTATGAAAAAGAAAGACATAGAATATTTTGAAGAGCAACTGACGCATACATTAGAGAACCTTCTCAATCAAGCGGACGATACCGTTTCTGGCATGACCGCACCCAAAGAGAATTTTCCGGACCCCACCGATCGCGCGGCCCTCGAATCAGACCGGAATTTTATGCTTAGAATTCGTGACAGGGAAAGTAAACTAATCGATAAAATCAAAAAGGCTCTCACGCGTATTGAAAACAATACCTTCGGCATCTGTGAATCATGCGGAGGAGACATTTCGATCAAGCGCTTGAAGGCCCGGATGGTAACAACCCAATGTATCGATTGTAAAACAAAAGAGGAAGCATTCGAAAAAGCCCTTGGATTATAAAGATAACATCCGTATCGACCTGCATATTCACTCCAATGCCTCAGACGGCACCTCGACACCCTCAGAAATTATCACAATGGCGCAAGATTTCGGATTAGGCGCCATTGCCATTACAGATCATGACACACTTGCCGGCTCAAAAGAAGCCCTGGGTCTTGCTATACCTGCAACCATTGAGTTGGTCACGGGTATCGAAATCAGCGCAAGACCCATTGCGCCATTTGATTTTGTCAGCAGCTATCACATCCTGGGTTATTTTATACGTTTGGACGATCCGGTGCTGAACCGGACACTCGACGAACTTCAGCAAATTCGCCGGACGCGAAACCAGAAGATTCTCCAGCGTCTCAACAGCATGGGTATCATGATAACCATGCAAGAACTATCAAAAGGGCTTGACGCCGGAGAGGTCGGCAGACCCCACATTGCCACAGCCCTGCTGGAGAAGAACATCGTTCATTCCATCGATGAGGCCTTTGATCAATATCTCGGCCAGGGAAAACCTGCCTATGTTGACAAGCAACGGCTCAGCTGTCAGAAAGCCATCCAGATTATATCAGATGCGGGTGGTGTTCCTGTTCTGGCGCATCCGGGACTGCTGAATATCCATGAGGAAAGCACTCTGGAGGCCTTGGTTGTCGCTCTAAAAGAAAGGGGATTGAAAGGTATCGAAGTCTACTATCCGGAACACTCGGAACAGCAAGTCCAGCAACTGCTCAGGATTGCCTCATCAAACGACCTGCTGTTAACCGGTGGTACTGATTTTCATGGCGTCTATAAACCGGAACTGAAAATGGGCATTGGGTATGGGGCCCTGCACGTGCCCTTTGGCTTATTTGAAAGCCTACGACAATGCGCCCACGCGCCGGACAATATCTCAAAACTGGAAAAAAAGCTTGGATATGATTTTCAAAACCGTTCGATCCTGTCCGAAGCTGTTCGCCACAGTTCCTTTGTGAATGAGCAGGCAATCCCGGATCTGCGGGACAATGAACGATTCGAATTTCTCGGAGACGCAGTGCTGAGTCTTGCTGTGGGCCATATTTTGATGGAACGTCATCCGGACCTGAAAGAAGGTGACCTGACCAGAATTCGTTCCAGTATGGTCAATGAAACCCAGTTGGCCTCCTTGGCACGTGCCTTGAATATCGGCAAGCACATTCTTTTTGGTAAAGGTGAGTTTCTCACCGGGGGTCATCGGAAAGCATCGATTCTTGCCGATACCATGGAAGCAATTATTGCCGCCATCTACCTGGACGGCGGTTATCGCGCCGCCCATGCCATGGTCGAACAGCTTTTTTCAGATCTTTTCGACGATGTCGGGGAAGGCGTACCTTTTCTGGACTATAAAAGCGAACTCCAGGAAGTCGTTCAGCTCCAGCACAAACCAGCACCGGAATATCGCGTAATTCAAGAAAGTGGACCTGACCACGATAAGACCTTCAGTGTCCAGACGGATGTCTGTAATATTCAAGCCGTCGGGAAAGGAAAAAGCAAGAAAGCCGCCGAGCAGGATGCCGCGCGAAAAGCTTTGATGGACCTGAAATCCTGAGTGAAGTTTCCATATAGACAACCCGCTTGGGTGACCGCGCTCAATCAACGGCCACCCGATTTTGTTACGTGACCGACATGACAACAAATCCCCGCACCCATGATCCAAACAAAAAAAAGGGCCTCCGCCCCTTTATCGTTCCTGTTTTTATTCCCCATGCCGGGTGCCCTCACCAGTGTGCGTTCTGCAACCAGACCCTCATTGCGGACCACTCAGAGCAACTGCCTTCAAAAAAAGATGTCGCTGCAGATATCTCCCGATTCCTGAGCTATCGGCAACCGCACCACGAAATGCCTCAGATTTCTTTTTACGGTGGTACCTTTCTCGGTATCGGAAAAGAAAAAATTCTCGCATTTCTCGGTGTTGCCACCCCGTTTGTCTCCAGGGGTCAGGCGGCAAGCATCCGCTTTTCAACCCGACCGGAAACCATCACCCCGGTGATGCTGGATCTGATTCAACCTTTTCCTGTCAAAACCATTGAACTGGGCGTGCAATCCATGGATGATGAGGTGCTGCAGGTTTCCCAGCGGGGGCATACGGCCCGCGACACCCGCAGGGCTGTGGAGCGTTTAAAAGACCGCGGCTATGTCATCGGTCTCCAGATGATGGCGGGGCTGCCAGGTCAGGATGAAACATCTGTCATGACAACGGCCCGTGAAATCGCCGGTCTTTTACCAGACTTTGTGCGTATCTACCCGACCATTGTGTTGAAAAACAGTCGCCTCGAAACATGGTATCAAAACGGCAGCTATAAACCTCTTAGCCTGGATGCGGCCGTGAATTTGGTAAAAAACATCTATGGTTTCTTTCGGGATAAGCAGATACCGGTCATACGCATGGGTCTCCAGGCGTCAGAAAGTCTCGATTTTTCCGGAACCGTTGTTGCCGGTCCATATCATCCTGCCTTTGGCCACCTGGTTCACTCGGAAATCTTTTTTGACAAAGCAAGCGCGAAACTCTCCAAAGAAAAAACACCCATACACAAAACAGTGTTCTTTGTTCATCCCAGCAGTATCTCGAAAATGAGGGGCTTGAAAAATGCCAACATTAAACGCCTGAAGACACTTTTTCAAATAGATTCAATTGAATTGGTTCAGGATGCCTCTATTTCAGAACATACCCTTCGTTTGAAAATTTTCAGAAAATAAACATAACTTTGGATGACAATAGATGGTTCCAGATTAGGATTTGTCTGGGTCTGGGAGCCTGACCACCAGTACAGGTTTTTGAGATCGTCGCACCACGCGTCTGGCCGTGCTGCCCATCATGGCGTCGGCCAGGGCCCCCTGCCCATGCGTTCCCATAACAATGAGGTCGCAGTTGTTTTCATCGGCAGTTTCAAGAATGATCTCAACCGGGTTTCCTTTTTTCACAATAACTTCATCGGACGGTATCGAATGGCTGCCTAATTCAGCTTTGGCATCGTTTCTGAACTGGTCTATGATTTCGCTCACAACCATGTGATCTCTTCTTTTACCGATAAGTGCCGCCTTGGCATCCTGAAAATGACGTTGTTTAATGGCTTCCCATTGTTTTTCCCCAATGTACCCGACAACACCTTTATCTACCAAGGCAGGCGTTTCCGGTAAAACATGCAGCAGAATAAGATTGGCTGCATACTGATCTGCCAGACTCAGGGCATATTCAAATGCATAGCGTGCATTTTCGGAAAGATCGGTAGCGTACAAAATATTTTCTATTTTTACAGTATGTTTCATCATGTCACCATCCTAAACCGATGTTCTTAAGCTTTCTTGAAAAGTTTTTTCAAGGACTTCATCCAGATCCCGCTCAGAATATATGAGTAGCCCCAGGTTGCTAGAATGATCAATACAAAGGCTTTGACAATATCCATGGTACTGCCGTCCAAGGAAAAACCAGGGACATAACCGAACAGAAACGGTCCCAGGTAGAGAAACTTGGCAAATTTAAAAGACGAAAAGGCGGTTCGCCACATATTGGCTTTAGCAATGGTCGCCCCGGCAAAGGCGGCAATACAAACCGGTGGCGTAATATTAGAGTCCTGGGACAACCAGTAAACAATCATATGGGCTGCAATTTCATTCACGCCCAGATGAAGCAGGGCCGGCACGGCCACCACGGCCGTGATGAGATAGGCGGCGGTCACCGGAACGCCCATGCCCAGGACCAGGGAAGCAAGCGCAATCAATAAAATGGTTAACACGAGGGAGCCCCCGGCAAGTTCGATGACAATATCGGCAAAGGTCAGAACCAGTCCGCTGAAGGTGAGCACGCCGATGATAATACCGATAACCCCCACAGTCGCGCCGATTTTAAGGCTGTTTTCTGTCCCGGACCGGGCTGCGTCCACAAATTGTTTTAACTCAAACCCCACACGCTCACGTCGATTTTTCCGGAAAAAGGTGGTAATCACATAGGCAATGATACCCAGGAGCACCAGCTTGTTTGCGGAAATGATTGTATCGTTTGAGGTCATGTTCAGAAAGGATCCCAATAGCACAACCAGCATAATGACGGTGAACGCTAAATCGATACGGGTGTTTTCTTCTTTAAAACTGACAGCGATACAGGTGGCCAGCCCCAAGATAGCTGAAAACCCTGGTGAATAGCCAGTGAGCATAAATATCGTTATCACCACAAGGGGTAGAATATACACCCATTCCTTTTTCAAAATCTGCATGGCACTCTGTTCTGATTTTTCACCGATGATGTTGTATTTCTTGGCTTCGTAGTGAACCATCACATAGACACTGAAAAAATACATAATGGCAGGGAAAATGGCTATCAGCATGATTCGGGAATAGGGTACGCCGGTCAGCTCGGCCATGATGAATCCACCCGCACCCATGATCGGGGGCATGAACATCCCGCCAATGGAAGCGGCCGGCTCGATACCGCCGGCAATGTGTGGCCTGAAACCGGCTTTTTTCATCATGGGTATGGTAAAAGCTCCGGTGGAAACAGTGTTGGCGATGGCGCTGCCGGAAATTGAGCCAAAAAGACCACTGGCGATGACGGACACTTTAGCGGGTCCACCAATTCGATGACCCACGGCAGCCAGGGGCCAGTCTATGAAAAATTTCTGAGCCCCACATTTTTCCAGAAACGCACCGAAAAGAACAAACAAAATCACGTAGGTAGCCAGAACATTGGCCATGATGCCGAACACGCCATCACTTTTGTAGAAAATACTGGTGCACAATTGGGGAAATGTGTCTCCAGCATGGGAAATGATATCAGGAAAGTAGGCCCCGTAAACACCATAGAGAAGCATCAGAACGCCGATGACAACAAAAATATTACCCACCACCCGTCGGGCCAGTTCAATGCCGATGAGAACCCCGATCATGGCAATGCCCATGTCAAATGGCGTTTCAGCGCCGGTACGGTAGTTGATAACTTCAAAATTAAGAATCCAGTATCCGACAGTAATAATTGACAAAAAAATCAACAAATAATCGGTTACCCGGAGAACAGGGTTCAAACCCGGCCATTTTTTCGATTTAGATTGATAAACCAAAAACACCAGCACATAGGTAATGATGACATAGATCCCCCGGTGGTACTGTGTGGACGCAGGTGCTACTACAGCGGAGTAGGAATAAAACAGTACCAGGCCAACCGCCAGAACATCAAAGATGATCTTTTCAAAAGTCTTTAACTGATTATACATGTTTCACCACCTGTTTCCATGCAAAAGGCCGGATATGGAATGTAAGAGATGCAAAGTACAGGATGTGAAAATCCAATAGTGATCCATTGTTTTTTTCTCTAATGGATATCATGACAGTGTCCTGTACTTTGCATCTTGTTTCGCGGATCAAAAATCCATATTTACTTTAGCATACCTTTTTCTTTCCAAAATTTTTCGGCGCCCGGATGGAACGGTGTCACGATATTTGTGGCGCCGGTTTTCAAACTCATCTTTTTGAAGGTCTTTTTCTGCTCAACCATATGTTTCAGCCCCGCGTCTGTATAGATGAGTGAGAGGAGCTTATAAACGGCATCGGCAGACACCTTGGAATTGGCTACCCACAGCGCACTGTCCTGGAATGAACCGGCGTCATAATCTACACCCCGATAGGTTCCGGCCGGGACAGCCAATTTACCGAAATAAGGATATTTTTTATAAAAACCTGAACTTTCAGCATCCTTATCCAGATCAAGAAGAACAATGTCGTTGGTCTGGGCAGCCATGATCACAGCACCACTGGGAAACGCCGTAAAGAGCCAGAATGCATCCAGCTGATTATTGCCAAAGGCAGCTGCTGCATCATTGTAGCCCATGGCATTTCGCTCAATCTTGTCCCAGACACCCATATGGGTAAAGAACAGCTCGCAATTGGCAAATGCACCGGAACCGGCATTACCGACACCCACTTTTTTTCCTGCAAGATCGCTGACACTTTTGATGCCGGATCCCTTTTTGACCACTAGCTGTGCCGGAGCACCGTAAAGCCATGCCACCGCGAGGGTATCGGTATATTTTTTGGTGTCATTCTTCATCATGCCATTTCTACCTAAATAGACATGCCCGGAATAGACCACACTCATCTGCTGTCGGCCTGCATCCGTTTTTCTCAGGTTTTCAACCGAGCCAGCTGATGATTGTGCCTTTACCGAAAAATCAGCGACCTCTTTTACCGGTTTATAAACCTGGATGGCGTTGGCTACCACCTGGAATGTTCCACCAGCCGGTCCGCCACCGAAAACGATTCTCTCTTTTGCAAACGAGGATCCCGCAAACACCATGGCGAGAACCAAGACGAAGCAGAGTCCCATTGCTGTCTTGAAATACTGTTTCTTCATTTTAAAACCTCCTGTGTTGTTGTTCATGAAAAAGACGATAGGTGGAATCAAAACCGTGTCCACCCGGTTAAACCAGATATCTTTTATAGCCAAACAAGACCGTTAATACCTCGACGCTTCAAGCCGGCAATCCCGGTGACTGCATAGTGGCAAAAACCCAAATCTGGTAATTCTATCTATTGCATACTAGACCACAGGTATATCGTCAATTAGACATTTTCTGATCTTTCTGTCGGTTTTTTTCTTACAAAAAACGCATTCAGGTTTCAATCAATCTGTTTTGAATGGCAAATCGAGACAATTCGGCGTTGTTTCTGAGACCTAGCTTCTTCAATACTCGCAGCCGATAGGTATCGACTGTTTTGATGCTGATGTTGTAATTTTCTGCGATCTCACGGTTGGTGTGCCCCATGGCCAGCCGCCTGAGCACCTGAAGCTCCCTTGTGGACAGGAGGTCGAGAGGTGATTGCCCGGATGTCCCTTTTGCCACGCGCAGCGCCAGGGCTTCGGCAGCTTCTTCGGAAATGTATAAAGAACCGGCATACACTTTCCGAATCGCATTGACGAGTTGCTCCGGGGCTGACTTCTTGGTTATGTATCCCCTGGCACCGGCTTCGATGGCACGAACAACATATTGTTGCTCTTCGTGCATGGTCAGTATCAGGATGGGAAGTTCCGGATATTCCGGCTGCAGTTGCTGGAGAACCTCCAGCCCATCGATTTCAGGCATGGAGATATCGATCACAGCCACATCCGGTTGGCTCTTGCGAATCAGATGAATGGCTTCCTTGCCATCGGAGGCCTCCGCCACAACCACCATATCGTCACTTTCTTCAACGATGCGCCGAAGTCCTTCACGAACAATGCTGTGATCATCAGCCAGCAATACCTTTATCATAAACCACCTCATGGTGTTTCCATATCCATAGACAGGATATTTTAAAAACACCAAACATTATTTTTTTAACGGAACCCTGAACAGCACGGTTGTCCCCTTTTCAGGCGATGCATCAACTTTTAGGAAACCTCCCACAAGAACCGCCCTTTCGCGCATGAAGGCCACTCCCAATCCCTCTGCATCCTGAAGCAGTTCCTGGTCGAACCCGGACCCATCATCCCTTACTCGCAGCATCAATTCCTTGTTCTTTGCCCGAAGCGTAACAAAAACATGCTTGGCTGCGGCATGCCGCGCAACATTTGTTAGGGCTTCCTGGGTTATCCTGTAGGCGGTAATGGCCATGTTGTCACTGAGCCTGGGCACATCCGAATGTTCAAAGACGCAGGAAACATCGGTTCGGCGCTCAAAATCCGTTACATACCACTCCAGAGCATCCACCAGACCCAGATTGTCCAAAACGCCCGGACGAAGCCTGATGGCCATCAGCCGGACCTCTTCGATGGTCTTGTCGATCAACTTGCACATGGCCTGGGCCCGTTTGGTAACCGAAGGGTCTGCTCCTTTCATCCGCTCCTGGAACCAGACAGCGTCCATTCGCAGCGCTGTCAACACCTGGCCCAGTTCATCGTGCAGCTCCCGGGCGATATAGGCCCGCTCCTTCTCCTGGTTGGCCATAATGCTGCCAGACAATCGTCGGAGTTGATCCTGGGCCTTTTTAACTTCCATAATGTCGGTGGAAATCGCACCGACACCGCTGGTAGCCCCGTGTTCATCATAGATAGGAAATTTAACCGAAAGGTAGGTATGCAGCCCGTCATCGTGTGGCAAGTATTCTTCCACCTGAAAAGAACGTCCTTCCGAAAGCACCTGCTGGTCATGTTGATGAATTTTCTCGGCAATGCCTGCGGGTAGAATCTCGAAATCGGTCTGACCGCGTACGTGTTCATTCAGCTTGTTCAGAATGGTTTCAAAGCGGGCATTGATCAGACGATATCGTCCTTGTTCATCCTTGATGGAAACCACATCAGGTGTATATTTCAATATGCTGCTGATCTCGGCCGTCCGTTCCCGCACTTGAGATTCCAGCTCTTTGGAATAACGACTCAGCGCCTCCTTGGCCCGATTCAAGGCTTCTTCCGCCCGCTTTCTTTCGGTTACATCCATGGAAACAGCCAGCGACCGGACAGGCTGGCCGTCCTCTTTTCGATCACTGATGGCGGAGAGCAGAACGTCAATGGTCTCGCCATTTTTTTTAACGAACCTGTAAGGTACGTCCTTGCAAAACCCCGCCTTGAAAAACAACGGAAAGACATTTTGCTCAGCGTGCTTACGCGATGCTTCGGTAAAAAAATCTGTCAGACGTTTTCCCACAACATCTTTCTTTTCATACCCCATCACTTCCGCCCAATAGTCACTGACGCTCACCAGACAACCCTCTCTGTCTATGGAATGCAGCATTGCCGGCGTTTGATTGTAGAGGCTCCGATACCGTTCTTCACTTTCTCTCAGGGCTTTTTCCGCTGATTTTCTTTGCAATATCTCGCCGGATGCTTTTCTGTAGAGGATAAACACCGACATCCCTACCAGGAGACATAGCATGAGCACAATGGGACCCATTATTTTTGTAAGAGGATCTGATACAATCTTCGAGATGGCATTGCGGTTTCGAAGATGTACAAATCTCCAACCCGGGTAGTTGTCAATTTCGCCATGATGGACACGATACTGGTTTCCCTCCTGATCCTTTGCGTCTGCATCATCAGAAAAAATCAGTCCGGTCCAGGACCAGGGCCCCTGACCGAATTGTCGTGATTGCTGAATAAGACCCTCATCGACAGTTGAAAGTTTGTTGGTCGTTTGAAACAGCCAGTCTTTGCGGCTTGAAATAAAAATAACACCAAAGGGATCTGTAACCAGCACGATTTCATCGTCTGAAAAACTTATTTTTTTCTCGATTTCCTCAATGGATCCTTTAATAACCACCAGCCCGATGGGTGTGTCCTCACCTTTTTCAAAAACGGGGAAACTGTAATAGACACCTCTTTTTTTTGAGGTCGTTCCAAGGGCAAGATAGGTGGACGGCGCACTATGAATGGCCTGTTGAAAGTAGGGCCGAAATGCAAAATTTTTACCCACGAAACTATCGGGTGCATTTCGGTTGGAAGACGCGACCGTAACGCCTTGGTAATTCATGAGGTAACAGACATCTGTTTCCAGAGACGCTTTGAACAGGTCCAGTACGCCATTTGCGTTATTCTGGGCGATGGTGCCCGGACGCACAAGCATCTCGAGCATTTCATCCATGCCGGCCAGCACTTTGACCGCCTTGATATTTTCTGAAAGATAGGAAGAAAGATTCTTTTTTATCAGGGCGATGCGGGTTACGGTCTGCCGTTCCGCTTCGTTGAAAGCCGCTTCCCGCAAGGAATCATAATAGAAATAGCCCCCTGTGGAAGCCGACAAAAAAGCCAGGATGGAAAGAACCAGGATTATAAGGCGTAATCGCATGATTTACAAAAAATAAGGTTCTTCTCCCAATTTATTTGGGAGAAAGGGTTCAAGGAATCGAGGGTTCGAGGGTGGCTGACGGCTCTAAGCAGACAGCAACATTCCAGCTTTCCAGCATAACAAGCTTTTTAGCCGTTTATACCGCTTGTCATAATAATGCTCCGAAAATAGGATGGCGGCATAAGGGTTTGTAGCAGAAAAACGGTCCTCAATCAGAACGTTTTTCTGACAAGCGCTATATACTGTAGACTGTTAGGTGCTTTCCGCTGATTGCACTCAGCTACCCTCCAACCCTTGTATCTCCCTCGGACCCTCGAACCCTTCATTATATTTACATGTCCAGCTTGAAAAAGTCTTCCGCTTCGGTCACGGTATCGGGCTTGTTGGTATACTCCGTGGGTACTGTGCCTTCTTTGAAACACTCGAATATGGCTTCTTTGGATTCCGGAATCGGCAGCAATCCGGTCTCTGCATCGATCTTGGCAAAGACCACGCCTTCCGGAACCTGAAAAACCTTGATGGGCTGGTCTTTCAGGATCTCACGCATGAAACCAAGCCAGATGGGACTGGCGGTCCGAGCGCCTTGCTCACCTTCCCCCAGGGATTTCTCTTCGTCAAATCCAACCCATACCCCGGTGATATAGCGCGGTGAGTACCCCACAAACCAGGCATCAAACAGGTTGTTCGACGTTCCTGTTTTGCCGGCTACAGGTCTTTTCAATACGTTGACTCGCCTTCCGGTTCCGTTTTTGACGACCCCTTCCAGGAGATTGGTTATCAGGTAGGCGGTGTTTTTCTCCAAGACCTTTTCCCTGACAGTGGAAGCCTCCTCGAGAACATTGCCATCACGGTCGACAATTTTTTGAATGAATACCGGTTGAACCAGGTATCCCTGGTTTGCAAAAACAGAATACGCATTCACCATCTCCAGCAGGGAAACACCCGAAGACCCCAGAGCAATGGAAAGATCGTTGCTTAATTCGGAAGTGATGCCCAGTCTCCTGGCATAGGAGATACAATAGGGTACACCGATATCCTGTAAGATTTTAATGGTGACGACGTTTCTGGATTCTTCAAGCGCCTCACGTAAAAGTGTGGGGCCATAAAATTTCTTGCCGTAGTTTCTCGGTTTCCACTTGAAGTCCATTTCATCGTCCTGAAACACGATGGGTGAATCGATGATGACAGATGCCGGTGTATAGCCTTTGTCCAGGGCTGCCGCATAGATGACGGGCTTAAACGCCGATCCGGGTTGCCGCCGGGACTGTACGGCCCGATTGAACTGACTCTCCAGAAAATCCCTGCCACCCACCATGACCTTGACATTGCCTGTTTCAG
Organism: uncultured delta proteobacterium; assembly: GCA_963842925.1. Classification (GTDB taxonomy): domain Bacteria; phylum Desulfobacterota; class Desulfobacteria; order Desulfobacterales; family B30-G6; genus B30-G6. The sequence continues at coordinate 103,334 of CAWJIL010000012.1, forward strand.
CTTCAATACACAGCAGCCCTGCCTGGGCATCAGGTGTCTGTTCCAGAAAAAGACGCCAGAAGGTGGTTTCGGCATTCCGTTCCCCGAGACGTACTGAAATGACATCCCCCACATGAAAAACCTCGCTTGGCTTTTTGACCTTCACACGGAAATAGGCAATATCAGGATTGGGTTTACGCGCCCAGCGGATGTCTTCCAAAAAAATGATACCCTGCTCTTTTCCTATCCGCACCCATGTCTTGCCCTGGTCATCATCTACCTTGATGACAATGCCTTCTGTCAACACCTCCTGTGCCAGGGGTGTTCCCGCCAGCTTTTCTTCAATGGCATTGGAAAACGCTTCGAATTCTTCCGGGGGAATCTGTTTGATGGGCCCGCGATACCCCTGCCGGCGATCCAGGTCACGAAGCCCTTTTTCAATCTCGATACGGGCTTTTTTTTGCATTTCGATGTTGACGGCCGTATAGACTTTCAGCCCCTCTTTCAATAGGGCATCAGCTCCATACTGCGCTTCAATGTACCGCCGAACATGTTCGGTGTATACCGGAACTTTCTCAATATACCAGTTCCTCCGGGGCTTGATATCCAGTTCGGTATTGATGGCTTCTGTTGCCTGGACATTTGAGATAAACCCCTCATTAACCATTCGATTTAAAACATATATTTGTCGCTGCTTGGCCCGCTCCGGATACCAGAACGGTGAATACCGGCTCGGAGCCTGGGGCAAACCAGCCAAGATGGCACACTCTGCCAGGTTTAGCTCCTTGGCAGATTTTCCAAAATAATTTTCCGCGGCAGCCTGAACGCCATAGGCGCCGTGTCCCAGATAAATCTGGTTTAAATAGAGGTACAGAATTTCAGCTTTAGAAAATGTTTTGTCGATACGATAAGCGAGGATCGCTTCCCTTATTTTTCGCTTGTAGCTTCTCTCGGGCGTAAGGAAAAACGATTTGGTAACCTGCTGGGTAATGGTGCTACCCCCCTGTACGATGGTTCCTGCTTCAAGATTTTTGAAAAAAGCCCGTACGATACTGACAAAATCGATGCCCTTGTGTTTAAAATATCTGGCATCTTCAGCTGCGATAAACGCATCTTTCAGCGTCTGAGGAATTTCGGACAAAGGAATAACGACTCTTCTTTCCGAATAAAATTCACCGATCTTACGGTTGTCATCTGAAAAAACTTCCGTAATCGTCGGCGGACGGTACGCTGACAAAGAGGTGATTTTGGGCAGATCTTCACTCAGATACAGGTAGAGACCGCCCAGAGCCATGGCTCCGACCACCATGCATCCAATCAGGGCCACCAGGGCCCATCGAAAAAGTATGATAAAAAAAGATCTCTTCTTTTTTGGTTTGCGCTTGTCCGATGGTGCTTTACGCTCTGTGTCCGTCGTCATCTTACTCCTGTATAAATATGTGTGGCAAAACCATAGTATTTACAATAGGTACTCTTATTAGACAACATAAAAAACAATTTGACTTTATTTTTCGGTGTCGTTATTGAAGAGTTCCCTTAAGCACGCTGCAGGGAATGTTCTGCCTGACGGCAGTGCTTTGCATCTCGGTAAGGATTTTATCTATTTGATTCGCTCGCTAACCCCACAGCATGCGAAGCACTGCCAAACGGCGGAACCAACGGGGAATGCGCTCGCTATCGTCTTTCAGGCTGCATGCAATTAGAGACGCCGGGTCTTTTTCAGAAAAGGGTGCAATTACTTTCAGTTAGAGGACGTTCCTCCCCCGGCAATAGACAATAACACCAAAGCAGGAAAAAATGAACAAACTCGATTTTAAAAAAACCGGTGGCCTGATACCTGCCATCGTCCAGGATGCCGAGACCGGAGATGTCCTCATGATGGCTTACATGAACCCGGAAGCCTGGGAGGCGACACAGTCCACCCGTAAAGCCACTTTCTGGAGCCGCAGTCGGCAGGAACTCTGGGTGAAAGGTTTAACCTCCGGAAATGTTCAGCATGTAAAAGAGATTTTTATTGATTGCGATAATGATGCGGTCCTTCTGAAGGTAAAGCAGGTGGGTGGGGCTGCATGTCATACCGGTTATAAAAGCTGTTTTTTCAAACGGGTCCAAGGTGAATCCATTCAGATCGTCGGCAAACCCGTTTTCGACCCGAAGGAGGTCTACAAGCGATGAAATCACCATTGAAACTTGGCATCCCCAAAGGGAGCCTTCAGAACGCAACCATTGCATTGTTCAAACGATCCGGATGGACCATCAATGTGAACGGTAGAAGCTATTTTCCCGAAATTGATGACGACACCATCGAATGTGCCATCTGCCGGGCACAGGAAATGTCGCGTTATGTTGAAAACGGGACCCTTGAAGCAGGACTCACCGGTAAAGACTGGATTGCAGAAAACACTTCCAATGTCCACGTCGTCACCGACCTTGTCTACTCAAAAGTCAGTTCCCGTCCGGCAAGATGGGTTCTGGCCGTCCCGTTTGACTCGGATATTCATTCCCTTGAAGATTTGAACGGAAAAAAAATCGCCACTGAATTGACAGGCTTCACCCAACGCTATTTCGCTGAAAAGGGAATTGATGTAGCCGTAGAATTTTCCTGGGGCGCAACCGAGGCAAAGGTGGTATCCGGGTTAGCGGATGCCGTTGTCGAAGTCACGGAAACAGGCAGCACCATCAAAGCCCACGGTTTAAGAATCATTCATGAATTGATGCAAACCAATACCCAGCTGATCGCCAACCAGGACATCTGGAAGGATGAAACCAAAAGAAAAAAAATCGAGCAGATTGCGCTGCTGCTGAAAGGTGCCTTGCTGGGTGAAAAACTGGTGGGTCTGAAAATGAATGTTTCTGAAACTCGCCTAAAGAAAATTATTTCTCTGCTGCCAAGTCTGAATGCACCAACCATCGCACCATTGTACGAAACAAGCTGGTTTTCTTTGGAAACGGTCGTTGATATCGGTGTCGTTAGAGACCTGATTCCGGTGCTCCTGAAAGCAGGCGCCGAAGGTATTATTGAATACCCTTTGAACAAGGTTGTCTAAATGGTATCAAAACGGGCAAATGACATAAGCGCCTTCATCGTCATGGATGTTCTTGAAAAAGCATGCGAAATGGCAAGCCAGGGAGAAGATATCATACACCTGGAGGTGGGAGAACCGGATTTTGACACACCGGCCTGTGTCAAGGCGGCTGCCCGCGAAGCCCTGGACCAGGGGTTTACGCATTACACCCACAGCCTGGGTTTGCTGGAATTGAGAGAAGCTATTTGCACCTATTATAAACACACTTATGGTGTCCACATCGATCCTGAACAGATCCTGGTAACCTCCGGCAGTTCACCGGCTATTTTCATGATTTTTTCAGCCTTGCTGGAACCCGGAGATCAGGTGATCATTTCAGACCCTCATTACGCCTGCTATCCAAACTTTATTAAATTTGTTCAGGGAGAAGTGGTGACCGTTCCCGTGTTTGAGGAAGACGGGTTTCAACTCAGACCGGAAGAAATCCAAAAAAAGATATCAGACAGAACAAAAGCTATTTTCATCAACTCACCATCCAATCCCACCGGTAATTTATTGTCGGCACCGCGCATGAAAACCATCGCATCTTTTTCGCCATATATCGTTTCAGATGAGATCTATCATGGTCTCGTATACGAAGGAAAAGAGCATTCCATTCTCGAATTTACCGACAAGGCGTTTGTACTCAATGGCTTTTCAAAGCTCTTTGCCATGACCGGACTGCGTCTCGGCTACCTCATTGCACCCCAAAAATATGTTCGGCCCCTACAGAAGATTCATCAGAATTTTTTTATCTCCGCTAATGCCATATCGCAAAAAGCCGGCATAGCGGCTCTCACCCAAGCCCGTGAAGATGTTCAGCAGATGAAAAAAACCTATAACCAGCGGCGTCTGTTCATGATCCGCAGGTTGCGGGAAATGGGCTTTGGAATCACTGTCGAACCCACAGGTGCCTTTTATGTGTTTGCAAATGCAAAACATCTTTCAAACGATTCATACCGTCTTGCTTTCGATATCCTGCAAAACGCCTGCGTGGGGGTAGCTCCGGGAATTGATTTTGGCCGATACGGCGAGGGTTACCTGCGATTCTCATATGCCAGCGCCATGGAAAAAATTGCCCAGGGCATGGACCGCCTGGAAGCGTACATAAAAGCACGCTGACAATTGAATCCTGGACTCCTTGAAGCCTATCTCCCAACTAATTGGGAGAAGAACCATACATAGGAACAACATGTTGATTAAATCGTCACAATTCATTACCAGTGCTGTCAAGCCATCTCAGTACCCGGAACCCTCTTTTCCAGAGGTCGCTTTTGCCGGTCGCTCAAACGTCGGCAAATCATCCCTGCTGAACGTACTTGTCAACAGAAAAAGTCTGGTCAAAACCAGCAAAACACCCGGCCGAACCCAGCTGATCAATTTTTTCCTGATCAATCATACGATTTCTCTGGTAGACTTGCCCGGGTATGGATATGCCAAAGTCCCGGCAGCCGTTAAACGTACCTGGGGGCCCATGATCGAAACCTACCTCTCCGAACGAAAATCATTAACAAGCGTGGTTTTGATTATGGATATCAGGCGGCTACCCAAAGAGCATGAATTCAACTTCATTGACTGGCTCATGGAACAGCACCTGCCCTGTATCCCCATCCTCACCAAAGCAGATAAGCTTTCCAAAACCCGCCAGATGAAACAGCGGTTTTCTATTGCGAAACTGCTTGATATGGCCCCAGATCAACTCATCCTCTTTTCCGCCAAAAACAGATCCGGCCTGAAAGAGATCTGGCATGCCATTGAACACCATCTGAAAGATGGAGAATTTGGATCATGACCCAAAAAAAACCACTTGATTTCAAGTCAGGTTTTGTCGCTATTATCGGTGCGCCAAATGTTGGAAAGTCGACCCTGCTCAACAAAATGCTGGGGCAAAAATTGTCCATCACCTCAAAAAAACCCCAGACAACCCGCAATCGCATTCTTGGCATTTCCAATAAACCGTCAGCCCAGTTCATCTTTCTGGACACACCGGGTGTACACCAATCCAAAAACCCTCTCAATTTGAGAATCGTGGAGGTGGCGCTGGCAACGCTTGGAGACTCCGACCTGATCCTCATGCTCGTGGATGCATCTAAGCCGGATCCCACATCAGAAAACCTTCTGCTTCAGGCTCTTAAAAATCAAACAAATCCGGTGGTTCTGGCGATCAACAAAACTGACCTGGTTAAAAAACCAGTGCTTTTAGGGCAAATCGATTTCTGGCACAAAGCCTATCCTTTCCAGGCCATCATTCCCATTTCAGCAAAAACAGAAGATCAAATAGATGCCCTGTTTTCTGCCATGGCTGCATCACTGCCATGGGGTCCGCCACTTTTTCCTGAATCGATGATGACCGACATGCCGGAACGGTTCATTGCAGCGGAAATGATCCGGGAAAAGGCATTCCGACTGACCGGGCAGGAAATCCCCTATGCCGTTGCCGTTACGATCGATGCCTTCAAAGAAGAAAAAAACGGCCGATTAACCTCTATCGAGGCAACCATTCACGTTGAACGGGACTCCCAAAAAGGCGTTATCATCGGGAAAAGAGGGGCCAAACTCAAACAGATCGGAGAAGCGGCCCGCAAGGAAATCGAACAGATGCTGGCAAACAAGGTGTTTTTAAAATTGTTTGTGCGGGTTCAAAAAAACTGGACCAAAGATACCAAGGCTATGCGCAGATTCGGCTACTAGAAACCGCTTAAAATTGTCTTTTGGCCCAATCTCTAATCAAATATGTCTGGTTAGACGTATGTTGCACTATGTGACATAATGTCGTTTACAAGCCGTTATATCTGACCATCAAATCTGCCTTGAACCCGACTGCCGGAACAGAAACGCCTCATCTGCTGTCGTCTGCTAAATCGAAAAGAACGGCCGTTGTACATAAGACTTGAGCCAGTACATTGATATCAATTGCCCTTCACCATTGGTGATAATCCCCTATTTTCCATCCGTACTCCATTCCAAGCAATTCATTCTTGCCAATTCATGGCTATCTGACATACCATCGATATATCCTCTACAAATCAAGCCAATTAAAATTGCAGATGGCCCTCCAACGCATCAACGGTGTAGATCTTGTGATAGTGACATTTAAGTGTCGTGGCAAGCTAAGGGAGAGGGTTAATGGATCATGACAGTATATCTGAATACAATAAATTGGAGAATTATTATGCCAGATGTAATAGTAAAGCTGTATATAGGCAGATCGGATGAAGTGAAAATGCAGCTGGCTACTATATGGAACTTCTGTAAGGAATATCATCTTAAATTCGGACAAAGACCTTTACTATTCGGTCAGAATGCGCCAATAGCGGCAGACAGATAGAGATTGTACTTGATAGCGAACTGAAAATATCACATGTGACTGATGGTTCCACTCCAATGTTCTGCTTACCATTGGTTCCTCTCGCAAAAACAAAGAGTCCAAGCATTGTGGACGTATTCTGACGGAAGTCATTCCGATCAGTCAAGAAATGAAAGCAGTATGGCCCGAACTTGCAGAGCCGAAGATTTAATGGAATTAGGGGCTATTGAAGGAGAACAAAATGAGTAGTAATCCCGTAATAGCAACTCTTGGGAGACGTCTCCGATTTGCTGTAATTGGAGGTGGGCCAGGATCGTTTATTGGCGGAATGCATCGGATGGCCGCAAGGATTGACGATCGCTACGAGCTGGTTGCAGGGGTGCTGTCGTCTGATCCAGAACGTGCAATTGACAAGGCTAAAGAGATCGGTCTTCAGGAAGGCCGAGGATATTTTTCAGTCTCACAGATGCTCGATGCTGAAAAGCAGATAGAAGATGGTGCCGATGTTGTTGCCATCATGACGCCTAATGACAGTCATTTTGAATACACCATGGCAGCACTTGATCATGGCTTTGATGTCATCTGTGATAAACCGATGACCAATACCCTGGAAGAGGCTCAAACACTGCATGATAAAGTTGTCGAAAGCAAAAGAGTATTCTGCTTGACCCATAACTATACCGGCTATCCCATGACCAGACAGGCAAGAGCCATGGTCTCTGCCGGCGAACTGGGAATTATACGACTGGTGCAGGTTGACTATGTACAGGGTGGAAAGGCCGATGAAAGCAAACCTGATCCGACCACCGGCTCACGTTCCTGGAAATATGATCCAGCCAGAAGTGGACCTTCTCTTGTAATGGGCGATATCGGAACCCATGCCCATAACCTTCTCCGGTTTATCAGTGGTCTGGAAGTAACGGAGGTCTGTGCTGAAAGAGGAGCAATTGTGCCCGGAAGGAAGGTTGATGATTACGCAGGCGCTTTGCTTCGTCTGGAAAACGGTGCCCGGGGATGCTTTTGGGTTACCCAGGCTGCAGCGGGTGTTGAAAACAGTCTGAAGATTCGAATCAGCGGTACAAAAGGCTCCCTTGAATGGCTTCAGGAGCTCCCTCAAATCCTCACGTTTAAACCTCTTGGGTCTCCGGCCCAGACAAGGACTCCCAACGGACCGGGAGTCCTTCCGCTTTCAGCCAGATCCAGTCGAATGGCAGCAGGCCATCCTGAAGGGTTTTCAGATGGGTTTGCCAATATCTATAAAGATGCTGCCGAGGCAATCGCTTTCAGGATTGCAGGTAAAGAGGCAGATCCGCTCGCCCTGCATTTTCCTACTTCAGCCGATGGTCTTGCTGGAGTCCTTTTTGTTGATGCAGTGGTTAGATCAAGCAATAATGGTAGTCGCTGGGAAAAGGTGTTTTGATGGTATTGCAGTGTCTCCAAAATAGCGTGGCTGAATCTAAAGTCTTTGTACCGCAGCTAAATTTCAATCTAAACACAATTCTGTAAGAAATAGCAGCTTTGGGGTGTAAAGCTGAATTCAATTTAATATCTAATGTTGTGCGCGAAAACGAAGAAGAAAGAGAAACATGGACATGGATGTTGTTTGTTCAAAAATAACTGATTTTGATGCGTGGATCGCACTTGCAAGGGACGTCGAGCCATTATTCGGCCCGATGGCTGATGAAATTGATTTCCAAGATTCCTTAAGGCAAACCATTTCTTTAAACACTGCATTTTGTATCTATTCAGAACCGAATGGCGACAACAAAAAGTTGATAGGTAGCGTTGTAATTTCTAAAGAAACAAATGAAATAGCCTGGCTCGCAGTATCACAACGATATCGTAGAAAAGGTTATGGTCGAAAATTGATCGAATTCGCTATTAGCAACTTGAATCTCCGGGAAAACATATTTGTTCAGACCTTCGATAAATCGGTCTCTGAAGGAAAATCTGCAAGAAATTTATATTTGGACTTTGGTTTTACGGACATCAAAGATGGTGGACTAAATCCCGCAGGGGTGCCGACCGTAATAATGCAATTAGAAGAGACAAAGCCTATCTGAGCACAACGGCGGGCATTAAGAGCGACGGCAAAAAGCCGCCGCGCCTTATGCCCGCCGTTGGCGGCTGAACACCGCTGGCAACGGAGGGAGAATAATGGGAAAAAATAGTTCTGAATACGCAGACGGACAGCAAGAAACCGGTAAGGCCATCCATTCCTTTATGGACATGGTGGCGGGGGAAGCCGAACAATATGCCGCAGACCACACCTCACCCATGTCTCTGATTCTTGAAGAGATTGAGAACTACACTCTCAAGAAAACCGAGTATCCCAGCATGCTTACCGGCCGGGTTGAAGGACGTTTTCTGCAGTTGCTTATCGTCCTATCGGGATTCAGGAATGTGATCGATATCGGCACATTCACCGGTTACTCGGCCCTGGCTATGGCCGAATCAATTCCGCCAGACGGCAAGGTGCTGACAATCGAACATAATTCCGCCAATGCCGACATCGCTCAAGGCTTTTTTGACAGGAGCCCGCAGGGCTACAAGATCAATCTGCAGCGGGGGGAAGCCATTAATATTCTCAAATCCCTGCCGCCCGAAGCAACCGATCTTGTCTTCATTGATGCTGATAAAGCCAACTACCTGGCTTACTATCACGAATCAATGAGGATTCTGCGGAAAGGCGGCCTCATTGTTGTTGACAATGCCCTGTGGTACGGCAGGATCTTTGAACCCAAAGATAAGGACAGTAAAGCCATAGCCCTCTTTAACGAAGAGGTAAACGCTGACAACAGGGTGGAGAAACTCTTCCTCACCCTATGTGACGGCATCTACCTGATCAGAAAAAAAACAATCTGATATAATTCAAACAAGAAACATGCTAGGGTCAAGCCGTAGATGATTAAACCTTATCAAGATACCAACAAAAGTGCAGTTATCAGACCCCTATTTCCAAATCATGTATTGATTTTGAGACACGCTTAAAATGCGCCATCATGACAAATCATACTTGTACTGACCGTTCTCTTCACGTATCAATTTCTGAATCCCTAAATAATGAACTTGCGCAAGATGGTGTTACGGTCTCTGTATTGTGCCCTGGACCTACTCACACAGAATTTGCTAATCGAGCCAACACTAATGATACAAAAATCGCGAATGTACCGTGGATAATGAATGCTTCCAGAGTTGCTGAGATTGGTTTCTCGGGTTTGATGGATGATATCTGAAGTTTGGTCAAACTGGCAATATTCTCCTATCTGTAGCCGCCTGAAGCTGCAATTTCCTATCTCATGCCCCGCTATAATTATAGCTTCGGTTTGTCATTCACACACTTGTTGCTAATGCCTAAAATTGTTTGTTTCGGTTCATATTGGTTATTATATGTGTCATGCCTTTTGTAACAATCTAACTACTTGACATCATAGCAAGTATATGCTATAGACAAATGAATCCTTGGCCCAACTGTTAGGGGTATAATGAAGAGAGATAGCAAAAATATCGTCGTGTTGACTGCGGATATAGCGGAAAGCACACATCTGTATGATCGCATGGGTGACGTTGCTGCAACAAATATGACCAAAAAATGTCTCTCACTGATACAAGAAATAGCAAAGGGACATATGGGTGATGTGATAAATACAGCTGGCGATAAAGTCAATTGCATATTTTGGGATGCGGATTCGGCTGTTCTGGCGGCCAAAGAAATGAATGAAGCTATTGAAAACCATATTATTAATGATACCGATGATAGAATGCCCATCAATCTGCATATCGGCATTCATTCCGGCCCTGTACAAAATGAGGGGGATGAAATATTTGGCGATACGGTCTACATGGTAGATAGGGTTACCGATATAGCCAAGCCCCGGCAGATTCTGATCACCGAACAGGTATTCAATAATTTAGAATCCTCTCTAAGACAATCGGCTCTACAATCTACAACAATTGCGGTAAAAGGGAAAAGTTCACCACTCAATCTATATGAATACATTTGGGAAGATTTTGATATGACTGTCGAAATCGATAGGGATAAGTTGAGTGAGTTCAAAACTGCCCAAAGTAAATGTCTCGAACTGACGTTCCAAGATCATACCTATGAAATTACCTACCATGCTCCTCGTCTTAAACTTGGGCGGCAGTCTCTCAATGATCTAATCATCAGAGATAAATCGGTTTCCCGGTTCCATGCCAGGATTGAACTGAGAAATGATAAATTTGTGTTGATCGATAACAGTTTAAACGGTACCTATGTCAACCCGCAAGAGGCAAACCCGTATTGTCTAAAATGGAAAGAATCCAACCTTGAGGGAGCCGGCGTTATTGGTTTAGGTGAAGACAGCCGTTTGGACCCTAAAGTAGCAATACATTATTGTATAAACAATGCAGACTAAATCCCCCTCATGCGATATTTGTAGTTTGGTCCAACCGTGAATATTCTGCCTTTATCTTTATAACTTGGTTTTTTTTGGAGGAAAGAAGGATGCCGATTACAATTGTAATGAATCATGAGGCTGGCTATTTCGTGACTCATTATAAAGGGATCATAACAGATGCGGATTTGTTGAATGACTGGAAATCTATTTTTACCAATGGCGTCTGGGTACCAGACACAAATGAACTTGCTGACCTAAGTGAAGCCGATTTAGGTAGCCTCACAACTGATGGGATACAAGCACTTGCAGATTATTTTAAATCTATGTCTACAGATAGAAATGTCGCTTCTATGAAAAAAACCGCTATATATGCTCCGGAAACACTGACGTTTGGTTTAGCCAGAATGTACAGTGCCTTTGCTTTTGAATCTTCCCAGAATATAGAGGTCTTTAGTGAACGAGAAGAGGCAATAAAATGGCTTAGAAATGACAAATAGATGGAAGACTGATGTATAAATATGCATTCTCCAACACATCGGCATACTTTGCCTTTTCGAAAAAACTGTGACATCTATAGTTTTGGCAAAGCAATGATTATCTTCAAATATAATTAATCGGTTTCTATTCTGAACCCTTATTGGCAGGAAATTAAAATGGAAGAGAAAAGAACCTGGATAGTCTGCAGACACGTTGTTGAAGGATTAGCCGAAAAGGCCATCTTGAGCAAAGATCTCACATGCCTATGTCCAGATTGTAAGGCTGAACCTGACATTATGGGAACGGCAGACCTCTGTATTTTGGATGAATCTCTTCTTATAGAAAGGCTAAAACATATTCCTTGCGATGGATCTCGTCACCTAGAATAAAATAGTGAATTGATAGGGTCTCACGTGGTACGGTGGTGATCACCAGATGGTATCGGTAATTTTTTCAAAAGTTCTCATATTAAAGATTATCTCCATGTATCTTTACTTCAGCGATGTTTGGTTTTCTGATAGGATATCCTGCCCCAACACCAACGATGCCCCTAATCCTTTGACCCATCTTTCCAAATCCTATAGTAGCTTTATAACACGCTTATATTAAACCAGACCTGATACTGAGCATCATTTCCATTTAATTCCATCTCCTTTTTGATCTGCTTCCTATTCCAGAATCGCCCTATTAATATTCTTATGAGACACAAGTGTCTCATATTGTCGATTGTGACACATCTGTCTAAAGGAAAAAACTCGATAAATATCAAATTGTTATCTATGTTTTAATTTTTGGTATGCTTATTGCAAACATTGCCAGATAGACTTAAACCTGGAACTGATCAAGGACCCTTTAAACCGAAATGTCCAAAAAATTACCTTGATGAATATATATTTTGTTTCAACCGCATAAAGTCAAAGAGTATTGGGGAAAAATCTATGCGTATGGTCTAACAAGCGATTAAATCTGCCAAAGCTACTTATAGGGATATTCGCTGAGATATTGATGCAATCTATTAATTATATACAACTTGCCTTTATATCGAACCCCAATAATTACCGTTAACAGAGAGGAGATTCAAATGGAGAAATCACCTTTGAGAAGTGTTGTTTATTTCATGGTTTTAATTACCTTGATGATTTGTACACCCGCATTCGCCGCCGAGAAACCCAACATCCTGGTCATTTGGGGCGATGATATCGGACAATCAAACATCAGTGCCTACACCATGGGCTTGATGGGTTATCGGACGCCTAATATTGACCGTATCGCCAAGGAAGGCAAAATTTTTACCGACTACTATGGTGAACAAAGCTGCACGGCGGGCCGCTCATCCTTCATTACAGGTCAGAGCGTTTACCGTACCGGTCTTTCCAAAGTGGGGCTGCCCGGCGCGGAACTGGGCATGCAAAAAGAAGACCCCACCATTGCCGGTCTTTTAAAGGCGCAGGGGTATATGACCGCCCAGCATGGTAAAAACCATCTTGGTGATAAAGATGAAATGCTGCCGACCAATCACGGTTTTGATGAGTTTCTTGGAAATCTTTATCACCTGAATGCCGAGGAAGAACCGGAGCTCGAGGACTACCCCAAAGACCCGGAATTTCGCAAGCGTTACGGTCCACGTGGCGTAATCAAATCATCAGTCGACGGTAAAATTGAAGACACGGGTCCGTTGACGAAAAAGCGTATGGAGACAATTGATGATGAAACGGTTGCCGCCACGCTGGATTTTGTGGAGCGTGCGCACAAAAGCGGCAAACCGTTCTTTGCCTGGTGGAATGGTACGCGCATGCATTTCCGGACCCATGTGAAGCCAGAGCTGCGCGGCATTTCCGGTCAGGATGAATATGGAGACGGCATGGTCGAGCACGACCGTCACGTCGGCATGATCCTCGACAAGCTTGATGAGCTGGGAATTGCCGATAACACCATCGTGTTCTACTCCACCGACAACGGGGTTCACATGAACACCTGGCCGGATGCCGGTATGACGCCATTCCAGGGTGAAAAAAACACCAATTGGGAAGGTGGCTGGCGCGTGCCTGCCATGGTGCGCTGGCCCGGCAAGATCGAGGCGGGATCCGTCTCCAACGATATTATGCACCACATGGACTGGCTGCCCACGTTTCTGGCCGCAGCCGGTGAGCCTGATATTAAAGCCAAGCTCAAAAAAGGCGGTGCCCAGGCTATTGGCCGCAGTTACAAAGTCCATCTGGATGGTTATAATATGTTGCCCTTACTTACTGGGGAAACCGAAGAAAACCCGCGTAAAGAGATATTTTACTTTGCTGATACGGGAGAACTGACCGCCCTGCGCTATAATGATTGGAAGGCTATCTTTTTAGAGCAAGAAAGTAAAGACACCTTGCGAGCCTGGATTGAGCCCTGGAAGGAATTGCGCGTGCCGTTGATCTTCAATCTGCGTCGTGACCCCTATGAGCGTGCTTATTTCACCTCAAACACGTACTACGACTGGCTGATTGATCACGTGTTTTTCCTGGTTCCGGCCCAAGCTTATGTGGGTGAATTCTTGAAAACGTTCCAGGAGTTCCCGCCACGTCAGAAGCCGGCAAGCTTCAGCATCGACCAGGTCATGGAAAAAATGCTGTCATCATCCGGGTCCAAATAACCTAATCGTTAACTGTTGGATAAAAACTAAGCCAGAGACGGAGTCCCGGCTCTGGCTTAGTCAACCAAGAATGCAGAAGCGGAAATTCTGAAACTTGAAATGCGTTTTTCGTGATAAGTTTACACAGACCGGACCCATATGGTGTCTGACAATTTTAAACAATATCTTATAGTTGCACTTGTATCCATCAATCAAAGGTAAATGCCAGTATTCCCCTTTGAAAAATTTTTAACCTTAAAATATTCTTGTTACCTCAGCGAATCAAGGTATTTTGAAGTTCTGAATAACTTGTAATATCCAATTTTTTAAAGCTGCTGCTATGTGCTTTTTGATTGTAATGGTCAGTTTCTCGAATTTAAATCAAAAAAAGGAGGACCAAAGGATGAATAGCTTTATAAAAGCAATGATTTTAATTGGCATCACTGTATTCGGATCTATACTGTTTTTGCAGCAACCCGCACATGCTCACTGTCAAATTCCATGTGGAATCTATGATGACCACGCGAGAGTTCAATCGATGCTTGAAGATACCGCTACCGTAGAAAAGTCAGTTAATTTGATTGTTGAGTTGGCAGATAAGTCCGATGCACAATCCCAAAACCAATTGGTTCGTTGGGTGATGAATAAGGAAAAACATGCCCAGCAAATTATCTCTACGATCAGTGACTACTTTTTAACGCAACGAGTCAAACCGAGCCAAAAAGACTATTCTGAACGTTTATTAAAGCACCATGCGGTAATTATTGCAGCAATGAAGGCCAAACAAAATGTTGATATGAAATACGTGAAGAACCTAAAGGAAAGTGTTGAGGCTCTTTTATCTTACTATCCAGAGCACAAGCAATAAAAAACGCATAGAACATGGTGGCTTAACTCGGACAGCATAAAGATATCAGGCACCTGAAATTTTACCGGTGTGCGAAAATAATCACAACAGACGGAATCGTGTATGCATAAGCCCTTCTGTGGCGACTTGGGCATAAGCAGATGGTACCGGTAATATTGTCTTAAATTCCAAAATGTCAGGTGTTCTCCATATCGTGTGCCTCTCTGAGAACCCTGTGAATTAGATCCCACAATAGGCAAATAGCCGGTTATGAAGTTCTTTGTTCACGGGACCTTATTCGGCAAATCGCATTTTGGACCCATCTGCTCAACTGGGCAATGGCGTTGGAGTCTACATCGGGTCGGGCATCTACCGCATTGAACCAGAATTTACCTTCAACTGGAATGCCGATGGCGCACACGTGGGGATGTGGTTGCCCGTCTTCACTAATAATGTTGAAATCATTGGTGACATCCAAACCGCCGAGTTCATAGAACCCCGTATCATCCGCATTGACAAAATTTCGTACCAAACCTCGTTTATAAAGGTTTTGAATCAATTGTGAACTGTCGTTCTTGTAGTCAACACTGTGAATCCTACCATTAAGTACATGTTGTACGGACCGTCCAGACCCTGCCACCTGTTTGCTCTCAATGAAAAAAGCACCGGTGTTCTCTCTCACGGTCAGATTTGGCATGGGACCAGAAAATGAGATAATTCCAGTCTTCGCCAGTATCAACAATTCTCGCGTGCTAGATACCGGAGGTCCTACGGCAATTCGGTTATTGGTTCGGTTAAATTCTTTGTCAAGATATCGATGAGAAGCGGCCGTCAGGCCCCCACGGTCCACAGCCAAACGCAATGTGTCCCGCAAATCCCGTAACACCGAGTCAACAGCCGTTTTTACCGGACTAGTAAGGTTGCCTTTCTCCGCTTCCGTGATGTCCCGCCGAATATAATCCGCTACAAAACCGGAGTATTCGGCCATCGAAGAAAACGAAGGTTGACCGGGCAATGTTCGGGACTCGATTGTCCTGAACGGGTTCTCGAGATCCTCCCATGAAAACCGATTCTCCGGTGCGACTCGGCTAACTATATTATATTCCTTGTGCCACGTTTATTACCAATAAGACCTATGAATGAGAAAGCGTGAATCAGTGATAAAATCCCGCGCGTTTCATAATTAAAAAAAACACCATATTGGCGTGCAGAGAGTCGGTGTGAAACCTGACATACCTCCACCGCATCAACGGTGTACAAGACATCAGAAAAGTTGATAACATACTGTCAAACGGAGTTCTTATTCTTATTTCCTGCTGGAGGATCGCATCCATTTCAATACGCCCTGGATCAAAAGACCCATTAGCGTAATGCCGGCGGCCACTGCAAACGAGACCTGGTAGGCTGTTGTTTCCGCAATACTTTTTTTAATCAGCAAATCCACGATGGGTCCGGCAATAAACGTGCCTGCCAGCCCCCAGCTCAAAAAGAATGTGGCATTGAAAAGGGCGAACAACCGGCCCCGTTTTTCCGGTGGAATCAGGACAGATGCCATGGTGTAGGATGTTGCCATGATAATCACATCGGCAAAACCTCTCAGAAAACTACAAAAATAAATCAGGGGCAGCCAGGTGGTCTTTGCAAGCACCAGCAATGCGAAAATACCCACCAGGGTGCTGGCCATCAGTGATATGTCATCACCTATCTTGCGACTCATCCATCCGGTTGTCCAGCCCAGAAGGATCATGGCCGCAGACTGGGTATTGAAAATATATCCCAGCTCGCGACTCCCCACACCGATACCGGTCGGCAAGGTCAGGTATTGGGCCAGGATAATGGCCACGGAGTTGCGGCCAAAGTTAATAAATACCATGCCAACCAGAAACACTGTAAAAAAGAGCGTTGCGGCAGCAACAGGCCCCGGCTCAGAAACCGCTCCTGCTGTTTTTTCCACCGGTTTTGAACCACCTTCCGGAAGCAAAAGCAAGGGAAGTGTCGAGATCCACATGGCGCCCGATGCCACAAAAAACAAGCCCCCCTCATAAAACCCCCAGCCAGAGAAATGAACTCCCATGCCATCATACAGCAGGCCGCCCACCCAGACCCCTGTCATTCTGCCCAGCCCGCCCATACTGGTGAGCCTCCCCAGCATACGGCTCCTGTCCTGGTCTGTATAGATATCTGAAATCAGGGCACTCCAGGCAATATTTGACATGGACCAGAAGATTTCGACCACGGACAGACCCACAATGATGGCATACCCCGCCGCTGCCGGTTGCGCGAACTTACGGTGCACATACCACACCAAAAGGGTACCGATACCTGCCAATATTTCACCGATGACAATCAATGTCCGCCGCAGTTGAAAGCGATCGGAAATGCGCCCCCAGATAAAGGTCTGGCACAAGATATTCACGATCATCGGCAAGGTCGCAAAAAGAGTGGTCTCTGTGACGCTTAAACCAAGATAATGCCGCAGGTAAATGGAAAGATAGGCATAAAACAGGCCCCGACGAAACATGGCCAGCATTTCAAAAGATGAAAGACCTAAGAATTTCTTATGGTTTGACAGATTCAATCAGCGTTCTTTCCACTCGGCAATCCGCTTTTCCAAAAAGGAACTGATGCCTTCTTTGGCATCGTCGGTGCTGCAAAGTCTTGCAAAAGCTTCGTTCATGTATTCAAAGGCCTTGTAATAATCAAGATCGGCAGCTGAATAGAAGGCCTTTTTTGCGATCTGTACGGCAACAGGGCTCTTTTTGGCCAGGACTTTCGCCCAGGCCCGGGTCTCGGTCTCTAAGTCCCCTTTGGGGACGATTCGATTGACCAGTCCCATTTCCATGGCCCTGTCGGCTTTGATCAATTCCCCGAAAAGCAGGAGTTCCAGCGCCCTTTTGCGTCCCACAGAACGCGATACGGGCACGACCGGTCCCACACAGTTCAGTCCGACATTGATGGCAGTCAAACCCAGGCGGGCATTCTCTGCCATAACTGCCAGGTCGGAGGCCGCCACAAGACCGGCGCCATTGGCTGCCGCCACTCCCTGAACCTGAGCGATAACCGGTTTGCTGATACGGCTGATGGTTATCAAAGGATTCTCCATGCGCTCCACCCAGGAACGGTATTCCATGGTACTTTTTTCGAAAAACTCACTGACATCGATCCCGGCACAGAAGGCTTTACCCGCACCTTTCAGGATAATAACCCTTACCGTACGCTCCTTATCCAAATCATGGAACGCCTGGTCCAGCTCCAGTGCCATGGGTGAATTAAAGGTATTCAGGTTTTCGGGCCGATTGAGCATAATCTCGCCGACGAAATCATCCCCGATGGTAACCGTAAGATTATGATAATTCATCTGTTTCTCCTTTTCTTGTGCTGATGCGGTTTTGGTCATGGATTGACGGACAAGCACGATCGGCAAGCTATCCCGGAAATTTCACGAACCTGATCGGTTCTGGCGCAAGACATTTCCGCCTGATGCTGTCAAACAAACCTTGTAGTCGCTTTAAATAGTTGACACATCCTGTTTCCTGATTACCTCTTTACCATGAAAAGTGGCAACAAATTACACAGCTAAATGGAATTATTTTATATAAAAATCGGATAACATACGATACAACACTTAAATATCATTATGAAAATAATTTTTTCTTTTCTGGCATCAAAGTTGCTGTTGTTAGACATAAACCGTCAACAACAAAAAACCAGATACTATTTGAAGCTTATTGCGTAAAACATATGAATACCCTAAAAACCATATTGGCCATATTCTTTGCTTTTAGCATTCTTTCCGTTCCGAACGCTATCAGCAGTCATCAAAGCGCCGTACTGATTCTTGCAGATAAATCGATACCACCGGCAAAGCTGCCGACACCCTCCCAGATCGCCCGTCCTGTGGGTCATCACAAGCGCCTCTCACAGACAGGTAGTTCGGTGTCTGTTTATCTGGGTACCCCCCACCTACTTTATAGTGCGATCATCGAGACGGTTGCACAACGAAACCAAATCGACCCAGCACTCGTCAAAGCCGTCATCATGGCGGAATCACGCTATAACCACCGGGCTGTCTCAAAAAAAGGGGCCGGCGGTTTGATGCAATTGATGCCCAATACCGCCAAATCACTTGGCGTCCAAGATATATTCGATCCCGAAGAAAACATCACCGGGGGAGTACGATATCTCAAGAAACTGCTCAAGCGTTTCGGCGGAGATACCAAGCTCGCTCTGGCAGCCTATAATGCCGGCAGTCGCTATGTCAGGCATTACAACGGCATCCCTCCATTTCTTCAAACCAGGACTTTCATAAAGAACGTCTTGAAATACCAACAAATGTATAAAGTGAATTCCCCTAAGAATAACAAGCTTGTCTAACGTCCGCCCGGACGGCCCACGCTGTTCCCGCAAGGTAAAAATTCTTTGTCACGCTTCATGAAATGTTCGAGCTGGCTCGTTCATGCATCGGGTGATAAACGAACCGTGTTCAGAACGACTGCCATGAGTCGATGATCATTTCCCTGATCAACCACACGGATGCGTGTCAATGCGGAATGTTGATCCATACGTAATACTTCTGCCGTGGTTTGAAAAGGGCCTGTAATGCCTGGTGACATATAGTGAATAACAAGGTCACGCGTCTGCCCGGGTTTTCCCGCGCCCCTGCAGACAACATATTGCCCGGCCAGATCTGCCAGAAAGGCCGTCATGCCGCCTTGGAGCGAGCCAAGACTGTTGCGGACATAGTCATCCATTTTCAATACCAGCCGGCCTGCTGCACGATCGAGGATTCGAACACCGGCTTTTTCCACAAACGGTTTGTGCAAGCCCGTTCCTTCCAGTGAAAACCGTACAGAATCCTGGGGCTTGTCGGTTGTCTTCATGTGTCGTTTCGTCTTGTTTCCCGGTAGCCGTGAATAGGTTATCATGGCAAAACCTGCCGGCATCATCTTGTGGGACACACCGGTTTCTTCTATCAGAATTTCGACACCGATAACAACGGAAGTACGGCCGGCACGCAGAACGTGACCCTCAGCCAATACCCGTCCGGACAGTACGTGTTGGGTGGTATGGATCGATAGATTCGATGTTGAAATCCAGTCCGGCGAAACCGCTGGTATGGCGATCACACCGCCCAGTACGTCCACCAGCGTCGCCAGCAAGCCCACATACATGCAACCACTTTCCGAACAGGTCTGGGGAACCACTGGCGCCTGAATCGTCGCGCCCTCCTTTCCTTTTGCCACCACCTCAATGGAAAGATCTCTGAGCATGTGGTTTTGGGGCGGGTAGGTGTCGGCCAAAAAATGCCTGTGACGGGTCTCTGTCATAAGAAATCAACCACGTTAAAATCTGATTAAAAATGCCAAAAGACTGGAATCAAAACGGTTGCCAATATCACCACAAGCAGATTCAGCGGGACACCCATTTTCAAATAGTCGCTGAACCGATAACCGCCCGGTGTATACACCAAGAGGTTTGTCTGGTAACCGATGGGTGTGGCAAAGCAGGCGCTGGCACCAAAACAGATACCGATAATAAACGGTTTTGGGTCTACACCGATACCAATGGCGGTCGACACGGCAATGGGAACCATGAGGACTGCTGTGGCATTATTGCTCAAAATCTGGGTGCTGATGCTTGTCAAAAGGATCATACCACCTAAAATGATACCCGGCGACCACCCAGAAAACATGGACACAAACATCTCAGCATACAGTTGGCTAGCACCTGTTTTCTCCATGGCTGTCCCAAGCGCAATGGTTCCGGCAATGAGCAACAGGATATTCCCCTGCAGGGCCCGATACGCATCCCGCATCTGGAGACATCCTGTAAAAACCATCAGGAATGCCGCTGCCAGAGCGCATATCATAATATCGGCCCATCCAAAAGCCGCAAAAACAACCATTCCCGCAAAGATAGTTGTGGCGATCCATGTTTTTCGCTTGTGAATTATTTCTTCGTAGACATCCTCGACAATGAGATAGTCGCTTTCCGCCCGCAGGTCTGCCAGCTTATCACTGTAACACCAGACGAGGATCATATCCCCATTTTTCAGTTTCACATCCTGAACCTGTTTTTCCGTAAAATGCAGATTGCTTCGTTTGATGGCCATGACATGAATGTCCGGGTCCTTCATCAGACGGGTTTCGATCAGTCGCTGGCCCAACATGGTGGATTGAGAGGTTATGATAATCTCGACCACGAGAGATTCATTTTTGGTGACCCCAAAGGATAAACCTTTTTCCGAAGAGGGTAAATATACATCCTCCTGGTGGATGATACCCACCAGATCGTTTACCGAACCTTTTACAAGCAGAATATCGTCGGCGGCGATGGAAACCGAATCCCTGGAAGGGTGAAAAATATGAGAATACCTTACTAACTCCAGAACCAGGACATCCGGATATTTTTCCCTGAACAATGCCACAGGCTCCTTGCCAATAAAATTACTGCCTCGCGGAATCTGCAACTCAGCCAGGTATTTTCGGTTTTCACTATCCTGAATCTGGCAGACCGGGTTTGCCAGTGCAGGCATGAGTTTGGGTGCAGCAACAAGCAGAAAGAGAATTCCCACGATGGCAATGGGAATACCCACAATCGACAACTCAAAAAATGATATGGGTTCTAGGCCTTGCTGGGCACTTAAATCACTCACAATAATATTGGTTGACGTACCGATCAGCGTGCAGGTTCCCGCAAGAATCGATGCATAGGAAACAGGAATGAGAAAGCGTGAAGGGCTTAAATTAAACTCACAGCACATGGTCATCACAACGGGTATAAAAAGAATGACGACGGGTGTATTGTTGATAAAGGCAGATGCCACAGCCACCACCAGCAAAATTGAAATAGTGGTCAGCCCAGGGTTCCCCCTGGTCATTCGAATAATCCGCCTTGCAATATATTCAACCGAACCGGTCCTTACCAAACCTCTGCTGATTAAAAACATGGCACCAATCGTCACAACCGCAGGGTGCGCCAGCCCGGCAACCGATTCCTGTGGCTCCAGGACCTGACAAACCACCAATGTCACCATGATCCCGATGGCGGTCAAGGCAATTGGTATCTTTTCGGTGACAAAAAGAATCAGGGTTCCCATGAGTATGATGGAGACAATCCAGATGTCCAATGGGTATTTCCTTACTGATTTTCCACCCGCATGGGCGGATTCAAGCTGCCGCAACAATCTGGGCAGTCTTTTCGATAAATGTCTGCATGTCTGCATCGGTACCGATGGTGACCCGCAAGTATTCATCTATGCGTGGTTTATCAAAATATCGAACCAATATTTTTTCATCCTTGAGTCGGGTATAGAGTTCCCTGGCCTGTATCCCCTTGGGTCTGATAAAAACAAAATTCGCCCTGGAAGGAACAATCGAAAAACCCATTTTAGACAGTGCTGCAACAGTACGCTCCCGTGTTTCCATCACCTTTTTACAGGTCGATTGAAAGTATGCCTCGTCCCTGATGGCCTCTACAGCGCCGGCAATGGCCAGTCTGTCCAGAGGGTAGGAATTGAAGGAATTCTTGGCCCGTTCAAGGCCTTCGATAAGTTCTTCAGATCCCAGGGCTGCGCCCACGCGCAAGCCGGCCAGTGATCTTGACTTTGAAAATGTCTGGGCCACCAACAAGTTTGGATATTTATCAATCAACGCAATAGCCGTGTCACCGCCAAAATCGATATAAGCTTCATCGACAATAACAACGCTTCTGTCATTCTGCTTCAACAGCTTTTCAATGGAATCCAATAAAAGCAATTTCCCCGTGGGTGCGTTGGGGTTCGGAAAAATAATACCGCCATTGGGTTGCGCATAGTCCGCCAGGGAAATATCCAGGGCCGCTGTCAGGGGAACCCGGATATTTTGAATTTCAAAAATACGGCAATAGACCTCATAGAAACTGTAAGAAATATCTGGAAAAAGAATGGGCTGGCGTTGCTTGAAAAAGCTGATAAAGGAAAGCGCTAAAACCTCGTCCGAACCGTTGCCTACAAAAACGTTCCCCTTCTTCACCGAATAATATTCCGCAATGGCTTGTTTCAATGCCTCACAATTGGGGTCCGGATACCGCCGCAGGGAGGCATCGGTCTCCTTGCTAATTGCATCGATGACGTTGGGCGATGGGGGATAAGGGTTTTCATTGGTATTCAGTTTAATGAAACAGTTATCTTTGGGTTGTTCGCCCGGAACATAGGGCTTCAACGCTTGGATAATTTGGCTCCAGTATTTGCTCATGACTTTTCCTTCAGATTATTCCTGTTCTGCCCGTCAACAGGTTAATGCTCAAAATCGCTCCATTGACAGCACCCCATTGCCCACACATCCTCGAGGTGCCGCGACAGAAACCGGTGGCTATTTTTGGTACGCGTTTGGACTGTCTCCCATACGCTTCCGCAATGGCCGATAGAACACTTTCGGCACAATAATACCCCGATACAAACAATGACACGCTTCGTTCAGCTCTTTTTTCTGTTTTATTATCAAACCAATAGACAATTAAAATGTCTCAAATATGCCTTGTTTAACATTTTTTCTGACATGATCATGCGAAAACACACACCCATTCATGACAATGTAGATGCCGGGCCCAAGTGTCTGGACGGCGATAACGGCGCAGCCGATGTTGAAAACCGCATCGGTGGTTTTGAAAAGGGCCGGTTTGAGCGCACCCGTTAAAACAATGGTTTTTCCCTGGATGCCGGCAAGTTTTTTAGCCGTTTGAACCATGGTGTCTGTTCCATGGGTAATAAGAATTCTTTGAGCAAGCTCTTTTTCTACTGCACGAAATATCGTTTCCCGGTCCTCATCGTTGAGTTCCAGGCTGTCCTTTTTCATCAAAGATTCAATCGTATAGGTAAATCCCAGCTTTAACTCGTCAAAAACCGCTGAAATATTCGGCGGCCCCACCTGATACTCGCTGGTTGCATCAAAATAAATCTTGTCAATGGTTCCGCCGGTTGTAAATATCTTGATATGCATCTTTTCTTTTCCATATATTTAATTTTCAAATAAATGTATTGAGTCTGAGGTTTTTTTTCAAGAACAAACCCATACCCCTTTCCAGACAATCCTTGCTTTGGTATAAAAACCAATCGCCTTCTAAGGCACTCTTTTTGGGAATAACAGCGTAATAAACAGGTTTCGATCTTCAATAAAATTTAAAACTATGGAGGATTTTCTGATGAAGACAGGATTAAAAAGCAAACATGTTGTCATTACCGGTGCCTCAAGCGGAATCGGGTTTGATTCAATATCATTTTTCCTTGCAGAAGGTGCAAACGTTACAGCCAGCTACCATAGTGATCCGAGAGACATGGCAGCTCTCACAGAGTCATACCCTGAGCAACTGAACATTGTGAAAGTTGATGTTCGTCATGAGTCTGAAGTGGCCTTTCTTTTTACAGAAGCAAATACAGTTTTTGGAAGAGTCGACGTTGCTGTCGCAAATGCGGGAATAGCCTCTCATGAGGAAGTGCCGGCACATGAGATGTCTATTGAACAATGGCAAAAAACGATAGCAGTCAACCTGACAGGCGTATTTCTCTGTGCAAAGCACTTCTTTGCTAATTTGAAGACGTATCCAGGAGCGGATGCATCTCTGGTTCTTGTGGGCTCAACTGCAGGAGAAATTGGCGAAGCAGGGCATTGTGATTATTCTACCTCAAAAGCGGGGCTTAGAGGGTTGCTGATGACCTTAAAGAACGAAATTATTCATCTTTCTGTTCGCGGACGGGTGAATTTAGTAAATCCAGGATGGACGATAACACCGATGGCAGAAGAAGCGTTATCCAACAAAGCAACACGATCAAAAATCATGCAAACAATTCCTCTACGCAAGGTTGCAACACCTTCCGATATCACACACGCGATTCTATATCTCTCTTCCGATAAATTAGCAGGACATGTAAGCGGACAAACCATAACCGTGGCTGGAGGGATGGATGGAAGGGTCTTGTTTTCAAGAAATGAAATTGAGGAATACATGAAGTGATAGATTGAGATACCAAACGCTTGCGAATAAAACAAAGGTCATGCTGAAATGTTTTGCCTGCGCCCAAGATGTTTCAATCCATAGGGGCAGACCGATGAACATATCCCGCAGTTATGCCCATTATGAAACTGAAAATAGTGCTCTTTTTTCCATCGGTCACAGACAGCCGCATTCAGTATTTCCTTTCTTTCAATACCAGGTTTCCAATCTTTTCCGGACAAAGCTCCGGCAGGGCAGGCATGGACACAGGCGTTGCAGGTACCGCAAAATCCGCGATTAAGAGGTGTTCCATAGACCATGGGCATGTCTGTAAAGACCGTTCCCAGGCGTACCCATGGCCCAAAGGGCCGGGTCACCAGCTGGCAATGGCGTCCGACCCACCCCAGCCCGGAAAGCGTGGCAGCTGTTTTGTGAGGAAACTCGCCTCTGATATTTTCCTTGTCCGTCCGGTCTGATGCTGCCAAGGGATAAACACGAAATCCTTTTTGAGCAATGGCTTTTGAAAGCAGCTGTGCTATCTCGGTGATGCGTACATTGACTTGGGAGTATGCATCGGCATATGCCTGTGTCGGACCGTTGTTTAAACCGGCCATTATTTCGGGTGGAATGGGAATGGCCCATGAAACGGCACCCGGATAGGGTTTTCGATCCCCCCCAATATGGAAGCACAGCTTGTGAATATCCGCAGCCCCCCAGAGCGGAATATCCCGAGATTGCATCCAGTTGTTTAACCATTTATTATTATTATTTTTCATAGGATTAAGGCCCCTATTCCCGCCAAGACTTGCTGACCAACTCCACCACACCCACCAGCAACACCACCAGGGCGATACACCACAAGAGTATCCAGCCACGCATGGGCAGATCAGGGGATGACATCAACAACCATCCCAACAGAGTCCCCGCACCACAAAAATTAATGACAATCGCCCCGCCCATACCCAACCCGCGGAAACCTTTAGAGTCACCCCGCACCTCCAGGAGCAGGGCAATACCGATGCCGAAGAGAACCGCTCCGAGGACGCACGGGTATAAAGAGGAAACCGTTTCCGGTACCCCCAGAAAAGATGCCACGCCAAAGGGAACCAACAGGAGCAGAAGACCCAGTACCAGGTTTATAATACCGTCTAATATCAATAGGGTACGATGTTCTTGTTCCACTGGATATCTCTTTCCGGGTTAGAACCCACCCAAAACCGATGACAGCTTACGCACAACCTGACCATAACCTTGGTCAACATACAAAGCGATCTGGGCGATACAGGAATATGCAATGGCAAACTGCGCAATAGCATACCCGGCAATAGTAAACTGACTGATGCTGATAAGGCCGACACCGAATTGGGAAACATTGATAATCCCAACCCCGAACTGGCCAATGGAAATGACACCCTTGGCAACCACCGGCATCTTGTTCATGCGATACTTAAATGAGATATGTACCAGGGGCAGACCCAGAAAAGTGGCCTTTGATTTGTATTCATACCCCCATCCATCCCACTTAGGATTTGCCGGATGCAAGGCGCCACAACTGGGACACATATACGCCTGCTCGCTCACCTGATGTTTACAATCCCTGCATTCTTTCATGGCTTGATCCTCTCCCAGTTGCGAACTTCACCTTTGACGATGTTAAAAATTGGGTGTGGCTCCGGCACCCTGACACGATAAAGAACATTATACTGATCCGGGGCTCTTTCCCTGAGCTTGGCTTTCAAATGCTGCCACTCATATTGAAGCTGACCATAATCGCATGGCTGCTATTTCTTGTCAGAATCTATACCCATTTCTTTGATGGTTTCCAGATCCTTTGACCCGTTCCGTTTCTTGAAATATGCTGCAAGCTCCGCCCTCACATTATCTGGTTTCCCCTGTGCCAAGTCACTTTTGGCGGATATTCTTTCCGGATGGATCTCGACGACCG
Source organism: uncultured delta proteobacterium (assembly GCA_963842925.1). Classification (GTDB taxonomy): domain Bacteria; phylum Desulfobacterota; class Desulfobacteria; order Desulfobacterales; family B30-G6; genus B30-G6. The sequence continues at coordinate 129,916 of CAWJIL010000012.1, forward strand.
CACAGGTTTTGTAGTCCGGCATGCCTTCATGTACTTTTTCAAGAGACCTGCCTGTTTCATGTTTTTCCACAAGGGCGTTCAAGGCATCGATTTTAAGCTGCGTTTCATCTACCACCCGGGCTGTTCCGCGAATGATAACGCACTGATAAAACTGGTGAAGCTTGCATGGTGAGCCATCATTGGAAAACTGTGAATCCAGGTATGCCAACGGTATGTCGACCTGGAAACCGACCTTTGCATTGCGCGTGATATTGTCCAGTTTATCGCCGGTCAATGCACAATGAAAATAGATGTTTCCCTGATAAGACACAAAATTTACCGGCGTAATATAAGGGTAGCCTTCTAAATCGGTGGTTGCCATGCGACCGATGGTGGCTTTTGAAAGAATGCTTTCTATCCTCTCAGGGTCTGTCACCTCACATGCTTTGCGTTTCATTCTGCTTTATCTCCTTTGCTGTTCATCCATCATCTGAGCCTAGCCCCAGTTGAGGCTTTCAATATTTAATAAAAAATACAACCCTCAACTGGGTTTTAGGCTTGTCTTTATTTCAACCTTGGATTCCAGCGTTCGGTGAACCGGGCACCTGTCAGCAATTTCCATCAAGCGTTTAGACTGGGATGCATCCAGGGGCCCCGTCACTTCCACGTCTCTTTCGATCCTATCCACCATGACCGGGTTTGTTTCGCATGTTTGGCAGTCTGTGGCGTGAACTTTCTTGTGGGACAAGGAAACCACCACCTCTTCCAGGGGCCATTGTTTGCGGTCCGCATACATGCGCAGGGTCATGGCAGTACAAGCCCCCAGACCGGCCACGAGATAGTCATAGGGTGTCGGTCCCATGTTCGTTCCACCAACGGAAACCGGCTCGTCGGCAACCAAGGAAAGCCCGTTGGCCATGATTTCCGTTCGAAATCCGGTTTCACCGATTCGGGCCACAACACGGTTCTTCGCTAGGCTTCCCTCGAGGGTTTTCGGCCGATCAATGCTTAGGTATTTCCGTACCCAGGAAGCTATCATGGCTCCGACGTATCTGGCATCGCTTGCATTCATGAGCAGATGATCCGCCTGATCCAGGGAAATAAAACTTTTGGGGTGCCGCGCATATTGAAAGATCCTGGCTGCATTGTCGATACCAACGGTATTGTCCACAGGTGAGTGAAAAATAAGAAGGGCTTTATTCAGATTTCGAACCGCCTTTTCCATCTGAACCGCTCCCAGATCATCCAGGAATTGCTTCTTTATCCTGAAGGGTCTGCCCTCTATGGCAATTTCCGCCTCACCGTCCAATGCGATGGTCTCCTGGTGGTCTTTGAAGTGTCGCATGACATGTGCAGGGTCTGCCGGCGCACCAATGACGGCAACCGCTTTACTGGATCGTATTTTCCCGGCGGCCTGCAGCACAGCCGCCCCACCCAGGGAGTGACCAATCAGAATTTTGGGCGCTTCGTACTCGCTTTCAAGAAAGTCTGCAGCGGCCACCAAATCTGCAATGTTCGTTGAAAAATTGGTGTCGGCAAAATCACCTTCACTTTCCCCCAGACCCGTAAAGTCAAACCGTAAAACCGCAACCCGTTCACGGGTTAGCGCCCGACTGATATGATTGATGGACTTGAGATTCTTGGTACAGGTAAAACAATGAGCAAACAATGCAAATGCTTCAGGGTGACTGTCTGCGGGCATATCCAAAAGCGCCGACAGTTGATTGCCGCCGCTCCCTTTGAAATTGAGTTTCTTCAGTGTCATGATGGCACCTTTTGTGATGCTTTTTCTGTAATCTTATATTTGAATTCATAATGAATTCCGGTCTTCAATGTTTCTTTCATGATTCCTCCCTGGCGTCTAAAATCAACCAAACGATTTTATGAGACAAAACCACAGCCCTCTTTGGAGATGGATCGACCGTGTATATTGTTTTTTTATTATAATAGCTCATTCAAAAAAAGAGTATTTTACACAGACCGTGCATAAACCACATCCTGCTGAACATCCGTACCAAGAATAAATTTTTTGGCACCCGTCCTGACAAACCCCAAACGTTCATATAGACGCCGTGCATCCACGTTTACCTCCCAGACCCCCAGCCAGATGGACGTGTATCTCTGTTGAAGAGATTCATCCATACAGGCTTGTATGAGCTGAGACCCAAATCCCCTTCCCATGTGATGCGATATTATGTACACCCGGCTCAACTGAATCGCTTTAACATCACGGATACAATCCGGCGCCGGACCTCCTTGTATCTTGGCATATCCCACAAGTGTATCCTGATGATAGGCCAGGAGAAATGTCGTCTCCGGATCCGACAACTCTTGGGTAATCTGTGCCATGGAAAAGGAATCGCCCAGATAGGTTCGCATGTCTTCAGGGTCATTTTGATCTCCAAAAGCCTCTTCAAACGTTTTTCTACTCAAGTCCGTAAGAACAGCAATGTCTTTTTCAGAAGCCCGGCGTATGGTGAGCACCAATGAAGTCTCTCCTCTGATTTTCTGAGTTTTAGCTACTTAACAAAAATCCTTAGGGTTGCGGCAAAACACTGCCGCATGGCAGAACATTCCCGTCAGCAAGCCGCGAAGCATCTTCAATATCGGCAATGTTAAAAAACTGCAGGGCATTCTCCCTGAATATTTTACCCATGGATGCCCTTGAAAGTTGGGCTTTCTGGATTTGTTTGATTTCCCTGTCCCATGCATAAGGGATATTGGGATAATCCGAGCCATACATAATACGATCGACCCGCATCTCATCAAAGCGGACGCGCTGTTCCGTAGGCAGAAAATCGGCGCAGGCCACGGATGTGTCAAGCCAGAGATTGTCGTATGTTTCCGTCATGCGCTGATATGCCGCATATTCGTCCATCCCCATGTGGGGGACACAGATCTTGAGTTCAGGGTAGCCTCTCAACACCTGATCCAGTTTATCTGCCCGACAGAGCACATAAGGATCACACATATATGATTCGCTCTTGGGCTCTCTTCCTACATGCATGACCAGTGGTTTTCCGCTTGTTGAACAAACCTCATAGATAGGATCCATGTCCGGACTGTTCATATCAAAGCACTGAACATGGGCATGCAGCTTAACGCCTTGCAAGCCGGCGGTAAAAGCCTCTTTAAGGATAGCCGCAGCATCTGCCTCACCAGGGAAAACCGTGGCCATGCCGGTGACACGCCCGGAAAATTTCCGGCACAGGTCTATCATATACTGGTTGAGATCCCGTGCAATGCCTGGTTTGTGTGCATACTGGAGGGCAACGATATGAGCCACCCCCCGTTTCAAAAGATATTCCAGGAGTTCAGGTGTGGTACCCTTGTAGCGGATGGGCCATGCATTTTTCTCAAACCACTCCCACAGGGCTTTGAAAACAGGCTCCGGAAAAATATGAACATGAGAATCCACAATACCGGGCAGGCCCGGTGGTACGGAATCACCCTCCTTGTCTCCTAGGGCACGAAACGGCAGGTCCAGTTGGGGTGCTTTATCCATTTTCTGATTCATCCAGTGTCAGTTGCATGTATTGTGCCTCGGGTAGAGGGTTGTGGTAATACGGCACGGTTTCTCTAAAGCCGTGTGAGCGGTAGAGGGCCTGAGCGCCAATCATACTTGAAAGGGTGTCCAGGAGCATTTCCCTGTAACCGAGTTGCCGCCCTTTTAGGATGATTCGGCTGCATAGCGCCCTGCCAAGTCCCTTACCTCTGAATTTTGGTCGAACATACAAACGTTTCATTTCACAACGCCGGCCTTCCATTTTCCGCAACCCCACACAGCCCGCTGGCATACCATCCTGTTTTGCCAGAAGCAATGCCCCCTCCGGCGGCATGTAGATATCCGCGATATGGATCAATTCCTGTTCAAAGTTCTGAAATGTCAGATCGATGCCGATGGAAACCGCGTACTCGTCAAACAATTCCCGTATGACCTGAACATCTTCAGTGCTTGTGACTTCTATTAATCGACACATTCCTTGAAAACCTTTGCCAGCAGCTCCATATGCTTTTTTTCCATTTGAGAAATAGAAAGAAAGGCCTCCTGTTCGGCTGCTTCTGTCAATATATTGGCCATGTTTCTATATAAGTCATAAGCCTGGATTTCAATATTGAGCGCAAACTCCATCAGAGCCATACACCCCTGACCCGCTAAAGATGCCAGCCGCTGAATGGCATCCATCAGTTTTTCGCCCCCTTCAAGAATTTCCCCGTCCAGGCTTTCAAAGAGCTCCTTGAAAGACAGTGGATTCTCCTGTGTTGGCTGCCAGTAGGTATAAATGGCCCTGGCATGAGCCTCCTCGGCCCGGGAGAGCGTCTCAAGGATAGGTGCATAGGGTGCCTTGGCGTGGCTGTCAAAAACAGATTCATAGAACCGCAAGGCCGCCTTTTCCAGTCCCATGGCTGTCAGCATGAGATCGGGCATGGAAGCGTCTTTTTCAAAGATGGCCACCCTGGGAAGATCAGCCAGCGATTGACCATCCCAACCCATTATTCCGCCAACCAGATTGTGTACCTTCCGGAGCGGAATTTCGCTGTCCAGGGAAATGATAGCCGCGGCTTGGGAACGGGCACCGCTGTGACAGTAAAAAAAAAGATCTTTATCCCCAGGCAGTTCCGAAAGATGGGTTTCCAGTTCGTCGAGGGGTATCAACTTTGACCCGGGAATATGTCCATGGATATATTCATCCGGCTGACGGACATCCACCAGAAGATAATCCTTCTCCTTGTGGTCTTTTTGGTATTGTCTGAATGTTTCCGGGCTTATGTTTTCAAAATCCACAGCATTCATCATCTCCTCCTCTATCACCAACCGTTTATGGGTTGAAATCTTTGGCAGGCATGTTGGGTTTCAAACTAAATAACTCAACCTTCGGTCAGCTAAACAGCTTGACCTGCTTATTTAATAAAAGTCCCCTTTTGATATTCTTCAAATGCAATCCGGAGTTCTTCCTGGGTATTCATGACAATAGGACCCTGCCAGGCCACCGGTTCCCTGATGGGCTTGCCGGAAATCAACAAGAATCGAACCGCAGTATTTATCGTGGAAACCCTTACCTGGCGTCCGTCATTAAAAAGCACAAGGGTTTCATTGGATATCATGTTCGCTGTATCATCGTCATCTTGTGCCGAAGACGCAATGGCATCCGGGTCAAAAACCCCCTGACCATTGATAATGTAGGCAAATACGGTGTGTCCTTGCTGGGTTGGATGCGTGAATACCTGCCCCGGTGGAATCCGGATGTCCAGATAGGATGGATCAATGAAAATATCCTGAACCGGGCCCTGCTTCCCATATGCATGGCCACAAATAATTCGGATTGAGGTACCATTGCCCAACACCACCTCGGGAATCTGGTCCTGGGTCACATCCCGGTAACGTGGCTGAGTCATCTTCTCGTCTGAGGGCAGGTTTGCCCATAGCTGAAACCCGCCCATGCGACCCGCGTTATCTCCCCTGGGCATTTCCTGGTGGATAATACCGCTGCCGGCCGTCATCCACTGGATATCACCGGAAGAAATAACCCCTGAATTACCCAGGCTGTCGCCATGTTCCACCTGCCCGTCAACAACATAAGTAATGGTCTCAATACCCCTGTGCGGGTGCCAGGGGAAGCCCTTCAGATAATGGTCGGGATTCTCCGAGCGAAAATCGTCCAACAACAGGAAGGGATCGAACAACGCCGTATTCCCGAACCCAAAGACTCTTTTGAGGTGAACACCGGCACCTTCCAGCGTGGGCTGACTTTTTATAACACGGGCAATATGTCTTATTTTTTGCATGGCTGACCTCTCTGTTGATGAAGAATCTCACTTGGCCTTTTATCGGCTGGGAAGCTAGGATGCTGCTAATTGCTCATGGCTATCAGCCACCCTCGGACCCTCGAACCCTTGACCCCTCGAACCCTTATTTTATGGCAGTTCCAGGGTCATAACCTTGCCGCCAAAAGCATGCACCGAATCATGAGCCCTTACGGAAACCTGCGATCCATTTCATCTGTGTCTCCTTTGCTTGTTAGCGTTTTTTTTTCTTGGATTTCATCACCGACTTTACCATCTTACCAAATTGCTTATCTTTTTTCTTTTTTTCTTGAAAGGACATTTCATGAAACATGGATTCTTTCTTCATTTTCAAATAGTTCTGAAAGCGTTTTTTTGAAACGCGGCCCTCTGCTACAGCAGACAGGACCGCACACCCCTTTTCCTGTGTATGTGAACAATCATGGAAACGGCAGGTGCTTGACAGCTGATCAATCTCATGAAAGGCGGTCTTCAACCCACTGTCCACGGCAAGGCTTCCAAGCTCCCGCATGCCGGGTGTATCAATGATCATGGCGTCATTTTTCAGGCGTATCAGCTGTCGGCGGGTGGTGGTGTGCCGGCCCTTGCCATCTTTTTCTCTTACCTCGCGTGTCTCGAACAGAGCATTGTGAAGCAAGCCGTTCAACAGGGTGGTCTTTCCCACACCGGAAGATCCCAACAGACAATAGGTCTTTCCGGGGATCAACAGGGCTTGAATTTGGTCTAAGCCGTTGCCGGTTTTGTTGCTGAATGCAATCATATCCAACGCTGGAAAGATGGAACCGATTTCAACCAATCGCATCTCGACACTATGAGCTGAAAGCAGATCGCTTTTGCTCAGAAGCACCATCGGTTGGATATCACCATCATAGACCATGACCATGTAACGCTCCAACCTTCTGATGTTGTAATCGGCATCCAGGGACTGGATGATAAAAGCCGTGTCGATATTGGCAGCAATAAGCTGGTGGGATATCTTCTTACCGGCGGTTTTGCGTTTTAATACGGTTTTCCGCTGGCAAACATCATGTATGATGGCACGGGTACCCTGGTCCACCATTTGAACCTGCACCCAGTCACCCACAGCTGGATAATCCAAAGGACTTTGCGCGCTGAACATGAGCCTGCCGGTAATTTCCGCTCTTATTTCCCGCCGGTCCGTTCCAACAACATACTGATCGCGATCCACCGCGATCACCCTGACAAGCTCCCGGGTATCGTCCTTCTCTGTAAACGCCATATTTGAATTTGATTTCATTTCCATAGGGATTGATGCTAAAAAATCGATGTATCATTGTCAAAATAAAACCGTTAAATCAAAATAGCCATCATAGGCCTGCATGTCTTATTGATCTTGTTTTTTTACATCTGTTCTATTAATAAAAACACTTCACGATTTTGTCCATGACTCACCATCATAGGGGGAGGAAAACATGAGCGAAAGCAGCCTGATCAAGTGCGACAAGCAGGGCCACATTGCCTGGATAACACTGAACAGACCTAAAAAACGCAACGCATTGAACTTCCAAATGCTTGAACAAATGGTCGCCTGCTTCCACCAACTGGATCAGGACGATGATACCCGGGTCATCGTTATCAAAGGGGCAGGGAAAAGCTTCTGCGCCGGCTTGGAACTGGCCGCTTTGGCAGGCCTGATCCAAAAGAAAACAGCCGACTACAGAGAACGCCTTCGCAGAACCATTCTCTATGGGCAGACCAGCACCAATATAATCGAATTGTGCAACAAGCCGGTAATCCTGGCATCACACAGCCATTGTATTGGCGGCGGTGTCGACATTGCCTGTGCCTGCGACATACGCCTGGCAACCAGAGACGCGATCTTTTCTGTTCGTGAAACCAAGCTGGCCTTTGTCGCAGACCTGGGTACCACTCAGCGACTTCACCGAATTGTGGGTGAGCCCTGGGCAAAGGAGCTCTGCCTTACCGGAAGGGATTTTACCGGAGAAGAGGCCCTTGAGATTGGATTTGTCACCCACCTGTGCAAGGACAAAGCCTCTTTGCTTCAAAAAGCCGAAGCATTGGCCCAGGAAATAGCGGACAACTCACCCCTTGCCGTCCAGGGCGTCAAGGATGTTTTACGCTTTACTGCCGAACATGGTACATCGGCAGGTCTCAAGTATGTCGCTCAGAAAAATGCCGCCATGCTCATCTGTGAAGATGGCATTGAAGCTGTCACCGCTGCTATTGAAAAGCGAAAGCCGGTCTTTAAAGGACGGTAACTATCTCTTTAGAGCGTTTATTATATGCCATCTCCATCACCTCCTTTAACCCAAAAATGAAATCCTTCGAGCGATACAAGCCTTGTCTGTTTGGGTTCAGCGGTTGTTACTTTACTTAAAATATTATATACATGGGCCCGTTCCATATCACCATCCAAAATCAAAAATCATAACCCTGGAATACTGCTCTTGGAGGAACCATGAAAAAAACCACCCTGTTCATTTTATTCGTTTTTTTCTCTTTTCCGACCCTGGGTCATACCTCTCAATTCGTATCATCCCAGATTTCGGAAGTCACCCTTTTTTCCAATCAAGCCATGGTCGTCAGGGAAGGACAGACCCATTTAAAACCCGGCATGAACGAACTGCTTGTTGAAACCACTGCATTTAACGTGGACAAGGACTCCGTGTCCGCCCAGGTTTTTGGGAGTGGAGAGATGGTCAGTGTTCAGATCAAACAGATTCCCCTGGCCGACTTTCCTCAGGACCAGGTCAACAGCCTTTCGGAAAAACTCAGAAAACTGAAACAATCCCGAAAGGGCTTGTCCGACAAAAAGAGGGTTCTCATCAAAAAGGAATCTTTCCTGGAAGGGCTGATTGCTTTTTCAAAAACACAAATCCCCAAAGATGTGCAAACCCGTTATCCCAAGATGGAAGACGTCCAGGAAACATTGTCCTTTATCGGATCCACATCCACAGCTATCTATGCCGAAAGCCAGGCCCTCGACATTGCCCTGGAAGACATGGACAGGGAAATTGCAAAAGTCCAAAAAGAACTCGCCGCCGTCAGCGGCCGCACCAGGGCATCCAAACAGGCGATTGAGATCCTTTTCAATGCCATGCAGGAGGAAACCGTTCGGCTGAATGTGCAATATCTGGTGACTAGCGCCCGTTGGCAACCCCTGTATAAAGTTTCCGTTCCCCTGGACCTGTCCGAACTGGATTTGACCATGTTTGCCCGCATTTCCCAGAAATCAGGAGAAGACTGGAAAAAGACAGCCCTTTCCGTATCCAACGTTATCCCGTTAAAAGGGGTCCGATTTCCCGACATATGGTCCTGGCAGCTTGATCTTCCGAGACCCGCTCCCGCACGTCTCAAACGATCCGAGGTAAAGAGTATGGCAGTAGCCACTGATGCCATGGAACTCGATGAAGAAATTCAATCAAGCCCGGGCGCACCTGCTGAATATACATCTGCTTCGGCAAAAGAGCTCCCCCTCTCCTTTGAATACAAAATGCCTTTTCCCGTGAATATCGATTCCAGAGATCAGTTTTCGATCCTGCCATTATTGACAAAAAAACTGTCCGCCGACACCTTTCACTACAGTGTCCCCGGGCAAACAAATCTGACCTTTCTTGTTGCAGACGCCAAGGCAGACAAAGAGTTGTTGGCTGGCAAATTAAATGTCTATTTTGGTGGTCGCTATATCGGAAACACCTTTTTGTCCGAAAAAAAGCCTGCAGAACCCTTTTCCCTGAATCTTGGCGCCGACCGTAACGTAAAGGTCCATCGGAAAAAATTGAAGGACAAGATCAAGGAAACCTATTTTGGTACCATTCAGCGGGATACGGTGGTCCGGTCATTTTCGTATAAAATAACTGCCGAAAATACCAAAGACAAGCCAATTACATTAAAAATCATTGACAGGGTTCCTGTAACAAGAACGGACAAAATCGAGGTTAAGGATATCCAACTCACACCAGTGCCAACAGAAAGCAACTATCAGGATAAGGAAGGGGTCCATTTGTGGGTGTTCCAGTTATCCCCGGGCGAAATAAAAGAGATCGGTCTCGACTTCACGGTTGCCTACCCCAAGGGACTTAACCCCTTAGGGTTTTAGAGCTTGCCAATCCTTACAAAAGTTTTTTCCTCATAAAAACAGACAAGGGGTCTTTCTGATACGAACCAAAGGGTTCTGTTTTCTCATATCCAAGTTTTTGGTAAAGACCCAAGGCTTCACTTTGGTCGATACCTGTTTCCAATCGGGCCTCTGAAAAGCCTTCTTGAATAGCTTTTTCTTCCAGGGCGTTCATCAGCTTTATTGCCAGACCCATGCCTCTGTTTTGATGCGGCACATACAATCGCTTGATTTCCACATACGTTTCGGGTGTGCGTTTGAATGAAGCAATTCCGAGTACTTCTTGGTCGTTCCATGCTGCAATAAAATAATATTCCGCTGAAACAAGTTTGCCCACCGGTTCAAGGTGGTTGCTTTCCGGCGGGTAGAGGGATGCCTGGTAATCATCTAAATCTGAAATCATTTTCTGGATGACGGGTGTTCTCGGATCTGCTGGTTTTATCAAAATAGACTTTTTTGAATTCATGCTTCTACCTGTTATTAACTTAGATGGTTCCTTTTAAATAGGCCTTGCGCCTCTTCTCTGGAAATTTTTCGATGGCATACCGCAACATGGTCCGTGGCATCTTCTGGTAATGCTTTATCAAAAACCGCTCTTCCGTCTTTATATTCCGATTGCGTGTCCAAAGATAGGCTCCAACAATATGTTGGGTCGAACTGTCAACCAGGTCCCAATTATTGATAAAGCGGGTGTTTTCCAGATAGACCCTGTATACGGCTTGCTTTTCTTTTTCTGAACCCTTGGCAAAAACGGAGACAAGGATGAGTAGAGACAAGAGCCGTTCTTCGTGAAACTCGGATGTAAGCAATTGTGATGTGTCTGTAAGTGGCAGATCTTTGTACTCACGGGCCAGCTTTCTTAAAACCGGCACACGAATACCCAGAAACCGATCACCCTCTCCATATTCACCTTTTCCGGTCTTGAAAAATCTCCGGGAATGTCTGGCGATATGATCATCGCCCAATTGTCTGACGTGTTCCTGGAGGGCTGTTATACGGGCTGGGTGCATGGTATCTTGCACCTCAATTCTGGTCTGTTGAACTTAAAAGGTTTTCCGGCAGATAATCCTTTCGAACCGGTGAAAACACCTCGACAACCACCGAATTTTCAACAATTTTCACGCTGTGTTCACTATCACTTGGAATACACCAGCTGTCTCCCGGGGCAACATCAAAGCATTCATCCCCTATGGCTAAATTGATGTTTCCGGAAACCAGATACCCGGTCTGTTCATAAGGGTGTTGATGGCTTGGTATGCGGTTCCCTTTCTTGAACCGAAACTCCGCCAGAAGTGTTTTGGATCCAAACACCCTTGTTTTTAATTGAACGCCGGGAAATATCTCTGTATAGCCAGTGGGTTCAAATTTTCCAAACATGTTGACTCTCCTGTTCTTTTCTGGATGTGTCAATTCTGTATTCACCGTCTGCTAGACAAAGACTCTCTTCAATGGTGTCAGATGTTTTTAGTGTGGGTATTTCTTTCTCCAGGCTTCCCAACCACTGGGTTTTGTTTAAAAAACTCCATTCGTGTATCTTCCGCAACCCTGTTGAGCGGGCAGGCAAAGTTCATACATTGGACGCATAAAAAAGTTATCAGTGTCATGAAAAATCCCGCCGTTGTAATGCCATAAACCAGAAGTAAAAACCACTGTCCACCAAACACCAGGATCACCAAGGGATAGCCCCATACAATGACAAAACCGCTGAAAAAAACAATCTTCTCCAATGTCAACATAGGACCCGGTCGGTATTTCCATAGTTTTGGTGCGCCGTAATTGGCCCAGCACTTCAAAGATGTTCCTTGCTCTGCATAATGCGGGCAGTGAGAGCACATGACCCGAATTTCAATAAACCCGAAAAAGGCGATGACAAACAGGATCCAGAAAACCAACAGCCAAACGGACTGCTTGTAGATGCCGGCGCCCCCTAATAAAAATGGTGGCAGCGAAATAAGTAAAAAATGGGTCAGGTCTTTCAATTTGAAATGACAGTGAATCGAATGATGAACAACACAGCCGTCACAGGCCTCTGCCTGACATGTCTGTATTGATTTTTCAGTATTTAAAAACATGGTTTCTTCTTTTAGGGATTATCCTGCTTTTTTCGATTTATTACAAATAGACATCCAATTAGAAACAGAAAGTCTCGCAACAAATGATTTTATCCGCGTAACGACCTTGGCCAGCAAGACGGCTATGACATAGTAGATGCCCGTGTATATCAAACCGTGACCGCCCAGCATGAGGATATCTTCTTTCTTGTCATAGCCCGTTTTCCGGACCCTTTTCTCAGGACTCAGGTTCCAGCCGATATAACCCGCCCTTTTTTCCGTCTTTCAGAATATATAAAAACCCTTCAGGTCCTTGCGCCACATCTCGAATCCGGCCGGGGCGCTTATTCAGCAGTACCTCCTGAGACAGCACCTGATCACCTTGCTCAACCCCAAGCTTGATCCGCCGCAGATGTCTGCTGCCGACCGGAAGGTCCTGATGAATAGGACAGGTAAATAAAACCGGTTTGAAAAAGATCCTCTGGAATCAGAGGATGTGGGCGTCCGGATTGTGAAGACATCTGTGGCAGAAACAAGGATGCGAGAAAGAAGGGGTGGTTCTGTATTTCGATGATTCTGGCCTGGCCTTCTTTGTGACGACCCGTTATTCTCATGTTTCCATCGTCAAGATGCTCCCTATACCTTTCGTTTAAGCCGTATTGACCAACTGCGCTCACTTTTCCATAGGCCTGATGGGCCAATGCAAACCCTCTGGGAGACACCCATCAGGGAGCAGGATAGTTTGTCAATAAGCGGTGACTGCTCCTCAGTCTGTTTACCTGGGTGGACGGTGTTTTTGATATCAAGAACACCAATTATCCCGATTTTGAGAAGGGTGTCCATGGGGAACTCCTTTTCAGGGTCGCATCCAGCTTGGACACACTTTTGAAGGGCTATAAGCTGGTTTGCAGAACATGTTCTGTGGAGAGAACCGTTGCATATGTTCCGGAAAGAGCGGCCATAAAGGATGCGTGAACATCAGAGGCCTTGATGGTGGTATCGTTGAAAGCTCAAATCACGGGTGGCACAGGCATCTTCAGCCACCACACAATTAAACCCAAGATCACATGCGGCTCGAACGGTGGCGTCAATACACATGTGGCTCATGGCACCGCAAAACACCAGATCGCTTATCTTCTCTTTATTTAGAATTTCAAGCAGGTGGGTGTCACGAAAAGCATTGGGGTAGTTTTTTGTTACAAGCACTTCGCCTTCCAGGGGCGCTACCCGATCATGGGTCTTGACACCGTGGGTTTCCGGTAAAAAAAAGGTTCCATTTGGGACCCAGGAAATGTGCTGGATGTGAATGATTCTGGAAATGGTGCTTCTATATGCCTGCAACAGCATCAGGGCATTTGCTGCAGCCGCTTCCATACCGACAAGGGTCATCCGGCCACCTGCAAAATAATCGTTCTGAATGTCAATCAGTATTAGACACGTTTTCATCTATCTGTTTTCCCATGCTGATTCGATCTTCCAGTGTATACCCGTTTACGCGGTAAAATCGCTGAACATCCGCATTGCCCCTTAATATCTGCAGGTTGATTTTAGCACACCCCAGAGAAGCAAGACGTCTCTCCGCGTGGGACAGCAGTAAGGAAGCGATTCCCTTTTTCCGATGCCCGGGATGAACCGCCATGGCATAAATCCAGCCCCGGTGTCCATCATAGCCTGCCATCACGGTCCCCACGATCCCCTCTTTATGGACCGCCACAAAAAACAAGCCATCGCGCATGGCAATTTTTTGATCGATTACAAATTCAGGATCGTTACGTGCCGAATCATAGCCAAAGGTATCCTTCCAAAGGGCAATAACCTGCTCTCGATGCTTCACGTTGTTAAACTCTAAAATTTCAAATGGATGGATGTCGTTCATTTATATGGCCTGCTCTATATCCGCCATAATATCCTCGGTATCTTCTATGCCCTCTGTAAATAAAGAATGGTTCCTACTTTCAATCCTTTAAAAAGTATATGCCATCAACGAAACCTTGAACGGCAGGTGTGGAAAACGTTTGATTTCCTGCTCCACAAAGCCCATCTTCACATACCACTGTTTCAATTCTGCTGTTTGGAAATAATGCCGATACCCATACGACGAATCCCTGTTGTCCTGGCCACGTCAAAAACGTGGCGTATGAGTGCTTTGCCAAGCCCGCGATATCGATATTCAGGCAACACCGCCAGGCGCTCAAGATAGCCTTCTTCAGGACTGGCTTTTTCAAACGCTGCACACCCGATGGTTTTATCATCAAGATCAAGGCAATAGTAACTTACCCCGCGGTTCACATCCTTCTCCACCCAGTCAGGAGTGCAGTTGGATGGGTGTTTGGGGCAGTTCTGTGGTGTTAGATTAAACCGTGCGGCCACATCTCTATAGGAATTTCGAATGAGATGCGCAAGCAGGAGAACCTCATGCGCGTCCGCTTTTCGGATAATTTGGGTCGCTTCACCCATGTGGCCTTCCACCCTCCACCCATCAACCCGCTAGCCTCTACCAGTTTTCGCAAAAAAGCTCAAAATGACTCGCAGGCCGTACACAGGCCGGGCATTTTCCAGGAGGTTCCGTGCCTTCATGGATATACCCGCAATTTCTGCAGCGCCAGCGCATCTGTGTTTCCCGTTTGAAAATTTCGCCGGATTGCAGGTTCTGCGCCAGGGCCAGAAAGGTTTTTTCATGTTGTTCTTCGGCAACAATAATGGCATCCCAGGTTTCTGCGGCCCGTACATAGTTTTCCTCCCGTGCAACAGCGGCAAAACCCGGGTATAATACTGTATGCACGTTGTTTTCAAGATCCGCAGAAGACCTGAGATTGTCGTAGGTGGTTTGTATGGCACCGGTAAGAAATGTCGCCGTAATTTCGAGTTCGCCACCATTGAAAAACTTGAAAAACCGCAAGGCGTGCTCCCGCTCCTGGTCAGCGGTTTCCGCAAAGATAGCAGCGATCTGAGCCAACCCGTCCTTTTGGGCTTTGTTTGCAAAAAATTGATACCGCGTGGTTGCCTGGGACTCGAAAGCAAAAGACGTCAGCAGGTTCTTAGCTGTTTGACTTTCCTTGAATTTTCCCACACTGCCTCCTTCTAAATAACAAGTCACACCTCTAACCCCCACCTTGAGGATTATCGCTTTTGGAGATGATTCAAAACGTATTATTATTCATCATTCCTCGACAATTTCAATTGCCTCGGCCCCGCACTCAGCTGCGGCCTGTCGTACAATGGCCTGCAAATGTTCGGGAATTTCATCGAATTTCACGATGGACATGAGTTGGTCTTCGTCGTACTCAAAAACCTCCGGGCAAAGCTCATTACAGTTCCTGTCTCCCATACAATTCTTGGTGATAACAACTTTCATCTTTCCGCCTCCTTGTTTGATATTCAAATGCATCGTTCGGATTGCAGGCCCTCAGAATTTTGAGTTGTGCATTTCACAATTAACCTATATTGCTTAAAAACCAGATTTCGTATCCTGTCAACAAAAGGATCCAGCAATATGAACAATTTTCATCAGCAGCAATGATACTCTCTTTTCACCCTTTATATGCGGCTGATCGTAATCTGTTGTGTGCCGGGCGTGATCCTGGTGCGCAGGAACTGGCCGCAATCCGCCAGGCAAAGGCTGTAATTCTCCCCCAGGGTTGCCGGGAATCCCTTTTTCGCATGGCAAAAAATTACTGCGCCCATGTGTTTCCAGACTATGATGCACGCTTTGC
Source organism: uncultured delta proteobacterium (assembly GCA_963842925.1). Taxonomy (GTDB): domain Bacteria; phylum Desulfobacterota; class Desulfobacteria; order Desulfobacterales; family B30-G6; genus B30-G6. The sequence goes on from CAWJIL010000012.1 coordinate 145,563, forward strand.
CTATCCAGAAAAGATCGGTCAGGCTAAACTGTTTCAGAAAACCAGGGCGCCCCATCCGCATACCGTGTTTTATGACAAAGGTGCTTTGTCGGAGTTAGGTTGTCAGGCCCTGTTAAACAATCTTCCTTTTGCGCTTCCATTTGTTTTCAAGTTCAACTGGGGTGGTGAAGGTGAAACTGTATTTCTCCTTCAATCCCTGGGTGCGGTTGAAAAGACGCTCAAAAATGCTATTTTATACGAAAAATCAGGACAGTACGGATTTCTACTCCAGGAGTTTATACCGTCCAGGGGACGCTCCCTGCGTGTGGTTGTCATTCATCAGTCCTATATTTCCTACTGGCGCGTTCATGACAAGACGGATGGCTTCTACACAAACCTGAAAAAAGGTGCTAAAATAGATGCCGAATCAGATCCCGCCCTGCAGGAAGCAGCCATTGCTGCAACCCGAAGGTTTTGTGATCAAACAAAGATCAACCTGGCTGGATTCGATTTTCTTTTTTCAGAAACAGACCTCGCTGCCGGTGTCACGCGACCGCTGTTTCTAGAAATTAATTATTTTTTTGGCCGTAAAGGCCTGGGGGGATCTGAAAACTATTATAAATTACTGCAGGCCGAAATAGATAGCTGGATCAAGCAGAGATAACATGGACCCATTCGCATACAATCTTTCTGAAAACGACATCAAGCGGGAACGCCAAAAGGCGCGAGAGATGCGCGGCTCCCAGTGGTGGAAACGAAAATGTGACAAAGGCATTTGTCATTACTGCGGTCGCACAATCCCGCCCAAAGATCTCACCATGGATCATATCGTACCCATTGCCCGGGGAGGGAAAACCACCAAGGGCAATGTCGTTCCCTGCTGCAAAGAATGCAACAACCTCAAAAAGCAGCTCCTGCCCATGGAGTGGGAAACCTATCTCTCCCGTCAGACGACATGAGCTTATATTGGCGCCTTGCATATGCTGTCTGACTGTTTAAAACACGATTCCCAATGCACCTCACTTGAACCTTTGGACCCATGAATCCTTGAACTCTCATGATTTTGGTCGTCTTTTTTAAAGACGATCAAAATTAAAAGATTGACATTGTTTTTCTAAAAGAATAGGTTAATTTCCTGAAATAACTTCATGTTCTTATGGATGCTTTCCGTTGTAATACGAATGTTACGGCTGAATTATCCTGCTGTCCGGTACCCACAGAGTGCCAGTCTATGCGCTCATTCTAACTTGATAGCCGGAGGTACGATGCGCACAAAAAAAGAAATCGAATACCTCTTGAAGGCAATCGATGCCTTTCAACGGCGGCTGATTGTGCTCTCTCCCGACTATGAAATTCTGGCTGCCAATATTCCTATTGACGAGCTCCCCGACATGGAAACCAAAGGGAATTTTTGTTATCAGTATTTTTATGATCGCTCATCTCCCTGCGAGAACTGTGCCGTCATGGCGGTCAAGGAAACCCTTTCGCCCTCCCTGTGCCCCAAGCCTGGAAATTACATTATAAGTGGACATATGCCTTGTTTCTATGCCTACCCCATTCTGGACGGTGACCGTGTGGAAGCCTATGTCAGCATGGACTTTCAGATTCCTGCCATAGGTGTGCTCGAAGAAAAACTCCGCCGCACGAACTCCTTGCTGGAAAATCTCCTATTAAGTGCGGTTGATTGTGTCATCGCCGCCGATATGAAAGGGAATATTTTCCTGTTCAATACCTCTGCAGAGGAGGTTTTCGGATATACCAAAGAAAAAGCCATCAACTCTCTCAACGTGCGGGATATTTATCCGGGGGAGGGTGCACGTCAGGTGATGAAACTACTGCGGAGCGATGACTACGGCGGCAAGGGACGGCTTAAAACCTATCACACAAACGCCCTTTCCAAATCGGGTGAAGAGATTCCCATCAGCCTTTATGCATCGATTGTTTATGAAGGTGGCCAGGAGATCGCCTCCATTGGTTTTTTTCACGATCTTAGAGATCGTATCCGGATCCAGAAAGAGCTTGAGAATACACAACTGCAACTTCTGCAATCTGAAAAAATGGCCTCCCTTGGAAAACTGGCTGCCGGTGTTGCCCATCAGCTCAACAATCCTTTGGGCGGTATTACCCTCTTTGCCAAACTGATGCTGGAAGAATACAACCTGGAAAAAGGTGCCGAGGAAGACCTGCACCGCATCTTGAGAGACGCAGAGAGAAGCCGGAACACCGTCAAGGAGCTTCTGGAGTTTACCCGCCAGACACGTCACCTGATGCAGCCCAACAATATCAATGATGCCCTGGATCGAACGCTTTTCCTCCTTGAAAATCAAACCTTATTTCAAAACATCACGCTCCGAAAAGACTTTCAAGCGGATCTCCCATTGGTGTCTTCCGATACGCAGCAGCTGTATCACCTGATGATGAATATTATCCTCAATGCGGCACAAGCCATGAAAGGCAACGGGGAGCTTACCCTTAAAACCTATCATCGGGCAAACCAGCGTCTTGTCTGTATCGAAATATCGGACACAGGCCCGGGAATACCCGAAGAAGCCCTGCCGCACATTTTCGAACCTTTTTTTACCACCAAGGATGAAGGCAAAGGAACCGGACTTGGGCTCAGCCTGGCCTACAATATTGTCGAAAGTCACGGCGGCAGGATGTCAGCTAAAAACAACCCAGAAAAGGGCACCTCGTTTATCATCGAGCTGCCATCAGCTGCAAATGGTCAGAAAGGAGACGAGCGTGAGTAACAGCGCTGAAGCATTGCATGTTCTTATCGTGGATGATGAACAAAATATTCGAGAGGGCTCGGAACGAATCCTCACCCGTATAGGATTCAACGTATCCACGGCCGGCAACGGCCAAAAAGCTCTCGAACTATTCCAGGAAACAAGCCCCAGTATTGTATTGCTTGATCTCAAAATGCCGGGCATGGATGGCATGGAAGTTCTGAATCAGATCAAAAAAATCGATGACAGCACCCTGGTCATCGTCATTACCGGGTATGCCACGGTGGAAACAGCCATCCAGGCAATGAAACAGGGTGCTTATGATTTTATTGCCAAGCCCTTTGAACCAGATCAACTGCGAATCATCGTCAACCGGGCATCTGAAAAAATACAACTGGAAATGGCGGCGGAAAAGCTGACCCGTGAGCGTCAACGAACCCTGCTGGACCTTGGAACTGAGAAGAGCCGTCTCCGAACAATCATCGAGTCACTGCCCAATGGTGTTCTGGTAACCAATACTCTGGGGCGGGTGGTCCTGATGAACCCTGCCTTCAAAAAACTCATGGGGTTTGATGCAAATCAAACTCTGGGTGAAAGCATCGAAAGATATCTCTCCGATGAAGGCCTGTGTAAACTTATCGTGGAAATCTCCCAAGGTAGACACATCGACTACGAAGACATTCCGGAGTATGAGTTTTCAATTTCAAAAAATCAACACTTCATGGTCAAGGGGCGTCCCGTACTTGGCCGGAAAAATGAATGCCTGGGGGCCGTGGTCACAATGGTCGATATCACAGCCTTGAAAATGTTCGACCAGCTGAAGTCTGAGTTTGTTGCCAAGGTGTCCCATGAACTGCGGTCCCCCCTGTCCACTATTCACGAACAGCTCGCCGTGGTGCTGAGCGACATGATGGACATTGCCCCTGAAACCGACCAGAAAATACTCGGCCGGGCCAAGGAAAAAACCCACAGTCTCATATCCCTGATCGGTGACCTGCTTGATCTCTCCAGAATCGAAGAAGGGGTTATTTGCAAAGAGCCGGAACCTGTCCAAATCGATGCCCTATTGAAAAGCATTATCGCGTTTCTCAGGGACAAAGCCGATGCCAAGCAACAGTCCTTGACACTGGAAATTATAGATGACCACCTCCCGGCGGTACTGGCAGACCCACTGGCCCTGGAAAGCATCTTTGGAAATCTCATCACCAATGCCATCAACTACACACCAGAAAATGGGAAAATTCACGTTAAGGTGGCCGTCGCCGGCATCAACATCAAAGTAGATGTCAGCGACAATGGATTTGGGATAGAAGGCAAGCATCTTGATAAGATCTTCGAACGCTTTTATCGCGCAAAAAATGATCAGACACGGTACATCACGGGAACAGGTCTGGGGCTCCCCATCGTAAAGGAACTGGTCCAGTCTCTTGGCGGGTTTGTCGATGTGGAGAGCACCTTTGGTAAGGGCTCCACATTCACGGTGTTGCTACCTGTCGCCTTGAACTCCTAGCCCGTGCCCATCCACAAATGGTCTTTTTCCGCGATATCGGTGTTGGACGCCATGATTTAACTCCTCAAAATAGCACGCTATTCCTCCGGGTTAAATCTGTCTTCCGCCTTGATCTCACGAAAAAATCCTCATTTGTGGACGGACACTATCTCGAATATTTCATTAACCTTCACAAAGGATTTTATTGCCACGCGAGGTATTCGGCAATGCGGCATTTGTTTGGAGCGCAAAGGGCAATTCCTATAAACAGATCACGCCTGGAAATTCATTGAACCTTCGATCCCTCAACCCATTTCTATTCCCCTTCAATGACCGAAACAAACTCCTCCGGCGGCACCTGGAGGCCGGTCCAAAGAGCAAATGTCCTGCGGGCCTGGTAGGCAAGCGGCATTAAACCGTCCATAAATCGGATGTCTTTTTTCTCGGCCATCTTTTTCCAAAAGCTTTCAGGCCGGTCATAATTAAGATCCACCACCATTTCACAGGATGGCAGATCCAGTGAGCCAATCAAGCCTGCCATTTCAGGCGACTCATTCGGGCTCGACACAGACGTGGCATTGATAACGATATCCACCGGTATCTGCTGTCCCTCCAGGGAAGACAAGAGTCTGGCCTCGCCCCCGAATGTGTTCACCATCTCCTGCATTTTTGGCTCGTCGCGACCGGCGACAAAGATGGTTTTTGTACGCAGCCAGTTCAAGATAAAAACAACAGCCCTGGCAGCGCCCCCGGTACCGAAAACCATGGCTGATTTATCCTCGGGTTCAAAACCGGCATAGGACAAGGCATCCATGAATCCGATGGCGTTGGTGTTGTATCCTTTGAGTTTGTCCCCGTTTAGAACAATGGTGTTGATGGCCCCGATGATATTGGCGCCCTCGGACAGAATGTCCATATATGGCGTCACCGCTTCCTTGTAGGGTACAGTAATGTTTGCACCAGCGATATTCAGGACACGAAGACTCTGAAGGGCCTGCCCCAATTGATCCGGTGCAACCTTGAAGGGTACATAGGCGGCTTTGATACCCATGCGTTTCAACACGGTGGAAAATATCGCCGTGGATTTTGCCCGGTAGGCCCGTTCATCGGAGATGATGCAATAGACTTGCATGGTTTCTTGAGTCCGGTTTTATCAATACCGAAAAGTTGAAAACCCTTACAGCGAGCACGGGGAATGCGCTCGCTGTCACGGTTCACGAAATTTCCGGGTTTGGGTACGGATTCACATCTACCAGATCCGGGCCCAGGTAGGTACGCTCGTTTTCTCCCAGAATACCCATGGCCAGACACATGATGGTCCAAAGATGCAGTGTGTGGTAGTTTCCTTTGAAATGTTCTTTCAGGTCGTGAATCTGAGAATGGCAGTTGTGGCAAGGTGTGATACAATATGTTGCCTGGGTTTCCGCAATCTGCTCAAATTTTCTACGGCCATAAAATCGCCGTTCTTCCGGTAAACCCGATTGCAGAAAACCGCCACCGCCGCCACAGCAGAAATTATTGGAGCGGTTGGGTGTCATATCGATAAAATTTTCTTCTCCTACAATCGATTTGACAACAAAACGGAGATCTTCGGCAATGGGATCTCCGAGTGTTTTTCTTACCAACTGGCATGGGTCCTGGACCGTAAACTTGACGCCCAAGTCTTTGTTCCAATCGGAATTGACAATCAGTTTTCCTTCGCGCATCCACTTTGCGTAATATTCAATGATGGATTTAACCTCAAATTTGTGCTCGATATTGAATTTGGTCAGTCCGACCCGGACTGAGAAAAATTCGTGCCCTCACTCGGTATTGAGCCAGACCTTACACCCCAGATCATCCACGGCCTTGGCTTTTATACGAACATTTTTTTCCCATTTCTCCGTGTCGGCTAAGAACAAACAGTAATTCTCCGCAGCCCACCCTTTGGAACCATATGTCCAGTCCGCACCAACCGTATGAAGAATTTTCCACAATGGGACCATCTCATCGGGTTCTGTCACGGGTTCCCTGGAGTTCTGGTTAAGAAAAAATTCAGCCCCTGCTCTGTTGATGGAGGCTTGCATCTCTTTAAACTCAGGTTGTGATTCCTGGTATTCTTCCAGTACATCTTCCACCACAAAAATAAAATCTTCTTCTGTTGCCCCCATGGCACTACATGTCTCGTTCTTAAATGACATTTCACACGATCCATGGATGCCTTTTGGTAGATCGTCTTTGGGCCACCGGTTTCTTACATTGAAAACCAGACCTGGGATATCGATCTTCATGGGGCAGGCAATAAGACACCGCTGGCACATGGTACACATCCATGCCCACTTGGAGCTCAGCACCTCTTCATCGAGCCCAAGCGAAGCCATTCTCAAGAATTTTCTCGGGTCCATGTTCTCAAGTCCTGTGGCAGGACACCCGGATGAACAAAGACCACAGGTTAGACAGAGATTCAAATTTCCGCCTTCGGGCAGAAGTTTCATGACCTCATCTTTGAATATGCTCTTGTTTTTATTTATCTTAAGAACCGGCAATGACATAGTTGGCTCCTCACAATTTCGGACAACGGAAAAGGATTCCGAATGTTTCACCCAATCAGATCCATCTTTTCCTGTTTACATGTTGAGCATCTGTCTGATGCTTTGTGATATTGATTCGGCAGACGCAGGTTTTGCAATATAATCATCTGCTTCCGTGCTCATCCCGTCAGCATGAGAATACCGCGTGGAGGTCACATGCGAGGCCACAGCCGTCAGCAGCAGCACCGGAATCTCGCAGAACTTACTGTCCGCCTTGAGTTCCTTGCACATTTCATAACCGTCTTTTTCCGGCATCATGACATCTAACACGATAGCATCTGGCGGGTTTGCCTGAACTTTTTCCATGCCTTCCACACCATTGTAAGCCAGCTCAACATCGAACCCTTCCTTTTCAAGTTGCCCCTGAACAATGGAGCAGAAGTCAGGCTCATCGTCTACTACCAAAATTCTTTTTTTATCTGTCATGGCAAAACCTCCTCTTTATAACGGTAAGCATCTCATTTTAGACCTTAATGATTCCTGGCCTGTTGAGTTCTTAATTTGGATCAACGTTTCAAAAACAATCCCGATGTTATTATTTCTAAATTTGGGGTCTTGGGTAGAGACCGGCTTTTTCCACAATCTCGGGCACCTTTTCCTCCCACTCTATGGCCATGACGTGAAAGCCACTGACACCCTCGACTTCTTTTAGGCGCTGAATATCCTCGATACAGATCTTGAGACCCTCTTCGGCCTGTTTTTCTTTGGGCGTATCTGCCAGTCGCTTGACCAGAGCATCCGGTACGTCCATACCTGGAACCCGGTTTTTCATATATTTGGCCATTCCGGCAGATTTCATGGGTGTCATACCGGCCAGGATATAGACCTGTTCATGCAGACCACGATCTCTGGCCAGTTTCATCCACTCTTCAAATTTATCCAGGTTGTAGATGCATTGGGTCTGGATAAACTCCGCACCCGCCTTGATCTTCTTGGCAAGTCTTGGAACACGAATTTCAAACGGGTCTGCAAAAGGATTGGCCGCGGCACCCACGAACATTTGCGGTGCCCGTTTGATATCATCGCCTCCCAGAAATTTTCCTTGGTCACGCATGTGACGAACGGTCTGGACCAACTGCATGGAATCAAGGTCATGAACATTCTGTCCCTGGGCGCAATCCCCAAAGCTCTGATGATCACCGGAAAGGCATAGAATATTGTTGATATCAAAGGATGCAGCACCCAGGATATCGCTTTGAAGAGCGATACGATTGCGATCACGCGTCACCATTTGCAGCACCGGATCCAAACCCAAAAGCTTGAGCCGAATACAGGCTGCCAGGCTGCACATCCGTGTTACCGATGTCTGGTTATCGGTTATGTTTATGGAGTCCACATGATCCTTGATCAACTCTGCTTTCTTGATAATAGCTTCCGGATCAGAGCCTCGCGGAGGGCCGCACTCTGAGGTTACGGCCATATGTCCGGCGGAGAGAATCTTTTCCAAGCGACTCGGTGTCTTCGTTTTCATGGCTGCACATCCTCCCTCACAACTTTTCGGGGCCCACCCGCCCGGTCGGTGGACCAATCTTTAATCGGACTCAAATCTTCATACTCATCAAACCTGTCCAGGGCTTTGAGGCGCTCAACGATCAGCTGCCAGGCACATACCAGTTCCTTGTTAATTTCGCACATCCCTTTGCTCGACCCGCCACAGGGCCCATTCATCACCCGTTTTGCACATCGAGAAACAGGACAGATGCCACCCGTACGGGACAAAATGCACTGACCGCAGCCTTGACATCGCTCAGTCCAAAGACCGCGTTCTTCCGTGGCACCCATAAAGCAGGTGTCGACTCCGGGGTAAACCGGCGTAGAATGGTATTTTTCGGCCATAAACTGGACGCCGACACCGCAAGCAATAGAAACCACAGCATCATACTGATCGATGATATTGCGAATCTCCTCAAGATATTCGTGATCGCACTGTCGCTCGAGAGTCTCTTCATCGATTTTCATTTCCTTGCCCTGGTTCAAAAAATACATTCGCAGTGCAGATGCCAGGATGCCAACTTCCTTTTTGCCTCCTGCCTCACATACCGTGACACACTCATTACACCCCAGTACCAGCACCTTGTCATGATTCTTGATGTCCTCAATAATCTCTTCCATCGGCTTTTTATCAGCGACAATCATAATTTATCCTCTTGTTTTGCATAAAAAATCGGTTGTAAGAACTCATGCGGCCTTCTTTTTCTGTAACTTGATGGGATTGGGACCCAGGGCCCTTATTGCGTCCACCATTTTAACAGCCACTTCCGCAAACATGGGTCCTTCACTCGACGCCATGTTGAACATTTCCACACGTTGTCCCCCCACCCCCACGGCATCCAGTATTTTTTTGGCCTGTTCTATCCGCTTTCTTGCTCTAAAATTACCACTGGTGTAATGACAGTCACCTTCCATGCAACCCACGGCATAAACCCCGTCGGCACCCTTTTCAAAGGCTTTTAAAACATGTAAAAGATCGACCTTGCCAGTGCAGGGAACACGGATAATCTTGATATTGGTTGGATATGTCAGTCGCATGGAACCTGCCAGGTCCGCGGCCGTGTATCCTCAGAAGTTACAGCAAAATGCGATGATAATCGGTTCAAATGTTTGACTCATAGGACCCCCTCCAGCAAGGATTCTATCTTGCAGATCAGTTGATCGTCTTCATACCAGTTCAATTCAATGGCCTTGGCCGGACATTCTGATGCACACACGCCACAACCGTGGCACAAGGCAACATCTATTTCGCTTACACCATCTGCATTGATTTTTGGAACGCCATAGGGACACGACCGAACACATACGAGGCAGGAAGCACAATGATCGGGATCCACCCAGGCCGTGATGGCGGACAAGGTGAGCTCCGGCTGAGCAAGAAAGGTTATGGCCCGTGAGGCGGCTGCATTGGCCTGAGAGATGGTCTCTGATATCAGTTTGGGACTGTGGGCCGTGCCACAGACAAAGATTCCCTCCGTGGCCATATCAACCGGTCTCAACTTGACATGCGCTTCCATGAAAAAGCCTTCGGGCGTTCTGGCGAGTTTGACAATGGAAGCAAGTTCTGATGTATCTTCAGCAACCATGCCGGCACTCAAAGTCAAGATATCAGCCGTGACCATCAATGGCCTGTTCAGGACATGATCAAAAAAAGTCACCTGCACCCCGTCCTGGGACGAGGCCACCTGGGGCGGGTTTTCCGGGGAATAGCGGAAAAACAGAATACCCTGTTTTCTGGCTTCCTTGTAGTAGTCTTCAAGGAGCCCGTAGGTCCGGATATCCCTGTAAAGAACATAAATATCAGCATCCGGATGATCCTTACGAACATGCAGCGCATTCTTGATGGCATTCTGGCAACAGATACGTGAGCAGTTGGGATTCTCGTCATTTCGAGAGCCAACACACTGAATCATGACCACCTGATCCAAAGAACCTGGTGGTACCTTTTCCAGATGCTGGCTGAGCTCCACCTGGGTCATAACCCGTTTGTCTTCTCCGTACAGATACTCTTTGGGTTGGTATTCCTTGGCGCCGGTTGCCAGGATGACCACACCATGTTCTATTTTTCGTTCGTACATACCCGGACCCACGATAACTTCCGTGGTAAAGTTGCCCTTAAAGCCGGTAAAACCAACAATAAGGGACTGGGTCAGCACCTGAATCATTGTATGTGACATGACTCGGTCCGAGAGCTCCGCCAAATAAGGTTGTATCTCGGCACCCTCAATGGTGGCCTTCAATTGGTTGGCCATACCTCCCAGCTGACTCTCTTTCTCAACCAGGAACACTTCATACCCCTGGTCTGCAAGCCCCAGCGCGGCATTCATTCCGGCAATACCGCCCCCCACCACCATGGCTTTTTGTATGACCGGGATGGTTTTCTCATGCAGAGGGTGAAGCGTTGCCACCCTGGCCACAGCCATGCGTACCAGGTCCTTTGACTTTTCGGTCGCTTCCTCAGCTTCCTGGGCATGAACCCAAGAGCCCTGGTTACGAATATTGGCCATTTCAAACAGGTATTTGTTCAAGCCGCATTCTCGCAGGGTATCCATGAAAATGGCTTCATGGGTTTTGGGCGTACATGCCGCCACAACAATGCGGTTAAGACTCTGTTCCTTGATGATTTCCTTCATCTGATCTTGGGAATCCTGGGAACAGGTGAAGAGGTTCTGGGTAACATAGGTGACATACGGCAGGGTCTTGGCGTATTCTTCAACAGCGGCTACGTTTACAACACCAGAAATATTGATCCCGCAATTACAGACAAACACACCAATACGAGGCTCCTCTTTATTTACATCGATCTCTTCCGGCAGCTCAACCGAGCGGGTCAGCGTGTTTCGAGCCGATGCAAGGCATGCACCCGCCGCACAGGCAGCAGCGGAAGCCTCGGTGACAGAGCTGGGAATGTCCTTTGCCTCCTGGAAAGCACCACAGACATAGACACCGGGACGTGATGTCTCCACCGGAGAAAACGGGTGGGTCACGGCAAAGTGATAGGGATCCATCTCTACGTCCAGTCGTTTGGCCAGGTCAATGGTCTTCTCCGAAACCTGGAGACCCACAGAGAGAACCACCATGTCAAAAAATTCTTCCTGTAATTCACCAGCCTCATCTGCATACCGAATACGGAGATCTTTTGTCTCTCCAACCTCATCGATGGTATGCACCCGGGCCTTTACAAAATTCACGCCCTCCTGGTCTTTGGCCCGAATGTAATACTTTTCGAAATCCTTTCCAAAGGTGCGGATGTCCATGTTGAAAATGGTACAATCCAGGTTGCCTTTGGCATGCTCCTTGGCCACCATGGCATCCTTGATGGCATACATACAGCAGACAGAAGAACAATATCCATTACCGCACTGGTTGCTGTCTCTGGAGCCGATGCACTGGAGCCATGCAATCCGTTTCGGTTCTGTTTCATCCGAGGGTTTGATTAGATGCCCCATGCTAGGACCGGATGCGCTCAACATCCGTTCAAATTCCAGACTCGTCATGACATTGGGGTTTGTTCCATAATGGTAATGTCTCTCCAGGGCCGTGGGGTCATATGGGCGGCTACCAGGACTGAGCACCACCGAACCCACTGGAATTTCCCTTTCCACAACGGTCTGTTCATGATCCACGGCATTTGCCAGACAGGCTTCTACACACTGGTAACATTCTGAGCATATCCCGCAGGAAAGACAGCGGTTGGATTCCTTTTGAGAGATGGTTTCATCAAAACCAAGTTGAACCTCATTGAAGTTGGAGATTCTTTCATCCGGTGCAACACAGGGCATCTTTTCCTGAGGAAGTTCCGCAACCCCCTCCAGGGGCACGTTTTCAATGGTTCTCCACGTCTTTTCCCTGCCGAGGGAAAGATCTGTCTGACAAACAAAACGGTCGATGGAAATGGCGGCCTCTTTGCCGGCTTCCACGGCTTCCACAACGGTCGCGGGGCCAGTGACGGCATCCCCACCTGAAAAAATATCCGGGTCGTTAGACTGGAGTGTAACAGAATCCACGTTGATGGTTCCCCAATCACTCAAGGTGCAAGCACATTCTTCCGTCAGGCAGGCCCAGTCACTTTCCTGGCCGATAGCCGGAATTACCGTATCTACCTCCATGGTAAACTCAGAGCCTTCAATGGGGACCGGTCGACGCCTGCCGCTGGCATCGGGTTCACCCAATTCCATTTTGATGCATTCCAGGGCTTTGACCTTCCCATTCTCACCCACCACACGTATTGGGTTGGTAAGGGTCATGATGTCAATGCCCTCTTCCCGGCATTCTTCAATCTCCACATCGTTGGCAGGCATCTCTTCAAAACTACGCCGGTAAACGACACAGGGCTTGGAAGAGCCGGTTCTCAAGGCGGTACGTACCGAGTCCATGGCCACATTCCCGCCTCCGATGACAGCTACCCGATCTCCCAGCTTGACCCTGTTGCCAAGATTCACCTCCCGCAGAAAATCCACACCTGGGTACACCCCTTCCAGGTCTTCCCCTTCAATACCCAGTACTTTACACTCATGGGAGCCGATACCGAGAAAAAAGGCCTTGAATCCGTCTTTGCGTAACTGGTCGATGGTGATATCTTTTCCAAGTTCGACACCCGTCTTGAATTGAACCCCGAGATCTTTGATGGTTTGAATTTCACTTTCGATAATATCGCGTGGAAGACGGTAGGATGGAATTCCCACGGTCAGCATGCCACCCAGTACCGGCAATTTTTCAAAGACAGTAACCTGATATCCTTCAATGGCAAGGAAATACGCACAGGTCAATCCGGCTGGTCCGGCACCGATAATCGCTATCCTTTCTGAACGTGCTTCTTTTTTCTCTGGCACAAAGGGCGTATCCGCTTCAAGATCTTTGTCTGCCAGAAATCGATGCAGGTACTGAATGGACAAGGTCTTGTCCACCTGATTTCGGGTGCACGCCCCCTCACAAGGGTGGTGGCATACCCGGCCGCAGACCCCTGGGAAGGGATGCGCTTCTTTGAATAACTTCAAGGCCTCTAGATGTTTGCCGGCTTGAATCAGGGCGATAAATCCCTGAACACTGACATGCGCGGGACAGGATACCTTGCAGGGAGCCGTGCCTCTTTTCTCGATGGCAAATGCACCGGGAATGGCCTGGGGATATTGTTTGAAGGCCGCCCTTTTTTCTGAAAGGCTTTCGTTGTAGTCGTCAGCCAGGGGCACCGGGCAGACTTTTGTACACTCCCCGCAGCTTGTACATTTATCTATATCGATATATCGGGGCTCTTGTCTGATCTTGGCGGTTAAGTTTCCAGGATCCCCTGTCAGGGACATAAGTTCGGTGTTGGTAAGAAGTTCAATGTTGAGATGCCGGCCGACCTCGACCAGTTTGGGTGAAATAATTCACATGGCACAGTCATTGGTGGGAAACGTCTTGTCAAGCTGTGACATCATTCCACCAATGGCTGAAGATGATTCGACCATGTACACATAATAGCCTGAATTGGCAAGATCCAGGGCGGACTGCATGCCCGCGATGCCACCGCCAACCACCATGACCGAACCGACCAAATCTTTTTTTTGCTCACCTGATTGTTTCGTCATTTTCGATTCCTCAAACCCCTTTAAGTATCGCCGGAAGTTTATCTTCCCACCCCATTGTGGAAAGTTGCACACCACAAAACCCTTCCTTTTTTAATGTTTCGACCATTTCCGAGGCAATCTTGATGCACTCGCTGACCTTATCCGGTGCCGTCTGGAGACGCTGAATCAGTGCATCGGGAATAAACGTATGGCTGACATTACGGGAAATATAGCGCGCCATTCCAAGTGATTTAAGTAACAGTACCGTTGGAATGATTTTTGTTTCTGTACGGTCCACACGCTTGAGAAAAGGTTCGATGGTGGAAAGATCGAATAGCGGCGGTGTAATAAAGAACTCAGCACCGGCGTCTCTTTTCTGGTCCATTTCTTCGCGTATCAGTTCCGGTGATTTGTCTCTAGTACCAGCATCGACAGTTGATCCCACCAGAAAAACAGGTGCACCATTAAGTTCGACACCCGCCATGTCACGTCCATTTTGAAGTCCCTGTATGGCCCTCAACAGCTCTGTCAAATCAATATCATGTACCGCTCTTGCCTGGTGATGATCGCCGAAGCTTGGATCTTCCCCCCTGACCACCATCACATTGTGAATTCCGCAACCGTTTGCCGCCAGAAGATCAGCTTGTAGGGCAAGACGGTTGCGATCCCTGCAATTGACCTGCATGACCACATCCATGCCTTTTGACTGGAGAATCATGCCGCTGCCCAGGGAACTCATTCGCATCACGGCATTACGCATCTCCGGTACAACAAAGGCGTCGACGATTCCTTTAACTTTCTGTGCATTTGCAACCATGGCGGAAACATCCACCCCCTTAGGGGGTTCCATTTCCACAAGAACAGCAAATTTTCCTGTTTCTAATTTCTGTTTTAGGCTCATGGGTTACCTCCGAATAAAACCGGCGTCCGGTGCTATAAAACCCGCAGTTCCCTTCAACATCGGGATGTGAACCATGCGAGAGAAAACATAATTGAAGATCCCCGCGGCACACCACGGGGAATGAGCTCGCTGTTGCGATTCAAATGTGTCAAGCAATTGTTTAGCAATGACTGTGCCAAGGATTCTTTTACTTATTGAAAGACCAAATATCCTATCATATCAAACAACTACATTTTGACCACATGAAAGAGCCCGCCCGGATCGCTTTTAAGCAATCAGATGACCTATGCCATTTTGGAACACAGATTCAGATTTTTGTTGTGTTGTTGGGAGATTGAATGATATGTGCCAATCTGGCATAGGCCACATTGGCACCTCAGTCGTATTTTACTAATTAAACGTTGGAGAAAAAGTATGGCGCCCCAGATTCTTGTGGTGGATGATGATCGTGATTTTCTTGAAATTATGAAACGTCGCCTCAGAGATCTCCACTTCAGACAGATTCATATAGAGGATGATCCTTTCAAGGCGGCAGCGCTCATAGAAGCCGGAAAACAGGTAGACCTGGCTTTGCTGGACATGACCATGCCGGAGATGACGGGTCTGGAACTGCTCAATATCATAAAACATTTCAGCCCTGTCACCGAGTGTATCATCATCACGGCAGTGGACGAAGCCAGAACGGCAGTGACATGCCTTCAAAAAGGTGCTTATGACTATCTGATAAAACCGGTATCAAAGGAAGACCTGGCCTTGTCCATTCACCGTGCACTTGAGCATAAACGCCTGCTGGATCTCCGGGATATCGGAAAACAGCAGGCCGTACCCCGTCTCAAGAATAGAGAGGCTTTCAAAGAAATCGATACCACCTCAAACCGCATGATACGGGTTCTCAAGGAGGCAGAACTCCATGCGGCCAGCGACGTTCCCGTACTCATCACCGGTGAAAGCGGTACAGGAAAAGAGCTACTTGCCCGAGCCATCCACCAGGCCAGTCCCAGAAGAGCCAAGCCCTTTACAGCCATTAACATGGCCTCTCTTAATGGAAATCTATTCGATGCCGAATTTTTCGGACATACAAGAGGCGCATATACCGGAGCAGAAAATGACCGGGCCGGGTATCTGGAGTACACCCACAAGGGAACCCTTTTTATGGATGAAATCGGGCTTCTTCCCCTGGAAGTTCAGGGGAAGCTTCTCCGGTTTATGCAGGACGGACGATACCTAAAGCTTGGAACCAGCGCCGACAAATACGCAGATGTTCGATTTGTTGCCGCCACCAACACGGACCTGGAAAACCGCATGAAGAAACAACAGTTTCGGAAAGACCTTTATTATCGCATCCGGGGTGGGTGGTTGCATTTACCGCCCCTGCGGGAACGCAAAAAGGATATTCCTTTGCTGATAAGAACATTCCTCTCGGCGCATTACGATCTTGACAAGGGAAATTTTATTACGCCTGAAGCCGTTGAAATTCTAATAAATTATGACTTTCCCGGCAATGTGCGGGAGCTGAAAGCCCTTGTGCAGTCAGCCGCTAACCTGGCCCAGGGAAAACCCATTGCACCCCGATTTCTTTCGGAATCCATCCGCCACCGCAAACGACCCAAGACCACGGCACTGCCGTCAGGCATGGCGCCGCTTGCATCCCTTGAAGTGGTTGAAAAAAACCATATTCTAAATGCCTACAGGCATCTGAAAAAAAATAAATCCCAGACAGCAAGGGTCCTGGGGATCGGTCTGAACACCTTGCGGAGAAAACTCGCTCTCTATGGGGAAAAGTGATGCGAAATCAGGTCGCTAAGTACTTGAGAATCTGATAGATGAGCGGGATAAAAATGGCCGGGAGCATATTGCCGATCTGAAGTTTTTTTATCTCCAGGAGGTTGATCCCGATGCCCATAATCAACAGGCCCCCGACGGCGGACATCTGAACCACAACACCTGGAATCAGGAACTGTTTCAAGGTGGATGCTGCCAGTGTGATCGCTCCCTGGTATACAAAAACCGACACGGCCGAAAAAAGCACACCCACACCGAGAGTTGAAGCAAACAGGATCGATCCAATACCATCCAGGAGTGATTTGGCGAACAATGTCTGATGGTTGCCGGATAGTCCGCTCTCCAGCGACCCCACAATGGCCATGGCCCCCACGCAGTATACCAGGCTTGCCGTCACAAACCCTTTGGCAATCCCTTCATTGTTTCCTGACACCAGGCGACCCAACAATTTTCCCAGGCGTTGGAGCCGGTCTTCGATGCACAGCAGTTCTCCTATAACACTGCCCAAGGCCAGACTGATAATAATAATCAAAATATCATCGGCTTGGAGCGCTGTTTTCAGGCCGATGAGAATCACGGCAAGACCGATGGCGTGCATGATGGTTTTGCTGTATTTTTCCGGAATGCTGCCCTTAAAAAAAAGCCCGATGAGGCTTCCTGCGATGACAGCCGCTGTGTTGACAATGGTCCCAAGCATGGAATTTTCCCTTCAGTCAGAGGTCATTTCTGCGTCTTGCATCAAGCACCGTGACATAACCAAAAACCCTGGAAATAACAACTGCTAAATATCATCGCTGCGCGCTGTTATCCGACGCGGCGTTACCACTTAAAGCATTCGGAATTCAATACTGAACAACTGCGGTTTAAATGCGGATGTCGATCTGGTAGACCGATGTGGTGGGAGGTATTACCGTTCCCCACGTTTATAGGGTTCGCCCAGCATGGCAGGCGCATTCAGTTTTCGACGGTCCCCCAGACCGATGACCAACAGGACCATAAGGGTTGTCAGATAAGGCAGCATGGCCAGAAAATTGGGCGAAACACCCAAGGGCTGCAGCAGATACTGGAGTACGAATATACCACCGAACAAAAAAGCACCGATCATGGCCCGCATGGGATTCCAGAGTGCAAAAATGGTCAGGGCAATGACAATCCAGCCCCGGCCGGCGGTCATGCCCTCAATCCATGATTTACTATAGGATATGGACAAATGGGCACCCGCTAGGCCCGAAAAAGCCCCCCCTGCCAGGACACAGGCATACCGTATCAAGGAAACGTTAACGCCCTGGGCCTCTGTGGCTTTCGGGTTTTCCCCAGTAGAACGAATCTTGATGCCGATACGTGTATGTTCCAGGGTAAACCACGTGGCCACAGCCAGCAGAATTGCCATATATAAAAACGGGCTCTGGTCGAAAAAGATAGGACCCGCAAAAGGAATATCCGCTAGAACCGGAATCGGAAATGTCTGCATCTTGATCTCAAGAGGTTTACCCACATAAGGTTTACCCACAAGTCCGGATATGCCAAGCCCTAACATGGTCAATGCCAACCCGGACACCACCTGGTTTGACTGCAGTGTTATGGAAGCAAATGCGTGCACCATCGAGATCGCCATACCAGCAAACACAGCCGCGTATAAACCCAGCCAAGGACTATTGGTATAGAAGGTGACAATAAATGCCGTGACCGCTCCGATGGACATGACCCCCTCTACGCCCAGATTCAAAATCCCTGAGCGCTCACAGATAATCTCTCCGATAGTTCCTAACAACAGGGGTGTACCGGCAATCAATGTGCGCTGGGCCACAGAAATAATGATGTCTTCCATAAATGGTGCCTTCTCTTTGACAAATTTAAATCGTTGATGGAATCGCCCATATGAATACGACTATGTCTGTTTGGGGCTTGTCCAGACCAACCGCACCCTGTTTTTGAGAAAAAAATCTCCCATGATAAGAAATACAAGCAAGGTCCCGTTAAATATTTCCACGGTGGCCGCCGGCAAACCAAGGGAAATCTGTATAGCATCCCCCCCCACCAGGATGCCGGCAAAAAAGAGTCCCGAAACAATGACAAACAACGGGTTCAACTTGGCCAGCCAGGCCACGATAATGGCTGTGTACCCATAGCCCGATGATATGGAATCGGGATAGCTCAAATAGTGATGAATACCCGCGGCTTCTCCCACACCTGCGAGGCCAGCCATCCCTCCGCTTATTGCCATGATAATCAGGGTTGTTTTGAAAAAATTGATGCCGGCATAGCGCCCGGCTTCGGGATTCTCCCCAATGACCCTGACTTCATACCCAAATCGTGTCTTGTAGAGAACAATGGCCAGCAGAATAGCCGAAATAATGGCCAACAACAGAGTAACATAGTGAATTCTGGACCCGGGCAATAGACCCAGGATCGCCGTCGCCGGAAGGTCGTCCGTGTAGGGAAAGCCGAATTTTGTCTTGCCTTTCCAGGGACCTACAATCAGGAAAATCATAAATTCAGCACAAATGTAATTCATCATTAACGTTGATATCACTTCGTTGATGGCGTATTTAATCTTCAATATAGCCGGGATCACCCCCCATAGGGCGCCCCCTGCAAAGCCGGCCAGAAACATCAGGGGCACAATCACAAAGGACGGCAGGTGCGGCCCCCAGGAAAGCCCCACCCAGGTACCAAAAATCGCTCCCATGAGTAACTGACTTTCCGCTCCAATGTTCCAGAACTTTGCCCTAAAAGCCATAGCCAGCCCACCGCCAATGAGAATCAGGGGAATGGCCTTTGTGATGGTTTCTTTGATGCCGTAAAAACTGCCAAATGAGCCAGAAAAAATTTTATAAAAAGCAAACAATGGATTTACACCGGAAAGCAGAAAAATAAGTCCGATGGTCACCATACCCGCCCCCAGCGATGCCAGCAGTGTAAGCACCGATATTTTTGGGGTGATCTTAATTCTGTCAGTTACATTGACCTTAAACATCATGACCTGTTTTGTGGATATAACCTATGTCCGCCTTCAAGGAGTTGACTCAATTCGTGTGGAGCCTGTCATCATCATGCCGATATCCGCCAGGCGAGAATCCTGGGCATCCAGAATTCCCATGAATTCGCCTTGAAATATCACGGCAATCCGATCACAGAGCTCAAAGATTTCTTCCAGATCTTCTGAAACCAGCAGCACCGCGCCTCCCTCTCTTCGTCGTTTCAGCAGCTGCTTGCGAAGATACTCTGTTGCGCCCACATCCAATCCGTATGTGGGATGAGACGCCACCAGCAAGGAGGGTGCTTGGCTGATTTCACGGCCCAGGATTAATTTTTGAATATTGCCGCCGGAAAGGTTCTTGGTTTGAACATGAATAGAGGGCGCCATTACCTGAAATTTTTTCAGAAGATGGCTTGTGTGCTCCTTGATGTTTTTGTAAGTCAAAAATTTATTTTTAGTGTACTTTTCGAGGTGATGCTGTTTGAGAATTGCATTCTCATACAGATACAGTCCCGGTGCAATACCAAATTTAATACGCTCTTCCGGCACGTGAGAGATACCACTGTCGTAAGCAACCCGTGGAGACACATTGGTGATGTTCTGGCCGTTGATATGCACGGATCCGGTATCACTTTTCCTTAGACCGGTGATGGCTTCAACCAGTTCCCTCTGGCCGTTACCAGAAACACCTGCAATACCGAAAATTTCATTTTGAAAAATATTGAAGGAAATATCCTTTACCATGGGATGCCCTTTGTCACCGACAACACAGAGGTGGTTGACCTCCAAAACTTCTTTGCTTTTGGGCATCTCTTCTTTTTCAATGTTAAAAATAACATCCCGGCCGATCATCATGCGGGCTAAGGTTTTTTTGTCCACCCCTTTGGTTTCAGCATTTCCGGTAACCTTGCCCTTGCTCAGGACGGTTACACGGTCACAAAGCTCCATGATTTCATCCAGCTTATGACTGATCAGGATGATCAGGTGCCCCTCGGCCTTCATCTTTTGGAGAATGACAAACAGATCCTTGATTTCCTGGGGTGTTAAAACAGACGTCGGTTCGTCTAGAATCAGAAGCTCGGCACCATTGAAAAGCGCTTTGATTATTTCGATGCGTTGTTGCTCCCCGGCAGAAAGCTGCCAGACTTTTTTCTGGGGATCGATGACAAAATTGAATTTTCTGGAAAAGTGAACAATACTATCATTGACTTTTTTTTGAGGAAAAAAGAAAGGGGTCTGTTTGTATCCCAGAGCAATATTCTCTCCGGCAGTATGGTTCTGAACAAGCATGAAATGCTGGTGGACCATACCGATACCCAGTTGAATCGACTCCAATGGCGATCGGATTTTTACCGGCTTTCCATTTATATTAATGTCACCCGAATCCGGCTGGTAAAGACCGTAAAGGATATTCATCAAGGTGGTTTTGCCGGCACCGTTTTCTCCCAGCAATCCCAGGATCTCACCGGATCGCACAGAGATACGTATCTGGTCATTCGCCGGGATGCCATGGAATGCTTTTGAAATATCGACCATTTCAAGATGTTCGATTTTTTTCATTGCCCTTGCCAATCAGAAAGTGTTGAAATCGTTGTTCCTTAATTCTTGGTTATAAATATGTCCCGAATAAATCCCATGGCTTCAGGGGCTTGCATCTTTACGGAGTAACCGAACCGGTATTTTGACAACGCCCATAAAGAAATCAAATGACAAACAAAACGCATGTGAATAAAAGAAAATGGGGGCTGCCAAAGGGCAACCCCCATTTAGTCTTTTTAAACGGGGTCTATTTTGGAATATTGCCCGCTACATTGTCCACATAATACATGATGCCCATCAGATCACCCTTGGATGCCCGGGTACCCGCTTTAATCTGGAGCTTGCCGGTGTTGTCATAAATAGGGCCTTCAAAGGGATCGAAAACATCGGGGCCCTGCTTCATCTGGTCATAGCGTTTGACCACCAGATCATAGGCAGATATTTTTCCAAAATCCTTGCTATCAAGCATGATGGATTTCAGGTCGCCTTCAAATTTCTTGTTGATGATGCTATCAAAAGAACCACCAAGTTTGGAGGCGCCTTCTTTGACCAGCCACCAGTAATCTTTGCTGACCCAGGTGCCGTTGTAGAGATCCTTGAGGATTTGAACATACATGACACCCCAGTCCACCAGTTGTCCGGAAACAACCGAATCAACACCGTAGGGCTGCATGGGACTGTAATGACTGTAGGTATAGATCTGTTTTCCCTTTTGGCTGTGCTCCTGGCCAACTTCAATCACGGCAGGGGTATCTTCAGTAAAGGCAAGTGTATCACAACCCTCGGCAATCAGGGATTCCGACGCCTCTTTGGCTTTGTCCGGGCCGTACCAGGCATAGATCCACTTGACATGAACTTTGGCATCTGGGTTGGACTCTTTTATACCCAAGGCAAATGCGTCGATATGTCGAATGAGTTCAGGAATTGGAAAAGCGGCAACATACCCGATTTTATTGGTCTTTGTCATGGCACCTGCCATGAGGCCGTTTAAATAATATGCCTGATAAAGATCGCCAAAATAGGTGCCCACATTCTTGCTCTGTTTAAAACCTGAACAATGCATGAAGTGTTTGTTGGGATATTTCTTGCCGGCCTTAATCGTGTCATCCATGTAGCCGAAAGAGGCCGTGAAGACAACATCGCATTTTTCTTCCTGGATAAACCGATCGATTATTCTGGCCGAGTCAGCCTCTCCCACGGATTCAATATATATGGTTTCCAGCCAGGGAAGTTGCTTCTCGGCAAACTTTCGACCCACATCATGGGCGTGAGAAAAGCCATAGTCACCCACCGGGCCTACATAAATAAACCCTGCCTTGAGTTTTTTGTCATCTGCCACCGCAATCCCGACAGCCAATAGCAGACAAAGACAGACAACCAATAGATGATAAACACGTTTCATTCTTTTGCTCCTTTTCGATTTGTTTGAATGGATTTTTTATCTTTCCGGACCCAGCTGTCACACGAAGGTACCTACATTGGCCGAACACCAATGTCCGTTCATAAAACCAAATATGTTAAAAGCGATTCATACGATAATCTTCTTACCGAAGTCAACCACTTGATGGTTCCAAAATCGACCTTTTCTTGCTTTGTTGTTGACAGAGTAAAATATAGCAGTGTAGAGCTTCCCTAGGCTTACACGATTATCTGTATATACAAGGAGGTACAAAACGTGTACGGATTCGAAGCAATCAATGCCCACAACGGTTGGGCCATGGCTGTTACTGGCGTTATTATTGTCATGATCGGCCTTAGCGTGCTGTCTTTCATCATATCCCAGCTTCATCGCATCATCGATATCGTCGACAATCGACACACGCGAAAGACAGATAAGATGAATGTTCAAAGCCCTGCAGAGGTTTCAACATCCCAGCCGGTGCTGCCGCCCCTTTCGGACCTGAGCGAAACAATGAACCATTTCAAGCCGTTGACACAGGAAGTCGGCGACACCTTTGATCTGGCAGCACTCTTTCAGATCTTTATTCATCATGACGACCCACACCCGCACCTGACCATTCGTAGCTTAAGAGAACAAGGTTATCTGGTTTCGACCGGGGAAGGTCTTTTTTCCTGGAAACACCAATAGGACGATTAAAAAGGCTAACTGCATGGACTTATTTATTCAGTTTCTAACCAACACCGGCTACTATCTGGCAGATTATCGAAACTTGATTATGCTGGTGGTCGGTAGCACATTTGTTTACCTGGCCATCGCCAAAAGATATGAGCCCTTACTGTTATTGCCCATCGGGTTTGGCGTCATCGTGGGAAATATCCCTTTTTTCAAGGGATTCGGGCTGGGCATTTATGAGCCGAACAGTGTACTTCACTACCTTTATTTTGGCGTTACCAGCGGTCTGTATCCGTCTATTGTCTTTTTAGGGCTGGGTGCCATGACCGATTTCTCATCGCTGTTGGTGCGCCCCAAGCTCATGCTGCTGGGTGCGGCAGCCCAGATGGGTATCTATTTCACCCTGTTAAGCGCGCTTGCCTTTGGTTTTTTACCCAAGGAGGCCGCTTCCGTCGCTATTATCGGTGGTGCCGATGGACCCACATCCATCTTTTTGACAGCCAAACTGGCGCCCCACCTGATCGGGCCGGTTGCCATCGCCGCCTATTCTTATATGGCCCTGATTCCCATTATACAACCCCCCATCATGCGCCTTCTGACCACCAGGGAAGAACGTCTCATAAAAATGCCGGAAATCGAAAGGACCGTCTCACGTAAAGAACTGCTCTTGTTTCCGGTTATCGGTGTTATCCTTTGTTGCTTTCTGGCACCGGCTTCGATTCCATTGTTGGGAACATTTTTCTTTGGTAACCTCCTGAAGGTGTCCGGTGTGGTCGACCGTCTGGCAAAGACAGCCGCCTCTTCCATTATCGATACGGCCACTATCTTTCTGGGCTTTACCGTCGGTGCCAGTACCCAGGGAGATGTTTTCCTGACGCCCAAATCCGTCGGTATCTTTGTTCTCGGTGCCTTTGCCTTCAGCATCGCCACCGCCTCTGGAGTTCTTTTTGCAAAGCTGATGAATCTGTTCTCAAAATCCAAGATCAACCCCCTTCTCGGCGCTGCCGGCGTCTCCGCAGTGCCAGGTTCAGCCAGAGAAGTCCATCTGGTGGGCCAGAAAGAAGATCCCAGCAATTATTTGCTCATGCATGCCATGGCCTGCAATTCATCGGGTGTTATCGGCTCGGCCATCTGTGCTGGAATCTTGTGGAGCTTTTTAGCATAAGGAGGTTCATATGCTCGCCAAAATCTTGATTGAAAGACAGTTTAGACCGGGTAATGAAAAAGAGATCCTTTCCCTTCTCAACAAATTACGATCCCTCGCCATGAACCAGCCGGGATATATTTCCGGTTTGACCATGGCGGTTCCTGATGATCCTGGAAACATGATGGTCATCAGTACCTGGCAGACCCTGGACAACTGGCACTGGTGGAGAGAAAACATGGAGCGAAAAAACCTGGAAGCCATGCTGGACATTTATCAGGAAAGACCGACCAAATACCGGGAATATGTAGTGGGATTTGGTCTCTTAACATAAGCCAAAACGCCATGCAGAGCCAATTTGCCTCCTTTTAAGATGCCCATGCCGACCCCTTCCATGGGCCCGGCAATAAAGATTGCCTGCCGAATACCGTAAACGGAATGATGGTGGCTCCTGGTTCCTGGTTCCTAGTTCCTGCGGCTTGACAATTTCTGTGCACCCAATCATATTTTACCTTGTATCCTTGATTCCCAGGAGGTATATATAGAGCTCCATGCTCACCATCTTCAACCAATTGAAATAATTGGTTAAAACTATTTTCCCCTGGGCTTTCCCGAAAGACCCAGGGGAAATTCATCCGCATGCAAAGCAAACGTGATTCAGTTATATTCTGTGGATTTACTAAAGGAGATTTTTATGAGCCTACTTTCCAGTGCCATCTCCATCACCCGCTACCGGGTCAATGGAAAAGTAGAAGACCCCATAAGCGATGCTGTTTATCTTGGTTTGAGAAAAAATATGCTGCCGGACATCGATGACATCGAATCCGCCCAATCAGCCGGCTGGACATCTTTCCAGGATCCGTTTACACCCAGCTTTGAAGGCTCTTCATTTGTTTACGGGAACTATTTCGTTTTTTCACTGAGAATCGACAAAAAGACCATTCCAGCCAAACTGGTTCAAAAATATATGGCCATTGAAATTGCTAAAAAATGTAAAGCCACCGGCCGGGAGTTCCTTTCCAGAAATGAAAAAAAGATGATTAAAGAGAGTGTTATCAGTATTTTAGGGCTTCGGATTCCGGCGACACCCAATATCTACAATGTCGTGTGGAATTATGAAGCATCCCAGGTTTGGTTTTTTTCCCATCTCAAAGGACCCAATGAAGAACTTGAAACACTTTTTAAGACGTCTTTTGGCTTGGTTCTGACACGGATATTTCCTTTCACCTTTGCAGAATCGTGCCCTGGCATGTCCGGGTTTGACCTCGACTTGCTGACACCCCTATCCCCCACTAAAATATTGAGGTAATTCCATGCTTGATATTGCAACCGCCTATAAACGCTATAGCTTTCTCGGTCATGAATTCCTGACCTGGCTCTGGTATCTTATTGAAACCGATGGACATCGGCTTGGGCAGGTCGATCCACCAGCCATTGTTTTAATCCTTGGAAAACGCATTGTTCTGGAAAATCCCCGGGAAAATCACGCTGAAAAAATCACCATCAAAGGCGAGTACGCCAATTTCGAAGCCGGTATCCTGCCTCTCCGGCAAGGTTCCCTTGTCACCGAGCTTTCACTGGAAGCCAAGTCCGCCGAAATGACATGGGAATTCAACCTCAAGGGAGAAAGTCTTTCCATTTCCGCCATGAAAATGTCCACCACCGGTCCCATAGAGTCTTTGGATGATGTCGAAGGAGCCCTGCTGGAAAAAGTCTATCTGCTCGAAACAATCCTGCAGTTTATCGACAGCCTCTTTGAGCGATTTATTAAAATGCGGGTTTCCAACGACTGGGAGGACAAGGTGGTTCCCCAAATCCGGGCATGGATAATCAAAAATGAAGAAAGACCAAACCTTTAAGGGAAAGAACGGTTCTTTTAACTATATTGACTGGGGCGGAAACGGCCCCCTGGCACATTTTTCACATGCCACAGGATTATGCGCCAATAGTTATACGCCGTTTGTTAACCGGATCACCCACCGGCTGAAGGTTTTCGGTATGGATGATAGAGGGCACGGAAGAACAACTGCGCCCGCAGACAAGCGAAAGCTTCATAACTGGGAAGTATTTATCGATGATCTGGAGTTTTTTCTTTCCTCATTTAAAGCGCCGGTCATCGCGATGGGCCACTCAAGGGGTGCGGTCGTCAGCATGCTCCTGGCTTTGCGACGACCGGATCTCATCCGGGCCCTCATTCTTATCGACCCGACAATTCTCCCTTTCACAGCCATGGGGCTTGTTTACCTCGCCAAAAAGACCGGGCTCAATCGATATATCCCCATCGCTGCCAGGGCTGCCAAAAGAAATGGCGTCTGGCCTGATCGAAAAACTATTTTCGATACATACCAAACCAAGGGCATGTTCAAGACATGGAAAAAGGGCTTTCTAAAAGCATATATTGAAGACGGGACCAGAGAAACAGATGATGGTCGGGTACGACTCTCCTGTGAACCCGCTTGGGAAGCCCGGTGTTTTTCAGTTTATCCACACGATCTCTGGCGATATATTCCCACAATTGAGCAGCCCACCCTTGTTTTATATGGAGAAAATTCAGATACCTTCCTCCAAAGTGCCGTCAAGCGTTTTCAAGCAAAAGTCTCTCATGCCCAGGTGCAGTGCTTCAAAAACACCAGCCACTTCGTTCCCATGGAAAAACCTGAGGAAACAGCCCGCGCCATACAGGCCTTTGTAAAAACATACGCTCTTGATAAAAGCGCTTAGTGCTTTTATTTTTCATATCCTTCACGTATCAGAAGATCCCGGTACCAGCAGGAGAATTCATACATCCCCAGAAAGCGATCATCGTCATTGACAATGCCGAGGCTGATTTCAAGAACTCCCCTGCCGTAGGCCGGGCTGTGACCACTTGGCTTTTTCATTTGTAGAAACTCATTGGCCAACATTTGTGTCGTGCGATTACTTTTTTCCTTGCGGATATCGATGGGGTCTTTTGGCTTTTGAAAGGGTTCCCATTTATCATAACCCTTTTTCAGGATATGCCGCTGGCGTCGGGGTGACATGGCATCAAAAATTGTTTTTTTTCTATCTGTCTCCTGATGAGATGAATTCTTCATATGAGTTCCCTTTGCACGACCAGGGTCATACAAGCCCCTGTCGTCGCTCCGATACCCTTGTTTCGTTTAAATCCGGTCAGCAATCACTTTTCTTCTGTTTTTGTATCGTCCTGCGTATCTTCAGCGTCCTTAACGCCAAGATAGACATCATCATATTCAGTCAGAAGGGCCATGGATAAAGGCACCAGCATTTCACCCATTCTAGAATATCGGGACTGGATAGCGACAACCAGCTCAGCAGACAACGCAAAAAGCTTCTTTTGAATGATGTCAAGTTTCACGGTTGGATATGCGGTACCCTTTAAAAATCCAGAAAGACCGCAGGTATGCCCTTCTCCGGCAATAGAGGTCGGTATCCCGTAAAGCCGGCAGGTAATAGGTCTGTACGCATAGAGATCACAACCGTTCTCATCATTCAAGAGGGGACATCGCACTTTTTTTTCAGCCAGCTCCCGGAAAATCTCCGATTCTTCCTTGCCTGCCTCCAGGTCTTTATATGCTTTGCGTTTCAGTTTATATAGCTCGCGGTCAATTTTATTGGTAATTTCGAGCCGCCTTTCTCGTTCGGGTCCTTTATAACCGATATCAAAGTGGTGCTTAATATAGAGCGCTTCAATCAAAGTCAGATCAAACAACGCGTAACAGCAATCTGCGCAGCCATGCTTGCACTTGACCTCTTCCGGATAATCAGCTGCCACCTTACTGAAAATGTCATCAGCCGTCTTCAACAATGCTTCATACTTTTTAAAAAAGGGTTTTAAGTTCATCACGGACTCCTTGTTCTCTGTTTCACGTGAAACATTTTTTTCCATACAGAAATTGTTTCACGTGAAACATTATTTTCCAATACAGAACCGGCTGAAAACCTGATCCAGAATGTCAGGTCGGTGCTGTTCCCCCAAAATAACATCCAGCTGTGCAATGGCGGCTTGGATGTCTTCTGCTACCATTTCCTCAGGCAATCCATTTAACAAGGCTTCACTCGCCCGTTTACAGGATCGCCCACATTTTTCCAGCCCTTTTTTGTGACGCAGATTGGGCACAATACCAACGTCTCTGTTAGCGCCTTTATCACCGACGATCGCTGTCCATATCATATGCTTGAGTTCATCAATATGTGTCCCATTAAGAGCAGATATTTTCACACACGCTCGCTTTTCCCAATAATTAGGCAAAACTGATCGTTTGTCGTCAGAAGTCAAATCGATTTTATTCTTTACCACAAGATGTTTTTTATCTGCTATTTCCCTATAAATGGCAACATCCTCAGAATTTAATGCTTGGCTGTTATCAACCATAAATAGAACGATATCAGCATCTTTGATAGATTGCCGAGTCTTTTTAATACCGATTTTCTCAACTTCACCCCGGGCATCATGAAGACCGGCTGTGTCCATAATAACAATCGGAAGTCCCTTGATGTGTAACATTTCTTCAATAACATCCCGGGTCGTCCCCGGCACCGCCGTGACAATGGACCGGTCCTTTTTTATCAGGCAGTTCATCAGGCTTGATTTTCCTACATTGGGTCGGCCGATGACCGCCATCTTGACACCGTCTCTGTAAAAATGATCCTGCTCATAATCTTTAAGCAGTTTTTCAATGCTTTTTATGACACCTTCTTCCAGCTGCACCGCCGCTCTCTCCCCCTGAATATTATCCTGGACATCATCGGTAAAATCGATGGCCACCTCAAGCAAGGCATGGATTTCGAGCAATGTTTCCCGGATATTGATAATCTTTTCGCTGAGCCCGCCTGCCAGCTGACGATTGGCAACCTTCAGCGCCATGCTGGACCTTGCATCAATGATGTCCGCAACGGCTTCCGCCTGGGTCAGATCGATTCTGCCATTGATAAAGGCGCGTTTCGTAAACTCTCCCGGTTCAGCCATGGTAGCGCCGGCAGCCAAAACCTTTTCATAGATTTTCCCCATTACGACAGGGCCTGAGTGGGAATGAATTTCGACGACATCTTCACGTGTATAGGATCTGGGTGACCGCATGACAACAAACAGGACTTCATCGATAGCTTCCCGTGTGTCGGGGTCTATGATCCACCCATGGTAAAACCGATGTGAAGCGAGTTGCGCCTTTTCATTGATGACCCCTGCAGGGTCATTTTTTTGGCTTCTTTGAAACAAGGATGAAGCAATATGAACGGATCGGCTTCCTGAAAGCCGGATGATACCGATGCCACCGTTTCCGAAAGGCGTTGAGATGGCGGCTATAGTGGTGCTTTTCATGAATTTCTTTTGTCGTCTATGTTGGGTTCTTTCTTCGCTTTCTTTTAGGATAAATCTTCAACTTACGATAATACCCTTCACCGACACTTTGGGTGCGCACTTCCCGGTCTTGTTTCAAAGCGATATGGATGATTCTGCGATCATGCGCATTGAATTGACCCGCTGTCACGGGCTTGCCGGTTTTTTTCACCTTTTCGCTCAAACGTAGGGCAAGTTTTTCAAGCCGTTCACGCTGTGCTTGAAGATATCCTTCAATGTCGACCTCAACACGTACACGTTGCTCGTTCTGCTTGTTTATGATTTTTTCAACAAGGTATTGCATGGCTTCCAAGGTCTGACCTCTTTTACCAATGAGAACAGCTGTCTTCCCACCGGACACCTCAAAAGCGAGCTTCCCGTCATTCTGGCTTACGGAAATCACCGCATCGCTGCTGATGAAATCGACGATTTTCTGTAGCACTTCCGTTCCAAGTGCAATGTTCTCTTCCGAAACCTCGGTATTACTTTTTTTCCCAAAGGTCTCATCCACGATCGCCATGGCCTCTCCGCAGTCTTCATCGACTTCTATAGCGGAAAAGTCAGTGCTTTCTTCTGTTACATCTTCTGGAACAACCACTCTAATTTTCGCTTTCCTAGAACCCACTAGACCGAAAATCCCGGTTGATCCGTAAGATATAATATCGTGTGGAAGTTTATCGGGTGGAATATTCAGTTCCTGACTTGCTTTTTGGATAGCTTCTTCCACGCTTTTACTTTCAAATTCCAAAACAGGGGACATGGCTTCCTCTCTCTTATGCAAATTTTTTCTGAATGTACGTCTGCTGCGCAATCGACAAAATATTGTTAGTCAGCCAGTAGAGTACGAGCCCTGAAGAAAAATTGATGAAGATTACCGTAAAAACGATGGGCATGAGCATCATCATTTTTGCCTGGGTCGGATCTCCGGGCGGTGGAGACATTTTCTGCTGCAAAAGCATTGTCGCGCCCATAATGACCGTCAACACGGGAATGCCGTAGGGCGGCTGCATAAATGGTATTGAAAAAGAAAAATGAAACAGGCGATCCGGGGCTGACAAATCATTTATCCACAAAAAGAAGGGAGCGTGCCGAAGCTCGATCGCCTGATAAAGCATTCTATAAAGTGCGAAAAACACAGGTATTTGCAGTATCATAGGCAGACACCCACCCATCGGGTTGATTTTGTATGTTCGATACAATGACATGATTTCCTGGTTCATCATTTTTTTGTCATCTTTGTGTTTCTCTCTTATCTCAGCCATCAGCGGTTGCAGTCGCTTCATTTCGCTCATGGACTTATAACTCTTTGATCCAAGCGGCCAGAGCAAGATTTTTGTTAATATGGTCAGGACAATAATGGCAATGCCATAGTTGGGTATTCTGCTATAAATAAAATTCATAAACCAGAGAAGTGGTTTGGCGATAATGTCAAACATCCCGAAATGTATGGCCTTACCCAGGTCGTGACCGAGGTCTTTGAGAACCTGTGTGCTTTTCGGACCGAAAAATATCTCGTAGGCAAAACGCTTCTGCGTTCCAGGCTGTATCGTGTTTTCCTGCCCGACAAAGCGGCTACCCAATACCCCATTGCCGTCCAAGGAGAGCTTCATAACACCTTTGGTGTCATCCAAAGGAATCAGACTCTTCATAAAATACCTGTCTACGATAGCTAACCACTTGATATTACCTGGATAATCGCTTTTGTCCTTGATTTTTTTAGTTTTGATCTGTTCAAGTTTTTCATCGATCAGGGCACAGGGACCCTCAAAAGAGTAGCCCGCTTTTTCAGCCGCTGAATCCGTTTTAATTCCCAGAACAACCCTGTCGATAATCGTCTGCTCAGATCCATTTTTAATGTCGACGGCCAGCTGAATAAGATAACTTCCCGGTGTAAACCTGTATCGCTTTTCAACCACAACGCCAGCATCAGAACGCCATGTAAAGACAAGCTCTTTTTCCATGTCCACAACACTGAAGCTGTCAGGTGCTTCCTGGGCGGAGAAAACGGCATTCTCCAAACCGGGGACACTCTTTCCGGCCAGGGACAACCGCAGCATGTCATGGCTGGCAGCCGGATCAATCAATTCCTTATAAGCGGCATCCGGATCAATACTCTCCTTGTATTCTTTCAAAACATAGTTCTGAAACACGGCACCGTTCTCGTTGATGGAAACCGTATACAAGGGTGTCTCAACCGTAATCACCCGGGGAAGCACTTTTTGCGAGCCAGCAGGGGCTTCGGCTACGTAGCGTTCCAGCGGTTTTTCTTCCACGGCCTTCGTGGCCGGTGTTTCCACCTGTGACATGCTGCTTTGTTCTGTTGTCGGGCTTGCTGTTTCCGTGCTTGGTGTTTCAGGTGTCTTTTTCTCGACAAAAAAGAAATTCCATAAGAAAAACACAAGAAATGACAGCACAATTGCAATCAATACACGAGCTTGCTCCATAATTTTCTCCTACTGGCCGGTTTTCTGCCTATAATGGAAAGTAACACCCATTGAAAGTTTGAAGGATACCCTGCAGCAAGCCGCAGGGAATGTTCTGCCTGACGGCAGTGCTTCGCATCTCGGTAAGGAGTTCATCTGTTTGACTTGCTCGTTAACCCATAAGCGCTCGGCTGGTTAGTGAGCACTGTTTCCCTTCACAAACAGGCTAACGATGGGGAATAAAGCGTGAGGAAAGCAATGAAAAGAGGCACGTGTAACCACCTGCATAGGGATCGATCAAGGAACCGGGTCTATCCCGCCGGGATGAAATGGATGACACTTCAACACCCGCTTGAGTGAAAGGAACAGGCCTTTTACCGTTCCATATCGCACTATCGCCTCATGGGAATACCTGGAACAACTGGGTGAAAATCGGCAAGCTGGACCCAACAACGGAGATATCGTATATTGGTATGCTTTTATAAGGATGAGAAATAGATACTTAATGACAACAAGCCCTCTTGATCTTCTCAAACAAGCCATTTAAGGAGTGAAACATTTCCTCAGATGTCAAATCCACTGCTTCTTTCTTCGCGATGACATTGATATCAAGATACGGTTGAGTGCATTTCCGGTTTAGCCGGAAATGTTCGCGAATAATTCTTTTTATCCTGTTCCTTTTGACTGCTTTCCCGACCCGCTTTGTTACGGTGATACCCATTCGCGATGCGCTGTTTTGACCGGTGCAATAAAAGGCGATAAAGTGCCTGTTTTGCACTTTTCTACCTTGTTGATAAACATGAACAAATTCGCTTCGCTTTCGCAGTCTATCTGCTTTGGTATATAAGTTGCCGCTCAACAGAAATATTCCCGTAACCAATCGGTGCTCTTATTCCGCCAAACAAACGTTTTAATCCTGGTGATAAATCCTTTCCGGCAATTCCTTTTGTAAGTACAAGGGATGGCGCCTAGGCAGCCAGCCGTTTTCTACCTTTTTGCCGTCTTCTGTTGACAATTCTTCTGCCTGCCTTCGTGGACATCCGATGCAAAAAACCATGCGTTCGGGCACGTTTTATTTTGCTTGGCTGATATGTTCGTTTCATTTTGTTTTACCTCTTTGATACGTTTTATACTTCAACATGTTTAAACAAAAAGTAAAATCATATATAATTTCATTTGTCAACAAGGCTTTTGTTCTTAAACCGGGAACAAAACAATGTGATATCGCATACCTTTTTAAGATCCCATGCTTTCCAGAATATCAAATTCTTCCATATAAAACTTCGGGTTTGGATAAATGGCGACCTGCTTTCCGATTTTTCTTTCAAGAGAACTGATCAGTGCACTCTCTTCGCCATAAAGCAGCTCAGCAATCTCCGGATTCACGCGTACCGTAAACCGGGTTCCCACCATATTTCCGGCCTCTTTCAGAACAGCCCGGTAAATATTATAGCTGATGGTTTTTCTTGAAACAAGATATCCCTCACCGTCACAGTAGCTGCAGGGCTCACAAAGCAACCTTGTCAGTGGCTTTCGTACACGTTTGCGCGTCATTTGGATAAGCCCCATTTCAGACACGGGTAGTACATGGGTTTTGCTGCGATCTTTTTTCAGTGCCTCGCTTAAGGCATTAAATACTTTTTCCTGGTTTGAGATCTTTTCCATATCGATAAAATCGATGATAATGATGCCGCCGATATCTCTTAATCGAATCTGATAGGCAATTTCTTTGACCGCCTCAAGGTTGGTTTTGGTAATTGTCTCTTCCAGATTGTATTTCCCAACATAGCGACCGGTGTTCACATCGATGGCCACCAGCGCCTCTGTTTGCTCGATAACAATATACCCACCTGATTTTAGCCAGACTTTTCTTTTGAGTGCCCGGGAGATGTCACCCTCCAGGTTGTATGCTTCAAAAATCGATTCGGTTCCATCATAACATTCCACCGACGCTTTTAAGCTTGGCATTAAGGTGTCCAGGAAAGAAATAATCGATTCATACCCTTCCCGTGAGTCAATAACAAGTCTCTCCGCATCCTGAATGAGAAGGTCCCTGACGGCACGAAGGCTTACCGAAAGTTCCTGATGGATCATGCTCGGGCAGGATGCTGTTTCATATTTTTTCTTGATACCCGCCCATATGTTTCTAAGAAAACCCATTTCATAAGACAGTTTTTCCTGCTTAATCCCTTCGGCGGCCGTTCTTACAATATAGCCAAGAGGGTCAAGTCGCGAGGTGCTCACCATTTCCTTGAGCCGGTCTCTTTCAAGATTCTCTTCGATGCGCCGTGAAATGCCGATGTGGTTGGATGTAGGCATCAGGACAAGAAAACGACCCGGGAGTGAAATATAGGAAGAAATCCGGGCACCTTTTGTTCCCATGGGCGACTTGACCACCTGGACCAGAAGTTCCTGTCCTTCCGTAATCAATTCTTCGATATTGGTTGCTTTTGGAACAAATCTTCCCTGGTTTGCTTCGCCTTCCAGGGGAGGCGTCTCATCTTCTTTGTCTGATGATTCGAATAGCCGTTCTATTTCCTTGAGGTTATCGCCTAAAACATCATCTACATATATAAAAGCCGCCTGATCCAGACCGATATCCACAAAAGCCG
The DNA here is from genome assembly GCA_963842925.1 of uncultured delta proteobacterium. Taxonomy (GTDB): domain Bacteria; phylum Desulfobacterota; class Desulfobacteria; order Desulfobacterales; family B30-G6; genus B30-G6. The sequence goes on from CAWJIL010000012.1 coordinate 180,160, forward strand.
CTTGCATACCAGGAAGTACCCGCTGGACCCTGCCTTTATATATATTTCCGGCAATATCCGAGCCGTCGTTTCTCTCGATAAAAAGCTCTGCGATCGTTCCATCTTCCAGCAGCGCTACACGTGTCTCGTGTTCTGCCACATTGATGACGATCTGTTTATACATGCGTGCCCCCTTTGATTATAACCGCCTTTTTGATATCTTCCGCCGGCAATGCAAAGACCCGTTCTAACACCATGGTTGGCCGGACCCGTTTTCCCCCCTGATTTTGAATTGTTAACTCTATGCTGTTCGGCTTAACTAAAGCAATCTTTAAAATAGACTCTTTAAGATCGATCGTACCAGGAATGCCTTTTTTATTCGTGAACGCGAATTCTATGCGCTTGCTTCCCGCAAACCATGCCAGCTGATGCCTGTCAAACACACCCTCCTTGAGCGTAACCGTATAATGATCAACAGGGGCCTCCTGGGTCGCCCGCCCGGGGCTTGGTGTTTCACATCCCTTGATAACAAGTCCTTCGGGAAGTTCCTGATTTATTTTTCGAACCAGCTCGTCACAAACCATATCGCTGCTCACGGAAATGAAAAAAAACTCACGGGCACCCTCCATGCCCATGGGCAATGGATCATCAAAAGAGATCTTGGGCATCGGATGAAAGCCCTTGGAATAGGCCAGGTCTACACCGGCCCGTCTAAAAGCCCGTTTGATGATGTTAACCAGCTCCAGGTGTCCAAAAAAGCGGGCGTCTCCTCTTTTTGAATAAAACACTTTTAGTTTTCTAAAAGCCGTTTGCTGTACTGCATCAGGTTTGTCTTTCCAGAGAAGTTCTTTTTCTGTTGCAGTTTCGAAAAGGTGCGGCGCGATGGTTTCAAAATCACAGACACCGCATTGCTGGCAAGAATGCCAACGGCAGTCTTCTGTCCTGGCGCCTTTTAGCGCGCCCTGCCATTCATCGATTAAAAACGCCTTTTCAACACGTATATCAATATGGTCCCAGGGAAGCGGTTCATCAATATCCTTTGGCCGGCGTGTAAAAAAATCGACGTCCACTTGCGATTCTACAATAGCTCTTTGCCATAGGTCAAAATTAAACCGGTCGCTCCAACCATCAAACCGACAACCCTTTTCGTAAGCCTTTACCAAAAGACGGGCTAAACGACGGTCTCCTCTAGCCCATAGTCCTTCCAGAAAGCTAACCTCCGGGTTCTGCCATTTAAATGTCACGCCAGGAAGACGCAGTTTTGCACGCAGCCATTCAATACGGCCCCTGGATTCTTCTAGCGGCAACTGGGTTGCCCACTGAAAGGGTGTATGGGGTTTTGGGATAAAGGTTGCAACACTAACGTTCAATTTGCCAAAACGTCCATTGGAGCCCTTTATTTTTCTCAGTATTTTCACCAGGTCCACGATACCCTGGACATCCGCCTGGGTCTCCGTTGGTAGCCCGATCATGAAATAAAGCTTGATCACACGCCAGCCTGCAGAGAAAGCATCCTGAACGGTGGCGACAATTTCATCCCGTGTGATGTTCTTGTTTATGACATCACGCAAGCGCTGACTTCCGGCCTCCGGCGCTATGGTAAACCCCGTCTTCCGAACCTTTTTAATCGTCTGCATAAGCGCGGGTCCCAATGTTCCAGCACGGAAGGAAGGAAGTGAAACAGATAGGTGCCGGGAAGAAAATCTATGCATCAGCGTGTTTATCAGAGGAGATATCCCGGTGTAATCACTCGTGCTCAAAGAAAGCAGAGATACGTCTTCATAGCCGGTGTTCTGAAGACACCCGTCCGTAAGGCCCATGACGGTATCTATGGATCGTTCCCTGACCGGACGGTAGATCATACCGGCCTGGCAGAATCGGCAGCCCCGGGTACACCCTCTTGAAATCTCCAGCCTTAAACGGTCATGAACCGGCTTGCCGTAAGGAACCACAGGCCTGTCCGGGAACGATGCCTGGTTGAGGTCACTCACGATGGCCCGTTTGATCCTCCCCTGGCTGGTCAGACCGTTCTCTGTTAAGGGGCGCGTAATCTGATGCCCCTTTTCATTGTACGCTACCTTAAAAGCAGACGGTACATAGACCCCCTCCAGCTGAGACCATTTTTTCAGAAGAGCCCTCTTGTCCAGCCTGCCATCAATTTCCATCTGTATTCGAATGTCCGCCATTTCCAGAATGACATTCTCCCCGTCTCCGATCACCATGGCATCAAAAAATTCCGCCACAGGTTCCGGGTTGCTGACACAGGGCCCCCCCGCGATAATCAGTGGATCCGAATCCATTCTTTGGGATGCATAAAAAGGTATACCTGCGAGATCCAGAATCGTTAACATGTTGGTATAATTGAGCTCATATAAGAGACTGAATCCGATGATATCAAATTGCTGCAGGGGATGTTGCGATTCCAGGCTTGTCAGAGGCACACAAGAGGACCGCAACAACAATTCCAAATCCTCGGCTGGTGAAAAAACCCTCTCAGCGGCAATATTCGGACGTTGGTTTAAAATGTGATACAGAATCTGCATGCCAAAGTGGGATGTGCCGATTTCATAAAGATCCGGGAATGCCAGTGCTATCTTCAGCTGAACCTTGGATAGGTCTTTTTTGCATGTGTTGACTTCCGTTCCAAGGTAGCGGCTCGGTTTGTCCACCAGGGGCAAGAGGTCTTGAATGGTTGTCTGGGGCATGATATGTCTTTCTTAATCTTATATTGCCAAGGGCCGAAACGTATTTTTTCGAACATGTCCCTTTGTGCTGTTGCTAAAGCCGTGACCGTTCGTGCGGATTGGCTCCTGTTGTTTTCGACATATTTTAATCACGAATAACGATTATGCAAAAAATATCCTTATACTTCAAACGGTTTCTGTGTTTATTCTTTTTTTTGATCTGTTTCCCGCTTGCCGGCAACGGTCATGAACCAGACCGCAGGAACGCTGTCGTGAGCGCCGTTCAAAAAATCAGCCCCGCCGTCGTCAACATCAGTTCCGAATACCAGGTCCAGACACAACGCAATCCTTTTTCCGGATTTGGAATGGATCCCTTTTTCGATTCATTTTTCAGAGATTTTTTTGATCCGGGTTTAGAGCGCCGCCATAAACGAACCAGCCTCGGTTCTGGTGTCATCATCGATGGGAAAAGAGGGTTCATTCTTACCAATGCGCATGTGGTCACCCAATCCCAATCAATCTCAGTCGCGTTAAAGGATGAACGGGAATTTCAGGCCCAAATCGTGGGTATCGACCCTGATTCGGACCTGGCTGTATTGAAAATCGGAAACCCGGAAGATCTGCCGGCCGTTGAAATGGGACATTCCGAAGATCTTATGATCGGCGAAACCGTTATCGCTATTGGTAATCCTTTCGGGTTCTCCCATACGGTCACCACTGGTGTCATCAGTGCACTGAACCGGAGTGTTCGAACCGATGATACAATCTACCACAATTTCATCCAGACCGATGCGTCCATCAATCCGGGCAACAGCGGGGGGCCCCTGCTGAACATCCAGGGTGATTTGATCGGCATCAACACCGCCATCTATGCCAAAGCACAGGGTATCGGATTTGCCACCCCCATCAACAAGGCCAAACGTATCGTCTCGGATCTGATTCAATATGGTGAGGTTGTTCTTTCCTGGACAGGGCTTTTCCTGCAAGATCTGGACAAGGAGCTTGCCCACTATTTAAAAATTCCCGAAGACAAAGGCGTCATTGTAAAAGATGTTGATCCCGACAGCCCGGCAATGAACGCCGGTATCCACAAAGGAGATATTATTCTTTCCCTTGAAAATATTCCGCTTCGCTCGGTTGATGACTATCAGCAAGCCCTGAAACGTTTCTCTGTCGGTTCCAGAATCACATTTGAAATCCTGCAGGACGCCCGGCAGAAGACGCTTTCATTGACAACATCTGTTTATCCTGAAGATCGTGCATTTGAATTGGCCGACAAACTTTTGGGTATCACCATCGAGGATTTGTCACGAATAAATCGACGAAGACATCAAATTTCCGCTAAGGAAGGGGTCGTTATCTCCAGAGTGGCTCCGGGATCATACCTGGCCGAAATCGGTGTCGATGTTGGTGACGTCATTCGGCAACTGGATGATCAGACCATTTCTTCCGTAAATGATTTTAAAAAGGCCATTATCAAAAGCCGGCAGAAAAAAAACCTTGTGATTCTAGTACAACGGGGAGGACAAGGATATTATATCACCGTAAAACCATGAGGAATAAAACCTATGCCACGTATTAAAATCCACCAACTGTTAAGGGCTGAAAATACAATAGATAATATTCTGGTCAAAGGATGGGTTCGAACCAAGCGGGACACAAAGACATTTTCCTTTATAGAATTAAATGATGGATCCTGTCTGAAAAACCTTCAAGTAATTGTCGACGACACACTGCCAAACTACGGAGAAATAAAACAACTCACCACAGGCTCGGCCGTTGCAATACACGGAAACCTGGTACAATCCAAAGGCAAGGGCCAGCCGTGGGAGCTTACAGCCACGGCAGTGGAAGTTATCAGCCTGGCACCCGAAGAATACCCCTTGCAAAAAAAACGACATACCGATGAATATTTGAGAACCATCGCTCACCTGCGACCCAGGACCAATAAGTATGGTGCGGCCTTCCGCATTCGCTCCGAGCTGGCCTATGCGATTCATCTCTTTTTTAAAGAGCGCGGATTTAGATACATCCATACGCCCATACTGACGGGGTCGGACTGTGAGGGCGCGGGAGAACTTTTCAGGGTAACGTCTTTTGATTTAAGCAAGCTCCCTCTCAAGGACGGTACCCCAGATTTTTCTCTTGATTTCTTTGGGAAAGAAGCCAATCTGACCGTTTCCGGACAACTGGCCGTAGAAATGTTTGCCCTGTCTCTTGGAGATGTCTACACCTTTGGCCCAACCTTCAGGGCTGAAAATTCCAATACCCGTCGGCATGTGGCGGAATTTTGGATGGTGGAACCGGAGATGGCATTTTGTGACCTGCAGGGAAACATGGATCTCGGGGAAGAAATGATCCAGTTTTTAACCACCTACATCATGGACGCCTGTCAGGATGATATCGCGTTATTTGCAAAATTTGTAGACAAAAACCTCATGGCAACACTGGCATCGATTGTTGAATCCGATTTTGTACGACTTCCCTATGGGGAAGCCGTAGACATTCTGAAAACCGCCAAAGCCTCATTTGAATTTGATATTGAGTTCGGCAAGGATCTGCAGTCTGAGCACGAGCGCTATCTTACCGAAAAGCACTTTAAAAAACCGGTCATTGTCTACGACTATCCCAAGGAAATAAAAGCCTTTTACATGCGTCTGAACGATGACAATAAAACCGTTGCCGCCATGGACGTTCTGGTACCCCAAATCGGAGAAATCATCGGCGGTTCCCAGAGGGAGGAACGCTACGAGGTTCTTGAAAATCGTATTACCGCAGCAGGTCTTCCCAAGGACGCCTATTGGTGGTATCTTGACTCTCGAAAGTACGGCAGTGTTCCACACAGCGGTTTTGGGCTGGGATTTGAACGCCTGCTGATGCTGTTGACCGGTATTACCAATATCCGGGATGTGATACCCTTTCCCAGGACGCCCAACAATATCGAGTTCTAAGTTAGAATCCATCTCAGTCAATCCGACTGCCTTCAATCAAAACAACGGTCAGTATTTTAATGGGCGTTGTGTTATGATCATTGGCCAGCTGTTTCAATTTGTCGTCATCTTTGGCTTCGACACCGGCATCTCTTAATCTCATGAAGACTTTATCGGGTTCCAGCTCCATGTCTTTTATTATCTGGCCGATGCTTTTATTACCCAAACCCGTACCGGAAAAAACTTCCTCGATTTTTTCCGGGGTCCAGACGGCACCGGGCTGCATTGCCTCAGGTTTTACCTCCAGTTTTTTTATGACCTCATAGACCCCCATTCCTGAACTGCGCTTACTGTCGGCAATCTCGGTCAGGGTGCTCTTGGGGGAGTCTATTATGAAACCCGCACTTCTGAGTTCCTTCATCGCTTGGTCCAGGGGAATTCTTTGTTTCTTGCAAAAAGTCTGAAGACTGACCAGTTCTGCATGACCAAAAGGGGGCTCCAGTTCAGGAGATTTGACCCAGGAATTTTTAATGGATTCGCCCAAGTCGCTGACGTAGACAAGCGGTGGCAAGGACCAAATGCCACTGACAACGATCCAGAGAAGTATAAACAAGCTGATCCCCAGTTCTTTTTTATATCGCAAGGCACTTTCAATCTTGCCACTCAGATATTTGATCAGAGGCTTCCAGTTGTAATAAAGATGGAACCCGCCGGCAATCAGCAACAGAAGACCTGAAAAAATATGTACGGCTCCCCACTGATCCTTTTCTAAGCCTAAAAACTGCCACTTTGTCCAGTAAGCCACCCTGCCATGGGGCTCAATATACAAAATGATACCGGTTAAACATAACAAAACAAAACTCACCAGCGAGCATAATGAAGTAAATGCGCGCCCACTCCATCTTTTTTCACTCATATTTAACACACCCTTTCTTATCATCTCATATTGCTGAAACCAGAAAGTCGCTTTTTCATGATATAGGACGCTCTAAACAATAAAATTGTTTACACGCCCGATTTAGCTCTAAAATAGAGCATCTATTCGCGTAAACAGCGCAGTTTTGCCAGATCTTCTGCATAGCCATACAGGTGCAGACCCTTGCTTTCCACGATCATTTCACCATCTTCCACACCGATTTCTGACGCCATATAGCTCTTTAAGTTCTGAATGCCTGCCAGATTGGCCGGCAAGCCACCCCATAAATCCCAGGACCTGAAATAAACCATAAAAGAGAGCCGTTCATCCTGAATACGCGTGTCAATGGACCGAAGACACGGTGGATCCAAAAGGGTAATATCCGAGGGATGCGCCACCTGAAGTACCATCTGGTTGTTTCGGTATCCGAATTTTTTATAGGTATCGATGACCCACTCAATCTGATTCAGATAAATCGTGCCCTCTTCCTCAAAGACAATTTTCCCGTCCATGTCCCTTTTGTCGATTATCTCAGTATTACCGTCTTGCCACCATGCCTGTTTGTTACGTGTAACAGGTGCCCGTGTCAGCCGTTCGCCATAGGTGTAGGACTCGCCAGGTTCCTTATGACCCGTCATGAGATATTCGATATAGGATCGTTGGTATCCCTCTCCGCCATAAAGGTACGCCTCCTCCACCGGGTTTGGAATACCACAGGCAGACGGGATATCCGGTAATAGGGGTTCGGTGCCGGGATGCAGAATATGGCCGCAGAAATAATCGTATTCCAGCCGTGTTTGACCAGCATAGGATCCCCTGTCAATATTGAACCGACGCCCATTGTCCAAAATATCGTGAACCGCCTGAAACCAGAGATCCGGCAGATCTCGTGCTTTAACCATATGAATATGCATGTTGTTCCTCACTGTTTATAGAAAGACAAACCCCATTTTTATTACCAACGCGTAGCATGTTCTTCCCATTTGTCTCGTTTTGAATCAAGGAAAAACATTCCCCCAGACGATTGAAAACAGAAAATTTTCTGGTAATTTGGAACATCAAGTGCTTATCTTGTATTAAGCGTTATCTGACTAAAACGATCTGATGTTACCTCAACCCATTATTCGGAGATATCGTGAGAAAAGAATCTGCTATCGAAATAAAAGCTTATGGCGCATGGAACGGCGGTAGGCTAACCGACAACTCGATCTACGAAAACAAGGGTCTGTCTTTCAAGGGTGACATCCCCGTAAACATGAAATCCATTGAAGAACGCATCGGCATCAGAACCCGCATGGTAGCACCGGACGATGCCAGAATCGGGGTTATTGCTCTTCAGAACCTCCTGGAAACATCGGATGTCGATCCGCGTCGTATCAAAATGATTATAGGTGCTACCAATGTAGGAGAAGATAAATACGAAAAGGGCCCCTTGATCCGGCACTCTTTTGAAACCATAAAAATGGTTTGCCCGGATGCGATTCCTTTTGATCTATATGCCGGATGCCCCGGCTATAACGTCAGTGTTGAATTACTTTTCATGCTCTCCCTGACCGGCCAGCTGAAAAAAGGGGATATTTCCGTCGTTGTGGGTGCTGAAAATATCCATCGTGCCAAAGCCTTTGTACCGCTTGATACTTCCAACATCATTTTTGGCGACGATGCGCTGGCAACGGCTCTTGAAACAACGGCCACCCATATCCCCCCGGAAAAAGAAATTATTACCAAAAAGACACGCTGTTCCCTCTCTTCCGACTTTGTCCCAGATCTTGCAGAAGTCATCCTTACATTGAACAGAAATCAAAAAATCGATGGTATCATCATCGACAACCAGCTCGGCAAACTTCAATACCGGGTGCCGGCTACTGCTGCAAGGGTTCAGCATGAACTTGCCGTTCGGATGTTTCCGGATAAAAAAGAGAGCCGGCACTTTAACGATTTCAAGCACGCCATGGCATTCTATAACCGTCACGTAGACTCTTTTGCATTTGATATCATGTCTCTTTCCACAAATTCACAGCTTGTTGAAGAGATTGCCAAAGCCTATGTTCAATCGGGCAAGTATGCTTCGCTCGTAACGGTATATCTTGCTGATGATCTGAATGCGGAGGTCGCTGTTCATCAGGGCGACGGTTTTATCTTTAATCGGCCCCTTACAGGTATTGTTGATACACGAACACGGACGCATGGCTGTTTTGCAGACTATATCCAGGCGGTCCCAACCAAAAATGACGTGTTTGGCGATATGAACGGAAAAGGTGTTTTTCTCTACGCCACCCGGGGTGCCAGAGACCATATAACCGACCTTTTACAGAACAATCACCTGACCATGGCGGATCTCGATTTATTGATCGAACACCAGGCAAATTTTGCCATGATACCCTTGACTCTCGAAAAAGTATTGGACCATGGTCAGCCCGATTTAAAAAAAGATGTCATGGAATATGTCTCCAATAAAATGATCAACAATATACATCTGCGGGGTAACTGCTCGGTGGTGTGTATGCAGCGACTGCCTTATGATCTGAACCGGGGAGCGCTTTTACCGGACAGTATCAACGACTTCCCCATCAACCGTAATCTTGAAAACTTAACCATGGCAAAAGTGATTCTCAATGACTCAGTCGGCGCGGGAATGACAAGAAGTTCATTTCTTCAAATAAAAAAATAGCGTTGCAGCAGCAACACTATTTTTTTACTTCATTTTTTTTTAACTCAACTTAAGGGGTTTAGATGTCCAGGGTACCGACGGAAAGCGCATTGTTCTGTATAAATTCTCTTCTGGGTTCGACCTCATCTCCCATTAAAATTGTGAAAATTTCATCCGTATCCACGGCATCTTCGATTCTTACCTGAAGCAAGGTCCGTTTCTCCGGATTCATGGTCGTCTGCCATAGCTGCTCCGGATTCATTTCACCCAAACCTTTATAGCGCTGAATACTGAGACCCTTTTTCCCCTCCTCCACGAGATAGATGAAAAGTTCTCTCTTGTTTTCGAATATTCGGCCTTCTTCTTCTTTTTTTTCTGTGGAAGATGCCACAAACGGCGGTATATCAAATTTAAATATTTTCTTTCCAAGAATTCTGGCCTTCTGAAAATCTGCGGCATAAACAAGCCCCTTGCTTATTTTGATAGGGCCTACATCCGTGATAAATGGGTTTTTTATCAATAATTCGCTTTTGAGTTCAGGGATGGGGCTGACAGTCATCTCGTAGGAATCACTATCATTATTCCATTTAAGTTCAATCGTTTCATAGCGCAGTTTCTCAAGCGCTTTCTTTAAAGCCACCATTTGATCTTCGTCTTGAAGGAATTTCTTGCTGATAATGCTTTGTCGGATTACAGCCTCGGTCAGATCTTGAAAAAAACCTCTTTTCTCAATATTGGAGAGTATATTAAAATATTCCGATAAATTACTTAGAAAGATCATCAGACGATGGTTGGAAAGTTCTTCCGCCTCCTTGCCAAAGGTTACATTTTTTCTTTCACAGGTGCGTTTCAGTATAAACTCGCTGAAATCCAGTTCGTCCTTTAGGTATATTTCATTTTTGCCTTTACCCACTTTCAAAAGAGGGGGTTGGGCAATATATAAATACCCGTTCTCTATAACTTCTGGGAATTGCCGGTAAAAAAAGGTCAGGAGCAGTGTCCGAATATGGGAACCATCAACATCGGCATCGGTCATAATGACGATTTTATGGTACCGGAGCTTTTCAATATCATATTCTTCCCTGCCAACCCCTGTACCCAGGACCGTGATAATATTTTTTATTTCTTCGCTGCGCAAAATCTTGTCAAAGCGTGCCTTTTCAACATTCAGAATTTTACCCTTAAGGGGCAATATCGCTTGAAATTTTCGATCCCTTCCCTGCTTGGCCGAGCCTCCGGCCGAATCACCCTCCACCAGAAAAATTTCCCGCTGGGCCGGATCTGACACCTGACATTCCGCCAGTTTCCCCGGCAAGGTCGAGTCAATCAACGAACCTTTATTTCTGGCAAGATCCCTGGCACGTTTGGCGGCATCTCTTGCTCTGGCAGCATCGACCGCTTTGGCAATAATCTTTTTGGCGATAGTGGGATTTTCTTCAAGAAAAATACTCAGCTTTTCATTGACCAGGGACTCCACAAGCCCCTTAACCTCACTGTTGCCCAATTTTGTTTTTGTTTGGCCCTCAAACTGTGGATTGATGATACGGACACTGATAATGGCCGTAATACCTTCTCTCACATCGTCTCCACTTATTTTTGAAATGAGATTCTTTGGCAGGTTGCCATTCGACAGATACTGATTCAGGGTGCGGGTCAATCCGGCCTTAAAGCCTATTAGATGAAAACCTCCTTCTACTGTATTGATATTATTAGCAAAAGAAAATATTTTTTCTTTGAATGTATCATTATATTGTATGGCAACTTCTATCTGTACATCTGCTTTATCGCCTTCAATAAAAATGGGTTTGTGAATGGCTGTATGCCGCTTATTGATGTATTCCACAAACGAAACAATACCGCCCTTGTAAAAAAAATCATTTTTTTCATCGGATCTTTCGTCCTGGAGAATAATTCTGATGCCCTTGTTCAGGAAGGCCAGCTCTCGCATCCGGCGGACTAATATGTCATAAGTGAATTCAACGTTATTAAATATTTCAGGATCCGGCGTAAAGTGTATTTTGGTGCCCTTTTTCTTTGTCTTTCCTACCACCGTCAATTCATTTGTCTTCTGGCCCCTCTCATAGGTCTGATAATACACCTTTTGGTCTTTATAAACCTCTACTTCCAGTATAACTGAAAGCGCGTTTACGACCGATACCCCTACACCATGCAAGCCACCGGAAACTTTATAGGAATCGTTGTCGAATTTACCACCGGCGTGCAGTTTTGTTAACACCACTTCCACGGCTGGAATTTTTTCGGTTTTATGAATTCCGACCGGTATTCCCCTGCCGTCGTCTTCCACACTCACACTGTTGTCGGAATGAATGGTTACCGTGATATTTTTACAATACCCGGCCATTGCCTCGTCTATACTGTTATCAACCACTTCATAAACAAGGTGATGCAGTCCGGCAACATCCACATTTCCAATGTACATGGAGGGTCTTAATCTTACAGGCTGCAGCCCTTCCAGTACATCAATACTCGTTTCGTCGTATTTTGATTCCATTAAATTCTCATCGGCATAATTACGCCCAAATATGTTTTATCGTTTTCCCCTTCAATGACACAGGGTTTTTCCTCACTGACAATATTGATCAATACATTATCCGTTTCAACGGCATTTAATATGTCAATAAAATATTTTGGATTGAAAGCGACCTTTATGGGGTCCCGGCTGAAATCAATTGCCATGTCTTCTTTTGACTCGCCAATTTCAGGGTTTGTGGCGCTTACAATAATGCGGTCTTGCCCAAAATCAAAAACCGCTCCTTTATAATTTTCCGAGGATAAAATAGACATTCTTTTCAACATCATTGTAAACTGGGCACGATTGACAATAACATCGAACCTGCTTTCCTTTTTAATAATATCGTTATATTCTGGAAATTCTCCTTCCAAAAGCCTAATAATAACTGTTTCGGTCTCTTTTTTGGCGATAAAATAGCTGTTCTTGATGCCCACGAGAACCGTCCCCTCCAAGGATAAAAACTTTGCAATTTCCATCAATCCTTTTTTAGGAATGATTATTTTATCAAATTTCGGAACATTAACATCTTTCTTAAAATAATAATCAGCTTTTGAAAGTCGACTTCCATCGGTGGATACCATTCTGACACGAATATCATCCTCTGTTGCAATACGCTCGAAAAGTGTGCCTGTTATATGGGCGCGCTTATCGTCTGTAGCACCACTGATCATGGCACTTTTTTCAATCATTTTTTTTAATAAAGAGGATTCCATTTCAAACAGTTCAATTTCATCCACAGTGGGATTTTCCGGAAATTCATCCGAATCCATACCCACGATATGATACTGAATATCTGGACTGCCTATTTCAATCCATTTATTCTCCACCTCATTAATTTCTATGTTCTCGTTTGGAAATTCTCTGACGATTTCATAAAATTTCCTGGCACTGATGACAAGACTGCCTTCTTTTTCGACAACTGCCGGATAGGAACCTTCAATACCGGTCTCAAGATCTGTTGCCATCAAAGTGATGCGACTACCATTTGTAGTCAACATAACATTTTCAGTTATGGCAAGATTGCTCTTTCGACTGGTCAATCCCTGAATTTTAGAAAGAACCGCCAGAATATCCCCTTTTTTGATTGTAATCTTCATATGTATTTCCTACCTTATAAATAAAGAAGTATTAATAAGGGCTGTTCATATTGCCAACAAGTTAACAATAAATTGATTTTATTAATATATTATAACCCTTTCTTTTACAATAAGGGATTGAAAAAGTGTTCAAAAACAAGCCCTTTTCATCTATGGTTGTCCTTTTGTTTATAAATAGAAAATTATGAACATTTTATCAATACAAAATACAAGATATTGTGTATAAGTATGTTTTAATTATATACATATAGCTGGAAGAGCCAAACAAAACAAGATGAAATTTATTGCCGATCTTCATGTGCATTCAAAATATTCCAGGGCAACCGCTAAAAATCTCGATTTGGAAAATCTCTATATAGCCGCTCAATTAAAAGGAATTACAGTACTGGGTACAGGAGATATCACACACCCGGCCTGGTTTAAGGAAATAAAAGAGAAATTAGTGCCCGCTGAAGAGGGACTTTTTAAACTCAGAGAAGACATCGCCCGGAACTGCAGGGATTACATACCGGAAAGATGCCGGGGCACCGTCCGGTTTATCCTGACATCAGAAATCAGCAGTATTTATAAAAAAAACGAAAAAACACGTAAAAACCATAATCTGTTGTTTTTTAAGAATATTGAATCTGTTGAAAAATTTAATCAGGCCCTCGATAAGATCGGAAATATTAAATCTGATGGCAGACCAATACTGGGTTTGGATGCCAGGAATCTTCTGGAGTTATCCCTTGAAATGTCTCCGGACAGTTTTCTGGTGCCGGCCCATATATGGACACCGTGGTTTTCCGTGCTGGGTTCGAAATCTGGATTTGATTCGATTCAGGAATGTTTCGAGGATCTGACGCCCCATATTTTCGCGGTGGAAACCGGATTGTCTTCTGATCCCGAAATGAACTGGCGTGTTAAAGGTTTGGATGGATTAACCCTTATCTCCAATTCAGATGCCCATTCCCCGATGAAATTAGGCCGTGAGGCCAATGTGTTCAATACTGAGCTGAGTTATTCTCATATCAAGCATGCCATCAAGACAGGTGATCCAAAATTGTTTTGTGGCACAGTTGAATTTTTTCCCGAAGAAGGCAAATATCACATCGATGGACACCGGAAGTGTGAGCATTATTCATGGCCGGCAGAGACGATTCAGCAACAAGGAATTTGTCCCGTGTGTAGGAAGCCCATGACGCTTGGTGTCTTGTATAGGGTGGAGCAACTGGCCGATCGTCCTCCTGGGCCGCGTTCTGAGGGGCGCCAGCTCTTTTATCACCTCATTCCACTGAATGAAATTTTATCGGAACTACTAAATGTCGGACCCAATACCAAAAAGGTAAATAAGGTATATCGTGCATTGTTAGAGGAAAAAGGATCTGAATTGAAAATACTGCATGAGCTTCCCATTGAATCCTTGAATCATACAAAAGTTCCATTATTGGGCGAGGCGATTAGACGGGTGCGAAAAAAGGAAGTCCATATTTTTCCTGGATATGATGGTGCATTTGGAATGATTCAACTGTTTACGTCCCGGGAAAAAGAAAAAATGATCGGACGCCGATGATCTTTGCGAGTCAAAGTAGAAAGAAGGGTATACTTATTGCCGTCCTGTTTATTTTGGTGGCAGTGCCTGCTGTTCTGGCGGATATTTACATGTTTATCGACAGTCAGGGCGTGCTGCATTTTACCAATACACCAACATCATCTCAATACACGCTGTATATCCGGGAACGGCCAAAACCGGCGGCAGCGACAATACAATATGATGAAATCATAGAGCAAGCCTCCAAAAGATTTGACCTGTCGTTTTTTCTTATAAAAGCCATCATAAAAGTGGAGTCTGATTTTGATTCAAGGGCTGTTTCAAAAAAAGGGGCCCTTGGATTGATGCAGATTATGCCCCAGAACCTTCAGGCATTCAATATCAGGGAGCCCCATGACCCCAAAGACAATATTATGGGCGGTGCCCGTTATTTCAAATCTCTCATTGAACGGTATAACGGAAAACTTCCACTGGCTCTGGCGGCCTACAATGCCGGTCCGACCGTTGTGGATAAATACAGGGACATACCGCCGATAAAAGAGACAGAAGATTATGTCCAAAAAGTTATGAAGTATTTTTATTTATACAAAAACAGCTGACAAAAATCACAACGAATGAATATAAAGGAACAACTTCACCCCGGGAAATTGACCAAAGGGGAGGCCGATATATTATTCTGCAATCGGACAAATCGACAAAACCGGGCAGGGTCCCTGGCGGGAAACCCGGTCGGTGGTCGATCCAGTCAGAAGCACCTCTATGAGATTGCGTCCGCGAATGCCGAGAATGATGAGATCGATTGAATTTAGCAGGGCATATTTGATGATCTCTTCATAAGGTGTGCCGGCCAAGAGAATTGTTTTGGGTTGGCACCAGACAGCCGACGCTTCAGGAATCATATTGGACAGCTTTTCACTCAACTGGTCGTATACGTTTATTTCGGATGAAGAACCAGGGTCTGCGCCGGTCTTTAATACGTCTTTATAACCCGGTGTTTCTATCACATGGACCAGATGCAGTTCAGATTCGAAATCCTGAGCAAGACTTAATCCATATTGAAAAGCAAGTTCAGAAAAAGATGAAAAATCACATCCCACGAGTATTTTCTTAAAACCCAGTGGAGACTTTCCAGCAAAGGTTTCCACATCCTCGAAACTCCTGACGATAAGTAACGGACATGGCAGGATTCTCATCAAGCGTTCGGTGACCGATCCCAGGAAAACACGTTTTAGACCACTGCGGCCATGCGTTGCCGAAACAACCAGATCGATCTGATGCATGGCCACAAATTTCGATATTTCATCCGGGGGATGACCCGCGGTGACCAGCGGTTCCCAATCAATGGTCTGATTCTGCATCATCTGTTCCAGTTGCCCATGGGTATATCCGATGGTTTTGTTTTGAAGTTCCAGGGGAGCAAAAATAATATCCCCATAGGCAGCCGTAGTGCTTAGATCCACAATATGGCAGACAAAGAGCTTGGCGTTAAATTCTTTTGCCAAGGCCACACCCGCAGAGATGGCAATGGTGGAAAGATCAGACAAGTCTGTGGCGCATAGTATTCTATTGAAGTTGACTTTCATGATAGGTCTCTCCTTTTGGCTAGTTTGTTAATACGGTAAAGAGAAAAGCTATCAGAGGCGATGAGGGTGCGCAGCATGAAAATGAATACCTCAACCCGCTTAGATATATTGATAATCGCTGCCGGTAGAGAGGTAACTATAAATGTTTTAAAAAGAATTGTCCAATAAAAACAATGGAACACTTATAAAAGAAAGGGTTCATTGTTTGACAACCAGATCCTGATGAATCCTGCTTCCCGATGCGATGGTAAGCGGTGCGTCCCCTGGGTTTGTAATGGTTACCTTGCCTGTGATGGTGACATCGTGTTGAAAAAAAACATTTCCCAAGATATTCAGCGAGTTACAGTCAACAAGACTGGGGGGCCATTGGAGACGATGGTTAAAATCGTCTAGATGACTGAAATATGCGGGGTCAAGGGTAATCTTTGGGGGGGGCATTTTTCTTTTTGGGTTCAACACAAGGCGGTTGTTTTTGTTCAGCAGATAACAGTCCGAACGGATGGCAAGCAGGTCCTGACATTTTTTCACCGGTAGAAACCGATCTTCAGAAACACGGACGGCGGTTGATCCCTGAAACAGGGAAATAGCGGATCCCATGGCGGTTTCTATCTGGTAGACTTTCGGGCTGTCTGTATTTTTTGGGTCCACCGTTTTTGGGTTGATGAGTATAGGGAGGTACAAGTGCCCGTTTGTGTCAAAAAGGGTCTTTAAGTATTTGAGGTCGATCCACAGGTTGTTTGTGTTGAAATACCGGTATCGCAGAATATCCTGAAACGCGGCAATTTCATTTTTTGGACACTGGGCGATTTCCCGCAGGACCAGCGCACCGTTTTTGTACCTGGCAAGGTGCCCCCCTTTTAAGTCAGCCGGTGTTCTTCTTGCCACTTCCATCATTAATGAATGGCCCTGCGTTGCAAAAAAACCCAGGAGTGCTTCATCCAGTGTTGCACCAAGATTATCCGAGTTAGCGATAAAACCATATTGGATACCACTGTCCAATAATTTTTTCAGCAGACCCGAGGAATAAAGCGTCGTATAAATGTCACCATGTCCCGGGGGGTTCCATTCCAGTTCGGGGTTGTCCGGCCACTGCACCGGCTGAAGATCAGACACCCGCACTTTTGGGAATTTATTTTGGATAAAATATAAAGGATCAAAAGGAGGAGAGAGCGCCGAAACGGCCGAGACCGTGTCCTGGTGGGTGCTGTAACTGTTCATAAAAGCCAGCTGTGCACCGCAGTGTTCCGCCTGCTTTAGCTTGATGGCAAGAAAGGATTTTCCCTCTTTGACAGGAATAAGGGATTTTGCCTGGCTAAGCCCCATGCTGGTGCCGAGGCCGCCATTTAAAACAATGGCCACGGTCTTTTTCATGGCAGCATGGCCTGCGTCTGAATAAGCCTCCAGACCGGCTGCCTCTGGCAGGTCTTTACAAGAGACGGGCTGAATGTCATTGCCACATAAAAACCCGCTTTCTCCTGTTGCTAGCAGCTGATAATAATGACAAAAATGGTCTATGACCAAAGAAGACAGGCCGGCCTGTTCCATTTTTAAAACAAAGCTGTCAATTGGTTTCGTCATAAAAGGAACGGTGTCTTTTTAAACAAATCGATAGATGTTGCTGAAATGTCCGTCCACAGATGAACACCATTTAGCATACCCATTCAACCCATCCCATGGGATCCTCTATGCTGCCATATTGGATACCCTGAATGGCATCAAAAAATCGCTGGGCCACCGGCCCAACACCGCCGTCACCCACAGAAATGAGGTCATCGCCGTACTTGAGTTCACCCACAGGGGATATAACCGCCGCCGTTCCGGAACCAAATATTTCGGTCAGTTTGCCCGAGCTGCTGGCTGCCATAACCTCATCGATGCTGATTTTTCTTTCCAAAACCTTCATACCCCAGTGTTTTGCGAGTTTTATTACTGAATCCCTGGTGATACCCGGCAGGATGCTGCCGTTTAATTCGGGCGTGATGATCTCGTCATCGACCACAAAAAAGATATTCATGGCACCCACTTCTTCGATGAACTTCTGTTCGACGCCATCCAACCACAACACCTGCGTATATCCTTCGGCGTGAGCCTTCTCGCCGGCCAGCAGGCTGGCAGCGTAATTGCCCGGGGTTTTGGCCTCACCGACACCGCCACGCACTGCCCGGACATGCTCTTTGGTCACCCATATTTTTACCGGGTTGAACCCTTCGGGGTAATAGGCGCCCACCGGGGAGAGAATGATAAAAAACCGGTAAGTGAAAGAGGCCCTTACTCCCAGAAAGGGATCGGTCGCCACAATAGTGGGCCGGATATAAAGAGAGGTTCCCGGAATCCTCGGTACCCAGGCCTTTTCCAGTTCCAGAAGTTGCTTGAGCGCGTCGAGAGCGGCATCTTCATCAAAAGCGGGAATGCAGAGCTGTTTACCGGAACGGTTCATGCGTTTGAAATTATCCGCTGGACGAAAAAGCTGGATGTCCCCCGAGTCAGTAGCATATGCCTTCAGTCCTTCAAAGACAGCCTGCCCGTAATGCAGCACCATGGTCGAAGGGTCCATGGAAATGGGGGCGTAGGGCTCGACTCTCGGGTTGTACCACCCTTTTTCAACACTGTAGTCCATATTGAACATATGGTCGGCGAATAGGGTGCCGAAACCGAGATTGGCCTCATCCGGCTTGGTTTTTGGTGTCTGGGTTTTTGTAAGGGTTAATTGCATCAAATCCTCCTTGATAGAACAAAAATAGCGAACACATTCCCCTAGCTTGCTGCAGGGTACGCATCAATACTGTTTTTCCCAAAATACATTTCGCCCACTTTTGAAAAAATTAGGCAGGTAATTGTATAGCGTATCTTTATGCATTAAATCAAGAGCGTTATCAGCTGATTTTCTGTCTTATAGACGCTGAAATAAATTCACTGATCAGGACCACGCCGAAAACAGAGAGAAGAATTAATGATACTTCCCGCCACTGAAACTGATTAATGGATGAGTACAAAAGTATTCCGATTCCGCCGGCACCCACAAACCCCAGAACCGTGGACTCGCGAATATTGATATCCCAACGGTAGACAGCGGTACCATAAATAACAGGCAGGACCTGTGGTAATATGCCATACCATAAAACTTGCAATCTTGATGCACCCGTTGCCTCGATGGCTTCAACGATACCTTCATCGATTTCTTCGATGGCCTCGGCAACCAGTTTCCCCATAAAACCGATGGAACGAAAGGCAATGGCCCAAATTCCGGCAAGGGGCCCCGGACCGAAAATTGCTACAAAAAAAAGTCCCCAGACCACGGTGTTGACGGATCGGGAGGTTACCAGAAGAAATCTTCCAATAAACCATGTTACTGTATTGAAAGTGGTATTGCGTGCCGCCAGAAATGCCACGGGAAAGGCGATAAAGAAGGTAAATATGGTGCCCAGGGTGGCGATGTGGATGGTCTCCAGCAGGGGGGCGGCCAGTGTTTCCCAAAACGCTACATCAGGGGGCCACATTCGGGTGACCAGATCCATGGCCTGGATATGGGCATCTAAAAAATAAAACCAGGGCAGATCGAGATTACTGATTGACCAGGTAGCCACCGCAACAATGGCAACATACCAGGCATAACGGATGAGCGTCAGTCTTGGCGAAAAGCGCCGCCAAACCTCTGGATATTTTTTTGCGTGTTCCGTGACCGTCATCTCAGGTGGCCTCTGACCCAGCTTGAAAAAAACTCTCCGAAAAAAACCAGGGCCACAATGGTCATCAGGATAGTCAGGCTGAAATCATAGTCATACCGGCTGAAAGTTGCGGCCAAGACCTGTCCGATACCACCCGCTCCCACAATACCAACGACCGTGGAGTGACGGATATTTGCATCCAGGCGATAAATGGAAACACCCAGGTAACGTGGCAGGACTTTGGGTGAGATGCAGTAAATCAACAATTTTGGAAAGCTTGCGCCTGTGGCGCGAATGGCTTCCAGGTGCCCGGGGGGCATGTTTTCGATGTCTTCGGCAATCATCTTGGATATAAAGCTGGTGCTGGCGACAATCAGGGTGAGTACACCGGCCAGGGGTCCGAAACCAAAGATCTTGACAAAGAATATGGCAATAATGATTTCATGAAAGGTTCGCGATAGAACAATCAGTGTGCGCGCTATTAAGTAGACGGGCCTGGGGACGATATTTGATGCACCACACAGTCCCAAGGGTACCGACAGAAGCATCCCAAAAAAGCTGGCAGCCAGTGCCATTTGGATGCTTTCCAGCACGCCCTTAACCAGCAGGGACCAGCGGCTGAAATCCGGCGGTACCATGCGGGCAAACATGTTGCCTGCCCTGGGAATTCCAGTGGAAATCCGATGCCAATTAATATCCAAAGCTCCCAGGGACCAGAGGATATAAGCGATGGTCAGCAGCATCAAGCCATAACGAAGGGCCGGGTGCTGGATCATTCTAATCTGGTGCCAGTGGGGAATGGCTGTGGTGGATGGCTCTGACGGCATGTTCATCCTGTAACAGCCTCCCGGATGAATCCATTCTTTTTTGAGGATTCCCTGTCGGTCTTTGCAGAGCTGTCCTCATCCTCTTTGCGGAGGGTCTGACTCCAATCTTCTTCACCGTAGATTTCCGTTAGAACCTCTTCTGTAACCTGACTGGATGTACCTTCAAAGACAATTTCACCGGCTCTCAGACCGATGATCCGGTCTGAGAAGGATTGAGCCAGGCCCACATCGTGAATATTGACCAGAGCGGGTGTGCCCCGCTCACGGACCAGCTCCACAAGCAATCGCATAATCTGGCGAGAGGTCTTGGGATCGAGACTGGCAGTGGGCTCATCCACCAGTAGTAATTCCGGTGCCTGCATCAGGGCTCTGGCAATACCCACGCGCTGGCGTTGACCACCGGAAAGTGCATCTGCACGGGTATCCTGATATCCTTCCAAGCCCACGCGATCAAGCAGCTTAAAGGCAGCCACCACATCCTTTCGAGGGAAGCGCCGGCTATAGGCCCGCCAGAAGGAAACATAACCCAATCGACCGGAAAGCAGGTTTTCCATGACTGTCAAGCGATCCACTAGGTTATATTCCTGAAAGATCATTCCCATGCGTCGACGGGATTTTCTCAATTCCCGACGGCTTAAAGATACAATATCGATGTCATCCAACAAAACCTTTCCCGAGGTCGGTTCAACGAGTCGGTTGATACAGCGGATCAATGTGCTTTTTCCCGCACCGGACGGACCGATGATGGCGATAACCTGCGGCTGATCAACGGTGAAGCTCACATTAGACAATGCTTTTGCGCCGGTGGGGTATACCTTTGACAATTCGGAAATAGTGAGCATAGGGTCCTTTGGCATAAGGGCAAGGAATCGCCGCTACACGGCGATTCCTTGCTTTTGGTTTTATATTTTGGCTTTTTTTACTACTTTTTAACCTTAAGTCCCTTCAGGCTTTCATCACTGTATACGACACCATTTGTTTTCTGGATCGTACGAATATCCGACCAGTGGTCAATATAGGTGATGGGTATGAAACGGTCCGCCTGTTTACCGAATTCCTTAGCAAGGGCAGTACCTTTCCAGTCGAATGACAAAAAGGAATAAACGATTTTATGGGCCAGGTCCGGGTTTAGGTTGTGGGCATAACCGTAAGATGTTGTCGGGAAAAGCTTGGATTCCCAGATGATGCGCAAATCGTCGATATTCACCACGCCCTTCTGGTTCATACGGTCCAGAACACTGGAAGCGATGGGCGCCGCATCGTAATCTTTATTGGCAACACCCATAATGGAATTGTCATGTTTACCGGAGTACATCACCTTGTAATCCACATCCGGCTCAACACCCATGGCTTTGAAAAGTGCCCGTGGGGCCTGGTTACCGGAGTTGGAAGAAGGTGTGACATGTGCAATCTTACGTCCCTTCATGTCTTTAAAGGTGTGAATGTCCGAATCCTTGTGGGTAATGAGCTGCAGTTTGTAACCAAAGGATCCGTCAGCCTTGCCCATGATGGAAAAGGGAACATATCCGGCCAGGTTTACGCCGTAACATGTGGGGCCGGTGGAAATGCCGGCCACGTGCAGACGCCCAGAACGCATGGCTTCCACCTGGGCAGCATAGGATTCCGCACCGTACCAGCGCACCTTTTTGCCGGTGTTTTTGGCCAAATAATCCATGAATTCCGTGAAAACATTCTCGTATACAGACGGATCCTCCACCGGTGTATAGGAGAAAACAAGTGTATCAGGGTCAAGCCATTCTTTTGAGTCGGTAGGTGTATCTGCCACCAGGTCGCCGTCTTCATCACAATAACGAACATCCAGTGTACCACGCTTACAGTCCGCCATTGCCACACTCGAAACAAGGAAAATGAGTGAGAATAATGTAAAAACGGATACACCAAACCGAATGAAGTTATGCTTCGTCAATTGAGTCATGTTTCCCTCCTTTATTTTGGTCTTTATAAAGATTAATGAAACACAGGGGGCAATTTTCACATGTGGGTAGGTAATAAGATAATTATTCCATTTAACGGGAAAGCCTGTCAACCTTTTGTTTTTATAAGGCGCGTTTGATTATTTGTTTAAAAATAGGATCAAATGCAGGCAAAATTACGTGACAATTAAAAGGGGTGTTCTCAAGATCAGATAAAAAAGATCCGGCAGGGAAAATAGCAGAAACCGATTCCTTTTTTTTATGCCAGAAGCATATCTACCATCTCGGCAAACCCATAACCGCCAATCTTTTCCGTTACCCAGGCAGGCTCTGATGGAAGCTCTCCTTCAAATTCACGGATATTGGCCACACCCACGGAGTGGCGAAAAAAAGCAAACATGGGGCAGTCGTTGGGTGAGTCTCCAATATAAAGAATGCGTTCATTCACATGGTCCACATCAAGGCTGTATATTTCTTTTAAGAGCAGCTTTGTCATGGTGAGCTTGTCGTAAGAGCCGAACCAGCCATTGACATGAATGGAGCTGGCTTTTGCTTGAGCGCCGGCAGTCTGAAATAATTCTAAGATTTTATCGACAGAAGATTTAGGCAGTGGTACCACATCTTCACAAAAGTCGATAGCCAGGTCCGCTTCGCGATAGGCTTGATCAGCAGATACCTGGCATCCTGGAACCCGTATTAATATCTCCTCTTTCAATGTATCGAGCTTTTTTGTATCTCTCAGCCTTTCCGATTCTGTTTTAAAATAGCGGCGAATCATGGTTTTTTGCTTGTTATCGTAAAAAAAATAAAAGGCGCCATTTTCTCCCACCAGACCTGCCACCGGCCACATACGGGCGATATGATCACACCAGCCGGCCGGCCGGCCGGTGATCGGGATAACGGAGATCTTGTTTTGCTTCAATTTTTCCATGGCCGAAAAAGCAACCGCCGGCAAACGGCCATGGACCGTTAACGTGTCGTCGATATCCGTGAGAACATACTGAATCTGCGATTTTGACCGTGATGGAAATTCTTTTAAAGGTTTCATGTTTTCATATTCGGACATCACCATTTAATCGTCAATATTTTTTTGACTTAACCGAAAGTTGCGAGTATGGAAGTTTAAAGACAAAAACGTTGTAAACCATAGACAGGAGAAGAGTCATGCCAGCAAGGTTGATCAAAGCAATGGAAAAGGCGATCCGGGAAGTCGCTAAATGGCCTGAAAAAACCGTACAACTGTTTCACCACAATGATTCAGACGGTCTTACTTCCGGCGCTATTCTAACCCGTGTTTTTGAACGCAAGGGTTTTGATGTGAAACGTTACTGTCTGGAAAAACCCTATCCGGCTGTTTTGAAAAGGATTTTCAAGCAGAAAGAAAAGCTGATTGTCTTCACTGATTTTGCCGGGAGAATCGCTCCTCTGATATCGGACCTGAACAAGGGGAAAAATCTCACCCTGATTCTGGATCACCACAAAGCCAACCCTGCCACCGACCCCATGGTGCACAACCTGGATCCGGAGCTGTTTGGCTTAAAAGGGGATTTGGACATTACCGCTTCCACCACATGCTATCTGTTTGCAAAAACCATGGACCCCGCCAATCAGGACCTGGCCTATATAGCAGCCATCGGTGCCGTGGGAGACCAATTTTTTTTAAACGGCCGCCTGGCCACTCAAAATCGAGAGGTGGCACTGGAAACCCAACAACAAGGTCTTCTGGAGATAAGAGAACACGAAGCTGGCGAGAACTATATTTTGCTGACACCCGCAGGGCCAATGCCCTGTGATGAACTGGGTTTCTATCTGGACACCTTGGGTGCTGCCGGCTACTACCAGGGGGGTCCGGATATGGGAATTAAGGTCTGTCTGGAAGGGATAACACCCGAGTCGGATCATATGCTGAAAGAACTGCGTAATATTCAGACCCATATTTTCGAGGGCCAGATTAAAAAAATTCGCCAGGGGGAGATCGTGCACACGGAGCATATTCAATGGTTTCATGTACAGGAGCGGTTCAAGCCCATGGGGGTCAAGATGATCGGTGCCTTCTGTGATAGGTACAAAGAAACAGAGGGCTTTGATCCACGGAAATATATTGCCGGGTTCCAGGTTATCCCCAACAAAATACCCGGGTTTGGCCCCATCACCTTTGACGAGGTAAAAGTTTCCATGCGGGCCCCCGTCTTTGTGGAAGAGGAAATACGTGCCGGGCGGATGCCGGGTTTGGACACCTTCCTTCCCGAGGCAACCGGCAATCTCGGAGGCTTTTCCGATGCCTGTCACAGCCTTACTGCCGCGACGACCCTGGCCATCGGCAAAGAGGAGGCGCTCATCGCGGAAATGGAAAAAATACTCAGCCCGTAAAATTAAAATCTTTTTAACAGGTATTTCGTGTTTGTGGAAAGCGTTTCTCGGTAGTAATTGCTAATATACAAACAAACAACAAACAACAAACACCAAACAACACGATGAATTCGGATCGTGGGAATTCATCGAACAAAGGAGCCAGACATGGGAAAAGGTACAGCATTTGGGAAAACAATTTTTATCGGTGACCAGTTTGTTCTACACGAGGTCCCGGCAATTCTTGCAGCATTGCCGTTTGTCACGGAAGCGGTGGTGGAGCAAACAGACGGCGAAGGGTGGACACTGGAAGACAAGCGCATGGAAGTTCCTGGGTACAAAGAAAAAAAACAACATCAACAGGTGGAATCCATCAACCATATCCTGGAGGTAATGGGGATCGATGCGCAAAAAACACCCATTAAGATCACCTATGGCGGAGATCTTCTTGCCGGCAGCGGTGTGGGTGCCAGCGCGGCCAGCTGCGTATCCCTGGCCCGGGCTCTCAACGACGAATTTAATTTGAACTATTCCATCGAACAAATCAATAACGTGGGCTGGGAAGGTGAATTTGCATATCACGGCATTCCCAGCGGCGTTGACAATACAGCCTCAACCTATGGCGGTTTAATAAAATACTGGATTAAAAATGAGGAAAAACATTTTGAGCAGATCAAGGTGGTAAAGCCCTTCCTGCTAGTATTGGGGAACAGCGGCATAACGGCCGACACTTCCAAGTTGGACATATTTGTTGAAAGGGAAATTGAACGAGATCCGGATATGTTTGCGTCCCATCTTGAAACCATCATAAGCCAGGGCATTGAGATGAAAAAAGCGTTTGAAACATATGATCTTAAAACGGTGGGTGAAATTATGACTGCCAACCACAAGATCCTGATTGATATGGATCTTTCCCATGAAATTCTGGTGGATCTCTGCGATCGTGCTGTTTCATTGGGCGCATTGGGCGCAAAGGTAACCGGCGGGGGAAGAGGCGGTTACATGTCTGCCCTCGTACCCGATAAGGAAACCCAGGAAAAAGTGGCTGCGTCCTTTATTGCGGACGGATATCAGACCATTAAAGCCCAGATCGGGTAAGGACGTTTGCGCGATATTGGGAAAAAATAATTTTTACTACAGTTAACCATTATTCCCGTCTAGGGTTTTTTAAGCGATTACTGAGTGATGCCGAATGAAAAGGTTGCTTTGCCATCGCTATCGTTTTATGATGCTGATCTGTTCTGGTTTTATCACTCCAAGCAGCCTGGTATTCGATTCTTTCTCTTAATTGCTGAGATCCAAATTTTACAAAACAAAAGGAGGCCTGTCATGACCAAAAAAGTATTATTTTTAATTGTTGGTTTGGTGTTCGTTTTCGGATTCATTGGAACGGCTTCGGCCGAAACCCTCGAGTTGCTGACCTGGAAGGGATATGCGCCCAAAGTTTTGATAGATAAATTTAAGGAGGAAACCGGGATTACTGTAAAAGCCACCTACTCCAGCAATGAAGAAATGATAGCCAAGTTGCGGGCGACACGTGGCGCTGGGTTTGATCTGGCCCAGCCTAGTCAGGATCGTATTTCAGCGGTACAGGCGAAATACAAGATTTATCAACCCATCGATCTTACAAAGATCAAAACAGAACAGATTATACCACCCATGCTGGAAGCTGTTAAACAGAATACCATGGTAAATGGAAAGCCGCATGCTGTTCCTCATTGCTGGGGAACCTCCGGACTAGTCGTGAACAAAAAATTTGCCCCGAATGCCAGAGACTATTCTGATATTTTGAATGCATTTTATGCGGGAAGGGTAAGCTATCGATTGAAACGACCCACATTGATAGCCCTGGCATTTTCTTTTGGAGAAAACCCTTTTTCAAAATACAGTGATGCCGTGGCTTACAAAGCGTTGATGGAAAAAGTTGGCCAGGCGATGATAGATGGAAAGCCATTTGTTAAGAACTACTGGGACAATGGGGACGCACTGCTGCAGTCCATGCGCTCCAATGAGGTTTACATTGCCATGGCATGGGATAAAGGCGGATGGAAACTGCATGATGAAAATCCGAACATCGATTTTATAGCACCCCGAAGTGGCGCCCTGGGGTGGATCGATACCTTTGCACTACCCGCAAAAGCAAAGAATGTTGAAGGTGCCTACAAATGGATCAACTTCATGCTAAAACCGGAAAATGCCGCAATATTTACCAACCTAGATAAAACAGCGAATGCGTCAATGGGAGCCAATCAATATTTAGACGCCTCTATTCGCAAGAACTTTGAACGCACCTTCTCGATGAGGAATATCAACAACATAAAATGGTATCCACCGGTTCCTGCTGCGATCGAATCCATCGAGGGAAAAATTTTAGACAAAGTAAAAGCTTCCCAGTAAAAAAGGGAGCAAACAACGTATGACCCCATACACTATTCAGAAATAGTCGCTCTTCATCTCCGTCACACCATACAATGACGGAGATGAAGATGCGATGGGGCAAGAAAAAATGCTATCCGCCCATCAGGCACTAGCCTTGTTCAGGTGGGGACTTCTGACTTAAAATAATGCAAATCGATTTGTCCGTCAAAAATATTGTAAAAACGTTTCAGGAATTTACAGCGGTTGACGATGTCTCTTTTGATGTGCCGCAAGGGAATTTTTTTTCGATTCTGGGACCATCCGGATGTGGAAAAACCACCCTGCTGCGGATGATTGCCGGTTTTACGGAACCGGATCGGGGCGACATTGAAATTAGGAGTAAAAGTGTGCTGGGCACGCCACCCAACAAGCGACCGGTCAATCTGATTTTTCAGCACCTGGCGCTGTTCCCCATGATGAACGTTTCCCAAAACATTGCCTTTGGACTGCAGCGCCGAAGAGAGAACCGCAAAGATATTGCCACCAAAGTTGAAGCCATACTGGAAAGGGTTGGCTTGCCGGGGTATGGAGAAAAGAAGATCGATCAACTGTCCGGTGGTCAGCAGCAGCGCGTTGCCATCGCTCGAAGCCTGGTGATGGACCCGACGGTTTTGTTGCTGGACGAACCCCTGGGAGCGCTGGACCTCAAACTGAGAGACCAGATGAAAGTGGAGCTGAAAAAACTTCAGTCCCAGGTCGGCACCACCTTTGTCTACATTACCCACGATCAATCCGAAGCCCTGGTGATGTCCGACCATGTGGCCGTGATGAACGCCGGTCGCTTCGAACAGATGGATACCCCACAAAACCTGTACAGTGATCCCCTGACACCCTTTGTTGCCAGATTTGTGGGCGAAAATAACGCCTGGTCCGGCCGGGTTGTCCGGGCCGAGGACCCAAGAATGCATATCGAGACCGAAGAGGGGCAACAATTTCTGATAAAACCAAAGCAAATCTTGTCTCAGGGGACACACGTCGATCTGTTTCTGCGGCCGGAAGCCATGTTGATCCAGCCTGACCCGAGTCTCTCCACGCTGAATCGTTTTGAGGTGGTGGTCAAGGCCATTCTTTTTGATGGGGCCAACAGCCGTTTGCTGGTAAACCTTCCGCTATCGAACCGGGAAATACTCATCGCCCTGCCCCAGAATCGGCAGTACGATCACATCCGGATTGACGACAAAGTCGAGGTCGGCTGGGATATTCATTCGGGTATTTGTTTCCAAAAATAAAATCGCCGGGGCGATTTTATATGACGCGGCGTTGCCGCTATTTCCGTTGCTGATGTTAGGAGCCCTTGCGGCGAGTTCGCAAAGCACCAGGGGATTATTCATTTCACGTCTCCTGAATTCCTAAGGTTAAGGCACTGCGTTATCATTTTTACGAGCATCGAAGAAAGAACATTAAATCGACCGGGCTATAGATTTATGAAAAAGGGCATTCGATGGGGATTGGTTATCTTTCTTACGCCGGTACTGCTCTGGCTGTTTTTGCTCATTGTTCTGCCGCATATTGATTTGTTGATCATGTCATTCCGGATCGAGGATGATCTTGGAAATCCCACCTGGAGCGTGTCCAATTATCTCGCTTTTTTTCAGGAACCGATTTACTGGCTGACCTTCACCCGTACGGCAGCCTATTCCATCCTGGTCACCCTGTTGACATTTATCGTGGCCTTACCCGTTGCTTTTTTTATCACCAAGGTGGTGGAGCACCGCTACAAAGGCTTTTTAACCATGCTCCTGCTTCTCCCCTTCTGGGTCAGCGAGCTGGTGCGGGTGTATGGGTGGATGATTCTTCTGAGAGAGAGCGGTGTCATCAACCATTTCCTGATAAAAGCCGGTCTGCTGAAACAAC
Organism: uncultured delta proteobacterium; assembly: GCA_963842925.1. Taxonomy (GTDB): domain Bacteria; phylum Desulfobacterota; class Desulfobacteria; order Desulfobacterales; family B30-G6; genus B30-G6. Next base: position 209,110 of record CAWJIL010000012.1, read on the forward strand.
CCATCGAGATGCTGTACAACGATGTGACCATGGTGATGGGACTCGTTTACACCTGCATGCTTTTCATGGTGGTTCCCCTTATTTCGGTGTTGGACAGTTTAGACGACAGCCTCATCGAGGCCGCCTACGATCTCGGGGCCAACATGTTGACAATACTGGTAAAAATCATCATCCCCCATTCCATGCCCGGTATTGTCTCCGGATCCATTGTCGTGTTTATGCTGACCCTGGGAAATTACCTGACACCCAATCTCATGGGCGGCAAAAATTCACTGTGGTTCACGGAGCAGATATACAACCAGTTCATTGCCAGCTTTAACTGGAACCAGGGATCTGCATTCGGGTTTCTACTGCTGCTGATCTCATCCCTGGTGATCTGGACCGGTTTGAAACTGACCAAACAAAAACTGAGCAAGGTGGTGAAATGATCCGCTCGCTGCCCAATACCCGATCCTATCTTCTCGGATTCAAACTGTATATTCTTTTATATTTTACTTTTCTGTTCGCACCCTTGCTGATCACCTGCATCCTGGCATTCAACGATTCCCAGTTCCCTTCCTTGCCCTGGAAGGGTTTTACCATCGAGTGGTTTACCGGCAATATTCCCGAACGGGTGGGTATTTTTCATGACCAAATAAACCTTAACAGCATCTGGATCAGTGCTAAAACAGCATTTTTTGTGACGATTTTTTCGGTGAGTGTGGGTACCTGTGCGGCATTTCTGTTTGAGCAGGAAGACTTCCGTTTTAAGCAGGGGCTCTATTTCCTGATGCTATCCCCCCTGGTCATACCGGGTGTCATTCTGGGTATATCGGTCCTGCTGTTCAGCAATACCCTGGGGATGTTTTTTGAGGATCACTGGGGATTGGATGTGGGTCTGTTCCGGCCGGGTTTCTGGTTGGTGGTTCTGGGCCAGTTTTCATTTATCGCCACTCTTGTGACCCTGGTGGTGTCCGCCCGATTGAAAAAATTTGATCGTACGCTTGAGGAAGCAGCTCTGAACCTGGGGGCCAACCGTTTTGAAGTGATCTGGCATATTACGCTGAAATTTTTACGACCCGCCATTATCGGCGCCGGGGCAGTGGCCTTTCTCATGTCCTTTGAAAACTTCAACACCACCCTCTTTTTGGTGGGTTCGGATGCCACCCTGCCCATCAATCTCTATCTTCAGGTTCGAGACGGCAGTACGCCGGTAATCAATGCCATCTCATTTCTTTTGATTGTCGGCACTTCTACGGCCGCGATCGCCAACCTCTATTTCAGCAAAAAAGAACGCTAAAATGAAAAAACAATTTTAGCATTCTTTTTAATTGTTTTCCCTAAAAGCATTCACCGCAGCATAGGCTGTAGCAACGGCAAGACCGGATCCGCATTTCTGGCGCATCCAATCCTGGTGTGCCAGGATCGAACCGGCTGCAAAAAGCCTCTTGTGGGCAATTTTCCCTGAACTGTCAAAGGGACGAAACCAATCATCGGTTACAAGACCGGCACGATTGACGGGATGGCCGGCAGGATCCAGGAATTCATAGCAATGCCATTCACTTCTTTTGAGCGGCTGGTGTACCGGCAGGTTTAAAATGGATTCACGGATTTGCTTACGGTCTGCAGACAGCCCTTTTCCCAGAAAACGGCCACTGGCCAGGACGATGCCCCTGGTTCTGATGAGGGTTTCCGGTGAGGTGTCCCCGATCTGAACCACAAAGCCCTTTGCTTCCGTCTTAACATCCATGACACGTTTCTGAAAAAATCGTTGAACACCCTTTGCCGGAAGATTTGATTCAAAGACTTCCTTGATGCGGAGTCCAGGTATGGATGGGGGCATGGTGGGAATCTCGAACACAGGAACCCCCACCCGGTTTTCGATGTCTGACAAAATTTTGTGGGAATCCTGTATACCAAAAACAGCCGGCATCCCCAGAAAACGAACCGCTTTTAAATGGGGCCGAAGCGCATCTGCCAGGGCTTCTCGGGTCTGGGGAATTACCAGCGACCTAGCCAGGGGCTCAAGATACACCTCGCCCAGGTTTGCCGAGCTGGGAAATGAAATGGTCGCATGGCTCAGATGAGGCCAGCGCGACCTAAGCGACGCGACGATTTGGCGGGCACTGAAGCCTTTGAGACCTTCGATATCGACAATGAGACAGGGTTCTTTTGCTTGGAGTGCCTGGACACCGTTCCACATGGTTCGGGGAATAAAATAAGAGGGTTTGACGGTGCCGACCGGTGTCAAAACAAGTGCATTCCGTTTTTCATGCCGGACATAAGCGAGCCCGGATGCATTTAAAAACCTAGTCAATTCTTCAAAGGCTTCATAAATGATTTCTGGCGGGATCTTGGCATAGGGATGTTCCGGGATATCACGGCACAGCGCTTGAATGCCCTCCCAGGGATCTTTCCATATGGTTTCTTGCTCCATTGGGTGGACACCCATAAGGTCCAGCAGTCCGCTGGCAAAGATAATTTCACTGGTGATACCCACCTGCACGGTCTCGATATTTCTATTGCCTGCAAAAAGAGACGCCGCCATACCTGTCATACCGGCACCGATAACCAGCAGCTCACAGTCTATGTTAAGGATATCAGTCATTGAGTTCCACACCAAATAACCCACAGTACAGGGCTTCCTTGAGTTCGGACTGAATAAGAGAGGTGTCCCAAAGAAGCGGTCTTTCCCCTCGCCATCTTTCAGAAACAAAGGCACGGATGTTTTCCAGACCTTCCCTGCCGGCCAGTTCTTCAATATCGTAAAGATAGGCCGCGATTCTCTGGGCGCAAAATGTTCCCTGGCACGTGCCCTTACCGATGCGACTGCGCAAACCCAGGGCGATCAGATCGGGTTTTCCGTTTTGATCATGGATGGATTGTGCCAGGCTGTTGACCACACTTTTTGGAACCATTTCGCACTCACACAATAAAAGATCTTGAGGGTCATTGTGTTCTATCCACAGCTTGGGCGCAGAGCCCGGCTGGGTCCACCGGGTTGCGGGAGCGGTAGGGAGGGGTTCTGTTCGTGTCATACAGGGTCTGGTCACACCGAGCCTTGCACAGACAAGGTCCGCAGTTTTTTCCGCCATAAGACGATATGTGGTCAACTTGCCACCCGTGATGGTGGCAAAGTTATTCAGGCCTTCGGTTTCATGGTCTATTAGGCTGAAACTGCGGCTGATGCTACGTCCCCCCTCTTCCGTGGCTGTTCCCACAAGCGGGCGAACACCGGCATATGCCCGGATATACCGTGTCATTTCCAGTTCCGGGATCATCGCGGCGCCCTCGCCCACGATGGCATCAATTTCCTTTACCGTCGGAAAAATAGCATCCAGGTTTTCAATCCGGATGGAGGTCGTGCCAAGAATGGAGACCGTTCCGCCTGGCACCAGGATGTCGGCATTGGAAGATGGACGCAGCCGGTTAATGACACGTTTGGTTAATCGACTATGCGTGACCAGGAGGCTTCCCTTTGAATACAACAGATCGATTTGACATCCGGCAAGGGCGGCAATTTCCTTGGCCCATGCGCCGCTGGCATTTACAACCTGATCCGCTTCGACCAGAAAGTGTTCATGGGTCAGGAGATTTTTCAGTTTTGTGGCCGAGATTCGTTTCTTTTCGATTTGAAAGCCCACCACCTGGGAGTGACGAAGGAGGCCACAACCAAGAGACCTTGCCTGGTGGATATTTTCCATGGAGAGTTTGAAGGGGCCGATGGATGCGTCTTGAACCTGGAAAGCCGCGATGATCTTGCTGGAAAGTGCCGGTTCCATCTCACGGGCTTCTTTTATATCAAGCTCCTTTACCGGGATCTGGCTTTGGGTGCATAAGTGGGGGAATTCAGCAATATACCTTTCGTCATCACCCGCCACGGCAACAAAAAGACCGCCGGTATCTTCAATACAATCCGGTGCCATCTTTTTTAAGATACGTCCTTCATCCCGGCATTCTTCTGCCGAATGCATGTCGCTGGATACGTACCTTGCACCACTGTGAAGAAGACCATGGTTGGCCCCGGAAGCACCGGCGTTGATGTCGTGTTTTTCCGCGATGACACAGTTTACACCCCGAAGTGCAAGATCTCGGGCGAGACCAGCACCGGTGACACCACCGCCAATAATGAGGACCTGGGTTTTCACGATCTGCATTCTTAATGCTCCCGCAAGGCTGTTTGGGAATATTGAAGCGCTATTATCACATAAAAGCCGGGTATAACGCAAGGACCTGGATGTGGTGTTTCAGCATTTCGGCGCACAGGGAACTCTTCAATTGACAAGCCGCAGATACTTGTTTAGAAGAACGGGAATAGGAAATAACGGATAGAAAGGAATCAGAATGAATGAAAAAGAAGGAATGGCCAGTATCGATCCGGTTCAACTTGGCCAAGACAGTCGGTTTAAATTCAGTTGCCACAAGGATGTGGCATGTTTCACCAAATGCTGCAGAGAAATAAATATTACCCTGACACCCTATGATGTTCTGCGGCTTAAAAAGAGATTGAACCTGTCCTCCGAAGAGTTTTTGGCCATTTATACAGACCTGCACCTGCTGGAGAAAACAGACCTGCCAATCGTTACTCTCAAGCTCATGGAAGATCAGGGGAACGCCTGTCCGTTTGTGAGGGAAGACGGCTGCATCGTCTATCAAGACCGACCCACCACATGTCGTTATTACCCTCTGGGTGTTGCTTCACTCAGTCACAAGGAAGGTGCAGACGATGAAGGGTTCTATTTTTTTGTGAATGAGCCGCACTGTCTGGGGTTTGAAGAAGAAAGAACGTGGTCGGTCAAGGAGTGGCGTCAGGATCAGGGTGTCGATATTCATGATGAAATCAACAAAAACTGGACGGATCTGGTGGTTAGAAAGCGATCCTTTCCACCCAATATCAAGCTGACCGACCAGGCCAAAAAAATGTTCTTTATGATCAGCTATAATATCGATAAATTTAGGCAGTTTGTTTTTGAAAGTTCATTTCTGGAACGTTTCAATGTGGATGAAGAAACACTTCAGAAAATCAAAGAAGATGATGTGGAACTTCTCAACTTCGGTATCGACTGGTTAAAAAAGATACTTTTCAAACAGACATCACCGGAAGATCAGGCTGCGGCGTTTGCAGGTAAAAAAGAATAGAAAAAGCCCCTGCTTACAATGGAAAGAAGGGGCTTTCTGCATTTTATCCCAAAGCGATAAAAACGCTTCTACAATTTTATTCGCTTGTGTAAAACAACCCTTCAAGAGACGTGGGGTTGCTTAAACGCTCGTCAATATCGATACTGAAAAAATCAGCCAGGGGCTGTAATATTTCCGGGTTGTTCTGCTGAACTTTTTTGGCTAGCGCAAGAACTTTCTGAATACCGTTCAGGGACATTTTGCCCAAGGGCTGTCGACACCCACCCACGGGCATTCCCAGGATGGCCATGAGTGTTTTTAGGCCAAGGGGGTTTCTGGCCCTGCAGGTGACACTGCCATAGGGCGTTTTTTCTTCAGTGACGACAGTCACCAGCCCAAATAGCGGATCAAGCGCTTTTTTCAATTTCAAAGCCTCAGCTTCGGCGCCGTTATTCAGGTGCTGAACCATCTCTGTAATGGCGTGTGGTGCGATATTCGTTATCACAGAGATGACGCCCCCAGCCTGGACAAGCGGGTCCGTCATCATTTGAAACGTCATGCCATCGTCTCCGGATAAGATCGTGAACGCTGCCCCGCAGCATTCCCGTGTGCGTTTCATATTATCGATATTGGCTGTGGCTTCTTTTACGGTATTGACGTTTGGATACTGCTTGAAAAGAATGGCCAGGTCTTCCGGAAAGAGCTGGGCGCCGGTTCTTCCCGGGATGATATAGGGAATGATGGTCACATCAGGGAATTTTCCAGCGACCGGCGCTATGTATTCTTTTCTGATTTCCAGGGAACTGGGCCCATTGTAATACGGGTCCACCAGTAGCACTGCATCGGCACCGGCATGCACAGCGTGCTCGGTTGCGGCGATGGATTCCTTGGTGTTGTTGCTTCCAGTACCTGCAATACAAGTACATTGGCCGTGGGTTTTGCGGGCAATAATTTCCGTTACCTTATTGTGCTCTTCCCATGTCAGGGTTGGGCTTTCGCCGGTGGTGCCGGCGGCTAAAATGCCGCTGATGCCATTTTTTATCTGGAACGATACGAGCTGATCCAGTGCCCGATAATCAACTTCATCGGCTGTTTGCGTAAAGGGTGTTACAATTGCTGTATAACATCCTGGTTTCATGAGGCCTCCTTAAGACCATCGCTTCTGTACAGGAAGACATGCAGTCTTGTCGTACACTGAAACGTGTTTTGGTCTAGATGGGTTAGGATTGTTTGAAGAATAGAAACGTGTCTACGACGCGATTAGACCCGGGATACGGATTTGCCTGCTTAATGGAAGGGTTTCTATTGCCAGTGCGTACCATGCCATCCTGAATAGAAACCCAATATAAACTCCGTGTTATCAATGCTTTTTCTCCCGGTTTGACAAGATTGAAGAAAATCAGTCGAGAATGTTTCTTATGAATAAACCAGGTAAAAATGTCAAGAAAAAAGCGAGTTGCCAAACAGATCAAGGTGCGTTATTTTAATTGATAAATCAAATTTGACAAAGGATAAAACATGACCCATATCAAAAATGCAGATGAATACATCCGTATGCAAAAAGCCGCCATTGCTTCCAATCCCGATTGTGGCAACTCTCATTACAATCTTGCCGTAGGGTATCTTGGACAAAAAAAGTATGAAGAAGCAGAAAAAGAGCTGCACGAAGCCATCAGCTGCAGCCCGAACTTGGCCGAAGCCTATGTCCAACTTGGGGGTATTCGTTTGCAACAGGGAGACCTGGAAGGATGCCTCGACTATAACAAACGGGCTGTCCAGGCCCGGGCAGGGTTTGCAGAAGGCTGGGGGAATATCGGGTTTGTACAGATGCAGCTCGGAAATATCGATGAGGCGATTCCAGCCCTTGAGAAAGCGGTTCGATGGAACATCAGGTTTCTCCAGGCCTACGCCACCCTGGCCAATGCCTATCTTAGTCCAAGGCAGGGTCGAGGAAAGCATCGAAACCAACCTCAAGATTATCAACATGGAGCCCAATTTTCCGGTTGCTTATAACAACCTGGCCATCGCCTATATGGAAAAAGGTGAATTTAAACGGGCCATTGAAAATGCAGACAAAGCTGTTGAGCTGGGATATGATGTGGCACCACAGATCCTGGAGGAGTTAAGCGCGCACCGATAACATTGTACAATTCCCGTGGCCGGCGTTAGGGCGGCAATGAAGATGCCCGAACAGCGATATGTTTATTTTATGTCTGATGATCCGGAGCCGGTTTCTGACAGCGGTCCCTTTTGGGCCACCAGTATACCGCAAAGCCGCCACCAACAGCCATATCCTGAAGCAGCCCCCACCTACAAAAACCTGACGTATGGAGAGTTCTTTGAAGCCCTCTCTCTCTTTATAGACATCCATGTGTCTGATATTATACTAAAATCTATTTTTCATTCTGAAAGTCAAGTTATAGACTCACATGAAATATCCCGTATTCATATACACCTCGAAAAACATGGCGTGTTTTACCACCCAGCTAGAATTATCCTGTTTCTGGCGGATTGCCAACTCGCGCTGGTGGCCAATGTCGCTGTATCAAGAGCCGGAAAAGACCTTATCACAAAGGAGTATGGTCTATTAGAGCAACTATCCGGGCAAATTTCCCCTGCTTGGGTGCCCAGGGTTTTTGGGTGTGACAAAGTCAGGATCGACAAACATCGGCATGTGATGGTATTTGTGGGAGAGTGGTTTGAGGGTTTTCACGAGTTTCATGTGTCAGATAAAACCGGTCAAGATGAAACAAACATTCGGGTGTGGGATCCAAACAATGAAAATCTGTTTTTAACCCGGAACCAAACCCAACACGTTTTTGAGCAGGCCGCCATGATTTTGACGGTCTATTACGATATTACAACGTTTGAACAGATTAGCGCCTGGCACCATGCTGCCGGTGACTTTGTTGTTTGCCTGCGAAAAGACAGCCCTATGGTCAGACTTATTAGCGTAAGGGCGTATGAACCACTTTTCAATATGTCCGGGGTGTCTATTGAACTGGAGACAATACTCAACACCCTGTTGATCTTTTATTTGAATCTAACCCTTCGCCTACGTATCGATCGCAAGGACGGTATTGGGGACATGGTGTGGATTGAGTCGGATGTCGTCCGGGCCATTACAAGGGGTTTTCTCAAAGGGCTTTTGTTACAGGCTGAAAACACGAGCATGCCCGCTGAACTGATTGATGCATTCAAGACTTTTCTTTTGCGTATACCGGAGATGGATATCCGGGAAATTTTTATGGGCATGGTGAATAAAATTGATCCCAAAAGCCCGGACCTACCCCTAGTAAAGCAAAACCTCGACAGTCATGTTGAGACCGTTCTGTCAGAACGTGGCCGGATGAAGATTTTAGTGTGATCGTCTATCCTAAAAACACAACATGAAGGGTTCCATTGACTCGCAACCACATGATACAATTATATTCCCCATCTCGCTGAATACTGCCTTTCGTTAAGGTCTGGAACACATGGATTTTTATTGACAAGGTTGATTAATAATTTTATATCTGCCCTTTGATTGTAAAGGATCAGAAAGTATAGATATTCAGCAGACATTAGAAAATGCCAGTCGAGAGGAGGTGACGGGAAAAAGTTATAGGGGTATATTGGTATAAGGTGAGGTAATTATTAACCAGAATGGAGGTAAAAAGATGGCAAAACATGAAACCCCTTTGTTGGACCAATTAGAGTCCGGGCCGTGGCCGAGCTTCGTTTCGGACTTGAAACAGGAAGCCGCAGCAAGGGCCAAGAACGAAAATAACATAGAATACCAGATCAGCCAGGATGCCGTTGAGGACCTTCTGGGTGTACTGGAGCTTTCTTACAATCATGGCCGCTGTCATTGGAAACATGGCGGTATCGTGGGCGTGTTTGGTTACGGCGGTGGTGTTATCGGCCGATACTGTGATCAGCCTGAGATGTTTCCGGGTGTTGCGCATTTTCACACCATGCGTGTGAATCAGCCGGGTGGTAAGTTCTACACATCAGAGTATCTGAGAAAACTCTGTGATCTATGGGATTTTAGAGGCAGCGGCATCACCAATATGCACGGCTCCACCGGTGATATCATTTTTCTGGGAACCACGACTCCCCAGATAGAAGAGATCTTTTGGGAACTGAGTCATGATCTGGGACAGGACTTGGGTGGCTCCGGATCCAACCTGCGAACCCCGTCCGACTGTATCGGCCAGGCCCGATGTGAGTATGCCTGTTACGATACCCAAGCGATCTGTTATGATCTGACCCAAGAATATCAGGACGAGCTTCACCGACCGGCATTTCCCTATAAATTCAAATTTAAATTCGATGGCTGTCCCAACTGCTGCGTGGCATCCATAGCCCGGTCTGACATCTCCTTTATCGGCACCTGGAGAGATGATATCAAGATCGACCAGGAAGCCGTGCAGGCCTATATCGGCGGTGAGATTCCACCCAACGGCAACGCCCACTCCGGTCGCGACTGGGGCGCATTCGATATTGATAAAGAGGTCATCAACCTTTGTCCCACCAATTGCATGTGGATGGAAGGCAAAGACCTTAAGATCGACACCAAGGAATGTACCCGCTGTATGCACTGTATCAACGTGATGCCCAGAGCCTTGAGAATCGGCGACGACAGGGGTCTGTCCATGCTGGTGGGTGCCAAGGCACCGATCCTGGATGGCGCCCAGATGGGTTCTCTGCTGGTTCCGTTTATCAAGGCTGAAGAACCCTATGATGAAATCAAAGAGATCATCGAAGCTATCTGGGATTACTGGATGGAAGAAGGCAAGAACCGTGAACGTCTCGGTGAATTGATGAAGCGTCAAGGCTTCCAGAAGCTTTTAACTGCTACCGGGATCGATCCGGTTGCACAACACGTACAGGAACCGAGATCCAATCCTTATATCTTCTGGAACGAGGAAGAAGTCGAAGGCGGATGGGATCGTGACGTCAATGAATTCAGAAAACATCATCTGAGATAGGGGGGATTTACCATGGCATTTGTTTCTTCAGGATACAATACGGACAAACCGATGGAAAACCGGATTTCCGACATCGGTCCGAAAAAATATGATCTGTTTTACCCGCCGGTCATTGCCAAGAACAAGGGTAAATGGTTATATCATGAAATATTGAAACCCGGCGTGCTGGTGCATGTCTCTGAAACCGGTGATGAGGTTTTCACGGTTCGATGCGGTGGCGCCCGGCTCATGAGTACCACACATATTCGTGAAATCTGTGAAATCGCAGAAAAACACTGTGATGGACACCTCAGATTCACCACCCGTAACAATATCGAATTTATGGTGGACAGCAAGGACAAGGTCGAACCACTGATCCAGGACCTGGAAAGCCGGAAGTTCGACGGCGGCAGCTTTAAATTTCCTGTGGGCGGTACCGGCGCCGGTGTGACCAACATTATTCACACCCAGGGATGGATTCACTGCCACACCCCGGCCACGGATGCATCCGGACCGGTCAAGGCCACCATGGATGTGCTTTTTGACGACTTCAAAGACCACAAACTGCCGGCGCAGCTGCGTGTTTCCCTGGCCTGCTGTCTGAACATGTGCGGTGCGGTTCACTGCTCGGATATCGCCATTCTCGGATATCACCGCAAACCGCCCATGCTGGACCATGAGTACCTGGACAAGATGTGCGAAATTCCTTTGGCCATCGCTGCCTGTCCTACTGCCGCTATCAAACCGTCCAAGGTTGAGATAAATGGCGAGACCGTAAAAAGTGTTGCCATAAAGAACGAACGCTGCATGTTCTGCGGTAACTGTTACACCATGTGTCCCTCCATGCCGCTGGCAGATACAGAAGGTGATGGTATCGTCATCATGGCGGGTGGAAAGGTTTCCAACCGCATTTCCGCTCCGAAGTTTTCAAAGGTTGTTGTGGCGTTTCTGCCCAATGAGGCACCCCGTTGGCCTTCAACCACGGCCACCATCAAGAAGATCGTGGAAGCCTATTCTGCGGGCGCCAATAAATATGAGCGTCTCGGCGACTGGGCGGAACGGATCGGATGGGAGCGCTTTTTCGACAAATGCGAACTTCCCTTTACCCATCATCTCATCGATGATTTCCGTGATCCGGCCTATTATACGTGGCGCCAGACGTCACAATTCAAGTTTTAATATTGTAATTTCAATGGGAGGCCCTGCAAAGGGCCTCCCGGCCAATCATATAAAAGGGGTAAAGTAATGGATTACGAAGAGGCGAAAGATCTGGTTGTTGCAGGACTGCAAAAAAAACAAAAAATGAAATCCAAGTTTTATTTCAACGACCTGGCAAAACTGATTGGTGAAAAACCAAGAGCAGCCAAAAAGTATGTCAATCAGATGGTCGTAGAAGGCGTACTTGAATATTGGTCCAGTGGTAGCACATCCATGTATGGTCTGCCGGGAACAGGGAAACAGTCCGGGGCTGAACACGAAGACTAATCTTGAGCCATCCGCAACCTGTTTTCTTGTAATAAAAGTTTTTGGAACCGAATCAGACACATCAAAAAAAAATGGAGTTTCCTGGCGTCATCATATCTGCCTTAAGGGGTGGCTCCGGAAAAACCATTTTTTCCGTGGGCATTATTGCTGCCCTGATACAGAGCGGCAAAACAGTTGCCCCCTTCAAAAAAGGTCCAGACTATATTGACGCTGGCTGGCTTGCCCTGGCGGCAGGCCGGCAGTGTTATAATCTGGACACTTTCCTTCTCCAGAAAGAAACCATCCTCAACTCATTTGCCTGCTATAGCCGGGCATCAGACCTGGCCGTTATCGAAGGGAACCGGGGTCTGTACGACAGTATCGACAGGGACGGCAACACCAGTACGGCCGAACTGGCCAAACTCCTGGATCTTCCGGTGATTCTCTGTATTGATGGCACCAAGACAACACGGACCATGGCAGCCGTGGTATTGGGATGCCAGCAGTTTGACCCGGGTGTCAAGATCAAGGGTGTTATTCTGAACCGTGTTGCCGGCAAGCGTCATGAGACCAACCTCAGAACCTGTATCGAACATTATTGCCAGATTCCTGTATTGGGAGCGGTGCCCAAGCTAAAGAAACAAGTTTTTCCGGAAAGGCACATGGGTCTGGTACCAACGCCTGAACATGCATGGGCGAATAAATCCATTTCCAAGATTGCGGATGTCATTACCAGACATCTTGACCTGGATAGCATCCTCGAGATAGCAAGATCTGCCGGAGAGGTGGCCTCCAGGAAACCCTCTGTTATAGAGCCGCAAGGGGTTGATGTTGCTGATGGGAAACCATCAGCAAAAAAGCCCTCTTCAGATAGCTGTATTGAAAAATATGTTGTGACTGGCAATACCCCGAGAATCGGTATTATCCGAGATGCCTCTTTTCAATTTTATTATCCTGAAAACCTGGAAGCTCTGGAGGCCGCCGGTGCGGAACTCGTTTTTACGAGTCCCCTGACGGAAGCAACCCTGCCGCCCGTCGATGCGCTGTACATCGGTGGCGGATTCCCGGAAACACATGCAAAACAACTGGCTGACAATATTGCCTACCGGTATCAGATACGAGATCTGGCTGAAAAAGGTCTTCCCATATATGCCGAGTGCGGGGGCTTGATGTACCTTGGGGAACATCTTTTACTGGGGGATGATGTTTATGCCATGGCAGGGGTTTTCCCCCTGGTGTTTGATCTGCATAAACGCCCGCAAGGGCACGGGTATACCATTGTTTCTGTTGATCAGGAAAACCCCTTTTTTGAGGTGGGAACCGAGATCAAAGGTCATGAGTTCCATTATTCAAAGGCCATCGAATACAGGGGCTCCATGGACCTCATGGCCTTTCAGGTCCAACGAGGGGCCGGACTGATCAACGGCAGGGACGGCATTTGTAGGAAAAGGGTTTTGGCCACCTACATGCACATCCATTCCCTGGGAACACCCCTGTGGGCCAGGAGCATGATGGAAAATGCGGTCTCCTTCCAAAAAACCCAACCATAAGCGGAAAGGGATCTTAGGGGGGCAGGCTGTTCAGCAGGCTGTACAAGAAATATTACGGGTTGCTGATAACCGCTTGACGCTATTGGATATCGAAAAACAGTTGTCCCGGCATTGCCGGGATGACAGAAGAGCGGTTCGATCGGCGATCAGGGAACTTGTGGATCGGCAGGAGCTCATGTATGTCACGGATTCCGGGCATACCTTTATCGAAACATCGATTCATAAACCCATCCGAATAACAGCACATGTTGTTTTAAAACCACGGGAATGTACAGTTGAGCAGAAGGCAGGCGATATTGTTGTCAGTCTTTGCCATGGCACTTCCTTTGGTTCGGGTCGGCACCCCACCACCCGCTTATGCCTCAAGGGCCTGGATTATCTTCAGCAGGATGAATTGGGTCCATGGCGTGAAGAGAAAACACGTGCAATGGATATCGGGACCGGTTCAGGCGTTCTCATCATAACCGCCCTGAAGATGGGTATCACAACCGGTGTCGGTCTTGATATAGACCCCTGTGCCATATCGGAAGCCCGTGGTAATGTTGCCTATAACGGCTTGTCAGAGCGAATCACCATATCATCAAAACCGTTTGACGTTTTTGAAGAAGCTTTCAATCTCATCATTGCCAACCTGCGTTTGCCCACCCTGAAATCACTTCTTCCACAGATGGTGGAGAGACTTACGCCAGACGGCTGTATGGTTCTATCCGGAATCAAATGCGATGAAATTGACACATTTATCAAACAAGGTCATGGGTTTGGATTGAGCCAGGTATGGGTGGGTGAAGAGCGTGGGTGGGCGGCAATCATTTTTTACAAAGACAACAAAAAACGGCGTGCGCTGTGAAAACGCACGCCGTTTTTTGTCACAAGGTGTTTGATTAGCCTGCTTTTTTGGGGTGACATTTGACACAGGTTGTGGGTGCGGCCTTGGTTTTGTTCTTTTTGTTATAGGCTTTATGGCAGTCCCTGCAATTGTCATGAACGGCTTCGGCGTGCCACTGGCGCGCCAGCTTGTCTTTTTCAGCCTTTTTTATTTTCTCTTTCTTCCATTTATCTTTTTCGGCCTTGGGCACTTCACCTGGCTTGCTGTGGCATTCGATACATTTTTGTACAGAAGCCCCTGCTTTCAGGTCGTCCAGCGGTTTGTTGTTTTCGTCATGATGACAGGCGCCACAACCATTTTTATAGGCGTCGATATGTTTTTCATGTGTAAACGCAACAATTTCCTTGGTGTGTTCGTAGTCATTCTGCATTTGAATGACAGCAGGTACCTCACTACCGGCATACAACGCCACGGATGCGAACAGCACGATAAAACCAATGGTGGTAATTATCAAAAAGCCCTTTTTATTCATCGCTTCCCAAAGCCTCCTTTGATTGTAACATGAATTTTCATTGATGCCCCTGTTTCTGTATCGAAACAGCTAATTATCAACTATCCATAAAACTGTCAATGGTAAAGCGTTTTACATCTCTTCTGGTGACTCTTCTTCTGCTAAAGCCTTCTTTTTACCAAAAATCCGCGCACCGAGGATACTGATCTCATAGAGCACCATCAAAGGCAAGGCCATCATGATCTGTGTAACCACATCCGGCGGGGTCAATATGGCGGCGCCGGCAAAGAAAAGGAGCAGTGCATATTTTCTGTTTTTCTTTAAAAACGAGACAGATACAATTCCAAGTCGTGCCAAGAAGGTGATGACAAGGGGTAGTTCGAATACCAAGCCAAATGCCAGCAGCAGCTTGGATGAGAAACTGAGATATTCTTTCATGGAAGGTAGTGGCCTGACCGTCTCAGAGGCAAATCCTAGAAAAAATTTAAATCCCCAGGGAAAAACGATAAAATAGCCGAACAGGGCCCCCCCGATAAAAAACACCGAGGATAAAAAAACAACTGGAAGCAGCATGCGTTTTTCCTGCTGATACAATCCAGGTGCCGTGAACATCCAGAACTGATAAATGATAAAGGGAGATGCCAGTAATATACCGGACAGGAACGCGGTTTTCAGAAAGGTAAAAAAAGCTTCCGGGAGATTGGTATAAATAAGTGTTTCACCGGTTTCCATGACTGAAATCAAGGGCGCTGTCAATATCTGGAACAGTTTTTCCTTGAACGCATAAGAAAGAACAAAACCCACCCCCACGGCAACAAAAGATTTGATAAGGCGGTTTCTCAGTTCTTCCAGGTGGGTGGCAAAAGGGCGTTTATCATCCTCTTTCATCGCGGTCGGGTTCCTCTTTCTTCGCGTCAGGGCTGATTCCAGATTTATCTGTTTCCGCGGTGGTGGTGGAAGGATCGGCATCTTCGCGGTTCATGCCATCAAATGCCTGCTTCAGATCCCCGAGTGCTTCATCGGTGTCTGTCTTCTGGCTGTTTTGATATTCAGAGGATACGCTGGTTGCACTGTCTACCGTTTCGCTGGTATCTGGCTGGTATTCAGCGATATTGTCGAAAGTAACCGTTTCTTTTATATCTTTCTGTATATCCGTGAAGGATTCCTTGACCTCTTTAAAGTCGGCATCCACGCCGATGGACTGCTTGATTTCACTGGTGGCTTTTTTAAACTCACCCATGGCCTTGCCAAGGGATTTGGCAAGATCGGGAAGTTTTTTCGGGCCGATAACAATAAGTGCAACAGCCAGAATCAACAGCATTTCCGGCATACCAATTCCAAACATATGATCTCCTAACGATCTGAAAACATTTAAATTTGAACACCCCGCTGCTTGCAGCACGGAATGAATTCAAATTAAGGATTGGGATTTTTGCCTTTCGTATCAAAGCGACAAAGTCGCGTCCCATAAAATCGTCCCACGATTTTATTTTCGAGCGAATTTTTTACTTGAGATATATTATAAACAACCGATGTGTCAACTGTTATGCGCCATCCAAGCTCAGGACAAGAAAATAAAAGACACCGCTATGCTGCATGTGTCCTGCCGCAAGTTCGGCATAGGGACTATTTCCCCAAAATAAATCAGCCCGGCCCGGCCCCCGAATGGCACCACCGGTGTCCTGGTTGAGGACAAACCCTTTAAGAGCTTCCCATGTTTTTATGTGCCCTTGCGGGTCTAAGACCGGTTTGGATGTTTCGATATAAACAATGGCGGCAGGTGGAAAGATACGACGGTCCAGGGCAAGAGATCTTTCGGCGGTCAACGGTACCTGCAGGTAGCCAAGGGGTCCCTCTTCTTCCAATTTGAAAAACACATAGCTTGGATTATGGTTTAAAATCCGATCCATTTCATACGGATTTTCATGAAGGTAGGAACGGATTTTCTGCATGGACATCTCTTCCCTGGCAATTTTTCCTTCGTCAATGAGCAGCTTTCCGATACTGCGATACGGATGTCCATTTGTGGCGTGGTAGTGAAGATTTATTTGTTTGCCATCCGGCAATAGGACCCTGCCGGATCCTTGAATTTGGAGGAAAAATAAATCAACAGGATCATTTAACCAGGCGATTATTTCGCTGGTGTCTGCAAAGCTCTCCAGCTCAATGATCTCCTTTCGGTCATAATACGGGACAATGGTATTGCCGCTATACCTTCCCACAATTTTTTCACCGGAAAAGCGTTCCGAGAAAAGAGACAGGTCAATGCTTATCAAGTCCGAAGGGGTGGCATATACCGGGATGCGATAGTCTTCGGTTGGTATGAGGCTTCCCAAGACAGTTGGTTCGTAATATCCGGTAAAAAGAACCTCTCTTTTACGATTGCTCCCAACCGATTGATATACCAGATAGTTTGAGGCTATGAACTGATTGAGTTCTTTCTGGGAAGGATTTTTATGAAGAAAATTTAAAAACAATTCATGAGACGCGATGAGGTGTGCAGCAGTAAAGAGGTCTTTTCCAAATGAAAATTCACGGTCTGCCGGGACCCTGCGCAAATAGGCCAAGCTTTGCTCAATACTTAGACCCAGGTCTTTGTAAGCGAGATCGTCTGAAAACACGGGGTATTGAGAAACGTTTAGTTTTTTCAGAGATGTTTTTGACGTAACATCGGGTGCTTTCAGAAAAAACCCGCAGCCCGAAAGTGTAAAAAGAAAAAAAACAAGACTGAGCAGCCAGGGCAGATTCGATTTTGAGACAGAAGTGTCCATCATGGATCGTCCATTCTAAGTGTTCGTGTGGTTGAATCAATATGCGTTACGGTCAATGGTTTGTTCTGATCTTTTTGGGTAATGCCCAGATCTTTAAACTTCCGGGCGGAGCTGAGCACCCTGCGTTCCAAAGATCCGACAACCTTGTTGTATGTGTGGGTGGATCGTTCGATATCCCTGCCAAGATTGTTGATGTGCTGCCCCATGGTTGAAAGACGCTCAAACAGTTCTGTGCCCAATTCACTGATTTTACGGGCATTTTCGGTCAGCTTTTCCTGCTGCCATCCAAAAGAAACTGTTTTTAATAGAGAAATCAATGTCGTTGGGGTGGCCAGAATTACGTTTTTACGGACACCCAGCTCGATCAGCTGCGGATTTTTTGACAGCGCAGCAGAAAAGAAATTTTCACCGGGGATAAACAGGACAACGAACTCTGGTGTCGGCTTGAATTGTGTCCAGTAGGCTTTTTGGGACAGCTGGTTGATATGTGTTTTGACATGTCTGGCATGTGTTGTGAGGTATTTTTCCCGTTCTTCTTCCGAATCAGTCTCGAGGGCATCGATATAGGCAACCAGGGGCACCTTGGCATCGATGATGATCTGACGTTGACCAGGGAGTTGAATGATCATGTCAGGTCTCAGGAGGCCGTCTTCGGAACGCGTAGAGCTTTGTTCGAAAAAATCACAATGGTTTTGCATGCCGCTGAGTTCAGCGACGCGTCTCAAGGTGATTTCACCCCATCGTCCACGGATATGGGGTACCCGCAGGGCATTGATCAGCTTGCCGGTTTCTTTTTGCAAGATATCCTGGGTCTGAATCAGCGACTGCACCTGGGCAGTCAGTCCTCCATAAGCCTTTTCCCTTGATCTTTCCATGGCTTGGATATGTTCATCATAACGATTGAGGGCTTCATGGAGGGGCAGAATGCTTTCTTTAACGGCCTTTCCACGTGTATCAAAATCACTTTTTGCAGCGTCGATATATTTTGAGAATGTGGAATTGGCAAGATCCATAAAAACCTGGTTGTTTTCCCTGAGAGCACCGGCGGAAAGGGCTTTGTATGTTTCTGTCAGACTGGTTCGCAGCTCCCGCAACAATGACATTTTTTCATCGAAAGAAACCTTTTCCTTCTCAATCGTGGTTTCCAAGGATGCGATCTGCTCCCTTAACTCGGAAACCGTTGTCCGAAGAGCTAAGAGCTCCTGCTCACGTGTTTTGAGGGTGTTTTGAAGTGATACCATGTGCTCCAGTTTGCTTGAGGCGGCAGACCGTTCTTGTGAAACCTGGAGCAACTGATTTGTTAAGGATCTTATCTCCGCTTGAAAGGCAGCGGCCCGTGTCTTAAGCTCTTCGATCTCTTCCTTATTGTTCAGGAGTGTTTCCAGATGGGCCTCGGCTTCGGTTCTACTTTTAATAAGAGAAGGGGTCAGCCGGTATTTTGCCAAAAGCCAACCAAGGAGAAGCCCCATGAGGGAGCCCGCGGCCAAGGCGAGTGAGGCTTCTAATAACGACAAATTCATAGACATCAGGTGTCCATGTCGGGGCTTTTCCGGCGAACAAAATCACCGCTTTTTCCGCCGGATTTTTTTAAAAGACAAACACTTGAAATATGAATATCTTTATCAAAAGACTTACACATGTCATAAATCGTCAAGGCCGAGATGCATACCGCTGTAAGCGCCTCCATTTCGATACCTGTTTGATCGACGATTTGCACCAGGGCCTCTATACGAATCTCGTGTTGCTGCTCGTCCGGGAAAAAATCGATCTGTGCGTGGGTTATGTTGAGAGGGTGGCACATGGGAATCAAGGACGATGTTTTTTTGGCTGCCATAATACCGGCAATTCTGGCTGTTTCAAGCACGTTTCCTTTTTGGACACGCTGAGTAATAATACGCTCGAAGGTCTCCGACTGCATGTGGACAACGGCCTGAGCCAGAGCCTTGCGATGGGACGGCTTTTTTTCGGTGACATCCACCATTCTGACCTGACCCTTGGCATCGATGTGTGAAAAATCAGACATTTTATAACCTTATCTTGTTGTGTGAGCAGATGGCAAAGGATGATCTCACAGGTCTTTAAAAAACTCTGTTTTTTGGGTTGCTGTCGATTTGATGGCATTCAGGGCACTCTGCAGGGTATGGATGACGTTTTCCCGGATATCGCCCGCAACAACCAGATACATGACATCATCCCCCACTGTCAATCTCTGGTCTTCCCGTATTTCCACAAGGATTTCAATGATGCCAGGGTCCTTTTTGCGTTCTTCCAGAATGCTGCGCAGCCTGGCATGATCGACCTGTACCATTAACCCTGTTACTGCCTTGCCATCACGTGAGGTGCTGCGGACAATACCATTGTGACATAGAATCATACCGGCTTTGGCATATTCCGGATGCTTTTTAATTTCATGAACGAGTTGTTTGATTCCCATTTTCGTTGATCATCCTATTTGCTTGTTCCAGGTCATCTGGTGTGTTGATGTTAAAAAACGAGACAAGACCGGGGTCCCTTTTTCGTAAAACAGTTTCCGGGACCTCCTTTACCTTTAAGCGTTTGAAAATATCGCGTATTTTTAGCCTGTTTTGCTCCAGGGCGCCTTGAACCGTTGGAAGGCATTTCCGGGAATAAACAGCAAACAGCGGTTCAATCCCAATTTCTGTCCTTGGGATAATAACATCGGCGCTGGAATCAATATTCTGGACCATGAGTTTTACCAGATCCATTTTCAAGAAAGGGGTGTCGCATGCTGCTATGAAAGCATGGTCGGTTTTTGTATGAAACAAACCCGAGTGAATTCCGGTTAAGGAACTTCTTTTGTTATAGATATCCTTAACAACGATGGCGTCCCATTCAAGGTATAATCTCGGGTGATTGGTGACCAGAATGATTTCACTAAAGAGTTTTTCATAAACGCTCATCATCCATTCGATAATACGCTTGTCTCCCACAAGGAGGTTTGATTTTTCGACGTTGTTCAGCCTCTTGCTTTCGCCTCCCGCCAATATGATGCCAGTGCACGTTTGCTGTGTCATCGGAAAAAGCTCAAAGAAAATCCGTAAAGCAATACGCCAAATCAGCGCGATGCCGCTTTCACCTTTGTTGCGTGTTTATAGTTATCAATTCGACCGAGTGTACACATTAAAAGACAATGGGTTTAAAATCAAGGCCGGAATTTGATCGTTTCCCACAGCTTTCAGTGTGAGTCACAAATTAAATCTACGATTTTATTTGTCAATTTATAAAGAGGTGGTCTATATTGTGACCGCTCAATACATTAGGCTGGAGTACTCCCGATGAAAGTGACACCACAAAGGAGAAAAAATGGGAACAAAAGAACATAAAAAAGGTGCCTTGAAAGACCTTAAGATTGCCATCATATCAGTATCAAGTACGCGAACAATTGCCGAAGATGAAAGTGGGATATGGATAAAGAAAAGGTCTGAAAAGGAAGGGCATACGGTTGTTTTCCACAGAGTTGTCCCGGATGACAAGAGGACCATTTCAACAGCCTTGTTTGATGCCATCAATCTGTCGGATGCCCAGGCAGTCTTGTTGACGGGAGGTACAGGCATCAGCAGCAAAGATGTGACCATTGAGGCGATATCACCCTTGTTTCAAAAGGAACTTACGGCCTTTGGACCTGTGTTTGCACAGTTGAGCTTAGAAAAAATTGATTCTGCTGCCATCATGTCTCGTGCCACTGCCGGAATTGTCGGCAGGACAGCTGTTTTTTGTATGCCCGGCAGTCTCAGAGCCTGCAAGCTTGCCTGTAAGGCCCTGATTTTTCCGGAGCTGGGGCACATCGTTAAACACGTATACCATGGATAGTAGCCCTTATAGAGATAGCGACTATCGTTGAAAAATGAAAAATAGTGTACATTCTAAAACCAAACCAAAATGGCTGACTGCTGTTGTGGCCAATTCTGATGGGGAGATCTTTGAGCTGGAGGGATATGCTGCGGTGGGCATGTCCGGGACGGTCTTGAAACCTTTAATGGTGAATGAAACAGTGTCTTTGCCTTTCGGCAGCGAGTTGATGCTCCTGCCGGACCGGACACCAATACTGTACCATGTGCAGAGCAGACAATTAGAAGCGATGACGCACAATCCCTACCTTCCCTCAGAGAGCATCTATCCTGTGGCAGCATTTAACTCTCCCGGATATATTGTCACACATTTAAGCGGCTATAAGGCCACCAGCCAGGTCATGCCATTGCCGCTCTTTTCATATGGCGCGGTGGGCTGGCACCAGGATGCGTTCCGATCCGCTGTTTTTTGTGTCGACCGGGAAAGACGACAGGACCTGCGGCTAATGAAGAAACGCCATGTCATTGCCGGAGTGGAAAGCATGCGAAAAAAACTACCCGGCAACCGGCTGCGAAAGCATCTTGAAACCTGTGCGCTGACCTATGGCTGCCCTGCAGGAAAAAATTTTTTCCTGGGTCGCTACGAGGCACCGTTGCCATGCGCTGGCGCCTGTAATGCCCAGTGCCTGGGGTGTTTGTCTCTTCAAAAAAATAAGGAGATTTCCTGCAGCCAGCTACGGATATCATTCACACCGCAACCGGAGGAGATTGCGGCAGTTGCCTTGATCCATATAAAACAGGTTGCAAAGGGTATCGTCAGTTTTGGCCAGGGCTGTGAAGGGGACCCCTTGCTGGCGACCCATGTCATAGATCCGGCTGTTCGTCTGATACGTTCCAAAACAGACCAGGGTACAATCCATGTGAATACCAACGGCAGTCTTACCAAAGAACTGGATCGACTGATTGCGGCCGGAATAGACAGTGTTCGAATCAGCATCAACAGTTTCAGAGAGAAATGGTATCAGGCCTATTTCCGGCCAAAGGGTTATGGCTTTTCCGATGTCATGAACAGCATTGGGCTGTCTTTAGAGAAAGGTCTATATGTTTCGATCAACTATCTGAACATGCCCGGTGTAACCGATACACCGGAAGAGCTCGAAAGTCTGTTTTCCTTTTTAAAAGGCTATCCGATTCACCGGATTCAGTGGCGAAATTTAAATTTTGATCCTCTCCATTACTTTGAGAGCATGAACCGTGTGGCATCATGTGGAGAAGCCCTGGGTATTCCATACCTGCTCAAGTGTATCCAAAAAGAGTTTCCAGACCTGTCATTTGGCTACTTTAATCCACCCAGGGAAAAATGGGGATTTATCAAAAACATCAAGTCGAATGCGATAGCATGAAATGGATTGCGGCAAAAATTATTTTTGACCATGAAAACACACAACTGGCCACGGATTTGATTGCAGATGTGTTTTACAGTCTTGGTCTGAAGGGTGTCGAAATTGAGGACCAGGGCCTCGAACCGGATGAACCATGGGGCGAGGGTGTTCCTACCGGGCCTTTGCAGCAGGCTGTAATCGGATTTTTTCCGGACACACCTCAAACGATCCACAAGCTCAATGAACTGGAAAAAAAGATTCGATCTTTGGAAATAACCTTCGGGTTCCATAGCCGCAAGGAATATAAGCAGCTGGATGAAGAAGACTGGGCTGAATCATGGAAGGCTTTTTTTTGGCCACAACGCATAACTTCCAGGATCACAGTAAAACCGACCTGGCGGGAGTACAAAGCCGGGTCAGATGAGATTGTACTGGAAATTGATCCTGGTATGGCCTTTGGTACTGGAACACACCCGACAACAGCCCTATGCATCACGCTTATGGAGAAACACCTCTCCCCGGGAGCCACTTTCTTGGATGTTGGAACAGGTTCGGGAATTTTAATGGTTGCAGCCGCCAAACTGGGAGCAGGCAGACTTGTCGGTATTGATAATGACGAAATCGCTCTGGGGATAGCGGATAAAAATCTTCAAATAAACCATGTCAGCCAAGCCTGTTTTGAATTGAAAGCAGGAAATCTAGCCGATGACATTGATGGTCGATTTGACCTCATTGTGGCCAACATCCTATCAAAGGTGATTTTAAAACTTCTTGGGACCATTGGCCGGCATCTGTCGTCAAAGGGTGTGCTGATCTGTTCAGGCATTTACCAAGATAATTGTGGTGATGTTTTAAAAAAGATGCAGCAGCAGGGTCTGACGATTTTACAAGAACGACATGAAGATGGATGGGTAGCAATTGCCTGCTCCCAACCGAAATCCCCAACGGCCTGATATGCCCATTTAGGGCCTTATCCAAAGAAACGCATCAAACCCAAACCGCCCAGAAATCCAGGTTAAAACCGACATTTTAGGATAGAATATTTATCCGGAAACTTTTACCACTTCTGAAACCGGTACAAACCGAACCTTTTGTTTCAAGTCAGGCAGGGCGGTTTTCAGCACCTGATAGGTTTTTGTATAAGGATGTGCAATCCCGATAGCATCACCATGTGTTGTGGCTATGCGAACAAGTTCATAAAGTTGTTTTTTTATGAAGTCACTGTCTTGAAAGTGATCAACAAAAATATCTCGTTCACCAAAGGGGATCTGTAGCAAGCCGGCCGAAGGACGACAGATCGTTTTTTCAGTTGTCCGGCTGTCGACGAAAAAAAGGTTACGTTGTTTCAGAACCGAAAAAACCTGGCGCATTTGAGAGGAGTTTGCGGTCATTTTGGAGCCCATGTGGTTATTAACACCAGATACAAAAGGCATTTCCTCAAGATTTTGAATGAGCTGCTGAACCAGTTCGTCCGGTGTCATGTTCGTCAGTAATGTGCCCGGACCTGGGTTGATCCGTGGATACTCAAAGGGCTCCATGGGCTGGTGAAGCATGATCTCGACATGCTTCTTTCGGGCCGCCTCGATAATGCTTTTTGTGAACGGACTTTTGGGGAGTATTGAAAACGTAATGGGCAGATTTAAACTGAGAAATTTTTTTACGACGGCACGATCATAGCCGATGTCATCGATAATGAGAGCGATCCTCGGTGACGTTTCCTGCGGTATTATTTTGGGCGGCTTTTTTTCTTTGGGCAGGGGGATATCTTTTTCAGGATATATCTCGAACTGAAAAGCCGGCATATCATGCTGATTTTTTTCAAAGTTACCCCCGAGCGTCTTGACGGGATACCTCTTTGAGAGGAGGTGATGTGTCAGAAAACCAGCCAGAATGACAAGAACAAGCAGTATGGCCAGTCCTAGCGGGATCTTTATAAACTGTTGAAACTGTGTCTTTTTTTTAGCGGTTTTCGTTTTTTTTGCTAGGGCTTTTTTTTTGGGTCGCTTACTTGCCATTGCTTAAATCTTTAAAGATTTCATAGCTGATCAGGAGCTCCAGTGCGCGCATTACTTGGTTGTCATTCTGAATATTTTCCAGCAGTATGGCGTTCGGATGCGTTAGGTCATTCTCTGGTTTGTCAAGCTCTTGAGTTGTGTCTGTTAACGGCTTGGATTCTAAGTGGTTTTTAAGATCTTTTTCTTTCAACAGGCCATCAACGGGGTTGGGGGCATCGTTCGTCTCGATTTTCTTTTTGTTAACAATAATATCCGGCACGATACCGGTGGCCTGAATCGACTGACCACTGGGCGTATAATATCTTGCAATGGTAAATTTGATGCCATAACCGTCTCTCAACGATTCAACCGTTTGAACGGAACCTTTGCCAAAGGTCTGTGTACCCAGCAGCAAGGCCCGCTGATGATCTTTTAGTGCACCGGCGACAATTTCGGAAGCGCTGGCACTGCCGCCATTGATAAGAATGATGATGGGATAGTTTCTCGGGGATTCGTTGGAATGTGCTCTAAAAACATTGTTGTGCCTATCGAGTCGTCCCTTGATCGTTAGAATGATTCCCTCTTCGATGAAAATATCTGATACGGAAATGGCCTGGGAGAGTATGCCGCCCGGGTTGTCTCTTAAATCCAGGACAAGTCCTTTTAAGGGCTTGTCACCGCTTTCCAGGTTTTCCAGCGCCGCTATTACATCCTCGGTGGTCTGTTCCCGAAAATTTGTAATCCGGACGTATCCGTAGCCAGGTTCCAAATTGGCGGATTTAACACTTTCGATGGGGATGACATCCCGGATCAATGTAAATTCAATCGGCTCTTCAACGGTCTTCCTGACGATTGTTATAATGACCGTGGTGCCCTTAGGCCCTCTCATGCGTTTGACCGCATCTCTCAATTCCGAGGTTATCACACCGTCGACTTTCACGATTTTATCCATTGCTTTGATACCGGCTTTGTATGCCGGTGTGCCCTCAATGGGTGATACGACCGTGACAAAACCATCCCGCATGGTGACATGGATACCGATACCTGTAAATTTACCCTCGGTATCTATCCGTAATTCTTCATAAGCTTCCGGTGGAAGTAAAGCAGAGTGCGGGTCTAGACTACTGACCATTCCCTGAATCGCTTTTTCTATGAGATCCTTGGGTTCTACAGGATCCACATAGTTTTTTTGTATAATTTCAATAACGTCTGAAAATACTTTCAAACCCTTGTATGTTTCGTCGCTATCAGCGGAAAGTTTGTGGTAAAATCCTGCCCCTGCGGTCGAAAAAACAATGGTTACGACAAGAACAAGCCACAAGTTTATGCGGCCGTATCGGTTACCTGTCATTACAGCTCCTTTTATCCCTTGTTGATCCATGGGGCCGGATCGATGGGTTTACCATGATAGCGGACTTCGAAATGAAGGCCTGGTTTTGCCATTGAGCCGGTATCTCCAACGGTGGCGATAACTTCTCCTGCCTCAACGGGATCTCCTTTTTTCTTAAAAAGCTCTTCGGCATGCGCATAGAGGGTGTAATAGTGGTCGCCATGATCGATAATGATCATGTTGCCGTAACCTTTGAACCAGTTGGCATAAAGCGTTTTGCCCTTGTACACGGCGCGTATGGGCTCCCCTCTTTCAGCGCGGATATTGATACCACTTCTGAAATTGACGAGGTTGAACTCGGTGTTTGTGTAAGGTCCGAAAAACTCGACTATCTTACCGTTTACCGGCATAATTAGCAAGCCTTTTAAGTCTGTAAAGGCATGGGGTGACGAATCAGCATAGGGGCGTTTTCCAGGATTTTCTTTTTTAAAATCGCTGAAAGTTGTGTCCAAAGCTTTCGCTGATTGTTTCAAAGACTTGATTGCTGCCAGTGTCAGTGTTTTTTTGTTGCGAATTCTGTTCAAGAGCTGGGTTCTTTTTTGCCGTTTTTTTGTCATGTCCTGGACTTGAGCCTTCAATCGTTTTCCAAGGGCATTTTTTTTCTCTTTTTGCGCATCCAGATTCCGGCGAGCCAAAGTAAGTGCGTTCTGATTCTTCTGCAGCACATCGAGAACCATTTCATCTTGATGCAGAATTTTTTCCAATGCAATTTTTCGATGAAAAAAATCGTAAAGTGAGTCTGTAGAGGCCAGCAGGTTGAATTTTCCAATCTGATGCAGTTTGTAAAGAGCAACGATGCGTTGGGATGCATACGTTTCATTATTCTTTATTTCTTTTGAAAGCGCCCTGGAACTGTCACGGTTTTTATTGATCCGTTGATCTATCTTGGCGATGTCTTTTTGAATAAGAAAAATCGTCTGTCTGGCATCATTGAGGTCAAAGTTCAGGTTTTCTAATTCCGCAATAACCTTGGTTTCTTTTTCTGTAATGGTTGCGATTTCTTTCTTGTGTGTATCGAGCTCTTCAGGATGCACGAAGCAGGGGCTGAAAAACAAACAAGACATCAAGAGGAAAGAAGACGCCAGAATTGTTTTTTTTGGGCGTGGTGTGAAATGCCGGGCGCGAAGAACATTGATGGAAAAGAGATGCATTAGTTTTTTAAAAACTGTTTAAGAGACAGATAACAGCCGATCCATCCCACCAGCATACTGCCGCCAATAAAAAGAAAAAATTGCTCGGTGGAGAGAAACTGGATCTCAAGTAATCCCAGGGACAGGCTGGAGTGAAATTTTGACAATAAAAATCGGTAAGCTGTAAACAGAGCCATCAGACCGACAATGCCACCAAGGGCACTAAGAATGAGTCCCTCGATATAAAAGGGTGCCTTGATGAAACGGTTATCCGAGCCAACCAGTCGCATGATTTCGATTTCTTCTTTTCTGGAGTACAGAACGAGTCGAATGGTATTGGCGATGATGAACAGGGTTGCGAACAGAAAAAGTCCTCCCATGGCATATCCGACAAACTTGAATATATTGATAATATGGGAGAATCTTGCGATCCAGTGCTGGCCGTACTCCACTTCTTCAACCTGGGAAAAAGACTTGATTTTTTCAGCCAGCGCTGCGACGTTTGTCAACTCGCGTGAGGCATCGATGATGCGAATTTCAAAAGCGTCCGGCAATGGATTCTCCTTGAGATTTTCAAGCAGGGAAGAATGGTTTCTCATCTGGTCTTTCAGGCGTTTGAGAGCGGTCTCTTTGGAAATGAAGTGAATTTCCTGTACATTTTTCATTTGTTGAATCTGGTAACGCAGATCCAGCCGGTTGGCTTCAGTTGCTTGGGGTTCAAGGTATACAAGGACACGAATTCCTTTTCTCCAAAAGTCCAATAACGCATTGGTATTAATGAAAAAAAGAGCAAAAGAGCTGACGATTAAAACTGAAAGACCAATGGTTATAATGGTTACAGAACTTAGAAATCGGTTGCTCAAGATATCTTGCAAGGCTTTTTTGAAAAAAAGCGTTATCATATTTTCTCGCTCAGAAAAAAGACAGCTTAAATCTGGAGATGTCCTTGTTTCAGATGGATGACGCGATGCTTGGTATTGCGTATCAAACTCGTGTCGTGTGTTGCAAAAAGAACCGTCGCTCCCCGTTTATGAAATGTCGTAAGAAGATCGAAAATATTTTCTGCTGCATCTGCATCGAGGCTTCCTGTTGGTTCATCAGCCAGGATTATTTTGGGTTCACCGACGACCGCCCGGGCAAATGCAACCTTCTGCTGCTCCCCACCTGATAGGCCAAGAGGAAATGCGCGTGACCGGTCTTCCAAGCCAACGGTTCTTAAAATGCTTTGAACTTTTTTTTGAATGAAGCGCTGATTCAAACCTCTTGATTCAAGTACCAGAGCGATATTTTGAAATACCGTTTTTCCTGGAATAAGCTTGTAGTCCTGGAAAATAATACCCAGTTTTCTTCTCAAAATATGTGCACGGCTCTTTGAGATTCTAGCCAGATTCATGCCATCGATCAATACCTGGCCTTCGGTAATGCTTTCCCCAAGGTAAAGAAGCTTTAGCAAGGTGGATTTTCCTGCACCACTGGGCCCGGTAAAAAAAACGAACTCGTTCTTAAATATCTCCAGCGAAATCTTATTCAAAGCTGGCTTTGAGCCATAGTGCTTGCTGACATTGAAAATTCGAATCAGTGCAGTGTCCGTAATTTTCATTCAAAAAATTCCTGACCCATCTCTCGATACAAAGAGGCTTTGGCAATTTGAAAATCATATAGTGCGCGGTAATAATTGTTCATGGTTCTGAAAAAAAGCGTTTGTGCCGTAAGGACATCGGTGGATGTCGCAACCTGTTCTTTGTAACGCTCTTCGTTAATCCGGACATTCTCTTTGGCCTGCTCAATGGCGGTTTCGATGGTAATGATATTTTTTTCCGATGTCTGCATTTGCAGATAGGCCTGTGTAATGCTGAACTGGATGCTATCCTCAATTTTTGACCGGTTCAATATTGCCTGGGAGCGACGACTCTTCTGTTCCCTGGTACCATAGGATGTTTTTCCCCAATCCCAGAAGTCCCATGATGCAGCAGCGGTGATATCCCATGTGTCCACGTCTCCAATGTCTTCGCCGCCACTGACATCCCATTCCGTTCCAACCCTGTAGTATGTGCCCGTCACGTTAATGGTTGGATAATAGGTTTTTTTTGCAAGCAGGATATCTTTTTCTGCCAGTTCGATTTCAATATCAGCCATCTTGAGTTCGATCCGTTTTTCCAACGCAGTTCTGATGCATGATTCAAGATCATACTCAAAGGGGTTGTAGTCAAGCATGTCGACAATTTCGATGGACTGGCTGATGGGTTTTCGCAGCAGGGTGTTCATATAGGATCTGGCGATGTCCAGATCGCTCTTGGTAAAGACAACCTCCTGCTTTGCGGTTGCCAGCAGAACTTGAGATTCCAGCAGGTCGTTTAAAGGAGACATGCCAACCTGGTAGAAATTGTTCACCACATCTGTTTGAACACTGACCTGATTAACTGTTTCTTTGGAAACGCCCAGAAGTTTTTCGGCCTTCAGGATTTCGAAATACGCTTTGGTAACTTCAAGTACCACATCCTGCCGGACCCGTTTTTTATTTGCCTTTGTCAGGTCAAGGTTCAGTTCCGCCATTTTATACTGATTGGTGATGGAAAAACCATTGAACAACGGTTGGGTTATGGAAGCTGCCAGCGTGTATCTTTCTTTAGGGGTAATGATACCCACAAATGGGCTACGGATTTCCTTTTCGTTTTTCTTGTACTGGTATGTTGCGTTGAGGGTTGGAAAAAAATTCGTTCGGCTCTTTTTCTTTGCATATTCTGCCGCTTCGGTTTCCCTGTTCGAAGTCTGGACATCGAGATTTGCTTCCAAGGCAATTTGGACAACCTGCTGAAGGGACAGAGGAAATGCGTTAACTTCTTCTGCCCATAGAGGCCCTTGAGTCCAGAGGAATAGGATCAAAACATAATAGAAACAGGCGTTGAGAATTTTTTTTCCTGACATGGTATAGATATCCTGACCTTCAGTGATATGATTTTGATTTGACCCGATCTCAAATAATTGTTAAAGGATTGCTGAGCAAAGGAGTGCTGTCTCCAGTTTTCCTTTCTCATGGCCTCCACTGAAACCCATTGAATCGCTTCTTCCGTTTTGGTGGAGGTTTTTTTTTACCCGAAAGATGATATTAAATCAACTGTTTCTTATAATTGACGTGACATGGAAACGCCTGGTTTTCAATGCGGAAACAGTTAAGGAGAACCCAAAGATGAAAAAGGAACTCATTGATCTTCTTTGTAAAAAATCTTTTAAGTATCATGATGAACCTGTTTTTAAACTGGTTTCCGGTCAGATGAGCCGGTACTATATCAACTGTAGACCCGTGACACTTGATCCCCGGGGCTTGTTTCTTGTGGGGCATCTGATGTTTCAGATAATCAGGAATCTTGATGTGAAGGGTATTGGCGGGTTAACCTTTGGTGCCGACCCCATAGCGGTGGCTACCGCATATACGTCCGAGCTTGAAGGCCAGCCCGTGAAGGCGTTTTCCATTCGAAAAAACCAGAAAGATCATGGTGTTATCCAGTGGATTGAGGGTGATTTGAATCCAGGTGACCGGGTTGTTATCATTGATGATGTTGCAACGACGGGCGGTTCGACCATAAAAGCGATTGAAAGGGCTGCATCAGAAGGACTGAATGTCATCAAGGCCGTTATTCTGGTAGATAGACAGGAAGGCGGTATCGAGAACATAGGCAAGCATGTGGCGGATGTGTCCTCGGTCATACGACGTGATGAGTTGATCCAGCATTGGAAAAAACGGGATATTAGCAGCCCATAAGTAGAAATTGATCTATCAGGGAATATATGTGGCGCAGGCGTCTTCAGATTCCCAGGTTCGGACGCGGGAAACACGAACCCCTGGAGCTGCAATTCTTTCCTGCATCGACTCGGCAATATATCTGGCAATATTTTCTGAGGAAGAGTTTTTATTTTGAAAACATTCCAGCTCGTTAAGAAATGTGTGGTCCAGGGTCTTTACGATATCTGACAGGTGTTTTTTTATTTCGCCAAAATCAATCACCACGCCGGCATCATTCAGTTTTTCACCTTCAATAAAGACCTCAACCTTCCAATTGTGTCCGTGTAGGTTTTCACATTTTTTTGCAACCATTGCCAGTTGATGGGCCGCGGCAAAGTGGTTAACAACTTTTAATTCATACATGGGTGTCACCAATCAATTCTAATGGGATGCGCTTTCCGGCTCTCCCTTGAATAAGTTTTTTATTTTATTGGAGATTTTGTTGGACTCCAGTTTTGCAAAATCCTTCAAGAGTTTCTCCTGCTTTTTATTCAGGTTGGTAGGCGTTTTAATGGATACCTGGATGATCTGATCGCCACGCCGACCGTTTCTCAGGGAAGCAATACCTTCTCCTGAAAATCGAAAAACATCACCCGGTTGCGTACCTTTGGGTATTTTCAAGGTTTTTTTGCTGACCAGGGTCGGTATTTCAATCTTATCTCCCAGCGCGGCCTGAACAAAGGAAATGGGGATTTCACATATCAGGTCTGAATTATTTCTGGCAAAGAATTCATGTGGCTCGACATGGATAAAAATGTAGAGATCGCCCGGAGGACCTCCGTTACCGCCAGCCTCGCCTTCACCGGTTAAGCGAAGCCTGCTGCCGGTATCAACACCTCCCGGAATTTTGACAGAAACGGTTTTTTTGATTTTCAGATGGCCGGACCCCCGGCAGCTTTTACAGGGGGATGAAATGGTCTGACCGCTCCCGCCACATTGTGAACAGGTGGTTCTGACGGTGAAAAAACCCTGGCTGCTGGAAACCTGGCCCAGTCCATTACACTGGTTGCATGTTTCAGGATAGGTGCCTGGTTCGCTGGCACTCCCTTCGCAAGTCGAACAGGTTTCCAATTTTTCAACATCAACGGTCGTTTCCGTGCCGAATGCTGCATCCATGAAAGAAAGACCGAGATCATATCGGAGATCAGCACCCCGTCTTGATCTGCTGCGCCCGGATCGTCGGCCTGAGCCAAATCCGAAGAAATCCTCAAAAATATCACCGAAGCTCGAAAAAATATCTTCAAACCCGCCAAAACCCGAAAATCCGGATCCCTCCAGACCCTGATGGCCGTACTGATCATAGATTTTTCGTTTTTGGTCGTCCCTGAGGACCGCATAAGCCTCTGCGGCGTCTTTGAAACTTTCTTCGGCTTCTTTATTCCCCGGATTCTTATCTGGATGGAATTTTATGGCCTGTTTTCGATAGGCTGTCTTGATTTCCGCTTCTGAAGCATTTCGGTCGATGTCTAAAACATCGTAGTAATCTCTCTTGTTCTGCATGAATAACCTGTTTGATGAATGGAATGTGGCCGAATCAATTGGTCATAAAAATAATGCAGCATGGCCTCTTGTCAATGCATGATAACTATATCGGAAGGGATTTGGTAAACAAAAGCAATAGAACCGGCATCAAGGGAGACGCTTTCGGGAAAACCTGCTTTAGTCCACCAAGGATCTTCTAAAGCGTGTATCCTTTTGCCATTTGGCATCGTCTCTTTTAGGATATTCTATGTTGTAGTGAAGTCCACGGCTTTCTTTCCGGTAAATGGCGCATTTGATGATTTGCTTTGCGACGGTTGCGATGTTCCTGAGCTCTACCAAGCCGGCTTCGATCTTAAAATTCCAGTAGTATTCCCGGATTTCATTTTGAATGATATCGATGCGTCGTTTTGCCCTGGCAAGGCGCTTGTTGGAGCGCACAATGCCGACATAATTCCACATGAGTCGCCTGATTTCGTCCCAGTTGTGAGAAACCATAATGACCTCGTCGCTGTCGGTTGTTCCGGTGTCGTCCCAGTCAGGTATTTCCGGCAGCGGCTTGAATTCACCTCTCTTGAGATCTTTAATGGCTTGGGCCGATGCATTGTTGGCATAGACAACCGCCTCGATGAGTGAATTGCTGGCAAGCCTGTTTGCACCGTGAAGCCCGGTACAGGCGGCTTCTCCGATGGCGTAAAGATTTTGAATGTCGGTTCTGGCGAAAAGATCAGTGGCAATTCCGCCACACATGTAATGTTCTGCGGGAACGACCGGAATGGGTTCTTTTGTCATATCAAATCCGAAACCCAGGCATTTCTGGTAGATATTGGGGAAGCGGTTTCGAACAAACTCAGAATTTTTGTGGGAAATATCCAAAAAAACGGAATCCTCACCACTTTTCTTCAATTCTGTGTCAATGGCGCGGGCAACCACGTCTCTACATGCAAGATCTTTTTGTGGGTCGTATTTTTGCATGAAAGGATTCCCGCGTTCGTCAATCAGAATTCCCCCCTCCCCTCGAACAGCTTCAGAGACAAGAAAATTTTTTGCGTCAGGATGAAAAAGACAGGTTGGATGAAACTGGACAAATTCCAAATTGGCCAGTGTAGCGCCTGCACGATATGCCATGGCAATACCGTCCCCGGTGGCCACATCAGGATTGCTGGTGTATAGATATACCTTTCCGGCACCGCCGGTGGCGATCAGCGTGGTGTTTGCACTGAACGAGAGCACACGGCCCGACGCTTTATCCAGGACATAGGCGCCGCAGCAGTAATCTTCGTGCGCGGTTGTGATGAAACCTCTTTTCATACTGGTGGAGAGGGTAATGAGATCGATGGCAATGTGATTTTCAAATAAGCTTATGTTGTCATGATGATGCAGATGTGAAACAAGAACACGCTCGATTTCCTGGCCGGTCATGTCTTGGGCATGGACGATTCTGTTCTGAGAATGACCCCCTTCACGTCCTAAATCGAGTTGGTCGGAGGTATCGTGGGTGCTTTTTTTTTTGAGATTGAATTTGACACCGAGTTGAATCAGTTCATTGATGCGGTCCGGACCGTTCTTGACAACGGTTTCCACCACATGCGGGTTACACAATCCGTCTCCCGAAGCCAAGGTGTCCTTGATGTGAAGATCAAAGGAGTCAAGTTCGTCAAAAACAGAAGCAATGCCTCCTTGGGCAAGGCTGGTGTTGCTGTCCATTACCTTTTTTTTTGTAATAACGGCGACGGATCCGAATTTGGCAACTTTTAGAGCAAACGTCAGGCCTGCGATGCCACTGCCAATGACCAGAAAATCATAAGAATTTTTCATTCAGTGTCTCGTTTTCTATCGATTGATAAGCAACGGTTACAACAGGGATGATTGACGTTTTTGTTTTTTCGTGCTGAAGCCCAAAAGGAAGCCGATCAGAAGAACCCCGGCGCCGCCCAGGAACCACCGGATATTCTGTTTTTTCAAGGACCTGTTCAGTTCTTTGTCGAGCACATTGGCCTTCTGAGTTTGTGTTGATAGTCGTTCAACTGTTTTCTCGTGTCTGGCTTTGAGTTCCAGAAAACCAAGGGCATCCTTTTTAAGTTTTTCATATGATTTTTTTGTTTTTTCCAAGGTCTGTTGGGTTTCCTTGAGGTCCTTGGCAAGCTTTGACTTGTCCGCTTCGAGTTGCCGGGTGGTTTTTTTCACGGCTTCCAATTCTGTTTTTGATGCCTCGAGGGTTTGGCTGATGTCTTTGATTCTTATCCGGCAGGGAATTTCCGCTGAAAGATATCGTTGGAGGACCCATCCTTCCCTTCCATTTGGAAGACCTACCTTGGCCCACTCACCCTCAGGCTGAAGGACGGTCACCTGCTGGCCACTGTTCAGGAGCGATAAAATTTTTCGATCGCTTCCAGGACCTGTCCGAAAGGTGATTTCCATTTTGTCTATCACATATTGGGTTTCGGCTTGTGCCATGGTTGCAAGAAAAAGAATGACGGTTCCTGCGATAAGTAGACGGCGCGTTGATAGTTTCATGAGAAATTGTCTCCAAAATGGGTTGCAGCAACAAAGCAATAGGATTGGTATTGCCAGCTTGAAAAGTCTGATTTTGACACTATGTTAACAGTCATGGTATTTTGTGTTGAACAAACGAATCTGTCAATAAATTCTTTTATTACTTCAATACATATGATAATTTCAAGTATTTGCTGAGAATAATGCGGATAATGCTGTTATCATATAAAGGATTTCTTCATTCATGATCGTATTTGACCTCCAGTGCGAGAAAGGGCATGCTTTCGAAGGTTGGTTTGAAGACAGCCAGGCTTATAATGCGCAAAAAAAGAAAGGACTTATTACATGTCCGTCATGCAACAGCACTGTTATTTCTAAACTTCCCTCCACATTTGCCATCAAAGGCTCTCAATCGTTGACGGATCCGATGGACAAGCAGATCGATTTAAAGAAAATGAGTAATGAAATCAGCGAATATGTAAATAAAAATTTTGATGATGTGGGATGTGAGTTTGCCAAAGAAGCGCTGAAAATGCATTACGGTGTTACAGAGTCTCGAAATATCAGAGGTGTCAGCACAAAGGAAGAAGAAAAGGTTTTATCTAAGGAAGGCATTCAATTTTTCAAAGTACCGGTAGCCATACCGGCCGATCCGGATTCAGAAGATTCCTGACACCGCTGTTTCTGCCTATATAGGCTTTTTTAATTAAGCTATTCTGCAACAATAAAGACATCCTTGAAACCGTGCTGGATAAGGGCCTTTTCGTATTCCACAGCTTGCTCTAAAGACGACGCTCTGCCCACACGAACCCTGTAGAGCCTTTCCTGTCCATTATCATATTCTGAAACGTGTGCATTCTTGTAGGTTTGAGCCAGGTTTTCTTTTAATCGAAGGGCGTTTTGTTTGTCACCGAACGCACCGATTTGAAATGTAAAATTTCCTTTGTAGTAGTCCAGAGGTTCGTGTTTATCTTTGCTTTTGGGTGTTTGACGATTGTCCGGTTCCAATGCAACGATGACAACAGGTGCCGTTCCCGATGTTGCGATATCAATTTTTTTTGCTGCCGTATAAGAAAGATCTATTATGCGGCCGTGTACAAAAGGCCCCCTGTCATTAATTCTTACCGTGACCTCGGTGCCGTTATCAAGATTTCTGACATGTACGTAAGTTCCATGGGGCAGTGTCTTATGTGCCGCTGTCATGGCATACATATCGTAGATCTCGCCGTTGGATGTTTTTCTCCCGTGAAATTTTTTGCCGTACCAGGATGCGATACCACGTTGCTGAAATCCTTGGGCATGCGATACGGGCTGGTACCACTTGCCGGCAACTCTGTATGGCTTTGGCTTTCCAGCACTTTGGGTTGGGGCTGTTGGTCTTGAAGTACACCCGGTCATGAGACCAACAGCCAACCATCCTATCCAGAAAAGACGGAGGGCCGTTTTCAAATGAAGGAAGTGCTTTTTTTTCAACATGGGTGATTATTCCATGGCCAGTGTTAATACATCTTTCATTTTATCTACAAAATGAAAACGGATTTCCTTTTGAATTTTTTTAGGGATGTCCACCAGATCTTTTTGATTTGACAGCGGCATGATCAGCGTCTTGATTCCGGCTCTATGCGCGGCCAGTACTTTTTCCTTGATACCACCGACCGGCAGCACCTGTCCCCGCAAGGTAATTTCACCTGTCATGGCAAGGTTTTTGTGGATGATTTTATTTGTCAACAATGACGCCAGGGCAGTGAGC
Organism: uncultured delta proteobacterium; assembly: GCA_963842925.1. GTDB lineage: Bacteria > Desulfobacterota > Desulfobacteria > Desulfobacterales > B30-G6 > B30-G6. Next base: position 245,492 of record CAWJIL010000012.1, read on the forward strand.
ATGGTTACACCGGCGGAAGGGCCATCTTTTGGTATGGCGCCTGCAGGAACATGAATGTGAACATCGCTTTTTTCAAAAAAGTCTTCTTCTATCCCCAGGGATTTAGCATTGGTGCGTATAAAGCTCAGGGCTGTTGTGGCTGATTCCTTCATGACATCACCGAGTTGTCCTGTCAGTGTAAGCCCTTTTTGACCTTTCATGGCTGTGGCTTCTATAAAAAGCAACTCACCACCAAAAGGTGTCCATGCCAGTCCCATGGCAATTCCGGGTGTCGATATCCGCGCTTTTACCTCCGAAGTAAATCGTACAGGACCGAGGAATTTTGAGATGTTGACGACTTTAATGGAGGCGGTCTTAATCTTTCCCTCTACAACTTTGCTGGCCACACCTCGGCAGATGGTGGCGATTTCCCGCTCAAGATTTCTCAGCCCGGCTTCTCTTGTATATCCGGTGACAATCTGTCTGACAGCACCCTTGGTAAAGGATATTTGACCTGATTTTAGACCGTGCTCTCTTCGTTGTCGGGGAATGAGGTGTCTATTTGCAATCTTTATTTTTTCATCCAGGGTATATCCAAGTAGCTGAAGAACCTCCATTCTATCCCGTAGTGCCGGCGGGATGGTGTCGAGGATGTTGGCTGTCGTGATGAACATAACACCGGACAGATCAAAAGGAACATCGAGGTAATGATCTGAAAATGAAAAATTTTGTTCAGGATCAAGCACTTCCAGCAATGCCGATGAAGGGTCACCGCGGAAATCACTGCCAACTTTGTCAATTTCATCCAGCATAAAGACGGGATTGTTGGATCCTGCTCTTCGGATGCCTTGAATAATTCGGCCCGGTAGGGCTCCGATATAGGTTCGCCGGTGCCCCCGGATCTCTGCTTCATCTCGAACACCACCCAAAGAAAGACGGATAAATTTGCGCCCCAGGGCTTTGGCAATAGAGCTGCCCAGAGACGTTTTCCCGGTGCCTGGAGGTCCGGAAAAACAAAGAATGGGGCCTTTGGAATCAGGCTTTAACTTCCTGACTGCCAGATATTCGATGATGCGCGTTTTGGCTTTTTCCAGTCCGAAATGATCTTCGTCAAGAATTTTGCGAGCTGTTTTTATATTCAGATTATCTTTGGTGCTTTCCTGCCAGGGCAGGGATGTCATCCAGTCGAGATAGGTGGATGCCACCGTGTACTCAGCCGACGACGGGTGCATTTTGGACAATCGATTGAGTTCTCGCTCTGCCTCATTTTTTGCTTCATCGGGAAGGCCTTTTTCCAGTATCTTTGTTCGATACTCTTCAATTTCAACGTTAGAATCGTCTTGCTCGCCCAATTCTTCTTTAATGGCTTTTAGCTGCTGTCGAAGATAATACTGTCTTTGGCTTTTATCCATGTCGCCCTTAACCTGGGACTGAATTTTATTCCCAAGCTCAAGAATTTCCAACTGATGGTTAATCAGCCGGGTAACTTCCTTTAAGCGTTTTTTTACATTGTCGATTTCAAGAACGGCCTGTTTTTCTTCTACCGAGGCATTGATGCTGGAGGCAACCATGTTGGATAAAATGCCGGGTTCTTGGATCGATTTTGCCATGGTACTGATTTCCTGAGGCAAAACCGGCGAAATATCCACAACCTTGGTAAATAATTGAATGATGTTGGCCATCAATGCCTGGGTTTGTGTGTCGTTGGATTCTTTTTCAAGAAGATGCTCTACCTTTCCCATCAAATAAGGCTTGTCTTCAAGGTAGGTGCCTATCTTAAACCGACCGAGACCCTGTACGAGAATCTGAGATTTATTGTCTTCTGTTTTTGCCATTTTCAAAATGAGAGCACTGGTGCCGATACGATATAGACCCTCCGTGGGGGAGGTGCCTTCCCCGGGAGGCGTTTTTGATACCAAAAGACCAATGATGCGATTATTTGACATGGCCTCATCGATTAGCTGAACGGATTCTTCTTGCATGACCACCAGGGGCAGGACCATTTTCGGGAAAAGAACGGTGTCAAATAACGGCAGTATCGGCAAATTCTCAGGGAGCTTTTTTAGATTGACATCAATGCTTGGTTTTTGGTCAGTCATTGTTAACCCTCCAGCAATAAAATCATAGGGGTGATTTTATTAAACGCGATCTTGTCACTCCTTCGCGAATGGCTTGCCCGCCTGTTTTATGACGGGTTATAATATCTATCTCTTTTAAATAAAGCCCAATAAACCCCAAAAAGTTAACTTCTTTCAGAAACGGGTATTTTATAGGTTTTATCGATGTCCAGCTTGACCAGTCGAATTTCCAGAAAACCATTGGTGTAAGAAGTTGATACAATTTCAGTATCGATAGGTACCGGGAGATAAAGCACTCTTTCGAAATTACCGTACTGAATTTCTGCCAGGCGGTAGGTGGCGTTGTCGATACGCGGGAGTTCCGAGCGTTTCCCCGTAAGTTTTATGGCTCGGTGGCTGACCTCTACGGCCAGGTTTTCTATATCAACACCCGCAACTTCAGCCCGAACAATAATCTCTTCTCCGGTTTCGTAAATGTCAATCTGAGGATGCCAGGTGCGTTCGTTAAGGGAAAACGTTGGATTCATGGCACGATAAACATCTTCGATAGATCTCTCGATTTTTGAATGAAGCTGATCAACATCGTTACAAAAGCGTATTTTTATATAGCCCATATCCGACTCCTGTTTACAGTTTGCAAGGAGACTTTTCCACACCCAAGTATTCGCTTGACTCTAATTAACAGTAACCCGGATTTTTGTAAAGTAAAGATAGAATTTGCGCTTTATAGGCAAGTTATCTATATTGGTGCAATGGCAGATTACCAAAAGGATTCCCGCAGAGGGGTCATTTCGTTACAGTATTTCATCTACTTTGCAGTTTTAGGCGTTTTCTTGCCCTATTTCAACTTATACTGCCATCATCTCGGATTTAGCGGCATTCAAATCGGCGCGCTTTCATCTGTGCGGTCTATACTTCTGGTGATCTTTGCGATCTTATGGAGTGGCATTGCAGACAGGTATCAAGTCAGAAAAGCTATTTTTGTTGCCTGCAGTTGTGCCGGAACCATTGTCTGGTCGCTCTATTTTTCCCACGACAGCTTTTTAATGGTATTGATAATAACCGGAATTTATTCAGTTTTTAATGCGCCGATTATATCATTTCTGGAAGCGATGACCATTGAAGTCCTGGGCAAAGAAAAAAGCAGTTATGGAATCATCAGAGCCTGGGGTTCTATTGCTTTTATCGTTGTGGTCCTATTCATGGGCTATCTCATTGATGTGTTTTCAATCCGAATCATTCTGATGGCTGTTTTTATTGGATCGATTCTCCAGACGGTTTTTTCCCTGCGAGTGCCACATGTCCGCAGGGTCAGGAAAGACATTTTTCGGTTAAGCCCGAGTCATTTCTTTCGAACACGCATGGTTGTATTTCTATTGTGTGCCTTTCTGATGTTGATGAGTCACGGCGCCTACTATGGCTTTTTTTCGATACACCTTGAAAGTCTGGGTTATGAGAGTGGATTTATAGGAATGGCATGGGCCTTGGCCTCCATCGCTGAGATCGTGGTCATGATCCGCTCACGATGGATCTTCAGTAGGCTGTCCTACGAAAAGGTGCTGATTCTTTCCTTTGTGGTGGCAACCATGCGGTGGTTTTTGTCAGGTATCACCATATCCCCATATTGGGTTTTACTGCTGCAGGTTTCCCATTGTGTGACCTATGGGTTATTCCATATGGCAAGCATCCTCTATGTGGATTCACTATCGCCCGATGATACAAAAACATTTGGCCAGGCGGTGAACAATGCCACGACTTATGGGTTGGGGCTAATGGCAGGGTTTTTTATGAGTGGTTTTTTATTTGAGCACACCAGCGCGGTGACCATGTTTTTCGTCAGTGGTCTTCTCTCCTTGGTTGCGGGACTGATATTTGCGGTATATACGAAATATTCGGATTAATCGTTTTTTCCTGGAAAAATCAGGTGGCGAATCCAGTGTAGGAGGCTGTTTTTTCCAAGAAGATCGCGATCAAAGTGATCGAAATCTTGAAACAATTTTGTATGGTTTTTGAAAAAATGGGCTCGTGTAATCATTTTTTCATCGGGATCGAGACGCTTGACGATTCTGGCGGGGTTGCCCGCCGAAATACAACCCGATGGAATATCGCCTACCACCACGGCACCGGCTCCGATGATGCTGTTTTCGCCGATAGAGACGCCCTTGCAGATAATGGCTCCCTCTCCCACCCAGACATTGTCCGCAATGTCCACAGGGGCTGTTTTTCCCATGGTAATCCGGTTATAGATGTCATGCCAGTCCGAATCGGCAATATAGGAATTGCTTGCAATCATACAATTGTTGCCGATTGTGATGCGTTCGGCAGATCCGATACGGACCCCGGGGCAGATCATGCAGTAATCTCCCATGTGGATGGACCCCTTGGCGGCGCTATTCGACCATACGGAAAGCCGGACCTTGTTGTCTGAAGAAGCTATCAGGGTGGCGCATTTCCCAATATGAATGGGTGTGCCGAAGATCTTGATATGCCAGGGCTTCATAAAGGTGAAACCCGTCCCCAGGGAGGATAATTGCGGTTTAATGAAGTGCTTTACATATAAAGTCTGAATCCGTGTGTGGAGCTTTTTTAAATAATAGGGTCTGTGATCTTTTCTCAAGTAGCTTTATCCTATTGGAAATATGTAATAAAATTGTTCCAAAATGACCCATTGTTCCTGGCCGATTCTTTTTCTGATGTTCTCACTTGGGTAGCTGAATAAGTGGACACGTATTCCAGAAATGATGACTAAACAGATGGCTGGCCGGTGTCATCTGGTATATTGCATCGGCAGCCATAAGGACAACAGCATTTGTCCAGGTAATTTTTTCCTCAGGCCAGACAATGATATCGGGGTAGGTGAATCCGCACCAATAGGAGCCATCGTCAAATTTTCTGTCACAAATCCAATTGAACACAATTCGTGAGAGATCGACATTACCCATGGCAGAGAGGGCCAGTGATAATTCGGAGGTTTCTGCAACCGTCACCCAGGGTTCATCGGACACGCACCGGACACCCTGGCCCCTGATGACAAATTTTTTCCAATAGGTGTCAATTCGTTTTTGCGCCTTGGCACCGGTGATGCAGCCTGAAAGTATGGGATAGAACCAGTCCATGGAAAATCGGGACTTGGTTATATTGAACAGATAGGGCTTATTTTTGATGGCATTGCCTAACTTGAGCAGGGCTGATTGCCAATCCGGCCTGGAGTGACCCAGTATCTTGGCAATACGAAGTGCACATTTTAGACTCATGAAAATCGAACTGGCACCTGTAAGAAGGGCCATTTTATCGACTTTTCCTTCAGGGCTGATGGCCCAGTAAATTTCACCATTGGGTGTCTGGAGACTGAGCGCAAACGCGATGCCACCACAAAGGGGTTGCCACATGGTTTTCAAAAATGCTGTATCACCCGTCATGAGATAGTAATGAAAAAGGCCGACCGCTAGATAGGAGGACATGTTGCTTTCCCTGGTTTTATCCTCAGGAATGCTGTTGATGTAGGATGAGTACCAGCTGCCATCCATGAGCTGTCTGTCCGCCATCCATTGATAAGCCTGTCTTGCTTTCTGGAAATGTCCCCCGATGGAAAGCCCGATTGCCGCCTCAACGTGGTCCCAGGGGTCTGTTTTGGCACCGGGGTTCCATGGAATTTCACCGTTTTCTCTCTGGATACGGGCGATTAATGTTGTAATTGCTTCAACATCAACAATCGGTTCTGTCTGTTTTTTTAGTGCATTTAAATTCATTTGAGTCCAAAGCGTTAAAGATGGTTATTTGGGTCGGTATTATATGTCCAATGTTCAACCTTACATTCGCTATAAATCGGTCAAACCAATAGCAGGCTTGATGTACAAAATTTTAATATATACTGTTAAATTATCGTTCATGCAAGCGAATTCGCTTTATCAATTGTCGAAAAATTGCTATTTGAAATGGATAGTACCTTTTTATTGGTATTCCACGGTACTATAGTCGTGTATCTTATTTGATGTAAGCACATATAATATAAACTTAAAGACGGATAAAATGGATCAACCAAACAGAAAATCAAAAGTTCTCAGAAGGATGTGGGGGGTATTTCCCTGGGTTGTTGTTCTGTGTGTCATCGTCTTCATTTTCATCCTCTACCAGGAGATTCAGGGGGAGCGTTCGAGACTGGAAAAAGTCAAACAGGAAGCCATCAAAAAGGACACCCCTTCTGTCAGAGTAATTACACTGACAGCGATACCCAGACGCCTGGAAGATAAGATTAAACTCCCGGGGTATGTTGAACCTGCCGAAGATCTTTTGGTAAAATCAGAGGTCTCCGGGCAGGTTGTTCAAATATTGGCCAAAGAAGGGGCACAGGTGAAGCAAGGTCAGGTGATCGCGCGGGTGGATGATCGTGATTACAAGTCCCGGCTTGCCCGTATAGAAGCCAACCTTAAACTGGCCAAAGTGGAATACGATCGTATTTATTCTCTGGAGAAAAAGAAGATTACCGCTGCAAGCAGACTCGATGAAATCGAAGCCAGACTGAACGATGTCTCTGCTCAACGGGATGAAGCTGAACTGGCTTTGAACAGAACCCGGATTCTGGCTCCCATAGCGGGTCAAATCAACGAGATCATTGCCAAACGGGGCAATTTTTTAAGCGTGGGAGATCCGGTGGCGCAAATAATACTTGTGTCAGAGGTAACGGTAACCGTGGGCATTCCCGAAAGTGATGTCGCCTCTTTTTTTGATCTGAATGAAGCAACAGTAATCATAGATGCGCTCAAAAAGAGACGCGTGAAAGGTGAGAAGGTTTTCCTGTCCCGGCAACCACGGAACCTGGCACGTCTGTTCGAGCTCGAACTGAAAATCCCCAATACAGACGGTCATATTCTGCCGGGTATGTTTGCCAGCGTTGAACTTGTCAGAGCTGTGTATGAAAAGGCGCTGGTGATACCGCTATATGCGGTCATCAATCAGGGTGACGAGCAGTTTGTCTATCTAGAAAATGACGGCTTAGCCAAAAAAACACCGGTTGACCTGGGGCAGTTGGTTGACTGGCAGGTTCACGTTACTTCCGGAATCTCGGCAAACGATAAGGTAATTGTCGTCGGGCATCGGCTTCTAAATGATGGTCAGCCTATCGAAGTCATAAAAACTGTTTCGGATGTGCGGGAGATACTGGCTTTATGATTGTTTCCGATCTGGCTGTTAAAAAAAGAACCAGTGTGATGGTGCTGGCGCTTATGATTTTCATCTTCGGACCGCTGTCATATTTTTCCCTGCCAAGAGAATCAGCACCGGACATCACCATTCCTTTTGTTTTTATCATGACAAATTATGCCGGTGTTGCACCAGAAGATATTGAGAGTGCCATAACCATACCCATCGAAAAAAAACTCAAGGGTCTCGAGGGGGTCAAAAAAATTGAATCCTCCAGCACCGAGGGGAAGAGCTCTATTGTCATTGAATTTGTTGCGGGGACGGACATCGATGATGTTCTGCCAAAGACCAAGGACAAAGTGGATCTAGCCAAAACGGAGCTGCCACGGGATCTGGAAGACGATCCTGAGGTAATGGAAATCAACCTGTCCGAACTTCCCATCGTTGTTTATTCCCTCTCCGGAAACTGCGGTCTCGAGTGCCTGAAAGATCTAGCCGAGGATCTTGAAGAGGAGTTTGAGTCCATACCCGGTGTACTCGAGGTGGATGTTACCGGTGGTTTGGAAAGAGAAATAAGGGTCGAACCCTACCCTGACAAACTGGCTTATTTCGGTCTGTCCATATTAATGCTTCAGGATGTCATTGCACAGGAAAATCAGAATGTATCCGGTGGTGCTATCAGAATGGGAGACGGTCGTTTCCAGCTGAGAGTACCGGGAGAATTCCGAACGCCCGATGAGATATATGGCCTGATAGTCGGTGTACACAATGGTCAACCGGTATATCTCAAGGATGTCGCACGTGTGGTGGATGGATTCAAGGATGAAGAGGGGCGTTCAAGGTTGAATGGGCAGGAGGCTGTCAACATACAGATAAAAAAACGTGCCGGTGAGAATATTCTGGATATTTCAGAAAAAGTGTCGGTTATTGTTGATGAGAAAAGGCTTACCTGGCCCACAGGAACGGAAATTTCAAAGCTTATGGACCAGGCCAAAGATATCCGGGTCATGGTGTCTGATCTGGAGAACAATATCATTACAGGTCTGATTCTTGTCATCGTGGTATTGTTTTTTTTCCTTGGTGCCCGGAATGCTGTTTTGGTGAGCATGGCCATTCCCTTTTCAATGTTCATCTCCTTTGTGATGTTGAGCGCTCTCGGTATCACACTAAATATGGTTGTTCTGTTTTCATTGACCTTGGCACTGGGAATGCTGGTGGATAACGCCATCGTAATTGTGGAAAACATTTTTCGGTATATGGAACAGGGAGTACCCAGAATACAGGCCGCCATGAAAGGAACGAGTGAAGTGGCGCAACCCGTCATAGCGTCCACACTGACAACATTGGCTGCCTTTTTCCCGCTGATTTTCTGGCCGGGTATCATGGGTGAATTCATGTCTTTCTTACCCAAGACGGTTATTATTACCCTATCCTCCTCCCTTTTTGTTGCCATGGTCATCAACCCGGCACTTGCAGCCATATTCCTGAAGTTGCCTTTTGGTCACCGCTTTGCAACGCAAGGTGCTACTGCGGAAGATATCGAACAGGCCGGGGAGGCCCCAATTACGATCCAAGGGCCCTTGCTAAAGGGGTATCGCAGAATTCTGGAAAGCGCGCTTAACCACCGGCTGATTGTTCTCTTGCTTGCTTTTCTGACAGTTGCTGCCATGGCCATGATCTGGATGTATCGAATCGGTCTGGAAAAACCCGTCGAATTTTTCCCAAATATAGAGCCGAACAATATATATATTAACCTGGATGTTTCGGAAGGTGCCGACATTGATTTTTCTGATCGAATCTCGAGGCAGGTGGAGATGGCCATATGCAACGGCGCTGAAGAACCCATTCTCACAGCCTTTGTAGATCCTTCTGACTGTTACTATTCTGATGTGGAGAAAAAAAAACATACCCTTCGGGATGGTAGGCAATATACCGGTTTGACAGATCTGGTAAACATAAAGGACATCTATTCCCGAACCGTAGCGGTTCTTGGAGGCAGCTCCCTTTTTGAAAGTAACGCGCCCAATCATATTGGTGTCCAGTTTCATGATCTGGAAGAACGTCCGGAGTCCTCCTTTATAACCGTGGAAGAGATCAGACGTCGGATCAAAGATATACCGGGAGCCCAGATAACCATTGCTGTTCAGGAGGAAGGCCCGCCTACAGGTGCACCCATCAATATTGAAATTGGAGGCGATAACTTTGCCGTTCTCGGCCGTATATCCCAGGAAGTCACAAAGGTTTTGGAAAAAATTCCTTTTGTGCAGGATATTCGGGATGATTTTGTTTCCGGCTCGCCTACGGTAAGTGTCAGGGTCGACCGCCAGAAAGCTTCCTTGCTGGGCTTGTCTACCGAGGTCATCGGGTTCGTTCTTAAAGTGGCTTTCAATGGAACAAAAGTATCCACCTATCGCGAGGGAGATGAGGATTTCGACATTACGGTTCAACTGTCGGAATCCGGCAGGAAGTCGACGGACATTCTACGTGAACTCCTTATTCCCACGAACGATGGGCTTATTCCCTTGAGCACGATTGCAAGCTTTGAAGTGACCGGGGGACTGGGACAGATCAACCGCGTTAATCATGAACGGGTTGTCACTGTATCGGCCAATGTTGACGAGAAGAATATTCCAAGCCCGGTGGTAAGAGCCCAGGCTGAAAAAATCATATCCAAAATCAACATGCCACCGGGGTATAAGATACGATTTACCGGAGAGCAGGAAGAACAGGAACAAACAGAAGCTTTTTTGACAAAAGCCTTTGCCGCGGCTCTTTTTCTCATTATGCTCATTCTGGTTACGCAGTTTGATTCGATTGCCCAGCCCCTGATTATCCTGACATCGGTTATTCTTTCGTTAGGAGGCGTTTTTCTGGGGCTCGCGGTGATGGAATATCCCTTTGGAATCATCATGACGGGCGTCGGTGTCATTTCACTGGCAGGCGTCGTTGTCAACAACGCCATCGTGCTGATCGATTATACCAATCGATTGAATAAAAGAGGGATGTCCTTTAAAGAGGCAATTATTGCGGCAGGATGTACACGTTTAAGACCCGTGTTGCTGACCGCAATAACCACGATCCTCGGACTTCTTCCGATGGTTACAGGTGTCGCATATAATTTTCATGAGATGAAAATATCGTGGATAAGCACATCGACGCAATGGTGGAGTTCCATGGCGAGTGCGGTTATCTTTGGCCTGGCGCTTTCCACCGTCCTGACGCTTGTGGTGGTCCCGACCCTCTACGCATTGATTCACACGAGCAGTCTGGGCATGACTTCCGCGATTAAATGGACACAAAAAGCTTATTGGAAACCCTTTTATCGAATAACAGGCTTATCTGAAGAAGACGGGGGAAAATGATTTTTTGACCCGCCACAAAACAAGCACATAAACCAGCCCATGAATGGTAAATCTTTCGCCGGATAGCGGGTATAACACGGATCATAAAAGCGTCCTAAAATTTTATTGGGGGTATGTATGGCCGAAAAAGTTTCATTTCACACGGATAAGGCGGCTGAACTGGGGGGACCGTATTCACAAGCCATAATTTATAAGGACATGATATATCTATCCGGACAGGGTGCCGTAGACCCTTTAACCAACCAGTTGACAACGGGCACGATTGAAAAAGAAGCGAAGCTGGCCCTTGAAAATATAAAAATCATCATGGAGTCAGCCGGATCTTCACTTGATAACATTCTGCAGGTCAATGTTTATCTTACGGATATTCGGGAATACGCCCGTTTCAATGATGTATACAGAGATTATTTTAACGATCCAATGCCGGTCAGAACCTGTGTTGAAGTAAAGCAACTGCCCTTTGGTCTTCGCATCGAGATCGATACGGTGGGGTATCTTTGATCACCATTCCCTATTGACTTGAAGCAAGGCTCTATTGTATTGATTAATCATACTGCGATTACGAAAACACTCATAAACGCATTGAAATTTTTTAATTTGTTGCAATTCTTCCTCTCAAGCTGGTTTTACCACTTCATATATTCATCCGATATTTGACAGCAAAGACAGTGTTTGTTTTCAAGTTTTTATGAGTGCTCAAATACAAACTGCCTCAAATTGTATCCATATAATGGATTATGGGAGGTTTCTCCCTGAAAGTATCTATTAACCCTAAAGCAAAAGGAGGAAGATATGCCGGATAGTGTATACAAAGTTATAGAACTTGTGGGCACCAGCGAAGTGTCATGGGAAGAGGCTGCGAAAAATGCAGTGGAAACGGCTGCAAAAAGCCTACGGGAACTCAGGGTGGCGGAAATCACCAAGCTTGACATGAAAGTTGAAGACGCCAAAGTCGTTGCCTTTCGGGCAAGAGTCACTCTGTCCTTCAAGTATGGCACATAGTCTTTGTCCGAATATTTCATGAAACGTGATAAGCACTGAAATACCTTGTCATAAAGATGTACCAGCAATAAGCCGCGATAAGCGGCTTATTCTTTATCTGGCACATGCAATGTTGTAAATATCAAGTATAGGGATGTGTAAGGATTGACATCACCGGCAACATAATATAATTCGCCTACTGACTTTAAAGAAATCGACCGGGTTGACTGAAGGGAAGCTGAATGAGCACGGATGGATATTTTATGGAGAGCGAAGAAGAGGCGAAGCGCCTGGATCTAAAGACGGATCCGACGGTGGTAGACAGGCATGCCCGCTGGGCAGGTCTTCAGCCGGGTATGCGTGCGGCCGACCTGGGATGTGGATCTGGAAAGACAACTTTTTGTCTCAGTAAAATTGCCGGCACAAAGGGTGAAACGGTGGGAATTGACAACGCCGGCCAGCGGATTGAATTTGCAAAAAAGCATTATTCCACAGAAGGAATTGATTATATACAGGCAGATATCCGCTCCGATTTAAGTTCCCTGGGAAAATTTGATTTTGTCTGGGTTCGATTTGTTATGGAATACTATGGATCTACGGCGTATGAGATCATTAAAAATATCAACAATATTCTTAACCCGGGCGGGATACTTTGTCTTATCGATCTTGATTATAACTGCCTGACCCATTATGGCCTGCCAAAAAGGCTTGAATCCGCCATCCAGGGAATCAAGCAGACACTAGAAAGGAAAGCGGACTTTGATCCATATGCCGGCCGTAAGCTTTATTCATATCTTTATGATATGGACTATGAAGATATTGATATGACGATAGAAGCGCATCATTTAATTTTTGGAGAATTGAACGAGGTGGATGCGTTCAACTGGACCAAAAAAGTTGAAGTGGGTGGAAAACTGTCAGGTTATCCATTTGATGACTATGAAGGCGGATACCAAGAGTTCTTTGAAGAGTTTAAAAGCGTTTTTTCACATCCCAGAAGATTTACATACACACCGATAATCCTGTGCAGAGGCAAGAAACCGAATTAATATGAAAAAACTTTTGTTGGTCAACCCGGTTGGCAGGAAAAGCGGATATCTTATGAGCAGGTTTTCCACTTTTTCTCCCTTGGGATTAGCATATGTTGCTGCGGTAACACCCGACAACTGGGATGTTAAAATAGCGGATGAAAACTTTCAGCCGTTTGAATTTGAAGAAGCAGATCTTGTAGCGATAACGGCCTTTACCAGTAACGTCAACAGGGCCTATGAAATTGCCGGGATATATCGGGATCACGGAATAAAAGTGATCATGGGTGGCATCCATGCTTCCATGCTTCCCGATGAGGTGATGACGTTTGCCGATTCGGTTATTGTTGGAGAGGTCGAAGGCATCTGGAAGGATGTCTTGAAAGACTTTGAAGAGAACAAACTCGCCAAAAAATACATCGGGCCGAGAATCGATCTGGAAAACTATGACATTGTTCCCCGAAGAGATCTGCTCAGTCCTGGCTACATGTGGCAATCGGTTCAAACCTCCAGGGGCTGCCCTTTCAACTGTCATTTTTGTTCTGTTTCAAGGTACCTTGGCAAAACCTATCGCTGTCGCAAGGCCGAAGATGTTTTAAAAGAGCTCAGCAGTATTGAAAAGCGACATATCGCATTTGTGGACGACAACCTCATCGGTTATAGCCCGGAGAGTGTTCAGCGGGCAAAAGATCTGTTTCAAGGCATGATCGATCAAAACTTGCAAAAAAAATGGTGGATGCAAACATCCATTAATGCAGCGGATGATGAGGAAGTTGTTGCGCTTGCGGCCAGAGCAGGATGTATGTTTGTTTTTATCGGTTTCGAAGCCATCAGCCTGAAATCGTTGAAAGAAATGAAAAAAGGCATCAACGTCAAGACAGGCGTGGACAATTACAGACGCGTGGTGGATACCTTTCATAAGTATGGCATCGGCGTTTTCGGTGCTTTTATCATCGGGAACGAGTTCGAAACAAAAGAATACTATCAGGAGCTAACGGATTACCTGGTTCATTCCAGGATAGACATGTTCCAGATAAGCATTCTCACTCCTTTGCCCGGAACCGATTTGATGGAAGAAATCACCACCTGTGACGGGCTGCTTTATAAAGATTTTCCCCGGGATTGGGATAAATACAGGTTTTCCTACGTGGTACACAAACCCAAAGAAATAGCTCTGGAAACAATATACACCGCAGACAACTACATCAAAAGTAAGCTCTATTCTTTTCCAACCTACCCGATTCGGTTGCTGAGATCACTCTTCAGTTTGCGTCGCTTGAAAAGGGTTTATGCGATTTACAAGTTTAATCAGGCTCTCAAACTGAGCTGGCAGAATGCCCATTATTATAAGAAATATCCAAAAAATATCATCTAAATAGAAGGTGTTATGTGTCCTGAACAGAACTTGAGTTGACAAGGGTCAGAACCTTCTGGATGTCAACGACGGTTGCGCTGCCATGTTTTGTTCTAGGTTCCTTTCAGATAGAAAATAGCCCACTTGGTCAAGAATGTCACCAATAACATGAAATGTTCAGGCTAAACAAAAAAGGGGAGGACCTTAAAGATGAACCCAGGCATCAGCCAGATCGCAGAGAAAATCCTCCAGGGCGGGAATAACATTATTTTCACCGGTGCCGGCATCTCCACGGAAAGCGGGATTCCCGACTATCGCAGTCAGGGGGGTATCTGGGACAGGTTCAAGCCGGTCTATTTCGACGAATTCATGTCCCGTGAAGATGCCCGCGTGGAATATTGGCAGCGTTGGCAGGAACTCTATCAGGGATTGCGTCAGGCAACACCCAATAAGGGGCATCAGGCCATCGCCAAATTGTATCAATTGGGGCTGGTACAAGCCGTTGTCACCCAGAACATTGATGGCCTCCACCAGGCATCGGGAATACCGGATTCTGCTGTCATCGAACTGCATGGCAACACACTGCGGATCCGCTGTATGTCCTGCAGCAGAATCTCCGCTACTCAGGAAGCACATGATCGGCTTTCCAGCGGCGATATAGCACCAAGCTGTGAATGTGGAGGCTTTTTAAAGCCGGACACTATTTCCTTTGGGCAATCCATGCCCATGGACAAGGTCAACCAGGCCATTGCCCTGTCTCAACACAGCGATCTATTTATTGTGGTGGGGTCCACTTTGCTTGTGCAGCCGGCTGCTCATATGCCCATCTATGCCAAACAGAACAATGCTTTCCTGGCCATCATCAACCTGTCCGAAACACCCTGTGACGACATGTGTGATGTCCTCATCGCTGAAAAAGCAGGGCTTATCCTGGATAAAATCTGGGAAATGGTCAAACTGAAATCATAGGAATGTTTTTATCAAACGCGGCCTTGCCACTCTGACAAAAAAAGGTTTAAACCTGATGTCGTGGCTTTTCGGGTTAAAGAATTTTATAATGCACACAAACCACATTTTCATCGAGTCTTTCAAGGGATAACAGGCTGAGGTTCATTGATATTTCTTCTGAAAAAACAGCAAGACCAGTGCCGAATATTATTGGGCAATAGGTCAGGATCATTTCATCGATAAGGCCTTCCCGTGCAAAAAGATAGTTGATCTGAGCACCCCCAATCAGCATCACATGCTCAAAACCTTCCGCTGTCAGATCATCCAGAATTTCAGTTGGTTTTTGATTCGTGAAAACCAGGTTGTCCTGAGTTGAACGCCTATCGGTCCTGCGGGTCAAAACGATATTCTTGCGGCCAGGCAATGGCAGTCCGATGGTATCGTAGGTTGCCGATCCCATGACGACCACACCGGCCTCCAGTGTAAATTGCTTAAAGCGCTTCTTGTCCTCTTTACCGGACCAGTCTGGAAAATGCGCTGAATCCTTTCCAATCTTGCCATCCGCCGTCAGTGCCATCAGAAGTGTTACTTTCATTTCACATGCACTCCTTAATGTGAAAACTGATTCCTATTTTTATTGTGGTTTTTTTCAAAAACCTTGTTGGGTTGCGTTACACAGCAGCATAACCAACTGAATTTCAGTATGATTTAAAAATCATGAAAAATGGTATGTTTGTTGCTATAGTCATATGACAGGATTCCAACATCTATCTTGGAAATTTCGAGGGTAGCAGCCATGAAAGAGAGCATGAATGACACGGCCGGAATTCAGCGCATCATAAAAAGGTACAAGACCCATTTCCGTGTCCCGGAAAATTTGAACGTCTATTCAAGAAAAGACCTTATTGCTGCTGAAAGAAAGTTTTTAAAATTTGCAATCATGAACGGAGGCTTCGAGTCGATACTAGCCGAAGATTTCTTTGGTAGTCAAGTACCACAGAGGCATCGGTCTTGATACGCGCTTTTGTCCGAAGCATTTACCCCATGTCGGGTTACTCACGTTTCGTCAGAATGACGATCTCCTGTATCAAGATTTCTCTTTCTGTAACACCAAATATCTCATCGCCCTTGTCCAGGATGACATCTGTTTGAATGCCCATCTTGTATATATGGCCGTTGGCTGTCAGCGCATTCATGGCCCACACAACCTGTCCATGGAAGACGATCTCTCTGCCCACATTGACCCGGATGGCAACATGCGTCTCGGGAGAAACTGAACGCGTAGCATGAAGCCTGACCCCCTCAACCGATAGTTCCATCACAGACACCGGCAACGATCTGTCAAACATTTCCAACTGTGCCTGGGTATATACACGGTGTCTCGGAAATTTTCGTTTTTCTTTAACGTCACTGTTCATAAAAGTATGTAATCCTTATGTTTAATAATTAATTTTCCTGCACCTTATTATGACTTCAAAACGCCACACGGCGTCCAAGAATTGAGGAATATGGTCGATGGGCTAGCTGTGATGCTCTATGTATCCGGAAAAATCCTTTATTGATAAAGACACCGTTGATAAGGTAATAGATACTTTACGGTTGCATTTAACGTAAAGGTACCTAGAATAACAGCGTGGTTTGCCATCATCAGTGGCGGTAGCCATGCTGCAGGCAAAAATCAATTTCCCAGTATTGGATCATTGTTAACAGTAATTGCCGGTTTTTTCAACTCACTATCTGTCGTATTGGCCTGATATTAAAAAAGGCAATCACCCCGAAGACGGGACTGGCGACAAAAAGACTGGCGCACCCATTGATAAAAGGTAAGTACGATGCACTATGAAGGAATGATTATCCGTCCCCCCAGTGAAGCCAACAGCATCCTGCTGCAGGTAACGGTGGGGTGTTCGCACAACAAATGTACATTTTGCGGAACATATGCCGGGGAAAGATTCAAAATCAAGCCGGACGAAATTGTCGATCAGGACATTCAATTTGCAAAAGATTACTGCCGGCGGCAACGACGTGTTTTTCTGTGCGACGGTGACGCACTCATTCTCCCACAGAAGCGCCTGGTGAACATTCTGAAAAAAATCGAGGCAAACCTTCCCTGGGTCACCCGGGTTGGCGTCTACGCCAACACCAAAAGTATTCAGATGAAAACGTCTGAAGAACTCACAGAGCTTCACCAGCATGGATTGGGCATTGCCTACATGGGCCTGGAAACAGGGGATGACCTTACCCTAAAAGCTGTCCGAAAAGGCGCAACAGCCGAAAAAATGATTTCCATGGGCAAAAAAATCCGGGAAGCCGGTATCAAGCTGTCCATAACCGTCCTGCTTGGTCTGGCTGGCAGGAAAAGATCCATGATTCATGCACAGGAAACAGGAAATGTCTTATCAGCCATTGACCCGGAATACGTGGGAGCTCTCAGCTTGATGCTTATCCCGGGGACACCGCTCTGCAATGACCACGAGAAAGGAATTTTTCCTTTGCTCGAGCCGGACGAGATGCTCAAGGAACTACGGCAGATGATCGCCCACACCCATCTCTCCAGGGGCTTGTTTCACGCGAACCATGCTTCCAATTATCTTCCCATAAAGGCACGGATGCCAAAGGACAAGGAACGAACCCTTCAGCAGATCGACCAGGCCCTGTCCGGGAAAATCGCCCTCAAACCGGAGTGGATGAGGGCGCTATAACTGTAAGCCATAGGCACGAAGCTGCCAAATGCTTACCGTTTACAGCTAACCATCAGGGTAGGCAGTATTCTGATCACAATCCCTGATGTTGATAAAAAAGGTAGATTACAATGGATTTTCAAATTTTCTTAACAACATTTGGTATGGTTTTTCTGGCCGAGCTGGGTGACAAAACTCAGCTTGCTACATTTTGTCTGGCGGCTGACTGCGATCCAAAAGTATCCGTCTTTGCCGGTGCTGCCCTGGCGCTGGTTCTGAGTACGCTCATTGCGGTTGTTTTAGGCTCGACATTGAGTCGGCTCGTTCCGGAAAGTTATATCAAGATCGGCGCTGGGATTTTTTTTGTTGTTGCCGGTGTTTGGATGCTGGTGGGTGCAGGACGCTCCTTGTTGTCATAAAATAAATTTTCGGAGAGAATTTATTAATGAAAGAGTTTTTTAAGGTCACTGATCTCGAAACAGTTCTTGGATGGACATCTCTTTTCCAGCCGGTAGAAAAAGAAACGATCGCCCTGACAAGTGCGCTTGGTAGAATTCTGGGAACAGATATCCAATCAGAAATCAACCTGCCGGATTTTCCCCGGGCGATTATGGATGGATATGCCGTGAAAGCCACATCGACTTTCGGTGCATCTGAAGGAAATCCAGCATATTTGAATATCGTGGGCAGTATCGCCATGGGTGAAAATCCGACCCTGTCTATCAAGCCGGGTGAAACCGCCAAAATATCTACCGGGGGGATGCTACCCGCGGGTGCCGACAGCGTTGTCATGATTGAACACACAGATGCCATCGACGATACAACCATCGAGGTGTATCGCAGCGTGGCACCAGGACAGCATATGATTCAGGTCGGCGAAGACATCCGGGTTGGTGAAACCACCCTGTTTCAGGGACAGCAGCTGCGCCCTCAGGAAATAGGCATTCTTGCAGCTCTTGGAATCGAAATGGTTTCCGTGTATCGGCTACCGGTCATCAGCATCATTTCCACAGGTGATGAAGTTCTTCCCATCAGCGAAACACCGACTCTCGGTAAAATTCGAGATATCAATTCTTTTACACTTTCCGGTCAAGTAGTACAAGCCGGCGGCCGGCCTCTTCGGATGGGTATCGTAAACGACGATTTCCAGGCTCTTCGAGGCATGTGCCAGGATGCTGTCCAACGATCGGACATGGTTTTTGTTTCTGGGGGAAGTTCGGTGGGAATGCGAGATTTCACCATAGAGGTACTTTCCGCCATACCGGATGCAGAAATTCTCGCACATGGTATTTCAATCAGCCCCGGAAAGCCGACCATCCTGGCAAAAGTAGGCAACACCCTTTTCTGGGGGCTGCCGGGTCATGTAACCTCGGCCATGGTTGTGTTTCATGTAGTGGTCCGCCCATTTATAGAACATATCGGCGGGAAAAACCCAGCCCACGAAAATACACGGTCATGCTACGCTCAATTGAAAAGAAATCTGTCATCAAAACAGGGGCGCATCGATTACATCCGCGTAAAACTGCATCACGAAGATGGCGCCCTCTCCGCGGAACCGGTTCTGGGCAAGTCAGGGTTGATTCACACCATGGCTAAAGCGGATGGGCTTGTAAGAATCGATAAAAACACGGAGGGCCTGGACAAGGGAACCATCGTTGAAGTGGCCCTTTTGATATAGTCAGTCTGGTGGAAAAATGAACAAAAAAAAGCGAAATGTCTATCTCAAGATGAAAACACTGGCTGAAGCCAGGGAGATCATCTTGAACGAATTTGGTGCTACCGGCCATCTGGCAAGGGAAACAATCGCCGTACCGGGTGCCGTGGGCAGAGTCCTGGCAGAGCCGGTCCATGCCCGTTGGTCAGCACCCCATTTTCATGCAGCTGCAATGGATGGTATCGCAGTCAAAGCATCCGCCACCTTCGGTGCCAGTGAAGTAGAGCCAAAACAGCTTGTCACCGGCAAGGACGCTTACTGGGTTAACACCGGTCATGTTCTTCCGGACAATACCGATGCTGTCATTATGGTTGAACATATCAATGTGATTGACGAGACAACCCTCGAGATCGATTCACCAGCGTTTCCCTGGCAGCATATTCGAAAAATAGGGGAAGACATTGTTGCCACGGAGTTGTTGTTTCCCCAAAACCACCTTGTCACACCTTACTGTCTCGGGGCCCTGCTCTCCGGCGGCGTCTTCTCGGTGACTGTGAAAAAAAAGCCGAAAATCTTGATCATCCCCACCGGGTCCGAGCTGGTTGACTGGCAGCAGCTGGAAGATAAAACACTTCAACCCGGCCAGGTTCTGGACGCCAACTCTTATGTCCTTGGCAGTCTTGCAGCCGCTTCCGGAGCAACTGTGGTTCGCCATGAACCGTTGATGGATGATCCGGCAACACTCACAGAAAAGATTCGTCTGGCTGCCCATTCTAGCGTAGATATTATTCTTACTGTCGGTGGTTCTTCTGCCGGGTCCGAAGATTATTCAAAAGAGGTTTTCGAAACCCTGGGTGATATCCTGATCCATGGGGTAACGATTATGCCCGGCAAACCGGTTATCGTTGGAAAGATCAACCACAAGCCGATTTTCGGTATTCCCGGTTACCCTGTTTCCGCGATTATTGCTTTTGAACAGTTTGTTCAGCCATTGATCGACCAGTTTCTGGGACAACCCGAAAAAATACGGCAGACCGTATCCGTGGAACCCACCAGAAAGATTGCTTCAAAACTCGGTCTTGAAGAATTTATCCGGGTAAAGCTCGGTCTCGTGGGCAATCGTATTGTTGCAACGCCCTTACCGAGAAGTGCCGGATGCATCACCAGTATTACAGAAGCCGATGGCATCATCCGCGTGCCCAGTCACGTGGAAGGCATCAGGGACAATGACGATGTTTCAGCAGAACTTCTGCGACCCGTCAGCGCGATTCAAAATACCCTGGTTGCAGTGGGTAGCCACGACAATACACTCGATGTTCTGGCAGATCAGCTCAAAGCCGAAAAATCAAACCTCACACTCTCATCCAGCCACGTCGGCAGCATGGGAGGTCTGATGGCAGTCAAAAAGGGTGTGTGCCATATGGCCGGTTCTCACCTCCTGGATACTGAAGACGGTTCCTATAATGTTCGATACTTGAAAAAATATCTGCCGGGTATGGATGTCAAGCTGGTCAACCTGGTTTTCCGTGACCAGGGATTCATCGTTCCCAAAGGGAATCCCAAACAGATCAACGGGATTGAGGATATATGCCGGGAGGATATCCGGTTTATCAACCGTCAGAGTGGCTCCGGAACCCGCATCCTTCTGGATTATCGATTGGAACAATCTGGAATAGACGTCGGTTTGATCAACGGTTATGAGATAGAAGAGTTTACCCACATGTCGGTGGCGGTGGCCGTTCTCAGCGGTACGGTGGACGTGGGACTCGGTATCTATGCTGCGGCAAAAGCCCTTGATCTCGATTTTATTCCCATGGTCACCGAACAGTACGATCTGGTGATACCCCAGATTTACATTGACATGCCGCAGATGCAAATCCTATTGGATATTATCAACTCTGGTGTGTTCAAAAACCGGGTGGAGGCCCTGGGAGGATACAGCACAAAAAAAACCGGAACCATTATTCTCTAAAACATCCTCCTGGTCAAAGAGGTGAGACATGGTAAAAAAACCTGCTTATGAACTGTTGGACCATACTGCGGATTTTGGAATTCATGTGTTTGGAGACAATGCAAAAAGCCTTTTCCAGAATGCTGCAATGGCCATGAGGAATCAGCTCGTGGAAACGGTGGGCCTTCTCGCCCGAGAAGAAAGACGGATAAGCATACAAGGAAATGACTGGCCCGACCTCCTGGTCAACTGGCTTCGAGAAATACTATACCTTTGGGTAGGCGAAGAACGTTTCGCCCAGTCGATTCAAATCGAATCAATAGCAGAAAAGTGTCTGACTGCGCATTTGTGGGTTGATCCATTTTCCCCTGAGCGACACACGTTAATATCAGAGATCAAAGCGGTGACGTATCATCAGGTTCAGGTTTTTGAAACAGGCAACAGATGGGAAGCCAAGGTCATCTTTGATATTTGAACCGTAACAGCGCCGGATAAAATCAAATTAGGAGAAAGGAAAAAAATGAAAAGTCTTCTGAGACGGAATGCAATCCTTTGGTTGACCCTGGTTGTTTTTTTCAGCCCTTTTGTGTGCCATGCAGCAGAATTTATGGCCGGCGATTGGATGCTCAATATCGGTGGCGCCCTGAGAATAAGCTATAACCAGGAGGACTGTGATGATGATTGTCAGGGTATCTGGCGCACAACCGATACCAATACAACCGCTTATGAAGATTCCGATAAATATCTGACAGGGGATATCTCACATATTGCTGTCAGCGGGTCCCGCCAGATGGGGAGCGGCATGAGCGCGATTTTCAAGACAGAGTGGCGAATCGATACACCGCAAGGCGACGACGATACAATTCTCAGCAGTTACGATCAATTCCTCGGCATAAATAGCAACTGGGGTCTATTCAGAGGCGGCACCATGGAAACACCCTACATGCAGACCGGCAATACCCTGGACCCTTTTTCCAGCGACGCTCTTTCGACCCGTTTTTTTGTGGATATTCAGTCTGCGCTGCACCACAACACAGGCAAAGGACGTGGGCGTTCAACCAATACCCTTCGCTACGACTCGCCTATATCGAAATCCGGTATGACAAGCCAACTGTTCACCTCAATCGACAACACTGAGAATACGGATCCTGCTTTCGGCGGTGGATTTATCTATACATCACAGAGCATGTCTCTATTCCTGCAGTACTATGACAACGGCCAATCCGGGGATGACGAGGCCGTTAAATTCGGCGGTAAAATCGGTTCAGAGACCTTCTCGCTCTTTGGCCAGTATGAGTACGACAAGGGTTTGATCTCTCTGTCCGAGGGTCTCTCTTCGCTCAATATCGACGGTGTCAACACGGCCGATGACGACAATACCTTCAAAAAGAATAAGACCACTGGAGCAGATGTATGGTTTGTCGGCACTTCCTACACGACCGGAAAGGTCATGCTCCTCTATGAATATGGCCGGCGAAAAAATTCCGACAAGGGCTTGACGAACCAAGATGGTCACACCGCCTGGGTCCTCGGTATGAGCGTACACTTTGACAAATATCTTTATGGCTATCTGGGATATCTCGAAAAAGACTTTAACGACTCTGACAAGGACAAGGATACACGTTATACAGTGGGTGCTACACTGACGTTTTAACGGGAACGAATCTCTTCCAGAGCATCGGCGGCAGCCTCTTTGACGTCTTGGGAATATTCTCCGCTTGAAATGTTGCCGAGAAAATCAATGCTCCGGTCATCACCTGAAGCGCCTATAATATAGAGAATATCTCCTTTCACGGCATCGCTCTGTTGCTCAAACCGTTCTGCCAGGAGCGCTGCCATCTGAACAGCCAGGGAAATCCGGCTTCCTGCAATCTCTTCGGCCGCGGCCATGGCACCCAAACGTATCGAAAACGCTTCATGGGTTAACAGATCGATAAACCCGGGGAATATACGTCCCGCCTTCAGCATCATTTCGGACAGTCCATAGGCATTGCCGTCAGATATCATGGATGCGAGCGTCTCTGTACTCAGTTGCGCCGGATCCCGACTCTGAATGGTATTGAGAAGCTCGTTGAGATCCACGGTACCGGTCCAACGGAATTGGTCGTCCAGAATCAATGTCGGAACCGATCGGATGTGATCGATATCCACCATTTCAGAAAATAAAACACCGTCGATAACAGCAAGCCGAATGCTGGTATTCTTTAGCGCCATTGGCAACAGCTTCCTAACCACGGCAGGGCAAAAGGTACACATGCTTGACACATACAGCTTCAGCCTTGCCGGCACTTCAAGTTCCCTGGCCGGTTCGGTCTGCGGGTTTTCCCCGCTTTGTTCAGAAATGTCCACAAGTATGTCGAGAAAAGGCAACAGTTCCGTTCCATGGGGGACGGCATGATATACAATGGAAGAGGCGATGTGCAGCCCGGGCAGTGCATCCGCCCCGTCATTTTTTTCAAACACCATCTGTATCTTGGGTGCATTCTCGACCAGCTCCCTGCCGAAGGCCATCAAATCCTGACTTCGCGCATCTCCACTTGTCGTCAGTCGAATATCGATGGTCCGCATCAATTTGTCGTTCAGCGCGGCGATCTGTTTTCTTTCTTCTGCTATCACGCTCTTTCCTTTATTTTGAGAAGAGGGACCAAAAATCCAAAAAATTTAGCTTGAGGAGACTGGTTTCTTACGCTAAAACAGTATAAAATCCGTTTTATCCATACGCAAACGATTTTATCATGAACCTGAAAAATTGTTATAAAATCCTGGAGATTCAACAAACGGCCTCTCTATCGGAAATCAAGCAGGCCTACCGGGATATGATTGGAATATGGCACCCTGACCGATACGCCCAGAACCCACGCCTCCATGAAAAAGCCACTGAAAAGCTGAAAGAACTCAATGTCGCCTACAATGAACTCATCACCGGTTTGACATCCGGCACTGTCAAGGGTGATGTAAAACCCAAGACCACGAACCATGAGGCTCACCTGATCATCGTAACATGTCCCGGTTGTCAGAAAAAAAATCGCATAAAAGCAGGTTTTGTAACGCGCCACCCCAGATGCGGAAACTGTAGGATGCTCCTTTTTCAGAATAAACAGGCCCGCCAAAACGCCGGCGGAACAATCAATGAAACAGATGATCGTTCGCATGGGACAGCTTCAACAAACCGAACATCCGGTAAAAAACCCTTTAGTGAACAAGCATCATTTCAGGACGCTCCAGCCTTTAAGAAATCTTTTTCTAAAAGAAAACGACGATTCTGGAACAAATGGACGATTCTGCTCTCAATAATCTCTATCGGGATGCTGATTGCCAACGCCGATGACATTCATAACAAGTCGATCCAAGGCCTCAAACAGATTTCAGAGGGCCGATATGCCCGATATTTCAAGGACCCTTCCCTGGCACCGTTACCCCCAAAAAAAATAAGGGCAACAACATCCGCCGATATTCTACATATTCAAAAAGCCCTTAAAAAATACGGTTACGATACAAAGCCTTTGGATGGTATCTGGGGTGAACGGACCCTGGCCGCTGTTCAACAATTTCGGAAGGATTATTTCCTTGAATTTCGAGTGGATGACGTCTCCGAAATCGCCAGAGCCCTGCAGCGACAGCATGCAATAATCACCTTACATCCGGATTGGCCTCATATTGCGAAGGACAAACGTTTTAGATTGTGGACAGAGCAACAGATCATGACCTCTCCCAAAATCTGCCGTGAACTGCTTGCCTCAGGAAAAGTCCATCAGGTGGGGTCTGTGATAGACTGGTACAAGTTCGATCTTTTACAACCCAAACCGGTGACTTTGCCGCGAAACGGCACCCTCAAAAAAAACTATCATAAAGGGCTGGCACCCCTTACCATCACAACACGCAACGACGGTCGTCACTATTATCTGAAATTGCTCAATGCATCCAACGGCTCGGAAACCCTCACGGCTTTCATGAAAAGTGGTTCGACCATAGCCGAACACGTGCCCATTGGAAAATATGAGCTGAAATATGCCGTGGGAGATGACTGGTACGGAACCCGGTGGCTTTTCGGCCCGGAAACCGTCTTTAAAAAAATGGACCGTGTGTTTGAATTCAAGATCCAAAACAACGAAATTGCGGGATACCGCCTGGAACTCTTCCTCCAGGTCACAAGTCCTGCGGATACCAGAAAAGGATACGCTTTTGATTTCTAAATTATGAATATGTTCAGCGGAACGATACTCTGATGGAAAAAATGGAATTGAGACAAATAACTCCCTACAAGTGGGAGCTTATGAAAACCGGAAAAATGCGTGTTCCCGGAATCATCTATGCTGATCACGACATGCTCGAAGGCCAGGAAAACAAAGAACCCTTAAAGCAGGTAGCCAATGTCGCCACGCTGCCGGGGATCGTAAAAGGATCCATGGCCATGCCTGATATGCATTGGGGATACGGATTCCCCATCGGTGGCGTGGCGGCGTTCGACTGGGAAAAAGGTGTTATCTCCCCCGGCGGCGTGGGTTACGATATTAACTGCGGTGTTCGGCTGGCAACCACCGCACTGAAAGAAACTGATGTCCGGCCCAGGCTTGAAGCCCTTGTAACAGAGCTATACCGGCAGATACCCACAGGTTTGGGTTCCACTGGACCGGTCAAACTTTCTGTCAAGGAGGAAAAACAGGTCCTCAGAAAGGGTAGTCAATGGGCTGTCGGCCGGGGATTTGGAGAGGATAGAGATCTTACGCACACCGAAGATTCTGGATGTATGACGAACGCAGATCCGGAGATCATCAGTCCACGGGCACTGGAAAGAGGAAGAAAGCAGCTCGGCACCCTTGGATCCGGCAACCATTTTATAGAAGTCGGCCTTGTCGACAAAGTGTTCGACGAAAAGGTTGCACAAGCTTTTGGGCTTTTTCAGGGCCAGGTAACATTGTTGCTTCATTCCGGTTCCAGGGGATTTGGTTATCAGGTTTGCGACGATTTTATCAAGCAGATGAATCAGCATGTAAAGCAGCTCGGACTCGACCTTCCGGACAGGCAGCTGGCCTGTGCCATGATTCAATCGGATCAGGGACAACGCTATTTTAATGCCATGGCTTGTGCCGCCAACTATGCCTGGGCCAACCGCCAGATATTGATGCACCGCAGCCGGGAAGTGTTTCAGCACGCCCTCGGTATCAGCCCGAAAAATCTCGACATGAACCTGGTGTATGATATCAGCCACAACATCGCAAAAAAGGAAACCCATGTGGTGGAAGGAATAAAAAGAATTCTTTGCGTGCATCGAAAAGGGGCCACACGGGCTTTCCCACCCAATCACAAGGCGCTGTGCGACGCCCATCTTTCCACAGGTCAACCGATCCTGGTGCCGGGTGACATGGGCACGGCATCTTATGTCCTCGTCGGTACGGAGACAGCCATGGCTGAAACATTCGGCTCAACATGCCATGGCGCGGGGCGGGTACTGAGCAGAACCGCCGCCAAAAGGCTGAGCAAAGGGAGATCGATCCAACGGGAGCTGGCAGACAAAGGCATCATGGTTCGATGGACCGGGCGGTCAACCCTGGCCGAAGAGATGCCGGATGCCTACAAGGACATATCAAAAGTTGTCGGGATCGTTCACGGCGCTGGTATCTCCAGGAAGGTAGCAAGACTGCGACCCATGGCGGTTATTAAAGGATAGAAATGTCGTTTGTCCCAAAATTTTCATGAAAATTGTTGCTTAGCGGATACAAAAGCCCTGTGAGGTGATGAACGCTTTCATATGCGGCCGGACGATCTGGCTCATAAACCCGGCCATCTGGCAACTCCATGTCTCATCTTTTAAATTGCTGTCCCGTGACAGGAAATATGCCCGGGTCGTTTCATCATAGGCTTCCAGGAGTGCATCACCCCCATCTGTTTGATATGTTTCCTTCATAAAAATTCCTTCAAGCGGCAAACGTGGTTTCATTGGCGGCTGCCCATCCGGATATCCCAGGCACATGCCGAAAACGGGATAGGTGTTTTCAGGCAGGTTCAGCATGTCGCAGATCTTTTTGGGGTTGTTGCGAATGGCCCCGATAAAAACACCCCCCAGACCCATGGATTCTGCTGCCAGCAGGGTGTTTTGACCAATCAGGGCCGTGTCCACCGTTGCAACGATGAACTGTTCCATATAGCCGTCGGCCATTTCCTTTCCATGTTTCCGGCAGGCTGCTTCCAGACGATTTAAATCGGCTATAAAAACGAGAAATACCGATGCATCAATTATCCACTGCTGGGATCCGCAAATTTTGGCAATGGCCTGTCTTTTTTGTTGATTATCCACACGAATAATCGTGTAAGCCTGGACAAAGTTGGAAGTGGCTGCGCATTGCGCCGAGGTCAGGATGGTTTCAAGAATCTCTTCCGGAATCGCTTTGTCTTTAAATTTCCGGATAGAACGATGTGAGCGCATGGTATCAATGGTTGTATTCAAAATATTTTCCTTTCTCTTAAATAGCTATACGAGGTAGATCCAGGCAGTTGCAAGTGCTATGACAATTCTATAATACCCGAATATCTCAAGACCGTATTTATTCAAATAATGGATCATCCATTTTACGGAAAGAACCGCTGCCGCAAATGCGAACATCAGTCCCAGAAACATGGAACGGATCTCGAGAACCGCAAGCATGTCACTGCCATGCTTAAAAACATCATACACCGTAGCGGCAGTTAGGGTGACGGCACCCAGCAGAAAGCTAAACTCCACCGTTGCCTTCATGGATAGACCCAGAAACAGGCCACCCAAAATGGTTGCCAGACTGCGGCTGACGCCGGGCCACATGGCCAGGCACTGGGCAACACCGATGAAAATGGCCACCTTCGGGCCCATATCTTCGATCTCTTGTCCCTGATGCAGATCCCTGTGTTGGTTTTTAAAATAAAATGAGATAAACAGGATGGCCACACCGCCCCCAAACCAGGCAGCAATAACGGGATAGGTGCCAAAGAGGAATTTCTTGATGGGGCCTTCCAGAATCAGCCCGATCACGACCGCCGGCAATAGCGCCAGGATCAGATTTGTCAGCAAGCGCCTGCCATCGGCATCCCCCTGAAACAGTCCCTTTAAGATCTTCTTGAACCGGTGAGCACACACAAAAAGAATGGCCAGGATTGCGCCAAACTGGATGCACACGAGATAGGCATTGATGGCATCCGTTTCTGTGGTCCGGCGCACGATATCGGATTCCATGGTATTCATACCAAGAAGATCCTTGGTTACCAGCAAATGACCGGTGGAACTAATGGGCAGATATTCGGTCAAACCTTCCACAACACCCAGAATAACAGCCTGGGTGGTGGTCAGCTGTTTTGGTTCATCCACCGAAACCGCGGCAAGCACAGGGAAAACCAGGCCAAGAAAAACCCCGCAAAGAACAAATAGGGAGATGTACGAATATTTTCGAACTGCTTTCATAGGCGAAACCGTGTACCTGTCAATATTAAAACCTAAAACGCTCAAATTAGCTAAGGCTAAAGAACGATGAGTATAAAAGCCAGACGGTTGCCTGTCAAGCCGATAGGCAACAGGGTAATTGAAAGTCTTGCTTTATTAAATCATATTGCATTCTATTTGGCGATTGACAGGTGTGAGCGCTTTTCGATACCATGCCGTCCATAAAACAGAAAATCAGATGATTCAAACAATCTTGAAAGGAAAACACTATGTTAAATCCTCATATGTTCAGAGAATACGACATCAGGGGCATCGCCGGCAAGGACATGGATGCATCAGATGTGGTACGCATCGGCAAAGGCATCGGCACGTATCTTCGGCGGCAGGGTAATACCGACATCACGGTAGGGCGGGACTGTCGTGTCACATCGGATCAATATTCTGAAAAACTGATCCAGGGTCTGCTGGCCAGCGGATGCCATGTCGTAGACATCGGTGTTTGCTCGACACCCGTAGGTTATTTTTCCATCCGCCATTTGAACAAGCAGGGCAATGTCATGGTAACTGCCAGCCACAACCCCCCTGAATACAATGGGTTCAAAATTTGCAGCGGTGTCGAATCCGTGTTTGGTGAACAGATACAGGAGATTCTGAAGCTCATCACGGATGAAGATTTTGAAACCGGCACCGGCACCGCTCAGACGTTTGAGATTCTTGGGCCCTACAAGGACTACCTGCTGAACAATATCTCTCTGGCCCGCTCTCTCAGGGTAGGCATCGATGCCGGCAACGGCACTGCCGGTATCACGGCCGTCCCGATTATGAAAGGTCTGGGCTGCGAAGTGCACGATCTGTATTGTGAGCCCGACGGGTCTTTTCCCAACCACGAGGCAGATCCCACGGTACTCGAAAACATGCAGGATGTTATCGCCCTGGTCAAAGAAAAAAAACTGGATGTCGGTTTTGGCTATGATGGTGACGGAGACCGGATCGGTGTGGTGGATTCCGAGGGAAATCTTATCTATGGGGATAAATTGATGATCATTTTTTCCCGGGAGATCTTGTCACGCAAACCCGGTGCAACCTTTATTTCCGAGGTCAAATGCTCAAAGACGCTGTATGACGATATCGAAAAAAACGGTGGCAGGGCCATCATGTGGAAAACAGGCCACTCTCTGATCAAACAGAAAATGAAAATGGAAAAAGCCGAACTGGCCGGAGAAATGAGCGGACACATCTTTTTTAGCGACCGGTATTTCGGGTTTGACGATGCGGTCTATGCATCCTGTCGACTCCTTGAAATCCTGGCCAGTTCCGGTAAAAAGATCTCTGATCTGCTGGCCGATGTCCCGGAAACTTTTTCCACACCTGAAATCCGGGTTGAATGTCCTGATCATATCAAGTTTGCGGTGGTGGACAAGGTGACCGCATATTTCAAGGAACGCTACGATGTCATCGACATAGACGGTGTGCGTGTTTTGTTTCCAGATGGCTGGGGTCTTGTCCGGGCATCCAATACGCAACCCGCCCTGGTCCTGCGCTTCGAGGCCATGACGGAAAACCGGCTCCAGGAAATTAAGGAACTTGTGGAAACCGTCTTGAGAAATATTCAGAAACAGGTGGTATGACATCCAGCATTGACAAAAAAATTTTCGGCACCCTCTTTTTTTCCATTTTTGCTGCTGTCACGGGTGTCGGCATCGTTGTACCGCTGCTGCCGGTGTATGCCCACAATCTCGGCGCCGGCGGGTTGGCTATCGGATTTATTTTCGGGTCCTTTGCCCTATCACGAACCCTGTTCCTCCCTTATTTTGGACGACTTTCAGACAAAAAAGGCCGTAAACGTCTCATTGTTATCGGTCTGTTCTCTTATGCCTGTCTTTCTCTATCGTTCATTTTGGCACAAAATGTCACCGCTCTTGTGATCATACGATTTTTTCAGGGTATCGCCTCTTCCATGATGATGCCTGCCATACAGGCATACGTCGGAGATATTACTCCCCAGGGGCGGGAGGGATTCACCATGGGGTTCTTCAACATGTCTATTTTCTTCGGCTTGAGCCTTGGCCCTGTTCTCGGAGGGAGCATCAAAGACGTATGGGGTCTTGACGCATCATTTTTAAGTATGGGAATACTGTCCCTGGTGGGCTTTTTTTTAAGCATCTCCTTTTTGCCGCCCAGTCGCGAGGAATTGGTTTTGAAAAAAAGCCGGTCACCCCTGCCATGGAAAGTATTGCTGCAAGATCGGGAGATCATCGGGCTTTTCTGCTTTCGGCTAAATTACACCGCCTGTATCGGTATCATCTGGGGGTTTTTACCCGTGTTTGCAGATACACAGTTTGCGCTGTCAAGCGCGAACATCGGTTTCCTGGTCATGCTGGGCGTCTTCATCAGCGGCGTCATCCACCTGCCCATGGGCTATGTGGCAGATCGTATCAGCCGCAGGATGATGATCGTTTCCGGCGGTCTGCTGGTAGCCTGCGGAATGATCTATTTCACGCGTTCCGGTTCTTTAACGGACCTGGTTATCGCCAGTATTCTCTTTGGTCTCGGTGGCGGTATTTCCATGCCGGCCCACATGGCAATTGCGGTATTCAAAGGCAATCAATCCGAAGCCATGGGTTCTCTCATGGGGTTGATGACCATGGCCCACAGCCTGGGAATGCTGCTGGGCTCATCAATGGCCGGACTGATGATGGACATTGCCGATTTACGGGATGCTTTTTCCCTTGGTGCCGTCATCAGTTTCGCCGGGGTTCTGATCTTCTTTTCTCTCACCCGGCCTGGAAAACAACACATACCACGGGATGATATCATATGAAATATTGGGGTTAGCAGACTTCCGGTACAAACGCCACCACATCATCGATCTCGGCCGTGTCCGCAAAGAGCATGATCAACCGGTCCATGCCGAGAGCATTTCCGGCAGATTCCGGCATCTTTTCAAGAGCCTGCAGAAAGGTCTCCGCCAAGGGATACATGACTTTGTCTGATGCCTGGCGCATCCGCATTTCCACTTCGAATCTTCTTCGCTGCTCATCCGAATCTGTCAGTTCGGAAAAGGCATTGCAGATTTCGATACCCGCGATGTATAGCTCAAAGCGTTCCGCTACACTTTTATCCACCGGCTTCAGCCGGGCCAGTGAGCCCAGAGCCGCAGGATAATCATACAAAAAAACCGGTTTTACACCGCCCAGATTGGGAGCGATATCACAAGCGATGATTTTATCAAAATTTCCGTTCCTGAGGGCCGTATCCAAGGATTCCGGCGCAAATTTTTCAAAGGCCTGATCAACCGTCATCCGGACCCAGGGTTTCGTAAAATCAACCCAACGCCCCTGGTAGTGAATCCCTCTTCCATGATCAATGGATCGTGCCGCCGTGGTGATAAGGTCTTCGCATTGCCGCATCATGTCCAGATAATCGTGCCCCTTTGTATACCACTCCAGTATTGTCATCTCCGGCAGGTGCAGTCTTCCCCGTTCACCTTTGCGGTAACATTTGCATATCTGAAAAATTCGCTCAAAACCTTCTGCCAGAAGACGTTTCATGCATAATTCAGGTGATGTTTGCAAAAACCAAGACCCGCTTGGCTCGGCTTCAATGTTGATTTCGGGTGCCGGAGACGGTATCCGGTTTGGCGTTTCTACTTCAAGATAGCCTTTTTCCATAAAGTAACGCCGAACGGCAGCCAAAATGACGGCCCGGAGTTCAAGATTCATTTTTTTTTTAGATGGATCACAATGGGTCACGGTGGCACGTTCCTCTCACTAAGCCCCTAAAAGCATAAACGCCCGTGAAAAAACCTGTCGACACAAATAGCGGAACTTCAAATTCTTGTCAATAAACCGCGTGTTTCCCTGATAATATCGTGTTTGCCAGAATAGCCTTAACGTGCCATTCAACAGCCGAATGGAACATATATATGGCATTGGCGATAAACAAGCATAGAAAATATTCCTGTTGACTAAAAACAACAATCAGCCTAAAAATGATCGTTTATGCAAATTGAAACGGCATGTTGGCCCTTTTCGATACAAAAAATATCAAATTGTGCCATCTGCAACAAGGTGTGAGTTATAAATGATTCAACTAATCAGAGGCTTCAAGGACATCCTTCCCGGTGAGATAGAAACCTGGCAGCGAATTGAAAAGATTGCCAGATCGCTGTTCGAGGATTTTGGATTCAGGGAAATCCGCACCCCCATCATGGAGCGTACGGAACTCTTTGCACGCAGTATTGGAGAAGACACGGACATCGTGGAAAAAGAGATGTATACCTTTGCCGATCGCAAAGGAGATCTTATTACCCTCCGTCCTGAAGCCACCGCCGCTATCTGCCGGTCGTATATACAACATAAAATGTATGCCGATGATCCTGTCAAGAAATTCTACACTATCGGCCCCATGTTTCGGCGGGAGCGTCCGCAAAAGGGTCGTTACCGGCAGTTTTACCAGATCAATGTAGAAATATTGGGTGTTTCTTCGGCCCTTGCAGATGCAGAATTGATATTCCTTCTAAAAACTTTATGTGAAAGACTGGCAGTAAAAGATGTTGAGGCGCGCATAAATTCGCTGGGCTGCCCGCAATGCCGCCCCGGCTTCAAGACCCGTCTTCAGGAATACATTGCATCTGTGTCTGACCGGCTTTGTCCAGACTGCATACGCCGCAAAGACCGCAACCCATTACGTGTTCTGGATTGTAAGGTTCCCACCTGCCGGGAAGCCATGACAGACGCCCCTTCCATATTAACCTGTCTTTGCGATGTCTGCGATCATGAGTTTACGCTTTTGCAATCGGCATTGGATCGATTAAACGTGCCATTTGTGCTGGACAAACGGCTGGTGCGGGGGCTGGATTATTACACCCGTGCGACCTTTGAAATCCAGACCCGTTCCCTGGGCGCCCAGAGCGCAGTGGCCGGCGGGGGTAGATACGATGCACTTGTCCAGCTGTTGGGTGGCCCAGACATCCCGGCCACCGGTTTTGCCATCGGATTTGATCGATTGGCCGAAATCGTACAGCTCAACAGGTCCGAGCACATGCGAAAACCGGATCTTTATATTGCCGCTATGGGAGAAAAAAGTCAGGCCCTGGCATTCGACTGGCTCTGTGAACTGGGCGCAAAAGGTTTCTATGCTGAAATGGACTTTCAGGACAGGAGCCTCAAGAGTCAGATGAAACGCGCAGGCCGACTCGAGGTACCTTTTGTATTGATGGTTGGAGAGAACGAACTTGAAAAAGGGTTTGCCATTCTCCGAAACATGTCCACTAAAGACCAGGGGGACGTTCCCATGGATGGACTGGTGGATAGCATTTCAAAACAAATAAAATCGTGTGATGATTTTAATAAATAAAGGAGTTTGAGAATTGCCGGATAATCTTGAGTCGATGAGAAGAACCCACACGTGTTGTGCGTTGGGAAAAACCGATATCGGAACCGAAGTCATCCTGATGGGCTGGGTACAACGCCGCAGAGATCATGGGGGTGTTATTTTTGTGGATTTACGGGACAGGGAAGGTATTACCCAGGTCGTGTTCAATCCTAAAATCGACAATGCGGTTCATGCAAAGGCGCACGCCATCAGGAGCGAATTCGTCATCGCTGTAAGGGGAACCGTCGACAGCCGCCCGGAAGGAATGATAAACACGAATCTAACCACCGGCGCCATTGAAGTGCTGGTAACCGAGCTCAGAATTTTAAATGCCGCTGTAACGCCGCCATTTCTGATCGAAGATACCGTGGATGTCTCCGAAAGCCTTCGCCTCACCTACCGTCATCTTGATTTGAGGCGGCCACAGTTGCAGCAGAATATTATCCTGCGACATCGGGCTGCATCGTCCGTCAGAACCTTTTTGAATACCCATAACTTTATCGACATTGAGACGCCATGCCTGACCCGCAGTACACCCGAAGGCGCACGAGACTACCTGGTTCCCAGCAGAGTAAACCCGGGCCAGTTTTATGCCTTGCCCCAATCCCCGCAGATATTCAAACAACTGCTCATGATATCCGGGTTTGACCGATATTACCAGATCGTTCGTTGTTTTCGGGATGAAGACTTAAGAGCCGACCGGCAGCCTGAATTTACCCAGATCGATATTGAAATGTCCTTTGTAGGTGAAGAAGATATCATGGCTTTGAGTGAAAGTATGATTCAGACACTTTTCAAGGATGTGCTGGACGTCACCCTGGATACACCCTTCAACAGGCTGACCTATGACGAGGCAGTCGGACGCTACGGTCTTGATAAACCAGACACCCGCTTTGGTCTGGAGTTGATCGATGTCTCAGATATCGTGGAAACTTCCAACTTTAAGGTTTTCTCCTCCGTCGTGAAAAACGGCGGCCTGGTCAAGGCATTGAATGCCAAGGGTTGCCTCGACTTTTCGCGCAAGGAGATCGATGACCTGACAGATCTGGTATCCATTTACAAAGCCAAGGGTCTGGCCTGGATAAAGGTTCGGGATAACGAATGGCAATCGCCCATCACCAAATTCTTCAGTGAAGATGAAAAATCTGCCATGCAAGAACGCATCGGCATGGAAGCAGGTGATCTGATTTTCTTTGTGGCGGATCAGCCAGGCATTACAAACGAGGCCTTGGGACACCTCCGGAATCACCTGGGAAAACGCTTAAGTCTTATCGATGACGACACCTACAATTTTGTGTGGGTGACGCAGTTTCCCCTGCTTGAATACGATGAAACCGAAAAACGAAACCAGGCCTTACACCATCCATTCACCGCGCCTTTTGAAGAAGATTATGACAAACTGGAAACAGATCCTCTCAATGTCCGCTCTCGAGCATACGATCTGGTGTTGAATGGGTTTGAAATCGGCGGTGGCAGTATCCGTATCCACCAGAAAAAAGTACAGGAAAGCGTCTTTAATGCTCTCGGATTGACACCTGAAACCTACGAAGAAAAATTTGGATTTCTGATTTCAGCCCTGGAATCCGGTGCTCCGCCTCATGGTGGCATCGCTTTCGGATTTGACCGTCTGATCATGCTCATGTGCGGCCAGTCTTCCATAAGGGATATTATTGCATTTCCCAAAACCCAGCGCGCAGCGTGTCTCCTCACAAATGCGCCTTCCGAAACCGGTAAAAAACAACTGGATGAACTCTATCTGAAGGTCAAGCCGATCATTAAATAAATTCGCTTTACGAATTTATTTAACGCGACGTTGTCGCTAATATAAGGAAAGGCTTACCCGCTTTGAACTGATTCATTTTAAATGGATATTTTCACAACCATCGTGCCTGTCTTTTCCATTATCCTGCTGGGATGGATATCCCGTAAAAAAGGATTCATCCATGCAGATTTCATTGGGCCGGCCAACGCGCTTGTTTTCTATATTGCCATACCGGCCATGATATTCAGCGCCATATCCAAGGCCACACTGACGGCCCACTTCAATTTCGGTATCCTGGTCATAACCCTCACCACGGCATTGGTCGTATGTATTCTGGCCTGGGTTTTCGGACACATCTGCCGGCTGAAACAAGGTCAACTGGGGTCCTATGTCCAGATCTCTTTTCACGGCAATCTTGGCTATATAGGCCTCGCAGTGGCGTTCTATTACCTGGGAGAAGACGGGTTTGTCAAAGCCAGTATCCTGACCGGCTTTTTAATGATCTTGCAAAATCTTCTGTCGGTCCTTTCCCTGACTGTCAACGCTCACCAGTTGGATTCAGCCCGGTACGGTCGAACCATTGTCCGGAACCTGGCCGGCAATCCAGTTGTCTTATCTGCCATGGCCGGAATACTCTGTTCATTTCTAAATGTTCCCATTCCCTTGATCGTCCAACGGAGCCTCGATATCCTGAGCGGGTTGGCACTGCCCATGGCCCTGCTTATTATTGGGGCATCCATCTCTTTTCAGGACGTCCGTCATAAAATGAAATGGGTTCTTTCGGCAATTTCTTTCAAACTGATACTGATGCCGGGTTTGGGCTATGTCGTTTACCGTGTCCTGGGGTTTTCCCCCGGAGAGTACCTTCCAGGACTCATTCTGCTGGCATCCCCCACAGCCACCATATCCTATGTCATGGCAAAAGAAATGAAAGGCGATCCGGATCTCGCCGTGATAGCAATCTCCATGTGCACCCTGCTGTCGGCGCTGAGCTATACTTTCTGGCTGAATGTGGCTGTATAACGAAAAGAAGCGGTCGTATGAGATGAACGTTACACCAAAATTGCTAAAATTAATGCTGAACCTGTACCCTCCTTATTTAGGCACTGGGATTAACATAAAGTACATCAGCAAAGACTGGAGAGAAATTCATACATCAATGTCATTGCGCTGGTTTAATCGAAATGCTGTTGGGACACACTTTGGGGGAAGTCTCTTCGCCATGGTAGACCCTCATTTAATGCTTCTATATGTGCGGAAAAAAAGAAAAACAGACTGATATTAAATTTCGCAGTTGGGTAATAAAAATGCCTTAGAGACCAGTGTTCTCTAAGGCATTTATGTTATTGGCTCCCTGGGTAGGACTTGAACCTACAACCTAGTGGTTAACAGCCACCCGCTCTGCCGATTGAGCTACCAGGGAATATTATAGATGGCACAAATGAAGGCATGTTATCTATGCCGTACCCGGGAAATTGTCAAGAAAAAAAATGTACCGGACCGTTTGCCCGATATCCGGACGAGTAAACAGATAGCCATTCCTTTTTTACGAACGATACCAATGTTAAATAATCACAATATCTTGATAATTTGCTGAAATTTAAAAGCAAATAAAGAATTCTTGGTCAAGTTTCATGAAATGTTCGGGTTAGCGATTGGATAGGAGTTCTTATCTGTGCTATAGGATACACTTCAAATGCGGAAAAGGAGAAAACAATGGCACAAAAAAGCATTCAAGATTACTACCCCGACGATTATGCCATCTGCTACGGTTGCGGCAGACTGAACAAACAGGGTCACCAAATCCAAAGCTACTGGGATGGGGATGAGACGGTTTGCCGTTATCAGCCAGAGCCTTTTCATACGGGAGCACAGAATTTTGTGTATGGCGGGCTGGTCGCTTCACTGATTGACTGTCATGCAGCCGGCACGGCTGCAGCAGCACGGCACAGGGAAGAAGGTAAAAAACTCGGTGTCGAGCCGCTGTCCCGCTTTGTTACGGCCTCTTTACATGTGGACTACCTGGCACCGGTTCTTATTGACCAGGAAATTTCGATGCGCGCAACCATCGATGAAATCAAGGGCCGCAAGGTCGTGGTTTCCATTGATCTGTATTCCAAGGACACCCTATGTGCCAAAGGGAAGGTTGTTGCCGTCCAGATCCCGGACGACTATCTGTCTAAATACAACAGAGAGGTTTAACCAAAAGCGTCAATAAAAACCATTATCTAATAGTCATCATATCTTAAATACCATTTGTCTCCTGCAAATCAGTGACAAGTATGACTTTACGCGTATTAGCAAAGCTAGTTTGCTGAAATTTCGATAGGTTAGCCATTTACACTTTGGGATTAAGACTTGACAAGAAG
Source organism: uncultured delta proteobacterium (assembly GCA_963842925.1). Taxonomy (GTDB): domain Bacteria; phylum Desulfobacterota; class Desulfobacteria; order Desulfobacterales; family B30-G6; genus B30-G6. Next base: position 283,562 of record CAWJIL010000012.1, read on the forward strand.
CATGGTTTTATCTAAATTATAATCATAATTTGTATGGCGTTCTGCCCTGCACCGCATAACTTTCTGCCTCGATGGCGGTTATGTGTCGTCTTTATCGAAGAACTCCGCAGCACAAGCTATGGGGAATGTGCTCTCTGTTTTGATTCAATTCGTTCCTCAGTGTTAAAATCACATTCTGCAAACACTTGACAGAATGGGTTTTCTCAAATGTTGTTTGTTCCATTTGAAAAATTATTCCACTTTCTATCGGTATCGATACAAATAGATGATCGTTTACGCAGAAAGCGTAACGCGATTCCTTTGAATAGTGTCAATATTTAATATGTTTTCCATGAGTCAAATTATGGCGAATCATATTGTTCCGACCGTGTGATCTTTACTTAACATTCCAAAATTAATAGGAGGAGGTAACACCATGACGACAAAAAGAGTACACCCCGGTGTAGAACAAATGAAAAAATCCCTTACAGACGGTACTTGCTCACGACGTGAATTTCTGCGCACCGTCACATTACTGGGTGTGTCTGCAACGGCCGCCTACAGTATGGCAGGGCTACCGGCCTTTGTGTCACCTGCCCATGCGGCCCAGAAAAAGGGCGGCGTTTTGAAGTATGGTATGCAGGTGCAGGAAATGGCTGATCCGGCCACCTGGTCCTGGACTCAGAAGTCTATCGTAGGACGTCATATTGTCGAGTACCTGGTAGAAACCGGACCGGACAACATCACCCGGCCAGGCTTGGCAACCAGCTGGGAAGCTTCGGACGACCTCAAATCCTGGACTTTTCACCTGCGCAAAGGCGTCAAGTGGTCAAACGGCGACGACTTCAATGCCGATGACGTGGTGTTTAATTTTACCCGTTGGCTGGACCCCAAAACCGGTTCCTCCAACCTGGGCTTGTTTGATTCCATGCTCGAGGAAACCGGTGAGAAAGACGACAAGGGCAACCCCATCAAGCGTATGAGCAAAAATGCGGTCCAGAAAGTGGACGAACATACGGTCAAACTCAACCTGAATTCACCGGTGCTGGCGATTCCGGAAAATCTATACAACTATCCCACCGCCATCGTTCACAGAAATTTTGAAAAAGAAGGTGGGGATCTATCTAAAAGCGCGGTGGGCACCGGTCCGTACACCCTCACTGAATTCAGGGTGGGGGAACTGGCTGTCCTTAAGAAACGGAATGCGCCCTATTGGGGCGGTGAGGTCTTTCTGGATGAGATCCGCATTGTCGATTTGGGGGAAGATGCCGGTGCATATCTGGCTGCTATCGCTTCGAAACAGGTGGATGTCATCTACAATCTTGACCTGACAACCCTGGAAGCAGCCAAAAATATTCCAGGTATCAAGGTTGTGGACATACCATCCACCCAGACCGGTGTTATCCGCATGAAAGTCACCGAGAAACCGTTTACCGATATTCGCGTGCGTAAAGCGGTACAGTTGACCTGTGATGCCCAGCGCCAGCTCGATATCGCTCATCAGGGGCTTGGGATCGTTGGGGAACACCATCATGTGGCCAAGATTCATCCCGAGTATTTTGCCCTGCCGCCATTTAAACAGAATATCGCAGAAGCCAAAAAATTGCTGGCCGAAGCCGGATATCCTGATGGTATCGAGATGTCTTGCAACGTGGGTAATACCGACGGTGTCTGGGAGCAGGATTCCGTGGCAGTACTCAAGGAAGATGCCGCCAAAGCCGGTATCAATATCAAAATGAATGTGATGCCCATGGCGCAATATTGGGATGTCTGGACCAAGGCTCCCTTGAGTCTGACCTCTTGGACACACCGGCCTCTAGCCGTCATGGTACTGGGTCTGGCCTACCGCACCGGGGTACCTTGGAACGAGTCCAGTTATGCAAACCCTGAGTTTGATGCCGCATTGACCGCAGCGGAATCGACGCTGAACGTTGAAGATCGGCGGGTTAAGATGGAGAAGGTCGAGAAAATTCTGCAAGATGACGCGGTTCTGGTCCAGCCATTCTTCAGGGCCGTCTTTACCGCCGTTCGTGAAAATGTGGTGGGTTTTGAAATGCACCCAACCCGATACTACCGCTTTCATAAGGTCTCGCTGGCATAACTTGATTTTTGTCTTGGGACGGGGTGTGCTACGGCACGCCCCGTCATCCAAACTTCATATTACCCAACTGTTTTATCAGGAGGCTCAACATGGTCACCTTGGTGGCAAAGCGTTTCGGATTCATGATTTTTACCATGATTGTCGTATCGCTGATTCTTTTTATGTTATTGGAGACAGAACTGACGGGCGATCCGGCAATCCGGGTGCTGGGTCAATTCTCAAACGAAGAACAGCGAGAAATGTGGCGGGAACAACACGGGTACAATCAGCCCGTCATGTTACGCTATGTGAAATGGCTGGGTAATTTTGCCACCGGCAACCTGGGCGAGTCCATTCGTTTCAAGGGCCCCGTGGCTGACGTGATGTTACCCCGTCTGTGGAATACCGCCATTTTGGGATTCTGGACCTTTGCGATCATGATCCCCTTATCGCTGACACTGGGTGTTTTGTCGGGAATGAAGGAGGGTTCCAAGCTTGATAGGGCCATATCGGTGTTTGGCATTTTGACAACATCTGTGCCGGAATTTGCCAGTGCGGTAATTTTCTCCGCCCTATTTGTCTTTGGTCTGAAGTGGCTTCCGGGCACCAGCAGTATGTCTGGCGGCTTTGAGTTCAAACAGTTGATTCTGCCGGCCATGGTTCTCATCGTCTACGATTTTGGCTATGTGGCCCGTATGACCCGGGCGTCCATGGCGGAAGTGATGACCTCCCAGTATATCAGGACAGCCATATTAAAAGGTCTGCCATACAAATCGGTGATCGTTAAACATGCCTTACGCAACGCACTCATCGCACCCTTTACGGTTATCATGCTACAAATCAACTGGTTGTTGTCCGGGGTCATTGTGGTTGAATTTTTCTTTGCCTATAAAGGCTTTGGCGCACTCATCCTGGAGGCTTCTCTGAATAACGATATCGCCCTTCTGGAGGCTTGCGCCATGGTAGCGGTTTGTGTTGCGGTTACCACGCAAACCATCGCCGATATCGGCTATACATTTCTCAATCCCCGCATCCGTTTTAATTAAGGAGACTTGTATCATGACGACTGCTATCACTGAAATGCCCAAAGCAGGATATGGCGCCGCACTAATTCGCGGATTGAAATCCTTCGCATTGCTGCGGGAAAGTTGGGTCGGAATGGTGGGGGCTTTCCTGGTTCTGTTCTGGGTGCTGGTGGCACTTTTTGCGCCCCTCTTGGCGCCTTTTGACCCCAACTCCTCCATCCAGCCCTTTGCCAAACCTGGCATGGAAGCTATCAAAACCGGTGGCACATTCTGGCTGGGAACGGATCACATCGGCCGGGATATCCTTTCGCGCATTATCTGGGGATCCCGTACGGTGCTGTTCTATGCGCCCCTGGCGACCATTTGCGCTTACACGGTAGGTATTCTCATGGGTCTTGCGGCCGGGTACCGCGGCGGTTGGGTGGATGATGTTTTGTCTCGCATCGCAGACATCATTCTTTCGTTTCCGGTACTGGTGCTGTATATTATCATTATTGCCACCATCGGTGCCTCTGGTTTTAACATTATTATTGCCATCACTTTTGCATCCTCACCGGGGATCATGCGTATTGTGCGCGGATTGGTGCTGGATCTTCGCAATCGTGACTATGTTGCAGCAGCCCAGACCCGTGGCGAATCAGACTGGCGAGTGATGCTAATTGAGATTTTACCCAATGCACGCGGCCCGCTAATTGTCGATGCCTGTCTGCGCCTGGGATACGTCATTATCACCATTGGTGTGCTCGGATTTCTCGGTCTGGGTCTACCGCCTCCGGATCCTGATTGGGGCGGTATGGTCAACGAAACCCGGCAGATGGCCATGGCCTTTCCGCACATGACGCTTTTTCCCTGCATCGCGATATCTTCGTTGATCCTGGGGTTTAATCTACTGGCAGACGGCTTACGTGAAATCTCATTGCGTGATTAGGAGGTAAGCAACATATGAACGACGATCAAGCACCGGTGCTGGTCTGCAAAGATCTTTGTATCTCATACTATACCCGGGCAGGAGAGATTCCAGCGGTGGTGGATTTTTCGCTCACGGTAAAGCCCGGTGAAACCATCGGCATTGTGGGCGAATCTGGCTGTGGAAAATCTACTGTCGCCATGGCCATCATGCAGCACATGGGCGCCAACGGCGGTATCAAGAGCGGCAGCATCACCTTCAAAGGTCGTGATTTGACCCAACTGTCGGATCATGAACTGCGAAGTATTCGAGGGTCGGAAATCGCAATGATTTACCAGGAACCCTTTGCCTCTCTAAACCCAAGCCTCAAAATCAGCACCCAGTTGATGGAAGTGCCCCTTGCGCATGAGACCATTTCCAAGGCAGACGCCCGGCAGAGAGCGATCAAGATGCTGGGGGATGTCAAGTTGCCTGATCCTGAGCGGCTTATGGACTCATATCCGCATCAGCTATCCGGTGGACAGCAACAACGGGTGGTTATCGCCATGGGTCTTTTGTCAAATCCATCCCTCTTGCTTCTGGATGAACCTACCACCGCCTTGGATGTTACGGTGGAAGCCGGTATAGTGAAGCTGGTTGCTGACATCAGTAAGAAATTCGGGACGTCCCAGATATATATCTCTCATAATCTCGGACTGATTCTGGAGACCTGTGACCGGGTATTCGTGATGTATTCCGGTGAAGTTGTGGAAGAAGGAACGATTAACTCACTATTTACCTGGCCCAAGCACCCGTACACCCACGGCCTGTTTGCCTGTATTCCTCTACCGACGGCCGACAAGAACGCCGCCCCGCTGAAACCCATCCGGGGTCAGCTCCCACTGCCATTCGAACGTCCCCAGGGCTGTTACTATCACCCGCGTTGTGATCATTTCAAACCCGGACTGTGTGATGTTGACCATTTCAAAATGGAACACGTTGTGAACAGCGCTCCCGACCATCGTGTACGATGCTTGCGCTATAAAGAAATCGATCACCATCCTCTGGCTGACATTGAGGAAAAAAAAGAGATACTCGAACTTGGCAAACAGGTTCTCAATGTAGATGGCATGAAAAAGTATTACGAGGTGCGTGACTCTTCTTTGCGTGCTTTAATTAGCGGCAAACGAACACGTTATGTAAAAGCCAACGAAGCGTTAAACTTTACTGCCAAAGAGGGTGAGACGGTGGCGATTGTTGGTGAATCCGGCTGTGGAAAATCAACCTTTGCCAAAGTGCTTATGGGTCTGGAAAAAGGTACCGAGGGAGAGGTACGTCATAAAGGCAAAGATATTTCAGACATAGCTGTTAGAGACCGCAGCGCAAAACAGATCAGTTCGCTTCAGATGGTATTTCAAAATCCGTTTGATACCCTGAACCCCAGCCATAGTATTGGCGGTCAGATATCACGGGTTATCAAGAAATTTGGCGTGGAAACCAATAAGAAAAAAATATTCGATCGCGTGATGAAATTGCTGGATACGGTTAAACTGCCCAGAGATTTCTATTTCAGAAAACCCAGACAGCTTTCGGGTGGACAAAAGCAGCGTATCGGTATTGCCCGAGCATTTGCCGGAAACCCGAGTATGGTCATTGCAGACGAACCGGTATCTGCACTGGACGTCTCCGTAGCCGCGGCTGTAACAGAGCTGCTGATGGATATTCAGCGCAAACATAGAACCACACTGCTTTTCATCAGCCATGATTTAAGCGTGGTCCGTTACCTGGCGGATCGTATTGTGGTCATGTATCTTGGGCATATTCTTGAAAGGGGAACCACAGAGCAGATTTTCGCTCCGCCTTATCAACCCTATACAGAGGCTCTGCTGTCAGCAGTGCCCATCGCTGATCCTGAAGTAACCAAGCGTGAAATTGTGCTCGAAGGAAATCTCCCCAGTGCAATGAACCCCCCCAAGGGTTGCCCGTTCTGTACACGCTGCCACCGACGCATTGGCGATATTTGTGACAATGAAATACCGCCGGAGCAAGTTGTTGCAGACCGCCATGTTATCAAATGTCATATTCCGCTTGAAACCTTGAAAAAGGTTGCGTCCGTGATCCATGTGCCGGATGAAGCAGAACGTCTTCACGCGCGACAGTCTCAGTGAGCGCTATTTTTAAATGGTTATGGTGTAAAACGTGATTTCTGGACCAGGTTGCCTCCCCTCCAGAGATAAAGGGCGAGCAGGGGTGTTGTTTCCGTTCGCATGGCATGGGGCTCCCAGGCGGCATGGTATATGGGCAGACCAGGTGTGCGATAGATCCAATCCTGATTGCTTTGCTGCCAGAGCGTCTGGCCTGTTAAAGGCACATAAACTTCTTCGGCCTCATGACAGTGCTGCGGATATTCAATTTGCGGTCCTAACAATAAAAAACCGCAGGCCACACGATGACTGGTAATGGGCCCGCGTAGACCAATAATTTCCGTCCATCCATATTTTTCAAGAAATCCAACACCCAAATCCTGTTCTGAATATGTTTGACCCCATGCCACTTGATTTGCCAGGGAAGACAGCATTTTGACCATAGGTTCGGTTTTCTTACCGGTAGCCTTGACAAGTGCAGGCAGATAGGAAAGAACGGGGAGACTGTGGGGTAAAACAGAACGTGTGACACATTTCGTCGAAGGCCATTCTGCCAAAAATGGTTTCAAGTGAATGTCGTTGAGGTCTTCAAGAAAATTACGAATTTCGATGATAAGCGGAATAATGTTGTCTTCCGCCGTCATTTGACAGCAAGAACCGGGCAGGGTGCTTTCAGGATAACATACTGGGCGGTGGAGCCAAACACCAGTTTGCCCACTTTGGATCTTTTCTTAATACCGATGATAATTTCATCAACATCATTTTCTTTTGCGAATCGGACCAGATCTTCTCCAGGCGTCTCGTAACTGACAGACGTGTGTGTCTCACAAAGTATATCATCTGTCTTGAAAGGTAATTTAAGCTTTTCCAGCTTGCTTTCAGCTTTATCAATATCTTCTTTTTTCAACCCAGGGCTTTGTTCCATTGAAGTCACAATAAAAACGTCGGCTTTAAATGCAAGCCCATGTTTATGAGCCAATTTCAAAACAGCTTCGGTGGTCTTTGAATCGTTATAACCTACAAGAATCTTCATTCTGTTCTCCTTTCCATGATAAGCTTGAGAGAGGAATTTAACTATCGATTATCCAAAACCCATTGTCAATACGAAGGTGCTATAAGGTCTGCTAAAAAAATTGACTTTTTCAAAAAAGACTTCTTATCGAATTTTCTTTCGGTAATGCAAATAAATCTCTAAGGAGGGATCATGATACAGACAGGATCAGTCGAAAAAGGATCGATTTCGTTCCGGGTACTTACCGACGACCAGATAGCAGAAATCAAACGCGCCAGCTATGATGTTATGGCCAAGGTAGGCTTCAAGGTACATCACGACGGTGCCAGAAAAATGCTCAAACAGGCTGGCTGTCGTGTCAAAAACGAACATGTGAAAATTCCTGAACACGTGGTGAAAGCATGTTTGGACACCACACCCAAGGGATACACGATCTACAGCCGTGACGGCCGACCGGCCATGCAAGTGGAGGGACGCAAAAGCTATTATGGCACGTCCACAGCCAGCCCCAATACCATGGATGCCCTGACAGGCGATATCCATCCCACCCAGGTGGCGGATATCGCCAATGGTGCCAAGGTGGCGGATGCCTTGGAACACATTGACTGGGTCATGCCCATGGGATCGGCCCAGAATATTCCACCCACCGTTGCCGATCTGTATGAATTTGAAGCGGTGGTCACGAATACCACCAAACCCATTGTCTTTATCGGCTATACCCCCAGAGGTGTGGAGCTGGTGTACGAAATGGCTGCAGAAGTCGCCGGGGGGCTGGAAAATCTCCAGGATAGACCGTTTCTTATTTTCTATCCCGAACCCATTTCTCCCCTGGTTCATCCTGAAGATGTCATTGACAGAATCTTTGTTTGTGCCGATCTGAATCTGCCCCAGATGCAGGGCCCGTCCATCCAGTTTGGGGCTACCGCCCCGGTGACTCTTGCCGGTGGACTCGTCCAGGGAACAGCCGAGTCACTCATGTGCGTGGTGCTGGCCCAACTCCGAAATCCGGGATGCCCCTGCAGTATGGGATGCAACTTCGGTGCCTTAGACATGTCTTCGGGTCTTTTATCCCTGGCGTGCCCCGAAATGAGTCTGGCCCTGGCGGCTCAGGCAGAAATAGCTTTGTCTTTTGGCTTGCCCACATGGGGTCTAGCGGGGTCTACAGGGGCGAAAGTTCTGGATGCCCAAGCCGGGGCTGAATCGGCCTTTTCGATTCTGGCCCAGGGTCTTGGTGGTCTCAATCTAATCCATGACGTGGGTTATATGGACAACGGGATGATTTGCTCGACAGCCCAACTGGTTCTGGGCAATGAAAACATTGGCATGACCAAACGTTTTGTGCGCGGTATTACGGTCAACCAGGAAACACTTGCTCGTGACGTGATTGAAAAAGTGGGTCCCGGCGGGCATTTCCTACAGGAACCTCACACCCTTGAACATTTTAAAGATGAGCTCTGGGTGCCTGGTCTGATGACACGTGATCCCCGTGAAATATGGCAGCAAGCAGGTTCCAAAAACCTGGCTACCGTGATCCAGGAAACATTACGGACAATCATTGAAACCCATGAGGTGCCTGTCCTCACAGATAAGACCCTGTCTGCAATCCGCAAGATCAGAGAAAAAGGTGAGAACTTGCTGGCAATAGAATAGACGTCATCTCTAAAGTAGAAGTCTTGAACCTATGATTTAAGAAACCTTTCCTGGAGTTGCGCAATAGCCTCCTCTTCGGAACCACGTTCCACTCCCTCGTCAGTAGATGCCGCCGCATCCTTTAGCTCTGGAAAATAGGCTATTTTCTCACCGGCTTCTGCCAGCACTTTGTGCCACCGAGCAAATGCATCCACGTGTTTAAGGGTGTGATCCGCGTGCTTGGCGCCCCCCCTCTCTGCAATTTCCCGAATTCCCGACACTGCAGATAAGTCTTCTGGCAGGTGAAGTGGAACGATGAAATCATGTCGGGTTCTGAGCCATTGCAATCTGGCCTTCCTCTCGCGTTTACAGTCCTCGATTAATTTTTCGAGACTGAAATAATTCAAGTTTCCCATGGCACCCATGGCATGACGCAGGATATGTACGCCATATAGTCTCAGTGTATTTCGGGAACGTTCCGACTCCTCAACTGCCGCAGGTATGTCGTTGACAATGCTCGTGCTGCCGCCTGATTGGGCGGAAGGGTATCCCGTCACCCAAAGATTGAGCCGTGCCATGGCCGAATTGATAATCGGTTGCCCCGGATCACTATAATCCAAATCACCACCCACACCCAAAACATCTGGAATGCCCCCATGGATACAAAGAATTCCAGGGTGGATGGTTTGGGCTAGCATCATCATGAACAGCACCTGCGCATGTATTTGAGTCAATAGAGCCTCCGGACTAGCCGGTCCCGAAGCTCCAGCAATGGTAAGATCCAGAAGCAACAGGTTGTTGCCGGATTTGACGCTACGAATAAAGGGCTCCACCATATTGGGCATAAAGGTCATGGATGTCATTAGGCTGGTACCATCCATCCAGTCATCCCTGTCTTTAAAATAGCCGGCCTCTCGATCCGACATATTGCGGGTATAGGTCATTTTGAGATCTGGAAAATAGTCCTCCATGAGCCTGGAGCTTTCAAAAACAGAAATCGATTTATCTGTTGCCACCGGAATTGAAAAGATACCCAGTGTGTCCGCGTATTCAGCGGCAGTTCTGACAATTTCTTCGAATTCTTGCCGATTGGCAGGAGAGAGATCATCTCTTTCTGGACGGAGTAAAAAGGGCGGCGTGGCTCCGGTGCCAAAAGCGTTTTCGCCCGGATCTTCCCCCATTTCCCTGGGTACTGCTTCCAGGCAGGTTTCTATATAATCCGCTTTGATGGGAACAAACAGCGCTTTTTCACTTTTTGTATCGATAGCATCAGCCTCAAGAAGGAGTTCCATCAATACCGGACTGGCCGATATGTCCATCCCGATTTCAGTCAATATTCTCTTGGCATTGAAATGAATCCGTTCATATACCCCTTTTTCTACCGAAAGGGCATTCATATCACGGATTCTTTCTCTGGCGATATCAGCCTCAGGGCTGTCTGGATGCAGGGCGACGACTTCCTGGTAATATCGCTTTGCGAGTTGAAAATCGTATTTCTTTTCAGAGAAAACCGCATCATCAAAAATCTTGATGAGTTTTTTTTCCCGACGTCTCATCCGCGAACCATCCCTTTCAATAAGGTCGTTACACGATTGATTGATAATTCCATGCCAGAGAAAACCCAGGGATCAGGATTTCATGCGCTCATTTTTTGGATCGTATAGTGGCATGGCCACGACCTGAGCTGGCAATTTCTTCCCCAGCACTTCGACCATCAGCCGGGTTCCAGGCGTCGCCAGCGCCTGCGGCACATAGCCCAGAGCAATACTCTGTTCCACACGATGGCCATACCCCCCCGAAGAGGTCATGCCCACCATCTCATCACCATTGAAAATGGGATTGTAACCCCATGGATCTGCGTCTTCCACCGTCACGCTCATACAGACCAGCTGACGAGGAACCCCGGCAGCTTTTTGCTTTTCCAGACCACGTTTGCCAATGAAATCCTTATCCCACTTCACGGTCCAGGCCACGGGTGTTTCAAGGGGCGTGTGATGTACATTCATTTCACTTTTCCAGCCCAGATAGCCTTTTTCCAGTCGCATGGACTCCATGGCATACATGCCGAACATTCGCAGATCAAAAGCCTCTCCAGCATCGGTCAATGTTTTATAAATCGAAATCTGCTGCTCGATGGGGTGAAAGATTTCATAACCCAACTCCCCCACATAGGTCATACGGTTGATCCGACATTTGACACGACCCACATACAATTCCCGGCTAGATCCAAAGGGCAACGCCTGAGTAGAAAGATCACCGTAACAAACAGCCTGAAGTAGTTCGCGGCTTTTAGGGCCGGTCACAACCAGGCAGCCCATTTGATAGGTCATATCCGTCATTTCAACCGAACCATCTCCAGGTAAATTTTGCATCAGCCAGTGCTGATCATGCCGTTTGCCGACACTGGCGGTTACACAGAAGTAATCCCCCTCCTTAATTTTGGTAATGGTCATATCGGACTTGAAATTTCCATTGGTATCCAGCATGGGGCTAAGGGCAATCCGTCCTTCTTTCAAAGGAACCTTCTGGCAGGTCATACTGTTCAACCATTTTTCTGCACCTGTTCCGCTGATTTTCGTTTTGGCAAAGCGGGTTAAATCTAGCAAACCCACGTGGTTCATCACGTGCCGGCATTCATCTGCTACATATGAAAAGGTATTGTTGCGGGTCCAGCCAGGATTTTCACGTTTATCAGATGCTTCTTGGGTAAAATAATTGGGACATTCCCATCCGTAATAATCACCAAAAACAGCCCCGGCCTGCTTCTGATATTCATAGATGGGGCTGGTCCGGTTGGGACGGGCGGCGTCCCGCCAGTCATTGGGACAGATAATGGCGTAAAGCCGTGGATAGGTATCTTCAATCTTTTCATGATTGTAGGCCCAGTTAACAGACGATCCATATCGTCGACTGTCTACCGGCCACAGGTCAATTTCCGGTTCACCTTCCATGATCCAGCCTGCCAGGTAGTGACCGATACCGCCCGCCTGGGTAATGCCGAAGCTGTAGCCGCAGGCGTGAAAGAAATTTTTTAGCGGGTAGGCCGGTCCTACCAGCGGGTCTCCATTGGGGGTGTAGGTAATGGGGCCGTCGGTGACATGCTTGAAACCGGTTTCGCCCATGATGGGAAAACGGTAAATGCCGTTTTCAATAAAGTCTGCGATGTGATCGATGTCTGGCTGCAACTCGTTCTGAGCATAATCCCAGGGCACGCCTTCGGGATACCACTGCTTCACTTTGTTCTCATACAACCCCAGAATCAGGCTGTCCATTTCCTGACGGATATAGATGGAACGGTCGGGGTCGCGAACAAGTGGCAGATACGCATCCCGCTGATCCACGACATCCATGGTTTCAAATAGAATATGGGTATGCTCACCTGGTATGGAGGGGATCTCAAGACCCACCATTTCAGCAACCCTGGGAGCCCAAAGACCGGCTGCATTGACCACAATTTCACATGTGATGTCGCCTTTTTCCGTGTGCACCAGCCATTCACCGGAAGCTGTCTGCTCGATGCCGGTCACTCGGGTGTGGGTATAGATCTCGGCACCATATTTTTTTGCCCCAATACTCATGGCCATGGTAATGCCGTTGGGGTCAACATCGCCGTCATCAGGCCAATACAGGCCTCCGCTGAACCCGTCCGTATGGATCAATGGATGCAGCTTGGCGATGTCTTCCGGGCTTACCCAGTTTACATCCAAACCAAGACAGCGATTCATGCTGTAGATATATCCCAATTCCTCCATTCGACCCGGGTTGTCGGCTGTTCTTATGGAACCGGTGGTATGCCAGCCCACAGACTGCCCCGTCTCCTTTTCAAGTTGCTGATACAACTCAATACTTTTCATGTTGACCTGGGTACAATAATAATTGCCATGGAAAAAGGAGCAGTTCCCTGCGGCCATCCAGGTGGACCCTGAGGTCAGCTCATGTTTTTCAACCAAAACCACGTCCTGCCAACCATATTTTGCCAGGTGATAGGCCACACTGACACCAATGGCACCACCGCCGATCACGACAACTCTAGCATGTTTCTTCATGATAACTCCTTCCATTGCTGCTCATTAAGGGTACCTATTGGTCAAAATCTTCCACATGCAGATTGAATAGAATATCATTCTCCAGGTATACCTGCTCCAGCTTTTCTTGATGGGAACTGAATGGGCTGTCCTGGCGGCTGGCCAACTCCAGCACCAGGTAGTTGGCAATACAAAAGATGGTACTTGGGTTTCCAATGAGGGGTATCGCTTTTGAAGGCGCATTCAATGAAGTATGCGCAAATTGAATCAAAGGGCAAAGCGCACTGTCTGCGATGACAAAAAGCCGGTGCCCCAGACGCCGTGTCACCTTCCCTAACTTTATCAGTTCATTGGGGTATCGTGATGTTGCGATCATGACAACCAGGCTGTCAGGTGGCGCATTGGTAAGCCAGTCGATGGCCGTGCTGTCGCTACCGTTGAGGATGTGGATCCCTTTGCGTACCTTGGTCAGGGACCACCCCATGTAATAGGCAAAGGTATAAGAAAGACGGGATCCGACAACATACACCCAGGGGCTTTGGGAAAGCGCATCCACGAAGGTTTGCATGATTTTCATATCCATGTCCTCGTAGAATTGCTTTAAGTTGTTCATCTCATCAAACACGACCCTGTGAAATCGGTCGGTTCCGGGTGTTTTCATCCCCGGAAGATCGACCCTGTCCTGCAAGGTCAACCCGGTATCGACATAATCCCGTAGTGCCTGGAGAAATTCTCCATACCCACTGTAGCCCAGCTGACTGACAAACCTGACTACCGTGGCTTCACTGACGCTACAGATTTCGGATAGTTCCCGTGTGGTCATGAAAACGGCTTTGCTTGGATATTGTATAATATATTTTCCGATAATCCGTCCCTTGGGTGTCAAAGACGCCAGATGCGTCATGATACGCTTTATAACAGGGTGTGATTTGTTTTCTTTCATAAATTCTTGCTCAAAATGGATTAACGAAAGATTTCTTTCATTCTTGATTATAGCCATAACACATGAGATATAAACAAAAATAAGCACACACAACAAAAGATGTCAATTGATTTTGAAGTAAATCAATGCATGATTTCTTTTTTTCTTGACATGTTTTCTTACATTGGCATAGTGCTATTAATTCTATCTGACATACAGCAACGACCCATCACCAGAAGATGCGACACCATAAAGGAGCATTGATGATGTTTTTTAAACATAAACCCCTGTGGGGAAAACAGCCCAGACTGAAATCCAATTACCAGGCGGTGATCATAGGGGGTGGGCTGCATGGTCTTGCCACAGCCTACTACCTGGCAAAGGATCACGGTATTTCGGATATAGCCATCATCGAAAAACGATACATCGGGTTTGGCGGGGCAGGAAGAAACACTGCCATCGTGCGTGCCAACCAGCGAACGCAATATAATGTCCCGTTCTACAAAGAGGCTCTCGATCTCTGGCCGGTCCTCACCAAGGAGCTCGATTTCAATTTAATGTTTAACAATTGCGGAAATCTGAATCTGATGCATAGTGAAGCTGCCATGAAGGCTGCCCGCATGACCATCGCCACAGCACAGTTCCACGGAGTAGAGAGCCACCTGCTTGATGCCAAGCAGGCCAAAGAGATGGTACCGGCATTGAACATTTCAGAAGATATCACCTTTCCCATACAGGGCGCCATGTATCATCCCCCCGGGGGCATTGTTCGCCACGACGCTGTTGTGTGGGGTCTGGCCAAGGGTTGTACCAAAAAAGGTGTCCACATCCACCAGCATACAGAGGCCCAAGCCATTCATACAAAATCAGGTAAAATTACCGGTGTAACCACCAGCCGCGGCCACATTAAAACCCCCAGAGTGCTGGTGTCCGCCGGTGGTTACAGTGCAGGCATCATCAACCAAATGATGGGCATCAAGCTCCCCATCAGCGTGCTCACCATCCAGGCCATGGTTACCCAGCCATTGAAACCACTGCTCAATCATGTGGTATCTTCCGGTGCCTATCACTGCTACGCCAACCAGACACTCAAAGGTGAAGTTGCCACCGGTGCTCACATGGATCCATGGCCTAATTACACGACACAAAATACAGCCCATTACATCAAGCATCAGGCAGAGGCGCTGTCGGACTGGTTGCCATGCCTGCGAGGCGTCAGGTTCATGCGCATATGGGGCGGTCTCGCCGATATGACCCCGGACATGGCACCGATTCTAGATGGCAATGATCCCATCGAAGGGTTTTACATGGACTGCGGCTGGGGGTATTTCGGATTCAAATCCTGTTCGGCCGCCGGGAAACACATGGCCCAGTTCATGGCAACCCAGACCTGTCCCGATATGCTTAAACCGTTTAATCTGCGGCGTTATGAAAAACACCAGCTCATGGGTGAAACAGCGTCTCTGGTCAGTTATACACCGGACAATTAGCTGCATTAAAATAGGAGGAAAACAATGGCACTAACCCTCACCTGTCCTATCTGTGGCAAACGCAATGGATATGAATTTCGTTATGGTGGAGAAGATAAAGGACCCCGGCCTGACGAAGAAGGGCTGTCACCTGCCGACTGGTGTAACTATGTCCACATGAATACGTGTACAGCAGGTGTTCAGAAAGAGTGGTGGTTTCACCGGGATGGATGTGGCTCATGGTTCAGCACCTACCGGAACACCATCAGCAACCTTGAAGTGGGCCACGCGGAGGTCAGCAATGAACAGGCTTCATGAATTGCCCACGCTGCGGATAGACACCCATGAGACCCGCTCACTGAAATATCGGGGACGGTCATTTAAAGGTTTTGCCGGTGATACGGTTGCCACGGCCCTGTATGCCAATGGAACCCGTATTTTTTCTCGAAGCCTGAAATACCACCGCCCTAGAGGGCTGTATAGTCTTGACGGTGAATCCAGTAACACCTGTATGGAAGTGGATTGCGTACCCAACGTGCGAACCGAAAACACCCTGTTAAAAGACGGCATGCTAGTCAAGGCGCAAAACGTCAAAGGATCGGCAGACTTTGACCTGATGGCATTTACAGATAAATTGGATTGGATGATGCCGGCTGGCTTCTACTACAAGACCATGCACAAGCCGGCTGCTGTTTGGCCTGTTGCCATGAAAGCCATCCGTAAAGCAGCAGGTGTGGGAACCATCTCTGCCGATTACAAAGTCAAAGGCCACTACGATGAGATTTTTCTGACGGCCGAGGTGTGTGTTATCGGGGGTGGTGCTGCCGGCATGACGGCAGCCCTGGCTGCTGCTGAATCGGGTGTGCGGGTCATTCTGCTGGAATCGAGACCCTATCTGGGTGGCTGCTGGGATTACCGGGTAAGCAGGTACAATGAAAACAAACCGCTTTTCGTCCGATCCAGAGAACTGGCCGGTCAGGTAGAGAGTGATCCCAATATCCGGGTCTTTAAACATACCTCCATGGTGGGGGCCTACAACAATAACCTGATCACGGCTTTTCAGGTGGGCCAACGTGACGATGCTTTTACGGAGCGCTATATCGAAATTCGTTCCCAAAGCGTGGTGGTGGCCACCGGCTGTATCGAACGACCCCTGATTTTCGAAAACAACGAAAGACCCGGCGTGATGCAGGTGGCGTGTGCCCATCGCCTGGCCCGAAGTTATGGTATTTTGCCCGGCAAAGAAACTGTCTTCAGCGTAGGTCATGACATGGGTCTCGAGGCCGCACTTGACTTGTTCGACCTGGGCCTTAGAATCCCATATGTGGCTGATATCCGTGAGGATGGTCATGACGATAGTCTGTTAGAAGCACTGGCACAAAGAAAGGTGCCGGTGCTCAAGGGCTGGGTTGCCGCCAAAGCCCATGGCTGCAAAGAATTAAACGCGGTGACCCTGAGCACACTGGACGGAACCGTCAGGCGTCAAATCCCCTGCGATCTGCTGGTGGCGTCAGCCGGGCACACACCCGTGAATGGTCCATTGATACTGGCTCAGGCCAAAATGGAATACGACAACCACACTGGATATTTCCTGCCCAAAAACCTACCGGAAAAGATGTTTTCAGCCGGCCGGATGACGGGATGCAGTCATCCACTATCCATCGAAGCTTCAGGGCGATTAGCCGGTATGAAAGCCTTGTCCGCTTTAGGCATGATCGATGATACGGCTGTTTCCACTGCCGAAATAAATGCTGCATCACTGCCCGGTGCAGACAGGGGGTGCAAGCTGGTCACAGCCCCGGTAAAGGGACGAAAAAGCTTTATCTGTTTTGACGAAGACACCACCATCAAGAATATCAAACAGGCCATCGACATGGGGTTTGATGTCCCTGAGTTGATCAAGCGCTTTACTTCGGCAGGCACGGGACCAGGCCAGGGGGGCATCCCCGGTCATAACCTGCCGCTCTATGTTTCAAAATATACGGCTTCTGTTGCCAAGCCCATGCCCACAACCGTGCGACCACCACTGGTTCCCACGCTTCTGGCAACGTATGCCGGGGCCCATCATCACATGTTCAAGCGAACCCCGCTGCATGCGTCCCAGAAAAAAGAGGGCGGTATCTTCCGCAACATTGGCGTGTGGCAACGGGCAAGGTATTTTTCTAAAGACGTTGACTGCCGGGATGAAATTCTTAACGTCCGCAACAACGTGGGCATGCTGGACAGTTCCACCCTGGGAAAATTTCGACTTTTCGGCCCGGATGCGCTCAAGGCCCTGCAGCGTCTGTATATTTCGGACATGAGCACCCTCAAGAAAGGACGGATTAAATATTCCGCCATGTGCAACGACGACGGTTGTGTAATCGATGATGGAATCGTGATAAAACGGGGTGACAATGACTACTACCTCACGACCTCCAGCGGACGCGCCGGCAATACCGTGGAGTGGTTCCGATATCACACACGTTATGATGGATGGAAATACCACATGGTCAACCTCACCGATGCCATGGGGGTGATCAATATTTCCGGACCCAATGCACGCAAGGTTTTGACAAAAACAGTGGATGCCGACATCTCCAACGACGTCTTTCCTTTTGCCGGATACCGCGAGTTCACCATTGAAAAAACCATTCCCGTGCGCGCCATGCGTCTGGGATTTGTGGGCGAGCTGTCTTTTGAGCTGCATGTGCCCGCTTCCTATATGCAATCTGTCTGGGACATGCTCATGACTGCCGGTGCCGAATTCAATATCCAGAATTTCGGACTGGAAGCCCAGAACGTGCTGCGCATGGAAAAAGGCCACATTATCCTCGGGCAGGAGTCAGAACAGCGAACCAACCTCCTGGATCTGGGGCTCGGTTTTCTCTGGGATCGAAAAAAAGCCGAGGCCAAAACCATCGGCGCCGTTGCCCTTCGGCAGGCTGAAAATGACCCCGGTCGCTTAAAATTGGTTGGTATTCACATGGAAGATGACACGCGGGCGCCCCGGGATGGTGCCCTGATCGTAGACACCCGCGTACGTGGATACGTGGCTACGGCCAGGAAAAGTTTTACCACCGGTGAAGCCGTGGGCATGGCCCTGGTGGAATCCCAACTCAGCAAAACCGGCTCACGGCTGGAAATTTATGAAGATGAATGTAATGAAATCCGCTTGCAGGCCCGGGTCGTTCCCATGCCTTTTTTTGACCCTGAAGGCCAACGGATGAAAATGTGAGGAACGCCAAATGACAGAGATACAAAGATATTCACCGGTAACCTTTGAATCCAGCGTTAAAGAATCAGAAGTCCGTGATAACTGGAAAATTGTACTGGCCTATCAGGACGAGGGGCCCGGTCCCTGGTTGGTGGATCTGGGTCACAAAACGCGCTGGGATCTGCAGGACAGTCAGATAGATGACCCTTCACGAAGCAGCCTCTCCGTGCCGCCCAATCCCGGGGACTGTTTTTTAACAGAAAACAGGCTCCTCAACCGCATGAATCGTACCCAGACCGCCATATGGCATTTGGGTATCGAGGAAACGACCCTACCAGAGTTCAAGGAATTCACCGATGTCACCGAGTCTACGGTCTTTCTGGCTCTTTTTGGACCTGATGCATTCCATGTTGCTGAAAAGTTGACAGCTTTAGATCTAATGGACCCTGCCAGAACCACACCCTTTCTGCTGCAGGGCCCTTTGTGCCACGTACCATGTCAAATTGCCACTCTGGAGAGACATGCGGACATGTCCGGCGGATTTATCATGACCTGCAGTCGCGGATATGCCGATAGCATGGTTCATGCGATACGCGATGCCGGCCGGGAATTTGGTCTGCGTCCTGCCGGTGAAACACGCTTTGCAGCCTGGGTTCGGAAAGTACAAGACCAGACAAGTAACTAATGCCTTTGCACGTCCAGTATTTTGTGCTTAGTATCTTTGATAGTATCAAAATGAAAAAACCGTAACAGGAGGGGACCATGAACAAAATATATGACGCCATCATCATCGGTGCCGGAGTCATCGGCGCCCCCATCGCCTATGAACTATCCAAAAAGGGTTACAAAACCCTGAGCGTGGACAAAAGAGCCGATGCCGGTGAAGGATCGACGGCAGGTTCCTGTGCCATCGTAAGGGCCCACTACTCCACCGAGGACGGCGTTGCCTTTGCCTATGAAGGATTCAAATATTGGCTGGACTGGGAAAATTATCTGGATCATGTGGTGGATGAAAAAGGCCTGGCCAAATACATGAACACCGGTTCCATTCTTATAAAATCCCAGGGCCACAAATGGCAGGACGTAAAAAAACATTATGATGCCGTTGGCGTCAAATACGAGGAATGGGACAATGATAAAATTCTCGAACACGTACCTGTGCTGGATCTACATGAGTTCTGGCCGATACGACGCCCCGAAGACCCCACTTTCTTTGACGAACCCGAAAAAAAACTCGAAGGCGGGCTCTTCTGTCCGGAAGGCGGTTATGTAAATGACCCCACCCTGTCAGCCCACAATATCATGCGTGCAGCCGAGGCCAAAGGCGCCACGTTTATGTTCAACGCGGAAGCCATTGAAATTCGTAGTGCCGATGGAAAAGTTCAAGGCATCACCCTGGAAGACGGCACCCAGATCGATGCCCCGGTGGTCGTGAACTGTGCCGGACCTCATTCTTATAAAATCAACCAGATGGCCGAGGGTGTCTGGGAAGGATGCAACATCAAAACCAAAGCCCTGCGCCACGAAGTCATGTACTGCCCTTCTCCCGAAGACTATGATTATGTCAACGACGGCTATCATCAGAGTGACGGCGACATTGGCTGCTACGTAAGACCGGAAGCTGGCAACCTGTTTCTCATCGGCTCTGAAGACCCGGATTGCGATCCCCAGGAATGGGTAGACCCGGACGAGTTCTACGCCGGCAGGGGTGGTCACGGCCGTGATAACCAACTCACCGAAGAACAGTGGAAAGCCCAGTGCTACCGACTGGGTCGCCGTATCCCCACCCTGCAGGTGCCTAACCAGCCCAAGGGGGTCGTGGACCTTTACGATTGCTCAGATGACTGGATTCCGGTATACGACAAATCCGATCTGGGTGGTTTTTATATGGCCGTGGGAACCAGTGGTAACCAGTACAAGAACGCCCCGGTGGTGGGTGCCATGATGGCGGAACTCATTGATGCCTGCGAAAAAGGCCTGGACCATGACAAGGAACCGTTTCAGTTCACCATGAAATATACCGGCCGCAAATTAGATGTTGGATTTTTCTCGCGTAAACGGGAAATCAATTACAACTCCAGCTTTTCCGTCAATGGTTAGATTGATGAAGATTTACGTGTGCGTTAAACATGTTCCGGATTCGGCTGCCACCATTACCGTTAAGGGGGAGACCGAGATCGAAGAAGGGATTACCTTTCTCATGAATCCCTATGATGAACATGCCGTGACCGAAGCACGTCGTTTGAAGGAAATCTTTCCTGATTCGGAAATAATCGTCGTATGTTTTTCAAAGCCCGAGGCCGAAGGTACCTTACGATCGGCCCTGGCCATGGGAGCCGACCGCGGCATCCTGGTATCCACCTTGCATCGTCATGACCCCATCATGACCGCCAGAGTCTTGAAGAAAGCGATTGCCCAGGACGGCCAGCCAGATCTCATCCTCACTGGAAGAGAGTCCATCGACAGTGAGGGGATGCAGACCATGTTTCGCCTGGCACACCTTTTTAACATACCGGCAGCAACCAATGTCGTTCAAATAGAAACAGCGGGTAATGATGTCCTGGTAAGCTGTGAAAAAGAGGCCGGCGCCCGGGAGATGCTGAAACTGGGAATGCCTTGTGTGCTGGCCGCAGGCAAAGGTCTCAACAACCCAAGATACCCGACGTTTCCGGATATTGTCAAAGCGCGCAAAAAAGAAATCAAAACAATTGATTTTGAAAAGCTTGACATACCTGAACCGGAAAGTCGTGTAGAGCTGGTTTGTCTTGCACCGGCACTGGAGAAACGTACGCCCAAAGAGATAAACGGTACCACAACAGCGATTGCAGAACAGATCGTCTCCATTCTGAAGGATGAAGCCCGGGTAATATAAGGAAGGGTTCCAGGATTCGAGGGTCCGAGGGTTCGAGTGAAACAATTTAATGAAATTACGATCGTTACAAAACAGGAAAAAGGATCGAATTGAAAAAAATCGGCCTGCTCATCGAGCTAAAAGAGGGTGTTCTGAAACCGGCGAATCTGGGGATGATCACCGCAGTCGTGAAGGAAGGACACGAGGTTTTTGCTATCCTGATGGAGGCTGTAACACCAGACATCCAGCAGCAACTGGCCCGATATGGGGTCGATCATATCGTGAAAGTCGTGATGAATCGACCCGACTGGCATCCTGCGCGCTGGGCGCATGGGGTCGTCACCGTCATGAAATCTTTGAATATCCATACGCTCATGGGTTTGACCTCGGCTCAGGGAAAAGATCTTCTGCCGCGAATTGCCGCTATCCTCGACGCACCCCTGGTGATGGACTGCGTCCACGTGGACATCGATCGACAGACGGCAAAAACATCTCAGTATTCAGGAAAAACCATGGCTACCTTTCATCTGTCCGGGGAAACGGTCCTCTATGGCATGCGACCCAATGCCATCGCTGCCGTTGTTCATCCGACAACACCTCATATCATTGAACAGGTTATTGATGTCCCAGAAGATTCAGACTTGCATGTTCTGGAAGTGGTTCCAGGAAAGCCGGATACTCAGAACCTGTCGGAAGCCCATGTCATCGTGTCGGGTGGGCGGGGTATGAAAGACAAAGAGAATTTCAAGATTCTCTTTGCCTGTGCCAAGTCTATTGGAGAAGCAGCTGTCGGTGCTTCACGAGTGGCAGTGGACGCAGGTTGGGTACCCTATGCCATGCAGGTGGGTCAGACCGGCACCAAGGTCAACCCCAAGGTTTACATCGCCTGCGGTATATCCGGCTCTATTCAGCATCTGGCCGGAATGAAAACATCCGGCTTGATCATCGCCATCAATACCGATGCAAACGCTGCCATCCTGGCTCACTGTGACTATTTTGTCATCGGTGATCTGTTTGATATCCTTCCTGCCCTGACCCAAAAGATGATGAGCTGCATTAAGCCATAAGCTTTAAGCAGCTTAATGCTTATGGCTTACAGCTTATATTGAAAGCCTACTAACAACTTCAAACTTCCTGGCCTTCTATCCGTTCTAACGCCGGGCACCATGGAAGCCCCTTACACACAAACGATCTGGGTACCTGCCGTTCCGTTTACCCCGGAAGTAATCGCATCGAGGCCCGTAATCACGGCTCGTTTGCCGCCATGTTCCAGAAAGCGCACGGCCGCCTGCACCTTCGGTTCCATGGATCCCTTGCCTGTCTGGTTGTGACCCAAGAAATCTCTGGCATCTTTTACTGAAAGACGCTGAATCACCTTTTCCTTGGGAGTGCCAAAGTCGCTTAAAACACCTTCTACATCCGTGACGATCACCAGCAATTCGGCTCCGACTTCTACGGCCAGAAGCGAACTGGCAAGGTCTTTGTCAATAACGGCATCCACACCATTGAAAGCACGCCCATTTCGAACCACGGGAATACCGCCTCCGCCACAACAGATGACAAGAAATCCAGCGTTTATCAATCGTTGGATTTCTCTTTTTTCAATAATGGTAACAGGATTCGGCGAAGCGACAACACGTCGAAATCCCTTGGGAGTCTGCATCGTGGGATACGTTAGTTTTTTGGCTTCCATTGCGGTAAAGCACGGCCCAATCGGTTTGGTCGGGCGGACAAATGCAGGATCATTTCTGTCTACAACCACATAGGTAATCAACGAAACAAGGGGGTGAAAGCCCGCACCTTGTTCCATGAGCATTTCATCCAATACGGATTCGATCATGTACCCGATCTGTCCCTGGGTTTGGGCCACTAGTATCTCCAGGGGCAGCTTGGGTACTGCATTACAGGATTCCTGCTGCAGCATCAGATTCCCGACTTGTGGTCCGTTACCGTGGGAAATAATGATATTGTATTCATGGACGAGGGCTGCAATTTGGCCAATGGGAACCCGGAGATTCTCGAATTGCTCGGAGATTGTCCCCTGCTGTCCTTTCCGGATCATTGCATTTCCGCCCAGGGCTATCAACAGGGTGGGTTTTGAAACGCCTATGCCGGTTTGGTTCATGGTTTCGCACCTCCAACGGCTAACTGAGCATTTCCATGACGAGTTCACCCAGGGTTGGTTCACTGTTGTTTCGATAGTCATAGCGAACCCGGAGGATGGGTTTCTCGATTTTCACCAATCGTGTAAGATCTATGGGTGTGGCCGATACAACCAGATCACACTCACATGCGTCAATGGTTGCTTCCAGGTCTTTAACCTGCTGCTCGCCATATCCCATGGCAGGTAGCACCTTACCGATTTCCGGATACGTCTCGAAGGTTTTCTTTAGAGAGCCCACCAGGTACGGTCGCGGATCCACCATCTCTGCCGCTCCGTATCGCTGAGCCGCAATGACACCGGCACCGAATTTCATGTTTCCGTGAGTAAGGGTCGGTCCATCCTCAATAACCAGGACACGTTTGCCCTGCATGCTTTCTCCATTTTCAGCACTTACTTCTGAGTCGGCTAAAACAATTCTGGCCTTGGGATTGTGCTGGGCAATGGTCTGCTTCAGTGTTTCAACATCCCTGGGGTCTGCGCTGTCAACCTTGTTGATAACAGCGATGTCAGCTAACAACATATTGGTTTCACCGGGGTGAAAGGTTGTTTCATGACCAACGCGGTGCGGGTCGAAAACCACCACATGCACATCCGGCTTATAGAATGGTGTATCATTGTTGCCGCCGTCCCAGACAATAATTTCCGCTTCTTTTTCGGCCCGGCGAAGTATTTTCTCGTAGTCGATGCCCGCATATATGATGGCGCCCATATCAACCACCGGTTCATATTCTTCGCGCTCTTCAATGGTGCAGGCATGTTTCTCAAAATCTTCATAGGTGGCAAAACGCTGAACAATCTGCTTGGTCAAATCACCGTAGGGCATGGGATGGCGAACGGAAACCACTTTTTTGCCTGCATCTTTGAGAACCTGTACGATCTGCCTGCTGGTCTGGGATTTCCCGCAGCCTGTCCGCACGGCACAAACGGAAACCACCTTTTTTGTGGAGGGCAGCATGGTATAAGACGCACCGATGATGATAAAATCAGCACCGGCGGCAATCACCTGGGAAGCCTTGTGCATCACCTCCGTATGAGGTACGTCGCTGTATGAAAAGGCCACCAGATCGATTTTGTTCTCTTTGATCATTTCCATCAGCCGCTCATCACTTTCTATGGGAATCCCATCGGGATACATGGACCCGGCAAGCTGCGGCGGGTACTGACGCCCATGAATATCGGGTATCTGCGTGGCGGTAAAACAGATGACCCGATACCTCGGGTTATCTCTGAAATAGACATTGAAATTATGAAAATCCCGTCCGGCTGCTCCCATGATAATGACATTTTCCACCATTTCCGTTTCCTCCATAAAATCGCTTGAGCGATTTTATCATACGCGACGATGTCGCTTGTTTGTGAACGGTTTACACGCTCATTGTTTATTTGATTGATATATGAGTTTATGCACTAATAACCTTGGCTATTATTTCCAAAGCCCATTCAATCTCTGTCTGGGTAATAATCAAAGGCGGTGCAAAACGGATCGATTTTGATGTGTCTCTTTGCAGAGCAGTCCATTTTCTTTGAGCCTCAAGCAGAATTGACGGGCCCCTCCCGCCTCTGGATAAAACTCCACGGCAAGCATCAGACCTTTTCCACGGACGTCCTTAATCAGCGGATTTGCAATCTTTTTTAAGCCGTTTAAAAATACGGCCCCCATCTTTGCTGCGTTTTCGATCATTCCCTCGTCAATGAGTACCTTAAGGGCTGTCCGTGCCACCGCACATGCCAGGGGATTGCCGCCAAAGGTTGAACCGTGCTCGCCCGGTTGCAGGACATTCATGACCTCTGAATTCGAGAGAACTGCCGACACCGGATAAAAGCCCCCGGATAAGGCTTTGCCGATAAGAGTCAGGTCTGCTTCGATTCCTTCATGCTCTTCCGCCAGGAGTTTGCCTGTACGACCCAGCCCGGTCTGTATTTCATCCAGAATAAGCATGACGTTTTGTTGGGTGCATATTTTCCTGACCTTTTTAAGATAACCCTCAGGCGGGATGATGACACCGGCCTCCCCCTGAATCGGTTCCACAAGAAAGGCAACGGTTTTCGGTGTAATGGCTGCCTCAAACGCGGTGGCATCCCCATAGGGAATAACGATAAATCCCGGTGTGAAAGGACCGAACCCTTTACGTGCATCAGGGTCCGTACTGAAGCTGACAATGGATATGGTTCTGCCGTGAAAATTGTTTTCACATACGATGATCTCGGCTTCGTTTTCCGGGACACCTTTGACGGTATACCCCCATTTGCGGACCGTTTTAATAGCGGTTTCAACAGCCTCGGCCCCGCTGTTCATGGGCAGGACCTTGTGAGAACAGGTCAGTTCACACAATTCTTTATAGAAAGGGCCGAGTTGATCGTTCCGAAATGCCCTTGATGTCAAAGTCAGTTTCTGTGCCTGATCCATGAGTGTCTGCATGATTTTCTTGTGACAGTGACCCTGATTTACGGCGGAATAGGCAGACAGGCAATCCATATAACGGTTTCCATCCGCATCCCACACCCAAACACCTTCCCCTCTGCTGAGAACGACATCCAAGGGTTTATAGTTGTGTGCACCATATTGCTCTTCCATCTCAATAAGCGTTGAAGACATACCCACCTCCTGATCCAATGATTTTCCGAAAATCAATTATCTGTTTTAATTGTAGAATGATTATATAATTAAGCTTTTATGTCAAGCCTTTTCCTATTGTTACACAAATTGATATCTTTCATAAGCATTTGATATAAAAATTAAATAAGCAGTTGCTCTATAGAAGAATAAAACACTTGGGTTTATTTGACGTCAGACAGAACTTAAGATATAATGATTTAATCATTTTATGATTTTATGATTAGGGAGTGACAGCATGCATGCCGACACCTACCACCGCAAACTTTATCAATATATTGTGGATGAAATCGGCCAGCGGATTATCCGGGGAAGATATCGCACAAAAGAGGTGCTGCCCACGGAAGATCAGTTGAGCGGGGAATTGCACGTAAGCCGGGGTGTTCTGCGGGAAGCCATCAAAGTGTTGACCCAGAAAGGGCTGATTCAGACCCGTCCCCGGGTGGGCACCCAGGTACTGCCGCGTGAAAACTGGAATCTGTTTGATCCGGAAGTTCTGGTTTGGCGATTACAGATCGAAGACAAGACCACTTTTTTGAAAAATGTCACCGAAGTGCGCCGGCTGATCGAATCTGAGGCTGCCCGTCAGGCTGCCCGCAGGGCCACAAAGTCTGAAGTTGAGGACATCAAGCTTATTCTTTCACAAATGGAGACGATATTGAGTGACGGCAATCGATATGTGTATCAGCATTATCTGGACATGGATATACTCTTTCATTCAAAAATTCTCAATGCCAGCCACAATGATCTTTTATCTCAAATAGGCAGTACCGTAAGAAATGCGGTCCACAAGGCCCGGGAAAGCGACACAGCCGATATCGGCGTCCAGAAAGAGTCCCTGCCGTTTCATGGCGCCATCGTCGATGGCATTTATCATAAAGATCCTGAGGCCGCCTACAAAGCATCTCAGGAGATGTTCGATAACGTATGGCACCATCTTATCAACAAATAATATCGTTACACGATGTTATGGATTCTTTATGTCAGGAGAACATATGAACAGACTGGCTGAGCTTTATAAGAGACTCCGAGAGCTGGATGATGAGATCGGCGAAACAAAAAAACGGCTGCCGGCTCACTCTGTGAAACCGCCGGTAATGATGGATCTACTGGCACTCGAAGACGAATACGATGCCCTTCTCAAACAGATCGAGGACCTGAAAAAGGAGAGGACGTCTTAATCCGAAAATTTCACGAACCTGGTCAGCGCCGGCACAAGGCAATTGAAGAAACTCGCAGCAAGCTACGGGGAATGCGCTCGCTGTTTCGGTTCAGCCCGAAGCTTTCCCGTTAATGCTTCTATAGAAATTTTCCGCGGAATCGATCCATGCATGCCTCTATCTGCAAGGCTTTGTCCTCGGCGATCTGTCTTACTTGATGATTTTCAATGATATTATTCAACTGCTCGCCTGCCCGTGATAGGAGGTCTTTCCTGCCGGAAAGATCCCACTGTTCATGTCCCATGCGATTCATAAGTTGCGGGCGCCATTGTGTGGCGCGTAAATGTGTCAAGGTGTGCGGATGGGATAAAAACTCGCCCTGCCGCGCACCTTCTTCGATAACCTGAACGGCCAGCGTCTCTCCGTTTACGGGAATCCCCTGCTGCATCCTGCGAATCTGGCCGATCACTTCGTTCATGATGACCACCATTTCGAGTGACCCGGTTAGTCCAAAATCGAGATATCCCACATCATGGTTCAGGTTCGAGCCCGCAACCAGAGACATATACGACATCAAGCCGGCTTCGAATGTTGCCTGGCCATCCGGTATTTGCGCATCGCTGGTGCCGGCATAACCCCAGTTCGGCAGGTTGAGATGGTGACTCATCTCAACGGTCGCCAGATAAGCCATCAGATATTCCGGTGCATTGTAGGAACACTGGCTTGTGCTCATATCCAATACAGCGGTACCGATGCCCATCAGAAATGGGGCTCCTTTAGTCGTTAACTGGTGGACGACGAGTCCGAATAAAGACTCGGCCAAGCCCTGAACAACATGGCCGGCAATGGTCATGGGCGCTGTTGAACCGGCAATCGGTGCAGGCGAGTAAATGACCGGCATTTCCTTTTCCGCACAAAAAATGAGTTTGTCGACACTCGAATGGGGATGCTTGAGTGGGCTGATCGGTTCTGCGTATTGGATCGTATAGGGTTTCTTACGGCAATCTGCCTCGCTGCCCCGTAATATTTTACTGATTTCCCACATGGCGGACAGATCGCTTCTGTCTTTGGCTGTGTTGACGATGGGCTTGACGGAATTTAATGCCATGCATTGGAAACTCTCCAGATAGGACACATCGGGATGCAGTTCCTGAGGGTGTGCAAACGACATGACAAAGTCGATATTCGGCAAGGCGTCACACACCTGTGCTGCACGCTCGATATCAGCCAGACCAGTTAAATGACGCTCCCCTTTCGACGCGTCAAACGCGTACATCAGGTCGGAACCGGTGCCGAAATAGGCTCTGCGCCCGCCCAGATCCATGACGTGTTCTCCCTCGCGGTTGTAAACGGGGATGTTTTCCGGCGCGGATGCAATCGCTTTTAACACCTGTTTCCGGGATATTTTGACAGTTTGCTTTTCGTTTACAATACAGCCGGCTCTTTCCATGAGGGCAAGCGCCTCTTCATGGAACAACTGCATACCGATATTTTCCAGCACTTGCAGGGCTGCATCAAAAATTTTTTCTTTGTCTTCCAGAGACAACACGCTTAATTCGGGTTTGAATCCATTTTCCATTTGGGTCATTCACCTGTGCCTTTCAATAAGCCTGGATCCGGGTTTCCTTTTTCATCCCATCCCATGGCAGTATAATATTCGCTTATCATCGCATCGAGTGACTCCTTGTTCAGATTCGAACCGGGCTGATCCATAAACATGGCTGGCAGG